>NZ_VTPB01000002.1:0-1175000 GCF_008274755.1 Agrobacterium sp. B1(2019) | reverse complement strand
CCTCCGTGATCGGGCAGAGACCGGCAACGGCACCGGTTTTTGCCATACGGCGCGTTTCGGTTTCCGTCATGTGCGTCGCATGGATGAGGCACCAGCGGCCATCGACTGGCGCATTGTTCAGCAGCCATTCCACCGGCCGAGCACCGGAAAAAGCAAGCGAATCGTCCACTTCCTTCGTCTGTTCCGCCACATGAATATGGATCGGCCCGTCTTTTGCCAGCGGCTCGATGGCTGCCAGCTCGGCGCCGGTCACTGCGCGCAGGCTGTGGGGGGCGATACCGAGGGTGGCACCCGGTAAGCTATCCACCACGCCTTGCGCGCCCTGCATCAGCTTGCCGTAACTATCGAGCGAATGGATGAAGCGCTTCTGCCCGTCGATCGGCGCCTGGCCGCCGAATCCGGAATGAGCATAAAAGACCGGCAGCAATGTGAGGCCGATACCCGTCTGCGAGGCGGCCGCGCCGATACGCTCGGCCATTTCGGCGATATTGCCATAATGTGAGCCATCCCTGTCATTGTGCAGATAGTGAAATTCGCCGACCCGCCCAAAACCCGCCTCCAGCATTTCCATATAAAGCTGAGCGGCGACCGCCTCGACATGGTCAGGTGTCATGGAGAGCGCGAATTTATACATGACGGTGCGCCAGCTCCAGAAACTGTCGTCACCGGGACCGCGAGTTTCGGCAAGCCCGGCCATGGCGCGCTGAAAGGCGTGGCTATGGAGATTGGGCATGGCCGGAATGATGACCGCGTGGCGCTCGTCCTGCTGCTGCGGGGAAACGCCGGTTTCGACGGATGAAATAACGCCGGCATTGCGGATGATGCGAACATCTTTCGCCCATCCATCAGCCAGAAGCGCTGCGCCCGCGTGAATTGCCGTCATGCCACCCTCTCCTTTGGTTCTTTCCGGCAAGGCCACCTCAAACCCGAAATTGCAGCTTGCCAAGCCTGTTATTATGTATATACATTTAACTCACAAAGGAAAGGCGAAAAGCAAATGCCAGGGAACAAATCTGCAAATGGAATGGCGACCGGGAACGTCACGGCTTTGTGGCGCAATGCCCGGCTGGCGACTTTCAATCCTGACATGGATGGCATTGGCGCTGTCGAAAATGCCGTGATTGCCGTGCGTAACGGCCACATTGCCTTTGCCGGCCCAGAAAGCGATCTGCCCGCTGATCTCGCTACAACCGATGAGACCACCGATTGCGGCGGTCGCTGGATCACACCCGCCCTGATCGACTGCCACACCCATCTTGTCTTCGGCGGCAATCGCGCCATGGAATTCGAGATGCGGCTGAATGGCGCCACCTATGAAGAGATCGCCAAAGCGGGCGGCGGCATCATTTCTTCGGTGCGCGACACGCGCGCACTTTCGGAAGAGGCTTTGGTGGCGCAGGCCCTGCCGCGTCTCGACACGCTTCTTTCCGAAGGTGTTTCCACCATAGAAATCAAATCCGGTTACGGTCTCGATATCGAAACCGAGCTGAAAATGCTGCGAGTGGCCCGCAGACTCGAGACGCTGCGGCCCGTGCGTATTGTCACCAGCTACCTCGCCGCACACGCGACACCCGCGGACTACCAAGGTCGCAATGCCGACTATATTACCGAAGTCGTTCTGCCAGGGTTGGAAAAAGCCCATGCGGAAGGGCTGGCGGATGCGGTGGACGGTTTTTGCGAAGGCATCGCCTTTTCGGTCCCGGAGATCGACCGGGTTTTCAAGGCTGCGAAACAGCGGGGACTTCCCGTCAAGCTGCATGCGGAGCAGCTTTCCAACCTTGGCGGCTCAGAGCTTGCGGCATCCTATAATGCGCTTTCGGCCGATCATCTGGAATATCTCGATGAGGCTGGTGCGAAGGTACTGGCGAAATCGGGAACGGTGGCCGTGCTTCTTCCCGGCGCCTTTTATGCGCTCAGGGAAAAACAATTGCCGCCGGTGCAGGCCCTGCGCGACGCCGGGGCCGACATGGCGCTGGCAACGGACTGCAACCCCGGCACATCGCCGCTCACCTCGCTGCTGCTGACCATGAATATGGGCGCAACGCTTTTCCGCATGACCGTTGAAGAGTGCCTGACGGCGACGACACGCAACGCGGCAAAGGCGCTCGGCCTGCTTGCGGAAACCGGCACGCTGGAGGCTGGAAAATCCGCTGATTTTGCCATCTGGGATATCGAGCGCCCGGCAGAACTCGTTTACCGCATCGGTTTCAATCCGCTCCATGCCCGTATTTTCAAGGGACAGAAGGTTTGCCCATGACCATGAAGACCATCACGCTTCACCCCGGCAATGTGACCTTAGCCGATCTCGCCGGTATATACTGGGAGAACGGCAGCGCCAGACTCGACCGCAGCTTCGATAAAGGCGTTGAAAAGGCAGCGGCCCGCATCGCCGAGATCGCCGCCGGCAATGCGCCGGTTTATGGCATCAATACCGGTTTCGGCAAACTCGCTTCCATCAAGATCGACGCGGCCGATGTGGCGACGCTGCAGCGCAATCTCATTCTGTCGCATTGCTGCGGGGTGGGTGCACCGCTTCCTGAAAATATCGTGCGGCTGATCATGGCGCTGAAGCTGGTTTCGCTCGGCCGCGGCGCATCCGGTGTGCGGCTTGAACTGGTTCGGCTGATCGAAGACATGCTTGAAAAGGGTGTCATTCCCGTCATTCCAGAAAAGGGTTCGGTTGGCGCGTCCGGCGATCTCGCGCCGCTTGCCCATATGGCCGCTGTGATGATGGGCGAAGGCGAAGCTTTTTATGAGGGCGTACTTCTGCCCGCTGGAGAAGCGCTCACCAAAGCCGGGTTGACGCCGGTTGTGCTTGCCGCAAAGGAAGGGCTGGCGCTGATCAACGGCACGCAAACCTCGACGGCCCTGGCGCTCGCCGGTCTTTTCCGCGCCCATCGCGCAGCACAGGCGGCGCTTGTCACCGGCGCGCTTTCCACCGACGCCGCCATGGGATCGTCTGCTCCTTTCCATCCCGATATTCACAGCCTGCGCGGCCATAAGGGCCAGATTGATGCGGGCGCGGCGCTTCGTAATCTGCTGGAAGGTTCGGAAATCCGCGTCAGCCACATTGAAGGCGACGAGCGGGTGCAGGACCCTTATTGTATCCGTTGCCAGCCTCAAGTGGATGGCGCTTGCCTTGATCTTCTGCGGCAGGTGGCCCGCACGCTGGAAATCGAAGCCAATGCGGTGACGGACAATCCGCTAGTGCTTTCAGACAATTCCGTTGTCTCTGGCGGCAATTTTCATGCCGAACCGGTCGCCTTTGCCGCCGACCAGACGGCGCTCGCCATTTGTGAAATCGGTGCGATCGCCCAACGCCGCGTGGCGCTGCTGGTCGATCCAGCGCTTTCTTATGGTCTGCCGGCGTTTCTCTCCACGAAGCCGGGGCTGAATTCCGGCCTGATGATCGCAGAAGTCACCTCCGCCGCGCTGATGAGCGAGAACAAGCAGATGGCGCATCCCGCCTCGGTCGATTCCACACCGACCTCCGCTAATCAGGAGGACCATGTCTCCATGGCCTGCCATGGTGCGCGTCGTCTGTTGCCGATGACGGATAATCTTTTCGCCATCCTTGGCATCGAGGCGCTTTCAGCCGTGCAGGGTGTGGAACTGCGCGGACCGCTGAAAACGAGCCCTGAATTGCAAAAGGTGATTGCTGCGTTGCGCGCCGTAGTGCCGTCACTTGAGGAAGACCGCTATATGGCGCCGGATTTGAAGGCTGCGGCAGAGCTGATCGGCTCCGGCGCGCTGGTCGCGGTAATTTCGGACGATATTTTGCCGAAGCTGGAGGTTTGAGGTGATGAGTGCTTTGTCCTCCCCTGCCTTGGGGTTATCGGTCTTTGCCGTGGGGTTACCCCCCTCTGCCCTGCCGGGCATCTCCCCCTCAAGGGGGGAGATCAGATGCCGCGCCCGCTCGTTCAATAGGCATGGAGTCATCCGCTTGCCGATCTCCCCCCTTGAGGGGGAGATGCCCGGCAGGGCAGAGGGGGGTAACCCCACGATGGAGAGGGCCAGCTAATGAACACGCCCTTCACCCTTCACCAAGGTACCTCGCCCATCATCCTCGGCCTGCCTCACACCGGCACGGATGTACCAGCCGACATTTGGGATCGTCTCAACGATAACGGCAGGCTACTCGCCGATACGGACTGGCATATCCATAAGCTCTATGACGGGCTTCTGGAGAACGCGACGACCGTAAGGGCCACCTTCCATCGTTACGTGATCGACGCCAACCGCGACCCAGCCGGGGTGAGCCTTTATCCGGGCCAGAACACGACAGGCCTTGTTCCGGAGACCGATTTCGACGGCGAGCCGATCTGGAATGAAGGACAGGAGCCCAGTCAGGACGATATTGCGCACCGTCTGGAAAACTTCCACGCGCCCTATCACGCGGCCCTCGCGGCGGAAATCGAGCGGGTGAAATCCATCCACGGCATCGCCATTCTCTATGATTGCCATTCGATCCGTTCGCATATCCCCTTTCTGTTCGAGGGCAAGCTGCCGGACTTCAATATCGGCACGGATTTGGGCAAGACCTGCGATCCAGCAATCGAGAAAATCGCCGTCGAGGTGACCGCAGCGGCGGCGGGCTATGACAGCATTCTGAACGGCCGCTTCAAAGGCGGCTGGACGACGCGCCATTACGGAAATCCGGAGACCGGTGTGCACGCCATTCAGATGGAGCTGGCGCAGTCCACCCATCTTCAGAACGAGCAACCACCTTTTGCCTATGACACGGGCAAAGCCGAACGGCTTCGCGCCCATCTCAAGACCATTCTCACGCGCATGGAAAAATTTGCGCTCGACACGAAATGATAAGGGGAAAGTACATGAACAATCCACGCCACAATATTCGCGATGTCCGCGCACCGCAGGGCACTGAACTCAATGCCAAAAGCTGGATGACGGAAGCGCCGCTGCGCATGCTGATGAACAATCTCGATCCTGACGTCGCCGAGCGCCCGCATGAGCTGGTGGTTTATGGCGGCATTGGCCGCGCCGCCCGCACGTGGGACGATTTCGACCGTATCGTCGCGACGCTGAAGGACCTGAACGAGGATGAAACCCTCATCGTGCAGTCGGGCAAGCCCGTCGGCGTGTTCCGCACCCACAAAGACGCGCCGCGCGTCCTGATCGCCAATTCCAACCTCGTGCCGCATTGGGCGAACTGGGATCATTTCAACGAGCTGGATAAGAAGGGCCTTGCCATGTACGGCCAGATGACGGCCGGTTCGTGGATCTACATCGGCACGCAGGGCATCGTGCAGGGCACCTATGAAACCTTCGTCGAGGCCGGCCGCCAGCATTATGAGGGGAACCTGAAGGGTAAGTGGATTCTCACCGGCGGCCTCGGCGGCATGGGCGGCGCACAGCCGCTGGCAGCCGTTATGGCCGGCGCTTGCTGCCTTGCCGTCGAATGTGATGAAACCCGCGTCGATTTCCGCCTGCGCACCCGTTACGTCGATGCGAAGGCGCATACGCTCGATGAGGCGCTGGCGCTGATCGACCAATGGACCAAGGCAGGCGAGGCGAAATCCGTCGGTCTGATCGGCAATGCGGCGGAAATCTTTCCGGAACTCGTCCGTCGCGGCGTCCGCCCCGATATTGTTACCGACCAGACCTCGGCGCATGACCCCGTCCATGGTTACCTTCCCGCCGGATGGACGGTTGCCGAATGGCGCGCCAAGCAGGAAAGCGACCCGAAGGCCGTTGCCGCTGCGGCGCGTGCATCGATGAAGGTACACGTCCAGGCCATGGTCGATTTCTGGAACGCCGGCGTTCCGACGCTCGATTACGGCAACAACATCCGCCAGGTCGCCAAAGATGAGGGGCTTGAAAACGCCTTCGCCTTCCCCGGTTTCGTTCCGGCCTATATCCGCCCGCTATTCTGCCGCGGCATCGGCCCGTTCCGCTGGGCGGCGCTTTCGGGCGATCCGGAAGATATCTACAAGACCGACGCCAAGGTGAAGGAGCTGCTGCCTGATAACAAGCACCTGCACAACTGGCTGGACATGGCGCGTGAGCGCATCGCTTTCCAGGGCCTGCCGGCGCGCATATGCTGGGTCGGGCTTGGCGACCGCCATCGTCTGGGGCTTGCTTTCAACGAAATGGTCAAGAACGGCGAACTGAAGGCACCAATCGTCATCGGCCGCGATCATCTCGACAGCGGCTCCGTCGCTTCGCCCAATCGCGAGACCGAAGCCATGAAGGATGGCTCGGATGCCGTCTCCGACTGGCCGCTCCTCAACGCACTTCTCAACACCGCATCCGGCGCGACATGGGTATCGTTGCATCACGGCGGCGGCGTCGGCATGGGCTTCTCGCAGCATTCCGGCATGGTCATCTGCGCCGATGGCACCGATGATGCCGCGCGCCGGCTGGAGCGTGTTCTCTGGAACGATCCGGCAACCGGCGTCATGCGCCATGCCGATGCCGGATACGACATCGCCGTGGAATGTGCCAAGGAGCAGGGACTGCGCCTGCCCGGTATTCTCGGCAATTGATTGTTGTGCCGCGCGGTCCATCGCCGCGCGGCCTCCCCTTCCGCAAATCAAGCCGGACAGCCATTATCCAACCCGCTCCTTCGTCTGAAACTTCCGAGTCGATTTTCTCGTTGTTACTGTCGCTCAGGCATATGGTTCATTTTCGCGCCTGTGATAACGCGGCGAGCTTTGATGGAGTGCGGACGACAGCATGGCACCACGGCATATCTCATTTGGCCTCTCTTTTTTGATTGGTGCAATTTTTCCTGCTTTCTCTTTCACCGTCACTGCAGCTTCCGAAGGCCAAAAGGCTTTTCCGGTGAGAATTGATGTCGGCGGATACAAACTCAACAGCCTGTTGATTGAACCGCAGAAACCGGCAGACCTGCCGCCGATCGTTTTCCTGCACGGCGCAAGCGCAAGTCTTTATGATCCGCTGTTTTCCTTTGCAGACAAACTCCGTGGCCGCGCAAGACTGCTGTTCATCGACAGGCCGGGCCATGGCGGCTCCGATACTGGCGGCAAGGACAATATCCTGCCGGATGGACAAGCCGATGCCGTGGCTCAGTTGATGAGAAAGCGCGGCATCCACAAGGCTATCATCGTGGGGCACTCCTTTGGCGGCGCCATCACCGCGGCATTCGCGCTTCGCCACCCGGAGATGGTGTCCGGCCTGGTGTTTCTTTCTCCTGCGGTTTACCCTTGGCCGGGAGGAATTGCCTGGTATTACACGGCAGCAAGCGCCCCGGTGACCGGCCCGCTTTTTTCGGCCTTCGTCGCGCCACCCGCCGGTTTCCTCGCACTCGATCAGGCGACGCGTGGGGTTTTTGCACCGAATAATCGACCCCCGGACTATGTCGAGGCAACCCGAGCATGGGCGGCATTGCGACCGAAAGCCTTTCGCCATAACGCGCAGGAAGTCGCCGCCTTGAATGGATGGGCGCGGAGCGCCGCACCGAATTATTCCAAGATCAAGGCGCCGACCATCATCATAACCGGCGACACGGACAATGTGGTTTCACCAGAGATTCACTCTCGCCAGTTTGCACGCGATATCGACAGGTCAATCCTGATCGTTGTGAAAAATCTCGGACACAAGTCAGACTACGTTGCGCGTGATCTTGTTGTCGAGGCGATCGAGAAACTCGCCGGAAAAAGGGGCGATCTACACACAGCGCAAAAGCAGCTTGAGAAACTTATCGCCGGTGACGGTAAGTAACACCCTCCTGTCCAGCCAAACGCCCAGGGAATGCAGAAGATGAGACACCTACAAAAAACCACCTACACATCCATGCCCTGGAAAAACGGCGGCGGCGTAACGACGGAGATCATCGTTCATCCCGCAAACGCCTCGATGGCGGATTTCGATTGGCGCATCAGCATGGCGGATGTTGCGCAAGATGGGCCTTTTTCCATATTTGACGGGATTGACCGCACCCTCTGCATCCTCGAGGGGAACGGCATGAGCCTCAGTATTGACGCAAGCGAGCCCGTTTCGTTGACGATGGAAAGCGATCCCTTGCCCTTCGCTGCCGATGTTTCCGTAGAGGCCGTTCTGGGGAATGGTCCCATTGTCGATCTCAATGTCATGTCCCGTCGCCGGCACTATGCGCACCGCGTCGAGAGACATCGCGGCGCGCTCACCGTTCACTCAACGGTGTCAACGGCGACGGTAATTTTTGCCGCTGATCCCGTCAGCGTCTCATCAGGCGGCAGAAACGTGAATTTGCAGCGACGCGACAGCCTACTTCTGGAGCCCGGCACCGGATTCGCCATAGAGGGCGTTGAAAAGGATGCTCGTTTCTTCGTTGTGTCGTTTGATCAGGTGTGAAGCTGCCTCACGTTAATCCAGCCCCAGCGGATCGGCCACCCGCGGCCAAAGCTCAAGGCTCGCCTTCCGATAGGGCGTTCTTGCCGGATCGGTCGGATAGGATGTCGGGGCCGCAATATAAACGATCTCAGATGCGACCGGCGCAAACCCCGCATGGAAATGGTTGGTGGACTTGACCAGCAGTACGTCTTTTTTTGCAAAATCGACGCCGAGATTGGAAAAGATATCCGGCTCATAAGTTTGCGTGCGGCTGGTGATGAGGATGATATCGATCTGCGTACCGAGCGGTCGAACGACAGCTGCGCGGCCGAGCGTGACGCGGCTGTTGCGGAAACTCTGCCAGCCGGCCTCGGCCGTGCGCATCACCTTTATGCGAAAATCGAGCGGCTCGCCGCCTTGAGGGCTGGATTTGCCGCCGATGCGCAGATCGATCTCGGCCCCCTCACCCGCCGCATGACAGAAAGACACAGCAATCGGGTCCCAGATCGTCGCGACGGCGATATTGTCCATGCCGCGCTCCATCATGCGCCGCAGAATATGGGTGGCGTCGCCGGCGACACCGCCGCCCGGATTGTCCCAGATATCCGATACGACGACCGGCCTGTCCGGATTATTGCTGCGAATGGCAAGAACCTGGTCGAGACCGGATTCCGTATCCAGCATCGGCATGGCGGTCAACTTGCGCATGGCATAAAGCTCATGGCCGAGCTTTTGGGCCAGCACATCGCCCTTTGCCCTGTCATTATCGGTCACGACAACGATGCGCGTTCCCATATCCGGCACGTCACCCGCCATGAAACCGTGAATAACGGAAATCGACACGATGCCTTCCTTGCCTTCCAACGCCTTCAGCCGGTCGACGTAAGAGCGCATCGGTTCACGGCTGGTGGGATAAATGGTGATCATACGGCAATCGAAAGTGGAGATGACCGGCTTTATCTCCCCCCGAAGCGTGCGCAGCGCCATTTCAACCACATGCTCGCCGCGCTCTTCGAAATCCGTATGCGGAAACTCCAGGAACGTCGCCATAATATCGAGATTTTTGACCCGAAGCGCCGTCAGATGGCTGTGCGGATCGAATTCCGCCGCGATAAGTACATCCGGTCCGACCAATGCGCGGACCCGTGACAGGAAGTCCCCTTCCGGATCGTCATAACCCTGCGCCACCATGGCGCCGTGCAGACCGAGCACCACCGCATCGACCGGCAAGGCGGCGGTGAGTTCGGCAAGAATGGTGTCCCGCAGCGTTTCATAGGTCTGGCGCTGGATAAGACCGGCCGGTTCCGCCCAGCAGGACGTTCCCTCTATTACCGTGAACCCTTCCGCCCTGCCGCGACGGCGCAAGATAGGCACTGGCGACGAGCAAAGCGTCGGCGTTTCTGGATGCTCCCCCGGCCCGGCATAAAAAGCCGCACGAAAGGCATCCATATCCGTCGGGACAGGTGAAAACGTGTTGGTTTCGGTGGCGAGTGACGCCGTGAAGATGCGCATGTCTCTAGATTCTCGTTACCGCAATCTGCCCTTTGGCAGCTTTATTTCCAAATTTAATTAGCCGGTAATTTTACCAGACCGTACCGCGCGCCGCGACCTGCTCAACCCGCGTCACGACGCCGTTTCGATGGAAAACCATCCTGTCGAAAAGATTGCTGACGACGCAGGTATGGTTCGGGACGACCTTGACCATCTCGCCGATCTCAGGCAGGCGCGAGGCACAGCCGGATAGATCGACAACCGCATGTTCTTCCGAAAGCGAGATGATTTTCGCATCTTCATAGCTTTCAAGTAGCCCGTAATCGCTGAAACCCAGGAGATCCGAGGTAAGGGCCTTGGAGCCGCAATCCAGCACGGCCCGATCGGCTGTCGGTCGCGATACGACGGTGGCGAGAATATGCATGGCGAGATCGCCGGCCGTGCAATGTCCAGCGCGCAGCATGGCGCGATCATTATAGACATAGGTACCGGCCCGATGTTCGGTGGCGGAAGGAACCAGATGGGCGGCGTAAAAATCGGGAGAACCGCCGCTGGACCGCACCGGACAATCTATGCCCTTTGCCGCCAGCAATGCCATCGTCTCGCGAAGGAAGTTTTCCACCGTCACGGCTCCGCCCGGTGCCGGATAGGTCAAAATGCCCTTGAATGTGAGGCCCGGTGCCGCGATGATCTGTTCCGCAAGCGCCAATGCCGCTTCCGGCGTCTGCACGCCGCAGCGCTTGCCGCCTGTGTCGCATTCGACCAGCACGGCAAGCGGCCTTGCCGTATCGAATGCATCGGCAAGGCCGGCAATCGTGACTGCGCTATCGGCAACCACGCTCAATTGGCCGATGCGCGCATTCAGCGCCTTCAGCCGCGAAAGCTTTGCCGCACCGAGAATATTATAGGTAATCAAAATGTCATCAAAACCGGCATCCGCAAAAACTTGCGCCTCACTGACCTTCTGGCAATTAATGCCGATAGCACCGGCCTGAAGCTGCTGCCTGGCGACGGCGGGTATCTTGTGCGTCTTGATATGCGGCCGAAAGGCCTTGCCGTGATCATCCAGATAGGATTGCGCCCTGAGGATATTGGCGGCGAGCCTGTCCTCGTCGATCACAGGCATCGGCGTCGAAATCGCATTGAGGGGTGTGCCCGCATCAGGCCAGGGATAGGTCATCATCTACTCTCAAACATCGGCAAATTGGGCTTCATGCCAGCGGATTATAGGCGATAACGTCCATTTCCACCTTGGCATCGACCATCAGCGGCGATTGCACGGTGGAGCGTGCCGGCGGATGATCTATGAAATATTTCTGGAATACAGCGTTAAAGCTCGAAAAATCCCGGGCATCGTCCAGCCAGACATTGACCTTGACCACATCCGCAAGCGTACAATCGGCAAGCGCCAGAACGTCCTTGATATTCGCAACCACCTGCTCGGTCTGCGCCACGATCCCGCCGGTTACAACCTCGCCATCGACGGTGGGCACCTGCCCGGAAACATAAATGAAATCTCCGGCCCGGACGGCCTTGGCAAATGGCCGCCGCTGTCCGCCAGCCTGATTGTCCGCCGCCTCATATCGTATCAGTTTCGGCTTTTGCATAGGTCCTCGCAAATTATTTTCATAATTTCAGAAATTCTTACGATACGTAGCCGATTTTATGATGCTTTTCCATAAGTAATGTAAATAATTTAGCAATCGCGCACATTGCGTGCGAAATCCGCTGCCGTGCTTACCGCCGATACATTACAGGGAAATGTATCGCTCATGGTCGATATATGGCGTGATTCATGGGGAACTGCATGCTTGTCATGCGCCCCCGTGGGCATTCGCACGGCGTTCCACTCGCGAAATTCGGCATCCATGGAATTCCCGGAACATTATTCAGAAAGCAAGTTTGCCGCGGCTAACCTCTTAGGAGTGGTACTAGACACGTCTCGATTCGGCCGGCCCTTCCCCCCGCGGAAAGGCGGTCCTTCGCCGTCACTCTCTCCGTGATCTTCCCAGAAGCTGCCCGCCGTCAGCGCCCCGGTGGCGAAAAGACCGGGCCAGCTTCGTCCGTCAGTCCGCAGCAAACGAGACTGGCCATCGACTTCCACTCCAAGCCCGAAGGGATCGAGCAAAATAACGTCGTCACCGCGCATCGTTTCAAGAAGCCGGGAATGGCCGATGCCGGCTCGCTCCATTCCGGTACAATTGACGACCCAATCGACCTGCAGCTCCTCCGATATCTGCGTATGCCTGCGGCGGTAACGCATGGCGATCCCCTCCTCTCCTTCTTATATGGAGCGAAGGTAACCCGCATGAATTTTAAGAACGCCATCTGAAAGCAACTTCCCGAAGGCGCCAGACACTTCAGGCGCAATCCGATGCCGGTGGATGTTCTACCACGGCAAGGCATGCCGAAGGAATCGGCTGCGCTGCGCAGGTGTGAGACGTTGCCGAAGCGATTGAGTTTGCGGCCGCAAGCCATCCATGACGGTGCGCCACGTCGCATCTTCGCTCACCTGTTTGCGCAGAGCGCACAGCAACCGGCTGATCTCCGTTGAGCCTTCAGGTAACTTAGACTCCTCGGGCGGCGGCGACAGGCTGACATGCGCATTCGAGCAAGTCCACCGGACATGAATTGGCCCCTGAATACAGATGCGATTCCCGGCCCTGATTTTGGACAACTATCCCCGCAACCAGCAGCGGCCGATGATACGTTGCGGACCCTCCTTCCCTGGTGACAATTTGCAACGGCAAACTCGTCGCACCGACACCCAGACACAGGACAACATTCAGCGCACGCAGCTGCTCTCCATTCTCCAGCGTAGATAAAAATCCGCCTCTGCGATCCGCCCGAGAGGTCAAACCTTGGCCCGAACGAAATCCATCCGGGCTCCTTACTCTTCGATTCTAAGCAGCCCAGCCAGCATGTAGCGAAGATAACGGTCGTCGTCCCCGCACAGGGCGAACAGTAAGGGACTGTCCGCCATCCCGCCTTCCACCAACCCGTTGACAAAATCATCCGGCTTGTCCGGGACGACACTCATTCGCCCGACCGGCACATTCAAACGATGATTGGGCAGCTCCGTGCCGCTGGTGGCGCCGCGCCGGAAATCCCATTCATCGCCGACGATCGCTATAGAGGCTTCCGCCGGCTGGGACGATAAAAGATGAGCGGCTGTACGGATGATCAAGAAATCCGAGCCGATGAAAGCGACTTCATAGGATAATCATTCTTCCACCGTGCGACGAATTGAACCGCCAAACGACGGACGTCGAACTCAACGAGTAGCGATTGAACCAATGTAAATGTCCACCCATCACTTTCCAGCGCTGGAACCAGCCGGAGCACAGAAGGCTAGATTGAAAGTTAGCCGCGGCAAACTTCTGCGCTGGACGTCCATTCCACCCCAAGCGGACGCGATCAACGCCCGTCTTTCCGATCGGCGACGCGCAGTTAGCCGCGGCTAACCGTCAAACTGTCACAAAAAGCAAATGTGATTCTTCCACAATGCTTTAGCGGCACTTTCCAACCTGAGAAAAAAGCCTATTGCGCCGAAAAGAGAATCGGCGCTTATATCTCAGTTGCGGAAAAAACCGCCTTTTTCGAAAAAAACCGCTACTGCAATTTCGAGCGAAAGAAGACCGATGACACAGAGTGCCGATTTAAGACGTGCCGCAGGAGCACCCGACCTGACGAGTCTTATACAACAGCATTCGGCTGCGTTGTCAGCCCAGTTGCAGGCTCATAATGCAAATACATTTTCACCGCACACCGAAAAGAGCATGCGCCATTTTTCACCGGCTGAAACCGCACGGCTGATCGGCATCGGCGAGGCCTATCTTCGCCAGATCGCCGCCGAGCGTCCGGAGCTCGATGCGGCTCAGGCTTCCGGTCGTCGTTCCTATTCCGTCGAGGACATGGACGAGATTAGAAAATTCCTCGATCAGGGCGCACGTGGCACACGTCGTTATCTGCCGCATCGCCGCGACGGCGAAGAATTGCAGGTCATTGCTGTCATGAACTTCAAGGGCGGCTCCGGAAAAACCACGACATCAGCGCATCTGGCGCAATATCTGGCACTGCGTGGCTACCGGGTGCTTGCCATCGATCTTGATCCACAGGCCAGTCTTTCCGCCCTCTTCGGTCATCAGCCGGAGATCGATGTCGGTCCGAATGAAACGCTCTATGGTGCAATCCGTTACGACGATGAACGTCGGCCGATCGCCGAGATCGTTCGTGGCACCTATATTCCCAATCTCCACATCGTTCCCGGCAATCTGGAGCTTATGGAGTTCGAACACGACACACCCCGCGCTTTGATGCGTCGCGCGCCCGGCGATACGTTGTTCTTTGCCCGCATCGGCCAGGCGATAGCCCAGGCGCAGAACTTCTATGACGTCGTGGTCATCGATTGCCCGCCGCAGCTTGGTTACCTGACGCTTTCAGCGCTGACGGCCGCTACATCGGTTCTCGTCACTGTTCATCCGCAAATGCTTGATGTCATGTCGATGAACCAGTTCCTTGCCATGACCGGTGATCTCCTCGCGGAAATCGGCAGGGCAGGGGCGCGGTCCGACTATAACTGGATGCGTTACTTGATCACCCGTTTTGAACCGAGCGATGGGCCGCAAAACCAGATGGTCGCTTTCCTGCGCTCGATTTTCGGTGAAAACGTCCTCATCCACCCGATGCTGAAGAGCACGGCCGTCTCGGATGCCGGACTGACCAACCAGACACTTTTCGAAGTGGAAAGAACCCAGTTCACCCGGTCCACCTATGACCGTGCGCTGGAAGCCATGAACAACGTAAACGCTGAAATCGAAGGACTGATTAAAAAAGCGTGGGGTAGGGCAGCATGAGCAGAAAACAAATATTCGCCAATCTCGGTACGCCGGGTGCCGACAGCAACGAGACTGCCACCGAGCGGTCGCGTCCGCGTATCAGGCCTATTCTCGGTTCTACGGAACTCGTGACGGATGTTCTGAATTCCCCGGTCGGCATGATTGGCCAGTCGCTCAACGAAGTGTCGGAACGCGCCAAGCGCGCAGAAGAGATCGAAAAACAGCTCGCTGAAGGTCTTACGATTGTTTCGCTCAGCCCTGCCGATATCGATCCCTCTTTCATACCGGATCGCATGCCAGCCTCTGAAGAGGCGGATGCAGGCCTGGTAGAGGCCATTCGTGAACAGGGCCAGCAGGTTCCCATTCTGGTGCGCCCACACCCCGAATTCCCCGGCCGTTATCAGGTCGCCTTCGGTCATCGTCGCCTGCGCGCCGTCTCCAGCCTCGGTATTCCGGTCAAGGCGGTCGTTCGCGATCTCAGTGACGAGCAGCTGGTCGTTGCCCAGGGACAGGAAAACAACGAGCGCCGTGACCTCACCTATATCGAAAAGGCGCGTTTTGCCCAGAAACTGCAGATGCGGTTTCCCCGTGATACGATCATGGCCGCCATGTCGCTGCACAAGGGCGATCTTTCCAACATGCTGTCAGTTGTCGGCCGCATTCCGGAGGATCTCGTCGATCTGATTGGCCCGGCCCCAACTGTCGGCCGTCGTAACTGGATGGATCTTGCCGATCAGCTTTCCTCCTCGCAGGTCAAGGAAGCAGCCCGCGCCTACGTCAAGGACCCTTTGGTTGCCGCCTTGCCATCGGAAGAACGTTTCAAGTCGCTTCTGGATTTTCTGAAACCCAAGGCGCAGCCCAAAAGAACCGGCGTCTGGTCATCGCAAACCGGTGGCCGACTGGCAAAGGTGGTCGAAAGCGATCGCAAGCTGGACATCTCTATCGACAAGAACGAAGCACCGGAGTTTGCCGAATTCGTTCTGGAACATCTTCAGACGCTGTTTGCCGAATACCGGTCTAAGCAGTGATTTTTAACTCGAACGACTAACAGGAGACGCATCACAAAAGAAAAAAGCCCCCGAACGTTGCCGCGCGGAAGCCTTTCTTTGATTTAAGCACCCGAAGAATCTCATTTCCGCGAATCATAGTCAAGAGTCTTGGCATCGAATTTTTCGGTGAGCGATTTTCTTTTGCCTTGTGAAAGGTGAAAGACATGGACAGCACATGTGTAACGACGCCCTTTGGGCGGCGAGCGATGTCGTTTGGCGTCCTCGCGACCCAATTCGCTGCGCAGAAAAACAAGAAGATCGAGGCGGTCGATAAGTGGAAACTCTATCGTTCGGTCTGTGAAGCCAGGCCATTGCTCGGCGTGACTGATCGATCGCTTGCGGTCCTGAACGCGCTTTTGAGTTTTTATCCGAAAAACGAGCTTTCCAGCGAAGCCGGATTGGTCGTCTTCCCGTCGAATACGCAATTATCACTCAGGGCCCATGGCATGGCCGAGCAGACATTGCGCCGGCATCTCTCGGCGCTTGTCGAGGCCGGGCTTATCATTCGCAAGGACAGCCCGAACGGAAAACGATACGCCCGCAAGCACAGGGGAGGGGAAATCAGCGAGGCTTACGGTTTTTCGCTGGCGCCGCTTCTTGCCCGCAAAGCGGAAATCGAGGAACTGGCCGAACGCATCGTCAGTGAGCGGCTCGATCTTCAGCGGCTTCGTGAAAACATCAGCCTTTGCCGCCGCGATATCCAGAAACTCTGCGAAATGATTGCCGCGAGCGGTAAACTCGAAACTTCCGAAGGATTTCAGACCCGCTACAACGCCATTGCCCGCTCTCTCGGCCGCAACTCCAAGCCCGCGGAACTTCGGGAAATCGCCGGATTTTTGGCCTCTTTACGCGCGGAAGTGACCAACTATCTGGAAAATATTGAAAAACCGAAAAAAATGGGCGGCAATGACTGCCAAAATGAGCGCCTCATAAAGAATTCAGAATCCGAATCCATATCTGAACGGCACGATTTGTGTGAAACAGAAACCGTTGCACCTGCCAGCACGGCAAGCACCCAGCCGGCATGTGCGGCACCTGTCACTGCTAAAGCCTCACCGCAGTCAGCAAAACCTGTTCTTCATAAGCAATTTTTTGTTCCTGATATTGTTTTGGTTTTGAAGGCTTGCCCGGATATCTCGCTTTATGCCCCAGGCGGCGCAGTTACCGGATGGCGCGATCTCGAAGTGGCGACATCGGTCATCAAAACCATGTTCAACATCAGCCAGTCGGCGTATCAGGATGCGATTGCCACATTTGGCCGACAGGGAACGGCAGCCATTCTCGCCTGCCTTTTGCAGAAAGCGGACCAGATAAGCTCGCTCGGCGGATATCTGCGTAATCTGACCCGTAAGGCGCAGGAAGGCGGCTTCGATGTACAGACCATGCTTTTGGCGCAGTTGCGAGGGCGTAAGGACACCATGGAGGCGAACATGCTTTTGTGAATTCTCACGGCCGCAGGAAATCGTCATCGCTTGCGGAAAAAGCAGACGGAAGTTACATTAACGCCGTTTCCGCAAGTAGAAAGAGATTCGCATGAGCCTGCTGTAATGATCAATGCAGCTGGTGGATTTCTATGGTTAATGCAAAGTAATGAAAACTAAGTTCCATTTAGCTTTCGTTTGCGTTTTTCCGTGATTGGTTTCAATCGCTTGAGTCGAGGGCGTTTTTCGTCGAAATTGCGACGAGAAGAGCAGAAAAGTGCAATCTGTGTGCACGGAGCATGTGGTGAAGAGGCGGGTGGCACTGCATATAGAAGTGGCATGGCCGGGCGCCGCAAAACCGAGACACGGCCCATCGGAAGTAATTGGACGGTCAACAGACAAAGCCGCGCCCGAGACGGCGAAGTTGAACTTTCTGCAAGGTCCTGCGTTTGCGCTTCATTGCTTGAACGGATGGCTGAGTTGATGAATTTTCCGGACGACATGGAACTGGCTGTCGCTCTTTATATGGCGGACAACGCCTTGCCGCGGGAAAGGGCTATCGAAAAGCTCCTGCGTGCGGAGTTCGAAAACACCGGCCATCTGCCCGACGACGAAGCGCGGCCGCCGGAGATCGTCGGTGGGCAACCGAGTGCCGAGTATGTTCAATACAGCTCCTACCTTGATGGGGATAACTGAAGAGCGGCGGAACCAAAGCGGGCGAGGGCTGTTTATGGCGCAGATAATTGACGCCAGGATATACGTCCCATGTTTCCAAGATCATTTGTTTTCTCAGCCGCACTCGCCGCGATGACAGGCCTGCCGGCGATTGCCCAGCCTCTCGAGGTCAGCACGCTTGCGGTTTCCGGTGCCGCCCGCATTTCAGTGCCGCCGAAGACTACCGCCCCGCATTACATTACCGACGTGTCCGGGAAGAAAGTCCGTCTGGTTGGGCCGCGCTTTTATCCTGACAGTGCGCGGGCGCTTGAGTTTCCCGGCCGAAGGTCGAACCCGGCTGTATCGGCCAGCGAAGAGGCTTTGTCGCAACAGTAAGGATGCGTGGTGACAGAACCGGTTGCGACGATCAAAATATTGCGGCGGAGGTGGAATGAGAACCGGGGGTGAGCTTCAAGGACGCATAGATGCGAAAAGCTGGATAAGGCAAGAGGGCCAGGACGCCGGCAAGGCCAGTTTCCCCGAACTGTTCTTCGATCTGGTCTTTGTTTTCGCGCTGATTCAGCTCTCCCACGCGCTGGCCAAGGATTTTGGGCCAACGGCGGCGCTTGAGGCCTGCATCCTGATATTGTCGCTCTGGTGGCTATGGATACACACCACCTGGATCACAAACCTGTTGAACACGGAAAAGGAGCCAGTCAGGATCCTGCTGTTCGTGCTGATGTTCGGCGGCGTTCTGCTGGCCATCGCGCTGCCGGAGGCTTTTGCGGAACAGGGCCTCGTCTTCGCCCTGATCTACAGCGCGATGCAGGTCGGCCGAAGCCTGTTCGCCCTTTATGCGTTCAGGAGCGAAGACCGGCAGTCTTTTCTGGTCTTTGTGCGTGTGACGATCTGGCTTGCGGTTTCCAGCCTGTTCTGGCTGGCCGGAGGGCTCGCCGATCTGACGGACCGCATTCTCTTTTGGGCCATGGCGCTCGTAATTGAATATGCCGGCCCTGCCTGCCGTTATGTCGTGCCAGGTGTGGCCTCGAGCGACGAGGACCGGTTGCATCTTTCCGGCGAGCATCTGGCGGAGCGATGTGCGCTCTTCGTCATCATCTGTCTTGGGGAAACGATCCTCACCACCGGGCGCACGGCGACCGAGTATATGAATTCAGGCCTGACATTCACCGTCTTCTGCTCCGCTTTCGTCAGTACCGTGGCGATGTGGTGGATTTATTTCCATCATGGGCAGGAGGAGGCTTCGAGAAAAGCCGAGAACGCCGAAGAAAAGACGAAGATCGCCCATAATCTTTTTAACTATGGGCATTTGCCCATCGTCGCCGGTATCATCCTGACGGCGGTAGGTGAGGATTTCAGCCTCTCCCACCCGCGAGAAGGTGCGACATTGCGGGAGGCGATCGCCATTCTCGGCGGCCCTGTCCTGTTTCTGGCCGGCAATATCGGCGTCAAGATCGCCGCCGCCTATCAGCGACCGGTCTCGCATTTTGCCGGCGTGGCGGCGCTCTGCGTGCTTTTGCCGGTGCCGGGCATTCCGCTTTTCGTGTTGCAACTGGCGAGCATGGGCGTTCTTCTGCTTGTGGCGCTTTGGGAGTATCTGGCTCTCCAAAGGGCGGTCGCCAATGCCTGATCGCTGATCAGGCGTTGACGAGATTGCGCGCCCTGTCGTTCCAGAGTCGAAGGCTGCGGGCATAGGCTTCCTCGAAGGACAGAGCCATATCGTTGACCAGCATCAGCGCGATGGCCGTTGTGGAGATGATGATGGTTTCCGCCCTTTCGTCCCTTGCGGCGCCCGTCCATACCGCCCGCCAATATTCGAAGGTTGTGAACATGGTCGGCATTTCAGCGGGCGGCGTCTCGCGTGCGGGAACGATGAATTCCACATCCTTGCCCTTCGAAAGACCGAAAATCCGAGTGCTGCGAAACGGTGTGAATTGCGCGAAATCCCGCGTGTTGCCGAGAATGGCGAGGTTTTCCACCGAAAGCAGCCGTGCCGTGTCCCGATGAAGTTCCTGATAGGAGGGGCGCGCGACACCGATGATCGTGCTTCTGGCGCGAAGCGGATTGAGAAGATGCACGACCGTATTGAGCGGCAGGCGCATCTCCAAAATGCCGTGGAGGCCGAGCAGGCTTTGAAACTGCAGGGACAGTCCGCCAATTGGGAGGTAGGCGATGCGTTCTGAAGCTGTGGCTTTCGCCGCCTGCGAAAGCGATCGGCAGAGGGGAATGCCACAGGCCTGCGCTGCAAGTTCAAGCTTGCCGCCGTTTTCCCCCTGCCCCACATGCCCGTGCAGCAGGACGCTGTATCCCGCCATGGCGACAAGACGGGCGGAGTGGAGAAACCATGGCGCATCGCGATGTTTCGGTGACATATAAGCGGGCCAGTCGAGGTCCACCGATGCAGGCCCTTGCTGATCCCTTTTTATATGTGTCCACATGGCGTCGATAAAACCGGCAAGCTCCGCCGCAGTCACGCCGCGATACTGCATGGTGGCGAGCAGCGCGCCTATCTGTATCGGGTCGGCATCGCCATCGAGAATGATCGAGAGCGCATCCATCGCTTCCCCCTGGCTGAGCGGGCGGCTGTTGCCGATGCCCATCGCCGAGGTTGCTATATATTTGGCAAGCCTCTGCTGCGGATCGGCATTGTGGCCGATGCGCGCGAGACGGTCGGCGATGTTTTCCGGCGTCGGCTGACCTTCCAGAAGAACGCTGGGGCGAAGCGAAAGCGGCGGCGCCTTCATCAGTACGGGCCGCTCCCAGCCGCTTGCACTGGCGCTGGCCGGGGCGGCGGATTTTTTCTGCGAATAGTCCATAAGATTCTCGGCCTCCGCCGCCAGCGACCGGATGCGCAGCCGCATGCTTTCGGCAAAGGGGGTGGGACGAAGGCCCTGACCGGTGCGCAGAAAAAGCTGGTCGCCATATATGTCGCGCAGCTGCTGCAATATCCGGCTCATGGAAGATGTCGGCAGTTCCATGCCCGCCGCCGCGCGGCTGACGCTGCCTTCTCTTAACAAAGCATCAAAAGCGACAAGGAGTTTCAGCTGCCCAAGCCTGTCGGGTTTTGTTGTGGAGGCCCGTTCATCTTTTCTCTTGCCGGTTGTCATCTTGCGATTTTTTACTCCACGGCTCGTCCGTGGAGCCCTTTTTGCAATTTCTAGAATTTAGAATTGTTCGAAAACAAACGCATTGCGCCTGAACTCCCTCCTAAATAAGTGGGGTTAAATTCTCAAGTTAAATGCGGGGGCATAACATGGAATTGAAGTACCGCGGCCGCGAAAAGTCCGCGACGATAATAAAGGCCGGTCTTTCGGCAGCAATGGCTGGAACGTCGCTTTGCATCGCTCAGCCAGCTTTGGCGCAGCAGGCGTCTGAAGGAAGCACGGTTCTTGAGCAGATCGTCGTCACCGCATCCGGTTTCGAGCAGAATGTGAAAGATGCGCCGGCCAGCATCACGGTTGTGACGCGTGAAGATCTGGAAAAGGGATCCTATCGCGATCTGACCGATGCCCTGCGCGAAGTTCAGGGGGTGTCCGTCACCGGCATTGCCAATGAAAAGGACATTTTCATTCGCGGATTGCCCGGCGCCTACACGCTGGTTCTGGTTGACGGCAAGCGGCAGAGCACGCGCGACGCCCGCACCAACGGCAATTCCGGCTTCGAACAGAGTTTCGTGCCGCCGGTTTCGGCGATCGAACGTATCGAAGTGGTGCGCGGGCCGATGTCCTCGCTTTATGGTTCGGACGCTATGGGCGGTGTCATCAACATCATCACGCGTAAGGTCGGCGATGTCTGGTCAGGTTCCGTCACCACCGAAGGCACGGTTCAGCAGCATTCCAAATTCGGCAATAGCGGCCAGGTCTCCTGGTATGCCAACGGACCGATACTGAAGGATCAGCTTGGTCTGCAGCTCTGGGGCAGGGGCTTCACGCGTGGCGAAGACGGTATTCCGAGCGGCACCACGGGCGCCAAGGAATATGATTTCAACGGTCGTCTGACGTTTACGCCGAACGAAGATCACGACATCTATCTCGAAGGCGGCAAGACGCGGCTGCGCCGCAACGCCGAACCTGGCGAGACGCTGGCAGCAACGGATGCCAACGGCACCTACAATACCAATACGCGTGACCATTGGTCATTGTCGCATACCGGCCGCTGGGGGCCGACCACATCCGAATTCTCGTTTCAACAGGAATGGGCGGAGCGCACCAACTTCACCAGAAATATCCGCACCGGCCGCGTGACAGAAAACCCGCGCTCGCCGGAAGTGCGCAACACCGTTCTCGATGGCAAGTTCACGACGCCGTTCGAATTGTTCGGCAACCACACGCTGGTGACAGGCGGACAATATTTCGAGGCGCGGCTGACCGACCAGAACCCGGGACGCCGCACCGGCCGCGACGAAACATTTTCGGCGACGCAATGGGCGCTCTTCCTTGAGGATGAATGGCGCATTGTCGATAATTTCGCGCTGACGGGCGGTCTTCGTCTCGATAATCACGAAAAATACGGCAATCATTTCAGCCCGCGTCTTTATGGCGTCTGGAGCGCGACCGAAGAGCTGACCATCAAGGGCGGCATTTCCACCGGTTTCCGGGCGCCGGAAATCCGCCAGATCGCGCCGGGTTATGCCTATACGACGGGTGGCGGCGGTTGCAGTTATGGCCCCAGCGGCACCTGTGGCGTCATCATCGGCGACCCCAACCTCGAAGCGGAAAAGAGCACGAGCTATGAAGTGGCCGCTCTTTGGGACAATGGCGACGTCGCTCTCGGCGCCACCTATTTCTACACCGATTTCAAGGACAAGATTTCCAATGCGCTGGTGCTCAATCCGGATGGAACACCGGCCCGTTGGAGCGAAGACCGTAACTATCGTCTCTGGTACAATTACAACATCGACGATGCGGTCATTCAGGGTGTGGAATTGACGGCGACCTGGTATGCAACGCCGGACCTGACGCTGCGCGGCAACTATACCTATACCCATTCCGAACAGAAAACCGGCGATTATGAAGGTTTCCCGCTGGCGCGCACGCCGGAACATATGGCCAATCTGCGCGGCGACTGGGTAACCCCAATCGAGGGTCTGGAAGCCTGGGCCTCGCTGAACTACCACGGATCGGAAATCAACGCCGGCCCGCGCATCGGCACTAACGGCACGCCTGTGACGATCAACGGCAAGGCCGGGCGCAAATATGACGCCTACACCACGCTGGATATCGGGGCGAAATATGCGGTCGCCGAAAATGTCGATCTCAATGCCGCCATTTACAATGTCTTCGACAAGGATGTCGGCACCGACGATTTCAACACCGTCATGGAAGGCCGCCGTTTCTGGATCAGCATGACAGCTAAGTTCTGATCCGTTGCCACATTCACGAAAATTGCAGGCGCCTTTGGGCGCCTCTTTTTTTGGGCTATCGCCTATTGACCTCAACTATGGTTGAGGAATTATACCGGCTGCTCTTCACTATGTTTCCGCGTTTTCCGAGCGGAAATCGTTACGGAAGCAGGAGCCAGAATGGAAAATACCGTATTCAAGCACAGCCTGACGGTTGGGGAGGTTGCCCGCCGCAGCGGCATCGCCGTGTCCACCATCCATTTTTATGAGGCGAAGGGATTGATCGAGGGCTGGCGAACCGCCGGTAACCAGCGCCGTTATCATCGCGCTGTTTTGAGACGCATCGCCATCATCCGCATCGCGCAGCGCGCGGGTATACAGCTCAGCATTATCAGGGACGCGATGGCTGATCTGCCGCAGGATCGGGTGGCGACGACGGCCGATTGGCGCAGGTTCTCCCAATCGTGGCGGGAAATGCTGCAGCTTCGCATCAATAGCCTGATCATGCTGCGCGATCAGCTTACCGGCTGTATCGGTTGCGGGTGTCTTTCGCTGGATGATTGTCCGTTGCGCAATCCGAACGATGTTCTGGCCGATGACGGCGCAGGTCCGCGCCGACTCGTTTCTGCGGAATGAACGGGATTTCCGGACCGGAACGGCTGAACCTCACTCGGAATCGGCTGCAACCCAGACGCTGACGCTGCCGCCATTGGTGGAAAAGACGCCCTTGCCGCTCTCATCGAGGGTAATCCGTTCTTCACGGTGCCCGAGAAAGTCGCGCCAGACCGCCCTGGCGTGATCGGGGCCGAGATCGATCTGCTTTTCCGCCGGCTCACCATTCGACATCACCACCACGCAGCCCGGCGCATCGGCGGTGCCGTGGCGGATAAAGGCGACGCAGCTGGCATCGTCGAAAATATCCGTCTGGGCTCCGTTGGCGAAACGGCTGCGGGCCTCTATGAGCTTCGGCAGGCATTCAATGGCGGGCATATCGATCTTATACTCGTTGCCGTCATTGCCGGTGTCGGTGTAGCTCGTGCCGAACAGATCGGGATAAAAGACGCAGGGCACACCCTTTTCGCGCAGCAGGATGATCGCATAGGCAAGAGGTTTGAACCAGGGTTCCACTGGCGCTTCCAGCGATTGCAGTGGCTGTGTGTCGTGATTGTCGACCAGCGTGACGGCATGGTCGGGAACGGCGGAGACAAGCGAGCCGTCGAAGATGCTGCGCATATCGAAATCGCCGCCCTGTTTCGAAGCATCGTGGAAACTGTGGTGAAGGGCGACGTCGAAAAGCATGAGCTGCTTGTCGACCAGTTCGAGATAGCTTTTCAGCGCTTCGAGATCGGGGTGCCAATATTCCGCCACGACGAAAAGATCGGGATCGACCGTTTCCCGCATATGGCCGACCCAGTCGCGGAAGAACCAGGCCGGGATATGTTTTGCGGCATCGAGACGGAAGCCATCCACCTGCACCTGCTCGGAGAGCCAGCGGCCCCAATATTTCAGCTCTTCGTAAACCGCCCGGTTCCTGAACTCGACATCGGCACCCATCAGATAATCGAAATTGCCGTTTTCCTGATCGACTTCCTCATTCCATTCCCCATCGCCATACTCATTGACGAGGCGGAATATCCCGTCTTCAGTCGGCTCCTCGATGTGGTCGACACCGCTGAAGCACTTCAGGTCCCAGATAAATTTGGAATGTTTGCCGTTGCGGCCGGGAAAGGTGAAACGCGTATAGGCCAGCGCCTGAAAGTCTTCATTGTCTATTTCGGTGCGGTCTTCGGGATTGACGCGGCGAACCCGCACCTTCTCCTTCTCGTCTGCACCCATCTTGTGATTGAGAACGACATCGTGAATGACACGGATGCCATTCTCCTTCAGCGTCTTGCCCGCATGTTCAAGGGCGGCGCGATCACCATATTTGGTAGCGACGGTGCCCTTCTGGTCAAATTCGCCAAGGTCGAAGAGATCGTAGGTGTCATAACCCACCGAATAACCGCCGGCGGCGCCCTTGTAGGCGGGTGGCAGCCAGACGTCGGTAATGCCCATTTTGGCAAGGCTTTCGGCCTTTTCGGCCACCTCGCTCCATAACTTCCCTCCGTCCGGATAATACCAATGGAAGAACTGAAGCAAGGTGCGTCCGGCCATATTTCCCTCACAGTCGTTAGCAGGTCGCGCCATAAACGGCCCGGCGGCGAAAGGGTTCCGCCGCCGGCCATGCGCGATCTGCAATTGTTAGGCCGGTGGCCTGTCCGTATATTAGCCGGCTATCTCGAGAAGGGCTGCGCCCGCCTGCAGATAGTCGCCTTCCTTGACAATGAGGCGAACTTTGCCGGCCTTGGTGGCGATAATCTGCGTCTCCATCTTCATGGCCTCCATGACGGCCAGAAGATCGCCTTGCGAAACCGTGTCCCCGTCTTTTACCTTGAAGGACTGCAGGGTGCCGGAAACCGGGGCGGTGAGTTCGCCTTCCTTTTCCTTGGGGGCGGCGGTGCCGGGAACAATCGCGCCGCCGCCGCTAACCGCACCGAGGCTGGAGAGCAGCAGGCTGGGCAGACCGACCGATACACGCTTGCCGTCGATTTCCAGAAAAGTGCGGGTGACGGAAGGGTCGTCGGCCGGTGCCGGGCGCTCCATGGCATCCGGCATGGCGGCGAAATCGGTCTCGATCCAGCGGGTGTGAACCTTGAAACCGTCCGTGCCGATGAAGTCTTCGGTCTCGATCGCGGCGCGATGGAAGGGCAGGACCGTGGCGATGCCTTCGATACGGAACTCCTTCAGCGCGCGGCGGGCGCGGCGCAGGACCTGATCGCGGTCGGCACCCGTGACGATGAGCTTCGCCATCAGCGAGTCGAACACCCCCGGCACACTGGAGCCGCTGACGACGCCGCTATCCACGCGAATGCCGGGACCGGAGGGGGCCTCGAAGAGCGAGATCGAACCGGGTGTCGGCAGGAAACCCCGGCCGGGATCTTCGGCATTGATGCGGAATTCCATCGAGTGTCCACGCGGTTCCGGCGTTTCGAGTACCCGCAGCTTATGGCCTTCGGCAATACGGAACTGCTCGATGACGAGATCGATGCCGGTGGTTTCTTCGGTGATGGGATGTTCCACCTGAAGGCGCGTATTGACCTCGAGGAAGGAAATCGTGCCATCGACGCCGAGCAGGAATTCGACGGTGCCGGCGCCGGAATAACCGGCGGCGGCGCAGATAGCCTTGGCGGCCGTATGGATTTTTTGCCGCTGTTCGTCGGACAGGAAGGGCGCGGGAGCCTCCTCGATCAGCTTCTGGTTCCGGCGCTGCAACGAGCAGTCGCGGGTGCCGAGGACGAGCACATTACCGTGTTTGTCGGCCAGAACCTGCGCTTCGATATGGCGCGGTCGGTCGAGAAAACGTTCAAGAAAACATTCGCCGCGGCCAAAGGCGGCCGTCGCCTCGCGCACGGCGGATTCGTAGAGATCGGCAATCTCTTCCATCTTCCACGCTACCTTCAGGCCGCGACCGCCGCCGCCATGGGCCGCCTTGATGGCGACGGGCAAGCCGTGCTTTTCGGCAAAAGCCGTGACTTCGGCAGCGGATGCGACCGGGCCGTCGCTGCCGGCGACCAGCGGCGCGCCGACGCCGGTGGCGATGCGCCGCGCCTCGACCTTGTCGCCCAGGGCCTCGATGACATGCGGATCGGGGCCAATCCAGATGAGTCCGGCATCAAGAACAGCCTGCGCAAATTCGGCGCGCTCGGACAGGAAACCGTAACCGGGATGCACGGCATCCGCACCGGCGCGTTTGGCAATCGCGATCAGCTTGGCGATATCGAGATAGGTCTCGGCGGGACGTACGCCCTCCAGCGCATAGGCTTCATCCGCCAGCCGGACGAAAAGGGCATCCTGATCGGGATCGGCATATACGGCGGCCGATTGCAGGCCGTAATCGCGACATGCGCGGATGATGCGCACCGCGATCTCGCCGCGATTGGCAATCAGCACTTTTTTCATCGCTCTTCTCCTCGGAATTATGTGTTTTTGGCCGCGATTTCGGCAAATGGGCCGATCGGGCGGAATTTGATTTTGGCGTTCACCGGAATCTGCCCGGCAAGATCGAGATGATATTCGGCGACCGCGCCGATGACAGGATAACCGCCGGTCAGCGGGTGGTCGGCAAGGAAGAGAACCGGCTGGCCGCTATGGGGAATCTGGATCGCCCCAGTCGCTGTGCCTTCGCTTGGCAATTCGGCGCTATCCTTGCGTTCAACCGGCACCTCGCCGGCAAGGCGGATGCCGACGCGGTTCGACTGCGGCGTGACCTGCCAGAGCTGGCCGGTCAGGGTCTCGATACCCTTCTGCGTGAACCAGTCGGTGCGGGGCCCGAGAACAATGTCCAGCGTGACAACCTCGCCGACTGCCGGCGCATCGAAGGCTGGTATCTCGTCGATCGATACGCTGGAAAGGCCGGTCTTCTCGCCGTCGAGCGGCAGTATGGCGCCTGCCCCCACCGGCTCCGGACCGACGACAGCCAATGTATCGGTCGCAAAACTGCCGAGCACCGGCTCGACATCGAAGCCGCCGCGCACCGCAAGATAACAGCGCATGCCCTTCGGCGGCTGCCCGAAGGTCACCACATCACCGGGTTCGAGTGACACCGGGCTATGGGTTTTGGCCGCGAAGCTGCGGTCTGCCGTGGTAATCGTGACGGGGCAGGGCGCACCGGCAATACCAATGACGGTACGGCTCGCGGTTTTAAAGGAAAAGCCGCCGAGCGTCAGTTCGAGACACGGCGTATTGGCAGGGTTGCCGACGATGCGGTTGGCGGCATTGAATGCGCCGCGATCCAGAGCGCCGGAGGCCGAGACGCCCTGCCCGGTCTGGCCGAAGCGGCCGAGATCCTGGAAGATGGCGGGCATGGGGGCGGCGAGCACCTCGAAATACGGGCTGTCTTTTCCCGGTTCTTTACTGCGCGGTGTCAGTGCAGGGATATTGACCGTTTTGCCGGCCTTGTCCATGTCGAAGAAACGAACCCGGTAACCCGGCTGGAAAAGCGCGCCGGGATCGCGGTCTATGTCCCACATCTTCAATGGCGTGGTGCCGATGATCTGCCAGCCGCCGGGGCTGTTTTGCGGGTAGACGCCGCTGAAGGCGCCAGCCAGCGCCACGGAGCCTGCCGGAATACGGGTGCGCGGGCTTTGCCGGCGCGGCACATGCAGGGCCGGGTCGCCGCCGACCAGATAACCGAAGCCGGGGGCGAAGCCGCAGAAGGCCACAGTGAATTCGCTTTCAGTATGGCGGCGGATGACTTCTTCGATGCTCATGCCGGTCAATTCGGCAACATCGGCGAGGTCCTCACCATTATAGTGGACGGGAATTTCCACGAGTTTGTCCGAAGGCGCGATTTTTGCGGAAAGATCGCGGCTTGCCAGCCGCGCGGCTAGCGCTTCGACGCCGATCGTTTCAGGGCGGAAACGGATCATCAATGTGCGGGCAGCCGGCACCGTTTCTTCGATACCTTCGACCGGATCGTTCTGAAGCGAGGCGAAAAGCGCCAGCGTTTCATCGAGATCGGCAAGTTCGACAAGAATGGTGGTGAGGCTGACGGGGAGAAAACGCATCATATCCTCACGCGTGATAGGCGGAATCGGGAATGTCGGTGATGAACATGTGTCCCGGCGCATGGGTGATCGCAAAGGGCACGCCGGACGCTATCACGGCGGCCTGGGGTGTGACGCCGCAGGCCCAGAACACCGGGACTTCGCCCGGCTCGATCCGCACCGCATCGCCGAAATCAGGCTTTGAAAGATCGGTAATGCCGATCTCTTCGGGCGCGCCGACATGCACGGGTGCGCCATGCACCGCCGGAAACCGTCCCGAAATAGTCGCCGCATCAGCCACGCGCGATGCCGGGATCGGCCGCATCGAAACCACCATGTTGCCCTTCAGCCGACCGGCCGGACGGCAGGGCCGGTTGGTGAGATACATCGGCACATTGCTCTTGTCGGTCATGTGGCGGATTTCGATGCCTGCTTCCACCATCGGCGTTTCGAAGGTGAAGCTGCAGCCGATCAGGAAGGCGACGAGATCATCGCGTTCCGCCCAGGCGGCGGTGGCGTCGGCCGTTTCCTCGACAAGCTTGCCGTCCCGCCAGATGCGGTAGAGCGGCAGGTCGGTTCTCAGATCGGCGCCGGGCGCCAGAAGCGTTGTCGGCGAACCGGGATCGGAAACATCGAGCACCGGGCAGGGTTTGGGATTGCGCTGCGCATAAAGCAGAAAATCGAAGGCCCAGTCGCGCGGCAGCACGATCATGTTCGCCTGCGTGAAGCCGGGTGCAATGCCGGAAGTTGGGGCGACGAGGCCGTCACGATAGGTCGCACGGGCCTTTCGTGCGGCGTCGGCGTTCGTGTGGTTGAGATAGGATGTCGGTATCGTCATCGGCTATCCTTTCAGAGACTGGATGCAAAAGAGCGGATGTCGATGCCATCAGCCTCGAAACGGCGGCGGATTTCCTCGGCGATCGCGACCGCACCGGGACTGTCGCCATGCACGCAGATGGATTGCGCCTCGATTTTTATGACGCTGCCATCGATTGCCTCCAGCGTGCCCTCGCGGGCAAGCTGCACCATGCGGCCGGCGATTTTTGCCGCGTCGTGCAGCACGGCCCCGGCTTCGCGGCGGGAGACGAGCTGGCCTTGAGGCGTATAGGCGCGGTCGGCAAAGGCTTCGGCAACGACGGCAAGACCGGATTTGCGGGCGAGATCGAGGATGGGCGCGTTGGCGAGGCCCATCAGCACCAGTGAAGGATCGATGGCCTTGATGCCGTCGATGACGGCCTGTCCCTGTTTTGCGTCATTGGCGATGCGGTTATAGAGCGCGCCATGCGGCTTGACGTAACGCACCGTGGTGCCGGCAGCGGCGGCGACGCCTTTCAGCGCGCCGATCTGGTAGATGACATCGGCAATCAGTTCTTCCGAGGTAGCGTCCAGATCGCGGCGGCCGAAGCCGACGCGGTCAGGATAGGAAACATGGGCGCCAACGACCACGCCTTTTTCGGCGGCGGCCTTGACGGTGCGGTAGATGCCGGCAGGGTCGCCGGCATGAAATCCGCAGGCAATGTTGGCGCTGGAAACGATGGCGAGCATCGCCTCATCGTCGCCCATGCGCCATGCGCCGTAACTTTCGCCAAGATCGCTGTTGAGATCGATAGCGGCCATGTTTGCCTCCCTTTAGAGCATTTCCAGCAAAAGTGCGTAGCAGTTTTGCGTCCGGAAAATGCGTAAAAACAGATATGTAGAGCGTTTCCGCTTTTCTCCGAAATGCGGAAACGCTCCAGTTTATTACAGGCCGAGCAGGCCGAAGATGGTGCCGGCAGACTTGTAGCCCATGTACCACGTCAAGGCGCAGGTCAGAACGCCAAGCCCGAGCAGGATGCGCGAGTAGCGATGGCCGCCCATCAGGTCTTCGCGTTTCCACGCGGCAAACAGGAAGATGCTAAGGCCGATTGGCAGGATGAGGCCGTTCAGGCCGCCGACGAAAACCAACATGGCGGCGGGCGGCGTGGTGATCAGCAGGTAGCAGACGAGCGAAACGGCGATGAAAATAATCGTCGCTATGTTACGGGCACGTTCGCTCATGTCCTGCTTGAAGACGGGCAGGAACGATACGGAGGTGTAGGCTGCGCCGATGACGCTGGTGATGGCTGCGGCCCAGAAGATGATGCCGAAGAGCCGGAAGCCGAGATCGCCAGCAGCTGAACGGAAGGCCTGTGCGGCAGGGTTGGCGGCCTGGCCGGACGTATCGATGATGACGCCGCTGGCGACGACGCCAAGAATGGCGAGGAACAGCACATAGCGCATGATGCCGGTGACGGCGATACCGGTCAGCGCGGCGCGGTTGACGACAGGCAGGTTTTCAATGCCGACCATGCCCCGGTCCAGCAGCCGGTGTGCGCCGGAATAGGTGATGTAGCCGCCCACGGTGCCGCCGACGATGGTGGTGATGGTTGCGAAATTGATCGTGTCCGGCAGGAAGGTCTGGCGGAAGGCGTCACCCACCGGCGGTGCGGAAACGAAGGCCACATAAAGCGTCAGCACGATCATTATTATACCGGCGAAAATGATGAACCGGTCGACGGCAAGGCCGGCGCGCTTGGAAACAAAGATGGCGATGGAAAAAATCGCGCTGATGGCACCGCCTATTTTCGGGTCCAGACCGAAAATCGCGTTCAGGCCAAGGCCGGTGCCGCCGATATTGCCGATGTTGAAGAACAGGCCACCGATGATGACGAGGATGGCCAGGAAATAACCGGCGCCGGGAATGGCGGCATTGGCGATATCGGATGCCCGCATACGCGTCAGCGTCACAATGCGCCAGATGTTGAGTTGGACGACGAAGTCGATGAGGATGGAGGCAAGAATGCCGAAAGCGAAGGCGGCGCCAAGCTGGGTCGTGAATGTCGCCGTCTGCGTGATGAAGCCCGGACCGATGGCGGATGTCGCCATCAGGAAAATCGCTCCCATCAGGGATGCGCGTTTTGACATTTTTAGGTCGGCAGTCGGGGTGAGCTTTTTCTGCTCCATGGATTTTCTCCGCTCCTATCGCTATCCGCCCCTCGCGGATGCTTTATGGCAAGAGTTTGTCGTGTTCCGTGAAATTGTCAATATTGTTCAACAATAAATAATAATCGTTCTCTCATTTTGTCTATTTGTTGGACGTTATGCGCATGAATTCACCACGTTTTTTTCGTGCTTTGCTAATGCTTTGTGCTATGGGCAGAACATAGCCGTGTCCGAACACGCCTGTCACGGAATTCCCGATGCTGCATTGCTCTTAAGGAAAGGAGCGCCATGACCGAGACGATAGAGGGTCTGCCGCTTGCGGATCGATTGGCCAAGGGTATTCGCACCCTGCTGATCTCCGGCGAGCTGACGCCGGGGCAGCGCCTTTCAGAGGCGGCCTTCAGTGAACGTTTCGACGTGTCGCGCAATTCGCTGCGCGAAGCTTTCCGGCTTCTGACCAAGGACGGGCTTTTGCGCCATGAGGCCAATCGCGGCGTGTTCGTCGCCGTTCCCACCATGTCCTCGGTGATCGATATTTATCGGGTGCGACGCATGGTAGAATGCGGCGCGCTTCGCCAGGCCTGGCACAAGCATCCTGCGATCAAGACGATGCGGGCAGCGGTCGAGGACGCCAAGGTCAAGCGTGAAGATGCCGACTGGCTGGGTGTGGGAAGCGCCAACATGAAATTCCACGCCGCGGTTGTCGATCTTCTCGACAGTGCCCGTCTCAGCGATTTCTACGAGCGTATCGCCGCTGAACTCAGGCTTTGCTTCGGCTTGCTGAAAGATCCCGAACAGCTTCATTCCCCCTTTGTGGACATGAACAGCAAGATCCTGTCGCTGATGGAAGAAGGCAAGGCGCAACAGGCCGGCGAGGAGATGGAAATCTATCTCAATCTGTCCGAGCGGACGGTTCTGAAGGCGCTTGAACGCGCCGTTGAACACGCTTCCTGACATGACGGGCGGCAGGGGAGGAAACGACCCTTGCCGCTCCCGCCATTTTTTGCATCCGCAGCCGATTGCCAAGTTTGCTGCGCTGCGTCATCAATGACGACATGACGCTTCGCGACCTGACCATTCTCGTTATCGACGAAAACGCGATCCGCGCCTCCATCATCGAGGAGGGGCTACGCGAGGCCGGCTATCATCGCGTCACGGTCATCCACGAGGTGAACGGGGTGGCGCGCACCATCGAGACGCTGCAGCCCGACGTCATTTTCATCGATCTGGAAAATCCCAATCGTGACATGATGGAGCATCTGTTCCAGCTCACCCGCACGGTTGGCCGGCCGATCGCCATGTTTGTCGATCGTTCCGACACGGCGTCCATCGAGGCGGCCGTCGAGGCGGGCGTTTCCGCCTATGTGGTGGACGGGCTGAAGAAGGAGCGGGTCAAACCCATTCTCGATATGGCAGTCAGCCGCTTTAATGCTTTCAGCCGCTTGCAACGGGAACTTGCCGACGCCAAGTCGGCGCTTGAGGAACGCAAGGTCATCGAGCGCGCCAAGGGCATCCTGATGAAGATGCGTGGTCTTTCCGAAGAGGAGGCCTTTGCGCTTTTGCGGCAAACGGCGATGAACGAGAAGAAAAAACTTTCCGAGATCGCGCAAAGCGTGGTCACCGCGGCCGGTCTGTTGATGTGACGAACCCCCGGTCGGACAGTCAAGGAGTGCATGATATGGCGGCACCGGAAAAAACGGCCGGATCAGATAAGGCGGCAGCGCAAGCCACGGGCGCACCCGCAATCGTCGGCAGCGACCGGCAGAAAGTCCTGCGTGCCGGCTTTATTCCGCTTGTCGACGCATCCGTCCTGATTGCTGCGGCCGAATTCGGTTTCGCCGAACGCGAAGGTCTTTCGCTCGATCTCGTCAAGGATGTTTCCTGGGCGAATGTGCGCGACCGGCTGGCGTTTCGGCAATTCGATATCGCCCACATGCTGTCGCCGATGCCGGTCGCCTCCATGCTCGGGCTCGGCTCCAACCCGTCGCCGACGATCACGCCCTTTTCACTCGGGAGGGGCGGCAATGCGATCACGCTCTCGACCCGGCTTTTTGAGCGGATGAAGGTTTTGACCGGGCTTTCCGAAACGGCGGGAGCGCTGGAAAACGCCGAGGCGTTGAAGCGGGTGCTCGATGATATGCGCGCCCGCGGCGAGCCTCCGCCGACGCTCGGCATGACCTATCCGTTTTCATCGCATAATTACGAATTTCGCTATTGGCTGGCCGCTGGCGGTATTCATCCCGATCATGATGTGAAGCTTGTGGTGGTTCCGCCGCCATTGACCTCGGATGCGCTCGCTGCCGGAGCCATTGACGGTTTCTGCGTCGGCGCGCCGTGGAACATCGTCGCCGCCGAGCGTGGAGTGGGCCGGATCGTGGCTGCCAAGCAGGATTTGTGGCCTTCCGCACCGGAAAAGGTCATTGGCATGCGGCCGGAATGGGCGGAAAACCAGCAGGAAACGGTCGGGCGGCTGCTGACGGCGCTCGATGCCGCCGCGCGCTGGTGTGATGTTGCGGGAAATCACGATGATCTGAGCCGGGTGCTTGCTGATCCCCGCTATATCGGCGCGCCGGAAAGCATCATCCGCCACGTTCTTGCCGGTGAATTCAACATTGACAGCCAGGGCAATCGCCGGGTTATCGACAAATATTTCCTGTTTCACGGTGGTCATGCCAATTATCCGCGCCAGAGCCAGGCATTGTGGATTTACAGCCAGATGATCCGTTGGGGGCAGGCGGAGTTTTCGCAGGCCGGCGTGGAGGCCGCCCTGTCTGCCTACCGGCCGGATATTTATCGGGCGGCGCTGGGCGATGCCAATGCGCCTGATGATGCCGATATTCGTATCGAAGGGCAGGAAGCTGGCGACCGTTTTGTGGACGGCGTCGTCTTCGATCCCGCTGACATTACACGGTATGTGAATGGTTTTGCCGTGCGCAGTTCTGCCCCTGTTTCCACCTCCCAAGGCGAAGCCTGAGAGCAGTTCAGCCGGGCTAGCTGCGCAAATTTCAAGCGCGGAATTTCTCCAGTTGCGCAAACGATAGACAAAATCGCGGCTGGTTAAAATTTAGTCGTTTGACGGAACTTTTGAAATTCTGTTTTATTTGCAATAATATAACTTCCATATAGAGAACTGGCACGCCTCTTGCATCTCTTTGTTTGCACCGGTCAACGGCGATCGGGGCGAGCAGGGCGCGGCATAGGCGCTTTCAAAGACATCGACGTCGCAAGGTTTTGCTGCCCGGAACACCTCCCGTTCCGCAGGCGCAAACACCGAGCGGCGTTTTTTTATTTTCAGGTTTTTTCGCAAGCGAAAAACGTCACCCGCAAGGGTGGCCTAATAAGGGGAACATGCGAATGAAAGAGATAGTCTCCGGCGCTGTCAGCCGCCGCACGATATTGAAGACGACAGCCGCCGTCGCCCTCGTCAGCGCCGTGCGCGCGGCCTTTCCTTCCGGTGCTTTCGCAGCCACCGCTGAGCCCGAGGTGAAAGGCGCGAAAATAGGCTTCATCGCGCTGACCGATGCCGCCCCGCTCATCGTTGCGGCGGAAAAGGGTCTCTTCGCCAAACACGGCATGCCGGATGTCGAGGTTCTGAAACAGGCCTCCTGGGGTGCGACGCGCGACAATCTCGTGCTCGGCGGCGCATCGAACGGCATTGACGGCGCGCATATCCTGACACCCATGCCCTATCTCATGCATACCGGCAGGGTGACCCAGAATAATGTGCCGGTGCCGATGGCAATCCTTGCCCGCCTCAACCTCGACAGCCAGGGCATTTCCGCCGCCAGGGAATATGCCGAAACCGGCGTTCAACTGGATGCTTCCAAGTTGAAGGCAGCTTTTGAGAAAAAGAAGGCCGAGGGCAAGGAAATCAAGGCCGCCATGACCTTCCCCGGCGGCACGCATGATCTGTGGCTTCGCTATTGGCTTGCCGCCGGCGGCATCGACCCGGACAAGGACGTCTCCACCATTGTCGTTCCGCCGCCGCAGATGGTCGCCAATATGAAGGTCGGCAATATGGACGTCTTCTGTGTGGGCGAACCCTGGAACGAGCAGCTCGTCAATCAGGGCATCGGTTTCACCGCCTGTACCACCGGCGAACTCTGGAAGGGCCATCCTGAAAAGGCGCTCAGCATGCGCGCCGACTGGGTGGAAAACAACCCCAACGCCACCAAGGCGCTGCTGATGGCCGTCATGGAGGCGCAGCAATGGTGCGATGAAATGGCGAACAAGGAAGAAATGTCCGCCATCCTCGGCAAACGTCAATGGTTTAACGTGCCGCCGAAGGACGTTCTCGGTCGCCTCAAGGGTAATATCAATTATGGCAACGGCCGTGTTCTGGAAAATACCGGTCTGCAGATGAAGTTCTGGCAGGACCACACCTCCTATCCCTTCCGCAGCCACGACAGCTGGTTCATCGCGGAAAACATCCGCTGGGGCAAATTGGCGCCCGACACGGACGTGAAGGCGCTGGTTGAGCAGGTTAACCGCGAGGATATCTGGCGCGAGGCGGCCAAGGATCTCGGCGTAACCGATCTTCCCGCCTCCACCTCGCGCGGCAAGGAAACCTTCTTCGACGGCAAGGTCTTCGATCCTGAAAACCCGTCGGCCTATCTCGAAAGCCTGTCCATCAAGGCGGCCTCCTGAGGAGGAGAGCCGGGTGTCGCTCCTCATCCGCCAGCAGTGCCACCTAACCGGCGCTGCTGAAGACCGGATGAGGGGCGAGCCCAGACCGCAACCGAAATCAAGAGGGAACGCCCATGTCCGCATTGGCCCGAAAATTCAACGAAGAGCCGCATCAGCCGGTAGCGCAGAAGGCAAATATCGTGTCGCTTGCGCCGAAACAGTCACCGCGCATCGATCTGCGCAAATGGAGTGCGGCGGCGGCCCGCAACACCATACCGCCATTCCTCGTACTCGCCATTCTGCTCGGTGTCTGGCAGCTTCTCTGTTCCGCGCCGGGCGCGTCGCTGCCGCCGCCAAGCCAGGTCTTCGAGGAAAGCTACGATCTCATCGTATCGCCGTTCTTCGAGAACGGATCGCAGGATATCGGCCTTGGCTGGCGTGTGCTGGTCTCGCTGGAGCGCGTGGCTTACGGTTTCGGCCTTGCGGCGATCGCCGGCATCATTCTCGGTGCCGTCATCGGCCAGTCGGTCTGGGCCATGCGTGGTCTCGACCCGATCTTTCAGGTGCTGCGCACCGTGCCGCCGCTTGCCTGGTTACCCCTGTCGCTGGCCGCCTTTCAGGACAGCAACCCTTCCGCCATTTTCGTGATCTTCATCACCTCCATCTGGCCGGTCATCATCAACACGGCGGTCGGCGTGCGCAATATTCCGCAGGATTACCGCAACGTGGCGCAGGTGCTGCGGCTCAACCAGCTGGAATTTTTCTTCAAGATCATGCTGCCTTCGGCAGCGCCCTATATCTTCACCGGCCTGCGCATCGGTATTGGCCTGTCGTGGCTCGCCATCGTTGCGGCGGAAATGCTGACCGGCGGCGTCGGCATCGGTTTCTTCATCTGGGATGCGTGGAACTCCTCGCGCCTACCCGACATCATCGTGGCGCTCGCTTACATCGGCGTTGTCGGCTTCATGCTCGACAAGCTGGTGGCGGCTCTCGGCAAGGTCATCACCCGCGGCGCTGCGGCAAATTGAGGGGGCCAAAATTATGAACGTTTATCTGAAGCTCGATCACATCGACAAATATTTCGACAAGGGCGGCGCACGCGCCGAGGTGTTGAAAGGCATCAACCTCACCATCGAAAAAGGCGAATTCGTCTCGGTCATCGGTCATTCCGGCTGTGGCAAGTCCACCATGCTGAACCTCATCGCCGGGCTGACGAAAGTCTCCGCCGGTGCGGTGCTTCTCGAAAACCGGGAGGTTAACGAACCCGGTCCGGAACGCGCTGTCGTATTCCAGAACCACAGTCTGCTGCCCTGGCTTTCAGTCTATGAAAACGTCAATCTCGCCGTGGAAAAAGTGTTCCGCAACACCAAGACACGGGCCGAGCGGCACGACTGGGTCATGCGCAATCTCGATCTCGTGCAGATGGCCCATGCCAAGGACAAGAAGCCTTCGGAAATTTCCGGCGGCATGAAACAGCGTGTCGGCATTGCCCGCGCGCTTGCCATGGAGCCGAAGATCCTGCTGCTGGATGAGCCCTTCGGCGCGCTGGACGCGCTGACCCGCGCCCATCTTCAGGACGCGGTGATGGAAATCCACGCCCGGCTCGGCAACACCATGGTCATGATCACCCATGATGTCGACGAGGCGGTGCTGCTCTCGGACCGTATCGTGATGATGACCAACGGCCCCGCCGCCCATATCGGCGAAGTGCTTGACGTGCCGTTGGCACGCCCGCGCAACCGCATCGAGCTCGCATCCGACAAGACCTATCTCAAATGCCGCGAGGCCGTGCTGAAATTCCTTTACGAACGTCACCGCTTCATTGAAGCTGCGGAGTAACGACCATGACGCAAAAACTCGTCATCATCGGCAATGGCATGGCGCCGGGGCGCATGCTGGAGAACCTGTTCGAAACCGCCCCCGGCCTTTACGACGTCACCATTTTCAACGCCGAGCCGCGCGTCAATTACGACCGCATCATGCTCTCGCCGGTGCTCTCAGGCGAAAAGAGCTATGAAGACATCGTCATTCATAATGACGAATGGTACGCCGCCAATAATGTCACGCTGCACAAGGGCGCGAAGGTCACCGGCATCGACCGCGACAGGAGGACCGTGACCAGCGAAAACGGCATCACGGTTTCCTACGACAAGCTGGTGATCGCCACCGGTTCGTCGCCCTTCATCATTCCCGTCCCCGGCCATCAATTGCCGGGCGTGCTCGCCTACCGCGATCTCGACGATGTGACGAAGATGCTGGAAATCGCTGAAGGCAAAGGCCGCGCCATCGTCATCGGCGCCGGTCTTCTCGGGCTGGAAGCCGCCTATGGCCTCAAGCGCCAGGGCATGGATGTCACCGTCATCCACCTGATGCCGACGATCATGGAGCGTCAGCTCGATCCGGCAGCGGCCTATCTTCTGGAAAAGGCGCTCAATGAGCGTGGCATCGACATCATCACCAAGGCCAATACCAAATGCATTCTGGGTGAGGAGAAGGTCGAGGGTATCGAACTGGAAGACGGCCGGGTCATCAAGGGGGATATGGTGGTGATGGCGGTCGGCATCCGCCCGGCTTCGGGTCTTGCCAAGGAGGCCGGCATCGCCGTCAATCGCGGCATCGTGGTGGATGACGGCATGATGACGTCGGACGCTTCCATCTACGCGCTCGGCGAATGCGCCGAACATCGCGGCATGTGCTATGGCCTCGTCGCGCCGCTTTATGAATCGGCGCGTGTGCTCGCCGACCGGCTCTGCGGCGGTTCTGCCGAATATCACGGCTCCGTCACCAATACCAAGCTGAAGGTCACCGGCATCAACCTGTTTTCCGCCGGTGATTTTGCGGAGGGCGACGACCGCGAGGAAATCGTGCTGCGCGATGCCACCGCAGGCGTCTACAAGCGCCTGATCCTGAAGGAAAACCGCATCATCGGCGCGGTGCTTTACGGCGAGACGGCTGATGGCTCGTGGTTCTTCGACCTGATGAAGAAATCCACCGACATTTCCGCCATGCGCGAAACCCTGATCTTCGGCCAGGCCTATCAGGGAGGGTCGCCGCTGGACCCTATGGCGGCCGTTGCAGCCTTGCCGGATGATGCGGAAATCTGCGGCTGCAACGGCGTTTGCAAGGGCAAGATCACATCTGCCATCACCTCCAAGGGGCTGACCTCGCTGGACGATGTGCGCGCCCACACCAAGGCGTCGGCCTCGTGCGGCAATTGCACCGGTCTTGTCGAGCAGCTGATGACGATAACGCTCGGCGACAGCTACAATCCTGCTGCCGTGCAACCGATGTGCAAATGCACCGATCTCGGCCACGACCATGTGCGCCTTCTGATCAAGGCCAAGGGGCTGAAGACCATTCCCGCCGTGATGCAGGAGCTGGAATGGAAAACCTCCTGCGGCTGCGCCAAATGCCGGCCGGCACTCAATTATTACCTCGTCTGCGACTGGCCGGACGAATATGCCGACGATTACCAGTCGCGTTATATCAATGAGCGCGTCCACGCCAATATCCAGAAGGATGGCACCTATTCCGTCGTGCCGCGCATGTGGGGCGGCGTCACGAATTCCTCGGAGTTGAGGGCGATTGCGGATGTGGTCGACAAGTTCGAAATCCCGATGGTGAAGGTGACGGGCGGCCAGCGCATCGACCTTCTCGGCATCGAGAAGGAGGATTTGCCCGCCGTCTGGGCCGATCTCGGCAAGGCCGGTTTCATTTCCGGTCAGGCCTATGCCAAAGGCTTGCGCACCGTGAAGACCTGTGTGGGCCAGCAATGGTGCCGTTTCGGCACGCAGGATTCCACCGGCCTTGGCATCCGCATCGAGAAATTCATGTGGGGTTCGTGGACGCCCGCCAAGCTGAAACTTGCCGTTTCCGGCTGTCCGCGCAACTGCGCGGAGGCGACCTGCAAGGATATCGGCGTGATCTGCGTCGATTCTGGTTTCGAGATCCACTTCGCCGGTGCTGCGGGTCTCGATATCAAGGGCACGGAGGTGCTTGGCCTTGTCAAAACCGAGGATGAGGCGCTGGGGCATATCGTGGCGCTGACGCAGATGTATCGCGAACAGGCGCGCTATCTCGAGCGCATCTACAAGTGGGCCAAGCGCATCGGCTACGACGAAATCCGCCGCCAGATCATGGACGATGCGGAAAAGCGCAAGGCCTATTTCGACCGCTTCGTCTTCAGTCAAAAATTCGCGCAGGTCGATCCGTGGTCGGAACGCGTATCCGGCCACGACAAGCACGAATTCAGGCCCATGGCGGCAATCGGTTTCAGCGAGGCGGCGGAGTGAGAACGATGGACAGCAACTGGATCGATATTGGCGATATTTCCGATATTCCCCTGCGCGGTGCGCGTTGCGTAAAAACGCCGATGGGCAAGATCGCCGTGTTCCGCACGGCGGAAAATCAGGTCTTCGCCATCGAGGACCATTGCCCGCACAAGGGCGGCCCGCTGAGCCAGGGTATCGTGCATGGCGCTTCGGTCACGTGTCCCTTGCACAATTGGGTGATTTCTCTGGAGACCGGCAAGGCGCTGGGGGCGGATGAGGGCGAGGTGAAGACTATCCCTGTCCGTAATCTCGACGGGCGGCTTTCGATAGCGCTTGAAACTCTGATGATCGCGGCGGAGTGATTTTCGATGGCGGCGAAGATACCCCCCTCTGTCCTGCCGGCCATCTCCCCCACAAGGGGGGAGATCGACAAGCGGAAGGCTTCCCGCTTCCTCTCCACCGGCGGCGTGGCCAGTTGTGAACGGAGGCTTATGCCGCAAGTGATCTCCCCCCTTGTGGGGGAGATGTCCGGCAGGACAGAGGGGGGTAACCGCCACGCACTGAGAGGGCAAACCCATGCCCGTTGAAACAAAGACCACCTGTCCCTATTGCGGCGTCGGCTGCGGCGTCATTGCCACTATCAACGACGACGGCGCGGTGTCCGTCAGGGGCGATCAGGACCACCCCGCCAATTTCGGTCGGCTGTGTTCCAAAGGTTCGGCTCTGGCCGAAACCATCGATCTCGAAGGACGCCTGCTCCACCCCGAAATCAGCGGCAGGCGGGCGGCATGGGGCGAGGCGCTCGATCTCGTCGTGTCCCGTTTCACCAAGGCCATTGCCGAGCACGGCCCGGATTCGGTTGCCTTTTATGTCTCCGGCCAATTGCTGACCGAGGATTATTACCTCGCCAACAAGCTGATGAAAGGTTTCATCGGCTCTGCCAATATCGATACCAATTCAAGGCTTTGCATGTCGTCCTCGGTTGCCGGCCATCGCCGCGCCTTCGGGGCCGATACGGTGCCGGGCACCTATGAGGATATGGAGCTTGCCGATCTGGTGATCCTCACCGGCTCCAACCTCGCCTGGTGCCATCCGGTTCTCTATCAGCGGCTTTCGGCCGCCAAGGCGGCGCGGCCGGAAATGAAGGTCGTCGTCATCGATCCGCGCCGGACGATGAGCGCCGATGTTGCCGATATGCACCTCGCCATCCGCCCGGATGGAGATGTGGCGCTGTTTACCGGTCTGTTGGCGCATCTTTTCGCCAGCAGCGCAATAGACCGCGGTTACGTTGAAAACCATACGGCCGGTTTCGAGGCTGCCACGCAGGCCGCAAGTGAGCATAGCTTGCCGGAAATTGCCGAGGCCACCGGCCTGACCATCGCCGAACTGATTTCCTTTTACGAATTGTTCGAGCGCACGGAAAAAACCGTCACCTGCTACAGCCAGGGCGTTAACCAGTCGCAAAGCGGCACCGACAAGGTCAACGCCATCATCAATTGCCACCTCGCCACCGGCCGCATCGGCCGGCCCGGCATGGGACCTTTTTCACTGACCGGCCAGCCGAACGCCATGGGCGGGCGCGAGGTCGGCGGGCTGGCCAATATGCTGGCTGCGCATATGGCTATCGAAAATGCCGAGGATCGCGACCGCGTGCGGCGTTTCTGGGCCTCGCCCGCCATTGCGGAAAAACCCGGACTGAAAGCGGTGGACATGTTCCGGGCGGTGGCGGACGGTCGCATCAAGGCGCTGTGGATCATGGCCACCAACCCGGTCGTATCCATGCCGGATGCCGGTGCCGTCGAGGCGGCGATAAAGGCCTGTCCTTTTGTCGTCGTCTCCGATGTCATGGCGAGTACCGACACGGCTCGCCATGCGCATGTGCTTCTGCCATCGCTTGGCTGGGGGGAAAAGGACGGGACCGTCACCAATTCCGAACGGCGCATTTCCCGCCAGCGCGGGTTTCTCGATGCGCCCGGCGAAGCGAAAGCGGACTGGTGGCAAATGGCGGAAGTGGGCCGGCGCATGGGTTTCGAAGCCGCCTTCGCCTATCGCAATCCATCGGAGATTTTTGCCGAACATGCCGCTCTTTCCGGCTTTGAGAATGCTGGCAATCGCGATTTCGACATCAGCGGTGTGGAACCGAATTCCTACGATGCGATGACGCCGTTTCAATGGCCGCAGGCCGCGCCGGGCGATGCCGTCGTCACCCGCTTTTTCGCCGATGGCCGGTTTTATCACGCCGATGGCAAGGCGCGGTTCATTGCCACGGCTTTGCCGCAGACGTGCAGGACGTCGGCGGATTATCCGCTGACACTGAACACCGGCCGTATCCGCGATCAATGGCACACCATGACCCGCACCGGCAAAAGTGCGCGCCTTACCGCCCATATCGCCGAACCCTTCGTCGAACTTCACCCGCGCGATGCGCAGTGGCTGGGAATAGAAAGTGCCGATCTGGTGGAGCTGGAAAGTCCCCATGGCAAGGTGTTGCTGCGGGCGCTGATCAGTGAGAGGCAGGCGCGCGGATCGGTCTTCGCGCCAATGCACTGGAACGACCAGTTCGCCTCGCAGGCGCGCATCGATGTCATGGTTGCCCCGGTGACGGACCCGCATTCCGGTCAGCCCGCCTCGAAAAACATGGGCGTAAGGGCAAGGCGCTTCGAAGCAAAAGCCTATGGTTTCGCCATCTCCCGCATCCGGCCGGATGCGCAAGATTGTGCCTACTGGGCCACGGCCAAAGCGGATGGCGGCTATCGCATGGAGTTCGCTTTTGCGGAGGAGCCGCAGGACTGGACATTCTGGGCGCGGCAGGTCTTCGGCATTGAGGCCAGGGTTGAGCCCTTGGGTTACAGCGACCGGCACACGGGCGACCTGCGCCTTGCCTTCTTCGACGGCGATATCCTGCTCGCCGCGCTGTTCATTGCCAGGCAGCCGGTGGCCGTCGCCCGCAACTGGGCGATCTCGCAGTTGACCGAACGCCATGAAGATTTGCGCATGCGCTTTGCGCTTGTCGCTGGTCGCCCCGGCGCCGGCCGCGCCGATCCGGGCGCCACTGTCTGCTCCTGCTTTAACGTCGGGGTGAACCAGATTACCGCCGCCATCCGTGAGGGATGTCACAGCGTCGAAGCCATCGGCAAGGCGTTGAATGCCGGAACCAATTGCGGCTCCTGCCGCGCCGAAATCAGGGGGGTCATCAATGGATGCCTTAAAACCGCAGCGGAATGAACCGGCCCGCATGGAAAGATTAGCCAAGTTGCCGGTCTTCTGGGGGCTTGAGGGCAAGCGTGTGGTGCTGGCGGGCGGATCGGACGCGGCCGCCTGGAAGGCGGAACTGCTGCTCGCCTGCGGGGCGGAATTGCATCTTTATTGCGAGGCAAGCGAACTTTCGGAAAGCTTTGCAGCGCTCGTCGCAAAAAGCCAGATGCTGATATGGGATGACCGTCCGTGGGGTCCGGATATCTTCGAGGGCGCGGAACTGGCGCTGGCAGATTGCGAAACCGATGCGGAAGCCGAGAGCTTCTACGCCGCGGCGCGCGCGGCCGGCGTTCCCGTCAATGTCATCGACAAGCCGGAATTCTGCCAGTTCCAGTTCGGCTCCATCGTCAATCGTTCGCCGGTGGTGGTGTCGATTTCAACCGATGGTGCAGCCCCCATTCTGGCGCAGGCTATCCGCCGGCGCATCGAGACATTGTTGCCGCTTTCGCTGAAGGACTGGGGCGCGCTTGCCCAGACAATCCGCGAGCGCGTCAATCTGCGGCTCGCTCCCGGCGCGTCGCGGCGTTCTTTCTGGGAAAAATTCGTCGATCGCGCCTTCACCGAAAGGCTGGATGAGGGCAGCGAGGAACGGCTGCTTGCGGATATCGAAATGCAGGCTGCGCGGGCAGGATCGGGGCGCGGCCTTGTAACGCTTGTGGGCGCCGGCCCGGGCGATGCCGAACTGCTGACGCTGAAAGCGGTGCGCGCTTTGCAGGCGGCCGATGTCATCCTGTTCGACGATCTCGTTTCAGCCGAGGTGCTGGAACTGGCGCGGCGGGAGGCGAAGCGCATGCTGGTTGGCAAGCGCGGCGGCCGGGAAAGTTGCCGGCAGGAAGACATCAATGACATGATGATCCGCCTCGCCAAGGCCGGCAAACGGGTGGTGCGGTTGAAATCCGGCGATCCGATGATATTCGGGCGCGCCGGCGAGGAGATCGCGGCGCTGGAGGCTGAAAATATCCCGGTCGAGATCGTGCCCGGCATCACCGCCGCAAGCGCCATGGCCTCGCGCCTGGGGGTTTCCCTGACCCATCGCGACCATGCCCAGTCGGTACGCTTCATCACCGGCCATTCCCGGCAAGGAAAGCTGCCGGAGGATATCGACTGGCAATCCCTGTCAAACCCTTCCGTGACCACGGTTTTTTACATGGGCGGGCGAACCGCATCCAGCATAGAGGCTTGCCTGCTCGCTCACGGCATGCCCGCTTCAACCCCCGTTGCGGTCATGATTTCCGTCAGCCGTGCGAATGAGCAGCGCTGGTGCGGCCCCCTGATGGAACTCGGTGCCGCCGTCGAGAGACTGGGCGTGAACGAACCTGTGCTGATCGGTATCGGCGATGTATTTGCTGTCGCCTCCTCGGCGATGTCCCGCTCTAACCTGTTGATTGAGAAAGTCGGCTAAATAATATCGTCAAGTGGCTTCACGCCCTGCCTGCGGAACCGCATTTCCCTGTTTTAATACCGCCACCATCGCTACTGCAAAACCGTCCCTTGACATTGGTTTTTCGTTCGCTCTTCAATAAAACGAAAAAATTGAAAGAGGAGGGAGGGTGAAATGCTGCTCACACCGCGTCAGGATGAAATCGTTGCGCTGGCGAAAGCGAATGGCCGGGTGCTGGTCGATGAGCTGGCGGCGCGGTTTTCGGTGACACCCCAGACGATCCGCAAGGACTTGAACGATCTCTGCGATACGCGGGTTCTGACCCGCATCCATGGCGGCGCGCTTTTTCCAAGCGGCAACGAAAACGTCAAATACGAGGCGCGTCGGGCGATAGCCTCTTCCGAAAAGCAGGCGATCGGCGCCGCCGCTGCCGCCCTCATCCCCAACAACTCGTCACTTTTCATCAATATCGGCACGACGACAGAAGCCGTGGGCGAAGCGCTGGCGGATCATCACGAGTTGATGGTCATTACCAACAACATCAATGTTGCCAACAGGTTGAGGGTCTTCCCCGGTATCGAGGTGGTGATTGCCGGTGGTGTCGTGCGCGGTTCCGATGGCGGTATCGTCGGCGAGGCGGCGGTGGATTTCATTCGCCAGTTCAAGGTGGATTTCGCCGTCATCGGCGTTTCGGCCATCGATGAGGACGGCGCCTTGCTGGATTTCGACTTTCGTGAGGTGAAGGTCGCGCAGGCAATCATCTCCAATGCGCGCCATGTCATTCTCGTGTCGGATTCGCTCAAATTCGAGCGCACGGCTCCGGTTCGTATCGGCCATCTTTCTCAGGTGCATACTTTCATCACCGATCATTGTCCGGTGGATTCGATCCGGTCCATCTGTGCCGATCATGACGTCCGGTTGATCGAAACCGAGATGCGCGAGTCCTGATCGGGACGATCTATCAATTTCGTTTGACATTCGTTTTATCTTCGAATTAGATGTTCGTGCTTTCAATATGTCGATGGGGAGAGCGTCGATGAAAGCGCGGGAGGATTCATGTCTGACGAGGCAATCCACGATATTTTCGTGATCGGCGGCGGTATCAATGGCTGCGGCATCGCGCGTGACGCCGTTGGCAGAGGTTATTCCGTCGCGCTTGCGGAAATGAACGATTTTGCCTCCGGCACGTCTTCCGCCGCTACCAAGCTTATTCATGGCGGTTTGCGTTATCTCGAGCATTACGAGTTTCGTCTGGTGCGAGAAGCACTTATGGAACGAGAAGTGTTGTGGGCCATGGCGCCGCATATCATCTGGCCCATGCGCTTCGTACTGCCGTTCCAGAAGGGTGGCGTGCGCCCGGCCTGGCTCGTGCGTCTGGGGCTATTTCTTTATGATCATCTTGGCGGCCGAAAGCTTCTGCCTGCGACCCGCTCGCTCGATCTGCGCCGCGATCCCGCCGGGAAACCTTTGAAACCGATTTTTGCCCGCGCCTTCGAATATTCGGATGGGTGGGTGGACGATGCCCGCCTGGTGGTGCTGAATGCCCGCGACGCTGCCAATCGCGGTGCGCTCATCCTTAACCGCACGCAGGTGGTTTCGGCCCGGCGCGAAGGCGCATTCTGGCGAGTCGAAACGAAAAATGCGGACGGAGAGGCCAAGACCTACCGGGCGCGCATGCTGGTGAATGCCGCGGGTCCCTGGGTGGACAAGGTGTTGTCCTCGGCATTCGGCAAAAACAACGTGCATAATGTCCGCCTGGTGCAGGGCAGCCACATCATCGTGCGCAAGAAATTTTCCGATCCGCGTGCGTATTTTTTCCAGAATCCGGACGGGCGGATCATCTTCGCCATTCCTTATGAACAGGACTTCACGCTGATTGGCACGACGGATCGCGACTATACCGCCGATCCCCGGGCTGTTAGGATCAGCGACGAGGAGATCAGCTATCTTTGCAATGCGGCGAGCGAATATTTCGCTGAACCGGTGAAGCCTGAGGATATCGTCTGGACCTATTCCGGCGTGCGCCCGCTATTCGATGACGGGGCATCGAAGGCGCAGGAAGCGACCCGCGATTATGTGTTGAAAACCGAAGGGGCGGAAGGCGAAGCGCCGCTACTCAATATTTTCGGCGGCAAGCTCACCACCTATCGGCGGCTTGCCGAACATGCTCTTGAAAAAATCGGCGATGCGCTGGGTGAAAAGGGCGCGCCTTGGACGGCGGGCTCACATCTGCCGGGTGGGGATTTCGGCGCGGAGGCCTACAACGCGGAAGTTTCGGCGCTACGGTCGCGTTACCCCTTTCTTGAAGAGCGTCATGCGGAGCGGCTTGTGCGCTGCTACGGAACGGATGCGGCGGTACTGATCGGCGATGCCACAGAGGCGGCGGCGCTGGGGCGGTATTTCGGCGGTACGCTCTACGAGGCTGAGGTTCGCTGGCTGATGGCGCGGGAATGGGCGCTGACGGCCGAGGATATTCTGTGGCGCCGCACCAAGCAGGGCCTCTTTTTTACCCCGGAAGAGGTGCGTTCGCTGGAGGATTATGTCGAAGACATTGCAGGTGGGCGCTTAAGGGCAATCTGACGATCCGGATAAAAGCGGAGGAGGCTTTGGATCACCATGCTTGAATTGCGAAACGTCTCGAAGATGGTTGGCGGTGAATATCATATTCACCCGACCGATCTGACGTTGCAGCGCGGAAGCCTGAACGTCCTGCTTGGACCGACACGTTCGGGCAAGACGACGCTGATGCGGCTGATGGCCGGGCTGGACAAGCCGAGCGCTGGCTCGATCTTTTTCAATGGCGAAGACGTAACGGGTTTTCCGGTGCAGAAGCGCAACGTCGCCATGGTCTATCAGCAGTTCATCAACTATCCGGCGCTCAGCGTTTATGAAAACATCGCCTCGCCCATGCGCGTTGCCGGCAAGGACCAGGCGACCATCGACAGGGAAGTGAGGAAAGCCGCCGAGCTTTTGAAGCTGACGCCCTATCTAGACCGTACGCCGCTCAATCTTTCCGGCGGCCAGCAGCAGCGCACAGCACTTGCCCGCGCCATCGTCAAAAACGCCCATCTGGTGTTGCTTGATGAGCCGCTGGCCAATCTCGATTACAAGCTGCGCGAAGAGCTGCGCGAGGAGTTGCCGCGCATCTTCGCCGAATCCGGCGCTATCTTCGTTTATGCCACCACCGAACCTTCCGAAGCGCTGCTTTTGGGCGGCAATACCGCAACGCTCAACGAAGGCAGGGTAACGCAGTTCAGCCACACCATCGAGGTTTACCGGCGTCCGGTGGATATAGTCACCGCCGAAATTTTTGCAGACCCGCCGCTCAATACCATCGAGGTCGTCAAGGCGGGCGGCGCATTCACCCGTGCCAACCAGGCGGTGATTGCGGTGCCGGCGCATCTTGCCGCCGTGCCGGATGGACCTTTGACCATCGCTTTCCAGCCGCACCATCTTTTCCCGCAGGCGAAGGGCGAGGCCCGCCAGTCGATCCGGGCACGGACGCTGATTTCGGAAATCGCCGGATCGGAAAGCTTCGTGCATGTGGAATTTTCGGGCCGGCGCTGGGTCATGCTGGCGCATGGCATTCACGACATCGAGCCGGACAGGGACATAGAACTGTTTCTCGATACAAAACACCTGATGGCCTTTGACGCGAATGGCCGCGCCATCGGCAAAGCGGCTTGAGGGAGATCGATCATGGCACGCATCACGCTCGATCACATCCGCCACGCTTATAACGCAAAGGCGCAGGCTGCCGGCGACTATGCGCTGAAGGAAGTCCACCATGAATGGGAAGACGGCGGGGCCTATGCGCTGTTGGGGCCTTCCGGCTGCGGCAAGACCACGCTGCTCAACATCATTTCCGGGCTGCTGCGCCCCTCCGAAGGCCGCATCGCCTTTGATGGAACCGATGTGACGGATTTCGCCACGGAAGACCGCAATATTGCGCAGGTATTCCAGTTCCCGGTCGTTTACGACACGATGACGGTCTACGACAATCTGGCCTTTCCGCTGCGCAACCGGCATGTGCCGGAAGCCGAAGTCGACCGCCGGGTGCGGGAAATCCTGGAAATGACCGATCTTTCCGGCATGGCCAAACGACATGCTCGTGGTCTGACGGCGGATCAGAAGCAGAAGATTTCGCTGGCGCGCGGGCTGGTGCGGTCCGATGTCAACGCGATCCTCTTCGATGAGCCGCTGACGGTCATCGATCCGCACATGAAATGGGTGTTGCGCTCGCAGCTGAAGCGGCTGCACCGGCAATCCGGTTTCACCATGGTCTATGTGACCCACGACCAGACCGAAGCGCTGACCTTCGCCGACAAGGTTGTGGTCATGTATGACGGGCAGATCGTCCAGATCGGCACGCCGGCTGAGCTCTTCGAGCGGCCGGGGCATACATTCGTCGGTTATTTCATCGGCTCGCCCGGCATGAACGTGCTGCCCGCCAGTATCGAGGGCGCGACCGCAATGGTCGGCGGCCTCGACGTACCGCTGGCCGGTGCGCCAAAGGTTGACGGAGCACAACGCATCGAGATCGGCATCCGTCCGGAATTTGTCCGGCTGGAACGGGGCGGCATGCCCATCATTGTTGACAAGGTCGAGGATATCGGCCGGCAGAAGATCGTGCGCGCCCGGTTTGCCGGCCAGAAGCTTTCGATTGTCGTTGCCGAAGACGAGGAAATCCCGGCGGAAGCGGGTGTTCGCTTCGATCCGGCCGCCATTGGCGTCTTCGCCGATTCCTGGCGTGTAAAGATGGGGGCCTGACCATGGAAAAGAGCTGGAACAACAAGGCATGGTTCATGGTGCTGCCGGTGCTGGTGCTGGTCGCCTTTTCCGCCGTCATTCCGCTGATGACCGTCGTGAATTATTCGGTGCAGGATACGTTCGGCAATAACCAGTTCTTCTGGGCGGGAACGCAATGGTTCGAGGACATTCTCCGTTCCGCCCGTTTCTGGGATGCGCTGGGGCGCAACCTTCTATTTTCCGGCATTATTCTGGCGATTGAAATTCCGCTCGGCATCTTCATCGCGCTCAAGATGCCGAAGTCCGGCTTCGGCGTGCCCGTCTGCCTTGTCACCATGGCGCTGCCGCTGCTGGTGCCGTGGAATGTCGTCGGCACGATCTGGCAGGTTTTCGGCCGCAGCGATATCGGTCTGCTCGGCTATTACGCCAATCAACTCGGGCTCGATTACAACTATGTCAACGATCCGGTCGATGCGTGGATCACGGTCGTCATCATGGATGTCTGGCACTGGACGAGCCTTGTCGTGCTTCTGTGTTACGCCAGTCTCGTCTCCATTCCGGATGCCTATTATCAGGCGGCAAGGATCGATGGTGCGTCACGTTTTGCGGTATTCCGCTACATCCAGCTGCCGAAGATGAAGCGGGTGCTGCTGATCGCCTTCCTGCTGCGCTTCATGGACAGTTTCATGATCTATACCGAGCCTTTCGTTGTCACCGGCGGCGGCCCGGGCAATTCCACGACCTTCCTGTCCATCGATCTCGTGAAAGTTGCGCTCGGCCAGTTTGACCTCGGGCCGGCGGCAGCCATGTCGCTGATCTACTTCCTCATCATCCTGCTGCTGTCCTGGGTGTTCTACACCGTCATGACCAGCCACGACGCGGAGACTTGAGACATGAGCGCCTCGAATGTCACCACAAGCGTGGAGCGCAACGGCATTGGCAGTTCGCCGGTGAGAGCGAATGCAACGGGACGATCCGGACTTGCCGTCAATGCGCGGCGTCGCCGCCATGGGCCGTCGCGTTTTTCCTGGCTGGTGCCGACGATCTATATCCTGCTGCTGCTTGTTCCGATCTACTGGCTCGTCAATATGAGCTTCAAGACGAACACGGAAATCGTCTCGTCCATGACGCTTTATCCGCATGAGCCGACGTTGCAGAACTACCGGACGATCTTTACCGATTCGTCCTGGTATTCGGGCTATATCAATTCAATCATCTATGTCGTGATGAACATGGTGATTTCGGTCGCGGCTGCGCTGCCGGCGGCCTACGCCTTCTCGCGTTATCGTTTTCTGGGCGACAAGCACCTGTTCTTCTGGCTTTTGACCAACCGCATGGCGCCGCCCGCCGTCTTCGCGCTGCCCTTCTTCCAGCTGTATTCGGCTTTCGGGCTGATCGATACGCATATAGCCGTGGCGCTGGCGCATTGCCTGTTCAACGTGCCGCTGGCGGTGTGGATTCTCGAGGGCTTCATGTCCGGCGTGCCGAAGGAAATCGACGAGACCGCCTATATTGACGGCTATTCTTTCCCGAAATTCTTCGTGAAGATTTTCATGCCGCTCATCGCCTCCGGCATTGGTGTCGCCTGCTTCTTCAGCTTCATGTTCTCCTGGGTCGAGCTTCTGATCGCCCGCACGCTGACGACGACGGACGCAAAACCGATCGCCGCGACCATGACGCGCACCGTTTCGGCCGCCGGTATGGACTGGGGCCTGCTTGCCGCCGCCGGCGTGCTGACGCTGATCCCCGGCGCGCTGGTGATCTGGTTCGTGCGCAATTACATCGCCAAGGGCTTTGCGCTCGGGAGGGTTTGACCATGATGAAAATGCCCGATTTTACCTGGATGGCGTGGACTTGGCAGACGGGTGCGTTTTTCGGCGCTATCGCCGTGCTGCTCGTCGGCATGTGGGTATGGGAGCGACTTTCGCCCGGCGGCAATCCCCGCTTCGGCCTGTTGCGCTTCGAGACCACGCGCGGCGACAGGTTGTTCATCTCGCTGCTCGGCAGCGCTTTCATTCATCTCGCATGGCTCGGGCTGGTCGGCCCGAACCTGTGGTGGGCTCTCGCTCTATCCTTGGTCTACGCCATCGGCGTTTTCCGTTTTGTCTAGAGCAGGAAACGGTGCGGCGGAGGAAAACCGCACCCGTAGACTTTATGCAATCGCAAACCCTTGGGAGGACTGATATGCGACGGCATTTGATGACGACGACGGCGGCCATGCTGCTGGCAATGACGGGTTCCGCTTTCGCCGGAATGGAGGAAGCAAAGCAGTTTCTGGACAAGGAAATCGGCGATATGTCGTCGCTTTCACGTGCGGATCAGGAAAAGGAGCTGCAATGGTTTGTCGATGCCGCGAAACCTTTTGCGGGCATGGAAATCAAGGTCGTTTCCGAATCTCTGACGACCCATGAATATGAATCCAAGGTTCTGGCCCCGGCTTTCACCGCCATTACCGGCATCAAGGTCACGCACGACCTGATCCAGGAAGGTGACGTTGTCGAAAAAATCCAGACCCAGATGCAGACCGGCCAGAACCTCTATGACGGCTGGGTCAACGATAGCGACCTCATCGGCACCCATTGGCGCTACCAGCAGGTGCGCAACCTGACCGACTTCATGGCCAATGAAGGCAAGGACGTCACCAATCCCGGCCTCGACCTTGAGGACTTTATCGGCAGCGCCTTTACGACGGCGCCGGATAAGAAGCTCTACCAGCTTCCAGATCAGCAGTTCGCGAACCTCTACTGGTTCCGTTACGACTGGTTCAACGATGAAAAGAACAAGGCCGATTTCAAGGCTAAATACGGGTATGACCTCGGCGTGCCGGTCAACTGGTCGGCCTATGAGGATATTGCCGAATTCTTCACCGGCCGGGATGTCGACGGCAAGAAGGTTTTCGGCCATATGGACTATGGCAAGAAGGACCCGTCGCTCGGCTGGCGCTTCACCGATGCCTGGCTTTCCATGGCCGGGAACGGCGACAAGGGCCTGCCGAACGGTCTGCCGGTCGATGAATGGGGCATCAAGGTCAACGACAAGTCGCAGCCGGTCGGCTCCTGCGTGGCGCGCGGCGGCGATACCAACGGTCCGGCTTCGGTCTATTCCATCGAGAAATATCTCGAATGGCTGAAGAAATATGCGCCGCCGGAGGCGCAGGGCATGACCTTCTCCGAATCCGGTCCGGTGCCGGCGCAGGGCAATATCGCCCAGCAGATCTTCTGGTATACGGCGTTTACCGCCGATATGGCCAAACCCGGCCTGCCGGTCGTGAACGAGGACGGTTCGCCGAAATGGCGTGTCGCACCTTCACCACATGGCGTCTACTGGAAGGACGGCATGAAGCTCGGTTATCAGGATGTGGGTTCGTGGACGCTGATGAAATCCACCCCCGACGACCGCGCCAAGGCCGCCTGGCTCTACGCGCAGTTCGTGACCTCCAAGACCGTGGATGTGAAGAAGAGCCATGTGGGCCTGACCTTCATTCGCGACACCACCATCCACCACAAGAGCTTCACGGACCGGGCCTCCAAGCTCGGCGGTCTCATCGAGTTCTATCGTTCGCCGGCTCGCGTGCAATGGTCGCCGACCGGCACCAACGTTCCGGATTATCCGAAGCTGGCGCAATTGTGGTGGCAGGCGATCGGCGATGCTTCGTCGGGTGCGAAAACTGCGCAGGCTGCGATGGACTCTCTCTGCGCCGAGCAGGAAAAGGTCATGAGCCGTCTGGAACGCGCTGGCGTGCAGGGCGATATCGGCCCGAAGCTGGCGGAAGAGCACGATATCGAATACTGGAACAAGGATGCCGTTTCGAAGGGCAATCTGGCGCCGCAGCTGAAGATAGCCGACGAAAAGGAAAAACCGGTCACCGTCAACTACGACGAACTGGTCAAAAGCTGGCAGAAGTGATTTCTGCGTAAAATCTGAAACCGGGGCGGCTTGCCGCCCCGGTCATTGCGTCTGAAAGGGAGTGGCATGATGGGCGGTTATATTCTGGCGATCGATCAGGGAACGACATCGACACGGTCGATGGTCTTTGATCGCGACATGCGGGTCATCGGTGTCGGGCAGCGAGAATTTCCGCAACATTTCCCGGCCTCGGGCTGGGTTGAACACGATGCCGAGGATATCTGGAAAAGCGTGTTCGAAACCATTCGGCTGGCGCTTGCCGATGCCGGCATCGCCGCCTCCGATATCGAGGCGATCGGTATTACCAACCAGCGCGAAACGACGGTACTGTGGGACAGGAACACGGGCGAGGCCGTGCATCGGGCCGTGGTCTGGCAGGATCGGCGCGCCGCGCCCATTTGCGAGGATCTAAAACGCCGGGGACTTGAGCCGCTGTTTTCGAAAAAGACCGGTCTGTTGCTCGATCCCTATTTTTCCGGCACGAAGCTGAAATGGCTTCTGGACAGCGTCAGCGGTCTTCGCGAAAAAGCCGTGAAGGGAGAAATCTGCTTCGGCACTGTCGACAGTTTCCTGATTTATCGCCTGACTGGCGGCCGCCGGCATGTCACCGACGCCACCAATGCCTCGCGGACGCTGATCTACAATATCGAAGAAAATACATGGGACGATGAGCTTCTGTCGATCCTCGACATTCCCAGCGCCATGCTGCCGGAAGTGCTGGATTGCGCCGCCGATTTTGGCGTGACCGACAAGTCGCTGCTGGGCGCGGAAATTCCGATCCTGGGTGTGGCCGGCGACCAGCAGGCAGCCGTCATCGGCAATGCCTGCTTCGAGCCGGGCATGATGAAATCCACCTACGGCACGGGTTGCTTTGCGCTCCTTAATACCGGCACGGATCGCGTCGCCTCGACCAACCGGCTGCTGACGACCATCGCTTACCGTCTTGACGGCATCACCACCTATGCGCTGGAAGGCTCCATTTTCATTGCCGGTGCCGCCGTGCAATGGCTGCGCGATGAGCTTGGTTTCATCTCGGTCGCTTCCGAGGTCAGCGCGCTTGCGGAAAAGGCCGACGCCAATCAGCGTGTCTATCTGGTTCCGGCCTTCACCGGTCTTGGCGCGCCCTATTGGGACGCGGAGGCCCGTGGCGCGATTTTCGGGCTGACGCGCGGCACCGGTCCGGCGGAATTCGCCCGCGCGGCGCTGGAAAGCGTCGCCTATCAGACCTTCGACCTGCTGGACGCCATGCGCAAGGACTGGGCGGGTGACAATGGCAAGACGGTGCTCCGGGTCGATGGCGGCATGGTCGCTTCGGATTGGACCATGCAGCGGCTGGCGGATATTCTTGCGGCACCCGTCGATCGGCCCGTTTTCCTGGAAACGACCATTCTTGGAGCGGCCTGGCTTGCCGCCTCCCGCGCCGGCATCTGGCCGGACCGCAAGGCCTTTGCTGAGCATTGGCGGCGTGATCGCCGTTTCAGCCCCGCAATGGAAGAGGCCGAACGGAAAGACGCCATTGACGGCTGGCGCGATAGTGTCGGCCGCTGCCTGTCGCAACGGGAGAATTGAATAGGCTACACGAAACTGCCGGGTGCGATGCTCTTGCTGGAAACGAGATCGGAAAGGGCGCGCACCAGCTTCGCATCCGCGCCCTTGCTTGGTTGAAGCACGAATTCCACGTCCTCCAGGGGCGGCAGCACGCCTGAGGTAATTTCCTTCAGGCCTGCCGGTGCCATGCTGCGCGGCTGCACCAGAATGCCCATGCCCGCCCTTGCTGCCGCGGTCAGCCCGCTGAGACTGCCGCAGGTGCAGACGATCCGCCAGGCGAGACCGGCCCGGTCCAGCGCCTCCTGCGCTGCCTTTCGGGTGATGCTCGGCGGCGGAAAGGCAATCAGCGGCAGGGCATCCGGCTGGTTCAGCATTCGCTCCGGGTCGCGCGCCAGCCACACGAGCGGTTCGCGGTAGAGAAAGTGCCCGAGCTTGTCGCCGAGACGGCGTTTGGCGAGCACCACATCCAGTTCACCATTGTCCTGCATCTGGTAAAGCACGCCGCTCAGGGAAACCGTCAGTTCCAAATCCACCAGAGGATAAAGGCGGATGAACTCTTCCAGAATGGCGGTCAGCCGGCTGGCGACGAAATCTTCCGAAACGCCAAGCCTCAGCCGCCCACGCAGGCGATTCTCGCTGAACAGCGACGACACCTTGCTGTCGATTTCCAGCATATTGCGAGCGTAACCGAGCAGTGCCTCACCTTCACCCGTCAGTTTCACCTGATGGGTGCTGCGAGCAATCAGCCGGCGGCCAAGTGCGGCCTCAAGCCTTTGAATATGCTGGCTGACAGTGGACTGGCCAATCCCCAGCCGTTCGGCCGCCAGCGTGAAGCTGCCGGTCTGCTGAAGCATCACGAAGCTCGCCAGATGTTGAAGGTTCAGCATTATCCTGAATCGCGATAACTGTTAATCTTTGCATCGGAATTCATGATGAGTGATAGTAACGCGCGTTTCAAGCAAAACCGATGCTGGAAAGACCTCCCATGACCCGCTTCCTACCTGATCGCTTCACCATGATGCTGGTGGCCACCGTTATTTTGGCTTCCCTTCTGCCGATCAGCGGTGAGCCGGCGGAGTATTTCGGGCTGGCGACAAAACTCGCGATCGCTTTGCTGTTCTTCCTCCACGGCGCGCGGCTTTCCCGGGATGTGGTGATTGCCGGTATCCTGCATTGGCGACTGCATCTGGCGATCCTTCTCGTGACCTTCGGCCTTTTCCCGCTGCTCGGCGTGGCGATCGGTTTCATTCCCGAGAATATTCTGCCTGCGCCGCTTTATATGGGCATGTTGTTCCTCTGCGTGCTGCCATCCACCGTGCAGTCCTCTATTGCCTTCACCTCCATGGCGGGCGGAAACGTGCCGGCTGCGATCTGTTCGGCCTCGGCTTCGAATATTTTCGGCATGTTCCTGACCCCGCTGCTGGTCGGCCTGCTGTTTACGGTGGGCGGCCATGGCGGTGGATTTTCGCTGGATGCGTTCCTGCAAATCTTCCTGCAGCTGCTTCTGCCCTTCATCGTCGGCCAGGTGCTGCAGCCGTGGATCGGCGACTGGATCAGGGCGCGCAAGAAATTGCTGGCTCCGGTCGATCGCGGCTCCATCCTGATGGTCGTTTATCTCGCTTTTTCCGATGCGGTTATCGAAGGGATCTGGCACACATTTTCGCTCAGGGATATTGGCGTGGTCATCGTCATCAATGTCCTGCTGCTGGCGCTTGTTCTGTGCGTGACGATGTTCGGCAGCCGTTTGCTGGGTTTCGACAAGGCCGATGAAATCACCATCACCTTCTGCGGCTCGAAAAAGAGCCTCGCCAGCGGCGTGCCCATGGCGGGCGCCATCTTCGCCGGCCAGAGCATCGGCGCGATCGTCCTGCCAATCATGCTTTTTCATCAGATTCAGCTGATGGTCTGCGCGGTTCTGGCTCAGCGTTACGCGCGCAAGGCCCATGAAAAAGCGGCGATGCCGGAACCGGTTGCCACGGAAGGCGCGGCTGCTTCCAGCCGCTGACGCGAGGATTCTCCGCAAATAAAACGGCCCCATGAAGGGGCCGTTCGTTTTGCATGAAGGAAAGCTTAGTTGACCTGAGCCGGCGAAATCTGGGCTTCTATGGTCTTCGGCGCATCTGCGCTGTCGGACGAGATCGCAATGCGGCGCGGCTTCATGGCTTCCGGAATATTGCGGACGAGATCGATGTGGAGGAGGCCGTTCTTCAGGGAAGCGGTCTGGACCTCGACATGGTCGGCAAGCTGGAAGCGACGCTCGAAAGCGCGCGTGGCGATACCGCGATAAAGAAACTCCCCTTCCGTAGATTTCTCATCCGCGGATTTCTCGGCTTTCACAGTCAGCGCATTGGCGCGGGATTCGATGCTGAGTTCGTTCTCATCGAAACCGGCGACGGCCATGGTGATGCGATAGGTGTTCTCGCCGGTCCGCTCGATATTGTAGGGCGGATAGGACTGGGCCTGTTCGGGCTGGCCGAGGCCGTCAAGCATCGAGAAAAGACGGTCGAAGCCGACGGTGGAACGATAGAGGGGGGAAAAATCAACGTGACGCATGGTGTCCTCCTTAAGAAGCGACTGTTTGCGGTTAAGCCCGGCGTCCCGTTCTGGCGACGGCCGGACATGTGGCGCGGTCCCGTTCTGGCGACCGCATGAATGAGATGGGAATGGCTTGCCGCCGCGTCAAGGGGGCGTGAAAAGGCGAAAGCAACATGAACCATGGCTGAACGTCAGGTTCCGGCATCGTTCAGTTTGAGAGCCATAAAACATTGGTCATCGGAGACATTCTCCGTGGACAGAAGCAATAACGTCCCTTCTTCTTCTGTCTTATTCGCCGGAACCGCGACTGCTTTAACCGACGGTTCCGGCAATTTTTTCTTTGACCTTCCCGCGTCGCCGACCTATCCCGAAGAGGCAGAAAAGCCGGAAAAGACCGATGATCGAAGCCACATTGCGCGCCAGCGAAGATAACCCGGTTCCCGACAACCATACCGTCGGATATTTTACCGGCTATCGCGGCAAACAGCTTCGCTATGCGATCTTTCGCGCCAGCCGCCAGGTGGCCCGCGGAACCGTGGTTCTGCTGCATGGCAGGAACGAATGTATCGAGAAATATTTCGAAACGGTTAGCGATCTCACTGCCATGGGTTTCTGGGTTGCGACCTTCGATACGCGCGGGCAGGGCGGTTCCGAAAGATTGCTTAAAAAACCGGGCGCCGGGCATGTGCGAAGGTTCTCCGATTACCAGCGTGATATCGGCCTTTTTCTCGAACAGGTGGTATTGCCGGATACGCGGCTGCCGTTCTTCATGATCGCGCATTCCACCGGCGCGCTTGCAGCGCTTGCCGCCGCACCCGGCCTGTCGAACCGGATCGACCGTCTGGCGCTTTGTTCGCCCTTCATCGAGCTGGACAGCCAGCAATCCGTCCCCTCATCCGTCATTCGGGTGGTGGCGACGGCTCTAAGTCTCGTGGGTCTTGGACGGGTTCAGCTCGGCAAGGATCAGCGCGAGCGGGATTTCGACGGCAATCCGCTCACCTCGGACCCCAGCCGTTTTGCAAGAAATCTTTCGCTGCACAGGCAATTTCCGGAGCTTTTCATCGGTGCGCCGACGGCGCGCTGGGTCTATGAGGCGCTGAAGACCATGGGGCGGGTGGTCACTCAGGACCATCTGACGAATATCACCATTCCGACCCTCATTCTGGCGCCGATGCTGGATACCATCACGCCCTATAAGGCGCAGGAAGAACTCTCACGCAATTTCCGGGCAGCGCAGCTTCTTCCGATCACCGGTGCGCGCCACGAATTGCTGCATGAGCGCGATGTTTTCCGCAAGCAGGCGCTGGCGGCCATCGACGCCTTTTTCGCGCCGGAGTGATGGCCGCTTAAGCGGGCTGCCTAGAGTTTCGAGAGAATGGCAAGGGCTTCTTCGTGCACGGCCTTGGAGCCGGCCGCCAGAATGCGTCCGCCATTTTCCGGACGCCCGCCATCCCAGGTCGTCATGATGCCGCCGGCCTGCTCGATCACAGGGATCAACGCGCCGACATCATAGGGCTTCAGGCCGGATTCGATCACCAGATCGACGTGGCCGGCCGCAAGCAGGCAATAGGCGTAACAATCCACGCCGTAGCGGAAAAGGCGGACCTGATCCTGTACTTTTTCGTAGAAGGGCTTTTCTTCCGCAGTGAAGATGTGTGGTGTCGTAGTGAACAGCACGGCGTCCGATAGCGACGCACAGTCGCGCGTGCGGATTTTCCGCTCGCCATCCGGCCCGAAATACCACGCCGCTTTGCCATCGGCGAAATAACGCTCCTTCGTGAAAGGCTGGTCCATGATGCCCATGGTGGCGCGGCCGGCGGACTGGAAACCGATCAGCGTGCCCCAGACCGGCACGCCGGAAATGAAGGCGCGTGTGCCGTCAATCGGGTCTATGACCCAGATGTGATCGCGGTCGAGACCGATATTGCCGTGTTCTTCGCCCAGAATGCCATGCTGCGGAAAACGCTGTTCGATAAGCGCGCGAATGGCTGTTTCTGCCGCCTGATCGCCTTCCGTCACCGGATCGTAGCCGCCATCCTGCTTGTTGGTGACGGCAATGCCCGTGCGGAAGCGGGGGAGCGTTTCTGCGCTGGCGGCATCGGCAAGTTTGAAGAAGAAATCCCGGTCGGGCAGCATGCGAAACCTCATTGCCTGGATATTTGGTCTGAATTCTGTGGGGCAATGCATAGACCGGAATCACATCCGCCGTCCACTCATACGAATGGCGGTGCCGGTGTTTCCATATTTTCAGCATAAGCCTAAAAAATATGCATAAAATAAAATGATTGACAATTGTGCAATTACTGCGTAGCGTGATCCTGCAGTCTTTGACTGTAAATACCCTCCTTGGGTGTTTCCTCCCTAGACTTGACCGCGCCAAGGCGCGGTTTTTTTTGTCCGACGGGCTGCCAGACGATACGGGATAAAAGATTGAAATAGCGGATGATTCGCGCTGCTATTCGGCAGCGAGCGACGTTTCTATCGCATATTCGGAAACGAAGGCGCCGAGCTGGCGCATGAAGATTTCAAGCGACGCCTGAATGGCGGGAAAATCAGCTTTTTTCAAAAGCGTTTTTTCATCCACATAAAGCGCCCGGTTGACCTCGATCTGCAGTGCATGGAGAGAGCGGATGGGCCGGCCGTAATGTTCGGTGATGAAGCCGCCAGCATAGGGTTTGTTGCAGACCGCGACGAAACCCAGTTCCTCAAGAAAATGCAGCGCGGCGCGGGAGACTTCCTGGGATGCGCTGGTACCGTAGCGATCGCCGACGATCACATCCGGCCTCAGATTCGAGCCGGCGACGCGAATATTGCCCGGCATGGAATGGCAGTCAATCAGCACCGCCATTCCGAAATTGGCGTGGGTGCGTGAAAGGAGGCGGCGCAGGCAGGCATGATAAGGCTTGTAAATCGTCTCGATCCGCGAAAGCGCCTCGTCGACGGGCAGGCGGTGGGCATAGATGTCCATATTCTCGGCAACGATGCGCGGCACTGTGCCCAGGCCGCCGGCGACCCGCATGGAGCCGATATTGGCGTAAGGCGGAAGCGTGCCTTCGAACATGCGGGGATCGAGTTCGTAGGGCTCGCGATTGACGTCCAGATAGGCGCGCGGGAAATTTGCTTTAAGAAGCGGCGCGCCGATCTCCGGCGCCGCCGCGAACAACTCGTCGACGAAGTGATCTTCGGAGCGGCGGATCTCATGCGAATCGAGCCTTGCCGATTCCAGAAAGGAGATGGGGTAGCAGCGGCCGCTATGGGGGGAATTATAGACGAATGGCAGGGTTTGAACGGCAGGTTCCGTTACTTCGAAGAGTTCATATTCACCCGTTACCCAGTCCATTCAGTGCCATTTACCATGTCGCAAACAATCGGGATGTTCATGTTGCCAGTTACGGTGCGGCAAGTCCATACTATCGCCCAAGCAGCGCTATACCGATTCACGTGTTCACAGGATATTTACCGTGAAAATCCTATAATCGGGCTAGGGTATCCCAAACATTGAGTAGTTACGGTCACTTATGATGAATCAGAAAATTCTTCTCGCTGAAGACGACAACGATATGCGCCGCTTTCTCGTCAAGGCGCTGGAAAAAGCCGGTTACAAGGTTTCTTCCTTCGACAATGGCGCCAGCGCCTACGACCGGCTTCGCGAAGAGCCTTTCTCGCTTCTGCTGACTGATATCGTCATGCCCGAAATGGACGGCATCGAACTTGCGCGCCGCGCGACCGAACTCGATCCGGACCTGAAAGTCATGTTCATCACCGGCTTTGCAGCGGTTGCGCTGAATGCCGATTCGAAGGCTCCGAAGGATGCCAAGGTGCTTTCCAAGCCGTTCCATCTGCGCGATCTGGTCGATGAGGTCAACAAACTCCTTGTGGCGTAAGGGGTCTTAAAAAACCTTCACAAAACCGAAAAAAAGCAGTTGACGCATGAACAGGTTTTGTGGTCTATCCGCCGCCACGGAGGGCGTGTAGCTCAGCGGGAGAGCACTACGTTGACATCGTAGGGGTCACAGGTTCAATCCCTGTCACGCCCACCATCCGAATTTTGATATCATTGAGAAATCCCCTTCTGGGGATTTTTCATTTTTAGCGACTGACACGCTTCTGACACGTGAACTAGCCTTGGAACAGTGTAGGTCAAGCCAAGCGACTCGAAATAAGCGTCGATGGCCATTCGACCTGCGCTCGAGTAATCCGGCGCGAGAAGCTTCGCCTGGCGCACGACTGATAGCTTATGCTCGCGGTCGATCATTTCTTTCCGCCCAGCAATCCCGCCTTGCCGAGCGCACCGGACAAAAAATCGTTCTCCAGTGTCAGTTCGCCGATCTTGGCGTGCAGTGTTTTGACATCGACGGTTGGACCCGCCGGTTCCGCCTTCGCGTCATCGCCGAAAACGCCTGTCGCCCCCTCAAGGAGTTGGTCTTTCCATTGCTTGATCTGGTTGGCGTGCACATCGAACTGTCGGGATAATTCCACCAGCGTCTGCTTGCCTCGGATGGCGGCGAGCGCCACCTTCGCCTTGAAAGCCGGGCTATGGTTCCGGCGCGGTCGGCTCGTCGTGGTATCTCCTGTTCCCGGCATCTAAGCCGAAGTCAGGCAGAAATTCCACTTATCCTAGCTGTGCAGATTTCCCGAGCCAGCTATGCTGCTTCTGCGGGGCCGAGGCGCTGACGTCCGGGCATCTCTGTGGCGCCGCTGCGTGCGGCAATGCGCGCCCACTGCTCGGCACTTCCATAGTTATCCTGTGCGGCCACCACGGACGACGTTGTTGCAATATCAAGATATTTGCTCATTTTTCATCTGCCTCTCCGGGCGGCCGAAACCTGCCTCAGTCTTGCAACGCCCAATCCGCAACCTGCCAACGGAATTGTCCACGGTCGGAAACGATGTGACCTAACCCCGGAAACGGCATGTGCGTGGCGGCAATCACTGCGCCTTCCGATGCGGCGCGAGGGAAAAAGCGATCACGCATTGCCTTGGCAGCTGCCTGGTCCTGCTCGAAGAGAAAGAACACGTCGGTCGCTTCTGGATGTACGACCGGGAAGATCATGTCTGAGACCATGATAAGGCTCTTGCCCCCATCTTCCACCCGAACGCCGATATGGCCGGGCGTGTGGCCCGTCAGGTCGATAATGGTTACGCCGGGTACAATCTCACGCTCTCCATCGATCGCTTGAAGCCTGGGGTAGAGGCGCACGACCTCTTCCGCCATCTGAAAGCTCGTCCGGAGGAATTCGGGTGCGCTGTTGCGCTTGGCGGGGTCGGTCCAATGCCTGACGTCGCGCCGATCGATATAGACCTCTGCATTCGGGTAATTGTTCCTGCCGCCGGCGATCAGGCCGCCCATATGGTCCTGATGCATGTGCGTCACGATGACCGCATCGATCTGATCAAGCTGCAGACCAAGCCTGGCTAGGGCTTGCGGCAGGTTGCCGGTTTGCCCGATGGAGCCCGCTGCGCCGGCATCAATCAGGATGCGACGTTGGCCATCGTCGACAAGATACTGGTTGAACAGAAACCGCACGCCGCTTGGCCTGGCGGTGAACTGGGCGACTGCCTGCCGTTCTACCTCGGCCGGGGCACGCCCGGGAAAAAAGGTGTAGGGCATATCTGCATAGCCGTCCGTTAGCGCCGTCACCGTGAAGCGGCCGATGCGGATCTGCGCCAGCGGCGTTACGCTCGCCAGCGTCGTAACCGGTTCCGGTGTTGCGGCAAGGGCCTGCGCGCCATGGATCAGTCCTCCCCCGAGGAGGCCAAAAGGAAGAGCGCTGGCAAAGGCACGACGCGAAAGATTGGGCATGACGTCTTTCTCCTTGTTCTGGCAACGAGGGAAGGTCCCTCGACATCATGAAAACTAGGACATCCAAAAACGATACGGTATCCTGCGATTCCGGGAGATTCCCTCTCACTTTATGGAAGGATAGAATGGATCGGTTCGAAGCGATGTCAGTCTTGCTCGCGGTGGTCGACGCCGGCAGCCTCTCGGCAGGGGCACGGCGTTTGCACGCGCCGCTCGCCACGGTCAGCCGCAAGGTCGCCGACCTCGAAAAGCACCTTGGCGTCCGTCTGGTGCTGCGTACCCGCCGCGGCCTGTCCTTGACGGATGAAGGGCGAAACTACGTCGCCGCGTCACGGCGTATCCTGGACGAACTGGAAGCGGCAGAGCGACAGGCAAGCGGCGACTACGGCGCGCTGCGCGGAGGGCTGCATGTGACGGCCCCAATTGCCTTCGGCGAGCGTCACGTTTTGCCAATTGTGCTGGAATTCCTCAAGGAGCAACCCGAAATCGATATGCGGCTGACGCTGACGGACCGCCAGATAAGTCTGGCAGATGAACATGTTGACGTCGCCCTTCGCATCGGACATCTGGCCGACAGCGCGCTGATCGCAACACGTGTTGGTGCAGTCCGCCGGGTCGTATGTGCCAGCCCTGACTATTTCGTCCGGCGGGGCGTTCCGCATGAACCCGACGACCTCGCCCGGCACGACGGTATCAGCTTTCAGGGCTTCGCGACCGCGCCGGAAGTGCGTTACCGCCGCGACGGGGCCGCTTTCAATGTCGAACCCCGCCCAAGGTTTGCAGTCAACACGACAGAGGCCGCAATTCAGGCGGCCGTATCGGGTATCGGCATCATCCGCGTACTCTCCTACCAGATTGCAGGCCAGTTACGTTCTGGCGCCCTGCAGGAAGTACTTGTTGAGTTTGCGCCGGAACCGCTGCCCGTGAATGTCGTCTACGGACCAGCCGATCCATTGCCAACGAAAATTCGATGCTTCCTGGATTGGATTACGCCCCGCTTGCGCGATCAGCTGGCCCATTAAATTCCGATCAGGACCCACCACCGATTAACTCAATTTCATAAAACCAACCGTGCATGGGGCTGTCTGCCTCATTTCGTGGGAGGCGTCCTTGCAGTCAGTTTATTTCCGTCGGGGTCGCGAAGATATGCAACGAACGCCCCGTTCGGACGTGCCGTGGGTGGGCTCTCGATTGCCGTTCCGCCGTGTGCGACTCCGGCGGAATGCCACGCCAGGACGTGGTCGGGGGTCGTCGCCGCGATACCGATTGTTCCACCGTTGGCAACGGTCGCCGGTTTGCCGTCAATGGGTGTCGTGATCATCAGCCGCCCTCCTTCATGGGCGTAGATCAGTCGGCCTCTGGCGTCCATCTCGCCGGGCTTGCCGCCCAGAGCGACGAAGGTGGCATCGTAGAAATCTCTCGCGCGCTCCAGATCGTTGCTGCCGATCATGACGTGGGTGAACATGTTTTATCTCCTCTGGACTGCCCGTCCGTTTTCGTGACTTTTAGCGGTCGAAGTTTCTTAGATACTTTGATGGCGAGGTTCCGAGAGCCTTCTTGAACATGGTAATGAACGCTGACACCGATTCATATCCGAGGTCGCTCGAAACCTGCTGTACTGTCGCCCCCGCTGAAAGGCTTCGGATTGCGACGATCAATTGCAACTGTTGGCGCCAGCGGCCAAACGTAAGGCCGGTCTCCTGCTGAACGAGACGTGCGAGCGAATTCTCGCTCATCGCCACTCGCGTTGCCCACTGCGCCATCGTACTGCGATCGGACGGGTTATTCGCCAGTTCCGACGCAATCTGCAAAAGCCGCGATTCATCCGTCAGCGGCAGATGAAGATACTCTACAGGCATGCGCGACAAGGCCGACAGAAGCAGCGTCGTCACAAGTTCCGAGTGAGCCGTCGCAACCGCGGACTGATCGGCCATCTCGATGATGAGTTCCCTGACGAGTGGCGAGAGGGAAAGCGTGCAACATCGGTTTGGTAAATCGGCAGCCCCCGGTTCAACGAACAGAAAGAACAAGCGCGCGTTGGCAGTGGCGACATTGCTGTGAGGCATGCCCCCTGGAACCCAGACGCCGCAGTGCGGCGGGACCATCCACATGCCGCTCGGAACCCTGCATGTCACACCACCGCGCAGGGGCATGACGAGCTGGCCCTTGCGGTGTTGATGTTCGGGCGCCTCGCGTTCGTTTTGCGACACGTCGATCCTGACTGCGCGCGCGGGCGCAGGCGAGCTTTCGAGATCATAGTCGGCGAAGACGCTGGAGAGAGATATTGGCGATTGGTGGAATTTAGTGATCATCTGATGGTATATCTAAATTCTTCCGCGTGCTTTGTCGATAGGTTCACACCCGGCAAACAGGCTGGAGAACGATCATGGCACTTCAAAAATTCGACGACCGTTGGTGGTCTGACATTGTCAGGACTGAAATTCGTCTGTCCCTCAAAGAGCCTCGCAGTCTTTGCATTTTGCCTCCACCCCGAACGCGGACAAAGTCGCCGCGCGCTGGTCTCTTTAAAAGAACCACGACCGGTCTCGTTTCGAAAGCCCGCGCGCTTCTCGGCCGTCAACCGGGGGTCGTATCTACTGATTCGTGTACGGATCAGGCCGACGCTTACCTGCACGCCTGCCTCGCCGCACCGTTCTTTTGTTATGTCTCGCCAGCGATCTGTGGCCTGCCGAACAGCATCACCTGTGATGAACAAGGCGCGGAGCAGAACATCTCCAGGCCGGGAGATGACATTTGAGTGTCCGACCAGTCGTTACCAGGGGGAACGTGATCTTTTCGCTGAAGACGTTCGGCGCAGCCATGCTGGCCTATCTCGTAGCCCTCAGTTTTGATCTGAACCGGCCGTACTGGGCAGTTGCAACCGTTTATATTGTCGCCCACCCGCTCTCCGGCGCGATCTCGTCAAAGTCGGTCTATCGGCTTTTCGGAACACTGATTGGGGGTGGCGCGACAATTCTCATGGTCCCGAACCTTGTGAACGAGCCGATATTGCTCTCTGGCGCGATCGTCGTATGGGTTTCTGCATGTACCTTCTTCAGTCTGCTTGATCGCACGCCTCGCAGTTATGTTTCGCTGCTGGCGGGCTACACCGTGCTTCTTGCGGGATTGCCGCTGGTCAACACTCCGGCAAACGCTTTCGATATTGTCGTTTCCCGCACAGAGGAGATCGGGCTCGCGATCATATGCGCCTCGATCGTCAGCCACATTGTTTTTCCGGTTCACGTAGGAACAACTCTTCTCAACCGGATCGACGGCTGGATGGCGAGGGCGCAGAAGCTTCTCGAAGCGATAACTGCCGGCGAGTTGGAAGGAAGCCAAAGCAGGATGGAGCGCAGCGCACTGACCGCGGAGGCGGCCGATCTGCGTTCGTTTGCGGTTCATCTTCAGTATGACGGATCCAGATACCGAACCAGAGTGGCACTGGTGAAGTCGCTGCATCATCGGATGGTATCCTTCCTCCCGTTGCTGAGCGAGCTGGAGGATTTGCGACGATCACTGGGCAGGCTAGACCCCTGCGGCCACGAAAAGGCATTGGCAATGATCAGGGAGGCGGGTTCCGATCCGAGAAGCTCCTCCCTGACGATCGCGAGCGATGCAATCGCCTCTTTCGCCGCGCCTCCGACGTGGGAAAAACTTCTTCTCGCCAATTATGCCCGCGAGCTGCGGACCGTTTCTCGACTCTCTGAGGAGTGCCTCACTCTTCGAAAATCCGTTGAAGATGAAAGCGGGGCGCGAGCGGCCCGCGCTCCAGAGAGAACGCCCGCACCGCATCGTGATATCGGAATGGCGTTGCTGTCATCGCTGACAGTCGCGATCTGCGTTGCGACGTCACTCTTCTTCTGGATCGCAACCGGCTGGTCCGACGGAATGACCCTCGCCCAGATATCGGGCGTCCTTTGCTGCCTCCTCGCCACGATGGACGACCCGGTCCCTGCCATGCGCAAATTTGCCAATGTGACGATCGGCGCCGCCATTGCCGCATTCATCTACGGCTTTGCGATCCTTCCGCTCATCGACGGTTTTGCGCCACTTGTCGCGGCTCTTGGATTGTTTTTGATACCGGCGGGCATTTGTCTCGCAGTGCCCTCGCTTGCGCTGGTTGGTATGGGACTCTGCATCAATTTCCCTCTTCTTCTCACGCTCCGGGCATATCCAGGGTCCGACTTTGCCACATTCACGAATGCGGCGGCCGCAACCATACTGGCAATGGTCTGGACGATAGCGGTCTGCGGCATCTTTCGATCCGTGCAAACGGAAACAAATGCCAGACGGCTCTTTTCAGTTACCCGGAGACATGTCGCAAACATCGCCTTTGGCGAACACACCGATGGCCTTGTCACGCGACATCGCATGATTGACGTTGCCGGCCTGTTCGCCTCACGAGTGGCAAGACTCCCGCCGACCTCGGAGGTCTGTGATCGCGACCTTTTAAGGAATATCCGGGTGGGGCTGCATCTGGTCGCTATGCAGGAGCTCATTGCAAAAGTTTCCGATGGTCTCCGCCTCACCGTGGAACCGGTCTTCCGCGCAGTCGCGCGCTTATATGACGGCCTTCCGGCTGAACGAGGGGCTTCGCTGGAAAACGCCTTGCGGGCGCTCGATGATCTGATCCTTTCGACTACGGTCACCACCGACATGGATATCGAGCTTCTGCTGCAAGCCGTCGCTCTTCGCCTTTGCATAGCTCCGGACGCTGACAGGCCTGTTCCCGGAATTCCGTTTTCAGAAAGGAACGCCGCTTGATGGGAGAACTCGATCTTTATGGCGTCTTTTTGCCGTCTTCCACAGCGCTCGCCCTGTTTGCTTATGTCGGGTTACGCGTTCTCGCTTCCCTTCTCGGCAAGATCGGTTTTTACCAGGCGGTTTGGCACCGCTCTCTGTTCAACTTTGCCCTGTATATTACTCTTTTCGGCGGATTTTCTGCCGCTATCGACTGGTTTTGATGATGATGAAAAATCTGACGTTCACCGCGGGTCAAGTCCTTCTGACCCTGTCCATGACGGGTTGCGCTGTGGTGTTGGGCTGGCACCTGTGGTCTTTCTATATGGAAGCGCCATGGACGCGTGACGCCCGTCTCCGGGCGGATATCGTTCGGCTTGCACCAGATGTTTCCGGGCCTGTCTCCGAGGTTCTGGTGTCGGACGATGCACATGTTGAGAAAGGAACGCCATTGTTTCGCATCGAAACGGATCGCTTCGAACTTGCGCTGCGCGAGGCAGAAGCGCAGGTAACAGGGACGAGGGCGGCGGCGGAGCTGGCGAAAACCGATTTCGAACGATATCAACTGCTTGCCTCAAAGGAAGCAGCCAGCCTCAAGGAGCGGCAGCAAGCAGAAAGCCGGATGTATCAGGCAGAGGCCGCCTATCGATCGGCGCTTATCGCGCGGGATCTGGCAAAGCTGAACCTTGAGCGGACGACCGTGAGGGCGCCGGCGTCCGGAGCGATTACGAACTTTTCCCTGCGAAGGGGGAGCTATGTCCTGGCTGGAACTGCCGTGGGCGCGCTGGTGGAAAAAGAATCTATCTACCTTGCGGGGTATTTTGAAGAGACAAAGCTCCCGAGAATCCACATCGGTGATCCGGTAACGATCAATATCATGGGTGAAGCTCAATCGGTCACCGGACATGTCGCCGGAATTGCTGCGGGGATAGAGGATCGGGAACGAAGCGATACTGCGGGCTCGCTCGCAAGCGTGGCACCGACATTCTCATGGGTCCGACTGGCGCAGAGAATTCCGGTGCGGATCGAGATCGACGACGCCCCGACAACGCTCCGGCTGGTCGCGGGGAGAACCGCGACTGTCTCAATAGGAAAGACAAAGAACTAGGCGTGCCTCGTTGCTCTTTCCGCTACGGGATCGCAGCACTATAGCTCGCCAGCGCCGGATGTTCTGCGGGGATATTGGAGCTCTGGACCTTCTACCAAGTAGAGATGGAACCGCCAATCGTAGAGATCGCCCCATTCTGAGCGACAAATTCACAGTCGTTTGCCCCGATCTGCGAGGTTGTGGAAAGTCTGGCAAACAGTCTGACCCCTGGTTATGAAGCGTCTTCCAAGCGGGCCAGGGCTCGTGACTGTGTCTGCTCATGGAGCATCCCGGTTTCGACCGGTTCTTCCTGGCAGGTGCCATACCCTTCCGTCGGCCACGTCGCGGCCGACGGCGGCGCCTTCCGCTGGGTGGCGGTGTTCTGGGACTAATGATCGTCGGTTGATCCGAATACAGAAAAAACGGCCCCATGGGATGGTGCATCCGCCAATTCGGGTCTGCTCGACACGATGCGCACCGATAAAGCAACAAATTACCTCTTGACTTAGAGCGCACTCTAACTCGTAGCTTTCCACGCGTCGTGACGAAAGAAGGGGTCTTATGAAGATTGGCGAACTGGTGAAGCGTTCAGGACTGTCTGCCCACACTATCCGTTACTATGAGCGGATCGGGTTGCTTCCGCATGCCGACAGGGACCAATCGGGCCAACGTGACTACGACGCATCAATCCTAATCTGGATAGAATTTCTCGACCGTCTCAAGACAACCGGGATGCCTATCAGGGAAATGCTGCGCTACGCAGCCTTGCGGGAGCGCGGCGCTGGCACGGAAGCGGACCGTAGCGCTTTGCTCGTACAGCACCGTGAACGTGTCCGTATGCATGTGGCCGAACTGCAAGCCTGTCTTCTCGTTCTCGACACCAAGATTGCTGGATATGCCAGCTTAGAACAGAGGATGAAAGAGTATGACGCATCAATTCCCGAACGCCAACGAAAGCCGGTTGGAACGAGGCAAGCGGGCACTCGCTGAAATCGACGGCGAAGCTGGCCACAATGTCATTGCCGCTCTGGCCGACATTGCCCCCGACTTCGCAAACTACGTGTTCGAGTTCTCGTTCGGCGACATTTACAGCCGCCCCGGCCTCGATCTGCGCTCCCGCGAGATCGCGACTATCGCAGCGCTGACGGCGATGGGAACCGCGACCCCGCAATTGAAGGTCCATATAGAAGCCGGCCTGAATGTCGGGCTGACCAAGGACGAAATCATCGAAACCATCATTCAGATGGCTGTCTATGCGGGCTTTCCGGCGACGATCAACGGGCTGTTCGCTGCCAAGGAAATATTCGCCGCCCGGTTCCCCGTTCAGCAAGAGTAAATACCCTGATGAACACTCTGCGCCGTCGACAGCCGTGCCTGATGCGGCTTCACCGCTGACTGCCGCGTGGGGCGGTGGGACAGCTCACGGATTCCGATTTTAGATTGGGCAGGCTATTCTCGCAAAAAACCCGTTGCTTTCTCAAAGGCGATCATCGGGTTTTCCGATTTACGCAATCGTATCTTCCTGTTTTTCCCAAGGGGCTTTGCCGAGTACACCTCCTGTCATTGGAGTGCAGCACTCCTGCGCACTCGAACAAAATGAAGGAGATAACTAGTGTCAGAAAGAAAAGCTTGCGAGCATGTTCTCGTTGTTGGCGGTAGCTCCGGCATGGGACTTGCGCTGGCCGAAAGATTGCTTACCACGGGGGCTGCAGTCACGATCGTCGGGCGATCATCGGAACGGCTGGCCCAGGCCCGCGAAAAGCTCGGCAATGTACCGCGTCTGCAAACGATCGCCGCCGACGCAACGCGCGAAGACGATGTAGAGCGCCTGTTCGGATCGGTCGGCGCAGTGCATCACATCGTCTCGACTGCCGCCGACGTGGGCGGCGTCTACGTGCCGGTGTCGGAGATGAATATATCGACGGCACGGAGCGTCATCGATTCAAAGGTGATCGCGCCGCTTCTGCTGGCCAAGCACGGCGCCACGCACCTAGAAGTTTCCGGATCGATTACCTTCACCTCCGGGATCGCCGCATATCGGCCCGCGCCTAAAGGATCGGTCGTTGCCGCAATCAACGGGGCGATTGAGTCTCTTGTCTACGCTCTTGCTGTCGAACTAGCGCCAGTACGTGTGAATGCCGTTTCGCCAGGTTGGGTCGATACGCCGATCTGGGACTCGGTCGCTGGCGAAGGAAAAGTCGCGGCACTGGACGCGATGGCTAAGCGCCTGCCGGTTGGTCGGATCGGAGAGGCGGACGACATCGCACAAGCCATTGAATCAGTCATGCGCAATGGTTTCATCTCTGGAACGGTGATTCACGTTGATGGCGGTCAGCGCTTGGTCTGACCACGGAAGTGTTCTCGGGCGATAGCGAGGAACGCTTCTGTCGCCGGGGTTTGTACACGCTGGCACCGCCACACCATTGTTAGGGGCGTCGTGCCCGCCCACGGAACAGCAACGATACGAGAGGGCTGCGCAGAGAGGGCGGACCGAGGAAAGAGCGCACAGCCGAGGCCTGCTTCAACCAGGCCTCGTATCAAACCGATGCTTGCAAATTCCCCGGCGCGCTTCGGGAACCCGGGCAACGTTGCCGCGAAAGCTTCATCGAATATTCTCCTATAGATGCAACCGGGCGGTGTCACTAGAAAGACCTCATCGACGAGGTCCTCTGGCTTGATCGCCTCATACCCGGCCAATCGATGGTTTGGCGGCGCAATAATCAAAAGATCCTCGCTGGCCACGGCCTCGCTCCAAACACCTGTCGCTGCCGTTGCGTCCCCCAAGAAGAAGCTCACATTGAGATCGCCATTCACTATTCCGTGGCGCAGCCCCCCACTGTCTGCTGTTTTCAGGCTTATCTCCACGGCAGGGTATCGGCTGCTGAACTCTGCGACCAATTCTGGCAGTCGGGTTGAGCAAAGCGTTTCAAGGCCGCCGATAACGAGTTTCCCGGACACGGTGGCAGATGCACTCGCAACTGCAGAATATGCTTCGTCAGCAAGGTTGAGCAGTTCGGTTGCATAGCCGAGCAGGCGTTCCCCCGCCGGTGTAAGCGTCAGCCTCCTGCGCGACCGGTCAAACAGCTTCACGCCGAGATCTGCCTCTAGAGCCTGAATCTGCTCCGTCACACTTGATTGGGAAAGATGAACGTGTTCAGCCGCGTGTGTGAAGTTGAGAGTATTAGCGACTGCAGTGAATGTTTTGAGATGGCGAAATTGCATCCTTTACCTCAACACGATGTCGATCATTTTTCTAGCACAATTCCAGCCAGGCGGCGCCTGATAATTCGCCATGTCTGGTGAGGGCCATGTTTGATCAGGACCTTCTTGGAACTCAAACCTCGCGCGAATACACAGTGTGAAATGTTTTGGCTTGATCCTCTCTGAAAAATCGCGGGAGCTTCGAGGGCGGCCGAAGTGGGCCTGAACCTATCTGCTCCAGCATTACAGTTGCATTTTTGTTTTGAGACAGCCCGTCGAGCGGCCGCCTGAGGGGCGCGTCTCCAGCATGACCATGGGATGACGTAGGCGGGGTTTATGCGACGCTGGGCGAGTCTGATGGCGATGCGCCGGACTTCCTGGATAGACCAGCGGATCAAATCCTGATGGTCGGAATCTGCGGTTTTTTTTGGGGGGGCGTCGCGTCATTGGCGAGGTACCGGATCACCGCCATCACGGCGAAAGCAAGCATGACGCGGGAGACGTTGCGATGCCAGCCATGCCATGACCGGGTTTCTTTGTGATCGAGTCTGAACTCGTTCTTGGCGGTCTCGAAGCTGTCTTCGATCGCCCAGCGATGGCCTTCAACGGCAACGAGCGTCTGGATGTCCGTCCCGGTAGGGCACCATGTGGTGAAGAATGCGAGATCACCGTCGCTGATATTGCGCCGGATCAGAAGGCAACGGGTCCAAAGCCCCGATTTCGTCTCGTTATATTCGTCGGCATCGAGATCGGCGAGTTCGCAGTAGGCCCAGTCATGAAGCCGCGCGCCTCGACTGGAGAGCGACCTGTAGTGATTGCTGCGGACGCCGAGTCAGTAAGGACGCGTATTAGTCATTGTTGTTTGGAATGTTGAGCAGGTGTCCGCAGGCCTTGCAATGGACCGCGTCCACCTCGTGCCTTTGCAGTCCGCATTTTCCGCAAGGAAAGAGTACCTTGCGGGGGCGCACGATCGACTGCGCCAGCCTGACGAAGAGAGAAATACCGACGATCATTGTAACCACGGAGGTCAGTTTTCCGAGAGGTCCAGGAAGCGTAATGTCGCCGAAACCTGTCGTCGTCATCGTCGCGACCGTAAAGTAAAGGGCGTCGATGAAGCCGACTAAACCGCTCTGGTGATAGAAGAAGGTCGTGTAGACAAATCCTGTTACCATGAACAGGAAGACGAGGAAGTTGAGTGATGCGCGCGCAACGTCCTTGTAGTGATGACAACCGAGCCGTTTCAGGATGACGGCGAAGAGCGGGCTTTCGCCCACGGCCCACAGACGCATCGCCCTCAGGAAAGCAAAATTGAAAAGCGCGTTTGGAAACAACAACGTGGCAAGAATAACGAGATCAATCCAAGTCATCGGCCTCTTGAGGAGCACGCCTAAAGAGCCGGTTGCGAATGCACGTGCGAACAGTTCGGCAAGTATCCACACCGCGATCATGTAATCAATGATCAGATAGGAGGGCCCACTGCGCAAAAACGGCCCGAAAATGAAGAACGAGATGATGCTGACATCGATAACAGCAAGCACAGCTTGCCAACGAAGTGCCCACGTGTCGCGCCCGCGCTCGATACGACGCAACTTCATCTTCAAGATCTCGAGACGAGACGAGACGGATCTTCTGGTTCTTGTCGTGAATGTCATTTTTAACGGATAGGCGCGAGTGAAGACAGGGTCAATGCCAGGCAAAAGGCGCGTCATGCGGCAAGGCCGCAACGTTATTGAGGAAGAAGATGGAGCCAAATCGTCGTTTCCGCATTCTCCAACAGCGGAAGATGTCCAGTCTGTGATGATCTTTTGCCGAAACTTGGGGTAAAATCAAAGAGCATATTTAAAATCCATCTGCTCATACGCATAAGGGAAGGCCATTGCAGCTATGAAATCGTTCATCATCAATCCGCCAGTGTTCTACGGGTCGGTGATTGTCATCACCTTGTTCGTCGCGATCGGTATCGTGCTGCCCGGCCAGGCGGAAGCACTTTTTGGTACCATTCAGGGTTCCATTCTCGGCGCTTTCGGCTGGTTCTACCTGCTTTCAGTCGGCATATTTCTGGCGGCGATGCTGCTATTGTGTTTCGGCAGGTTTGGCCAGCTCAAACTGGGACCGGACGATTCAGTACCCGATTTCCGTTTCCTGTCGTGGATTGCGATGTTGTTTGCCGCCGGTATGGGCATCGGTCTCATGTTCTATGCCGTTGGCGAACCGATGACCCACTATATGGCGCCGCCGACCGCCGAACCGAAAAGCGTGGCGGCAATGCGCGAAGCGATGACTGTGACTTTCTTTCACTGGGGCATACACGCCTGGGCGATTTACGCCGTCGTTGGCTTGTCGCTCGCCTATTTCGGTTACCGCTACAACCTTCCGCTGACAGTTCGCTCAGGCTTGTATCCATTGTTGAAGAACAGGATCAACGGCCCGATCGGACACGCGGTCGACATTTTTGCGATTGTCGGCACCATGTTCGGCATTGCGACATCGCTAGGGGTCGGCGTCGCGCAGATCAATGCCGGCCTCAACCACCTTGTCGGCTTGCCGATCAGCACCAGCGTCCAGCTTGTCCTGATTGTCGTGGTGACCGGCATGGCCACCATCTCGGTTGTGACAGGCCTGGATAAAGGCGTGAGAATATTATCGGAGACCAATCTGGTTGTCGCCGTACTGCTCATGCTTTTCGTGCTGATCGCCGGACCGACGACACAGCTCTTCCGGGACTTCGTGCAGAATCTCGGCCTCTATCTCGATACGATCGTCCTGCGAACCTTCAACATTTACGCCTACGAGCCCACGCCCTGGATCGATTCGTGGACGCTGTTTTATTGGGCCTGGTGGATTTCCTGGTCGCCGTTCGTGGGAATGTTCATCGCGCGGATATCTCGCGGAAGAACCGTGCGCGAATTTGTTGCTGCCGTGCTCTTCATCCCGGCCGGTTTTACATTCTTCTGGATGACGGTATTCGGCAATACGGCAATGTTCATCGATACAGGTGTCGCCGCGGGCGCTCTGGGCGCCGCCATCTCGAACGACGTTTCCGTCGGCCTTTTCCGCTTCTTCGGATATTTGCCTCTTTCTGGCGTCACTTCGACACTGGCGGTTCTGCTGGTTTCCATATTCTTCATCACCTCGGCTGATTCCGGGGCGCTGGTGGTGGATTCCATCGCCGCCGGTGGTGAAACGGAAACGACGACGGGCCAGCGGATTTTTTGGTGTTCGATGGAGGGGCTCGTTGCCGCATGCCTGCTGATGGCGGGTGGCCTCACCGCGTTGCAGTCCGCAACTGTTGCCAGCGCATTGCCTTTTACCGTGGTAATGCTGGCCTTGGTCGTGTCGCTGTATCTTGGAATGCAGCAGGATTTAGCGCAGCGTGAGGTGCACAGCAGCCGAAACGTTGGGCCCGCGGAGCCCGCCTCTGGTCAGACCTGGCAACGAAGGCTCGCTCTGATGCTGAGCACCACGACGGAGAAAGAAGTTGCGATCTTCATCGATGACAAGGTCGCACCCGCGTTGGACAAGGTTGCTGCCGAACTTCAGTCTCGCGGGAGACCGACGGAGGTAGATCGGGAGGGAGACGGTCTTGTCACCCTTCGATCTCCAGCGTCTGACGTTCGTGACTTTATCTATGGTGTTTCGGTCCAGAAACATCGGGTTGCAAGCTTCACCACCATCCGCGCAGGCGAGGCAGAGTTTCGATACGAAGCGAGAACCTTTTTCTCCAGCGGCAATAGTGGCTACGATCTGATGGGCATGTCGCAGGATCAGATCATCAGCGATGTCTTGATTCAGTTCGAACGCTACCTGCACCTGGTCAACTCGCCGGAGTTTCAGCTTGTCCATGGCGCGCCGGAACACACGGCATAATGTTCGGATTGCACGAGTTTTGCCCACCCGGCACAAGCGACGGTCCGGGTGGTCGCTTTTGAGGGGAGCTGGCGAGTGATGAAGTCAAAGTGGCGGTGGTGGCTGGGCCAGATCGTTCGACGGATATGGTTCAGGGCAACGCTTTTTTCCATGGCTGGTGTCGTGACTGCTCTGCTTGCCGTCGCGCTTTCGCCTTACATCCCGCAAGAGCTGCCAACAAAAATAGGCGCGGACGCCGTTGACAAGATTCTCGGTATTATTGCCTCCAGCATGTTGACGGTAACGACTTTCTCATTGAGCACAATGGTTTCCGCCTATTCCGCGGCCACCACCAACGTCACGCCGCGAGCCACGAAACTGGTCATGGAAGACAGTACGACACAGAATGTGCTGGCTACCTTCGTGGGCTCCTTCCTTTTCAGTCTGGTCGGAATAATTGCACTTACAACAGGTGCATACGGGGATCGCGGACGCCTCATCCTTTTTGTGGTCACCATCGGCGTGATCGTTCTCATTATCGTCACGCTGCTGCGCTGGATTGATCATCTTTCGCGACTTGGGCGAGTGACCGAAACCACGGAGCGGGTCGAACGGACAACGATTGAAGCACTGACGGCATGGGTGGAGACGCCAAATCTCGGCGGCCACAGATTGCTTGAGGGTGACCCGAGATTAGGAGAGCCCAATACGCCCATCCACCAGAACGAGGTTGGCTACGTTCAGCATGTCGATGCAACGCTGCTCTCCGAGATCGCCGAGGAATTCGATTTTGACATTTTCATTGTCGCTATAGCGGGCAAGCTGGTTGCACCTAACACTCCGCTGGCTTGGGTAAACGGCGAGGTTCATGACAATGTTTACGAGCGTATCGCCTCGGCTTTTACTATTGGTAATGTCAGGTCTTTCGATCAGGATCCTCGCTTCGGTGCTGCGGTTTTATCTGAAATTGCCTCCAGAGCGCTTTCACCGGCCATCAACGATCCGGGCACTGCGATTGATGTGATCTCCCGAGCGATACGCGTGCTTTCCGTCTGGGATTTACAGGACAGCAAAACAAAGGTGCTGCATCCTCGGCTCTTCGTTACCCCAATTCGACTTGAGGACCTGTTTGATGATCTCTTCGTGCCTATCGCGCGAGACGGGGCATGTATCATCGAAGTTGGGCTTCGATTACAGAAAGCGTTTCTTACCCTATCGAAATTCGGCGATGTGGAGTTCAAGAAGATTGCAATGCTGCACGCGGCAAGCGCTCTCAAGCGTGCTGAAGCAACTGCAATGATTGATGAAGACTTGGCCAGGCTACGACATACGGCAGCGCTGCTGAGCAAGAACCTGTCGTAGCCAGAATGTTTCGCCGGGCCTCTGCTTCCTGCGGAAGAACGAGAATTATAACCGAATGGCAAGACGTTCTCTTTGCGCCTTGGACTATGTTTTCCTGTAATTATTAAATTTACGGGGTGAGGGCAGGATCGTTGCCGTCAAGCAGGCGAACGGCGTCATTCATGTCATAGACAAGATACTGCTTCCCGAAATGTAACCCTTTCGACCGTACAGAGATGGAAAGGGCCGGCTCCATTCAGGAGGCAGCCCTTCCATTCATGTTTTCATTGTCGCGACAAAGGCTCACATTGCGGGGAGAACGGTGATGTCGCGCAGCTCACCGTCGGCGCCGGTGATGGAACCAATTTCGGTCGCAGCGCCTGTTTCCAGATCGACGGTGTAAAGCATCTTGCCCGCGGCGAGATAGGCAGTGTTCTTGCCGCCTTCTTCTCCCTGGATATCAAAGGCATAGTTTGCCGGCATTTCCTTCAGACCGAGCTTGCCGATCGCCTTCAATGTTCCGTCATTGGGTTTTGTCTGTTGGATCAGGGCACCGATGGTGGCATCGATATTGTACATTGCCGTTTTCTCGGGCTTGCCGGTCGAGTTGGTGTAGGCCGCAGCGACGATGTTTGGCGTTTCGCCCTTATGCATGTCGCCATCCTCGAACGCGAGTGCGCCATCCACCGTGACGGCCCCGGTATCGGGATGCACGCGGTGATTTGTCGTGCCCGTCATGAAACGCAGACGGTCAGCGGCAGGATTGAAATCAACGACAACCGGCGCATCGGCAAGGGTAAGCATCTTGTCCATCTTGGCGACCTCGGTCGCAGCGCCGGTTTCGAGATCGATGGTGACAATGTTATGATCCGGCGTCACACCGACGATGGTCTTGTTGCCCGGACGAAAATCGATACCGACAAGCCTGTCTACACCGGTAACATCCATCGATTTTGTAACCGCGGGCTTCTCCGTATCGAACATGACGAGGGTCTTGTCTCCCATGAGGCCAAGGACCGGTGCTGAAACGGCAATGCCTGCTGATGCCGTCAGGGCGATGGAGGCGAGAAGAGTGAGGCGGATAGTGCGCATGTGTTTCTCCCGTGAATTGAGCCATTCGGAAGGCGTCGTTTGAACGCTTCCGTCTCTAGGACACGGGGGGCAACGCATTTGGATGCAGACAGGAAAAATTATTTTTAAAGTGCATCCATTAAACTGTCTGATGGGTATTATGCACAGTTGACGGTGCTTTCGATCACGAGTGGAAAGGATTAAAATGCAGACGGGCCCTGTGCCGAACGATCTCGACATGGCGCTTGCAGCCTGCGCGAAAGGCGACAAAAGCGCCTTGCGCTTGATTTTCGATCGCGAGGCCGGCCGTCTGGTCGCGGTCGCCCAACGCATTGTCAAGCGGCGCGAACTGGCCGAGGAGGTCGTTCAGGAGAGCTTTGTGCGAATCTGGACACATGCTCATCAATACCGTGCCGACCAGGGATCGGCACGAGGATGGATTTACGCGATCGTTCGCAACCGGGCACTCAATCTTGTCCGTGATACGAGACGCGAGCTCATCGTTGAGGACGTCGAGATGCTTCGCGATGGTGAAGAAGCAACGGAGGTGGTTGCAGTCTGGCAGAAACTCGACCGGAACTCGCGGCTCTATGAGTGTCTCGGAAGTCTCGATGAGACGAAACGCCAGGGAATCCTGATGGCCTATGTCGCGGGGTACTCCCATGGGGAAATCGCCGGCAGGCTTCAAATTCCCCTGGGAACAACAAAATCCTGGATCAGGCGAGGGCTCATCGCTCTGCGGGAGTGCATGGCATGAAATTTGATCGCAAAGACATTCCCGATCTTGCCGACGACTACGTTCTGGGATTGCTGGACGCCCTCGAGGCCGAGGCTATTGAAGCTGCACTCGTACATGATGCTGCTCTGCGGGCGGCAGTTTCGAGGAGCCGCGAGCGTTTTCTTCCCCTTGATACCACTGTTGAACCTGTCGCGATCAAAGACGACCTGTGGGAAAAAATTGAAACCCGCCTGTTGCCGCAGACCGGTGCTGCATACGGTACGTCGCCCAAGACAGCAAACGACAATAGGTCTAACAGCTGGCGTGGCATTGCCCTCTCTGCCATTGCCGCTAGTCTCCTCCTGGCCACGGGTCTGGCCTTCAGCCTTACCCGCCCGACCGATCCGCTCGTGATCGCCGTGCTCCTTGATGAGAACGGTCAGGTTAAGGCTGTTGTCGAGGATTTTGGAAACGAGAAGGCAACCGTGCGGATGCTGGCTGATTTTGCAGTGCCGCGCGACAAGACGATTCAGCTGTGGACCTTACCTTCGAAGGAGGTCGGTCCCGTTTCTCTCGGATTGATCGAAGGTGTGCGTTCAGCAAAGCTAGAAGGGCCGGCGCTGCCGGCTCCCAGAAGCGATCAGCTCTACGAAATCACCCTCGAGCAGGCGGGTGGTTCACCAACCGGCAGGCCCACCGGGCCCATTCTTGCAAAGGGATTTGCTCGAATGCCGCGATAGGTGTGTTCAGTCCCCGAGAACCGCTCCCTCGCGTCTTGGATCGGCGCTACCGGCCAAACCTTGGGCGCTCACCTCGATCGCATGCAAACCGGAATTCATCTCACCCGGTTTCACCTCGTAACCCAGCGCCTTCAGCGGCCCGACCAGATCTTCCGCGCCGGTGCCTGCCTCGATATCGTAGGTGCCGAACCGGTTGATGAGATGCGGCTGGGCGACGATCGCCTCAACCGGCATGCCCCAGTCGATATAGGCGATCAGCGCCTGCGCCACATAGCCGATGATCTGGCTGCCGCCGGGCGAACCAATAGCGAGCAGCGGTTTTCCATCTTTCATCACGATAGTCGGGGCCATCGAAGAGCGCGGCCGTTTGCCGGGCTCGACTCGGTTGGCGATCGGCAGGCCGCCATCGTGGGTTTTGAAGGAAAAGTCCGTCAACTCGTTATTGAGCAGGAAGCCGTTCGTCATCAGACGCGAGCCGAAACCGCTTTCGATCGTCGTCGTCATCGAAACAACGTTGCCTTGCCTGTCGACGATGACGAAATGGCTCGTCGAGGGCAACTCAAGCGCGGCATCCCGGCCGAAAAGCAGCGCATGGTCCCATTCCGGCTCGCCGGCCTTGACGGCATCTTTGGCCAAGGCCTTTTCGCCGTCGAGCAAGCTCGCCCTTTCGCTTAGATAGGCCTTGTCGAGCAGGCCCTTGACCGGTAGCGGCACGAAATCGGTGTCAGCGACGTAACGCTCGCGGTCGGCGAAGGCAAGACGCTGCGCATCGCCGATAATGCGCCAGCTTTCGACATTTTTTGGCCCCAGCGACCTTAGATCGAAGTTCTCCGCCATGCCGAGTATCTGGCCAATGGCGATACCGCCAGAAGATGGCGGCCCCATGCCGCAAACATCAAGCGCACGATAGATAAAGCAGACAGGCTCGCGTTCGATGACGCGATAATTGGCAAGGTCGGAAAGCGACAGCACGCCGGCATTGTCGGCCGCCTCGCGCACGGTTTTGACGATGGCCTCGGCAATTTGCCCCTTGTAAAACGCATCTGCACCGCCTTTGGCGATCATTGCAAGCGTTTCGGCATAGGACGGGTTCTTCAACGAAGTACCAGCCTGCAAGGCGGCGCCGGCGGTGTCAAAGAAATAGGACCGCGCCTCTGGATATGTCTTCAGCCGGTCACCCTCGGACGCGATCAGAGAAGCAAGGCGAGGCGACACCTGAAAGCCCTCGGTCGCCAGCGTTTCCGCCGGTTTCAGCAGGCTCGCCCATTCCACCTTTCCATAGCGTTTATGAGCCTCCTCCAGAAGTCGCACCGTTCCCGGCGTTCCGACGGAACGGCCGCCGATGACCGCGTTCATGAATTTAAGCGGCTGGCCATTTTCATCCAGGAAGAGTTTTGGCGTGGCTTCCATCGGTGCCGTCTCCCGGCCATCCAACGTCGTCAGCTTGCCGCTTTCTGCGTGGTAATAAACGAGGAAGGCGCCGCCGCCGAGACCGGAGCTCTGTGGTTCAACGAGGCCCAGCACGGTCTGCACCGCCACCATCGCATCTATGGCGTTGCCGCCCGCCGCAATCACGTCGCGTCCCGCTTTGGTCGCCAGCGGATTGGCTGCGGCGACCATGAAGTTCTTCGACTCGACTCGTTTGGCGGTGGCAAGCCCGGTTGCCCTTTCCGGCGCCACCGTGTCGGAGGCCTGCTGGGCGGAGGCGATTGCGGTGGAAAACATCAAGGCAAGAACAGCCTCACAGAGAAATCTCATTTTCATCGGCCTCATCCTTCAGAGCGGCGCAAACCATGAATGTGAGAAGGGCAAATCTCGCAGGGCGCTTGAGATCAACTCTCGGGCGACTGCCCTTCCCGGTCAAACATTCGATTTTAATGGCAGTGTGATCAGCCAATCTGGAACGACGATCTGCCGGGCGCCGTTCAGCGTTCAAGTTCGTAAGAAAACACAACAGCCTCCGGGTTGGCCAGAATATTCGGCGCTAATGGAATGCAGCAAGCTCCCGCAAGTCCCAGTTCATTCTCACTATCGCCTTATGTCAGGCCTTCACCCCGTGCAGGATGAGGCGCTAACCCTTTATACCGCTCGCTGCGATACTGGAGATGAACAGTCTCTGCAGGCAGAGATAAAAAATCAGCACCGGCAGCGTAATGATGGTCAGATAAGCCATGACTTCACCCCAGGGCGTGTTTAGCTGGAAAAAGTATTGCAGCCCGACCATGACAGGTCTGTATGTCTCGGATTGAGTGACAAGAAGCGGCCATAGATATTGCTGGCTGTACATGACGAGAAATTTCAAGATCGCAGCGGTTGCGATCACCGGGCCGCTGAGCGGCATCACCACCTGCGCATAGATCCGCAGCCAGCCGGCCCCGTCGATGCGCGCCGCCTCCAGCAACTCCTTCGGGAGATCCTTGAAATATTGCACGAAAAGGAAAATCGTCAGCCCGTCTGCGATCCATGGGATGATCTGCACATGCCAGGAGTTGAGCCATCCCCAGGTAAACCCGTTGCTGCCAATCCACGGCAGGCTGTTGACTTCCAGCAGCAACGGCACGGCAATGGTTTCAAAGGGAATGATGAGCGTGGCGAGGATGATCGAGAAGAGAACATCCTTTCCGCGCCAGTTCAAGAAGGTGAAGGCGAAGGCCGCAAGCGAGCCAAGCAGCAGGGCGAGAAACACGGTAACGCCCGTCACCAGCACCGAGTTGAATATGAAGGTCGCAATCGGCGCCCGCGCGAAAGCTGCTGTATAGTTTTCAAACGAAAGATCCCCGACCGGCAGAAAGGCTCGTATCGACGTGGCGTCATTCAGCAACTGGTCGTTCGGTTTTAGCGACGAGAACCCCATGAACAACAGCGGCAAAATGAATATCGCCGCGAAGGCGAGCAAAAGTAGATAGTTGCCGATGAGAAAGCCAAGGCTTTTGCGTTGTCCGGCCTGCATCATTGCTTCTCCCTTGTGAGGTATCGCTGGGTCAGCGAAATGCACAGAACAAGCAGGAACAGCACGACCGAAATTGCGGAACCGGCCGCAATGTCCTGCTGGCGGTATCCTCGCTCAACCGCTTGATAGACGATGCTTTGTGTAGAATCGCGAGGGCCGCCTTTGGTCATCACGTCGATCTGCGCAAAAAGCGCAAAAGCCTGCATGGTAATGACGATGACAATCAACACCGCCGTGTTGCGCAGCAGAGGCCAGGTTATCATGTGGAACCTTTGCCAGCGACTAGCCCCTTCGATGTCGGCTGCTTCGTAAAGATCCGGAGAGATGGTTTGCAGACCGGAGAGCCAGATGACCATGTGGAACCCGACGCCCTGCCAGACCGACATCACCAGAATGGCCCATAAAGCAGTATCGGTTCTGCCCAGCCAGTCGACAGGTTGAAACAGTCCGAAGCTCATGTAGCCCAAAAGGCTGTTCAAGAGCCCGTTGTCGGCTGCATAGATAAACCGCCAGAGCAGCGCCACCACTACAACCGACAGCACCACCGGCATGAAGTAGATCGCGCGAAAAACCGTGACGCCGGGTATCTTCTGGTTCACCAGCAGGGCAAGAAACAACGCCAGCGCCGCCTGAACCGGCGCGACGACCGCCACGAAAGACAGCGTATTGACGAGCGCTGTTAAAAACACGACGTCGCGCGCCAGAATGACGACTTGATCATCGCCCCAGGTGAAGCTCTTATATTCCCGCATCCCTTCCAGATGGGGATAGTCAGGATTGTTGCGGGTGAAATTTCGAATTCTCGGATAGGAGACGGAGCCATCCGCATCCTGGCTGATGCTGCCGTCCGCCTCTTTTTCCGGCTCGAGCGTCAGCACGCCGATACCCAGCAGCCGGGTGTAATTTTCAACGCCGACAAACTCGGTCGGATTGGGAGATGTCAGCCGCTGGTTGGTGAAGGAAAAACCGAGCCCCAGCAAAAAGGGTGCGATCAGAAACAGACCGATCAGCACCATCGCCGGGGCAGCCATGAACCAACCCGTGAAGCTGTCCCGGGTCAGTTTCCCCTTTGAAGAAAAGAGCGCCATCGATAACCTGCCCTTATTTGGGTTGGTAACCGGAATTGCGCTCTATATTATTGTTTATCTCGTCGGTTGCGTTATCCAGCGTATCGGCAACATCCGCGCCGTTGGCAATGTCGGAAACAGCCTTGGAAAAGACCGGCGAAATGAAGGCGTAAGCCGGAGTGACCGGCCGCAACGTCCCCTGACGTTTGGACAGCTCGAAGAAAACCTCAAGCGGGCCGCCCTGTTTGTAGTTCTTCGTCATCTGGGCAGCCGAAGATGTGGCCGGGATAAGACCGATCGCGTCGGAAAACTGCGCGAGATATTTGTCCTGTATGGCGAATTCGATGAAGGCGGATGCACCTTGCGGATGCTTGCTGGTGGCCGATACGCCAAACTGCCACGATCCGGCGCCGATCTTCGGGCCTTTCCCGAAATCAGGCGCAGGCAGGAACAACAGGTCATCGCCGTATTTCTCCAGCGCCTTCACCGCAACCCAGTTGCCCATCCATTGCAAGGCATGTCGACCTTCCAGAAATCCGGTTTCGTGATCGGCAGGCGATTGCGAGGTTCCCGGTGCGAGCTTCTTTTCGAACAGGGACTGCCACCATTCTCCGAACCTGACGGCGTTGTCTCCATTAAGCGCGCCCTCGGCGGTCTGGTTGTTTTCCTTGTTGATCAAGCTGCCGCCGAAACTCTCCAGAAACGGGCTGAAGGCATAGCTGTACCACTCGGTTTTATCGGCCATGCCAAGGTCCAGCGCATATTCGAACTTGCCGGTGGCTGCGAGCTTTTCAAGCGCCGCGTTGAACTCTTCGCCGGTCCAGGGCTGTTCCAGCGTTGGAATACGAATACCATTTTCATCGAGAACGGATTTGCGGGCGAATACAGCTACGGCTGCATCCCACAACCCGACGGAATAGAGCTTGTCTCCCCACTTACCCACGGCGCCGGGCAGGAAGTTCGCAAGCTTTGCCTCATCGATCTTTAGAGGTTGCAGATAACCGGACCAGGCTCAGTTCGGCATGTTCGGCCCATCGACATCCAAAATGTCAGGCAACTTGCTGGAAAGCGCAGCGGCGGTGACGGATTCGTTATATGCGGTTTGAGGGAACTCTTGTAACGATACCCTCCAGTCTGACTGGGATGAATTGAAGTCCTCGATGATGCCGGTCAGGATCTTGCGCTCTTCAACGTTTCCAGCACCATGATACCACATCGTCAGCTCGGTCTGCGCCAGCGCAACGGTGGAAAAAAGCGTCGACAAGGCTGCTGCTGCCCCCACTAAAATGGCTTTTGCGATCATGGATAGTCCTCCTCCTGATGAAGGGTAACTTCAACATCCACAGATTGTTCCGCAAAAAATTTGCGTTCTGGCATTGCGTCGTCTCGAGAACGCGACAGGAAGAAGCTTTCCAGGCATGAACATCAAGGAGAAACAACAAGGGGCCGGGCCAGGCCTTGCGAAGATCGATGTTGCCAGCATCACGCCCTGGAATTCAGGTGGCCGGGGTGTTCCACGATCAACGTTCGGTCAGTTTCGGCGCAATTTGACAAGTGCATCCAGCGCTATCCGGCCGCCGCCATAGACAACGAGGGTCAGCGCCATGGCAGCCCAGGGCAGGTGGAAATTGGCCCAGCCATCCGGAACGGTAAGCTGGATCACCGCCGTCATCGCCAGCAGACCCAAAGCGGCGTAACGGGTGAAAAGGCCAAGAACCAGCAACACGGGCAGAACGAGTTCGGCAATGCCTGAGGCCGCCGCCATGACCAGTGGCATGGGGTAGGGGATCAGGTTGCCGAAGATATGCAGCCTGAATTCCTGTTCGAACAGATATCTGGCGCCGGTTGATAACGTCAGAAATCCGTCCCATTTGGTCAGTCCCGATTTGAAGAACGGAATTGCCAGGCCAAACCGCAGCGCCAAAAGCGGCAATGATTGTGGAATGGAGGCGAGCAGGCATTCGGCGTGGCGATGAAGTGCTGCAAGCGCGCCACCGAGGCTGCGTACGGAGGCAAGTTCTGTGGTCATGGAAGGTCCCCTTCACGGTGTTCAACGGCGCTGAAAGCGCCAAGGCCGATCAGGCCAATCAAGGCCGATCCGAAATCAAACGAAGATGTTGCGGCCAAGGCCGTCTCAGCCGCTTCGCCAAGGCTTGCGCCGGCAAAGAGACGCGACGCGAAAGCAACATCTGCCGATGGCAGGACGTTGATCTCGACCTGCATGGCCGGCCGTACGACAAGCACCGTTTCGGCTCGCCAGTCGACAGGCGGTGTCACGGTTTCGCCCTGGTGGGCGTTCCAGATGCTGCCGGCCGGAAACGGCGATTGCACAAGCCGGGCCGAGGGATGGGGGATAAGCACCCTATCGAGAAGGTGTTCGGGTGAAAGGGCGGCGAGTTGGGAGACTTCGAGCGGCGCTCTGTCTGCCGCGTGATAGGCCGTGCTCCACGCCGCCTCGATCCGCGCCACATCCGCAAGATAGGCGAGAGACGATGCCGGCGGAAAAGTCGCAACAAAATCCGGGAAATCGTCGCCGTACTGCATGATGAGCGGTGAGGCCGGTTTGCGGTCGGCGGCATAGGCACGCGCCATTCCGGCAAAGAACTCAACGCCAACCAGCCGTTTCGTCACTGGAAAACGTTGCCCCAACGCCGTTGTCAGCCCGACATAGACGTTGTTGCGATAGACGGCGAAACGCGAGGGATCGGCAGCACCGCGCGCGGTGGTGATACCGGGCGGTAGCGGTTGGCCCGGATCGAGCAGGGCGGAGGCAAAGGCGCCTTGGCTTTCGTAAAACCGCATGGTCATGCCGCCTGGCTGGAGCGGCGTTTCAGGGCCGCTTCGTTCAACATGGTGTCAGCACGCACCGCCTCCACCTGAAGCGTCGCAAAGTCTGGCACGTCGTTGTCCCATTCGATCAGGGTTGGCAAAGCGCCGCTGCGCGATAGCGTGTGCCGGTATAGCTCCATCACATCGGATCTGACGGCGGTGCCGTGGGCATCGATCAGCAGCCGGTCTCCAACGCTGTCGACGGTCTCGTCATAACCGGCAAGGTGGATTTCGCCCACCAGCTCGACCGGGAAACGGTCGATATAGGCGACCGGATCGAGGCGATGGTTCACCGCCGAGACCATGACATTGTTCACATCGAGCAACAGGCCGCATCCGGTTCGGCTGGCAATGGCGGTGAGGAAATCCACCTCATCGATGGTGCTTTCTGAAAACAGCACATAGGTTGATGGATTTTCAAGCAGCATTTGCCGGCCCAGCCATTGCTGGGTCTCATCGACATGGTCGGCGACACGCGACAGGGTTTCGGCCGTGTAGGGCAAGGGCAGAAGATCGTTGAGGAAACCGGTGTCATGGGTCGACCAAGCCAGATGCTCCGAAAAGCTCTGCGGCCGGTAACGATCGATAAGGTCGCGAAGCCGTCTCAGATGCCCTGTGTCGAGGCCACGGGCCGAACCGATCGACAGGCCGACGCCATGCAACGACAGGGGATAGAGCGCTGCAACGGCTTCAAGATAACGGTGCGGCGGGCCACCGGCGCCCATGTAGTTTTCCGCATGAACTTCGAAAAAACCGATATCCGGCCTGGCGTCGAGAATAGTGTCGTAATGTTCCGGCTTGAGTCCGAGGCCAGCACGGGGTGGCAGGACGGTGGCGCGGTCGGCTGAAACGGTCATTGCTGGTCTCCCGGTTTTGGCGGATGAGGGGGAGGCCCGGCAAGCGGGCCTCCGGTGTCGCGGCTCAGCTTTTAGACGGCTCCAGCATGCCCTTGTGGCCATCCACGTTCATCGTGGTGCACGTGCCGGCGGGTACGGCTTTCCAGGCATTACCCTGATAATCCATGGTGGAGGTTCCGGCGCAGGTCGTGCCGGCGCCGGCAGCGCAATCATTCTGCCCCTTCAGGGCGATGCCGTAGCATTTCTCGTTTCCGGCCATCTTTTCCGGCGCCAGCGGCGCAGCAAAAGACACAGATGCGACAGCGCTTGCGAGTGAGCCTGCCAAAGCGAGGGTGAGCGTGGAACGGTTCATAAATGATCTCCTCTTGGATGTCCGCAGACCGTTCATCGGCCGCGTATGGCTGTATTCGATCTCTCCGGGCGCGACGTTACAGCTTGAGGCGAACACGAAAGCGTGATCGCAATCTGTGACGAACGATTTTTGTCTCAACGCTCGGCGCACATCATCGCGGCCTGCAGACGGCGCCGGCCGTCGCAGTATTTGATTTTTCCGCTCTCTCTACTCCAGCCCGGTTTTCGTCGAGCAACTCGACATTGAAAAAACATCATGCCGTGATATAAACCGGTTGGGAGACTGTATCATTCGGGGGGGAACAGATGAACGACGTCAGTGAGATTGCAAAATTGTCTTCGTTGCTTGAAACGCGACTTTTGCAACATGGCCTGATTGAAAGGCCGGGCGGTGCAGTTCGAACCCTGCCCGCTGATTTTCTCGAAAAATTCGACGGGCTGATTGATAATTCAACGGAACTGGAAGGTCTTTTGCGGATTGGCTATGCGGCCAGGCAGGGCGAAACGCTATCGGCTCCGGTCGCGAGCGCCGCACGATTTATGATTCAGGAAGTGTGTGAAGCCCTCTTCGACCGGAATGAACTGCAAGCGTTTCGCCGGACACACTGATTGATGGGTGTGTGTGACATTTTGCGTTCCTCGGTTTCTCTCACTGTGGCTTTGGTCTTGTGCGTCCTGCTGAATTTGGTTGGTGCGCCAGCCGTTGCCCAGACTGACTGTGCCGCCGCCGCTGAAACATTCATGCGCGGGACGTCGGGCAGATTGCTGTCGGTAAGCTCCAGAGGCGATCAATGTGTCGTCACTTATCTGATGCATCGAAGAGACAAACGGCCGATTCGGGTGTCGCAGGACTTATCATTGGGAAGGACTGACATCCTTCAGGCCGGTGATGAGAAGGGCTTCTCGCAAAAATAAAAACGTCGATGAGTAGCTGGATTACGACTGCGCCTCGTAGGATTGCGCGGCCGCCAGCCGATTGATCAGCGATCTATCCGCTTGGGAACTCCGGTGCGGCCGGTTGTACCTCTTCAGTTTTGTCAATCGTTGTTGTTGTTGTTGGGCCGACATGGTTCTCGTCGCTTTACCCCGACATGCGTGACGCGCAACACCTAAATGTGACCAAAATGTGTTCAGCTCGGACGCGTCGCGTCTGCCGCTTTATATCATTCCGTGATATAGTTTGCGGCTATCGGCGGAGGAGGATGTGGTCGTGTTTCGTGCGGTGCCAACAACAACTCGGATATTGGCTGCAATCAAGGTTGCTGGCCGCGCGCTCGATGAAACCTACGGCTGGCTGATCTTGTGGCTTCCAATCGCTCCGGTAATCATTGTTGCCGGTGCAACGATGATTGCCTTGACTGGTGACAGTGTAACGCCACTCTGGTTAAGGCTGTTGGCGGGCATCGTCACCGCGACAAGTATTTTCGTCATTATATTTGGTGGATTTTTCAGCGCTTTGTTTTTCGCAGGGGCGGCGTGGCGACTTGCGCGGTCGCCTCAGCCTGGCAAAAAATCGATCGGCTCCGCTCAGCTGGAGCTTGGTCGATGGTTTTGGGTGTCGGGCACGGTATTGACATTGCTGTGGCTGATCCCGTTTGCGATTACCATGGAGAATATCGCTTCAATGGTCATATCGTCCGCGGCCGTGACGCAGCCTTTAGGTTAGTTCGTTCAGATCGCGCAGTTTCCCAAGGGATTCGACAAGCAGGTCTTGATTGGCCAAAAGTCCTTCCAGATGTATTCTGGCAAGCGTTCGTAAAATGTGTTCGCCCTTTGGGGTGAGGCTAATCAGAATGCTCCTTTTGTCTCTCTGTGACGGTGTTCTTTCCACCAGACCGGCCGCCGCCAGCCGGTCGACCAATTGCACCGCCCCATGCGCCTGGATGAGCATCAGTTCCGAGAAATCCCGTATTCTCATTTTCCCTTCCGGTGCGGTCTTGATGACCAGCATGGCCTGGTATTGCTGCGAGGTGACGTCGGCTTTTGCGAGAGCAGCGTCACTGAGCGACAGGAAGCGCCGCATGGCAAGCCGAAAGCCGGCAAGTCCATCATAGAGAGTAGAGGGGAGTTCAGCGTCTTCCGCGACATCTCCAGCGAGGCTCATTCGTAAAACCCTTCCAATAATTCACGGTATGACACTACATTATTATGGTCCGATTTAGGAGGACTGTGCGCGCAGCAAGCCCTATGAACACAGGCCCGAAATGGCTTGGGGGTCATTGTGGTTCCCGCGAACTCCAATCTGCCGTCCCGGCCATAAAAAGATGGCGAGTTGCAAGAAGGCTGGCGGCGGCTTGTCGCCGAGCGATCAATAGGGCCGCACCCGCATGTCCAATTATGTTTCCACCAGCGAGATCCGTGCAGCGTTTTCAAGCGCCATGTCAGAAATGTACCGTGAGGAGGTTCCTGCCTACGGCACGCCGATGGCACTCGTCAATGACGAGGCGCTGAAGCGCAATCCTTTCCGTGTCTTCGGATGCCGACTGTTTCGTAAAGGAGGTGCTGGAAACATTTCGTTGGCATGACAAGGCCAATGTCGATTTGCATATGCCTTTCGGAGAAGCCACTCGTTCCGAGGACTCCTATTACGTCGTTTATCCGGAGAGAAAGGCGAATAACCGCAACGTTGTGCTGTTCAGAGACTGGCTTATCAGGCAATCCCGAAAACATGCAGATCAATAGGCCAATCTACCAGGCATTTGATATTCCATAAATCGTGATTTCGATGCTCGGAGCCGTCTGCGGCGCGGCGAATTGTCAGCACTTGCCTATCCCGGGTAACACTTCATTTAGTGATTTTGTGAAATCTAAAATACGCAGGTTCCAAGGTTTCATCGGCGGAGCCGGTAGAACAAGCGGACCCGGAACGACCCGCCCGGCGGCGGCTCGAAAAAGGCGTCCGCTTGTCGCCCTATGAGGGGCAACAGCTACCCGCGATGTTTCATTATATATTCCCCGGCCTCCCGCGAGGGCGGTTGGAGAAATGCTTGCCTTGAGGCCATTCATGTCTTTCCTGAACAATACCAAGATAAAAACAAAGGTCGTTTTTGTCATCGCGCTGATGAGCCTGATGTCGCTTTCCGGCATAGGCTACGTCAGCCTGCAATATAAAAGCACCGACAACGTCTATAGCGATTTCATCGGCCATGAGGCCCTTGCTGCGGTTCTGAACGCCAGAACCAGCGGAAACCTCAATGCGCTCGGCATGCAGATGCTTCGCGCCAGCCTTAACGACCCGACGAGCGCTGATTTCGAAGCCGCTGTCAAAACCTTCAGAGCCGACCGTAAGCAGCTTGAGGAACGTCAGAACAAGATCATGGAACTGGTGCCGGCGCGCACCGATGCCGCGCGCGATATCCTCAAGGGTGTTGTCGAAGTCGAGGAGATCGGCAATCAGGTCATCGCCCTCATGCAGGCAGGGCAACGCGCCGAAGCGCAGCAGATGGCGCTCAACGTGCTTCGGAAAATTGCCGAAGTCTCGCCAAAGATCAGCGCCGGCAATGAGCAGCTCATCCAGGTGATGAATGAGGGTAGAGAACGCCTTACCGCCAGCACCAATACGACGATCTGGACAGGCCTGATTACGCTCGCGCTTGTTTCGCTGGCCGTGATCGCACTTGGCCTGCTCATTTCCTCCCGGGGCATCACCACCCCGATTGCGCGACTTCGCGCGCGCATGGAATCGCTCGCGGCCGGCGATACGGCAAGCGAAATTTCCGGGATGGATCGCAGGGATGAAGTCGGCCAGATGGCTGCCGCGGTTCAGGCGTTTCGCGAGAGCGCAATCGAACGCCTCCGGCTTGAGACTGAGACGGAAGCCAACCGGTCGACTTCGGAAAAGGACCGGATCGAGCGTGAAAAACAGAAGGCCAGGGAGGCCGCCGACGTACAGTTTGCCGTCGACAATCTTGCCACGGCCCTTTCGAAAATAGCCCAGGGCGACGTTACTTACCGGATCGTTCAGCCGTTCGTCTCCGGTCTCGACGGTATACGTGGTGATTTCAACCGGGCTGCGGAACAGTTGCAGTCGACCTTGAGCCAGGTGGCGCAGAACGCCCGCGGTATCGACGCCGGCGCCAACGAGATCAGGTCTGCGGCGGACGATTTGGCCAAGCGCACGGAGCAGCAGGCGGCTGCCGTTGAAGAGACTGCGGCTGCGCTGGAAGAGATCACCACGACGGTGAAGGACGCCACGAAACGGGCGCAGGAAGCAGGTCACCTCGTCGGCCGCGCCAAAGTCGGCGCTGAAAAGTCTGGAGAGGTGGTGCAGCAGGCCGTCGCCGCAATGGAGCAGATCGCGACATCCGCCAATGAGATTTCCAACATCATCGGCGTGATCGACGAGATCGCCTTCCAGACCAATCTCCTGGCGCTGAATGCGGGCGTGGAAGCTGCCCGTGCGGGCGAGGCGGGCAAGGGTTTTGCCGTTGTGGCGCAGGAGGTTCGCGAATTGGCGCAACGATCCGCCGGCGCCGCCAAGGAGATCAAGAACCTGATCACGACATCCAATGGTCAGGTTCAGCAGGGCGTGCAGCTGGTTGGTGAAACCGGCAAGGCGCTGGAACTGATCGTGACAGAGGTGCAGGAAATCAACCGGCACGTCGCCGCCATCGCGGAATCGGCGCAGGAGCAATCCTCCGGTCTTCAGCAGATCAATACGGCCGTGAACCAGATGGATCAGGACACCCAGAAGAACGCCGCCATGGTGGAGGAAAGCACTGCCGCCAGCCACGGGCTTGCACGCGAGGCCTCTTCGCTCAACGGGCTGATCGCCCAGTTCAAACTGTCCGAAGGCGGTTATGGCGAGACCTCTGCCCCCGTGCGCACGGCGTCGGTTGCCGACAGGCCCGCAGCGTCTCCCGCGCGTGCGCTTGGCGGCAGGATAAGGGCTGCGTTTTCAGGCAATGCCGCGTTGAATACCGCCCCCGACAACTGGGAGGAGTTTTGATCCTTGCCCTGTCTTTACGGCGCCTTCAGCTGAGGCGCTGAAAGCGTGGCTCTAAATATTGGCCCCGGTGATTGGAGGTTTTGGACTCCGATCACCGGCACCCTGCTTTTGGGCAATATCAGCCGGCCCGTCGCGGAGCAGGAATTGTGGCCGTGCCGACCGGAGAAAACGGCGGTGCGACCCTAGTCCAGCATCACCATATGCGCGGGTAACTGCTCTTCGAAGAATTTCGAGAAAGTCGCGATGCGGGGCGGCAGCGTCTGATAGGGCGGATAATAAAGCGTCAGCCAGAGTTCCGGCGGAGCCCACTCAGGCAGGACATGAACGAGCCGGCCGCTGCGGATATGTTCGGCAATGTGAAATCCCGGCAGCATGGCCACACCGGCACCTTCCGCCGCCATATCGGCCAGAACCTCGCCATTATTGGCGCTGAATGCGCGGCCGGCCGAGATGGCGATGCTCGATCCGCCGTCCGACAGGACCCAGTTCTCCCGCCGGCTTTCACCGCTATAGGCAAGGCAATCGTCAGGGGTCAGTTCGCTCGGATGTCGCATCTGCGTAAACCGGCTGCCCGGGGCCGCCACCAATATTCTCGGCACGGCCCTGATCTTGCGCCAGATGGTGAATTTGTCCGATGGGGCCGACGAAATGCGGATCGCCAGATCGTAGTCGTCATCCACGATATTGATCAGGCCGTCCGAGAGCGAAATCTCGAAGCACATTTTCGGATAAAGTTCCCGAAAACCCGACAGGATCGGCGGCAGCACCGTCTTGCCGAGCCATGTCGGCGCGCTGATCCTCAGACGCCCTTCATCGGCTTTATGCGCGTTGCGGACATCGCGCCGGGCGTTCTCCAGCGCCTCGACCGCCGGCTGGATCTGTGCGGCAAAGACGGCGCCGTCGGTCGTCAACGACACCTGACGGGTGGTGCGGACAAACAACTGCACACCGAGATCATCTTCAAGCGCGGCAATCGCACGGGTGACGGCGGCAGCTGTCATGCCCAGTTCGCGGGCGACCTGCGCGAAGTTGCGTTTTTCGGCCGCCATCAGGAAGGTTTTGAGAGCTTTATAATCGTTCATCGCTATTATTTCAAAAATCGCAATTCATTCGAGAGAAATATTGCAATTCCGCGAGGCAATCAAGCGGGTTACATCTTTGTCCATCGAAACGGACACACCAAAGACGAAAGGCGCCGACGATGATCAAGGATATCAAGGGCCTGCACCACGTCACCTCCATGGCGTCGGATGCGCGGCAGAACAACAGTTTCTTCACCGATACGCTCGGCCTGCGCCGGGTCAAGAAAACCGTCAACTTTGACGAACCCAGCGTCTATCACCTCTATTACGGTGACGAAAAGGGAACACCGGGTACGGTCATGACCTATTTTCCCTTCGCCAACATGATGACCGGTCGTCCCGGTGTTGGCGAAGTGGGCGAGACGCAGTTTTCCATCCCGAAGGGTTCGCTGGGCTTCTGGAAAGAGCGTCTCATTGCCAAAGGCGCCGTCGGCATTCAGGCCGACACGGTTTTTGGTGCCAATCGCCTGCGCTTCACCGGTCCCGATGGCGATGGCCTTGCACTGATCGAAACCGGCGATGACGCCCGTGCCGCCTGGCTGGCCGAGGGAATTTCCGAAGATAACGCCATACGCGGTTTCACCGGTGCACGCTTTAATTTGCATGACACTGCCGCAACTGAAGAACTGCTGCGTTTCATGGGTTATGATCGGACTGAAGTTGAAGGCAATGTGACACGTTTCGCCATTCCCGGCGGGAACGGGGCAGATACGATCGACCTTGCGGCCCTGCCCAAGACCCCCTTTGCCCGTCCGGGAGCAGGTTCTGTTCACCATATCGCCTTCGCGGTCGAAAACCGCGAGAAGCAGCTGGAAGTGCGCAAAGCGCTGATGGATACGGGCTATCAGGTCACCCCCGTCATCGACCGCGATTATTTCTGGGCGATCTATTTCCGCACGCCGGGCGGCATCCTGTTCGAGATCGCCACCAATGAACCCGGTTTCGATCGCGATGAGGATACCGCGCATCTGGGCGAAGCGCTCAAGCTGCCGAACCGCTACGAACCTTTCCGCAATCAGATCGAGGCGAACCTCGCTCCGCTTGCGGCATAAAGCGGGCCTTTGCTCCGCATCGACTGACTGAAGCATATCCACGCCATTCAAGACGGCTACCCCGCCGGTAGCCGACTGGCCAAGCCTTCTCAATTTCCATAGCCGCAGACCGGCAACAACCACCTGAACGGAGAACTGAAAATGTCCAAGCTCGAAGTCCTTACCCCCGCCAACAGCCAGCTCATCTTCATCGACCAGCAGCCGCAGATGGCTTTCGGTGTGCAGTCGATCGACCGGCAGACCCTGAAAAACAATGTCGTCGGCCTCGCCAAGGCGGCAAAGATTTTCAGTATCCCGACGACCATTACCACGGTCGAAACGGAAAGCTTCTCCGGCAACACCTTTCCGGAACTGCTCGCTGTCTTCCCGGAAAACGACATTCTCGAGCGCACCTCGATGAATTCCTGGGACGACCAGAATGTTCGCGATGCGCTGGCAAAGAATGCGGCGGCCGGCCGCAAGAAGATCGTCGTCTCCGGCCTTTGGACGGAAGTCTGCAACACCACCTTCGCGCTCTCAGCGCTCCATGATGTCGCGGATTACGAGATCTACATGGTGGCGGACGCCTCCGGCGGCACCTCTGTCGATGCGCATAAATATGCCATGGACCGCATGGTGCAGGCCGGTGTCATTCCGGTCACCTGGCAGCAGGTGCTGCTTGAATGGCAGCGCGACTGGGCACGCAAGGAAACCTACGACGCCGTCACCTCGCTGGTAAAGGAACATTCCGGCGCCTACGGCATGGGTATCGACTATGCCGTCACCCATGTCCATGGCGGTGAAGAACGCGTCAAGCACGGCAAGCGCATCGGCCCGAACCCGGCCAAGAAATAAGCTTTCAACCATGACGCGCCGGCAGGATTGATATCCGGGCCGGCGTGGCTTTATCCGTCCATAGGAGGTTTCCATGAAAGTCTATCTTCTGTCGCTTGGCGCCGGCCTACTCGTCGGCATCGTTTACAGTCTGCTCAACGTGCGCTCCCCCGCGCCTCCCGTTATCGCACTGGTCGGCCTGCTGGGTATCCTGGTCGGAGAACAGATCATCCCCTTCGCGAGGACGATCATTGACAGGGAACCGGCCGCCGTTTCGTGGTTCAACCAGATCAAGCCGCATATGTTCGGCCATATGCCCAAGGGTGGTGCTGAAACGACTGATCTTGCGCAGACGCAGCAGCCAACCAGCCGGGAGAAAAGCTGATGCCGACACGACGCACTTTCCTCGGCGCGGCATCCAGTCTCGCCTTTCCGAATCTGTTTTCACCGGCTAAGGCCGCTGATCCCATCAAGAGCGGAGGTTCTTCCATGCATCCAGATACGATCCTTCACAACGGCCGCGTCACGACGCTCGACCGCGGCAATCCGAATGCAACAGCAGTGGCCATCAAGGATGGCCTGTTCCTGGAGGTGGGAAGCGATGCCGAGGTCATGGCCCTTGCCGGGCCGGATACGAAGATCGTCGACCTGAAGGGCAAGCGGGTTCTGCCCGGCCTGATCGACAACCACACCCACGTCGTGCGCGGCGGCCTGAACTTCAACATGGAACTGCGCTGGGATGGCGTGCGCTCGCTGGCAGACGCCATGGACATGCTGAAGCGGCAGGTGGCCATTACTCCAGCTCCACAATGGGTACGTGTCGTCGGCGGTTTCACCGAGCATCAATTCGTTGAAAAGCGCCTGCCGACCATCGAGGAGATCAATGCGGTGGCGCCTGACACGCCGGTCTTCCTGCTGCATCTTTACGACCGGGCGCTGCTGAACGGTGCCGCCCTTCGCGCCGTCGGCTACACGAAGGATACGCCGAACCCGCCCGGGGGCGAGATCACCCGCGATGCGAACGGTAATCCGACCGGCCTGCTGCTTGCCAAGCCGAATGCCGGCATTCTCTATTCGACGCTTGCCAAGGGGCCGAAGCTGCCGCTCGATTATCAGGTCAATTCCACACGCCATTTCATGCGCGAGCTGAACCGGCTAGGTGTGACCGGCGTGATCGATGCCGGTGGCGGCTTCCAGAATTATCCTGACGACTACGAAGTGATCCAGAAACTGTCGGATGAGAACCAGATGACGGTTCGGCTGGCCTATAATCTGTTCACCCAGAAGCCGAAACAGGAAAAGGAGGACTTCCTCAACTGGACGCAATCGGTCAAATACAAGCAGGGTAACGACTATTTCCGGCACAATGGTGCAGGCGAAATGCTGGTCTTTTCCGCTGCCGATTTCGAGGATTTCCGCCAGCCACGGCCGGACATGCCGCCGGAAATGGAAGGCGAACTCGAAGACGTCGTCCGGATTCTGGCGGAAAACCGCTGGCCCTGGCGTCTGCACGCCACCTATGACGAGACGATTTCGCGGGCGCTCGACGTCTTCGAAAAGGTCAATCGCGATATCCCGCTCGAAGGCCTGAACTGGTTCTTCGACCATGCCGAAACCATCTCCGATCGCTCCATCGACCGTATCGCCGCCCTTGGCGGCGGCATCGCCACCCAGCACCGGATGGCCTATCAGGGCGAATATTTCGTCGAGCGTTACGGCCAGGGCGTGGCGGAAGCCACACCGCCTATTGCCCGGATGCTGGAAAAGGGCGTGAACGTTTCGGCCGGTACGGATGCAACGCGCGTCGCCTCCTATAATCCATGGGTGTCGCTGTTCTGGATGGTGACGGGCAAGACGGTGGGCGGCATGCAGCTTTATCCGCGCGCCAACTGCCTCGACCGCGAGACGGCGCTGCGCATGTGGACCGAAAAAGTCACCTGGTTTTCCAACGAGGAAGGCAAGAAGGGCCGCATCGAAAAAGGCCAGTTCGCCGATCTCGTGGTGCCGGACAAGGACTATTTCTCCTGCGCGGAGGATGAAATCTCCTTCCTTACCTCCGAATTGACCATGGTCGGCGGCAAGATCGTCTATGGCGCCGGTGACTTCAGAACGCTCGATGAAAGCAATATTCCGCCCGCTATGCCCGACTGGTCGCCTGTGCGAACCTTTGGCGGTTATGCCGCCTGGGGAGAGCCGCAGGGTGCTGGGAAAAATTCGCTCAGACGCGCAGCCATCACCTCTTGCGGTTGCGCTAGCGATTGCGGCGTTCATGGTCATGACCATGCCGGTGCATGGACGTCGAAACTGCCGATTGCTGACCTCAAGGGGTTCTTCGGCGCGTTGGGCTGCTCCTGCTGGGCAGTCTGAGCCGATCTTAAAGACCCAACGGGCGGCACATGCCGCCGCCCGTTGGCATGAAAATCGACCGCAAACTCAATATTGCAAAAATAACAATTATATCGAAACTATTGATGCAATTGTTGGCGGCAATCCTTTGCGCCAATATCGCTCCATCACATGAACGCAGCGCCGCTCGAACCGACCGGCCAGATCGCAGGAGCAAAAATGACCGAGCCATCTTCAACCCTTCGCCTTCGCGGCTTCCTCGCAAATGTCGTTGCCGCCCCCGCCACAAAGACCCTTGCGCTTCTGGCGCTTTGCTCGGCCTATATTCAGGGGCCGCTGACCAAGATCTTCGACTTCCCCGGCGCGATCGCCGAGATGAACCATTTTGGCCTTCAGCCGGCGGCCGCATTCGCTGTCGTCGTCATCCTGTTTGAGCTTACCGCCTCCGCTCTGGTCGTGTCGGGCCTCCTGCGCTGGGCCGGTGCGCTGGCGCTTGCAGGTTTCACGCTTCTGGCCACCTTCATCGCTCTCCGCTTCTGGGAAATGGCACCCGGCATGGACCGCATGATGGCCACCAACGCCTTCTTCGAGCATCTCGGCCTTGCCGGCGCCTTCATCGTCGTCGCCGCAATCGATCTCACGAAAGGAACAGGCAAATGAGTGCCGCAAAATCCTCCGCGAGCAGCTTTGCTCCCCTTGCGCAACCGGTTTTCGCCGTCCTCTGGGCGGCGACGGTGCTTGGCAATACCGGCAGCTTCATGCGCGATGTCGCCAGTTCATGGCTGATGACCGATCTTTCAGCCTCACCGGCGGCCGTTGCCATGGTTCAGGCGGCAGGGACGCTGCCGATCTTTCTCCTGGCAATCCCGGCCGGCGTGCTGACCGATATTCTCGACCGCCGCAAATTCCTGATCGCGGTGCAGCTTCTGCTGGCCTCTGTCAGCGTTACTCTCATGGTTCTTGCTCACACCGGGCTTCTATCCGTCAGCGCCCTGATCGGGCTCACTTTCCTCGGCGGTATCGGTGCGGCGCTGATGGGGCCGACGTGGCAGGCCATCGTGCCGGAACTGGTGAAGCGTGAGGATATCAAGAGCGCCGTGGCGCTGAACTCGCTCGGCATCAACATTGCCCGTTCCATCGGTCCTGCCGCCGGCGGCATTCTGCTTGCGGCCTTTGGGGCAGCCGTTACCTATGGCGCCGATGTTGCCAGCTATTTCATTGTCATCGCCGCCCTATTGTGGTGGCCTCGGGTGAAGAACGCCGATGATGCGCTGGCCGAAGGTTTCCTCGGCGCTTTCCGGGCAGGCCTTCGTTATACCCGCGCCAGCCGGCCGCTGCATATCGTCCTGCTGCGGGCTGCGATCTTCTTTGCATTCGCCAGTGCTGTGTGGGCGCTGTTGCCTCTGGTCGCCCGGCAATTGCTCGGCGGCGATGCCAGCTTCTATGGCATCCTGCTCGGTGCCGTCGGCGCCGGCGCCATCGGCGGCGCGCTGATCATGCCGAAGCTGCGCGGCCGTTTCGATGCCGATGCCCTGCTGTTGGGTGCGGCCGTCACGACCGCTCTCGTCATGGCCGGGTTGTCCTTCGCACCGCCAAAGTGGCTTGCCATCATCATCCTGCTCTTCCTCGGTGGCGCATGGATCACGGCGCTGACCACGCTGAATGGTGCCGCCCAGGCGGTTCTGCCGAACTGGGTGCGCGGCCGTGGCCTTGCCGTTTACCTCACCGTCTTCAATGGCGCGATGACGGTCGGTAGCCTTGGCTGGGGCGCTGTTGGTGAAGCGACAGGCGTTCCCGGTGCGTTGCTGATTGGTGCTGCGGGATTGCTGATTGCGGGCGTCGTCATGCACCGCCTGAAACTGCCTGCGGGCGATGCGGATATGGTGCCGTCCAACCATTGGCCTGAACCGCTCGTTGCCGAGCCGGTCGCCCATGATCGCGGCCCGGTTCTGATCCTGATCGAATATAATGTCGAAAAGCATCACCGCTCGGCTTTCCTGCATGCGCTGGACGAACTTTCCCAGGAACGTCGCCGCGATGGCGCCTATGGCTGGGGTGTGACGGAAGACTCCGCCGATCCGCAAAAGATCGTTGAATGGTTCATGGTGGAATCCTGGGCCGAGCATCTGCGCCAGCACAAGCGGGTTTCCCACGCTGATGCGGATTTGCAGGGCAAGGTGCTGGCTTATCATTCCGGGCTGGAAAAGCCTGTCGTGCGGCACTTCCTCACAATCAATCGTCCGGGAAAGGCATAAGACAGAAAGGGGCCGAAAGGCCCCTTTTTTTGTTATTGCGGTTGCAACTGTCCGGCTATTGCGTAATCCGCTCCAGCACGCGGCTCAATGCTTCTTTCAGCGCCCTTGAACCTCCCTTACCGTTAAAGTCCAGCAGCACCTGCTCGTTGAGGCCGCCTTTGGTGGAGAATTCGCGGCTGGTCTCGCTAAAATCAGTCTTGCTTCCGGCCAATACCGCCACCTCGGAGAGACCGGCGAAGAGGGGAGTAATATAGGAACGGGCCTTTTCTTCTGGCAGGCCGTTTTCAGCCAACCATTCGGTCGTTGTCTGCATGATGCCGAAATAGGTGGCCATCAGCGCGCTTCCAGCGGCCAGAAGGTCGTATTCCGCTTTCGTCTCGCATTCCACCGCATTACCAAGCACGTTGAAAATAGCAGCCGTATCCGTATCGGCAGGATAAATGGCGGTGACGCCCTTGCGCCGGGCGACGAAGGGCAGCGGGATCGCCTGGGCGAGACGCACATCCGCGCCGATCCAGTCCAGAAGCGTCTCGCGGCCGGTTGCGGCAACGACGCTGATGATTTTCTGCGCGTCCCGGAACCGGAGAGGCCGAATGACTTCCTCGGCTATCTGCGGCCGGATAGCCAGCATGACGGTATCGCAGCCATCGACGATTGCCTGATTATCGCCGGAAACGATCACCTGCGGGAAATCGGCGGCAAGCCTGGCGGAAATATCGGCACTGCGTTGTGACACCATGACATGTGGAACGGCGGCGGGCTTCGCGAGCAGGCCACGCACCATCGCGTCGGTGATGGCGCCGGTTCCGATAAAGCCGATTTTCTGGGGAAGTGACATGAGGTCTCCGCTGCGGCGATTGGACCGAGAGAAGCATCGGCCGTTTCATTTTTCGTCCGATGCTAAATTTTCTGCCGGGAATTGTCGACAAGCAGGCGACGCCAATCGGTGGGACCACAGTGATTATGTCGGGCGGTGCTCGCGAAATGCCGCGGCGAGTGTGCGTAACGCTTCCCGGGATCTGCCGTCCGTCAGGGTCGAGAACATGATGATTTCCGTGGAAGGCAGTGGCGGCAGGCCAAAACGCTGGCTGACCTCCACGGTGCCGGGTGGCGCGAGACGGCAGGAGAAGGCGGAAACCGCAAGGCCCGCCGAGACGGCGGCGGTCACCATCGACGATGTGCCGCCGAGAAACACTTCCGTCCACGCAATCGCAGCCGCATCCAGGGCGCGGGTGGCGATGTCACGCACGCCACAGGCGGGTGAGAGCGCCGCCAGCCGCAGCGGTTCACCCTGACGATATTCGAATTGCGGGGTTGCATACCAGCCGAAATGTTCCGGTCCGAGCACCTCGCCGTCGCGCCGGTCATCCTCGCGCCGGATGATCGCCGCATCGATCTCCCCACGGTCGAAGGCGTCCAGCAGGGATCGGGAATGATCCATGCGCACTTCAATCGTAAGGCCGGGGTCGTGGTCGTTAAGACGTGCAAGCAGGGTCGGAACCTCCGGTCCCGCAACGTGGGCGGCAATGCCAAGGCCGAAGCGGCGGCGCGGCGAGGAAAGACCCGCCAGCGCCCGATTATGCGCGGCGAGAAACTCGCGGGCGGGCGCCAGAAACACTGCGCCCTGCGCTGAAAGCCGCACTGAGCGCGGCGTGCGTTCGAGCAGCCGCTGGCCGAGCCTGTCTTCCAGCCGCTTGAGCTTGACGCTGATGGCGCCCTGAGTGGTGCCGAGCGCTTCGGCAGCACGGGTGAAGCTCTGCATATCGGCGATGGCAACGAAGGCCTCGACGGCCTCAACATCCAGCGTGCTCATATCGATCATTCCAATTTGTTGTCTCTGAAATAGCCAATCATCCAATTCAGTTATGGTCAAGCTTTGTCTAGCGTACCTCCTCCACAGACCGGTTTTCCCAGTGGCGGACCGACCCATGAAAGGCTGAAAAATGACCCTTGCCGTTACCGCACCAGCAAACAGCAGAAGCGCCATGGCGCTTGCTGCCGTTTGTCTCTCCGCCCTGATGTTCGGACTGGAAATTTCCAGCATTCCGGCGATCCTGCCAACACTCGAACAGGTGCTGCATGCGGATTTCCGCCAGCTTCAGTGGATCATGAACGCCTATACGATCGGCGTGACGATGGTGCTGATGGCGACGGGGGCGCTGGCAGATCGCTTTGGCCGCAAACGTGTCTTCATCGCCAGCATCGCCGCTTTTGCACTCTCCTCTCTGGCCTGCGGAATGACGGAAAACGTCTCGGTGCTGATCGGCGCCCGTTTTCTTCAGGGGCTGAGCGGCGGGGCGATGCTGGTGTGCCAGATCGCCATCCTGTCGCACCAGTTCCGCACGGCACGCGACCGCGGCATGGCGTTCGGCTGGTGGGGCGTCATCTCGGGCGTGGGGCTGGGCTTCGGCCCAATCGTAGGCGGCGTCATCGTTGCACTTTGGAGCTGGGAATGGGTTTTCCTCGTTCACGTCATGCTCGGCGCGGGAACATGGCTTCTTGCCGCCGGCGGCGTTGGGGAATCGCGTGATCCAGAGGCGGCGCGTCTCGATCTTGCCGGCATGGTCACGCTTTCGGTCGCCGTTTTTTGCCTTGCCTTTTTCATCACCCAGGGACCCGTGCTCGGTTTTGTGAGCCCGGCGGCGCTTCTGATCCTTGGCATTTCGCTCGCAAGCTTCATCGCCTTCGTGATTGCTGAAAAGTTTAGTTCAAGACCGATGTTCGATTTCTCCGTCTTCCGCATCAGGCCTTTTACGGGGGCGATCATCGGCTCTGCGGCGATGAATATCAGCTTCTGGCCATTCATGATCTATCTGCCGATCTGGTTTCAGGCGGGCCTCGGTTATGACAGCGTCACCGCCGGCCTCGGCCTGCTTGCCTATACGCTGCCGGCGCTGGTGGTGCCGCCTTTGGCGGAGCGCCTGTCGTTGCGCTACCAGCCGCGCCTCGTCGTTCCGGCCGGATTGTTCACCATCGGCCTCGGTTTCCTGCTGATGAAATTGGGAAGCGGCATCGAAAATGCGAGCTGGCTCACCATGCTGCCCGGCTGTATCCTCGCCGGTATGGGGCTGGGGCTGACCAATACGCCGGTCACCAACACCACCACGGGTGCGGTTTCTCCCGCCCGTTCCGGCATGGCCTCGGGCATCGACATGAGCGCACGGATGATTTCGCTCGCCATCAACATCCCGATCATGGGCTTTATTCTGGTCGAGGGCGTCCGGGCTTCGCTTTGGGCAAACCTGCCTTCCGGTGCGGATGTGCATGAATTGCAGTTGCTGGCGGAAAAGATCGCGGCGGGAACTGCCGGCGCCTCGGCGCAGGGGATTTCGGAAGAACTTGTCCATAGCGCGCTTGCGGACGGGTTCGGGCTGGTCATGCTCTATGCCGGCATCAGTGTGTGGCTGCTCGCTGCCATCAGCTTCATGATCTTCGGTCCGGCGCGAAAACCTGCTCATGGTTAGCGCGAAGTCCCAGGCAATTTGGGACGAGCCTCAGGCGTTTTCGTTTACGCTGGCCTCGGCGAGACGTTTGCCGAGGTTGAAAAAAGTGAGCTTCATATGGCTGCGCTTATCTCCACCCTCAAGGCTGGAGAAGGGTACTTTGAAACCGAATATTTCGTCCGGCTCGCCAGAGCGTTCCCGCCAGAAAGCATCGATGTCCGAAACCATCATTTTTTGCCGTCGGGCGCGCCGGTAACGAATGGGGTGTCTGGAATGGGCGACAGCGAAATAGTCATGTGCACCCTCGGCGGCGAGGCCTTGCAGAACCATGAGTGCAGCCTCCTTCGGACGAAGTCCCGCAAGGTCGCGCGTAACCGACACCATTTGCTCTTTCCCGGCGCGCGGTCCCTGCATGCCTCCAACGACGATCGTGTGGTGTGGACTTTCGCGCTGTCGCAGAAAGGTAAATGTCGCCGTCCAAAGAATGGCGTCTTCATCGTTCCGCGCCAGCCTGACGGAGAAAGCGCCCTCATGTCGGCCACCACACTGGTCCGCCAGGGCCAGAGTGCACCGATAGTCGCCGCTTCGGCCATGAACGATGCCCATATCAATGGTTTTTCCCGCCCAGAGGCCTGCCATGATGTTTCTGGGAAAATGCCGGCCGGCAAAAGTGAAATTGCTCGTGAGGATAACCAGCCGCTTTTTCTGCGATACTTTATTGATCAGAAATTTCGACAGGGGCTTTTGCAAAAGCTCGTCATGGGGTGGCGGCAATTTCTCCCTTGTGGAAAAATCCGCCAGAAACCGCCACCATTGAAGGGTAACGACAGGATTGGCGGCAAAGCGCATCCAGAAAAGCACGGCCCTCTTCCAATGGGCGCGCCATGCAAAGCCCATGATTTTCCGGAACAGTAAAAAATGGGCGCTGCCCAAAGCTGTCCGGGCGACAGCATCCGTGACCTGAATTTTCTCTGCCGAAACGGCAACATCCTGAAGGGGCGTCATGGGCTGTATTTCCGGCTGAGCGTAAGGGTTCAGCCGCGAGATGCGCCGGATTTGTGAAGACTGTGTCGAGAAACGGCCGATAATGTGAGGACAGGATCGTTATCGCGGTGGATCGCAAGCGGAGCGAGGCGGATTTGTCCCGTCGAAATTTTCAGGCGGTCGCCTTGAAGAGAACTGTCACGGTGGTTCCGCCAGTCTCTCCCGCCTTTATTTGCCCCGCCTTTATCTGCATGTCGCTATCATGTGCCCGCGCGATGGCCCGGGCAATCGACAGGCCGAGACCCGTGCCGCCGGTCTTGCGCGCGCGCGACGGTTCTGTCCGCCAGAAGAGTTCGATGCCGTGTGCCTCGACGCCGCCGGGAAAGCCCGGCCCTTTGTCTTCAATCGCAAGGAAGGGGCGCCCCTCAAGAAGCCCGGTTGAACAGCGCAGGCTCCTGCCATCCGCCGCATAGCGGCGCGCATTGTCCATCAGGATCAGCATCAGCTGACGAAGACGCTGGCGATCGCCGTAAACAGGAGCGGGCGCCAGTGACATGTCGATGAGAATGCCGGCCTCTTCGATGAGTGGCCGCGCCGCCTCCACCACTGCCGCGCATTCGGCGGCGAGATCGAGCGGCTGAAGGTCCTGGACGAGGCTGTTGGTTTCAGCCAGAGAAAGCGTCCGCAAGTCGTCGACAAGGCGCGTCAACCCTTCCACCTGAACGATGAGTTGGCGAACGGCCTCCTTGTCGAGGGGAAATAGATCATCCAGAATACCATGCAGGCGGCCCTGCAGGATCGTCAGCGGCGTGCGCAATTCGTGGGCCACTGCCATGGTATTGAATTTCAGCCGGCGCTCCATCATTTGAAGCTCCTGTGTCAGGCTGTCGAAGCTCTCCACCAGAAACGCGATTTCGACGATGTGCTTTGCCTTGCGGTTTTTGCCGTCGCTGAAGTCGCCGCCCGCCATGCGGCGCGCCGCGTCTGCCAGGTCTCTCAAGGGCGCAACAATGCGCCGGGAAATGAAAAAACCGAGCAGGCTGCAGAGCAGCACAGCGAGCAGTCCAAAGCCGAAAACCGAAGTCAGAAGCTCGTCGTCAGCGGCTTTTTCGGTGTCTGGCAAAACATCGAGAAGCGCCTGAAGCTGCCGCTGGTCCGGCATCACACCCCGGTCAATATCCGAGAAAGCCTTGGCGGCATCGGGCGACAGCTTGGCGATGGCGCGCTCCTGAATGTTGTCCGCATACCAGGAGACACCGAAATAGACCAATGCAACGGCAAAGATGAGCATTGTGGTGATCGTGATCGCCGTAATCGTGCTCAGGCGGAACCTCATGACGTCTGCTCCCTGGCAAGCCGGTAGCCAATGCTGCGTACCGACACCAGATAGCCGCTGGCGCCGTGATCCGTCAGTTTTTTGCGCAGGTTGGCGATATGCGTATCGACCGTGCGCGCCAGCGCATCGCTTTCCGGCAGGCATGCATCCAGAATATCGGCCCGTTGAAAGGCATAGGTGGGGCGACGTGTCATATGGGCGAGAATCCTGAACTCGCTGAGCGTCAATGGTAGAACGGTTCGCCCCGCATCGCTGTAAATAGCGGCAATGTAAGCTTCGGTATCTATTTCTATAGCGTCGAAACGCAAGATCCCTCCGCCGGTCGGCTGACGCGTGCGTTTCAGCACGGCATTCACCCGTGCGATCATTTCCTGCGGGTTGAAAGGTTTGACGATGTAATCATCCGCGCCGAGACGCAGTCCGGTCAGCTTGTCGATATCTTCTGCGAGGGCAGTGACCATGATGATCGGCGTATCACGGTCCCGCCGGATACGTGTCAGCACATCAATGCCATCGAGTTTCGGTAACCCGATGTCGAGAAGAATGAGATCCGGTCTCAACATGGAGGAATGTGTGATCGCAGTTTCGCCATCGGCGGCCCTTACGGTTCTGTATCCGTCACGAATGAGATAGGCATCCAGAATCTGCATGATGTCAGGATCGTCTTCGACGATGAGAATAAGTCCTTTATCCATGCTGAACCTGCAAACTTATCAATGTTACTGTTTACTGCCGGGAAGCTAGGCCGATGCAAAACACGGGGCAATAGCCGCCGCCCGAGATAAATGCTGCAGGCGCGGGTTTTCTCAAAGTCTTGGAAGTTCCTCCGCAGAGCGTTGACATTTCTGCGGAAGAGAGCTGGCCATGCGACAGTCTCTCTCCGATGAAACCAGAAAGAAATGGTCAAGCGAGCCCGAAAAACCCGGGTTCCCCCCGGCCATCACGGCGCGGCGAACCGTCGCCTGGGTTTTCGCCAGCCCCTCCCTGCTTGCCCTTTCGTCAGCGCTTGCAATGATGGTCTTCTTCACCTTGAGACCGGGTATCGATATGAGCGCCAGCCGCTGGTTCTGGACGGATGGCTTCCGCCTTGGCGAGGACCCGTTCCTGGTTGCGGTCCGCGACCTGAACCGCGTGCTCCCCGCTATTTTATTGCCGGCACTCGCCTGCCTTCTCCTCGTCATGCCGTTCGTCCCCCGCTTGCGGCGAACCCTTCGCCCGCACAAGCTGCTGCTCATTCTCACCTTTTATGGGCTGGGGCCGGGCGCAACCGTGCATGTCCTGAAAAACCTGTTCGGCCGGGCAAGACCCCGGCATATCGTTGAATTCGGGTCAAATTCGTTTTTTACGCCGGTTCTCTCCATTGATGGCAGCTGCTCCCGCAATTGCTCTTTTCCCTCCGGCGAAAGTGCGTCTGCCATCGCCCTCCTGGCCTTCATCATACTGCTGCCGGAAAAATTCAGACCGAGTGCGGCTGCAATACTGATGCCGTTTATCGTGCTCTGCTCGTTGAACAGGGTCGCCATGGGCGCCCATTTCCTGTCCGATATCCTGATTGCCTGGCCATTGATGTTCGCGGTATTTTTTGCACTCGATCGACCCTTCGCGAGACATGCGCTGGCGATCGACGTCCTGTTCCTGCGCAAATTGTCGGGATATGTCGCGAGACAACCGCGAAGCCCGGGCGATAAATCCGTGTGAGATTCGCCCCCGGTGCGGCACCTTTCGGTCCGGCACTGGGGGCGAAGCACGGGCTGTTTTATTTTACCTGCGCAACAACCAGCTTGCCGTCTTCGCGTTCGGCGACGAACTCGATGTTGGCGCCTTCCTTGAGCTTAGCCAGCAAAGCATCGTCCTTGACGCGGAACACCATCGTCATCGCCGGCATATCGAGGTTTTTCAGTTCCTCATGGATGATGGTGACTTTCTTTGCGTCAGCATCCACCTTCTTCACCGTGCCCTTGGTGAATTCCTGCGCGAAAGCGGCGAAGGGAACAGCCAGTGAAAGCATTGTTGCGACGGTGATTTTAATGATCGTCTTCATGGTCAGATTCCTTTGTTGAAGGGGTTACTTTGCCGAAACTTTGAGATCGCCGCGCATGCCGGCTTCGTAGTGCCCAGGTTTCAGGCAGGCGAATTCGAACATGCCGTCATTGGTGAATTTCCAGATGATTTCGCCGCTTTCGCCGGGCGCGAGGCTGATGGCGTTCGGATTGTCGTGCTCCATCTCTGGAGCCTTCTCCATGGCGGCTTTGTGCTTCAGATTGGCCTCATGTTCATCGAGGATGAATTCATGGTCGAGCTCGCCGACATTCTTCACGGCGAAACGCACGGTCTTGCCCTTCTTGAATTCGAACTTGCCGGGGGTGAAAATCATCTTGCCATCGGGCGTTTCCTTCATCGTCACCTGAATGGTCTGGGTCACCTTGGCCTTGTCGCCCGGTTCGCCGATCGCCATCGCTTCATGGCCGTCGCCGTGGGTGCCCGATGCAAGGGCGGGCGTGGCGAGAACGGCAAAAAGCAGTGCAATTTTCAGTTTGGTCATTCCATATTTCCTTGATTTTGTTGGAGGATCTTGTGGGGTTGTGTCTGCGCGATCAGCCGTGTTTCATCGGTTTCGGCGTGATCTGCGTTTTGGGGTCATTGGTCTTGGTCGTATCCGGCAACGCGCCGGGCCATTCCCAGGCCTGGGTTCCGGGCGGATTTTCGTACCAGCCGGGATCTGAGTAATCGCCTGCGGAGATGCCTTCGCGAACCTTCACCACGGAGAACATGCCGCCCATTTCGATGGGGCCGTGCGGACCCCAACCCGTCATCATGGGTACGGTATTCTCTGGGATTTCCATTTCCATCGCGCCCATATCGGCCATGCCGGCGGTGCCCATCGGCATATATTCCGGCCGCACCTTGCGGATTTTCTCTGCGACGGTCTTCTTGTCGACGCCGATGAAGGTTGGGACGTCATGTCCCATGGCATTCATCGTATGGTGTGACTTGTGGCAATGGATCGCCCAGTCGCCGACATATTTGGCGTCGAATTCATAGGCCCGCATGGCGCCGACTGGGATGTCGATGCTGACCTCCGGCCAGCGCGCCTCGGGCCGCACCCAGCCGCCATCCGTGCAGGTCACCTCGAAATCGTAACCGTGCATGTGGATGGGGTGGTTTGTCATGGTAAGGTTGCCGACGCGCACGCGCACCCGATCGTCCTTGGAAACCACCAGCGGATCGATGCCCGGAAACACCCGGCTGTTCCATGACCACAGATTGAAGTCCGTCATCGTCATGATCTTCGGCACATAGGAACCGGGATCGATGTCGAAGGCGTTGAGGAGGAACACGAAATCGCGGTCCACCGGCATGAAGGTGGGGTCCTTCGGATGGACAACGAAGAAACCCATCATGCCCATCGCCATCTGCACCATCTCGTCCGAATGCGGGTGGTACATGAAGGTGCCTGATTTCACGAGATCGAACTCGTAGACGAAGGTCTTGCCAACGGGGATATGCGGCTGCGACAGGCCGCCCACCCCATCCATGCCAGATGGCAGGATCATACCGTGCCAGTGGATCGTCGTATGTTCCGGCAGCTTGTTGGTGACGAAAATGCGCACCCGGTCGCCTTCGACGGCCTCGATGGTCGGGCCGGGTGACTGGCCGTTATAGCCCCAGAGGCGGGCGGTCATGCCCTCGGCCATCTCGCGTTCCACCGGCTCGGCAACGAGGTGGAATTCCTTGACGCCGTTGTTCATCCGGAAGGGCAGGGTCCAGCCGTTCAACGTGACCACAGGGTTGTAATCGGGGCCGGTGGTGGGCTTGACCGGGGCCTGGGTCGCAGCCGTCTCCATCACGGCTGCGTCCGGCAGGCTGCTATTTGATGTTTTCGCCCAGGCCGTCGAGGAGACCATGGCGGCGCCGACACCCAGAAAGTTTCTTCTATTGAACATGGTGATTTCCTTTCTCAATGTCCGCCACCGCCGCTAGCGGCGGCAACCTCGGTCTCCGCACTTGCCGCAGCACCCGTACCTCCCCCGTAGATGGCGGGAGCGAGGCCGGCCTCCGCGAGCCAGAAGTCGCGTTTGGCATTGATGGCCAGAAGGCTCGAATTGACCTTTTCCCGGCTGTCGGCCAGAAGCTCGAAGGTGTTGGTGATCATGCCATTATAGGTCAGGAGCGACTGCTCCTCGATCTTGGTGCGCAGCGGGACCACGCTGTTGCGGTAGTGCCGGGCGATGTCATAGGTCGAGCGATAGGCCTGATAGGCGGAGCGGGCTTCCGAGCGGACATTGACCGCCTTTTCCGCCAGCAGGTTCGCCGCGCGCATATAGGCGAGTTCCGATTCCCGCATGCGCGCCTGACCGGAATCGAAGATTGGAATGACGAATTCCAGCTCGGCATTGCCGGTGGTCTGTTTGTGTTTTTCGCCGTCTTCTAGTTCGCGTTCGGTCTCGAAGCCGGAACGGATTTCGAGATCGGTCACGTATCGGGTGGCTTCGGTGAGCTTGAACGACCGGGCGGTCGCTTCCAGATCGAGCTTGGCCATCTGCAGGTCCACGCGGCGCTGCAGCGCCTCGGCCTCGATCATGTCCCGTTTGGCAAGCGCCTTCGGAAGCGGGGGCAGGCGGTTGGGAATGGTGTATTCGATGTCGGCGCCCCACAGTCCCATCAGCCGCGTCAGTTCCTCCTTGGCAAGGCGGGCCTCAAGCCGCGCCTTGGCGATCTGGCCCGTCAGTTCGGCGTAAAAGACCTGCTCGCGGGCCTGACCTTCCTTGTTGAGCGAACCGGCTTCTCCAAGCTTGACGGCAAGTTCCGAGGCGGCATCCGCCGCGGTCTGCGCCTGCGCCAGCTGGCCGACATTTTCCCATGCCGCCACGGCGGTAATCCAGGCGCGGCGGGTATCGGCCGCGAGTTGCAGCGTCTTCAGCGCGGCGCCAAGCTGCGCCTTGCGGAAACCGGTATCGGCGATCTCGACATTTTTCTTGAGGGTGGCGAGCGCCAGAATATTGGTGACGACGACACCTTCGATCGCCTTGTAGGCCCTGAGCCCCGGGGTGCCGATCCCCGTCAGCCCGATGCCGATCCGCGGATTGACCAGCATGGTGGATTGCCATGCGGTGGCGGCGGATTCGCCCAGATCGGCATAGGCCGCCTGAAGGCCCTTGTTGTTCAGGAGCGCAACCTGCACCGCCGTCTCGACATCAAGTGTCTTGCTCGTTGTCATCAGCGATTTGACGCGGGCCTGCGTCGCCTGCGCCTCGGCCCGGTTCTGCACCCAGACCGCCTGCTTTCCCGTCGCCTCGGATGTTCTGGCCGAAACATTGGTGAAACCGGCGTCGCGCGACGCGTATTGGGCGGCTGTGACGCAGCCGCCGAGAAGGAACGGCAGGCAAAGGGTGGCCGTGAGTTTAGCGCCGAGCTTGAACGTGCGTAACGTCATGATGCGTCTCCTTTCGGAGCCTGCGCATCGTTCTGGTTACGCCAGGGCTTCGGGTCCGCCGGCGCGCGGTGCGTGTAACCCGCAACCGGGGTTTGATAGCGAATGGGCCCCGCGCCGAGCGTCGGGTTTGCCGCATCGTCATAGGAGGCGGCGTCGTTCATCAGGGATGTGGCTGTGCAGCCGCCCAGAAGCAGGGGCGCTGCAACCACAATATAAATAGGGTTCATGGATATTTTCCGAACAGGAGATGCAACGGCGCGACGGCGCTAAAGCCGCTCACGCACGGTCATTGCCCAAAGGCGGGCTTTGCCTGTTCAGATATTCGGGGGGCGGTGAAGCAGCGGGGTCTGGCCCAGCGCCTTGCTGTCATCCAGGAAGGAACGGATGCTGTTGACGACGGGTCTGCCGATGGTGTCGTGGCTGATCAGAACCGCCATGCCGAGACAGAAATCGCCGCAGCACTGCGCATTGACAGGCTTCTTCACGCCGCCGTCCTGTTCGGCCATATCGTTGTGAACATGACTGTCGGACGTCATGGCCGAACCGCCATGGTCCATCATCGCGCCGTGATCCATCATGGCGGACTGATCGTGCTGCATTCCACCGGCTTCGGCAGGATGCATTGCGGCATTGACAGTGGAAACGCTATAGCCCGCCAGTGACAGGATCATCACCAGTCTGAACAACAGGGCCAGCAATTTCGATGCTCGCAACATCTCACGCATGCTGGATAGAAAAGCTGCAGTCCCGTGATTTGTCAATGGATATCCCTCATAACCATCGACGAAAGCCGTTATGTCGCATTCCCGCGCAGCGAGGATGGCAAGCGTAATGGCGTAGCCTGCAGCCTATTTTTCCGTTGCGCGAAATCGAAGATGAACGAGCGGATAGGGTCGCCCCTGTCCGTCGAGGTCGGAGCGTCCGGTCGGCTCGAATCCGAGCCGGCGATAAAAACCCATGGCCTCGGTGTTCTGTTCGTTGACGTCAGTGGTCAGCGCGGGATGAAGCGCAAGCGCCCGCTGGACCAGTGCCTTGCCGATGCCCTGGCCATGATGGTCCGGATCGATGAAAAGCGCCTCCATGTGCCCTTCATGCAGAAACATGAAACCGAGGGCATGGTCAGAAGCGTCGACGGCCAGCGTCAACGGCGCCTGTGGTAGGAAAGCTTCGACTTCATCCCCGATCGCGGCGCGATCCGCCGGCAGGAGGAACTGGTGGGTGGCGTCGACTGCCTTGTTCCATATGTCGAGGATGCGGGAAGCGTCGCGGCTCTCGGAGGGACGAAATGTGATCATGCCTCACCCTTAGCAAGTGCGGAGTTTTCACGCCATGGGCCCGCCCGATCTTTTCCGTGAGTACGTCCGTATTCAATGAATTTCAGTATTGAAAGCCGGCGATTCCGATCCTCGCATATGCCGCCCTCTCCCTCCGAAAAATTTTTCTCGAAAAAAGTGCTTGCAAAAAGTGGCGCAAAAAAAATAGATAAAAATAACTTCTATCTATTTATTTTGAGGGAAAGATTGGCAAATGGATCAGATCATCACGCAAATCGACAGAAATCCGGCTCCGATTGTAAGTTTTGGAGATGGCTCGTCGCTTAAGGAAGCCATAATTATCTATAATTTGCCGTTTAACGATCTTCTGTTCCGCGCCCAGCAGGTGCATCGCTGTCATTTCGATCCCAACGCCATCCAGATGAGCCGGCTTTTATCCATCAAGACCGGCGGCTGCCCGGAGGATTGCAGCTATTGTAGCCAGTCCGCCCGCAACCCCACCGGCCTCAAGGCGTCCAAGCTCATGGAAGTGGAGCGGGTGCTGACTGAAGCGCGCAAGGCGAAGGAAGGCGGCGCGACGCGTTATTGCATGGGTGCTGCCTGGCGCAATCCCAAGGAGCGAGACATGGAGGCCGTGGTGGCCATGGTCGAAGGCGTGAAGGCGCTCGGCTTGGAAACCTGCATGACGCTCGGCATGTTGACGCCGGAGCAATCCGAGCGGCTGGCCGATGCCGGTCTCGACTACTACAACCACAACGTCGACACTTCCGAGCGATTCTATTCGCAGATCATCACCACCCGCACCTTCGAGGACCGGCTGGAAACGCTCGCCAATGTCCGCGATGCCGGCATCAAGGTCTGCGCCGGCGGCATTCTCGGCATGGGTGAAACGGTGGAAGACCGTATTTCGATGCTGGTGACGCTCGCCAATCTACCGGTGCCACCGGAAAGCGTGCCGATCAACATGCTGATCCCGATCCCCGGCTCGAAGCTTGCCGATGCCGATCCCGTCGATCCGATCGATTTCGTCCGCACCATCGCGCTGGCGCGTATCCTCATGCCGCGTTCGCATGTGCGGCTTTCGGCCGGGCGCACGGAGATGAGCGATGAGACACAGGCGCTCTGTTTCCTTGCCGGCGCCAACTCCATCTTCATTGGTGAGACGCTGCTGACGGCGGATAATCCGGGTGAGGACCACGACACGGCGCTTTTCCGCCGTCTGGGCCTGAAGCCGATGGAATTGCAGTCCACGGAATTGCAGTCTGGGGAGGCGGGAGGGTGCCGGTGAACCTTGCGGCGTTCTCCCCCTACGAGGCGAAGCTTGCCGGCCTGGAGCGCAAATCGCGGCTGCGCGCGCTTGCTCCTCAACAGGGGGTTGATTTCACCTCCAACGATTATCTGGGGCTTGCCGATTCACCCCGACTGAAGGCGGCATTTGCCGATGCCATCGGAAAGGGCGTGCCGGTGGGGGCTGGTGGCTCGCGACTGCTGCGCGGCAACCACCGCGAACATGAGGCGCTGGAAGCGGAAGCGGCAGCGTTTTTCGGGGCTGAAAAAGCGATCTATTTCGGCAGCGGTTTTGCCGCCAATGTCGCGCTGTTCTCCACATTGCCGCTGCGGGAAGACCTCGTTCTTCACGACGCCCTGATACATGCCAGCGTCCATGACGGTATCGCGGCCGGCAAGGCGAAGGCGATCGCCGTGCCGCATAATCAGGTCGAGGCATTCGAACGGGAAATAATCCGCTGGCGACAGGAGGGTGGCCGGGGCCGACCGTGGATCGCCGTCGAAAGCCTTTATTCCATGGATGGCGACCGTGCGCCGCTTTCGGCCCTGGCTGATCTTGCCGGGCAACACGGAGGCTTCCTTGTTGTCGATGAGGCTCATGCCACCGGTGTTTTCGGCCCCGGCGGGCGTGGCCTTGCCGCGGAGCTGGAAGGCCGGGACAATTTGGTGGCGTTGCACACCTGCGGCAAGGCGCTCGGTCTTTCCGGCGCGCTTTTGAGCCTGCCGAGGGTGCTTGCCGATTACCTCGTCAACCGCGCCCGCGGTTTCATCTATTCGACCGCGCCTTCGCCGCTGATGGCGGCGGGTGTGCGGGAAGCCCTGCGCATCGTCGACGATGAGCCGTGGGGGCGCCTGCGGCTGGCGGATCTGGTAAACTTTGCCGGCGAAGAGCTTCGCTCCCAGCTCGGCGTGACGCCCAGCGGCTCGCAGATTTTGCCGGTGATGATCGGCGATAATGCCCGTTCGCTGCGTATCGCCGCGCATCTGCGGGAGGGCGGTTTCGATGTGCGGGCGATCCGTCCGCCGACGGTGCCGGAGGGCACGGCGCGGCTGCGCGTCGCCATCACGCTCAACGTGGATGAGAGCCAGATCGCCGATATGATCGGGCTGCTTGCCCTTTCGCTGGCGGAGGAGCGAAGATGAGCCCTCGTTTCGTCATCTCTGGCACCGACACGGGCATCGGCAAGACGGTTTTTTCCGCAGCGCTGACCCACGCCCTGCAGGCATATTACTGGAAACCCGTGCAATCCGGGCTGGAGGAAGAAACAGACAGCGAGACGGTGGAACGACTGGGTGACGTGCCGCAGGCGCGTATCCTGCCGGAGGCCTATCGCCTGAAAATGCCCGCTTCGCCACATCTGTCGGCACACCTTGAGAATGTAACGATCGATCCCGCGCTGCTGCCGCCGCAAACGGATGGACCTCTTGTCATCGAGGGGGCGGGCGGGCTTCTGGTGCCGCTGACGGACACGGTGCTCTTCGCCGATATTTTCGCCCGCTGGCAAATTCCGCTTGTGCTATGCGCAAGGACGTCGCTTGGCACCATCAACCACACGCTGCTCTCGCTCGAGGCGTTGCGGCACCGTGCCATTCCCGTGCAGGGCGTGGTTTTCATCGGAGACGAGAACCGGGAAAATGAGCGCGTCATCGCCAATATAGGCGCCGTTCGCCCGCTCGGCCGTCTGCCGCGCCTGCAGGAGATGACGGCTGCGGCACTGCATCGGGCATTTGCCCGACACTTCAATCTCGCTGATTTTCTCGAGGCGCCGGCATGAGCCGTTCCCCTGTCTGGCATCCTTTCACCCAGCATGGGCTGGAACGGCCGATGAAACGCGTCGTATCGGCGGAAGGCGCATTTCTCGTCGATGAGGACGGCAATCGCCTGTTCGATGCCATTTCCTCCTGGTGGGTCATCACCCACGGGCACCGGCATCCGGCGATCATGGCGGCCATCCGCGCCGCGACAGAGGCCTTCGACCAGGTCATTTTCGCCGAGTTCTCCCATGAACCCGCCGAAACGCTGGCGCGCGGGTTGATCGAGCTTGCGCCCGCCGGATTAAGCCATGTATTTTATTCCGATAGCGGCTCGACTGCGGTTGAGGTAGCGCTGAAAATGGCGCTAGGATATTTCCACAATCGCGGAGAAAAGCGCGACCGTATCGTGGTGATGGAGCACGGCTATCACGGCGACACTATCGGCGCCATGTCGACCGGTGAGCGCGGTGTCTTCAATGCTGCTTACGAACCGCTGCTCTTCGGCGTCGACCGGCTGGCTTTTCCGGAAGCGGGCGACGAACAGCACACGCTGGACATGTTCGAAAACTTCTGCCGTTCAGGCCGTATCGCCGCCCTGTTGGTTGAGCCGCTGGTGCTTGGGGCGGGCGGCATGAAGATCTACGGCGCGGATGTTCTGGCCGGGCTGAAACAGATCGCCGAACGCCATGGCTGCCTCGTCATTGCAGACGAGGTGATGACGGGCTGGGGCAGAACCGGAACCATGTTCGCCTGCGAACAGGCCGGCATTGCCCCAGATATTCTGTGTACCTCCAAGGGCCTGACTGGCGGCTCCTTGCCGCTGGCGGCAACGCTGTGCAGCGCGGAAATCTTTGATGCGCATTTTTCGACGGATCGCCGCAAGACCTTCTTCCATTCCAGTTCCTATACGGCCAATCCGATCGCCTGTGCTGCGGCCGTCGCCAATCTTCAGGTCTGGCGGGATGAGCCCGTGCTTCAACGCATCGGACAATTGCAACAGGTTCTGCACGACAATCTCCAGCGATTTGCGGATGACCGGCGTTTTACCGGTATTCGGCAAATGGGGACCATCGCGGCGCTCGATCTCGTGACGCCCGCCGGCGGGTATCTCGCCGAGGCGGGACCACGCATGCGGCAATTGTTCCGCGAGCGCGGGTTCGTCATCCGCCCGCTTGGAAATGTGCTTTACCTGATGCCGCCCTATTGTTCGACGGCGGAAGATTTAAGCAGCGCCTTTGACGCCATCGACGAGGTGGCCGGGATCGTCACCGAAACCGCATCGTCAAAATCGCCTGCGGCCGGCATCGCGCGAAAACAGGGTGCGGCCATATTCAGCCTGTTCCAGAACCGTCTCCGAGAGTCCTGACAATGCAGACCCGTTCTTCCCGCATGGCCGGTTTTGGTCATGCCGTTCCGTCAAGATGTGTTGAAAATGCCGAGATAGAGACCAGTCTCGGGCTGGAAGCCGGCTGGATCGAGCGGCGCACCGGCATCCGCACGCGTTATTGGGCGCAAGAGGGCGACACTTTGAGCGGCCTTGCGGCGAGAGCCGGCCGCATGGCGCTGGAAGACGCCGAAATCGGCTCCGATGACATCGCATTGACGCTGCTTGCGACTTCCACGCCGGATCATCTTCTGCCGCCCTCGGCGCCGCTGCTCGCACACAGGCTGGGCCTCGCCCGATCTGGCGCGATCGATCTTGCCGGGGCCTGTTCCGGCTTTCTTTATGCGCTCACCCTCGCGGATGGCTTTGTCCGCACCCACGGCCGCGCCGTGCTCGTCGTTGCCGCCAATATATTGAGCCGTCGTATCAATCCGGCGGAAAGGGCAAGCGCAGTCCTGTTCGCCGATGCCGCCGGCGCCGTCGTACTCAAGCCCTGCCGCCAGGCGCAGCGTGGGCTTTTGTCGGCCGATCTCGTTGCGGATGGCGGCGGTTACGGTCTGATCCAGATAGCGGCGGGGGGCAGCAGCCAGCCCTTCTCAGCCGATACATCCACTGAGGAGGCGCTGATGACAATGCGTGACGGCCGTGAGGTTTTCTCCCGTGCCGTGACGCTGATGACCGAGACCGCGCAAAGGGTGTTGCATGAAGGCGGAATGACGGCAGTCGATATCGACCGTTTCGTGCCGCATCAGGCCAATGCCCGTATGTTCGACGCGGTCTGCGGCAATCTCGGCATTGACAGGCAAAAGACGGTCCGCACCATAGAAAGCTTCGGCAATTCTTCCGCCGCAACCATTCCGCTTTCGCTCTCCGTCACCAACGCCGAAAGGCCTCTCGCAGAAGGCGAAACCCTGCTTTTGACCGCCGCCGGCGCCGGTATGACGGGTGGAGCGGCCGTTTATCGCGCATGAACGATGCAGGGCACGGGATGTCGCGATGCTGTGCTATATTCACAACTCAAGAAGCTGACTTTATTTGGAGAAATTTGGCTAGGGAACCTGGACCTTCATGGGGTACGGAGGTGCTGCATAAAGCGGATTTCCATATCTATGACGCCAATACCGCGACGACGCTGGCAGCGGCCTATTCAGCTATCATCGTGCCTCTTGGGTCTGATCCATCAAGGATGAGCTGCCTGATTTAGGCAGGTTGTTTAAGCTGGGCCGTGTGTTTTCGCGACATTAAGCGTATGATGCCGATGAAAGCTGCGACTGCAGCTGAACCGAGCAAGGCGGCGACCGACAAAGCCCATGCGACGCCGACCTCATTTATCATGAAAGCCAAGACAAACGGTGCAGTCGACGAGATGACCAAACGGATCGAAAGGATTTGGCCTTGACGTTTTCCGTAACCTTGGCTTCCGAAGAGGGCTAGCGGAAGAGTGCCTTGCACTATGCTGCTGAGGCCTGAACCCAGGCCGAAAACCACCGCAAACACCAGAGCACCTGGAACAGATGGAGCGGTGGCGATCAGAATAATGAGCGCCGCTGGCAACAGGACGGCGGAAATGAGTGCCAAGATCAATTGAGACAGGCCGCTCCCGAAAACCATATTAACGAAGCGACTCAGAACTTGAGATGGACCAAACAGCGTACCGACCATGACGGCCATGGCTCCAAGCCCGAGTCCGGAGAGAACGGGAACCATGTGTACGAGCAGCGCGGCGTTGACGAAGCTCTCGAGCGCAAAGCCCGTCACCATCAGGACGAACGCAGCTGGTCGTATCGAAGGTTGCAGACCGGGAGCCACTTGCCTGGCCGGTTCTCCGCTCGCGCCCTTGCGGTTTCTTGTGGCCTTGAACGACAGCCACGCGTGAAGTGGCATGCAGACCGAGAGATTGAGCGCAGCGAAGACCAGATAGACCTGCTGCCATGACATGTGAGCCTGTAGCGCTGTCGTAATCGGCCAGAAGATTGTTGAAGCGAAGCCGGCGATTAGTGTCAGGTAGGTGATGCTGCGCTGCGCGACCTGCGGCTTGATCTGGACGAGCAATGCGAAGGCCGCTCCATACTGCACCAGGTTGGATGCCGTCTCGATCGCGATCAGCGAGAGAACGAATGCCACCTTGCCGGAGGAGAGGGCGCAAGCCACCAGCGCCGCGGCGGCGATTGCCGAGCCGCCCGTCATGACACGGCCGGCGCCGAACCGATCGATCCATTTCCCCATCGTGGGCGCTGCGAGCCCCCCGATCAGGAGAGCGGCGGATAGTGCGCCGAAAATCCATTCCAACGACCAGTTCAAATCTCGCGCCATGGCGGGCGCGAGAATGCTGAAGCTGTAATAGAGACTTCCATAGCCAATGATCTGGGTCAGACCGAGGGCAAGGATCGCGGCGACAGGAGCTTTGTGATCGCTCATCGAGCCTGTACCAACGTGTTGCCGGCACGGGCGTTGCCGTTGCATCCGCATCCCGTTTTCTGGGCCGCCTTCGCCGCCGCGTCGGCCACGCAGCAGGCATCAACATTCGCTGGCGCCGGGCCGCCGCAACACCCCCCGGACTTGCCGTCTTGCGTCCCGCTCACGCCAAGATCGACGCTGCAGACACCTGTTTTCGGCAATACCAAATGGACCTCGCGCGCCGCCTTGTGATCGCCGGCGATCTCCGCCGCCACGGAGCGCACCTGCTCGTATCCGGTCGCCATCAGGAAGGTGGGTGCGCGCCCGTAAGACTTCGACCCGACGATCGCGAATCCAGGTTCCGGATGCGCGAGTTCGACGATGCCATGCGGAGGCACGTCGCCACAGGAGTGGAGGTTGGGATCGATCAGCGGCGCAAGTGCCGGCGGCGCCTCGACGGTAGGATCGAGTGCGATACGCAGTTCGCGCAGGAACGAGAGATTCGGCCGGAATCCCGTGGTCACAATGATCTGATCGACGGCGATCGAGTATCGCGCACCAGCGAGCATTGCCTCCACGCGCAGACTGTAACCTTCCTTCTGAATCCTGTTCACCGCGAACGGTGTCAACATATTCAGGCGACCATCCTCCATGGCGCTCTTGGCGGCAAGGCCGAGCGCGCCGCGCTCCGGCAACTGATCGTTCAATCCGCCGCCTAGCAGGCGGTCGAGGCCACCACGACGAAGCGCCCAGAATATCTCCGTGCCCGGTTCTGCCTCCTGAACCTCCATCAGCGCCAGCGCCGCATTGATCGCGGAATGGCCGCCGCCAATCACGAGGACGCGCTTGCCCGCAAACTTACGCCTCTCTACGCCAGCGACATCGGGAATTCCATACGAGATGGAATCGGAAGCCGCCGTCTCGCCGAGGACGGGTAGGCCGTCGACGCCGATCGGGTTCGGTTGCGTCCAAGTGCCGGAGGCGTCGATCATAGCGCGGGCCCGAACCCGAGCTTCCTCGCCATCTTGGTCCCTGTATCTGACGAGGAAGGCCGAAACGTCGCGGCCGGCGGACGAGACTTTGTCCAGGCCCTCGCGGGTGATCGCGGTGACGGTGACGCCCAGCTTGAGGTTCTGCGCGATCTGCGGGAGTGCGGCGAGCGGCTGCAGATAGGCGCCAACAATGTCGGACCCGGTTGGCAGAGCATCTTCATCAGGGCCTTGCCATCCCGCGTTCTCAAGAAGGGAGCGGGCGGCTGCGTCAATATTGTATCTCCATGGAGAGAACATGCGGACATGTCCCCACTCGATCAGCGAAGCACCAACCGTGTCGCCGCGCTCGAAAACAATTAACGGGATGCCACGGATGGCGAGATGCGCTGCGGCGGCGAGACCGACCGGTCCAGCACCAATGACGGCCACGGGAAGTTCACCAGCATTCAACATGACAGTTCCTTCGATATTTCTAGTAATTTAGAATTATAGAGGCAAAAAAAGGGATCATTCCGCGGCCTCCACGGTCTTCGATGAACAGTTGGCATCCGCGCAGCATTCGTCAACGAGATAGCCGACCAGTGCCTGCATTTCCGGATAGTTGGCGCGGCAGATCAGCGTCGTCACCTGCCGTTCCTGGGTCACGAGGCCGGTATCGACCAGGCGCTTTAGATGATGGGAGAGCGTCGACGCCGCGATATCCAGCTTTTCCTGAATGCGGCCTACGGGCAATCCATCCTCTCCGGCGCGAACAAGCGTCCGGTAGAGTTGGAGGCGGGTGATATTCCCGAGGGCTTCAAGCTGGGCGGCGGCTATTTCGATTTTCATGGAAATAGCATGGGCCGTGCCCATTACGAAGTCAAGTCTATTTCGACAAATGTGGAAATAGCCTTGACGCGGTCAGATCATAGCAGGATGATGGCTTAATGCGCCCGTCAGCGTCGAATTCCTGAAAGGCCTTGGCGACCGACGACCGGTTGGGAATGGTGATCATGCGCATCCAGCGTCCGAGAACCCGGAGCTGGTTGATGGCGTTGAAGGACTGCGATCCGCTCAACACCTGCATAACCGCAAGCGTCTTGCCCTGCGTCGGCCGGACTGAGTCGACAGACAGCGGAATCCAGTCGATCTGCGCTATCGGCAGTAATGGTCGGAAGGCCATCCGATAAACAGCCAACCCAACAGTGCCATCGAGAAGGGCTTGACCGCCCAGTTCACCAGCAGCGTTACGCCGATGCCGCACCAATCGACCCGACTGTATCTCGCCGTCAATAAAGCGGATCAAATGGGCCCGCTCCGTATCCACGAAACGCGGCTTCAACGGCTAATTCATCGGTATCCACGCCGAACGCGCACGATCATCGAATGAAGGGGATTGTCGCAAAATTCAGGCGGAATCTTGCCAGCAATCCGCGTGCGACAGGCGGAAATTCGCCTGCTGTCGTTCGTGAATCTTTTTCTTCTCCGCAAATTCAATTAGTTAGAGTTGGCCCGTCTTTTGCTGCTTTTGCGTCACGCGGTTCCGTTCCGGTAACGGTCGCGTTGATCACAAATGAGTGGGAGGAAACCAGTGAACAGCATACTGAAACGCGCCATCATTTTGGCAATCGCAAGCACGTCCATCACCTTTTCCGGGACAGCGGCAAGGGCGGCGGATTTCATCAACATCCTGACCGGCGGCACATCGGGCGTCTATTACCCGCTCGGCGTTGCGCTCTCCAAGATCTACGGCGAGAAGATTGAAGGTGCTCGCACCCAGGTTCAGGCGACAAAGGCCTCGGTCGAGAACCTCAACCTGCTGCAGCAGGGCCGCGGTGAAATCGCCTTTGCGCTGGGGGATTCGGTCAAGCTGGCCTGGGAGGGTAACACGGATGCCGGATTCAAGGCCCCGCTCGATAAGCTGCGCGGGATCGCGGCCATCTATCCGAACTATATCCAGATCATGGCGTCGAAAGAATCCGGCATCGCCACCCTTGCCGATTTCAAAGGCAAGGGCCTTTCCGTCGGCGCGCCGAAATCCGGCACGGAGTTGAATGCCCGAGCGATTCTTGCCGCCGCCGGCATGAGCTATGCAGACCTCGGCAAAACGGAATATCTGCCCTTTGCCGAATCCGTGGAGTTGATGAAGAACCGGCAACTCGATGCGACGCTGCAGTCTGCCGGTCTCGGTGTCTCCTCTTTCAAAGATCTGGCAACCTCCGTCGAGGTACAGATGGTCACGATACCCGAGGAAATCGCCACGAAGCTCGGCGCGCCCTACATCAGCGCAACTGTTCCAGCCGGCACATATCAGGGCCAGACTAGCGATGTGAAGACGGTTGCGGTCGTCAATTTCCTCATCACACATTCCGAGGTTTCCGACGAAACCGCCTACCAGATGACCAAGCAGTTGTTCGAGAACCTGCCGGCGCTCGAGGCGGCGCACAAGGCGGCAGCGAATATCCGCATCGAGGGCGCGCTCAAAGGCATGCCTGTTCCCCTCCATCCAGGAGCTGAGCGCTTCTATAAGGAAAAAGGTCTGCTTTAACGGCGACGGGCGGCGTCCGGCGCCGAGGTTGCTGCTGCGGCCATTGCGCGTCGGCCTCTGGAAGCACGGTCCTCCAGCGGGCCAGCGCCGCCCACATTTGCTCGGATTTTCGGGAGGAATCCATGCTCGACAATACAAATGAACAAAATCATGCCGCGGAGCTTAACGGGCACGAGACTCTGACCCAGGCCTTTCCGAAGACCTGGGACGGACGACTCCTGTTTGCGATCGCGCTTGCCTTCTCCATTTTCCAGATATCGACCGCCGCGCATATGCTCGACTTGCCGAGCCAGATCGTCAGGGCAGTGCACGTCGGCTTCGTCACCGTGCTCGTATTCCCGTTGCTGGCGACATTCGCCGGGCGCGGCGCGTCCGCAAAGACGTTTGCCTGGGTCCTTGCCCTGCTTGGGGCGGCGGTGGCCTTCTACCAGTGCTACGAATATGCCGAACTGCTCGTTCGTGCCGGCGATCCGCTTCCGCGCGATGTTGCCGTCGGCGTCCTGGCGATTGCTATCGTCTTCGCCGCCGCATGGGCGATCATGGGACCGGCCTTGCCAATCATATCCGGCGTCTTTCTCGCCTACAGCCTGTTCGGTGAATATCTGCCGCCGCCGCTTGATCATCGCGGCTATGGTTTCGCTCAGGTGATAGACCATATGGCCTATGGTACGGAGGGCATCTACGGCATTCCGACCTTTGTGTCGTCGACCTATATCTTCCTGTTCATTCTCTTCGGCGCCTTCCTCGAAAAGGCCGGTATGATCCGGCTCTTCACCGATGTCTCACTAAGCTTCGTCGGCCACAAGCGCGGCGGTGCGGCGAAGGTGGCAATCATTTCCTCCGGCCTGATGGGCACGATATCCGGCTCCGGCGTTGCGAATGTGGTGACGACCGGGCAGTTCACCATTCCCCTGATGAAGAAGTTCGGTTATCGACCGGCTTTTGCCGGCGGCGTCGAAGCGACGGCCTCGATGGGCGGGCAGATCATGCCGCCGGTCATGGGCGCTGTCGCCTTCATCATGGCAGAGACGCTCGGCGTCGAATATCACGAGATCGTTAAGGCGGCGATCATTCCGGCCATTCTCTATTTCGCTTCCGCCTTCTGGATGGTGCACCTTGAGGCCGGCAAGCGCGGGCTGCTCGGCCTGCCGAAGGCGGATTTGCCTTCGGCCAAGGCTGCGGTCGTCGAGCAATGGTATCTGATCCTGCCGCTCGCGGCGCTGGTCTGGCTGCTGTTCTCGGGCTACACGCCGCTCTTCGCAGGCACGGTCGGCCTTGCCTTCACGACCCTGCTGATCCTTGGCAGTTCGGTTGTCTTGGGTTTGCCCGCCGGCGTAATCCGAATCATCTTCTGGATCGGCCTTGGTCTCGTGGCGGCCGCCTTCTTCCAGTACGGCATCGGCGTGATCGTCGCCGCGCTGGCATTGCTCATCGGGGCCAACGCGTTCTCGAAGGGCGGCCGGGAGACGCTGGTGACCTGTCGCGACGCCCTTGCAGAAGGTGCGAAGACGGCCTTGCCGGTCGCAATCGCCTGCGCGCTTGTCGGTGTGATCATCGGAACGATGACGCTGACGGGTGCGGCCAACACCTTCGGCCAGTTCATCGTCTCGGTCGGCGGCCAGAGCCTCTTCCTGTCGCTGCTCCTGACCATGGTGACCTGCCTCGTGCTCGGCATGGGTATACCGACGATCCCTAACTACATCATCACCTCGTCGATCGCTGGCCCGGCGCTGCTGGAACTTGGCGTGCCGCTCATCGTCAGCCACATGTTCGTCTTCTATTTCGGAATCCTGGCGGACCTGACGCCGCCGGTCGCACTCGCCTGCTTTGCGGCAGCGCCAATTGCGCGCGAAAGCGGACTGAAGATCGCAATGCAGGCGATCAAGGTGGCGGCGGCGGGTTTTGTCATCCCGTTCATGGCCGTCTATTCGCCGGCGCTGATGCTCCAAGACGGCGGAGCGATGGCCGCGGCCGTCGGCTATCCGCTCGCGGTCGCCTATATCGTCATCAAGACCGGCCTTGCGATCGGGCTCTGGGGTACGGCCGTGATCGGCTTCGTCTCAGTCCGGCTGTCGATTGCAGAGCGCGCGCTTGCGGCCGCGGCTGCTTTTACCCTGCTTGCGGCCCTTCCTTTGACCGATGAGGTGGGCTTCGGGCTTGCCGCGCTCTTCGTATTTCTGATCTGGCGGCGGGCGCGAACGGCGAATGGCAAGCCGGCGTCGGAGGCCGTGTGAGCACGCTGGTCTGCATCATTGCTGGCGGCAAGGCTGTTGCCTTAGCTGCCAGCGTCTTCACGCTCGGCTGGACGCATTCTGTCGAGAAAACCCAGTGGCAGGAGCGCTGGGCCGCCACATCGCAGGGCCTTCTTCTCGAGGAGGCGCGCGTCCAGGGCTCGGGCGCCGGTATGGAACCGGGAGAAAATGCCCATCGCGAAGGCGGCTGGTCAATCTGGACGCCGGAGCTTCCGCCGATCCCCGAGTTGGTCCTGGCTGCTTCCGGGGCGACAATCTCCGGCTGGACGCTCTGCGATGTCGGTGGTTGCCGCGAATTCGGGCGAGAGAAACAGGAGCCGATCGTCCTGCGGCCATGTGACGCCCCTCCGCCGTGAGGCCTGCTGCGGGGGTCCGTAAATCGCAAGATATTTGAAGAGGGAACGATGCAGCAGTTCAGATCGCTCACTTGCGGATCTGCTGTTCTCTCTGCAAGAAAGAGGCGCTACACTCGATGCATCGGACAATTCTTGCGACACGACACGGTTTTCAGATCCGCAAAGGTCGCTGCAACACTTACAATCCGTCCTTGGGTCGCTTTCGATCTAAGGACACATCCGGAAGGCAGGTCGACTCGGCAATGGCGCGCAACATCGGCAGAATGACTGTCCTGATGCTGGTCGTGACCTGCATTGCGCCTTTTGTCGCCTACCATCTTGCGAGCAGTGCGGCGACCGGCGCCCTGGAAGGGCAGATTCAGCGAAGTCTTTTCCTGACCAACAGGGCGATTGCCACGGAGATCGAACGGTTTCGTTATCTACCACTTGTTATGGGCGAGGATGCCCGCATACGCGCCCTTGCAGAAAGCGAACCCAGCCCGGCCGTTCTTGATGCCGCCAACCGCTATCTTCAGACAGTCGTAAGGCAAGCCGGCGCCGCCGAGCTCTACGTGCTCGACGCCCGCGGGATCGCGCTTGCCGCGAGCAATTTCGCGACTGGTGAAAGCTTCGTCGGCCAAGATTACAGCTTCCGCCCTTATTTTCAGGATGCGCTGCGTACGGGCGAGGGGCGTTATTACGCGATCGGCGTTACCACTCGCAAGCCTGGCTATTTTCTCACGTCGCGGATAGACGTGCCCGGTCGTCCGCCGATCGTCGCCGTCGTTAAGGCGGATCTGCTGCCGCTCGAATTGACCTGGGAGGCTGCGGGTGTCCAGACTGCGATCGCCGACCGCTGGGGCATCGTCTTTCTCTCCGGCAACCCGGATTGGAAATACCGGCCGCTGGCGGCACTTTCCGATGAGGCCGTCGAGCGGCTTGCGAATGAACGGACCTACGAGGGGGCCGATCTTGCGGCGAGACAACCTATCCTCCCTTCGGGCGTAACCCCGCCGGCGGACAATACGGACGAGCGGGCGCTCCATGTGGAGGAGGGCGGGCAGCGGCTCCTGGCGAAATTCTCGCGCGTCGAGCCGGACGGTTGGCTGGTGCTGGCGGCAACGAGCACGGGTGACGCCGGCAAGATCGCCGGCTTCTGGGCGCTCGCGGCGCTGATCGCCGGCCTCATATCCACCGGCACGCTCTACTTCCTGCATCAGCGCGCGCTCATCATCCGGATGCGGCTGCGCCAGGGCGAAATCCTGGAACGCAAGGTGGCCGAACGCACGCAGGATCTCGCTCGCGAGATCGACATGCGCAAGCGGACAGAGGACGAGCTTCGCCGCGCGCAGGAAGGGCTCATCCATTCCGAAAAGATGGCTGCCCTCGGCCGGATGTCGACTGCGATCGTGCATGAGGTCAGCCAGCCGCTGGCGGCGCTTGAAGCCACATTGGCGACCGCCGGTGTTCTGGCGGAGAAAGAGGCCGCCGCGAAAGTGGGTGACCGGCTTCTCGATGCGCGCGCGCTGGTCAAGCGGATGCAACGAACGGTCAAGCACCTCAAGACATTTGGCCGTAAGGGGGCTTCCGACCTCGAAGCGGTCACCATCGACGCGGTCATAGGAAATGCGCTCGATCTTGCGGCTCCTCGGGCGAAGGCGCTTGGTGTCACGCCGGCCTTCGATGCGAGGGGGCCGTCGCCGGTTGTCGTTGCCGTGGCGGTGAAGCTCGAACAGGTGACGCTCAATTTACTCCTGAACGCCCTCGATGCGGTGGAAGGCATACAGAACCCTTCTGTCACCATCCAGCGGACTGCGCATGCCGGGCGGGTGAGCGTAGCGGTGATCGACAACGGTTCGGGTATCGCACCGGAGCACCGTGATCGTATTGCCGAGCCCTTCTTCACCACCAAGCTCACGGGTGAGGGCCTTGGCCTTGGCCTGTCCATTGCAACCGCGATTGTTCGGGAGTTCGGCGGTGAGATTCTTTTTGCCGAAACGCCAGGCGGCGGCACAATGGCGACGATTTCGATGCCGTTGGGCAAGCGGCCCGCACATCCGCTCGAGGCGGCACAATGACCCGCGGACATATTCTTCTCGTTGATGACGACCGCGACCTCCTGAAGGCGGCAACCGACTGGTTGGAGGTCAGCGGGTTTTCCGTATCCGCTTTCCATCGGCCTGAAGAAGCGTACCAGCAATTCTTTCGCGACGAGCCGGATGTCGTGTTGAGCGATATCCGCATGCCCAGCATAGACGGCATGACGCTTCTGAACTCCCTGATCAAGGCCCGCAGCGAGGTTCCTATCGTTCTGATGACTGGCCACGGCGATGTTACCCTGGCGGTCAAGGCGATGAAGCAGGGAGCGGAGGACTTTATCGAAAAGCCCTATGATGCCGAGCATCTGCTTTCGATCCTCGACAAGGCGGTCGAGAAGCGTCGGATGAAACAAGAAATCGCCCGCCTTCAGGGGCTGGTCCAGACGGGCGGCGGCGTCGAGATCGTCGGCGACAGCCCCGCGCTCCGGGACTTGCGCAGCCGCATCCAGATGCTGGCGAATGTCGATATCGACGTGCTGATCATCGGTGAAACCGGAACTGGCAAGGAACTTGTCGCGCAGGCGCTCCACCAGCAAAGCCGCCGGGCGGGCGGTCCCTTCGTTGCGATCAACTGCGCAGCGCTGCCCGAAAGCATCTTCGAGAGCGAAATCCTGGGTCATGCAAAGGGGGCCTTCACCGGCGCGCTCGCCGACCGGCAAGGTAAGTTCGAGCATGCCGCGGGTGGAACGATCTTTCTTGATGAAATCGAGTCGATGCCCCTGGGACTGCAGGCGAAAATCTTGCGCGTGCTGCAGGAGCGTTTGGTCGAGCGACTGGGCGAAAACCGGCTGCGACCGATCGATGTGCGGGTTATCGCCGCTGCCAAGAGCGACCTTTCCGGCGAAATCGCCGCCGGGCGGTTCCGCGAAGATCTGTTCTACCGGCTGGCGACCGTGGATGTGCGCATCCCGCCGCTCAGGCAGCGCCGGCAGGATATCGGCCTGCTCTTTGGCCATTTCGCTTCGCTTGCCGCCCATCGCTACAGCCGGGCCGAGCGAAGCGTATCCGCCGATCTCCTGGCGCGATTGCGGCAGCAGGAATGGCGAGGCAACGTCCGGGAGCTCAAAGCGTACGCCGAGCGCTTCGCTCTTGGGCTCGATGACGCCGCATCCGGCGGGGAAGTCCTGCAGCCCGGCGATCCCCTGACCCTGCCCGAGCAATTGGTCGCCTTCGAGGCTGACGTCATCGGCCGCGCGATCGATGACAGCAACGGCAATACGGCTAAGGCGGCCGCGAGGCTCGGCATCCCCCACCGCACGCTCAATGAGAAAATCGCCCGTCTCGGACTGAGGGATCGACCGGGAGAGCCCGCGGATGCGGGGTTAAAGCGATAGAAGCGCGCGAGAGAGATAATGCTGAAGGGCTTCCGGTACTAAAAAAGCGTGCGATTGACGATGCTACTGGTTGGTCCGCGGTGGATTCGGATTCCCTTGATGCGAAGATAAGTTGCCGCCCGCCTCAGTTGTGCAGACCCAGCGTTTTTCTGAGCGCTTCCGACCAGACGGCATAGCCTGCCGCATTCAGGTGAACCAGATCGGGTAAATAATAACGGAACATCGGGAGGCCGTTCTCACCAATGAGGCCGGCGTTCGGGTCAAGCCATGTTGTGCGTTCGCTGCCATTGCACCAGTCGCGCGCCATCTGGTTGAAGAGATCGAATTCATGGCGGTATATCCAGCGCGCCGGACTGTGCTTGATCGCCACAACAAACACGTCCGCCTGCGGTAGCGCACGATAGATTCCATCCCGCAAATCGTGCAGGTGCCGGAGCGACGTCTGAGCCTTGAGGCCGTCGCTGGCAATATCGTTTTCGCCGAAATAAAGCACCACTCTGTTTGGTTTTAAAGGGACCAGAAGCTGGTGCATGTAGTGGCGGGCGGAGAGGTAAGTGCCGCCGCCAAATCCCAGATTGACGATATCCAGCGAGCCGAGATCTTCGGCAACGGAACCCCAGATTCGAAACGAGGATGAGCCATAAAAGGCGATCGGATTGTCTGGGAGGCCGATGCGTTGAAGGCGGACCAGAGCGGCAATGATATCGTTTTCGTGACGGCTGGTGCCGATATTGGCTGGGAAGGCGTACATGACGGTCCTAAAAACATGGGGTTTGAAAGCCGGATGCCGCCATTTGGGCATCCGGCTCTCGGCAGAGGTTACGAAATCGCTTGACGCAGGACAGCCAGGGCACCCTTCGTGAGAGCATCGTCCGCACCCATGGATGTCTTGAGCCCGAAAACATCTGCGGCAACCAGATAGAGATCGTTCAGCCCGTCATTGCCGACGATCGCTGCCTCGTCTCCCTCCGCATACCATCCGGCATCGCGGGCCTGCCGAAACTCCTGCCCGATGACCAGTCCCCACACATAGGAGCGCAACTGATCCGGCGAAAGCCGGCCGGCAAGCCCGCCAGTTCGCGCCGAAAACATGAGCGACAGCATGGCGGCGGATCGTTTTGCCTCTTTCAGACCCCAGCGATAGGCCTGCGGATCATCGACCGGCGGCTGCGTGGAACCGCGCGCGATGAAAGAGTGATTGATCAGCAGATTGAAGAATTCACCGGTCACGAATGTCTGGAAACCGTCGATCCGACCCGCCTTTATCCGCGCCCATTTGCTGTGCGTTCCGGGGATGATGAGGGTGGCGTCTGCGCCGAGGCCGTGGCCGACTATCTGGGTTTCTTCGCCGCGCATCACGTCCGGAAAGGGCTGGCGGGCGGGGTCGTTCAGACCGGGCAGGAAGACGAGATCGGAGCCGTTCGGCAGCGATTTGCGCACCGTTCCGGCGGCAAGTTCCGCCGGGCCTGCCGGGCACGGCACATAAGCGACTTCGACCCAGCCGTTGCGGCTGGTAATCATGCCGAGCGCTGCGACGGGCAGGGTCCCGTGGCGCGAGAACCAGGGTGCGAGTGCTGCCATCAGCGCAGCTTCGTGTTCACCTTCGCCAAGGCTCGAAATGCCGTCAGCGGTTTCCAGATGATCGAGTTCTTCGCCGCCTTCACCAACGAGCGCCGCCCTCAGTGATGTCGTTCCCCAATCAACGATGATCGATGTCGCCGCTGCTGCCATGTCTTGAACCTCCTCGTTCATTTCATCTTGGGGCTTGTCATAGGGTGCGAGTCTATGTAGTGTCAATTAGTGAATTCAAGGTATCAAAATATGATACTTAATTGGGAGGAGAATGATGGTGGCTGGGCTCAAGGGGATCTTGCCTGTTCTGCCAACGCCTTTTCTGGCGGATGGCGGCATTGACGAAGCGGGTATGAAGCGTCTGGTGGTATTTGCGCTCGACAAGGGCGTGGATGGTGTCGTGTTTCCCGGTTTCGCCAGCGAGGTGGAGACTTTGAACGCCGCCGAGCGCGCAACGCTCTTGAAGATCGTCGTGGATGCGGTGGCCGGTCGGGTGCCGGTCGTGGCAGGCGCCAGTGCGGCCGACTGGCGTGACGCGGTCGAACATGGGCGGGCGGCCTCGGCGCTTGGCATTCGCCACCTGATGGTACAGCCGCCAAAATCGGTCGGTACGGACGCGCCTGCGCTGATCGAATTCCTTGGCAAGATGGTCGAGGCGCTGCCGGGAGTTGAAATCATCCTGCAGAACGCGCCTGCGCCGCGGGGTTCCGACCTTTCGCCACAGGCCATCGTGGAGATCGTGGGCGCATTGCCGCAGGTGACCTATGTCAAGGAGGAAACACTTCCCGCCGGCCCGGCCATCAGCCACATCATTGCCCATGCGCCTTCGACGCTGAAGGGCGTCATCGGTGGCGGCGGCGCCCGTTACATTCTCGACGAATATGCCCGAGGCGCTACGGCGGCGATGCCGGCGCTGGAGATCGCCGAGGAACATGTGGCCATCGACCGGGCGCTTGTTGCCGGGCGGCAGGAGGAGGCTCGCCGGATTTATGTCCGCACCCTGCCGCTTCTGGTGTTGCAGGCGGTCTATCGCATGCGGCTGACCAAATATGTACTCGCCCGTCGCGGTGTGATCGAAGGCGTCGGCGTGCGTGCGCCGACACCCGAGCTTGATGCGGCGGCCATTGCCGATATCGACGCCAATCTGGTCGAACTCGGCCTTGTTGCCGCGGAGGCCGCATGAACAGCCCCATCGCAACCGTCGAAGTCTTCACGCTGACACAGCCGCGCAAGGTTCCCTATCTTGGCGCGCTCAGGGAAGGCGAGGTGGTCAATCCCAATGGCTACATTGTGCGCAAGGGCAATCGCACGGTCTACCCCACCTTCGACCGCAGCGTGCTGGTGCGCATGACGACACAGGACGGCATCGTGGGCTGGGGGGAGACCTATGGCATCGTCGCCCCCGGCACGGTCGCTGCCCTCATCAATGATCTTCTCGCCGGTTTCGTGATCGGCCGCAACGCGTCCGATCCTTCGGCGATCTATGACGACCTCTACGACATGATGCGGGTGCGCGGTTATACAGGCGGCTTTTACGTCGATGCGCTTGCCGCGCTTGATATCGCGCTCTGGGATATTGCCGGGCAGGAAGCCGGAAAATCCATCCGCGATCTTCTTGGCGGCGGGGTAGATACGTTCCCGGCCTATGTTTCCGGCCTGCCTGAAAAAACGCTGAAGGCTCGTGGAGAGTTGGCGAAATGCTGGCAGGATCGTGGTTTTGATGCCTTCAAATTCGCAACGCCGGTGGCTGATGACGGCCCGGCGGCGGAAATCGCCAATCTCCGGCAGGTGCTTGGTCCGCGCGCGAAGATCGCCGCCGACATGCATTGGAACCAGACGCCGGAGCGGGCGCTGAAGCTGATCGCCGAAATGCAGCCCTTTGACCCGTGGTTCGCCGAGGCTCCGGTCTGGACGGAGGATATTGCCGGTCTTGAGAGGGTTTCGAAGAACACCGATGTTCCGATAGCCGTCGGCGAGGAATGGCGCACCCATTGGGATATGCGCGCCCGCATAGAACGCTGTCGTATCGCGATTGTGCAGCCGGAAATGGGCCATAAGGGCATCACCAATTTCATCCGCATCGGCGCTCTCGCCGCCGAACACGGCATTGACGTGATACCTCACGCCACTGTCGGCGCGGGCGTCTTCCTTGCCGCCAGTCTGCAGGTGTCATCGACATTGCCGATGCTGAAGGGACACGAATTCCAGCACTCTATCTTCGAGCCGAACCGCCGCCTGCTGGAGGGCGACATGGATTGCCGCGAAGGCAGATATCACCTGCCTTCGGGACCGGGACTTGGGGTAAGACCGTCGGAGGCGGCGCTCAGTCTGATTGAACGCATCTGATTTGGTTTTTTGGAGGAGGAAACCATGACAAAAAGAATGAAAAAGCTGGCGCTCAGCACCGCGGCCGCCGTTTTGGTAACGATGGGGGCCGTTGCCCCTGCCATGGCCGATACCGTGCTGAAGTTCATTTCCTGGCAGACTGATGATGCGGGAACGGGTGAATGGTGGCGTTCCGCCATTGCCGCCTTCGAGAAACAGCATCCGGGCGTGAAGATCGAGTTCACCAAAGCAGAGCGCAGTTCCTATGCGGATACGATGACCACGCTCTTTGCCGCCAACCAGCCGCCGCAGATCGTGCATCTGGCGTCTTTCGAATTCCAGATGTTTGCCGATAGCGGCTGGCTGGAGCCGCTCGACCCGTGGCTGAAAAAGGACGGTATCGAGATGGCGGGCTGGGCCGGCCAGCAGAAATGCGAATGGAACGGTGAAACCGTCTGCATTATGACCAACTATTTCGGTTTCGTGATGGCCTATAACAAGAAGCTTCTCGAAGAAGCGGGCGTTGCGGTTCCGAAGACCTATGACGAGTTTCTGGCCGCGGCAAAAGCCACGACCAAGGATCTGAACGGCGACGGTATTATCGATCAGTTCGGAACAGGTCATGAGACCAAGGGCGGCCCGGGGCAATATCTCACAGAGATGCTGAACTACATTCTCGACGCCGGTGCCTACTGGACCGACAAGGACGGCAATATCACCATCGACACGCCGCAGATGGTGGAAGGTTTGACCCGATGGAAAACCGTGATGAAGAGCGGCATCAGCCCGGTGGACATGAGCGCCAGCGACGTGCGCAAGCTGTTTGCCGATGGCAAGATGGCCATGCGGCTCGATGGGCCGTGGCTTTATGGCACGACCGAAAAGGGTTCGGCCAAGAGTGACATTGTTTATGCCGCGCCGCCGCTTCATCCGCCGCTTGGCGGGTCTTCCAACGTGCTTGCCATGCCGGCGGATATTCCCGACGACCAGAAGGCATTGGTCTGGGATTTCATTAAGCTGACGATGACGCCGGAATTCCAGCGCAGTTACGCTATCCTCGGCGGTAACACCCCGCCTAGCCCGAAAGCGGATGTCTCTGGCGTCGAAAAGACCATCCCGCATTTTCCAGTGCTGATCGAGACAATGAAGGCCGCATCCGAGGCGGGTGTCGACCGCATTCCGACCGGACTTGAGCTCTTCTACAACGAGTTCAGCAAGATGGTGATGGAAGAAAGCCAGCGAATGATCATTCAGGATCTCGATCCGGCGGAAGTGGCGAAAACAATGCAGGCAAAGGCGGAAGCCATCAAGGGTTGATCCCGTTGTTTCGCCATGGCCCGCTTAGGGCCATGGCCATCATCCGCATCCGGCAGGAGGACCATCCATGACCGAACCCGTTCGGGCCGGGCGCCGCAAGTTCTTCGATCTTGCGCGTCCCAGCCGGCAACATCTCCTCGGCTATATTCTGATCGCCCCCGCGGTCCTGATGGTTGCAGCCATCATCGTCTGGCCGCTCGTTTTGGCCATCGACCTGTCGTTCCAGCAGGTCAAGATACCGAGGCTCGGCGGCGCCAGCCGCCCGTTCTCCTTGACGAATTACAACTGGCTGTTTTCGTCGCCGGAATTCTGGCTGGCCTGCTGGGTCACGCTAAAACTGGTCATCGTCGTTACTGCCGGCAGCGTCGCAGTTGGCCTCAGCACGGCGCTTCTTGCCAATAACCGTTTCAAGGGCCGCACCGTCGCGCGGCTGGGCATGGCGCTGCCCTGGGCGGTGCCGGAAATCATCGCGGTCGTCATCTTTGCATGGATGTTCGACACCTCCTTCGGCCTTTTCGGCTGGCTGGCGATCAAGCTCGGTTTTACCGACCAGATGATCCCGTGGGTGAGCAGCTCCACGGCGGCCTTCTGGGCTGTTGCCATCACCATGGTGTGGAAGGGTTTTCCCTTCGTGTCGATCATGTGTCTGGCTGGCCTGCAGTCCATTCCCGCCGACTATTACGCCGCCGCCAAGGTGGATGGCGCAAGTGTCTGGCAGCGTTTTCGCTGGATCACCATGCCTCTTCTGATGCCGGTGCTGGGCGTGACGCTGGTGCTGACGCTGCTTTGGGTATTCCGCGACTTTTCCATCATCAAGGTTCTGACCGGCGGCGGGCCGCTGCGTTCAACCCAGACGCTTTCGATCATGACCTATGACCAGGCCTTCCAGTACCACAATTTCGGCCGGGCCGCCGCCGTCGGCGTGCTGACGCTGGTGATCTGCATCGTCGCGAGCCTGCTGATGCTTGGCCGGCGTTCGAAATCGATCTATTGAGGAGGCTTTGATGAAACGGACATTTTTACAGAGCCTTGCGCTTTACGCGACTGTCATCTTCACGCTGGTGATGATCCTGTTCCCGGTCTACTGGCTGCTGGTCACGGCGCTCTCCACCACCGATGAGCTGTACCGCCTGCCGCCGACCTTCTGGCCGGACGATCCGCAGTGGGACATCTTCGCCCGGGTCTGGGCGGCAAAACCGATCCTGCTGTGGCTGTGGAACTCGATGCTCGCAGCCATCGGCTCAGTGGCGCTGTCGATGCTGGTCTCGGTCAGCGCCGGTTATGCGCTGTCGCGTTATTCCATGCGGGGCGGCGCGACCATGGGGCTCTTCGTCCTGACGGCGAAGATGCTGCCCGCGACGCTGCTCGTCATTCCGCTGTTTTCGATTTTTTCCAGCTTCGGCCTGATCGGCAGCCTGTGGACGCTGGTTCTGGCGCATTCGACAATGATCATTCCTTTCGCCACATGGATGCTGAAAGGCTATTTTGACACCATTCCGAAGGAACTGGAACAGGCTGCTATGGTCGACGGCTGCTCGCCGATTGGTGCGATGGTGCGCGTCGTACTTCCCATCGCCACGCCGGGGCTTGCCGCCACGGCCCTTTATGCCTTCGTGCTCAGCTGGGCAGACTATGCCTATGCGCGCACCTTCCTCGTCAACTCGCCGGACAACTGGACGGCCAATCTCGGCATCACCACGATGCAGGGCGAATATGTCACCTACTGGAATGACATTTCCGCCGCGTCCGTGTTCATCGCGCTGCCGATCATCGCAATCTACCTGTTCCTTGAACGTTATTTGGTCGGCGGCCTCACCGCTGGCGCGGAGAAATAAGCATGGCCAATATTTCCATTCGCAACGTCAGCAAGTCCTACGGCGCGCTCAACGTCCTCAGGCCCTTTTCGCTGGAAATCGAGAATGGCGAGTTCGTGGTGCTGGTCGGGCCTTCCGGCTGCGGCAAGTCGACGATGCTGAAGATCCTCGCCGGTCTCGAACCGGCAAGCGAAGGGCAGATTTTCATCGGCGACAACGAAGTGACGGATCTGGCGCCGGGTGACCGCGACATCGCCATGGTGTTTCAGAACTATGCGCTTTATCCGCACCTGACCGTTCGCCAGAATATCGGCTTCGGCCTCAAGATGCGCGGCACGGACAAGACCGAGATCGACCGCCGGGTTGATGATGCCGCGCGCATTCTGGAAGTCACACCCTATCTCGATCGCAAGCCCAAGGATCTCTCGGGCGGCCAGCGGCAGCGCGTGGCGCTTGGCCGCGCCATCGTGCGCCAGCCGCAGGCCTTCTTGATGGACGAGCCTCTTTCCAACCTCGATGCCAAGCTGCGCGTCCACATGCGTGCCGAGATCGGCGCATTGCACAAGCGCATCGGCGTCACCACCGTTTATGTGACGCATGATCAGGTCGAGGCGATGACGATGGCGGATCGCGTCGTCATCATGCAGGGCGGCATCATCCAGCAGATCGCCGCACCGGACGAGCTTTTTAATAATCCGGCCAATCTTTTCGTTGCCGGTTTCATCGGCTCGCCGGGCATGAATTTCCTCAATGCGGAACTGCGTGACGGCACAGTGACCCTCTTTGGGCAACAGGTTTCCTTGCCGGGGGGCGTCAACCGTCAGGGCAGCGTAATCGTGGGCCTGCGGCCGGAACATCTCGTTCTGGGCGATGCGCCGATCACCTTCGATGTCCGACCGACGCTGGTGGAGAGCCTGGGATCGGAGAAATACGTCTATTTCGATGCGGAAGGCGCAAGGGTCGCCGATGGCGAGGAGGGCAAGTCCAAGGGACTGATCGCGCGCGTCTCGCATACCGGCAATCTTCCCGGCAATGAGGCGCTCCGGCTCGGTTTCGATCCGGCCCAGCTTTATCTCTTCGACGCAAAGACCGGAGCACGGCTATGATCCTCGTCACCGGCTCGGCAGGTCGTGTCGGCCGTGCCGTTGTTGCCGCCTTGCGCGCGCAGGGCCGCACCGTTCGCGGTTTCGATCTCAGGCCATCGGGAAGCGGCGGCGAGGAGGTTGTCGAGTCGCTGGAAGATGCGCAGGCGCTGTCCGACGCCATCGAGGGTGTGAGCGCCGTTCTGCATCTGGGAGCTTTCATGTCATGGGTCCCGGCGGATCGCGACCGCATGTTCGCCGTCAATGTCGAGGGCACGCGCCGGCTTCTGGATGTGGCTTCAGCGGCTGGCGTGCGGCGGTTTGTCTTTGCCTCGTCGGGTGAGGTCTATCCGGAAAACCGGCCGGAATTCCTGCCCGTCACCGAGGACCATCCGCTTCGTCCAAATTCACCTTATGGCTTGACCAAGCTTCTCGGCGAAGAACTGGTGCGCTTTCACCAGCGAAGCGGCGCCATGGAAACGGTGATCCTGCGTTTTTCGCATACGCAGGATGCGGCAGAACTGCTGGATGAGGACAGTTTCTTTTCCGGTCCCCGGTTTTTCCTGCGACCGCGTATTCGCCAGCAGCAGAATTTCGGAAACACGGCTATCGCCCAATTGCTCCAGTCCTGCGATATCGGTAAGCCGTCGCATATACTGGCGCGCAACGAAAACGGCCGTCCATTCCGCATGCACATCACGGATACGCGCGATATGGTGGCGGGCATTCTGCTTGCCCTCGATCACCCCGACGCGGCGGGTGGCACCTTCAACCTCGGTGCCGATGAGCCAGCCGATTTCGCCGTGCTTTTGCCGAAGATTGCGGCGCTGACCGGCTTGCCCATCGTGACGGTCGATTTTCCCGGCGACGGCGTTTATTACCATACGTCCAACGAGCGGATCAGAAACACTTTGGGGTTTGAAGCTGAATGGACGATGGACCGGATGCTGGACGACGCGGCGGCCGCAAGGCGGCTGCGATTAGCGAAGGGGCAGAGGCGATGAAACCGGAGACACCGGGCGGCACGGCGGCGCTGGCCAAGGGGCTGACCCTGCTCGACATGGTTGCCGATGCGCCGGAACCGCTGCGTTTTGCCGAGCTGTTGCGCGCCTCCGGTCTGCCGAAGCCGACATTCGCGCGCATCCTGCGCACTCTCATCGCCTATGGCCTCGTCCGTCAGGATGAGGCCCGTGGCACTTATGTCCTGGGCCAGCGTTTTCTGGAAATGTCTCACAAGGTCTGGGAGAGCTTCGATCTCGTCTCGGCGGCGACGCCGGAACTCGAGCGGCTGGCGGCCGAACTGGGGGAAACGGTTGCACTGTGCCGGCTTGACGGCACTATGACACAATATCTGGCGGAACGTTCGCCGAACGGTCTTTCTGTGCGTGTCGAGGTGGGACGCCGTGTTCCCCTGCATTGCACCGCACCGGGCAAGGCGCTGCTCGCGTTTCAGGACCCCGCCGTTGGTCGCAACCTGCTGGATCGCCTGACGCTCGATCTGCAGACACCCAAAACCATCACCACCCTCGATGCGCTGCAGGCCGATCTGACGCTGACGCGTGCGCGGGGTTATTCGATTTCCTACGAGGAGCATCTGCCGGGGGTGAATTCGGTCGCCGCCCCTGTGATGGGTCGTGACAATACGCCGATGGGCGTGCTCGTTGCGCTCGGGCCATCATCGCGGCTGGACTCTTCCAATATCCATCCCGCCGGGCGTGAATTGATTGCCGCCGCCCGCCGCATTACCGGTGCCGCCGGGGCCGTGGCGATCAGCTCGCGGCCACGCCCGCGTTCGGCAACGGGCCGCCCCAGCGCCGAACTCAGCTGTATTCTGCCGTGGGGTGCGCAGCTGGGAGAAAGCCCGGTCTGGCACGAGGGGGAAAACGCGCTCTATTGGGTGGATATCCTGCATCCGGCGGTACACCGCTTCGATCCCGTCACTGGCCGCAACGAAACCTGCGAGACCGGCAAGCTGGTCAGCGCGGTCATTCCGGTCACCGAGGGACGGTTACTGGTGGCGTCGCAGGACGGCGTCGAATGGCTGGATTTCGCCTCCGGCCGACTGACCCCCTTCGTCAGCCCGGAGGCTGGCATTGCCGATAACCGCCTGAACGACGCCAAATGCGGGCCGGATGGCGCGATCTGGGTCGGCTCGATGCGTATCGACGCCTCCAAGCCCACGGGTGCGCTTTATCGAATCAATGCCAATGGCGAATCCGAGCGCAAGGAAGGCGGCATCATCGTCTCCAACGGTCTCGGCTGGAGCCCCGATGGCAGGACCTTCTATTTCGTCGATACAGTGCCCGGCCTCATCCACGCCTACGATTGTGATCCGTCGACGGGCGCCCTGTCGCAGCGCCGTGAGTTCGCCCGCATTCCGGTGGCGGACGGACGGCCGGATGGGTTGGCCGTGGATGCGGAAGGCGGTGTCTGGTGCGCGATCTGGGATGGTTGGTGCGTACGGCGTTATCTTCCGAACGGCAAGCTGGACCAGGTGATCGACATGCCGGTGCCGCGCCCTTCCAGCATCGCTTTCGGCGGGCCGGACCTGTCGACGCTGTTCATCACCAGCGCCCGCACGCGCCTGCCGGCGTCCACGCTTGCCGACGCGCCGCTTTCCGGCGGCCTGTTTTCCTGCCGCCCGGGAATCGCCGGCGCGCACATCTCCCTGTTTGAAGGATAAAGGATGCGTCTCGAAAGCGTCTTTGGACTGAAAGACCGCACGGCGCTTGTCACCGGTTCCAGCCGTGGCATAGGTGCCGCCATTGCCGAGGGGCTGGCGGGCGCGGGCGCCCATGTCATCCTTCATGGCGTGAAGCCGGGCGCCGCAGCAGCCGTGCAACAGCGGATTGTCGCAGGCGGCGGTACGGCGCAGGAACTGGCGGGCGATCTTTCCCAGCCCGGCGCCGGCCGTGATCTCATCGAGCGGGCCGAGGCGGTCGCACCGGTCGATATTCTTGTCATCAATGCCAGCGCCCAGATCAACGCCGTGCTGTCGGAACTGACGCCTGACGATCTGGCGTTTCAGCTGGCGGTCAATCTGGGCTCGACGGTGGATATGCTGCAGGCGGCCTTGCCGCGCATGGCGGCCCGCAAATGGGGCAGGGTGGTTTCCATCGGCTCGGTCAATCAGCTGCGGCCGAAGGGCATCGTTACCGCTTACGCCGCCACTAAGGCGGCGCAACACAATTTGATCCAGAGTCAGGCGCGGGACTACGCGCGCGACAATGTGTTGCTCAACACGCTCGCGCCCGGCCTCATTGACACCGACCGCAATGCCCACCGTCGTGATGAGGATCCCGAAGGCTGGGCCGAATACGTCCGGACGCTGAACTGGATGGGCCGTGCCGGGCAGCCGCAAGAAATGGTGGGCGCCGCGATCTTCCTGTCGTCGCAGGCCTGTAGCTTTATGACAGGCGAGACCATCGTCCTGACGGGTGGTTATTGACGGATTTGCTGGTGTAGCCGAATTGGATAATCGTTTGCGATCAGCGCTTGAATAAATCCAGATTTGGCAAGCTGTATGGCCGGATCAGTCGGTACCAGCTATCGATAAAGGTGCGCCGTTGAATCTCGTCCTGGGCCGCCAGCAGTGTGGGTCCAATGCGGATGGGCCTCCCCACTCCGGATTCGATCAGATCTTCAGGTCCTTCCACACCCTCGGGAAGTGGCGCATTCTCGGCGAAAAAGAAAGACGAGCGCGACGCGATGTCTCGGCTGCGATCAGAGAGGAGATAGTCGAGAAAGCGGCGCCCCAATACAGCGTCTCGTGCTGTCGAAGGTATCATCGCGCCGCGAGACAGCACCAGAGTGTAATCCTGGGGAATAACGATACCCAGCGCCGGGTTGGATCGCATCGCGAAATAGGCGTAGGATCCAAGGACGTTGTAGGCAATACGAATCTCGCCCGTCGACAAGGCGCCGAGCACCTCATTATTGCAGCAACGGATCACCGGCTCCACGCGGCTGACGCTTTCGAGCAGGCGACCATAGGTCGTCGGCGCCTGGCGCGAATCGTAGAAGGCCAGAAGATAACCTATTCCAGAGGCGCTGATATCATAGGTGCCGATACGTCCGCGATATTCATCCGGCTTGCGGCGCAAAAGATCGACCAGCGCCACGTGGCTGGTCGGAACGTCTTCGGGCGGAATCGCACGCTTGTCATAGGCAAATACGACAGGTTCGAAGGTAAAGCCAAACACTTCGTCACGCCAGTTGGCCCAGGTGGCAACCTTGGCGGTTTCACTGGACTGGTGCGGTTGCGCGCAGCCGTCATTTGCCAAACGAACGAGTTGATCAACGGAGGAAGACAGGATGATGTCGGCATTTTGCCGTCCGTCCGCGCAGGCAGCAGCGACCTCACGAAACAAATCATTGGTCACAAAGTCGAGGATCTCGACAGCGACCCCCGGTGCGGTCTCCTGGAAATCCAAAACGATTGGACGCATGGCTTCAAGATCCGTGGCCGCATGAATGAGAAGGCGCCCCGTTTCCTCCATTCCCTTCGCCGGGAACAATTCCCGATCCCCTTCCACTGCATGGGCGCTGGTGACGAGGCAGAAACATGAAATGGCTGCGATGGCGGAGTAAACGCTTTTCATGGCCGTTCCTGCTTGATCAGCGGCAGTTCCAAATAAACGGCAAACAAATCCGTTTCTGTCTTCTCGCGAAACCCAAGCCGCCCCCCCAGCGCGCGCGCTACTTCCGCAGCAATTGCAAATCCCAACCCAGACGCCGGTCCCTGGCTGCGCGTCGAGAAGAAACGTTCGGTGACGCTCTCCCAATCGGCTTGAGGAATGCCAGGACCGTCATCCTCGATGACGATCAACCCGAAGTCGCCACAATTTTCCACGCGCACTGCCAGCTGTGTCTCGGCTCCGTGCCGCAATGCATTGTCGATAATGTTGGCCACGGCCTCTCGAAGGCTTAACGTGTCGCCCATCACCTGAAGCTGTTGTTCATCCGGCTCGAAGGACACTACAATATCCGGGTCGATCGTGATCGGTATTGCCTGGCGAAAGGCTGCACGGGCGACCTCGTTCAGGAACAGGGGTGCAAGCTGCGCAGAATCGACCCGATGGATCACCATGGCATGATTGAGGAGTTGGTTGGTCAAGCGTGAAAGCTCCGACGTTCTGTTGCGGACACGCTCCAGATGGCGCCGGTCCTCCGGTGCAAGCTTTTCCTCATTGATGAGACTAACCTGCGCCGATAACGCCGTAAGGGGCGTTCGTATCTGATGCGCGCTGTCGGCGACGTAACGTTGCATCAAACGCACGCGTTCATCGAGCCTGCGGATGAAGTGGTTTATAGAGGCAACGAAGGGCCAAAGTTCGCCGGGGACCGACACGGACAAGGGTGTTAGGTCTTGCGGTTCGCGGCTTGCCAAAGCCTCGCCAAGCGTCTCGACCGGTCGCAGCGAATAGCGGATTGCAAAGGCAGTGCCGACGAGCGCAAGCAGGCTCATCAGGCTCACGATGAAAATCGCCCTCGTCATCAGTTCCGAGATGAGCGCACGGCGTGCCTCCGTCGTTTGGGCGACCATCATATAGGCCCATTTCGTTTCCTCATTGATCGTGATCGCGTGGGATAGCGTGACCATGCGAACATCGACACCGCGATAGACGGCGTTTTCAATGAGCGGAGCGGGGCGGCTGTGCGAAACCTCCAGGGGAGTTCCAAGATCGCGATAACCTGTCAGCGTCTCCCCTTCAGTATCAAGGACGCGATAGAAGATGCGGTCGCGTTGCGCGAGCCCCAGAAGTTCAAACGCAGAGGTTGGGAGTTGAAAAGTGAGTTTGTCATCGGAGACGACGAGCCCTTCGCTCATCTGAAACGCAGCACCCAGCAGAAGCCGGTCATAGGCTTCGTCGGCGGCAGCGCGCGCATAATACAACGCAGCTGTAATCATGGCTGCTGCGCCCAGGGCCAGCACGATGCCGACGCGGCGCATCAGGCGAGAGAAGAGGGAGCCTCTATGCGCCAGCATCGGACACCAGTTGGCAGCCCACGCCACGCACTGTCACGATGCGGGTCTGGGCGCCTTCGAGTTTTTTGCGCAACCTGCCCACATAAAGCTCGATCGCATTCGGGCCTGCCGCCTCATCGAAGCCAAACAGGCGGTCCAGCAGTTCCTCCTTGCTGAACACCTTGCCGGGGCGCGAAGCCAGCACTTCGAGCAGCGTCATCTCCCTCCGCTTCAGCTGCACCTCTCGTTTGCCGACCCGAACGCTGCGATTGGTCCTGTCGAGACTGACATCGCCGCAGACGAGTATGTTCGTGGCGTCGCCGCCGCTACGTCGTCGCAGCAGCACCCGCGCGCGCGCCTCCAGCTCACGGAAATCGAAGGGCTTTATCAGGTAATCGTCGGCGCCAAGATCCAATGCGCTGACCCGATCGTCAATTTCGGAACGAGCGGTCAATACGAGGACAGGCGCGGTGCTGCCAGATTTTCGCAACGCCTTCAGTATGGCAAAGCCATCCATGCCAGGTAGCATCACGTCGAGAATGATGAGGTCGTAGTCGGTGTAGGAAAGGACGTTGGACGCAGAAAGCCCATCCGAAATCCAGTCGACGGAATGCCCCGTCTGCTGAAATCGGCGGCAAATTGCCTCTCCAACATCTTGTGTATCTTCGACCAGAAATACCCGCACCTGAAAACCATCGCATAGCACCCGGTACAGATCAAGATCGGCCCGATCCAGAGGTCAAGGCGGTCGCTAACGGCTTGACAGGATCGTGACAGGAACAGGCTTTATTTTCCGCGCGTCGACTTCAAGGGAGAGAACAAGTCGACCCGAGGAGGAATTCCGCGCCGTCGCCGATAGCCAACAACTGTTCCGGTTGTACTGGACTAATGCGAGCATTGCGGCCCTCCCGGTCTCAGGGATGAATGGGAGAGATCAATGATCCGTATGACGATGAAGACAATTGCAGCTGCCGCTTTCGGTACGCTCTGCATGACCATGGTCGCATCCGCCGAACCATCGAAGCCTGAATGCCTTGCTGGTGCAAAACCCGGCGGCGGCTTCGACCTGACATGCCGATTGGCCGGCAATGCTCTTTTGGAGACCAAACAGATCTCCAGACCCATGGTTGTGACTTACATGGAAGGCGGCGTCGGGGCGGTGGCCTTCAACCATGTGATTGGCAAACGCGGCAAGGACGGCAATCTGATCACGGCTGCTTCGTCCGGCTCCGCCCTGCTGATCGCCCAAGGGAAATTCGGCAAATATGACGAAACGGGTGTGCGCTGGCTCGGGGCGCTCGGCGCCGATTACGGTGTTCTCGTCGTGGCCGCCGATTCGCCATACAAGACGCTCGGCGAACTTGTTGATGCATACAAGGCAAGCCCGGACGATTTTCCTATTGCCGGTGGTGGCGCCGTTGGCTCGCAGGATTGGATGAAGGGGTCGCTGCTCGCAAAGGCAGCCGGCCAAGACGCCAAGAAAATGCGCTATGTGGCTCTTGAGGGCGGCGGAGCGGTGCTGACTGCACTCGAAGGCGGCCACGTGAAGGTCGGTTCCGGTGATGCAGCTGAAATGGTCAAGCATCACGTTGCCGGCAAGGTTCGCATCCTGGCCGTGATGGCGCCGGAGCGTCTGCCGGGTGAGCTGGCGAGTGTGCCCACGGCCAAGGAGCAGGGATTCGATATCGATTGGCCGATCTGGCGCGGCTACTATGTCGGCAAGGATGTTTCCGACGAGGACTACAACTGGTGGGTCGACGCCCTCAAGAAAATGGCCGCCACTCCTGAATTTGCAAAGGAGCGCGAGGCGCGCGGTCTCTTCGAGTTTACCCTTCTCGGTCAAGATTTCGAGAACCGCGTCAAGGAAGATGTGGCGCGCTTCAAGGTTCTTGCCAAGGAATCCGGCATGTGAGGCAACCCTTGCCGGGCTCGCTGTTTTCGCCCGGCAAGTCTCTATCTGAAGCGATCTCTCCGGACCGCGGGATTGGTGCGAGAGCTTCGAAATCCGACCAGCTTTTAACACATGGCGAGGGCTGAAAACAGCCTCGCCGATCATCCCCTTTTGTGAGGCTACAATGTCAGAAGCCCGTAACACCGAGCCGCGTAACGCCCGGCTGATTGGTCGCGTCTCGGCTGTCATTCTCCTGCTGCTTGCGATTGCCTATGGCTTTGGCGGAAGCGTCATCGACTACGCTTTCGCCTCCGATCCGCTCGGCCCCCGCGTTTTCCCGGTGGCCCTTGCCTTCATCCTCGGTGCGCTCGCAATCGTCTATTACTTTTCGCCCGGTTCGGTGGAAGGGTTTCCAGACGGGCCGCTTCTCACCAGGGTTCTCGCCATACCGGCTTTGGTCTTGATCGCTGCGCTGCTTTTTGAACCCGCCGGCTTTTTCGTCTCCATTTTCGTGCTGACCTTTGGCTCCGGTCTCCTCTTCGGTGCGCCGCTCAAAACGGCTCTGGCTGGTGCTGTGGGACATGCGCTGCTTTGGTGGTTCGTCTTCGACTTCTTGCTCGAAGTCTATCTGCCGGTCGGTTCCATGTTTGGTGGCTGAGCCAAGTCGCAATCCCGAAAGGTTCTTATCATGAATTTCGACTATCTTTGGCACGGCTTTGCCGTTGCGCTCACCGGGCAGAATCTTCTTATCGGTTTCATTGGCTGCTTCATCGGCACAATGGTTGGGGCACTGCCAGCCATTGGCCCGATCAACGGGATCGCGCTGCTGATGCCGATCGCGTATTCGATGGGGCTGCCGGCGGAAAGCACCATGATCCTGCTGGCCGCGGTTTATTGTGGCGCAGAATATGGCGGACGCATTTCCTCAATTCTGCTCAATGTCCCAGGTGATGCCGGCGCCGTCATGACGGCGATGGACGGCTATCCGATGGCCCGGCAGGGACGCGCTGGCGAAGCGCTGGCGCTTTCCGGAATCTCATCGTTTGTCGGAGGTATCATTGGCTCTATCGGTTTGGCGCTGTTTGCGCCCGTGCTATCCGGGCTTGCCATCGGTTTCGGTCCCGCCGAATATTTTGTGCTTATGGTCTTCGCCTTTGCAACGCTCGGATCCATGGTCGGCTCCCAGCCCGCCAAAACACTGATCGGCTGTATGCTCGGTTTGATGCTGGCAACCGTTGGCCTTGACGCCACCTCCGGCGCCTATCGCTTCACCTTCAACGAACCGGAACTGGGCGACGGTATCGAATTCGTCGTGCTCGTCATCGGTCTGTTCTCGATTTCCGAAGCAATGCTCATTCTGGAGCATCAGGGCAGGGGCGTCACGGTGATCCGCGAACTCGGACGCACGACCGCTCGCTGGGCAGATGTCGTCAAAAGCGCCGGTGCGACGGTGCGCGGGTCGCTTATCGGCTTTGTCGTCGGCGTCTTGCCAGGGACCGGAGCGTCGGTATCTTCCGCTGTATCCTACACCACTGAAAAACGCATCTCGGACTCGGAAGGCACCTTCGGCAAGGGCGATGTGCGAGGATTGGCGGCGCCCGAGGCGGCGAATAATGCGACAGCCGCCGGCGCCTTCGTTCCCATGCTCACACTCGGTGTTCCCGGATCGGGCACCACCGCCGTGATGCTGGGTGCGCTGATGCTTTACAACATACAGCCAGGCCCGATGTTGCTTGCAGAGCGCCCCGAAGTCGTCGGCGGCCTCATCGCCTCGCTTTTTGTGGGCAACTTTATCCTGCTCGCACTCAACCTGCCGCTCGTTAACATATTCGCTCGCGTGCTGACGGTGCCGAACTGGTTGCTTGTTCCAGGCATCCTCGTCCTGTCGATCGTCGGCGTCTATTCCACGCACGCCTCGGTCTTCTCGATCGTGCTCATGCTGGCTATCGGCTTCCTGGGCTGGTTGTTGCGCAAGGTCGGTTTCGATATGGCGCCGATCATCCTTGGTTTCGTACTGGGACGCGTCATGGAGGTGAACTTGCGCAATGCCCTCGCGATCTCCGGGGGAGACGTCTCCATCCTCTTCAGCAGCACCATCTCCATCGTCTTGTGGTGCATGGCGGCAGGCGTTGCCATCCTCCCATTGGTGCTGGCCCGCCGCGCGCGCAGGATCAAGGCCATGGCTCTTGCCAAAGAGTAAGGTGTGATAACGACCGTTGCCGTTCTGACGGCAACGGTCTTCACGGCATATCGGTCGCTATTGGTATCGCCCATCCCCGCAGCGCGGCCGGGATGTCCCGCTTTATCTCAAGACCGACCAGCAGGACGAGGCCTCCCAAGGCCCTGAGACCCAAGTTTCCTCCGGAATTTCGGAGAGTCTTCGATTTTCTTGCTCTGGGACTAAAATTCGGAAGAAGTTCAGTGGCTCAGGTCGAGGCTTAGAACCCGCACTCGGCGAGAAATGCTCTGCTGGCCGCCAGATCGTCCAGAATGCCGCCGGCATTGCGCGGGTCGCGCTCCTGTTCGATGGTGATATAACCGCCATAGCCAAGTTCCCTCAGAAGGCTGCGGATGGCCGGATAATCGATTGAGCCGCGACCGATAGGGCACATGACGCCCTTGGCGCAGGCGTCGAAGAAGCGGATGCGTTCTGCCATCACCTCTTCAAAAACCGTGGCGTCGATGTCCTTGAAATGAATATAGTCGACACGATCCCAATAGCGGCGAAGCGTGGTGACGGGGTCCATGCCCGAATAGGCCATATGGCCGGTATCGAGGCACAGGCCAGCCAGATCGGCGGGAATGTCCTCGACGATCTGCTGCAACTCATCGGCAAATTCGATGTAACCGCCGGCATGGGGGTGGATGGTGGCGCGCACGTCATATTTGTCACGGGCGAGCGTTGCGATGGCGCGGATGTTTTCGACCATGCCGCTCCATGCGCCGCCATCGAGGCGCGGCGCACGGTCGGAATGGCCGGCGGCATAGTCCCGCTTGTCATGGCCCCAGTCCATCACCGTCAAATAGGGGGCGGAAAAGCGTTGGCCGGCATGGGTTTCCGGTTTTGGCAGGCGGGTGATCAGCGCGCAGATCTCGTCGGTCTGGCGCAGCAGATTGTCGCGGTTCTGAGGTGAGACCAGATCGTCGAAGATCGTGCCGGCGACGATCTTCAGGTCGCGCTCATTGAGCGCCTGCGAAACACGTTCGAGGTCGAGCGGCAGATAACCGTAGGGGCCGAGTTCCAGGCCGCCGAAACCGGCGGCCTTTGTCTCGTCCAACACCTTTTCCCAATGGGGCAGATGGGGATTTTTGACGTCGTCGACGCCCCAGCAGCAGGGAGCGGTGGTGATGGCGATCTGGTTGGTCATGGCATCCTCGGGGTGCAATTGATGCTGGGCCGCGTTCTGCGGCCCGAAGCAGGTCTCGGCGGCTGATAGTGGCTTGAAGGGCGTGTGCCCAATCTGATTATGCGAAGTCGATCCAGGCCGCGCCGGCGTCGGCCGAGCGGACGCAGTTCTCCAGCCAGCGAACGCCTTCGGTTCCGGCCGCGATGCCGGGATAATGGTGGGTTTTCAGGAAAGCCCTGTCACCGCGGTTTGCCGCGTCGATCGCCTGGGCGATCCAGAGATAGATATTCGACCAGCTATCCCCGAGACCTTCGGTATGCAGCGCGCCCATGCGGTCTATGGCGAGGCTTTCCTGCTCCAGATAAGGCATGCCGTGATGCAAGATGCGACCGGGTTCGCCCTGAACCTCGTAGATCAGCTGGTCGGGGCGGGAATCGGACCATTCGAGTGAGGCCTTGGAGCCGACGAAACGGTAACGCTGCGACCCCATATTACCGGCATTCACCGAAGAGACCCAGAGACGGCCGCGTGCGCCATTGTCATAATGCATCAGGACCGTGGCGTGGTCTTCCAGCGGCGCGCGCGTGGGGATGAAGGCCTTGCGGTCGCAGAGCAGCCGTTCCACCTTCATGTGAGGGAGCACGATTTCCGAGAGATAATAGAGATGCGTGCCGATATCGCCGAGCACGAAGGTTGGGCCGGCGGTGCGAGGATTGGTGCGCCACTTGACGGCCTCGCCCGCGCCCACGTCGTCACCGGCATTGAAGCCATGGGTATATTGCAGGTCGACGATACGGATGTCGCCCAGCATTCCCTTTTTGATCATGGCCGCCATCTGGTGGACGAGCGGATGCCCGGTATAGCCATAGGAAACGCCGACAATCAGCCCCTTCTGTTCTGCCAACCGCGCCACCTCATCGCATTCGGCCACCGTGAAGAATAGCGGTTTTTCGCAGATGACATGCAGTCCCGCCTGAAGGCAGGCTTTAGTGATTTCGTAGTGGGTGAAATTGGGGGTGGCGATGGAGACGACGTCAACGCCGTCCTCGCGCGCGGTTTCGCCGGCAATCAGCGCCTTGTAATCCTGATAGCAGCGTTCCGCTGCCACGCCGATGTTGACGCCGAAATCGCGGCCCATTTCGGCATCGAGATCGAAGGCGCCGGCGACGAGCTGGTAGCTGCCGTCGCGCAGAGCGCCTGTGCGATGTTTGTAGCCCACCTGTCCTGTGCGACCGCCGCCCACCATGGCCCAGCGCAACGGGCGCGAAATCAGTCTTTCTCCGTTGATCATGTCAATCGTCTTTCCATTTGATCGTTCGAATGACGGTGTTCCCCAAGGGCCGTCTCGGCCGCAGCGCCCGGCTGCCTCGTTATTTTTTGAAATAAAGGTCGATATAGTCCTGCATCTTGGTGCGCATGAACCGGCCCGATTCATCCGCCCTGTCCTCCCAGGCGAAGACGCAGGAGGTCATGATGCCGTCAAAGCCGATTTCGGAAAGCGTGGCGAAGAAGTCGTCCCACGGCACTTCGCCCTGGCCAATATTCAGGTGCTGGTGCACTCGCGCCTGTGTGCCCGGCGGATTGAGGATATAGCGCAGCCCGGAGCTGGCCTTGTGGTTGAAGGTATCGCCCACATGCACATGGGCGAACACGTCCTTGGCTTCGCGCAGCATCGCCTTGGTGTCGTCGCCGAAATAAAAGGTATGCGGTGCGCAATAGAGGAACTTGACGTTCTTCGAATTGACGGTGCGGATGATGTCCAGCGCCGGCTGCAGCGTTTCGCACCAGTCTTCCGGATGCGGCTCGACATGCAGGTTGATGTTTTCGCGCTCGAAGATCGGCACCAGTTCTTCCATCGAGCGCCACCAGGCATCCTCGCAGGCCTCGATCATCGAGCCGGTATGGCAGCAATAACATGAACCCTTGTCGGGATGCGGTCCGCGGCCGAATTCGGAGTTCATCGTATCGACTTCGAGTTCGATGGCGATCTCGATGGCGCGTTTCCAGTGTTTGACCGCCGCCTGCCGTTCGGTCTCGTCATTGGAGGCCCAGCGATACATCGGCAGCAGCGAGGCGATGCCGACATCGGCGTCCCTCAGCGCCTTCTTGAAAGACTTGATCCGCTCGGGAAAGGCGCGCGGTGCCTTGAACCATTCGAGGAAATCGGCGCGCGGACTGAGTTCGATCCAGTCGTAACCAAGTTCCTTCACCTTGGCGGGAAGGGCTTCAAGGCTGAGATGGCGGTGCATATGGGGGTCTAGGGCGATTTTCAACGGTCCTGATCCTTGCTTTATGTCTTTGTTTTTACGAATTTTCCGGACGTAAAAGCGTAATCGCTCTTACTCGAAATGCTTAAATTCGATGGCGGCTTCGGCGGATGGCCGTCATGGTTGACCATTAAATTTTCCACCTCGGCGCCGAGATCGGCGAGCGCCTCACCGCGATCTTCTGGTCGATGGCGGCCTGGATCATCTGCACCACATCTGGCGCGAAATTGTCATAGGTCTGCAAACGCAGGTAGTTGACCTTGCCGCCATTCGCCTCGGCCGCGAGGCGTGCGTCGTTGACACCCTTTTGGATGCGGTTCCAGACCGCATCGTCATTCTTGTCGCCGACAAGGGCTATAGTGGCCGCAACCGCGCCGGACGCCACCACGAGCGACACCGCGCCCGTTGCGAGAAATTTCCTGAGAAATGCCATTGCTTCCTCCCTGCCCATTCTCCCGACGGGCCTTAACGACAGGAGGGTTTATATCTTTCATTCTCATGGAAATGGAATTTATATTTCATCTAATGTTGCATTAAATATCATCTCATGTCATTCATGGGTGATACGATTGTGAGGCGTCATGAACCGACCGACCATTGCCGATCTTGCGAAAGCCGCCGGTGTAAGCATCTCCACGGTCAACCGGCTGCTGCACGGCTCGACTGCCGTACGCCAGGATACGATCGACCAGATACTCAAGGCGGCGGAGGAGATCGGTTTTTATGGTCTCGGCACCATCAGGGACCGTCGCCGCGAGGCCATGCCTCATCACCGGCTCGGCTTTCTGTTGCAGCAATCCCACCGGCCGCTTTACCGGCTTTGGGCTGAAGGGATTGTCGCTGCCGCACGCCAGCGGCCGGATTGCATCATCGAGCCGGATATCGTTTTCGAGGATGATCTTTCACCGGAAGCTGTGTCCTCCGATCTCTTGAAGATGGGACAATCCTGTGGCGCAATCGCGGTGGTGACGGCCGATCATCCGCTCGTCAGCCAGGCGATCGACGAGCTGCGGGGCAAGGGCGTTCCCGTGGTGACTTACGTATCCGATCTGTCGGCGGCGAGCCGCGCGGGCTTTGTCGGCACCGACAGCTGGAAACGCGGCCGCACGGCGGCATGGTTTCTCAGCCAGACGGTAAAGGGCGAGGGCGTGGTCGTGCCGCTGATCGGTAGCAATCGGTATCAGTGCCAGGATGTTTCGGACGCCAGCTTCCGCTCCTATATGCGCGAAAACACACCTGAACTTCAGGTCGTGGAAACCCTGCTGACCCAGGAGGAACCGGAAAATGCCTATGTCATCGTGCGGGATATGATTGCTGCCGAACCGGGGCTCAGGGGGATTTATGTCAATGGCGGCGGCATATCGGGAGTTCTGCGCGCACTCAGGGAATTGCCTGCCGAGCGGCAGCGCGACATAAAAATCATCTGCAACGATATCGGACCGGAAACAAGAAAAGGCCTCAACGAAGGGCTGATCACCGCCTCGCTGCCGCTTCCTCTCGACAGGATGCCGCAGCAGTTGATCGATGTGATGTTGCGGCGCATCGAGAACGGAGATTCGTCCTCCGTTGAACAGCGGATCGTTCCTTTCGAAATCCTGACGCCCGAAAGCATCTGGACCTGACCGGCACGATCACTGGAATTCGAGGCTCATCCGGGCAAGGTCGTCCCACAGGCTTTCGGCAAAACCGCGCAGCACGATGACTTCGAAGACCCGCCCGTCAAGCCGGGTGAGGTGGGCGGCGATGTGGCCGATCAGCGTCGCGACGGAATGTCCTACCGGGAAGGCTGCTGGAGACAGGTCGACCGCCGTGCCTTTGGCCAGAACCCGCTCGGCCATCTTGCCTTCGATGCGAATGCGAACGCGTCCCTGGCTCTGGTCGATACCCGTTGCCTGAGGTTCGAGCGCCGCAAGAAGCGCCTTCATATCGGCATGAGACAAAGGTTGTTCACCGACGATAAACCATTGGCCCGGTGAGACCGCGCGCATATCGCCTTTGGCAAGGTGGCGAAGGCGGGCTTCCAAATCCGTTGCGTCGGGTGCGGCCAGAACATGGATGATCGCGCCTTCCGGCACGGGAGAGAGCTTGATGGCGGTGGAGGCAATCGCCCGCTTCGCGCCCAGCACCGGGCGCAGCGCCGGCCAAAAGTCAGACTTGAAATCAGACATGGAGTTTCTCGTTTTGAGGATCGACAAAAACCGGGTTGCAAAGGCGGGCTTGGGTAAATTCGTTACGCAGGCCGTTCCAGACCATGATTTCCTCGCCATGCCGCGCAGGACCATTCTTGACGAGGGCGAGACCGATCGTTGAACCTAAATGCGGTGAGAACGCGCTTGAGGTCACATAACCCTGATCGTTCTCCAGCGTTGCCGCGGCATTCTTCGCAAGAATATGCGAGCCGGTGCGGAAAGACTGTTTTGGATCAAGCGGCACGACACCGACGAGGCTCGGACGGTCGGTGGCGGAAAGCCCCTCGCGTTCCAGCATCCGTCGGCCGATGAAATCGGCCTTCGTGGTGGAGACCATTTTACCGAAGCCGAGATCGGCGGGCACCACCGTACCGTTAATTTCATTGTGGGTGACATGGCCCTTTTCAATGCGCAGCACGCCAAGCGCCTCAACGCCATAGGGCATGATATTCTCCGGCTGGCCTGCTTCCATCAGAGCATCGGCGACGCTTTCACCGTAACCGGCCGGGACAGCAAGCTCGTAGGCCAGTTCGCCGGAGAAGGAAATCCGGAACAGGCGTCCGTGCAATTGCCCGCCAAACAGCGAGACTTCTTTGGCTGCAAGAAACGGGAAAGCCTCGTCGGAAATATTTTCATCGACGATTCGTTGCAGAATGGCGCGTGCCTTCGGTCCGGCAATCGCCATCTGCGCCCATTGATCGGTGACGGAGGCAAGCCGCACGTCGAGCCCCGGCCAGAGTGCCTGGGCGCAGAATTCCAGATGGTTCATAACACCTGCCGCATAGGCCGTGGTGGTCGTCATGAAGAAGCGGTTTTCCTCCAGCCGGCTGGTGGTACCGTCATCATAGATCATGCCGTCTTCACGCAGAATCAGGCCATATCGTGCCTTGCCGATGGGCAGCTTCAGGAAAGCGTTGCAATAAACCCGGTTAAGGAATTCGGCGGCGTCGCTACCGCAAATCTCGATCTTGCCGAGCATTGAGACATCGCAGAGGCCGGCATTTTTGCGCACATTCAGAACTTCGCGGTCAACGCTTTCCCGCCAGCCGCTTTCACCTTTGCGGGGAAACCAGGAGGAGCGATACCAGAGACCGGTTTCAACGAAGATGGCTCCGTTTTTTTCCGCCCAGCCATGCAGCGGCGATTTACGCACCGGCTGGAAATGCTGGCCGTGATAGGCCCCGGTCAATGCGCCGAAGGAGACGGGCGTATAAAAGGGCCGGAACGTTGTGGTGCCGACATCCGCCGGGGAGACACCGCGCGCTTCGGCCAGCAGCCCGATGGCATTGACATTCGACAGCTTGCCCTGATCCGTCGCCATGCCGTTGGTGGTGTAGCGTTTGGCGAGTTCGACATGGCCATAACCTTCACGGATGGCGAGACCGAGATCTTTGCGGTGCACATCATTCTGGTAATCGACAAAGGCTTTGGCCTTGATGCCGGGAATAGACCAGAGTGCCTTCGCGGGCGAGGCCACGATATCGTTTTCCACGGTGCCGAATGTCGGGGCGGTTGATACAAAGCCGAGCTCTTGTGCCAGTGCCGCGCCCTTCCGCGCGCCATCTTCAAGGCAGGCGGCGATACCGTTTGTTGCGGAAACCGCGCCGGCGAGCTCCAGCCCCTTGAGATTGCCGGGCGCCAGAAAAGCGGCTTCGTCTTCCGACCAGACCGGCTTGCCGCCGCGATGGCATGCGAGATGGATGATGGGGTTGAAGCCGCCCGACATAGCCAGCGCATCGACATTCAGCTTCTCCGCGCGCCCATTCGCATAAATCTCGATGGCGGAAAGCGCCTTGCCGCCCTTCGCATTGGATACGACGCCACCCCTGACGACGCGCGCCTTGCCTTCATAGCCCGGATAACCCCGTTCACGGCTGTCTATGATGGCGGCCAGCGCGACGCCTTGCGCTTCCAGATCGCGGGCAAGGGCATAACCGCTGTCATTGGTGGTGAAAATTGCCGTCGCCGTGCCGGGGCTGACGGCATAACGGTTGAGATAGCTGCGCATGGCGCCGGCCATTATCACGCCGGGAACATCGTTGCCGCCGAAGACCAGCGGCCGTTCTTCCGCGCCCGTTGCCAGCAGCGCCCGCTTGGCGACGATGCGCCACAGGCGCTCCACGGGCACATGTGCTTTCGGATCGGGCAGATGTTTCTGCACCCGTTCCACGGCGCCGAAGACATTGCCGTCATACCAGCCGAAAGCCGTGGTTCGCGTCAGCACCGTCACATTCGGCAGGCTTTCGAGCTCGGCAACACATTGCGCCGCGAAATCCGCAGCGCTCTTGCCGCCGATGGCCGCTGTCTCGGAAAGAAGCCCACCGCCTGCCACGGAATGTTCATCGACAATGATGACGCGCACGCCGGCGCGGCCTGCGGCAAGCGCCGCTGCCAGACCCGACGCGCCGGAGCCTATCACCAGCAGGTCGCAATGCGCCCAGCATTTGTCATAGGTATCCGGGTCAGCCTCGTATCTTGCTTTACCGAGACCGGCGGCTTTGCGGATGAAGGGCTCGTAGACCTTTTCCCAGAAGGCGGCAGGCCACATGAAGGTCTTGTAGTAGAACCCCGCACCGAGGAAGGGAGACAGAAGGCCGGTCAAGGCGCCGATATCGAAATCGAGAGAGGGCCAGCGGTTCTGGCTGCTGGCTTCCAGCCCGGCATAAAGTTCCTGCATGGTGGCGCGGGTGTTCGGCTCCGTGCGCCCGCCGCGGCCGATGGTCATCAGCGCGTTCGGCTCGGCGGCACCCGCCGTTAATATACCGCGCGGGCGGTGGTATTTGAAACTGCGGCCGACGAGTTTCCGGCCGTTGGCGAGCAGGGCGGAGGCGAGGCTGTCGCCCTCAAAGCCCGACATCGGCTTGCCGTCGAAGGTGAAGGAAAGCGGTTTGGAGCGGTCGATCAGACCGCCTGTCTTCAGGCGGTGGGAACTCATGCACTTGTCACTTTCGTCTTGTCGGCCGCGTCGTGGCAGGCGGATATTTCGTGGGTGACGGTATCGCGGGCGACGACCAGCCAGCGGCGGCAGCCGGATGTGTGGTGCCAATACTCCTCATAGGCTCCGCGCGGATTGTCGCGCAGATAGACATAATTGAACCACTCCTCCGCGCCGGCATCGGCGGCGGGCCTTTCAAGGACTGCGCCCTTGATGGTGAATTCTTCCCTGGGTCTTGGCCCGCAATGCGGGCAGGGCACGAGACTTGCCATTTCGAATGTCCTTGATCCGCGAGATAGCGGGATGGCGAAAACTGTGAGCGGTTTTCGCCTGAAATCCCGCTACAGATTTAGTGGAGGTTGGGCTGGGCGCCCTGGCCCTTTTCATCGATGAGATAACCGCGCCGGAAGCGGTCCAGCCGGAAAGCAGTTGCCGTTTCCTGCGGTGCGCCGCGCGCCAGAAGGTGGGCGAAGCAGAAACCGGAGGCGGGTGTTGCCTTGAAGCCGCCATAACACCAGCCGGCATTGAGATAGAGATTGTCGATCGGGGTCTGGTCGATGATCGGTGAACCATCCATCGACATATCCATGATGCCGCCCCAGGAGCGCAGCACCCGGACGCGGGAGAGCGCCGGTACTATCGCCTTGCCGGCTTCCGCCACATGCTCGACCGTCGCCAGATTGCCGCGCTGGGCATAGGAATTATAGCCGTCTATATCGCCGCCGAAGACGAGGCCGCCCTTGTCCGATTGCGAGACGTAGAAATGGCCCGCACCGAAGGTGACGACGCCATCGATAAAGGGCTTCAGCCCTTCCGACACGAAAGCCTGAAGGACATGGCTTTCGATTGGCAACTTCAGCCCGGCCATGGCGGCGACCTGAGAGGAATTGCCCGCCGCCGCCAAAGCCAGCTTGCCGCAACCTATGAAGCCGCGGCTTGTTTCGACGCCCACGACCGCGCCGCTTTCCCGGCGAATGCCCGTCACCTCGCAGCCCTGGATGATATCGACGCCTCGGCTGTCTGCGTCGCGCGCATAACCCCAGGCCACGGCATCGTGACGCACGGTGCCGCCGCGTCTTTGCAGCAGGCCGCCCTGCACCGGAAAGCGGGCGTTGTCGAAATCGAGAAATGGCAGCATCGCCTTGACTGCGGCGCGGTCCAGCAATTCGGCGTCGACGCCGTGCAGCCGCATGGCGTTGCCGCGCCTTATATAGGCGTCGCGCTGCGCATCCGAATGATAGAGGTTCAGCACCCCGCGCTGGGAAACCATGGCGTTGAAATTGAGATCCTGCTCCAGTCCTTCCCATAGCTTCATCGAAAGCTCGTAGAAGGGATTGTTACCCGGCAGCAGATAATTGGAGCGAATGATCGTGGTGTTACGGCCGACATTGCCCGAGCCGATATAATTCTTTTCCAGCACCGCGACATTGGTGATGCCGAATTCCCTGGCGAGATAATAGGCGGTTGCCAGCCCATGCCCGCCGCCGCCAACGATGATGACGTCATAATGCGGTTTCGGTGACACATCCCGCCATGCGGGTTTCCAGGATTTGTTGCCGAAAAGACCATTCTTGAAAATGGAAAAGGCGGAATAGCGCATCTGCGTACCTCAAACGATATCGCACAAGCTTACTGAGGTCATTCGAAAGGGAATTGCAAATAAAGGACATAATGATTTAAAAAAGAGACATGACGATTGTTGAGCAGAAGAATGTCCAGCGCATTGGTTTCATCCTAGTTCCGAATTTTGCGCTGATGTCCTACGCCTCGGCGGCGGAGCCATTGCGGGCCGCCAATCTGATCGCCGGAACCGATCTTTACGATGTGGTTCCGCTTTCTTTCGATGGCGAGTCCGTCAGAAGTTCTTCCGGCATCATTGTCGGCTGCGAGGCGCTCGCTACCGCAGGCGAGAGATGCCATACGATCTTCGTCTGCGCGGGGGGCGGGCCGCAGGACTGGACCGTTGCGGAAAATTCCTACGGGACTTTAAGGCGGCTGGCGCGGCAGGGTGTACGGATCGGGGGCATTTCCAGCGGCGCTTATGTGCTGGCGGCGGCGGGGTTGCTGGAAAACCGCGATTTCACCATTCACTGGGAGCATGCGCCGGTACTGAAAGAGGCCTTCGGCCATCTCATGCCCCGGCAGGCGCGGTTCGTTTTCGATGGGGACCGCATCACCTGCGCCGGCGGCGTCGCGCCTCTCGACATGATGCATGCGATGATTTCGCAGAGAATGGGCGCTCACTTCGCACGGCGTGTCAGCGACTGGTATCTGCACACGGCCGTGGCCGAACCCGGCGCGCCGCAAAGGGGGGCCGCTGCCGAGCGCCATGGCACCAACCATCCGGCCTTGCTGACCGTGCTGGAAAAAATGGAAACGACCATTGAAAGCCCGCTCGACCGGCAGACCATGGCAAAGCTGGCGGGAACAAGCGCGCGCCACCTCGACCGGCTTTTCGCTACCCATCTGAAGTCGAGTTTCTTGGAGACATACCGCGCAATCCGCCTTGATCACGCCCGGCGATTGCTGGAGCAAAGCCCGCTCTCCATCGCGGAAGTGGCCTTCGCCACCGGTTTTTCCAGTGCTGGTCATTTTTCAGGGAGATTCAAGGCCCGCTTCGGCCAGACGCCGAATGCCATACGGCAAAGATTTCCTCTGAATTAACAGAGTTTTCCTGTAAGGAAGCGAAAACACGATAATGCCGGAGGATACCATGGCGAAGGATGCCACCCAGAACGAAGCTGCGCAGGCCCTGTCGCAAGACCCGCATGCCGTTCGCGAGCCGAGGGTCAACAATCTGGAAATGGCGATTGGCCATGAGGTGCGCGCCTATCGCAAGAAACTCGGCATCACGGTCACCGATCTTGCATCGGCCACCGGCGTTTCCGTGGGCATGCTTTCCAAGATCGAAAACGGCAATATCTCGCCGTCGCTCACCACGCTGCAGACGCTTTCAAAGGCGCTCGGCGTGCCGATCACGGCCTTCTTTCGCGGTTTCGAGGAACCGCGCAGCGCCACCTTCGTCAAGGCGGGGCAGGGCGTGAATATCGAGCGCAGGGGTACGCGCGCCGGTCATCAATACAGCCTGCTTGGTCATATCGACAACAATACCAGCGGTGTCACCGTCGAGCCCTATCTCATCACGCTGACCAAGGACTCGGATGTGTTCCCGACCTTCCAGCATGAGGGAATGGAGTTTCTCTACATGCTGGAAGGCGAGGTGGTTTACCGCCACGGCGAGCAGCTTTTCACCATGCAGGCCGGCGATAGCCTTTTTTTCGACGCTGATGCGCCGCACGGGCCGGAGGAATTGGTGAAGCTTCCCGCCCGTTATCTGTCGATCATTTCCTATCCGCAAAGGCGGCTGGGCAACGATTGATAATTTGCCTTAGAAGAAAAAAATATTCCTGATAGTTGACGGAATGGAATTCCATATGTTAGCCCTTCATTCAGAAACGAATGGAGGCGCCTGTCGATGTGCGGCATTGTTGGACTATTCCTGAAAGACAAAAGCCTTGAACCGCAGCTGGGTACGCTGCTTTCGGACATGCTCGTGACCATGACGGATCGTGGACCGGATTCCGCCGGCATCGCGATCTATGGAAGCGCTGCCGATGGCCTGGCGAAAGTGACAATCCAGTCGGCCGATCCGGTCGCTGATTTTTCCGGCCTCGCCGCAGCGCTGAAGGAAAGCGGCGTTGATGCCGTGGTCACGGTGAAAAGCACTCATGCTGTTCTCGATATTCCCGCCGAAAAACTGGATGGTATCCGCGCGGTTCTTTCCGCAATCCGCCCGAATGTGCGCGTGATGGGGTCCGGCGATAGCGTCGAAATCTACAAGGAAACCGGTCTTCCGAAGGATGTCGTCACCCGTTTTGACGTGCGCTCTATGGCCGGCACCCATGGCATCGGCCACACCCGCATGGCGACGGAATCGGCGGTGACGACGCTTGGCGCGCATCCCTTCTCCACCGGTGCCGACCAGTGCCTGGTGCATAATGGCTCGCTTTCCAACCACAATAATCTGCGCCGAGAACTGGTGCGCGAGGGCATGGTCTTCGAGACCCAGAATGACTCGGAAGTCGCCGCCGCCTATCTCACGGCGGAAATGGCCAAGGGCAAGGATCTGGGCGAGGCGCTGACCGGTGCGCTCGATGATCTCGATGGTTTCTTCACTTTTGTCGTCGGCACCAGATCCGGTTTCGGCGTGGTGCGTGATCCCATCGCCTGCAAGCCTGCTGTCATGGCCGAGACTGACCAATATGTCGCTTTCGGCTCTGAGTATCGCGCTCTGGTCAATCTGCCTGGCATTGAAAATGCCCGCGTCTGGGAGCCGGAGCCGGCGACCGTCTATTTCTGGGACCATGAAAAGGCCGCCTGAGACCCGTGATCGGCACCTGTTTTGAAAGTCATAATCCATGCCAGTTTTCGATCTCTCCCACACGCCATTGCGTGAACTCAACAAGGCGCTCCACGGTCTTTCCTCGGGCGCGAACGACACCGAATTCGAAGTCGTCAATCCGCGCGGCCACCATGCCGTGGCGGTCGGCATCGACAGCCCCGTCACCGTCGATGTGCATGGTTCGGTCGGTTATTATTGCGCCGGCATGAATGATGGCGGCAACGTCACAGTGCACGGCTCGGCCGGGCCAGGTGTCGCTGAGAACATGATGTCCGGCACGGTCGTCATCGAGGGCGACGCCTCGCAATATGCGGGCGCCACAGGCCGCGGCGGGCTTCTGGTCATCAAGGGCAATGCCGCCTCGCGTTGCGGCATTTCCATGAAGGGCATCGATATCGTCGTGAAGGGCAATATCGGCCACATGTCGGCCTTCATGGGCCAGTCCGGTCATCTCGTCGTCTGCGGCGATGCGGGCGATGCGCTTGGCGATTCCCTTTATGAGGCGAAGCTTTTCGTGCGTGGTTCGGTCAAAAGCCTCGGTGCCGATTGCATCGAGAAGGAGATGCGGCCCGAACATCTGGAAAAGCTTGCGGAGCTTCTCGACAAAGCCGGCGTCACGGGTGTCAGCCCTGACGAGTTCAAGCGTTACGGCTCGGCCCGCACACTCTACAATTTCAACATCGACAACGCCGACGCGTATTGAGGCGAGGGATATTCCGATGAGCTATCACAACCCCTTCACCCCGCCGCGCAAATCCGCGACCTTTGACGACTATACGCTGGCGGAAATCCGCCGCGCGGCGGCCACCGGAATTTACGACATTCGCGGCGCAGGCACCAAACGCAAGGTGCCGCATTTTGACGACCTCCTGTTTCTCGGTGCGTCCATCTCGCGTTATCCGCTCGAAGGTTATCGCGAGAAATGCGATACGACCGTGACCATCGGCACGCGCTTCGCCAAGAAGCCGATCACGTTGAAAACGCCGATCACCATTGCCGGCATGAGTTTTGGCGCGCTTTCCGGCAATGCTAAAGAAGCGCTTGGCCGTGGCGCGACAATCGCCGGCACCTCCACCACGACGGGCGATGGCGGCATGACGGATGAGGAGCGCGGCCACAGCCAGACGCTGGTTTATCAGTACCTGCCCTCGCGTTACGGCATGAACCCGAAAGACTTGCGGCGTGCGGACGCCATCGAGATCGTTGTCGGTCAGGGCGCGAAACCGGGCGGCGGCGGCATGCTGCTCGGCCAGAAGATTTCCGATCGCGTCGCCAATATGCGCAACCTGCCAAAGGGCATCGACCAGCGCTCCGCCTGCCGCCATCCTGATTGGACCGGCCCGGACGATCTGGAAATCAAGATCCTCGAACTGCGCGAAATTACCGATTGGGAAAAGCCGATCTATATCAAGGTTGGCGGCGCGCGGCCCTATTACGACACGGCGCTGGCGGTGAAGGCCGGCGCCGATGTGGTGGTGCTGGACGGCATGCAGGGCGGCACGGCCGCCACGCAGGATGTCTTCATCGAAAATGTCGGCATGCCCACGCTCGCCTGCATTCGCCCCGCCGTTCAGGCGCTTCAGGATCTCGGCATGCACCGCAAGGTGCAGCTCATCGTCTCCGGCGGCATTCGGTCGGGTGCTGATGTCGCCAAGGCGCTGGCGCTCGGTGCCGATGCTGTCGCCATCGGTACGGCGGCGCTGGTGGCGTTGGGCGACAATGACCCGCATTGGGAAGAGGAATATCAGAAACTCGGCACAACGGCCGGCGCTTATGATGACTGGCACGAGGGCAAAGACCCCGCCGGCATCACCACGCAGGACCCGGAACTGGCCGCACGCCTCGATCCCGTCGCCGCCGGCCGCCGTCTTGCCAATTATCTGAAGGTCATGACGCTCGAGGCGCAGACCATCGCGCGTGCCTGCGGCAAGAACCATCTCCATAATCTGGAGCCGGAAGATCTGGTGGCGCTGACGATGGAGGCCGCCGCCATGGCGCAGGTTCCGTTGGCGGGAACCAACTGGTTCCCGGGCAAAGGCAGCTTTTAAGCCATAAAGACGGACGGGCGCATTTGGGAGGATGCGTCCGTCTTTCCCGATGAAGTGTCTGATATTCAAAAAAGGGGAATGACGTGACACTGGACCTCTCCAAATTTGCTGCCGAAAAGGGCATCAAATATTTCATGATCAGTTATACCGATCTCTTCGGCGGCCAGCGCGCCAAGCTGGTTCCTGCAGAAGCGATCGCCGATATGCAGAAGGATGGCGCGGGTTTTGCGGGCTTCGCCACATGGTTCGATCTGACGCCCGCCCATCCCGATCTATTCGCCGTGCCCGACGCCTCTTCGGTCATCCAGCTTCCATGGAAAAAGGATGTCGCCTGGGTCGCCGCCGATTGCGTGATGGAAGACCAGCCGGTGGAGCAGGCGCCGCGCGTGGTGCTGAAAAAGCTCATCCTTGAGGCGGCAAGCGAAGGGCTCAGGGTCAAGACCGGCGTGGAGCCGGAATTTTTCCTGATTTCGCCGGATGGTGCGAAAATCTCCGACGAATACGACACAGCGGAAAAGCCCTGCTACGACCAGCAGGCGGTGATGCGCCGTTACGATGTGATCGCCGAGATTTGCGACTACATGCTGGAGTTGGGCTGGAAGCCCTACCAGAACGACCATGAGGACGCGAATGGTCAGTTCGAGATGAACTGGGAATATGACGACGCGCTGCAGACCGCCGACAAACATTCCTTCTTCAAATTCATGGTCAAATCCGTCGCCGAAAAACACGGGCTGCGCGCCACCTTCATGCCGAAGCCTTTCAAGGGCCTGACCGGCAATGGCTGCCACGCTCATATCTCGGTCTGGGACCTCGACGGCAATGTCAACGCCTTTGCTGACAGGGAAATGCCGTTCGGTCTGTCGGCCAAGGGCAAGACGTTTCTCGGCGGCATCATGAAACATGCGTCGGCGCTTGCGGCCGTCACCAATCCGACGGTCAATTCCTACAAGCGCATCAACGCGCCGCGTACCGTTTCCGGCGCGACCTGGGCGCCGAATACGGTGACCTGGACCGGCAATAACCGCACCCATATGGTGCGCGTGCCGGGGCCGGGACGGTTCGAACTGCGCCTGCCGGATGGCGCTGTAAACCCTTATCTGCTGCAGGCCATCATCATCGCCGCCGGCCTTTCCGGTGTCCGTTCCAAGGCTGATCCCGGTCCGCATTACGATATCGACATGTACCGGGAGGGTCATACGGTGAAGGATGCGCCGAAGCTGCCGCTCAACCTTCTCGATGCGCTGCGCGAATATGAGAAGGACGCCGAATTGCAGCAGGCGCTAGGTACTGAATTTTCGAACGCCTATCTGAAACTCAAACAGGGTGAGTGGAACAGCTATTGCTCGCAATTCACCGCATGGGAGCATCAGACGACCCTCGATGTCTAAGTCCGATTTTCCCCGCCGCGCTTGCGGCTTTTCCCCGCGCGTCCAGCCGCGCGGGCGTTTTCCATATTGATGACAGAAAGATCGCCAGATGACGAACTTCGTCCTGACCGTGACGTGCAAGTCCACCCGCGGCATCGTCGCCGCCCTTTCAGGCTTTCTCGCTGAGAAGGGGTGCAACATCGTCGACAGTTCGCAGTTCGACGATCTCGGCACCGGCCGTTTTTTCATACGCGTGGGTTTCATTTCCGAGGAGGGTGAGACACGCGACGCGTTGATGGACGGGCTGGCGCCCATCTCGGAAAAATTCGGCATGGAGGTGGCGCTGCACGATCAGGCAGAGCGGATGAAGGTTCTTTTGATGGTGTCGCGCTTCGGCCATTGCCTCAATGACCTGCTCTACCGCTGGCGCATCGGGGCGCTGCCGATCGACATTGTCGGCGTGGTCTCCAATCATTTCGATTATCAGAAGGTCGTTGTCAATCACGACATTCCGTTCCACCACATTCCGGTGACGAAAGAGAACAAGCCGCAGGCCGAAGCCCGGATCATGGAGATCGTGGAAAGCTCGGGTACGGAACTCATCGTGCTGGCGCGTTACATGCAGGTGCTTTCCGACAGGATGTGCGAGGCGATGTCGGGCAGGATCATCAATATTCACCACTCCTTCCTGCCCTCTTTCAAGGGCGCCAACCCTTACAAGCAGGCCTATCAGCGCGGTGTGAAACTGATTGGCGCGACGGCGCATTATGTGACCGCCGATCTGGATGAGGGACCGATCATCGAACAGGACATCGTTCGCATCACCCATGCCCAGTCGGCCGAGGATTACGTGTCGCTCGGCCGCGACGTGGAGGCGCAGGTGCTGGCGCGCGCCATACACGCCCATATTCATCGGCGTTTATTCCTGAACGGTAGCCGAACCGTGGTGTTCCCCCCCGGTCCCGGCTCTTACGCTTCAGAAAGAATGGGATGAGCATTCTGCGTGAGCCGGGTTGATGTTGTCGACACCTATCCCCGTAAGCGTGGTTTGCAACATTTCCCGAACGGCAGCTACCAGATTGTTGAGCGGCTGGTCATCGCGGTAAAATGGCGCCGCCGTCCGGACGCGCTGATAAAGCCTATCGGTGCCGGGCGCACGGCCGCCTTCGTCTGGCTGCATGTCGTAAGCCTGCGCGGCGCTCATGATCTCGATTGCGAGAATGGTTTCCAGGTTGCCGATAATCGAAAGCGTCTTGTCGGCGGCGGCGGTGGCGTGAGTCAATATATCCTCCTGCAAGGCGGAGGTGATGCCGCCATCGAGGCTGGCGGGGGCGGCGAGGCGGCGGTTTTCTGCGGCAAGCGCTGCGGCGGTGTACTGGATGATCATAAAACCGGAACAGACACCATCGCTTTCCGCCAGAAAGGCGGGCAGCCCGCTGACAAGCGGGTTGACGAGGCGGTCGATGCGCCGCTCGGAAATCGCCGCGAGTTCGGCTGCGGCCGTCGCCAGTCCATCCATGGCAAGCCCGAGCGCCGCACCGACAGCGTGGGCCTGGGAATGGACCTCGGGCGACTGCGGCGTGCCGCCGACGACCGGGTTGTCCGTGACACTCGCGAGTTCGCGGTCTACGACGTCGGCGATCTGCGCGACGCTGTCGCGAACGGCGCCGTGCACCTGCGGCACGGCGCGCAGGCTAAGCGGATCCTGCGTGCGCGATCCGGCCGACCGGGCAAGAAGCGGGCTTGTCGCCAGAAGCTGGCGCAGGTTTGCGCCGACGGTCTGGATGCCGGGCGATCTGCGCAGTGCCAGCGGCCCTGCGGCGAAGGGATCGGCCTGCGCACCAAGGTTTTCATAGCTCATTGCCGCTGCCGCATCGGCCCAGTCAAGGAGCGACGTCGTGCGGGCGAGCGCGAGGCTGGCGAGCCCCGTGGCGCAGGGTGTGCCGTTGACGAGGCTGAGCCCCTCCTTCGCCTGCAAAACTACGGGTTCGAGGCCGAGCTTTTCGAGCCCCTGTCGGCCGCCTATCAACTCACCCCCGTGGCGGGCCCGGCCTTCGCCGATCAGCATCAGGCCTATGGCCGCGGCATGGGTGAGGTAACCCACCGAGCCCTTTGACGGAATAACGGGAAGAATATCGCCATTCAGCAGGGCGAGCAGCGCTTCGACCGTTTTGACCTGCACGCCGGAATAACCATGCGCGAAGTTGTTGATCTGGGCGGCCATGATGGCCCGTGTTTCCTCGCGTCCGAGCGGTTCGCCGACGCCGCAGGTATGGCTGAGCAGGATGTTGCGGGAGAGGGCCTGCTGCTGCGGGATATCGACGATCACATCGCAGAGCGCGCCGACACCTGTGTTGATGCCGTAACCGCGCACCCGTTTTTCGACGAGCGCATCGACGATGGCGCGGGCTTCGGCAATGCGCCGCCATGCTTTATCCGACAGGGAAAGCGTGGCGCCTTTTGCAACAGCGGCGATCTCTTGCCAGGTGAGGGGACGATCGATGGTGATCGTGTCAGCCATGCTGGCCTTCTCCCGCACCCGCGCGGCGTTCCACGAAACGGGCGACATAATCATTTGCGGGGCTGTTGAGGATCTGATCCGGCGTTCCGACCTGCACCAGTTTGCCGTCCTTCAGGATCGCGATCTGCGCACCGATGCGGAGCGCCTCGTCGAGATCGTGTGTGATGAAAACGATGGTCTTGTGCAGGTTCTTTTCGAGCTGCAGCAACTGGTCCTGCATGTCGGCGCGGATCAAGGGGTCGAGCGCCGAAAAGGCCTCGTCCATCAGGATGACGTCGGTATCGGCCGCGAGTGCCCGGGCCAGACCGACGCGCTGCTTCATGCCGCCGGAAAGCTGGTGCGGAAACTTGTCCTCATAGCCAGAAAGCCCAACGGTCTCGATCCACTTCATGCCGATGGGCCGCGCGTCGGCCTTGGTCAGCCCGCGCACGCGCTGGCCATAAACGACGTTCTGCAAGACGGTGCGGTGCGGCATCAGACCGAAATTCTGGAACACCATGCTGACGCGCCGGTTGCGGAAGTCGCGCAGGTCTTTGGGCTTCAGTGCAAGAACATTGTCGCCGCCGACGAGAATCTCGCCGCTTGTAGGTTCGATCAGCCGGTTGATGTGGCGCACCAGCGTCGACTTGCCGGAACCGGAGAGGCCCATGATCACGAAAATGCGGCCGGCTTCGATGTCGAGGCTGACATTGTCGAGGCCGACGCTGCATCCCGTTTTTGCCAGGATGTCGCTTTTTTCCGCGCCCTGCTGCGCCATGGTCAGCGCAGCTTTCCAGTTGCCGCCGAATATCTTGGACACGTTGCGGATATGGATATCAGTCATTGCCCATTTCCTTCCGGCTGGATCGACCAAAACCCTGGGTGATGCGATCGAGCACGATTGCGAGAATAACGATGCCGAGACCTGCTTCGAGGCCCTTGCCGACATCGAGCGTCTGGATGCCGTTCAGAACCTGCTCGCCAAGACCGCGCGCGCCGATCATCGAGGCGACGACGACCATGGAGAGCGCCATCATAATCGTCTGGTTGAGGCCGGCCATGATCGTGGGCGTGGCGAGCGGCAATTCGACGCCGAAGAGGATTTGTCTCGGGCTGCCGCCAAATGCGGTCGCCGCCTCCACCACTTCCCGGTCCACCTGCCGGATGCCGAGATCGGTCAGGCGGATCAGCGGCGGCACGGCATAAACGATGGTGGCCAGTACGGCCGGGACCTTGCCGAGGCCGAATAGCATGATGGCGGGAATGAGATAGACGAAGCTCGGCATGGTCTGCATGACATCGAGTATGGGCAGGGTGATGCGCCGAGCCCATTCGCTTTTGGCAAGCAGGATACCCATGGGTACGCCGATGACGATGGAAATGAGGCTGGCAATCAGCATCAGCGCCAGCGTCTGCATCGTCAGGTCCCAGAGACCGAGCGCGCCGACGATGAACAGCATGACGGCGACCATGATGACCAACGAAATCTTTTTCGCGGCAAACCATGCGAGCACCAGGAAGACCAGAAAAATGGCCCACCACGGCAGACCGCGCAGCACCCATTCCACAAAGAGGATCGCCTGCAGGATCGTCTGCGAGATCGCCTTGAAAACGGAGCCGTAATTCACCACCAGCGAGCGCACGATCTCATTGATCGGGCCTCGGATCGAAATATGAAAAACTTCAGGAAACATTGGTGTCGTCCTCGCGCCTGCCGACCCCATGTGTGGTAGCCGGCCCCTGTCCTGACGGGAAAAGGCGCGCCGGAAGCCCAGCGCGCCTGCGATGTTTACTTGACGGCGGCTTCGATACGCGCCTTGGCGTCGGCAGAAACCCAGCTGCCCCAGACATCGCTCTTGGTCTGAAGGAAGGTTTTGGCGGCGGCTGTCGCATCGACCTGCTTGTCGGTCATGTAGGCGAGGCTGGCGTTGATCTCCGCCAGCGGGAATGTCGCCTTTTCAAGGATCGCAATGATTTCCGGCGCTTCCTTGGCAAAGGTGCTATTTACGCCATAGGCCACCTCGACGGAGGGGAAGGCGCAACCGGCGTCGCGCTTTCCATCGGCGCTCGTCAGTTCCTTCCAGCAGGCGTCGCTATAGGCCGGCTCCTGCAGCTGGATGAGCTTGTATTTGCCCATGATTGCCGTCGGGCTCCAGTAATAGAACAGCATCGGCTCGCCCTGGAGATAGGCGGCGGCAATTGCGGCATCGAGAGCGGTGCCGGTGCCGGGCCGGAAGTTCACATAGTTTGCTTCCAGCTTGTAGGCCTGCAGCTTTGCGGTATTGACGCCTTCGCAGGTCCAGCCCGAGGGGCAATTGAGGAAGCGGCCCTTGGCGGGCTCTTCCGGATCCTTGAACAGTTCGACGATCTTCGGGTCGGAAAGCTGGTCGACGTTCTTCAGGTCCGGAGCCTTGGCTTCGATGCCTTTCGCCGGGTCGCCCTTGACCAGATACTCCGGTACGAACCAGCCTTCGGCGGCGCCGACGAAGGTCTTGCCGACCGATGTTACCTGCCCGGCTTCCGCGGCCTTGTTCCAGACGTCGGAGCGGCCGATCCATTCTTCAGCGAAGATCTGCACATCGTTATTGGCGGTCGCCTGTTCCAGCGTCACGGAGTTACCGGGAATGGAATCGACCTTGCAATCATAGCCCTTGGAGAGGATTTCCTTCATGACTTCGGTGATGAAAGCGCCGCTTTCCCAGTCGATGCCGGCGAAGGTGACGGTCTTTCCGGCGGCGCAATAGCCTTGCGCTCTCGCTGACCCGGCATAGGCGCCCATGATGAGCGCGGTGGTGGCCAGCGCGATTTTCAACTTTGAATTCAGCATTGCATTCCCCTTTTGGTTTGATGATTGGCAAGTTGCTGGCATGCGTTTTGTGGTTTCAGCCGGGCGTGCCCTGGGCAGATGTCCGCCCCTGAGCCCGGCGGTCATTGGTGCATTTCATGTTCCGTCGAAATCGGCGGTCGGGCGCTCGTCGAATCAACATTGAATTCGATGTTCGACTTGAAGTGGCATGCTGGAAGTTCACTATACAACTTTGAAAAATTCACATGGGACGCGCGTATCGGCGACGTTGGGTCGGGCGCGCCTGCGGCTGGTCGGTTCTGAAAAGGGTGAGCTTTCAGCGCATATTGCCTGGGCGCGCCATCAAATACAGCTTTGACTGCGGCATGGCAGCCGCTTCCCTTGCGCTGGGCGGGCATTTGAATATCGCCCCGACCATCGGCGGGAGACCTGCTGCTGCCAGAGATCGAGTCCTCGCTCGCCATTATTTTCCCCTCAAGTTGTATATGTAACTTCACACATTTTCGAAAGACAAGCAAGACGGGATGTGATAATTTTGTGCTTGCGCGGATTCTGGCTGCGTTTTGTGCAGTCGCCCGATTTTTAGGAGTTTCAATGCTGTCCGTCATCGAAAACGAGTTTCCTGTCTCGGGTGATCGCTCCTCCCTTCCGCTGTATGAGCGGGTGAAAGAACAGATCAAGGAAAAGATCGCCGGCGGAGAGTGGTTGACGAACCACAGGATACCCTCCGAAAACGAGATCGTGGACATGCTGGGTGTCAGTCGGATGACGGCGAACCGAGCGCTGCGGGAGTTGGCTGCCGAGGGGGTGATCGTTCGTGTGCAGGGGCGCGGGTCTTTTGTCGCCCCGAAAAAGCGAAGCGCTGGCATGATGGGCGTGCGCAACATTGCCGACGAGATCAAGGAGCGCGGTTCGACGCATCGACCGAGCCTGATCCTTGCCCAGACGGAAGTTTGCGGTCCCGATCTCGCAACGGCGCTGGAGATCGCCGTGGGAGCGAAGGTTTTTCACTCCATCATCGTCCACCACGAAGACGATGTGCCGATCCAGCTTGAAGATCGCTTCGTCAATGCGGAGATCGCTCCAGATTATCTGATGCAGGATTTCAATTCGCTCACCCCGAATGCCTATTTGACAGCGGCGGCACCAATTTCGCGAACAGAGCAATTCATCGAGGCCGCGTCGCCCCAGCCCTGGGAATGCAAATTGATGGCCATAAGCCGAAACGAGCCTTGCCTTCTCGTGCGCCGCAGAACCTGGTCATCGAGCCGCGCCGTCACATCCGTACGGCTGCTCTACCCCGGTTCCCGATATCGGCTTGAAAGTCAGGAATAGCGGTCCGCGGCCGCGTGCAGTGATGCCTATGCCAGCAGTCCGCGCATAATCAGTTCGAGATGAATCTTCAGAACGGCCTGCCTGTCCAGAATGCGCCGGTCGTTGAAAATCAGCCGAAACACCAAAGTTCCAACCATGGGCGACATTACGACCTTGGCAAGTTCGGGGGGATTGGCCCTGAACCTTTTTTTCGCCACGCCCTCCTCCAGGATCGTATCGATGCGCGCAAAGACCGGCGCCATCATCGTGTCATAGTGCTGGTCGATGAGATCCGGGAATTTTGCGCCTTCCGCGACGATTAGACGAAACAGTTCCCGCATTTTTCTGTTGTCGACGAGTGAGTCGAACAGGAATTCGAGCAGCAGGCGAAGCTGTTCGACGGGATCGTCTGACTTGTGCGTATAGGCGCTGAACGTTTCCCGGAACGGCATGGAGGCACGTTTTACCATGGCCTCGAAAAGCGCCTCCTTGGTTTCGAAATAGACGTAGACCGTGCCTTTCGTCACTCCCACCCGTTCCGCGATGTCCTCCACCCGGGTCGCGGTAAATCCCCTTTTGGTGAATTCCTCGAATGCTGCATCGAGAATTTGCAACGGACGTTGTATCTTCTGTTCAGCACGTGTCAGTTTTGCTTTCGGCATGGCCCCGGATCCTTCTATTTTCGACGCGTGCCCTTCTGTCCGTCGCGATTGGCGGAAGTGGGAGATGGGTTTGCCTATAGCACCGGCGCAAAAACCGGAACGATTTTTGTGAAGGCGCGCGCATGCTTCACTATGCCGGAACATTGCCAATGCGCCCGCAGGCATGTGCCGGACGACGAGGGAATGATCATTCGGGAACCCGTGCCGATACTCCGGACAGCTCCCCGATCAGCGGTATAAGAATTTCATTGACTATTCAGTTAGTCAAATATTATAGGGTGAGGCGAAGATCAAGAGGTCACCATGAGAACCATTCTTATCGCGGCGGCGTTCGGCGGTATTTTCGCCCTGTCGTCCTGCAGCAATGACGAGCCGCCCGCCGAAAAGCCGCTTCGCACCGTCGATGTGGTCGCGGTTGAGAAAAAGCCTGTCGATCGCGGTAGCGTCATCACGGGCGAAGTGAAGGCGCGGGTCCAAACGGATCTGTCCTTCCGGGTCAGCGGCAAGATCACCGAGCGGCTGGTGGATGTGGGCGCACGGGTCAAGACCGGGCAATTGCTTGCCCGCATGGATCCCGAAGAGCAAAAGGCCGATCTTGATGTCGCCTTGGCTAACCTGCAATCTGCGGAAGCGCAGCAGACGCAGGCGCAACTGACGTTTGACCGTCAGCAAAGCCTTTTCAAGACGCAGGTGACCTCGCGTTCGGCGGTCGACAAGGCCCAGGAAACCCTGCTCACGACGCAGGGTGCGGTGAGATCGGCGCAGGCGCAGCTCGATACGGCGCGCGATGCCCTGTCCTATACCGAACTCAGGGCGGATGCGGATGGCGTCATCACGGCGCGTAATGTGGAGGTCGGCCAGGTGGCGCAGGCCGCCCAGCTCGTTTTCACGCTGGCGCATGACGGGCCGCGCGATGCGGTCTTCGACGTTTATGAATCCCTGTTCCTCGAGCGCGATATCGATAATCTTGTCAATGTCAGCCTCCTGTCGGATCCCGCCCGCAGAATTGCGGCGCCGGTGCGGGAGATTTCTCCGACGATCGACCCCGACAATGGAACGATCAGGGTCAAGGTGGGTCTGAACGGCGACATGACGATGCCGCTCGGCGCGCCCGTTTCCGGCCATTTCCGTTTCGAACAGATCGATGCGATTGAGCTTCCGTGGTCGGCGATGACGTCGCAGGACGGCCTGCCTGCCGTCTGGGTGGTCGATCCGCAATCTTCGGAAATCGCCATGCGGCGTGTCGAGGTCGCCGACTACGAGACAGGTCAATTCGTCGTCGCACAAGGGCTCAATCCCGGCGAACTTGTCGTCACCGTTGGTACCAAATTTCTCCACGCCGGTGAAAAGGTCGCCTATGAAAAGGGGCAGGCACAATAATGTCCAATATATACAGAAGCTTGTTTTTGGCGGTTGCGGCGATCGCGGTTTCCTCCTGCGAGGAGAAGCAGGAAGCCAACGCCGAGGCGCCGCGTCCGGTGCTTTCCGTTGTGGTGGAAGAGAAGTCGGCCGAAGCCCTGCGACTGACCGGCACGGTGGAATCGCGCATTCAGACCGATCTCGGCTTTCGCGTTCTCGGGCGCATCATCGCGCGCAATGTCGATGTCGCCGATCTTGTAAAGAAAGGTGATGTAGTCGCGTCGATCGATCCGCTGGCGCTGGAGCTTGCGGTGAAGAGCGCGCAGTCCGACCTTTCCAATGCGGAAGCGCAGCTCGCCAATGCAATAACGACCGAGCAGCGCCAGCGCGTGCTGGCGGAGGCCCGCAGCGGCACGGAGGCCGCGCTGGAAGAAGCCCAACAGGCAACACGCACCGCCAACGCCGCCGTCGCCAAGGCCCGCGCCAATCTGGACAAAGCCGAGGAGCAGCTGGGCTATGCGCAGCTGCATGCGGAATTTGACGGCGTGGTGACGGGGACTTCGGGCGAAATCGGTCAGGTTGTCTCGGCCGGCCAGACAGTCGTGACCATCGCTCGCCCGGAAGTGCGCGATGTGGTGGTCGACGTTCCGCAATTTGCGGCGCAGCGCCTGGAGATCGGCTCCGCCTTCGAGATCGCCCTGCAGCTCGATCCGAAAATTCGAACCACCGGCGTGGTGCGCGAGATCGCTCCGGAAGCCGAAACGGCGACGCGCACGCGCCGCACGAAGATCAGCCTTCAGGATGCGCCACCGGCATTCCGGCTGGGCTCCGTCGTCACGGCCTCGGTGCTTGCCGCATCCGAACCGCAGATCATGCTTCCTTCCTCGGCCCTGCTGAAAACCGACAAGGGGTGGGGTGTCTGGATCGTCAATGCCGATACGGCAACGGTAACGCTCCGCCCGGTCACGATAGAGGGTGAGCCGGTCGAAGGCGGCAACGTGCGCATCACCGGCGGCGTCAAGCCCGGCGAGCGCGTCGCCAGCGCCGGCGTTCACAAGCTCAAGGATGGACAGGCCATCAGGATCGATCAGGAGGTCCGTCAGTGAAGAAATTCAATCTTTCCGACTGGGCGCTCGAGCACCGTTCGCTCGTCTGGTACTTCATGCTGGTTTTCGTTCTTGCCGGCGTTTTCTCCTATATCAACCTTGGTCGCGAGGAAGATCCGAACTTCACCATCAAGACGATGGTGATCAGCGCGCAATGGCCAGGCGCCTCCGCCGAAGAAGTGGCGCGGCAGGTGACCGACAGGATCGAGAAGAAGCTCGAGGAACTCGACAATCTCGATCATTTGCGCAGCCAGACGGTGGCCGGCCGCACGACGATCTTCGTGGAGCTGGTGCCGGAAACCAAGGCACGCAACGTCGAACCGACATGGTTGCGGGTGCGCAACATGATCGGCGATATCAAGGGCGATTTCCCCTCGGGCGTTGTCGGTCCCTTCTTCAACGACCGTTTCGGCGATGTCTATGGCAATATCTACGCTTTCACCAGCGATGGTCTCAGCCAGCGACAATTGCGCGATCTGGTGGAGGATGCCCGTGCGAAGGTGCTGACTGTCGACAATATCGGCAAGGTCGATGTCATCGGCGCGCAGGACGAGGCGATCTATCTGGAGTTCTCCACGCGGAAGATCGCGGCGCTCGGCATCGACCAGCAGTCGATCATCAAGACGCTGCAATCACAGAACGCCGTCACGCAATCCGGTTTCGTCAATGCCGGGCCAGAGCGCGTGGCGCTGCGTGTCAGCGGCCAGTTCACCTCCGAGGACAGCCTGCGGTCCATCAATCTGCGGGTCAACAACCGGTTCTTCCCGCTGACGGAAGTGGCGACGATCCGGCGCGGTTATGTCGACCCGCCATCCTCGCTGTTCCGCTTTAACGGCCAGCCGGCCATCGGCCTTGCGATCGGCATGAAAACCGGCGCGAACCTGCTGCATTTCGGCGAGGCGCTGGATGCGCAGATGAAGCGGGTGGTGGCGGATCTGCCGGTTGGTGTCGACGTGCATCGCGTGTCCGATCAGCCTGCGGTGGTCGATGAGGCGGTCTCCGGTTTCACCTCGGCCCTCTTGGAGGCGATTGCCATCGTTCTCGTCATCAGCTTCATCAGCCTTGGCCTCAGGGCCGGCATGGTGGTTGCCGTTTCCATTCCGCTCGTGCTGGCGATCACCTTCGTCTACATGGAATATACCGGCATTTCCTTGCAGCGTATCTCTCTGGGCGCCCTCATCATCGCGCTCGGCCTTCTCGTCGATGATGCGATGATTGCCGTTGAGATGATGGTCGCGCGGCTCGAGGTCGGAGACGATCTCAGGAAAGCGGCGACCTATGTTTATACCTCGACCGCTTTCCCGATGCTGACCGGTACGCTGGTCACTGTTGCCGGCTTCATTCCGGTCGGTCTCAACAACAGCGCGGCTGGTGAATTCACCTTCACGCTTTTTGTGGTGATCGCCGTTTCGCTGATCGTGTCATGGATCGTCGCGGTTCTCTTCACGCCGCTGCTTGGCGTGGCGATCCTGCCGAAGACGATGAAATCGCACCATGAGAAAAAAGGCCGTTTTGCCTCCGCATTTTCCTGGCTTCTCGGCCGGGCGCTGCGCTGGCGCTGGGTGACGATCGTCGCTACGGTTGCGTTGTTTGCCCTGTCCATTGGCGGCATGAGCCTGGTGCAGCAACAGTTCTTCCCGTCTTCCGACCGCGTGGAGCTGATCGTCGACTGGAACCTGCCGCAGAACAGCTCCATTGCCGAAACCAACCGGCAGATGGCCAAGTTCGAACAGGATATGCTGGCCAAGAATCCGGATGTCGATCACTGGACAAGCTATGTTGGTGAAGGCGCGCCGCGTTTCATCCTGTCTTTCGACGTGCAGACGCCTGACGTCACCTTCGGTCAGACGGTCATCGTCACCAAGGGGCTGGATGTGCGCGACAAGGTGCGCATCGAGTTGCAGGACTATCTGAACAAGACATTTATCGGCACCGACGCCTTCGTGAAACTGCTTGATATCGGTCCTCCCGTCGGGAAACCGGTTCAATATCGCCTGAGTGGCCCCGATATCCAGAAAGTCCGCGAGCTTGGACAGCAATTGTCGGGCGTCGTCGGCGAAAACCGGCTGCTGTCCAACATGGTCATGGACTGGAACGAGCCGACGCGCGTGGTCAAGGTCGATGTTCTGCAGGACAAGGCTCGCCAGCTCGGCGTCTCCTCGGAAGACATCGCCAATGCCATGAACAGCATTGTCGAAGGCTCCACAGTCACGCAGGTGAGAGACGATATCTACCTCGTCAACGTGGTGGCGCGGGCGCAGATGTCCGAACGCGGCTCCATCGAGACATTGCAGAACCTGCAATTGCCGGCGACCAACGGCAAGGCCGTCCCGCTTTCGGCGATCGCCAATTTCCGCTATGAGCTGGAACAGCCGACCATCTGGCGTCGCGACCGGATCCCGACTGTCACGGTCAAGGCCGCCATTATCGGCCCAACGCAGCCGGCCACGATTGTGGAACAGCTGAAGCCGAAGATCGAGGCGTTCCAGAAAACGCTTCCCGTCGGCTACACGCTGGAGACGGGTGGCTCGGTGGAATCCAGCGCGGATTCGCAGGCGCCGATTGTCGCTGTCGTGCCCATGATGCTGTTTGCTATGGCGACGATCCTGATGATCCAGCTGCGAAGCTTCAGCCGGCTGTTCCTTGTATTCGCCGTCGCGCCGACTGCCCTGATCGGTGTCGTGGTGGCGCTGCTCTTCTCCAATGCGCCGATGGGCTTCGTCGCCATTCTCGGTGTGCTGGCGCTGATCGGCATCCTGATCCGCAACTCGGTTATCCTTGTCGTGCAGATCGAGCATCTGAGAAGCGAAGGGGTTTCGGCGTGGCGCGCCGTCATCGAGGCAACCGAGCACCGCATGCGGCCAATCATGCTGACGGCGGCGGCGGCCACGCTTGCCCTCATCCCCATCTCCCGGGAAATTTTCTGGGGGCCGATGGCCTATGCGATGATGGGCGGCATTGTGGTGGGTACGGCGCTGACGCTGCTTTTCCTCCCCGCGCTCTATGTCGCATGGTTCCGTATTCCGCGTGAGGACGACAAGCCGGAGGGAGCGGAAGTCAAGGCGTAACATCTGACGTGGAGAGAGGGTGCGGCTATACCGCGTCCTCTCTCCAACAAAAATCTCCGCCGTCGTTGTTCCGGCGGGCAGGATGATGTTAGGAAGGTCGGCTTAGCCGCGAGAGCGGCGGCCGTCCTTTTTGCGTTTGGACGATTCTGGTTTTGCGTTGATATTGCGAACATATTGAGAGTGCGGAGGGTTTGAAGATGGGCGGGTTGTCGGATTGGCTTGCGGATGCGCAGCCGATCAATCGCAAGAATGCCGCAGAAGCGGTGTTCGATGATATCCGTTCCGCCATCACTTCGGGGCAGCTTGCGGTCGGCACCCGGCTGCCTTCCGAAGCCCATCTGGCCGCCCGATATGGCGTCAGCCGACCGATTGTTCGCGAGGCTTTGCGGTCTCTCCAGACTCTGGGGCTGACGCAGACCCGCACCGGAAGCGGCACCTATGTGATGACGCCGACGCCGCCTTCCGAATTGAATTACGGCGCCTATTCCGCCCGCGATCTGATCGAGGCTCGCCCTTTCATCGAGGTTCCCGCGGCCGGTTGGGCAGCGTTGAGGCGGACGGACACGCAACTGGCGGTCTTGCTTGATCTTTGCGGCCGGATGGAAGCCGAAGAAAGGCCGCATCCCTGGGTGCTGCTGGATGGGCAATTTCATTGCGCCATCGCGGAAGCTTCGGCCAACAGGCTGTTCGCCAAGGTGGTGGCCGACGCCCGTGAGGCGCTGTCCCAACAGTCAGAGATGGTCAACCTGATGGCCGGTCGCCGCGTCGCCTCGAATTTCGAGCACCGCCGGATCGTCGAGGCGATCCGGCGGGGTTCAGCGCCCGAGGCGCGGGAGGCGATGGAGCTTCACCTTGGGCAGGTGAAACAGGTGGTGACGACGATCATTGGCGAAGATCGGCTTCGCCAACCGTGACGGCGGGCAAGTTGGCAAGGTGCCGTGGGCTCAGCGCTTGCTGCAATTGCGCATCGGTAAGATAACCGCGTTCCAGAACCACCTGCGGCACGGTGCGGCCGCTGGCAAGCGCCTCCTTGGCGACTTCCGTTGCCGCGTAATAACCGATCAGCGGGTTGAGTGCGGTGGCGAGGCCGATCGATTCTTCCACGCGCTGCGCCATGATGGCCGGATTGGCGACGATGCCGTCGACGCAACGTTCCGCCAAGGTGCGGCAGGCGGCGCTGAGTTGGCTGATGCTCTGTGAAAGCGCACGCACGATGATCGGCTCGAAAGCGTTCAGCTGCAACTGCCCGGCTTCGGCCGCCATGGTGATGGTGATGTCATTGCCGATCACTGCATAGGCCACCTGGTTGACCACTTCGGGAATGACCGGATTGATCTTGCCCGGCATGATGCTGGAACCCGCCTGAACGGAGGGCAGGGTGATTTCGCCAATCCCGGCGCGCGGACCGGAGGAGAGCAGGCGAAGATCGTTGCAGGTCTTCGATAGTTTGACGGCGACGCGTTTCAGCACGCCGGAGAGATGCACGAAAGCGCCAGGGTCCTGCGTGGCTTCGATCAGGTCGGCAGCCGTCACGAGCGGCCTTCCCGTCAGTTCCGCCAGATGCTGGCAGGCAAGCGCTGCATAACCGCGCGGTGCATTCAGCCCGGTGCCAATGGCGGTGGCGCCGAGATTGATTTCGTGCAGGAGTGCTGCGGATTCGATGAGACGCGCCTGATCTTCTCCCAGCATCACCACGAAGGTACGGAACTCCTGGCCGAGCGTCATCGGCACGGCGTCCTGCAATTGCGTGCGACCGATCTTGATGAAGCCGGCAAATTCCTGCGCCTTGCGGTCGAAAGCGTCCTTCAGAACGCCCATGGAAGCCGCCAGATCATCGATCGCCTCGATCAGGCCGACATTGATCGCGGTCGGATAAGCGTCGTTGGTCGATTGGCTGAGATTGACATGGTCGTTCGGGTGAAGGCGGGCATAATCGCCTTTTTCGTGACCGAGCAGTTCAAGCGCGCGGTTGGCGATGACCTCATTGGCGTTCATGTTGGTGGAGGTACCGGCTCCGCCCTGGATTTCATCCACCACGAACTGCTCATGCAGCGCCCCGGCGCGGATTTCGCGGCAGGCCTCTGCGATGGCTTCCATGCGTTCGGTGTCGATGAGGCCGAGCTCGTGATTTGCGCGTGCGGCCGCCTCTTTCACATAGGCCAGTCCCCGGACGAGATAAGGGTTGTGGCCTATGGTCACCCCGGTGATCTTGAAGTTTTCCACAGCGCGCGCCGTGTGCACGCCCCAATAGACATCCGCCGGAATTTCCTTCGTCCCGAGCAAATCATGCTCCTTGCGCGTCACGCTCACTTTTTCCTCCACTGGCTTTTTAAGCGTTGCTATATCTGTAAAGCTGTCTTACAGATTTTTTGACCTTAATGGGGGTGGAGGAGAAGGTCAATCATATCGAATACGCTTGACGAACGGTATTATCTGCCATTATGACGGCCAAAATCTGTCATGCAGCTTTACAGCGCGCATGAGCATGAATGCTGGCCCTATTCCAGCGCGGACTGTGCCAGTTTCATTTTCATTTCCGGCTTATCGCCGACTGCAAGCACTTTTATCGGGAGGATAAATATCCATGCATTCTGGGAAAACGGCGTCTGCCGACCGTGAGGTCTTCGTCGAAGAAGACCTCGGTTACCACAAGGCCCTCAAGCCGCGTCAGATCCAGATGATCGCCATCGGCGGCGCTATCGGCACCGGCCTGTTTCTGGGTGCCGGTGGGCGTCTCGCGCAGGCAGGCCCGGCGCTGGTCTTCGTTTATGCACTCTGCGGTTTCTTCGCATTTCTGGTGCTGCGTGCGCTCGGCGAGCTTATCATGCATCGCCCGAGCTCCGGCTCCTTTGTGTCCTATGCACGCGAGTTCTACGGCGAGAAGATGGCCTTTGCAGCCGGCTGGATGTATTGGCTCAACTGGGCCATGACCTCTGTGGCCGATGTAACCGCCGTTGCGCTTTATATGAATTTCTTCAAGCAATATGTTCCGTGGCTTGCGGGTATCGACCAGTGGGTCTTCGCGATGACGGCGCTGGTGGTCGTGCTGGCGATGAACATGCTGTCGGTGAAGGTGTTCGGCGAACTGGAGTTCTGGTTCAGCCTGATCAAGGTGCTGGCGCTTGCGATCTTCCTCGTCGTCGGCGTTTATTTCGTCATTTTCGGTACGCCCATCGAGGGCCACGTCACCGGCTTCAGCCTCATCACTGACAATGGCGGCTTTTTCCCCAACGGTATTCTTCCAGCCTTCGTCATCATTCAAGGCGTGGTTTTTGCCTATGCCTCAATCGAGTTGATTGGTACGGCAGCAGGCGAAACCGAAGACCCGCGCAAGGTCATGCCGCGCGCCATCCGCGCCGTCGTCCTGCGGCTCGTCGTGTTTTACGTGGGCTCGGTGCTGTTGTTCACGCTGCTCCTGCCCTACACGGCCTACAAGGCCGGCGAGAGCCCGTTCGTGACCTTCTTCGGCTCCATCGGCGTTGAGGGCGCTGACGTGATCATGAACCTCGTCGTTCTGACCGCCGTTCTGTCCTCGCTCAATGCCGGGCTCTATTCCACCGGCCGCATTCTTCACTCCATGGCGGTTTCCGGCTCGGCCCCGGCAGCTCTGGCGAAGATGAACAAGAATGGCGTGCCCTATGGGGGCATCGCGGTTACCGCCGTCGTTACCGTATTCGGCGTCGCGCTCAATGCCGTTGTCCCCTCCGCCGCGTTCGAAATCGCACTTAACCTGTCAGCGCTTGGCATCATATGCGCCTGGGCCGTTATCGTGCTCTGCCAGCTGAAGCTCTGGCAGCTTTCGCAGCGTGGCGAGCTTGCGCGCCCGGATTTCCGCATGTTCGGCGCGCCCTATACCGGCATCCTCACACTCATCTTCCTTTTCGGTGTCCTTGTGCTGATGGCGTTTGACTATCCTGTCGGCTCCTGGACAATCGCCTCGCTGATTGTCATCATTCCAGCGCTCGTCATCGGCTGGTATCTGCTGCGTGACCGCATCTACCGCCTTACGGACGAGCGTGCGGGAGCATCACAGTGAGCGGGCAGGGCGCAGAGCCTCTGGTGGCGGTCATCGCCACTGGCGGCACCATCGCCAGCCGGCGTGGCGCCGATGGCGCAAGCCTGCCCAGCCTTTCGGGTGAGGATCTGCTGGCATTGGTTCCGCAGATCAACGCCCGGCTGAAGCCGGTCGATCTGATGGCGAAGGATTCCTCCAGCCTGACGCTGGCGGACATGCAGCGCATCAGCGTTGCGGTGGGTGTGGAGCTTGATGATCCCGCCGTTGCCGGCGTCGTGGTTCTGCATGGCACCGACGCCATGGAAGAATCCTCGCTGCTCGTGCATTTGCAACAGGCCATCACAAAGCCGGTGGTCTTCACCGGCGCGCAGTTTACGGCAGACCATAAGGACGCCGACGGGCCGGCCAATCTGGTCCGCGCCATAGAAACAGCGCTCGATCAGGCGAATGCCGCAAAAGGCGTACTTCTCTCCTTCGGCGGCCGCTGTCTGCCGGCCTGGGGGCTTTACAAGCTGAGCGCGGACGAGGCCGACGCCTTCCGCTCGGCCCGGCCGCTGACTGCTGTTGCAACGCTGCGGCTTTCCGCCCCGGTAACCGATCAGCGCGTCGATATCGTCGCCATTCATCCCGGCTGTGATGCCACCCATATCGATGCAAGCCTGCAGGCGGGCGCGAAAGGCATCGTTCTTGCCGCACTTGGTTCCGGCAACGCCAATCCGCGTATCGCCGAAGCCGTGAAGCGCTGCGCAGAACGCGGCGTTCCCGTCATCGTTTCCAGCCGCGTTCCAGAAGGGCGGCTCGTGGCAAGTTACGGCGGCGGTGGCGGCGGGCATGACCTTGTCGCAGCGGGCGCCGTGCATTCATCCACGCTTCGTCCCGGACAGGCCCGCATTTTGTTGGCCGCGCTGCTTGCCAGTAAAAGCCCGGCGGAAACCATCGTTTCCGCTTTCGGTGACAGCCGGCTCGCTTAGAGCATTTCCAGGAAAGTGGACCCCGGTTTTCCGTCCGGAGATGCGTCAAAACTCTAAGTAGCGGTAGCGATGCCCGCGACCGGCGGGCATCGAAATTCCTATAGGATTCCTATTTTATTCCATCTGTGGCCGTCTCGAACCTTTATGCGGTTCGGGTGCATTCTTCTGTGCGGGAAGGGATGGTGTTCCCTTCTCAGCCAGAAAGATTGAAAAGCGACGTCCCACATGACGGCGCTTTTCTTCCTGTCCGGCTCCTCGATTAAAAAGGAGTCCCATCGATGATGGATGTTGTTCTGATCGGTGCAGCCACGGTGTTTTTCGCCCTCTGCTTTGCCTATACGCGCGCCTGCGACCGGCTTTAGACGGAGGCTGCGATGACATTTGACTATATCTTAAGCGGCGCCGTCACGGTCTTTATCGCCGCCTATCTCACCTATGCTCTCATTCGCCCCGAACGTTTCTGATCGAAGCGACGGCTATTGAAAGTTAAAGTACCATGACCCTCAATGGATGGTTTCAGGTCCTGCTTTTCTGCGGGATCATTTTTGCGCTGGTGAAGCCGCTCGGCTTTTATATGACGCGTGTCTTTAATGGCGAGCGCACCCTGTTGTCGTCGGTTCTCGCACCCGTCGAGCGCGGCCTTTATGCGCTTGCCGGGACCAGCGAACGTGAGGAGCAGCACTGGACGACCTATGCCTTTTCCATGCTTCTCTTCAATCTTCTCGGGTTCACCCTGCTTTATGCCCTGATGCGCTTTCAGGCCGTGCTGCCCTATAATCCGCAGGGAATGACGGCAGTGGGACCAGAGTTGTCCTTCAACACGGCGGTCAGCTTCGTCACCAACACCAACTGGCAGAATTATGGCGGCGAAAGCACCCTGTCCTATCTAACCCAGATGGCCGGTCTCACCGTGCAGAACTTCGTCTCCGCCGCAACAGGCATGGCCATAGCCATCGGCCTGATCCGCGCTTTTGCCCGCGCTTCCGGCAAGGCGATCGGCAATTTCTGGGTGGATATGGTCCGCGCGACCCTCTACGTGCTTTTACCCTTCTGCATTGCGCTGACCCTCGTTTACGTCTGGCTCGGCGTGCCGCAGACGCTCGGCGCCTATGTGAATGCGCAGACGCTGGAAGGCGCGCAGCAGACCATTGCCGTCGGGCCCGTAGCGTCGCAGCTGGCGATCAAGATGTTGGGCACCAATGGCGGCGGCTTCTTCAGTGCCAATTCCGCGCACCCGTTCGAAAACCCCAACGCCATTTCCAACATGATCCAGATGGTGTCGATCTTCGCCATCGGGGCAGCCTTCACCAATGTCTTTGGCCGTATGGTCGGCAACCAGCGTCAGGGCTGGGCGATCCTCGCCGCCATGGGCGTGCTGTTCATCGCCGGCGTCGCCGTTACCTATTGGGCGGAAGCGGCCGGAAATCCGCTGATGCACGGTTTCGGTCTTGCCGGCGGCAATATGGAGGGCAAGGAGGCCCGTTTCGGCGTGGCGCTCTCGTCGCTCTTCGCGGTCATCACCACCGCGGCCTCGTGCGGTGCGGTCAATGCCATGCATGGCAGCTTCACGGCGCTGGGTGGTCTTGTCCCGCTTATCAATATGCAACTGGGCGAAGTGATCGTCGGCGGTGTCGGCGCGGGTTTTTACGGCATTCTGCTCTTCATCGTCATCGCCATCTTCGTGGCAGGGCTGATGGTCGGGCGGACGCCGGAATATCTCGGCAAGAAGATCGAGGCCAAGGAAATGAAGATGGCGGTTCTGGCCATTCTCTGCCTGCCGCTCGCCATGCTTTTCTTCACGGCGACGGCTACTGTTCTGCCTTCGGCCGTGGCATCGATAGGAACGGCGGGGCCGCACGGCTTCTCCGAAATCCTCTATGCCTATACCTCGGCGGCCGCCAATAACGGCTCCGCCTTCGGCGGGCTTACCGGCAATACGACCTGGTACAACATCACGCTTGGTTTCGGCATGTTGATGGGCCGTTTTCTGGTTATCATTCCGGCACTCGCCATTGCCGGTTCGCTGGTCGCCAAGAAGACCGTTCCGGCTTCGGCTGGCACCTTCCCGACGGATGGCCCGCTTTTTGTCGGCCTGCTGGTCGGCACGATCCTGATTGTCGGCGGCCTTACCTTCCTGCCTGCACTGGCGCTCGGCCCGGTTGCCGAACATCTGGCGATGGCGGTAGGCCAGGTCTTCTGAGGTGATGCCATGAACGACGACAAATCCCGAAGTAACCGCATCGTTTCCATCCGCAAAGGCGCTCCCGGCAGGGGGAGCGCCACGCCCGGCGGCTGGTGCGCTTCCAATGTCATTCTCGCGATGATGGCGGCTCTTGTCGCCGCCGTCGTCGCTCTCGAAGTTATCACGGGCTGATCGATCTTTATTGGTCGCCCCGTTTCAAACGCTGGAGCCTCTTCATGAGCCAGTCCAAACAAGCGAGCATCCTTGATTCTCGCATTCTCGTTCCGGCTGTCGCCGCCGCATTCAAAAAGCTCAATCCGCGCACATTGGCCCGCAACCCGGTCATGTTTGTGGTCGCGACGGTGTCGGTGCTGACAACAGTGCTGTTCATCCGCGATTTCATCATGGGTGGCGACAATCTCGGCTTTTCCTTCCAGATCAATCTCTGGCTCTGGTTCACCGTATTGTTCGCCAATTTCGCGGAAGCCGTCGCCGAAGGGCGCGGCAAGGCGCAGGCGGATTCACTGCGCCGGACCCGCACCGAAACCCAGGCGAAACTGCTCACCGGCGATGATCGCAGCCAGTATAAGATGGTGGCGGGCGCCGGCCTGAAGGTGAACGATGTCGTTCTCGTCGAGGCCGGCGATATCATTCCCTCCGACGGAGAGGTCATCGAAGGTGTCGCCTCCGTCAACGAGGCGGCAATCACCGGCGAATCCGCTCCCGTCATCCGTGAATCCGGCGGTGATCGCTCTGCCGTCACCGGCGGTACGCAGGTGCTGTCGGACTGGATCAGGGTTCGCATCACGGCCGCTGCGGGTTCCACCTTCCTTGACCGGATGATCTCGCTGGTTGAGGGTGCTGAACGCCAGAAGACGCCGAACGAGATCGCGCTCAACATTCTGCTCGCGGGCATGACGCTGATTTTCGTGCTGGCCACTGCGACCATTCCGAGCTTTGCATCCTATGCCGGCGGTTCCATCCCCATCATCGTGCTGGTGGCGCTGTTCGTGACGCTTATCCCCACCACTATCGGTGCTCTTCTCTCCGCCATCGGCATTGCCGGTATGGACAGGCTGGTGCGTTTCAACGTGCTCGCCATGTCCGGCCGCGCCGTCGAGGCGGCCGGCGATGTGGATACGTTGTTGCTCGACAAGACCGGCACCATCACCCTTGGTAACCGGCAGGCAACCGAATTCCGCCCCGTTGCCGGCGTTTCCGAGCAGGAACTGGCCGATGCGGCGCAGCTTGCCTCCCTTGCCGACGAAACGCCGGAAGGCCGTTCCATCGTGGTTCTCGCCAAGGAAAAATACGGCATCCGCGCCCGTGACATGCAGAAACTGCATGCGAATTTCGTACCCTTCACCGCCCAGACCCGCATGAGCGGTGTCGATTTTGAAGGCTCCTCCATCCGCAAGGGCGCAGTCGACGCCGTTCTAGCCTACGTCAACGGCGGCGCTTCGCAACAGGGTAATGCGGCGGTTGCCGTCAAAACCGAAACGGACGCCGCACGCGGCATCCGGACAATTGCGGAAGAGATCGCCAAGACAGGCGGCACGCCGCTCGCCGTCGTGCGGGATGGAAAGCTGCTCGGCGTCGTGCAGCTGAAGGATATCGTCAAGGGCGGCATTCGCGAGCGTTTCGCAGAGCTTCGCCGCATGGGCATCCGCACTGTCATGATCACTGGCGACAACCCGATGACGGCCGCCGCCATCGCAGCGGAAGCCGGCGTCGATGATTTCCTCGCCCAGGCGACACCGGAAAACAAGCTGGAGCTTATCCGCGAGGAACAGGCGAAGGGTAAGCTTGTGGCCATGTGCGGCGATGGCACCAACGACGCACCTGCGCTGGCGCAGGCCGATGTCGGCGTCGCCATGAATACCGGCACGGTCGCGGCCCGTGAGGCGGGCAATATGGTCGATCTCGACAGCGATCCGACCAAGCTCATCGAGATCGTGGAAATCGGCAAGCAATTGCTGATGACGCGCGGCGCGCTGACGACGTTCTCCATCGCCAACGATATCGCAAAATACTTCGCCATCATCCCGGCAATGTTCCTGGCGCTTTATCCGCAGCTCGGTGTTCTGAACGTGATGGGGCTTTCGACACCGCAGAGCGCCATCCTGTCGGCCATCATCTTCAACGCGCTCATCATTATCGCGTTGATCCCGCTCTCGCTGAAAGGCGTCAAATACCGGCCGATCGGCGCGGACGCGCTGCTGTTACGCAATCTGGTCATCTATGGCTTCGGCGGCGTCATCGTTCCCTTCATCGGCATCAAGGCCATCGACCTCGCCATCACGGCGCTCGGTCTTGCCTGAGGAGTAAAGACAATGTTTAAACAGTTTCGTCCCGCACTGGTGCTGATCCTCGCCACCACCGCCATCACCGGCCTTGCCTATCCGCTGGGCATGACAGGTCTCGCGCAGGCGATCTTTCCCGTTCAGGCCAATGGCAGCCTGATCGAGAAGAATGGCACTGTCGTCGGATCGCAATTGATCGGGCAGGCTTTCACCGGCGAGAAATATTTCCACGGCAGGCCGTCGGCCGCCGGCGACGGCTATAATGCGGCTTCGTCTTCCGGCTCCAACCTCGGTCCGACGAGCGCAAAGCTCATCGACCGGGTGAAGCAGGATTACGAGGCGGCGAAAACCGAAAATCCGACAGCTGAGGTGCCGGCCGATCTGGTGACGGCCTCGGGCAGCGGTCTTGATCCGCATGTTTCGCCGGAAGCCGCTTATTTCCAGGTTCCCCGTGTCGCCAAGGCGAGGGGCATGGATGAGGCGTCCCTGCGCGCCATCGTCGAGCGCCATGTCGAAGGACCGGAACTCGGATTTATGGGAGAGCCGGTCGTAAATGTGCTGGCGCTCAATATGACTCTTGACGCAGCCGGCTCATGAACTGAAATGGCTATGGCTTGTTCGCAAGCCATAGCCTCGACCACTGGTGGGTTAAATGCCTGACGACAATCGCGATATGCCGAGCCGACCATCGCCCGATGCGCTGCTGGAAAACGCCCGCCGCGAGGCGCGGGGCCGGCTGAAGATATTCTTGGGGGCAGCGCCCGGCGTCGGCAAGACCTATGAAATGCTGATGTCCGGTCGTGCGAAGCTGGCCGATGGGGTGGACGCCGTTATCGGCGTCGTGGAAACCCATGGCCGCCGGGAAACCGAAACGCTGGTGCAGGGTTTCGAGATCATCGCGCGCCGGCGTATCGATTATCGTGGTCAGGTGCTCGAAGAGATGGATCTCGACGCCATTCTCGCCCGTCGTCCCGCCCTGGTTCTGGTCGATGAACTTGCTCACACCAATGCCGCCGGCAGCCGCCACCCCAAGCGCTACATGGACGTTCAGGAAATTCTGGCGCAGGGAATCGACGTCTATACGACGCTGAACATCCAGCATGTCGAAAGCCTGAACGATGTCGTTGCGCAGATCACCCGCATACGTGTTCGTGAAACGGTGCCCGATAGCATCATCGACCGGGCCGACGATGTCGAAATAATCGATATTACGCCAGACGATCTGATCAAACGGCTGCAGGATGGCAAGGTTTACCTGCCCCGCACTGCCCGGCGCGCCATCGAGAATTATTTCTCGCGCGGCAATCTGACGGCGCTGCGGGAGCTTGCGCTCCGGCGCACCGCGCAACGGGTGGATGAGCAATTGCTCAATCACATGCAGTCCCACGCCATTTCCGGCCCTTGGGCGGCAGGAGACAGGGTTCTGGTCTGCCTTGACCATGGCAGCAACGGCCCGGGGCTGGTGCGTTATGCCCGCCGGCAGGCGGATCGTCTGCGCGCGCCCTGGACGGCGCTGCATCTCGATACGCCGCGTTCGCAACAATTGTCAGAGTTGGAGAAGGACCGGCTGGCCGGCGCGATGCGGCTTGCCCAGCAGCTCGGCGGCGAGACGGTGACCCTGCCGGCGCTTGATCTCACGCGGGAGATCGTCTCCTACGCCAACGCCAATAATTTCACCCACATCATCATCGGCCGCCCGCGAAAATCCTGGTGGCAGCGGATTTTTCAGCGTTCGCTGACGCATGATCTGATCGACCATGCGGGCGATATCAGCGTTCATGTCATTTCAGGCGATAAAAAAGAAGAGAAACTGGGCCAGGCTGCAAAGCCGGCCTCGGCGCAATCGCATCCTTCTATACGACCCTATCTTAACAGCACTCTGTTCGTCGGTTTGGCGATCGTGGCCGGCATCGTGCTGGACCAGATGCTTGATGTCAGAAATCTGGCGCTGGTGTTCCTGATGGCGGTTCTGGCCGCAGCCGTACGCGGCGGGCTGGGGCCAGCGCTTTATGCTTCCGTGCTCGGTGCTTTTGCATTCAATTTTTTCTTTCTCGAGCCGCGTTACACCCTGACTGTTCGCGATCCGGAAAGTGTCGTGGCGCTGCTGTTTTATCTCGGCGTGGCGCTTGTCGCCTCCAATCTCACGGCGGCCGTGCAAAGGCAGGCCGCCGCTGCGCGGGCAAGAGCGCGAACGACGGAAGATTTATATCTGTTCTCCAAGAAGCTTTCGGTGACGGGAACGCTGGACGACGTGCTGTGGGCGGCCGCTTTCCAGATGGCCTCGATGCTGAAGGTTCGGATCGTTCTGCTTTTACCGGAAAACAATACGATCATGGTCAAGGCGGGATATCCGCCGGACGATACGCTGGTGGATGCCGATATTGCCGCCGCGCAATGGGCCTGGGAACATAACAAGGCTGCTGGCAGGGGCGCGGATACGCTTCCTGGCGCCAAACGTCTTTACCTGCCCCTGCGCACCGGCAGCGGCGCCGTCGGCGTGGTGGGGCTGGACGATGACCGGCTTGGTCCGCTTCTGACGCCCGAACAGCAGCGGCTGTTCGATGCCCTGGCCGATCAGGCGGCGCTCGCTATCGAGCGAATCCAGCTTGTCTCGGATGTCGACCGGGCAAGGCTTGCGGCGGAAACCGACCGGCTGCGCACCGCGCTCCTGACATCCATTTCCCACGACCTTAAAACACCGCTTGCGGCCATTCTGGGTTCGGCCGGAACGTTGAAGGATTTCGCCGAGGACATCCCGCCGGATGCGCGCGCCGAACTGCTTTCGACGATTATTGAGGAATCCGAGCGGCTGAACCGGTTCATTTCCAATCTTCTTGATATGACGCGGATCGGCTCGGGCGCGATGGAGCCGAATTACGGTCTGTATTTCTTGGGCGATATGGTTGGAACCGCGCTGTCGCGCGCCGCCAAAATCGTCGTCAGACATGAGATCGTTCTGGATATTCCCTCCGACCTGCCGATGCTGAAGGTCGACCCCGTGCTTTTTGAACAGGTCCTGTTCAATCTCATCGACAATGCCGCCAAATACGCTCCCGAACATACCGCCATCGAGATTCGCGGCTGGCGGCAGGGCAAGAATATCCTCCTCTCCGTGGCCGATGCGGGACCGGGTATTCCACCTGACGATACGGAGCGGGTGTTCGACAGTTTCTACCGCGTGCGCAAGACGGATCATGTGCAGGCCGGAACGGGCCTAGGACTGGCCATCTGCAAGGGGTTTATCGAGGCCATGGGCGGTTCGATCCACGCGGAAAACAGGTCAGGCCGTACCGGTGCGCAATTTACCGTCAGTCTGCCGATTTCCTCCGGTGCTCCGGTGATCGATCATGATTAAGGCGCGATTGCCGACGACAAGCGATCATGCCGCGCAACGCCGCTGAAGGAGATCGGAAATGACCAATTCCGCCGTTCGTATTCTGATCGTCGACGACGAACCGCCGATCCGCAAGCTTTTGCGCGTAGGGCTGTCGACCCAAGACTATGCGGTGAGCGAGGCGATGAATGCAAAGGTCGCCATGGAGCTGGTCAGCGAGGACAAGCCCGATCTCGTCGTTCTCGATCTCGGCCTGCCGGATATATCGGGGCATGATCTTCTGGCGAAATGGCGCGGCGAAGGGCTGGCGCTGCCGGTCATCATTCTCTCCAGTCGCACGGATGAGGCGGGTATCGTCAAGGCGCTGGAGCTGGGGGCCGATGACTACATCACCAAGCCTTTCGGCATGAACGAACTCGTCGCCCGCATCCGTGTCGCCCTGCGCCATCGTCTGCAAAGCCAGGGGGAGAGGCCGGTGTTCCAGACCGGTGATCTTTCCGTCGATCTGGTCAGGCGCATCGTCAAGGTGGAGGACCGGGAGGTGAAGCTTTCACCCAAGGAGTATGACATCCTGCGGGTTCTGGTGCAGCATGCCGGAAAGGTTTTGACCCACCGTTTCCTGCTGGAACATGTGTGGGACGAATTGACCGACGTGCAATATTTGCGCGTCTACGTGCGCCAGCTTCGGCAGAAGATCGAAAAAATCCCCGATCAGCCGCGCTATATCCTGACGGAAACCGGTGTCGGTTACCGGCTGCAGGAGGTATGAGGGCGCCGCAAGACGACGCCCTGCGATAGTTTAAACGGCGGCGCAGATCGACAGGAATTCGTCCACATCGGCTTCTGTCGTGGCAAAGCTCGTGACCATGCGGATCAGCACTTCGTCCTTGCCGACCTTTTCCGGCATATCGCGCGGCTCCAGCCAGTCATAGAACTTTGCACCCTTTGCCGTGGCGGCCTCTGCGGCGGCCTTTGGAAGAATAGCGAAAACTTCATTGGCCTGGGTCGGCCATGCAAGGCGGGCGCTGTTCAGCGAAGCAAAACCGGCACGCAGACGATTGGCCATGGCATTGGCGTGGCTGGCGAGACCGAGCCAGAGATCGTCCTGCAGATAGGCCTCGAATTGCGCGGCGATGAAACGCGATTTCGAGAAAAGCTGGGCGGTGCGTTTGCGCAGGAAGGAAAAATCCCTGGCGAGCGAGGGATCGAAGAAGACGATCGCCTCCGCACACCAGCAGCCATTTTTCGTGCCGCCGAAAGACAGGACGTCGACGCCGCGTTTCCAGGTCATTTCGGCGGGTGTGGTGCCGAGTGCGGAAAGTGCATTGGCAAACCGCGCGCCGTCCATATGCAGCGGCAGGCCGTTGTCTTTTGCGATTTTGGCGATGGCGTCGATTTCATCGAGCGTATAGACGGTGCCGGCTTCGGTCGCCTGTGTCATGGTGATGGCCGCGGCGCGGCCATGATGCACGGCATCCTGCGGATAACGGGCAATGCGCTCAATCAGTGTCTCCGGCAGCATCTTGCCGTTCGGTCCCTCGACGGCGACCATGCGCATGCCCGAAAAGAAATCCGGCGCACCGCACTCGTCCTCGATTACATGCGCTTCGGAGTGACAGAAGGTCAGGCCGCCGGCGCGGGCGATGCTGGCCAGCGAGAGCGAATTGGCCGCCGTGCCGGTGGCGACGAAAAACACCGCGACTTCGCGTTCGAAAATCTCGTTGAAGCGCTTTTCGATGGAGAGATCGAGTTCGCTGGTGCCATAAGCTGCGGCAAAGCGTGTGGATTCCCGCGAAAGCCGTTCGTTGACGGCCGGATGGGCGCCAGCCCAATTGTCTGAAGCAAAAAACATCTCTGAAGGCTTTCCGATAGCTGAGGTTCTGTTCGGGCTGTTCGAAGCGATAACGGGGAAAGTTCTAGGTCGGAACATTGAGATTGGCAAATCCGGTAATGAAAGCAACGGGTCGACCTGCTTTGCGACAAGAAAGTTTCGCGCAATAGGTCAGTATCGAAACTTCACTGCGAAATGCGGCTTTCACTAATTGGATTCGCACCCTTGCTAAATCCGCCCGTTTCTGCCAAAATCCTACTGAATTGAGACAGCTTTGCTGTCCTAAATTGACCAAAGCCGGATTGAATGCGAGTTTTTGCGGAAAGCGAAAATTCGTGTCGAGCCGGATCTTCGCATGAAACCATGCAAGTAATTTTGCAGGAGGGACAAAAATGACGAACAAGCCGCAGGCGGACATCGCCGCCGCCACCCTGACCACAGACTGTCCCACCGCGGCTGCGGCCGCGCCCGTTTCTGCGAAAGCGCGTTTCGCGGGCGGTTTGCCGGAAAGGCAGGGTCTTTACGATCCGGCTAATGAGCATGACGCCTGCGGCGTCGGCTTCGTTGCCCATATGAAGGGCCAAAAGTCGCACCAGATCGTCAAGGACGGCCTGTTCATCCTGGAAAACCTCACGCATCGTGGCGCTGTCGGCGCTGATCCGCTCATGGGTGATGGTGCGGGCATTCTGGTGCAGATTCCTGATCGTTTCTTCCGTGAGGAGATGGCGACGCAGGGCGTGACGCTGCCGAAGGCGGGTGAGTACGCTGTCGGCCATATCTTCATGCCGCGCGATCCTTCCCGCATCGAGCACTACAAGAAGGTCATCGTCGACGTTATCGGCGAAGAGGGGCAGCAGTTCCTCGGCTTCCGCGATGTGCCGGTCGATAATTCCTCGCTCTCCAAGGCGCCGGATATCGCCGCGACCGAACCGCACCACGTGCAGGTCTTCATCGGCGCCGGCCGCGATGCTGCTAGCAATGCCGATTTCGAGCGCAAGCTGTTCCTGATCCGCAAGGTTCTCTCCAACCGCATCTATGACGAGGGCGGCGGCAAGGAAACGCAGGATTTCTATCCCGTTTCTCTCTCCTCCTCGACCATCGTCTACAAGGGCATGTTCCTCGCCTATCAGGTGGGCGCCTATTACAAGGATCTCGCCGATCCGCGCTTCGAATCCGCCGTTGCGCTCGTGCACCAGCGGTTTTCGACCAACACCTTCCCGTCCTGGAAACTGGCGCACCCCTACCGCATGGTCGCCCATAACGGCGAAATCAACACGCTGCGCGGCAACGTCAACTGGATGGCGGCGCGTCAGGCGTCGGTTTCCTCCGCGTTGTTCGGCGATGACATCTCCAAGCTCTGGCCCATTTCCTACGAGGGTCAGTCGGATACGGCCTGCTTCGACAACGCGCTCGAATTCCTCGTGCGCGGCGGTTATTCCATGGCCCATGCCGTGATGATGCTGATCCCGGAAGCCTGGGCCGGCAACCAGTCCATGTCCGCCGAACGCAAGGCGTTCTACGAATATCATGCAGCGCTGATGGAGCCGTGGGACGGCCCGGCTGCCGTCGCCTTCACCGATGGCAAGCAGATCGGCGCGACGCTCGACCGAAACGGTCTGCGCCCGGCGCGTTACCTCGTCACCGATGACGACCGCATCATCATGGCGTCTGAGGCAGGCACGCTGCCCGTGCCGGAAGAGCGCATCGTCAAGAAGTGGCGTCTGCAGCCCGGAAAGATGCTGCTGATCGATATGGAAAAGGGCTCCATCGTTTCCGACGAGGAAGTGAAGCACGAGCTTGCCGCCAAGCATCCGTATCGTAGCTGGCTCGACCGCACGCAGCTCATCCTCGAAGAGCTGAAGCCGGTTGAACCGCGCGCGCTGCGTCGCGACGTGTCGCTGCTCGACCGTCAACAGGCTTTCGGCTACACCAGCGAAGATACGAAGCTCCTGATGTCGCCGATGGCGACGACCGGTCAGGAGGCCATCGGCTCCATGGGCACCGATACGCCGATTTCCGCCATGTCGGACAAGTCGAAGCTGCTTTACACCTATTTCAAGCAGAACTTCGCGCAGGTGACGAACCCGCCCATCGATCCGATCCGCGAGGAACTCGTCATGAGCCTCGTCTCGTTCATCGGTCCGCGCCCGAATCTTCTCGACCACGAAGGGGCGGCCCGCGCCAAGCGCCTGGAAGTGCGCCAGCCGATCCTGACCAATGGCGATCTGGAGAAGATCCGCTCCATCGGTCACACGGAAGACCGTTTCGACACCAAGACGCTGGACTTCACCTATGATGTGGAGCGTGGCGCAGAAGGCATGCCCGAAATGCTCGACCGCCTGTGCGAGCGGGCTGAATCCGCCGTTCGCGGCGGTTACAACATCATCGTTCTGTCCGACCGCCAGCTTGGCCCTGATCGTATCGCGATCCCTGCGCTTCTGGCGACGGCCGCCGTGCACCATCACCTCATCCGCAAGGGTCTGCGCACCTCGGTCGGCCTCGTCGTGGAAACTGGTGAGCCGCGCGAAGTTCACCATTTCTGCCTGCTTGCCGGTTACGGCGCCGAGGCGATCAACCCCTATCTCGCCTTCGACACGCTGCTCGACATGCACAAGCACGGCGCCTTCCCGAAGGAAGTGTCGGATGATGAAGTCGTCTATCGCTATATCAAGGCGGTGGGCAAGGGCATCCTCAAGGTCATGTCCAAGATGGGCATTTCCACCTACCAGTCCTATTGCGGCGCGCAGATCTTCGACGCCGTTGGCCTGTCGTCGGAATTCGTCGAGAAATATTTCTTCGGCACCGCCACCTCGATCGAAGGCGTCGGCCTGACCGAGATCGCAGAAGAAACCGTAGCGCGCCACACGGCTGCCTTCGGCAAGGACCCGATCCTCGCCAATACGCTCGATATCGGCGGCGAATATGCCTATCGCATGCGCGGCGAGAGCCACGCCTGGACGCCGGATGCCGTCGCCTCGCTGCAGCACGCCGTGCGCGGCAACAGCCAGGATCGCTACCGCGAATTCGCCGGCATGGTGAACGAGACGGCGCTGCGCATGAACACCATTCGCGGTCTGTTCAAGGTCAAGTCGGCGGAAGCGCTCGGCCGCAAGCCGGTTTCCGTCGATGAAGTCGAGCCTGCGGCTGATATCGTCAAGCGTTTCTCGACCGGGGCCATGTCCTTCGGCTCGATCAGCCGTGAGGCGCACACCACGCTCGCCATCGCCATGAACCGTATTGGCGGCAAGTCCAACACGGGTGAGGGCGGCGAAGAATCCGACCGTTACCTTCCATTGCTTAACGGCAAGCCGAACCCGGAACGCTCGGCCATCAAGCAGATCGCATCCGGACGCTTCGGCGTGACGACCGAATATCTCGTCAATGCCGATATGTTGCAGATCAAGGTGGCGCAGGGTGCCAAGCCCGGCGAAGGCGGCCAGCTACCCGGCCATAAGGTGGATGCGACGGTCGCCAAGACCCGTCACTCCACGCCGGGCGTCGGCCTTATCTCGCCGCCGCCGCATCACGATATTTACTCCATCGAAGATTTGGCGCAGCTGATCTACGACCTGAAGAACGTCAACCCGGAAGCCGATGTTTCGGTGAAGCTGGTGTCGGAAGTCGGTGTCGGCACGGTTGCGGCGGGTGTCGCCAAGGCACGCGCCGACCATATCACCGTTTCCGGTTTCGATGGCGGTACGGGTGCATCGCCGCTGACGTCGCTCAAGCACGCGGGTTCCCCATGGGAAATCGGCCTTGCCGAAACCCAGCAGACACTGGTGCTGAACGGTCTTCGTTCGCGCGTCGCCCTTCAGGTGGATGGCGGTCTGAAGACCGGCCGAGACGTCATCATCGGCGCGCTGCTCGGCGCGGATGAGTTCGGCTTTGCCACCGCGCCGCTGATTGCGGCCGGTTGCATCATGATGCGCAAATGCCACCTTAACACCTGCCCGGTCGGCGTCGCCACGCAGGACCCGGTTCTGCGCAAGCGTTTCAAGGGCACGCCGGAACACGTCATCAACTACTTCTTCTTCATTGCCGAGGAAGTGCGCGAAATCCTCGCCTCGCTGGGCGTCACCAAGCTGGACGAGATCATCGGCGCTTCGGAACTGCTCGAGAAGGATGAGATGCTGGCGCACTGGAAGGCAAAGGGGCTGGATTTCAGCCGGATATTCCACAAGGTCGAAGCCCCCAAGGAAGCAACCTTCTGGACCGAACGCCAGAAGCACCCGATCGACGATATCCTCGACCGCAAGCTGATCGAGAAATCCTTGCCGTCGCTCGAAAACCGCGAACCAGTGGTCTTCGAAGTGCCGATCAAGAACGTCGACCGCTCCGCCGGTGCCATGCTTTCGGGCGCGTTGGCGAAGCGCTGGGGCCATAAGGGTCTCAAGGACGATACGATCCATGTGACGCTGCGCGGCACGGCGGGTCAGTCCTTCGGCGCGTTCCTTGCCCGTGGCATCACCTTCGATCTGGTGGGTGATGGTAACGACTATGTCGGCAAGGGTTTGTCAGGTGGCCGCATCATTGTGCGACCGCCGGAAAACACACGTATCGTCGCTGAAAACTCGATCATCGTCGGCAACACGGTTCTCTATGGTGCGATCACTGGCGAGTGCTATTTCCGTGGCGTAGCAGGCGAGCGTTTCGCTGTGCGTAACTCAGGTGCTGTCGCTGTCGTTGAAGGCGTGGGCGATCACGGCTGCGAATATATGACCGGCGGCATCGTCGTCGTTCTCGGTGAAACGGGCCGTAACTTCGCGGCCGGCATGTCCGGTGGCGTGGCCTATGTTCTCGACGAAAAGGGCGATTTCGCCACCCGCTGCAACATGGCGATGGTGGAACTGGAGCCGGTTCCGGAAGAAGACGACATGCTGGAAAAGCTGCACCATCACGGCGGCGACCTCATGCACAAGGGACGCGTGGACGTTTCCGAGGACATGACGCGCCACGACGAGGAGCGCCTCTACCAGCTAATCTCGAACCACTTCCACTACACGAACTCGGCGCGCGCCAAGGATATACTCGACCGCTGGAGCGAGTTCCGTCCGAAGTTCCGCAAGGTCATGCCGGTTGAATACCGCCGTGCACTTGAGGAAATGGAGCGCATGCGCATGGGCGTGGCGGCGGAGTAATCCGCCGCGTGAGAACACTACACCAACTGGTCTCGCTGATGATCGAGGTCGCTGTTCCCATGGCGACCAATTGAACGAGCGGCGAGACCGGATTTGAGTTCATCGTGCTGCGGGCGGCTTTAGGTGTCGCTTGACGGTACTGGGGCCCGACAGGCGCTCCGCTTTGATGTGAGGACATAAACGTGGGCAAGGTAACAGGTTTTCTGGAAATCGACCGGCAGGTGGGCAAGTATCAGCCCGCATCGGATCGTATCCGCCATTTCCGCGAATTCACCATTCCGATGTCAGATGCCGAGGTGCAGAAGCAGGCGGCGCGCTGCATGGATTGCGGCATACCCTATTGTCACGGCCCGACGGGCTGTCCCGTGCATAACCAGATCCCGGACTGGAACGATCTGGTCTATAACAACAACTGGGAGGAGGCGATCCGCAACCTCCATTCCACCAACAACTTCCCGGAATTTACCGGTCGCGTCTGTCCCGCGCCTTGTGAGGAGGCGTGCACGCTGAACCTTGAGGATGCGCCGGTCGCCATCAAGACTGTCGAGCAGGCGATTGCCGACAAGGCCTATGAGCTGGGTTTCATCGTGCCGAAGCCGGCGACGATCCACACCGGCAAGAAGGTCGCCATCATTGGTTCCGGTCCCTCGGGCATGGCGGCGGCGCAGCAGCTTGGCCGCGCCGGCCACGAAGTTCACGTTTATGAGCGTGAATCGAAGGCTGGAGGCCTGCTGCGTTATGGCATCCCTGATTTCAAGATGGAGAAGAACTTCATCGATCGCCGCGTCGAGCAGATCAAGGGCGAAGGCGTCACCTTCCATTGCGGTGTCAATGTCGGCGTCGATGTAACGGTTGAGACGCTTCTGGCCGACCACGATGCCGTGCTTTATTGCGGCGGTTCGGAAACCCCGCGCCCGGCCGGTATCGGCGGCGCCGATCTGCATGGCGTCTACGATGCCATGCCCTATCTCGTGCAGCAGAACCGCCGCGTCGGTCGCGAAAATATCGACAGCATCGGCTGGCCGGCAGATCCTATCCTTGCTGGCGGCAAGCATGTCGTCGTTGTCGGCGGCGGCGATACCGCATCCGACTGCGTCGGTACGGCTTTCCGTCAGGGTGCCGTGAAGGTCACCCAGCTCGACATCCGCCCGATGCCGCCGGAAAAGGAAGACAAGTTGGCGGTCTGGCCCTTCTGGGCGACGAAAATGCGTACCTCGTCCTCGCAGGCCGAAGGCGCCATCCGCGAGTTCCAGGTGGCGACGCTCGAATTCGTCGGCGAAGACGGCGTGCTGACAGGCGTGAAGTGCTGCCAGGTGGATGACCGCCGCAAGCCGATCGCCGGTACGGAATTCATCATCAAGGCCGATCTCGCCTTCATCGCCATCGGCTTTTCCGGTCCCTTCACGGACAGCGTGCTGAAGGAAATGGACGGCAAGCTGAGGCTCAACACTGACCGTCGCGGTTCCACCAATGTGATCGCCAATGAAACCGACTACAAGACTTCGGTTGACAAGCTTTGGGCGGCGGGCGACGTGCGCCGTGGCCAGTCGCTGGTGGTCTGGGCGATCCGGGAAGGCCGTCAGGCGGCACGCGCGATTGATGAAGCGCTGATGGGGGCGACCGTTCTTCCGCGCTAAGCACCGACGGCAATAAGAACCGGAAAGGTCTGTTGCAGACGCAACAGGCCTTTTCTTTTGGTTGCAAAAATGAGGGCTTTTCTTCAGCAATAGGGAAGGGTGATACGGAAGCACGCGCCACCGGTGGAAGCATCGCTGATAGTAATTTCCCCGCCGTGATAGCGGACGATTTCCTGCACAAGGTTGAGCCCCAGTCCGGTGCCGCGATCTTTCGGTCGCAGGCGGTGGAAGGCATCGAAAATCAGTTCCCGGTCCTCTTCGGGAATGCCATTGCCTTCGTCGGCTATCTCGATCACCCGGTTTGCCGCCACCCTTATCGTGATCGTGCCGCGATTGCCGCCATGTTCGATGGCGTTTTGCACGATGTTCATCAGGGCGCGCTGCAACGAAGCGTCGTCTGCAAGGGCGAGGATCGGCTCTTCCTCCGGTTCGAAGGACAGCGCATATCCCTGTGATATGGCGAGCGGGGCCATGTCAGCGACGACCGATCTGCACAGGTTGACAAGATTGAGCGGGACCAGAGGGGCCTTCTGCCCGTCAAGGCGCTGCAAATCGAGCAATTGTTCGGCCAGCACGGCGATACGGCTGGCATCCGCCAATATTCTGCTGCGGGCCGGGCCGTCCAGCAGCGTTTCAACGCGGGTCTGGAGAATGGCGACGGGAGTTCGCAATTCATGGGCGGCATCGAGAATGAAGCGCTTGTGTCGTTCGTAGCCATCGTCCAGCCGCTTCAACGCGCCGTTGACGGCGTGAACGAGAGGCTGCACCTCTTTCGGAATATCGCCATCCGGCAATCGGTATCCGCGCCTGTCGATATCGATGGTTTCCGCTGTGCGGGCAATGATGGAAAGGGCGCGAAATTCCCTGCGGATGATCCAGGGGATGGTCACGACCGTCACGATGGACATGAGAATGAGGACAGGCATGATCAAGATGTTTGAAAACAACAAAACCGGCAACGTCATGCTGAACGGCCCGCCTTTGCCGATCATGACGAATTCTCCCGCCGGCCCCGAAGCGCGGCGAACGGCGGCGATTCGCACCACGGCGAGGTAGGAATAGGACAGCGCCGCGTCGCGCACATCGGAGACCCTGATGTCGCTCAATTGCTGATCCATGTTGCTGAATGCGTCGGGCACCTGCCCGCCCTGAACGATCTCACCTTTTTCACTGACCGCGACAAACCAGAAATCGGAGGTATTGCTGCGCAGCTTGATGAATTCGGGCGTTTCTTTGAGAACCAGCCGATTATCTTCATTCCGTATGATCGCATTGGCGGTTATCTGGGCCGCCTCCGGGCTGAGCAGCGCGCTGCCTGCACCGCCGCTCGACATATAGGTAACCATGGCGGCGGTGACGAAGAACAGGCTGCCGATCTGGAACAACAGCAGTTGAAGGGTCAGCCGGCGCTTGAGCGATTTTCTTTTGCCCAGCTTCATGAGGTCGCCCTCAGCAGGTAACCCACGCCGCGAATGCCATGGACCTCAAGGCCCGCATCCGCGGCCGCCAATTTGCGGCGCAAGCGGGAAATGTGGGAATCGAGTGCATTGGACTGGATCTCATCGTCGAAATTATAAACGGCTTCCTCGAGCAATGAACGCAGCACCGTTCTACCCTGTCGCCGCAACAGGGCTTCGAGGATCAGCAGTTCGCGTCTGGTCAGCGGAAGGAACTCACCCTTGATGCGCACTTCGCGGGTTTCGAAGCAGAATTCCAGCCCGCCCAGTTTTGCCGTCATCGTCACGGCGCCGGCCGGCCGGCGCATCAGGGCCCGGATGCGCGCAAGCAGTTCCTCGACCGCGAATGGTTTGGCCAGATAATCGTCCGCGCCGAGGTTCAGGCCGTTCACCCGATCCACAAGCGCGCCCTGCGCGGTCAGCACGATGACGGGTGGGGTGACGGGCAGGAGCCGCAAATCTTCGATAAGCTGGATGCCGTCACCATCGGGCAATTGCCGGTCAAGCACGACAAGGTCGTGGACGCCGTCCATGATGGCGTGACGGGCAAGATCGAGCGTGCCGACCGTATCCACGATAATATCGAACCGGTGGAGCGCGGCGGACAGGGCTGCTGCCATTTCGCGTTCGTCTTCAACAAGCAGCAGGCGCATGAATTCATCTCGGTACTGTCCGGCATCCCATCCGGGAACGGGCGCGGCGAAAGGCAAAAAAACTCGACGCCGCTCACGCTAAGGACAAGCGAGGCGTCGCCGTCAAATCGATGTCGCCATGCAAAAAAGGGACCGGGGATGGCGGATGGTCAACCCGCATTCCTGCAAAGCTGTACCTATCCTGTCATGTGCGGATTGCCTAAACATTACGCCCGCTGCGGTGCGGTCTGGCCGCTCCGAAAGCCTCTATTGTTTTGCCTGTGCGGCATCGGGCGCCACACGATAGTCATCGATACGGCCTGCCGGCGCATCGGCCATCTCGCCGCGCTTGGTCAACCTTTCGCGTGGCGATTCCACCACGGAGACGCGTGTCGGCCCGGCGGCCAAAGGCGCATCGCCCAACAGCTTGTCGCCGCCGTCGAGATTGGGATCGGTGAGACTGATAGGCTGGGTGCGCACCTGCCCGGCATCGATGCCGAGTGCGGGCAGGGAGGTAAGTGCCGGCAGATTGCTGCCGTCCAGTTTCACAAGGTCCGGTCCGGCGCTATCGAGGTGTCGGCGCACGAATTTTTCAACGTAAAATGCAAGCTTGCGTTTGCCGGCCTGGGTCATGCCTATGCCATCAGCCTCGCGCAGGCGGGCCTGCTGGCCGTTCATGTCGTAGCCGGTAATAACGAATTTTCCCGCCTCATCGACGAAACCGTCCCAGACGTCCACGAATTCACCGCCATATTTTTCGACATGGCTGCGATAAAGCCGGTTGAAACCGACAAGATCGGCCGAAAGCGACGGCGACTGGAAGGCAGGCAGGCCGACCCACAGCAGCGGCGCCTTCTGGCGTCCGGCAAGCGCCAGCAGCTCGTCGATCCGCCGTTCATATTCCTTGAACCAGACCTCCGTGCCGAACTTTTCCCTGGTGTCGCCGATCTGCATCTGCTGGCGATCGTTCGATCCGATCATGATGACGATGGTGGCCGGTTTGGTTTCGCTGATGAACTGCGGAAGGTTTTTGAACCAGTCGTAATAATCGGTACGCACGAGGCCGGAGGAACCGTTGGCACGCACATCGACGGCGATTGCAGGCGAATTGGCAAAGGCATTGACCAGTTCGTCCCCCATGCCGCCGGCGAGAAAATCGCCTATGACCAGAACGCGCCGCGCATTTTCAAGTTTTGCGGCCGGCTCCGGCTTTGCGGTCCGCATCTGAACCACCGAGGGCGCTTTTCTGGCGGGTTGGGGGCGGGTGACCGATCTTTCGCGCGGAGCAGAGGGAAAGTCGCGGCGGTTGCGGGGCTGGTATTCGCGCCCGGATCCGCCGTCGCGGCCCACCGGTTTACCAAAGAGCATTTCAAACAGTGTCCGCCGTTGCTCCTGTGCGAAGCTTTCGGAAGGAACGAGCGGCACGGTAAGGACGGCTGAAAGAAGGACGGCGCAGAAACGCCAGCCGGTTCTTCCGTTTTTCACCGCAGGTTTCCCACTCATCACATCAACCCTTCCGGATATTTCGGCGGCGTTTCTTGATAGCCGCCGAATTCACCGGCACATTATCAATTGCGCAAGGCTCTCAGCAACCGCTGCGACGGCTGGCCGTCGGTTTCCATACCCATGCGCGACTGGATGGCGCTGATCGCGGCTTTCGACCCGGAGCCGAAGTTCCCATCGACCTCACCGTTATAATAGCCGAGTTCCTTCATGCGGGTCTGCAGCTCGAATTTTTCGCGAATATCCAGCGTCCCATCGGGGCGTGGCCACTTCTGCTGCATACCGCCATAACCGGCGATCTCATCCGCAAGCAGGCCGACGGCGAGCGCGTAGCTGTCGGAGGCGTTGTATTTCTTGATGGTGAAGAAGTTTTTCATCATCAGGAAACCGGGGCCGTTTGCCCCGCCCTGCAACTTCAGCATGGCGCGATCGGATCCGCGGGTGAAGTTCTTGCCGTTCGGGCGGGTGAAGCCAAGCTTCGCCCATTCCGCAATAGTCTTGGTCTGCCCTTCATAACGGGCGCCGCCACGCGGAACGGCGGTTTCATAACCCCAGGTCCGTCCCGGCTGCCAGCCGTTCTTGGAAAGAAGATTGGCTGCGGTCGCCAGCGCGTCCGGAATGGAGCGCCAGATGTCGCGCTTGCCGTTGCCATCCGCATCCACCGCATAAAGCAGATAGCTGGTCGGGATGAACTGGGTATGACCCATCGCGCCCGCCCACGAGCCCGTCAGCTGTTTCGGCGTCACATCGCCCGCCTGGAGAATCTTCAAAGCGGCGATCAATTGCGTGCGCGCGAATCTGGTGCGTTTGGGGTCGGAATAGCCGAGTGTTGCCAGCGCCTGCGGGATATTGTGCAGCCGCTCAGGCTTTTCGAGAACCGCACCGTAATTCGATTCCATCGACCAGATGGCCAGAATGATATGCTTGTCGACCTTGAAGTTACGCTCGATCCAGTTGAGGGTCGTTGCGTGCTTCATCTTCATCTCGCGGCCGATCCGCACCGTATACGGATTGACGCGGGAATCGAGATAATCCCAGATTTGCGTGGTGAATTCCGGCTGGAAGGTGGCCTTGCGCAGCGCGTCGGGATCCGGCTCGCTGACACCGGCAAAGGCCTTCTGATATGTCGCTCTGCTAATGCCTTCTTTTGCGGCTGTTGCGTAGAACTGGTTGATCCACTGACGGAATCCCTGATCGGCGCGGGCCGAAACGGGCGCCAGCGAGATTGCCAGGCCTGCAACCACCATGCAGCCGAATTTGCGGACATCTGAAAGGATCATCTTTGTCATCGTCTGTCTTTCGTTCTCTCGAATGTCATTTCGATTGCGAAAACGCATCGGGCGTCATCATGGATAACAAAAGAACGTCAACAAATTCTTTACCATTAATAGATGGTAGCGTCACCCTTTACAAAACGTTGTTATTTTTGAAATAACAACAGCGTGCGGGGATTGTGATCAAGTTTTATCTCTCAGGAGGGATATGTGGTAGAACAGAAGAAAATTCGGAAGGCCGTATTTCCGGTCGCGGGTCTCGGCACGCGTTTCCTGCCCGCAACCAAGGCGGTTCCGAAAGAAATGCTCACCGTCGTCGACAAGCCGGTCATTCAATACGTCGTCGATGAGGCGGCGGAAGCGGGCATTGAGCATTTTGTATTTGTCACCGGCCGCGGCAAGGCGGTGATCGAAGATTATTTTGATATTCAATTTGAACTTGAACAGATGCTGCGCGAGCGCAACAAGAATGCCGAGCTGACATTGCTGGCCGGCCTTCTGCCCAAGGCGGGCACCGCGAGCTTCACCCGCCAGCAGGTGCCGCTCGGTCTTGGCCATGCGGTCTGGTGCGCCCGCGATATCGTCGGCGACGAGCCTTTCGCCGTGCTGTTGCCCGACATGATCATGCATTCGCAGAAAAGCTGCCTCAAGGGCATGGTCGAACTTTACGACCAGACCCAGGGCAACGTCATCGCCGTGCAGGAATGCGCGCCCGATCAGACGCATAAATATGGCATCGTCGGCGTGGGTGACGCCGTGGGCGAAGGTTTCAAGATCACTGAAATGGTCGAAAAGCCGGCCAAGGGTACGGCGCCGTCGAATTTCTATATCAACGGCCGTTACATCCTTCAGCCCGAGATTTTCGATATTCTTGAAAATCAGGAGCGTGGCGCCGGCAACGAAATCCAGTTGACGGACGGCATGCTGACTCTTGCCAAGTCGCAGCAGTTCTCTGGCTATCATTTCCGCGGCCAGACCTTCGACTGCGGCGCCAAGGATGGTTTCATTCTTGCCAACGTCGCTTTCGCGCTGGAGCGTGGCGATATTCGCCCTGCGATCGAAGAGCCGATCAAGGCCCTGATCGACGGGGTGAAGTAATCCACCAGAACCACAACGGGATCCCGGCCTCAGCGCCGGGATTTCTTTTTGGCTGGCGCCTATCGCTTGAGGACAAGTCCTGCGCCGACACGTAGCTCGCTGCTGTCATAAACCGGTGTCCACTGATAGCTGACGTCCGCCGTTAGGTCGAGATAGCGGTTCAGCCCCCAGGTCAGGCCGGCGCCTGCGGTATATTCCACGGCATTTTCCATGTCGGAAGAGGGGAATGTGCGATGCACGACCTGTCCCGTCAGGCGGGCAACGAGGTTGCTGCGTAATTCGTGGGTCAGGCCGGCATCCAACCGATAGGAAATCCAGCCGCCCTGTGGTCCGCCGGCGAAGTCCTCTATCGTCGTGCGCAGGCCGAGATTGACGTTTGTGCCGCGCTGGGGTGACCAGTTGAGTTCGCCATCCAGCGTCAATGCGCCGATCGAGGCGAGGCGATCGTCGTCATATTGCTTGCGCAAATAACCGATGGCGGCCTCGCCGCGAGTCTTCTCGCCAAGATCGACTTCAGCGCCGACCTTGGCCCCATAGGCATTGGAGGAACGGGCATAACCCGAATTGTCGAGACGCCTGTCATATTTGGTCATCCCGGCATTCAGTTCGAGGAAGGGGATGAGCGCCGGCGACAATTCATAGCCGATACGTCCACGCAGGTTCGCGCCGTTCTGGTCGCGGTCGCTGAGGCTGATCGGCCGGCCGTCGACGCCTTTCGCATCCGTATAGACCGTGCGCGAGAGATCGAGCGCCGCCAAACCGCGCAGCTTGCCGAAATCCCGCTCTATCGATGCGCCGGTGGTGAAGCGGTGTTCGCCGCCCTGCACGGCAGCGCCGGTGAGAGCATTGGGGTCCGTCGTGTCCTCGCGGCTGAATTCATAACCGACCTTGAGATTGGCCGTCGTTTCTTCACCAAGATCGAGGCGTAGATCGGCCTCTACTCTGGCCCGAGGCTCTTCGCCGTCCTTGTCGCTGCCGAAGTTCCTCTCCCAGGCACCGTCGCCCGTCACCGTCAAAGCGTGACGGGACCAGTCGCTGGTGAGCGTGCCGCGTATGCCTGTCGTCAGATAGTTGCGTCTGGAGGGGCCGCCGGTATTCGTCTGCTTTTGCGTATTGATCGTCTGGCTGATCGAAGGCCGCAGCAGGAACGTGCCGAGCCGGATGCCGGGCGTCTGGCCGGGTTCGGTCACTATCCGTGGGTTTTCGCCACCGTCTACCGTCGGCTCATAGGGGTTTTCGGCCTCGGCAGAGGGCTGGCCTGCGTCGTCCTGCTGTTCGTAAATAGGATCACCGGGATTGGTGGAGGGACGCCAGAGTTGTGGTGCGGGCGTGGTCGTAGCTGTCGCCGTGACAGCGCCAGTGCCAGTGCCAGTGCTCACGCCACTGTCCGTCGCCGGTGTGGGTGAACCTGCTCCGGAGACGGCAGAAGCGGCGCCTGGCAATACTGGTATGGCTGTCGTTGCTGTCTGCGCGAAGACGTTTGCCTGCGGGTAAAAAATCGTGCAGGCGAGCAGCAGGGTTGCTGCTTTCCGCGACGTCGGCAGACGTGTGGCGGCGCCTTTCACGTTCATTCCTTTTCACCCGGCGAGTTTGGCCGACGCCGGATCGAAGGACAACCAAGACATTCCCTCAGGCCCGATGAGTAACAGGCCGATGAAATGACGTGAAGGAACCAGGGACCAGACAGGCGACGCAAGTTTTAACATCGCTTTAACAATAGGTTTTTATGGTTAACAGTTAATAAAGATCGTCTGGCGTTCAGCCTTATGGCAGTGGCAGAAAATTAACGGCGCCGATCATTGGATCTGGCAGGCCGATTTCACCCGTCGCCATGACTGGAAGAAAATGGTCAAGAATGCAAAAAATTTCTAATATGAGAAGATTAAAACGTTTCAATTTGGTGCGGAATCGCCCTATGGTTTATAGGGGCTTATCTTCTATTGCCCAGCAAGTGGTATTGAATTTTATTTTGTGTGACAGCATCGTTTCATGAATCCGGTTTTGAACACCAAGCAGCTCGGTTTTTATTGTTGGGATATTACCAATGACCGTTTTTATCTAGACAAAGTATGTGCTGAACTCTTTGGGATTCCACTGCGACAGGCGATGCAGGGTATCAGCATTTTTCAGATGCTTGAAAAAGTGGATCTCGATCATCGAAACCGCGTGATCGAATCGGCATTGATCACCCTGAAGGCCGCAAGTTTTTATAATCAGGAATACGCCGTGCGCCGCAGCGACGGCTCGGTCTCATGGGTAAGGACGCTCGGGCGGTATCTGGTCGACGAGGAAAACATCCCCTTCAAACGGCTTGGAACGATGGAGGAGATTTCTCCGCCGGATCGGCGTCATTGACGAGGCGCCGCTTTACCGAAACCGCTGGAGATTTTCGGGCGGCATCTACTAAAACCCTGCGCCCGCCGGTGAAGAGTGGACTTATTTCGGTTGAAAGAGTAACAGTCGGCCATGATTACACGCGCCGTCAAATTGGTCGAAGACAACGCCATCGAATCCGCCTTGCGGACGATCTCAATGGAGCGAGCTGGCCTTGCCGCCCTCGAGGATGCTCTGAGGAACGGTCTTTCCGACCCCTTCTGCAAGGCGATCGAGACCATCGGCCAGTCGAATGGCCGCCTCATCATTACCGGGGTCGGAAAAAGCGGCCACATAGGCGCAAAACTTGCGGCCACCTTCGCCTCCACCGGCACGCCCGCCTTTTTTGTGCATGCGGCGGAGGCCAATCACGGCGATCTCGGCATGATCGGCGGCGATGATGTGGTGCTGGCCATTTCCAAGGGCGGCGAAAGCGCAGAACTGCGTAGCATCATCAACTATTCGCGCCGTTTCTCCATTCCGCTGATCGCGCTCACCTGTTCGGAAAATTCATCGCTGGCGCGGGCTTCCGACATCGTGCTGCTGGTTCCCAATGAGCAGGAAGCCTGCCCGCTCGGCCTTGCGCCGACGACCTCTACGTTGATGCAGCTTGCGCTGGGCGATGCCCTTGCCGTTGCGCTTCTGGAGGCGCGCAATTTTACTGCCGGTGACTTCAAGGTGTTTCATCCCGGCGGCAAGCTGGGGGCGAGCCTGACGCTGGTCGGCGATATCATGCATACGGGCGACCGCGTGCCGCTGGTCAACAAGGGAACCGCCATGCCGGAAGCAGTCGGTGTTCTCTCCCGCAAGCATTTCGGCTGTGTCGGCGTTCTGGACGAGGATGGCCGCCTGTGCGGCATCGTCACCGAGGGCGATATGGCGCGCAACCTGTCGCGCAACCTCGCCGAGATGACGGTCGATGACATCATGACCCGCACGCCGAAAACTGTTAAAAAGTCCGTGCTGGCGACCAGTGCGCTGGCGACGCTGGAGAAATTCCACATTGGTGCGCTGATTGTCATCGATGAGGACAACCGGCCCATTGGGCTGGTGCATTTCCACGATCTCTTGAGAATTGGCGTGGCTTGAAGCGGCCGCCGATCTTGAACTTATCGGTCTAGTGGCTCGATTGTCAGCGTGCGTCCGCGTGCGGAAGCGATTCTCACCCGGGTGCCGGCCGGCAGGTCTTCGCCGTTGACCGGCCACCATGTGTCGTCCAGCCTGATCCGGCCACGCCCTTCGACAATCGGTTCCTGAAGGGTCGCGGTGCGTCCGACAAGACTTGCCTCCCGCTGGTTGAGGAAGGGTTCGTCGCTCGCAGCCCTGTTTCTTCCGAAATATTTCCGGCCGAGCAGGGCGAAAACGATGGAGAGCGCGGCAAACAGCACCAACTGCAATTGCCAGGCCCAGAATGCAGCATCCCACAAAAGCAGCGAGACCGCGCCGATAACCAGCGCGGCAAGGCCGATCCAGATCAGGAACACGCCGGGAGCGATGAGTTCGGCGGCCAGAAGCACGAAGGCGACGATCCACCAGCTCCATGGCCCCAGCTCAGTGGCAAGCTGTTGTAACATCATCACTTCTCCGACGAGGAACCGAATGGATTACCAGGGATCGTGACGTTGATGCTCTGGCCGGAGGGTCGCGTCGGCGGCACGGAGCGGGACGCCGTGGAGGCGGCAGGCGCAGTCGGTGCGTCGCCCCTTTCGCCGAAGACCTCTTTCGCAATCGTGCCGATACCGCCGAGGGAACCGATCAGCGCCGAAGCCTCCATCGGCATCAGCACGATTTTGGAATTCTTCGCGGTGCCGATCTCGGCGAGCGCCTCAGTGTATTTCTGGGCGACAAAATAGTTAATGGCGTGGACATTGCCGGCGGCAATGGCTTCCGAGACCATGCGGGTGGCGTTGGCCTCGGCCTCGGCCAGACGTTCGCGCGCCTCGGCGTCGCGGAACGCCGCCTCGCGTTGGCCTTCGGCCTCAAGAATGGCGGATTGTTTTGCGCCTTCCGCGCGCAGAATCTGGGCGTTGCGGGCGCCTTCGGCTTCCAGCACCTGTGCGCGTTTTTCGCGCTCCGCCTTCATCTGCCGCGCCATGGAATCGACGAGATCCTTCGGCGGCGCGATGTCCTTGATTTCGATGCGGGTGACCTTGATACCCCATGGCCCGACGGCCTCATCGACCACGCGCAGCAGGCGATCGTTGATGGCGTCACGGTTCGACAGCAACTCGTCGAGGTCCATCGAGCCCATCACCGAGCGGATATTGGTCATGGTAAGGTTCTGGATGGCGTTTTCCAGATTGGCGATCTGATAGGCGGCCTGCGCGGCGTTCAAAACCTGGTAGAAGGCCACCGCATCGGCGGAAACGCTGGCATTGTCGCGGGTAATGACTTCCTGGGTGGCGATATCCAGCACCTGTTCCATCACATTCATGCGGGCGCCGATACGCTCGAAGAAGGGTATGATCAGGTTAAGGCCCGGTTCGAGCGTGCGGGTATAACGCCCGAAACGTTCAACCGTGTAGCGATATCCCTGCGGCACGGTCTTGATGCCGGCAAACAGCACCAGAATGACCAGAACCACTGCCGCCAGCACGACGATATCGAAACCGCCCAATGCAATCATCACTTTTCCTCCAGATCAGAACTATGCGGGTTTTAGCCCGGCATCGTTATGGCAAGATTACACCCACCCTTGCAACTCCCGTCTCACAACCTTTTCGAGAACATTCATGCCCTCGGCACTGTCGTTCAGGCAGGGAATATGGGTAAATTTCTCTCCGCCATTATGCAGGAAAATCTCGCCCGCTTCACCGGCGATTTCTTCCAGTGTCTCAAGACAATCCGAAACGAAGCCGGGATTCATCACGGCGATGCGCTTGACGCCTTCCGACGCCAGCTTTTCCACGGTCTTGTCGGTATAGGGCTGCAACCATTCTTCCGGTCCGAAACGCGACTGGAAGGTGATCATGAAATTTTTCTCTGTACGCCCCAGCGCCTCGCGCAGCAGCCGGGCGGTTTTCTGGCAGTGACAATAATAAGGATCGCCTTTTTTGAAATAGGATTGCGGAATGCCGTGGAAGGAGGTGATCAGCATTTCCGGTTCCCAGTCCAGCGTCGCAAGATGGTTTTTCACTGAGGCGGCAAGCGCCTCGATATAGGCCGGATCGTCATGATACGGCGGGACGGTGCGGATGGCTGGCTGCCAGCGCAGCTTCATCAGGTGTTCGAAAGCCTTGTCGTTCACAGTTGCCGTCGTCGACGCAGCATATTGCGGATAAAGCGGGAAGAGCAGGATTTTTTCGCAGCCCAGTTCCTTCAGCGCGTCGATCCTCGAGGCGATGGAGGGCTGGCCGTAACGCATGCCCCAGTCGACCACAACATTTGGCAGGTCTTTCAGCGCTTCCGCCAGCAACTCGCCCTGGCTGCGTGTATAGGTGCGCAGATAACTTTCGTTGCGCTCGTGGTTCCAGATTTCCTCATAGGCCTTGCCGACTTTCTGCGGGCGCTTGTTGAGGACAATGCCGTAAAGGATCGGATACCAGTAGAGACGCGACCATTCGATTACCCGCTTGTCGCTCAGGAATTCCGCCAGATAACGGCGCATCGACCAATAATCCGTACCGTCTGGCGTGCCGAGGTTGACCAGCAGGACGCCGACCTTGCCAAATGCCGTGCGGGGATGGTTTGCGGGGAGTGCTGATAGTTCTGTCGCCATGAATGACACCCTGAAACTCTGACTGGTTGCGTGAGGAGCGGTTCGTTCCGGATAAGGGCTGAAACGCTCCATCTTCTGTTTATGCGCCGAACACAAACCACGACGGGGTTGGGCCGACAATGCCCGAGCTATACGCCCGCGCCGTCAATTCGTTCACGTGTTCTAGACGAAATTTTTCAGGATTAAACCACTGGCGAAGGCTATTTCCCGGGCGGGGGGAGCTGCTGGAGGTTCCTTGCCAAAATTATATCCGTAACAATTTGTTTTAAAAAGGAAAATAAGAAGACGGCCCTGGTCTCCGAGGGCCGTCTTCGTGTCTGCGGCAAATTGCCCTGTTCGTTCCGGTCCGGCTTATTGAGCCGGCAGTTCCAGTTCCTCGCCGATCTCTATGTGGTTTGGATGCCGCAGCGTGTTTGCCTTGGCAATTTTGCTCCAGAGAGCGCCGTCGCCATATTTTTCCTCTGCGATCTTCCAGAGCGAGTCGCCCTTTTCAACGACATATTTGCTGGGGGCTGCTTGTGCAGTTGCAGGCGCTGCCGGGGCCGTCGCAGCGGGCGCCGGTGCAGCACTGGTGGTTGCGGCGGGCGCGGGGGCTGATGCCGGCGGTGCTGGCTGTTTCGCAGGCGCCACGTAATCCGCAGGGGTTGCGTCGGTGATGCGGCCATCCATATGCGGCTTGTAGGGGCTGTTGGCGCTGATATAGGCGGCAACCGCGTCTTCAAGACTTGGGCCGAAGTCATAGGGGTTTATCGCCTTGGTCGCGAAGACCTTGTAGCCGTCACCACCCGAGCGCATGTAGTTGTTGGAGACGACGCCATAGGTCTTGTTGGGGTCGAGCGGCACGAAGCTTTCGCCTTCCTTGACCTCGACGGAAACAACGCGGCTACCTGGCGGCTTGGAGCGGTCGAACGAATATTTGAGGCCGGCGACCTGCGCAAAACGGCCGGCGCCTTCTTCGATCTGGCTCGCGCCGTTCTCAAGAGCCGCGACCAGATCCGAACCTTTCAGCTGAAACGTGGCAATGGAATTCTGGAACGGCAGGACCGTCAGGACTTCACCCATCGTTACCGTTCCGGCATCGATGGAAGCGCGCAAACCGCCGCCGTTCTGAATGGCGATGGTCACGCCCTGATCCTTGACGCGATCCAGCAGCGCGTCGGAAACGAGATTGCCCATCGTGCATTCCTTGGCGCGGCAAACTTCACGCGAACCGTCGATCACACTTTCGGAGGAGCCGATTTCCTTTTTCTTCATCTCCTCGAGCGGGCCGGCAAGCTCCGTCACGCGTTTGGTGAATGCATCGTCCGGCGTAACCGAGACATCGAGAAGTTTCGGTGCGCCTTCGGCGGATTTGACGACGCCATTGTCATCGAAGGTCACGGCGAGGTCGCCGAGATATTTCGAATAGGCGTAGGCCGTTACGATTGGAACATCGATCCCCGACGGGTTCTTGACGAGCGTGGGATAAGGACCGGCGGCCTTGGGGTCGGTGCTGGAAAGCAGGGTGTGACTATGACCGCCGACGATGACATCGATACCGTCCACTGCCTGCGCTATTTCCTGATCCCGGACGTAACCGACGTGCGAAAGCAGCACGATCTTGTTGACACCCTGATCCTGAATTTCCTTTACGGCGCCTTTCAGATAGGCGATCTCGTCTTCGAAGCTGATCTTGTCGCCCGGCGAGGAGGTCTCGTTGGTGTCGGTCGCAAGCACCGAAACCACGGCGACCTTCTGACCGCCCAGATCCTTGATGACGTAGCCCTTGTACTTATCGGCCAGAATGGAGCCTGCGGCCGCCTTGGTGTTTCCGGAAATGATCGGGAACTTCAGCGCGTTGATGAATTTCAGCAGCTCTTCCGGACCGTCATCGAATTCATGATTGCCGATTGCCATGGCATCGAAGCCGATGCCGTTCATGAATTCAGCAATCGGTCCGCTCTTGTACTGCGTATAGAACAGCGAGCCCTGGAACTGATCACCGGCATCGAGAACGAGGAGGTTGGCGCCGCTGCCAAGCTCTCCGCGGCGCGCGTCGATCGCGCCTTTCACACGGGCGATACCGCCGAAGCATTCCTTCTTTTCCGTTTCGGCAGGTGAGCAGGTCGAATCGAATTTGTTGATCGCCTCGATACGTGAGTGAAGGTCATTGATGTGAAGAATGTTAAGTTTGTAGTCGGCCAGAGCGACCCCGGCTGAAAGCGTCATTGCCGAAACGCTCAGCATACCCAGCGCCAAAATTTTCCTCATCGTCCCTCTCTCTTGTTCAAAGCGGAAGTACAGGCCGGCTGATCATCCCCCGACCGAACTCATTTTTTAATCCGAAAACATGTCAGTCTTTCGAACGTCGGATGTTTCCATTTAGCGGCAGCCGCCGCAAGCGAAATTATGACAGGCGCGCAATAAAGAAAAACGCACGCTGAAGGCGTGCGTTTCAGAAGGTCATCCCATTAAAAAAACGGTGTTATCAGCCCTGGCGCGTCAGCGAGAACTGGCTGTTCGTATCCGTCGTGCAGTTCAATTGTGACGGGGAGACGAGGGCGCAGTTTACGCGCGACTGCGTGTTGCGCACCAGCGAGGTCATGTTGATTTCGTAAAGCGTCGGCGAAATCGTGACATAGGTGCCGGAGGCCAGAAGCGTGTTGGTGTCGGTCGATCGGGTGGAGAAGGCGCCGTTCTGGAAGGTCGATACGATGCCGTTGCGGTCGATCCAGCGGCCATCGACGGCCGGGCCGCGGGAAAGCGAAGGCGCCATCGAGGACTGCTGCGAGGGTCCCGGCGCGACGCATGAAGACACCGCTATGGCGGCTGAAAGCAAAGCAGCGCTTGTCTTGAAGTTCATGAGCCTGTTCTCCTGCGATTCGATGAAACTTTCTATGCTTCGACCATGCCGTGAAGCGTTTCTTATTTCAAGGCAACGTTGCTCGCTCTCCCCGGTTCCTGACGTCATTCAGGAAAGCCTCTGCGTGACAAATATGAGACTCCGTCCCGTCAGCGCACGAGGATGTTGCGAAACTGCCAGGGGTCGGACGTATCGATGTTGTCGGGAAACAGGCCGGGGCGGCCATCGGTCGGTTTCCAGTCGGTATAATGGCCCTCCACGGGTCCGAGATAGGGGCGCTGCACCTCGAGACAACGGCGGTAATCCATTTCATCCGCCTCGACGATGCCGGCTTCAGGATTTTCGATTGCCCAGACCATGCCGGCCAGAACCGCGGAACTGACCTGCAATCCAGTGGCATTCTGGCTGGGGGCGAGTGAGCGCGCTTCCTGCAGGCTCAACCGCGAGCCATACCAATAGGCATTCCTGTCATGGCCATAAAGAAGAACGCCGAGTTCATCGGCGCCGTCGACAAGCTCGTCTTCGGTAAGCACATGCTGGACGGGCTGAGGGGTGCCGCCATTGCCGAAAAGTTCATGCAGGGAAAGAATGGCGTCGTTGCAGGGATGATAGGCATAATGGCAGGTTGGCCGATACGTCACGTCGCCATCATCGTTGCGGACGGTGAAATAGTCGGAAATCGAAATCGCTTCGTTATGCGTGACGAGAAATCCATATTGCGGACCCAGACCCGGACACCATGTCCGCACCCGCGTATTGGCGCCGGGCTGGTCGAGATAGATCGCCGCCTTGCTTCCCTTTTTCTGTTTTTTCGCGTTTTTCGGCATCCAGTTTTCATGTGTTCCCCAGCCGAGTTCGGCGGGCTGAAAACCCTCCGCGATAAAACCTTCAACGGACCATGTGTTCCAGAAAGCGCCGAAGGGCTTGGGTTCCTTCGCCCGCTGGGTGTCGCGTTCGGCCACGTGAACGCCTTTGACGCCAAGCCGCTTCATCAGCTTTGCCCAGCCCTCCCGGTCGTGCGGCTGTGGCTCCTCGATGTCGTGGCCGGTATCCTTGGCGAGATTGACGAGCGCCTGTTTCACGAACCAGGACACCATGCCCGGATTGGCGCCGCAGGTGGAAACGGCCGTCGTGCCGCCGGGCTTGCGCGCCCTCTCCTTCAACATGGTCTCGCGCAGCGAATAGTTGGTTCTGGCCGCATTGTCGGCATCGGCGTCGAAATAAAAACCGGGCCAGGGTTCGACGACCGTGTCGATGTAAAGCATGCCATGCTTGCGACAGATCCGCATCAGATCGACGGAGGCGGCATCGACCGAAAGATTGACGCAGAAGCCCTGGCCCTGAACGCCCTTGAGGAGCGGCTTCAGAATCTCGCGGTAATTTTCCTTGGTCAGATGCGTCTGGACATGGCGGATGTTCCTTTCGGCCAGAAAGGCGGCGATGTCCTCGCGCGGGTCGATGACGACGAGCCGGGTTCTGTCGAAATTGAAATGACGCTCGATCAACGGAAGAGTGCCGCGCCCGATGGAGCCGAAGCCGATCATGATGATGGGGCCGTCAATGTCGCCGTAAATCGGGTGGTCTGCATCCGTCATTCGTCAATTTTCCTTTTTCAGCCAATAAGTAAGCTAGATCACAAAAGCGTGCCACAATAAAGGGCAGGTGGATGACGGACATATGACGATGGTTATGACAGGACGGGCTCGGGCGTCCTTTCCTCGGCATTCTGCCTCTTCGCATTTTAGAGAGTGCGTTTATAATTAAGTTCTTCTTTTCCTCTCTATGTCCAAAGGCTTGGGGGCTTTGGCCGGATGACGACGGGGGAATTTTCATCATCGCAGGGGAGTTGCCCGTTGAATAGTCTTATCGAGCGTGTCGCAGCGCTTCAGAGCGCCACCCCCGTTCTTATTGCCCTTTACGATTCCGAAGATCGGTTGCGTCATGCCAATCCGTCATTTCGGCAAAGCTTTCAGCTCGCCGCCGGCGATTTTCCGACCTGGGCGGACATCATGCGCTTGAACCACCGGCTGCGTAGCGGCGTCGTCGTCCGCAACAATGATTTCGAGGGGTGGCTGCTGTCGGCGCAATCCCGGCGCGGCAAGCTGCCTTATCGCGCCTTTGAGATGGACATGCATGACGGCCGCTGGTTCTGGATGACGGAAACGGTGCAGCAGGATGGCTGGATGCTGTGCGTCGCAAGCGACGTTACCGAATTGCGCCAGGGTTACAGGACGCTACGACAGGACCGGGATCTGGCGGTGCGCGCCTCGCAGACGGATGAATTGACCGGAACTGCAAACCGCCGCTTCGTCTTCGCCAAGCTGGCTCTGCAGGTGGAACGGGTTGCCAAGGGGCTTGAAACACCCTTTTGCCTGTGCACGCTCGATATCGATTTTTTCAAGCAGATCAATGATCGTTTCGGTCATAAATGCGGGGACGCGGTGCTTCGCGATTTCGTCGGCATCGCCCATTCAGTCATCCGGCGGGTGGATTGTTTCGGCAGGATCGGCGGCGAGGAATTCATGCTCATCCTGCCGCGCAGCACGGTGGCCGAGGGCCGGGAGATCGTCGAACGGCTGCTGCAGAAGGTGCGTCTTTCGAGGCCTCTCTCTGAATTCCCGGATTTTTCCTACAGCTGCTCGGCCGGGCTGACGGTGTATCGCGCACCGGAAAGCACCGATGATGTTTTCATGCGGGCGGATCAGGCTCTTTATGCGGCCAAGGACAAAGGCCGCGACCGGCTTCTGGCGGTGACTGTTTAAACGAGTTCCGCCGCAATCAATCCATGCAGAGAATTGCCGACGAAGAGTTTCCGGCCGGCAATGTCGTCCGGTTTCAGCGACTGTCCGCGCGCCCTGCGGTCGCGGATCAGATCGGCGCGCAGCACACCCGGCAGAATGCCGCTGTCGAGCGGCGGCGTCAGTAACTGCCCATCCGGCATTTCGACGAAAATGCTGGTCGACGATCCCTCGCACAACTCACCGCGCTCGTTGAGCAGCAGCACCTCGTCGGCCTCCCCGGCTGAAAATTCGGCCCGGGCGGCATCATAGGGCTCGCGGCGTGAGGACTTGTGGCGATAGAAGGTATCGGAGGAATCGAGCCTGGTCTGCCGGGCGATGCGAACCCGCCAGACGGCGTCCTGGGCCAAGGGCTGGAAGTCGGCCGTTTCGATATCGAGTTCGCCCTTGTAGTTCATGACCAGCCTGACGCAGAGCGGCTTTTCGCCGCCCACCTTCTTTTCCAGCACCTGAACCGCATTGACCGGCGCGCGAAAACCGAGCGCGTCGGCCGAGCGCAGCAATCGGCGCATATGCTGGTCGATGCGGTGAAAGCCGGTCTGCGGCTCCCAGCGCAGGGTTTCCCTCAAGGTCAGATCGGCGGGTTTGCGTTTCATTGCCTGTGCTCGTCGCCTGAATTGTTTACCGGTGTTCCGCCGGCAATATCAACCGGCAAAGCTTGTCCGGAATAGGATAGCCTTGCCGGCGGAAGAGATTAAGCCTGTTTGTTATCCAGCGCTTCCAGCTCGTCGATCAGCCCTTCGATCATCGAAAGCCCCTTGTCCCAGAACGAGGGATCGGTCGCGTCGAGGCCGAAGGGCTTCAGAAGCTCTGAATGGTGTTTGGTGCCGCCCGCCTTCAGAAGCTCGAAATATTTCTCCTGAAAGCCCGTTTCGGCCTTCTGATAAACCGCATAGAGCGAGTTCACCAGGCAGTCGCCGAAGGCGTAGGCATAAACATAAAAGGGCGAGTGAATGAAATGGGGGATGTAGGTCCACCATGTCTCGTAGCCTTCGGAAATCCGGATTGCCGGACCAAGGCTCTCGGCCTGAACGGACAGCCACAATTCGCCGATTTGCTCGGAGGTCAGTTCGCCCTGTTTGCGGGCGGTGTGCAGTTTGCGCTCGAATTCATAAAAAGCGATCTGGCGTACGACCGTGTTGATCATGTCCTCGACCTTGCGGGCGAGCATGGCCTTGCGTTCCCGGATGTCCCTCGTGTCGTCGAGCAGCTTGCGGAAGGTCAGCATTTCCCCGAAGACTGAGGCGGTCTCGGCAAGCGTCAGCGGCGTCGCGCACATCAAGGCGCCCTGTTCACCGGCCAGAACCTGATGAACGCCGTGGCCGAGTTCGTGGGCGAGCGTCATCACGTCACGTGGTTTACCGAGATAATTGACCAGCACATAAGGATGGGCCGAAGGTACGGTCGGATGCGCGAAGGCGCCCGGCGCCTTGCCGGGGCGTGCGGGGGCGTCGATCCACTCTTCATCGAAGAAACGACGGGCAATATCGGCCATCTCGGGGGCGAAATTGCCATAGGCGGAAAGCACCGTGTCCTTTGCCTCATCCCAGGGAATGATCGTGTTCGACGTATCGGGAAGCGGCGCGTTGCGGTCCCAATAATTCATCTGCTCCATGCCGAGCCATTTCGCCTTCATGGCGTAATAACGATGCGAGAGGCGCGGATAGGCTTTCTTGACCGCCGCGGCCAAAGCATCGACCACTTCGCGCTCGACGCGGTTGGCGAGATGACGGCTATCGGCAATATCCTCGAATTTGCGCCAGCGGTCGGAAATGTCCTTGTCCTTGGCAAGCGTGTTGGTGATGAGCGTGAAGACGCGCAGATTGTCCTTGAAGGTGGCGCTCAGCGCTTGAGCCGCTTTCTTTCGGGTTTCGGGCTCCGGCTCCTGCAGCATGTTGAGCGTCACTTCCAGCGGCAGGCTCGCGCCGTCAATGTCGAAACGCAGATCGGCCATCGTCTCGTCGAACAGACGGTTGAAGGCCGCTGCGCTGGTCATCGATTTTTCGAGGAACAGCTGTTCCAGCTGGTCGTCGAGCTGGTGCGGCTTGTCCTTGCGCAAATCCACCAGCCAAGGGCGGTAGTGACCCGCTACGGCGTCACTCGCCATGCAGGCGTCCATTGTGGCGTCATCGATGCGGTTGAGCTCAAGGGTGAAGAACAGGAGGTGGGAGGAAATATCCGTCAGCTTCGCCTGGGCATCGCCGTAAAGCTTGCCGTTTGCCGGGTTCGACGTATCGGAAAAATAGGTGAGCCCGGCAAAGGAGCCGATGCGGCCGATGAGATCATCCAGCGCTTCATATTCCTTGAGCGCAGCGCCGATGCCCTTGTCGCCCGTCGCCTTTGCGGCAGCTTCAAGCCTGCCCTTCCATTTCTTCTCGAAAGCCGCCGCCATCGACTCCGCCTTGTCGAGATCGCCCTTGTATTCCGGCGAATCCCCCGATGGATAGAGGTCCGAGAGCTTCCAGCCGGGCAGGTCGCCAAGCGCCGGACCGGCGGTTTCGGCAAGGGAGAAGACGGGTTGCGGGGTAGGGCGGTTGAGGGTCATCGAACGTGTCCTTCTGATTATGCGTGCGAAGCATATGGGGACCTTGTTTCCCGCGGCAATGGATAAAATGCAAGCAATTCTCAAAACTGGATGTTCAAGTCTCCCATGCCAGAGTGCGGAATAAGGGACCGCATGAAGCAGGTCCATAAACCGGAAACCGGAGCTAAAAATGACCGCGCATGTTCTCGTGATAGACGATGATCCCGTCCAGCGCCGCCTGCTCAAAAATGCGGTGGAACGTTATGGGCATCTCGCCTTGCTCGCCGAAAACGGCAAGGCGGGGCTGGAACTGCTCAAGCAATATAGCGGCGAGATCAACGTCATTGTCCTCGACCTCATGATGCCTGAAATGGACGGGCTTACCTTTCTCAAAGCGATCGGCGAACTCGGCACCGATGTTCCCGTCATTGTCCAGACGGGGCAGGGCGGCATCGATACCGTTGTGCAGGCCATGCGCGCCGGCGCTTTCGATTTTGTCGTCAAGCCGGTTTCGCCGGAAAGGATCGGCGCCGCCATCTCCAATGCGCTCAAGCTCGACAGGAGAGAAGCCAAGGCCCGAACGGGCCGGCGCGGACGGAGCAATGCAGTGAATTTTACCGATATCGTTTCCGCAAGCCCCGCAATGCTGAGGGTCATTGAACTCGCGCAGCGCGCCGCCCAGTCCAGCATTCCCGTGGTGCTGGAAGGCGAATCCGGTGTGGGCAAGGAAATGGTCGCCCGCGCCATCCAGTCGGCCGGAGACAGGGCGAATAAGGCCTTCATCACCGTCAATTGCGGCGCCATTCCCCATAATCTCGTGGAAAGCATCCTCTTCGGCCATGAAAAGGGAGCCTTCACGGGCGCGACGGAAAAACATGTCGGCAAATTCATGGAGGCGGACGGCGGCACGCTGTTCCTCGATGAAATCGGCGATCTGCCGCTGGATGTGCAGGTGAAGCTGCTGCGCGCGGTCCAGCAGGGCGAAATCGAAACCGTCGGCTCCGCACGGGTGCAGAAGGTGAATGTGCGGCTGATTTCCGCCACCAACAAGAACCTCATCGAAGAGGTGAAGGAAGGCCGGTTCCGCGAGGACCTTTATTATCGCCTCAACGTTTTCCCGATCACCATTCCGGCGCTGCGCCGCCGCAAGGAAGATATTCCCCATCTGGCGCGCGTTTTCGCCGAGCGCTTTTCGGCGGAACAGAAATTGCCCAATCCTGTCGGCCTTGACGCCAGCGCGCTGGCGCTGCTGACGGCCTATGATTGGCCGGGTAATATTCGTCAGCTCGAAAACGCCGTCTTCCGCGCCGTGGTGCTGTCGCAGGGCGAGGAACTGTCAGATTCCGATTTTCCGCAGATCGCGCTTCAGCTGCCGGAATTTTCGACCGGCGACGATGCGGACGAGGTCATTCGCTCGCCTTCAGGGGCGTCGCTGAAGCTTGCGGCCTATTCACCGCCTCCGCCGGCGGTTGCTGAAAGCCATGCCGTCATCGAGGAGCCATCGGATATTTCAACCACTATCTACCGGGGCGGAAACCTGATCTCCAGCATGGATGAGTCGGGCAACATCCGCAAACTGGCAGAAATCGAGGAAGAACTTATCCGTTTCGCTCTGCGCTTCTATCGCGGGCAGATGAGCCAGGTCGCCAGAAAGCTCGGCATTGGCCGCTCGACGCTTTATCGCAAGCTGAAGGATTATGGCATCGATCCCGACGATCCCCTTCGAGATGCAGCTTAACGGCACAGACCCCGCACTTGGAGGCAGATCGCAAAATTCGTTAACTTCTGAGCAAGGATATCCGCTTACCGTCTATAAACCTCTTGTTAGTGCCTGATTCACTATATAGAGGAAGGTTGTATGTGTGTGGCAATTTTGCCATCGTGTCACCGTATTTGACGTTCATTTGAGGCAATGTGACAGAAATTGTCTTCCAGGCGGGGATCGAATTGCCATATCTGCATCGGAATAACGCGCTTTCGACTAGGATCGCGCGCGGCTTGATCAAGGATATATGCACGAAGCTGTCGGCGCGAGCTGTCACCTTTGCCTGCCTGATGCTCGCCGCAATGCCTTTCGTAGGTGTTTCGGCGACGGAAGCCGCCGCCGAGACGCGCAGCCTCAAACTGTATTATATCCACACACGCGAGAAGGCGGTCATCACCTTCAAGCGCAATGGGAAATACGACCAGAAGGGTCTGCAGGAGCTGAACCGATTCCTGCGCGACTGGCGTCGCAACCAGCCGACACGCATGGATCCGCGCCTTTTCGATCTCGTCTGGGAAGTTTATCGTCGCAGTGGCGCGACTGACTATATCAACGTTGTTTCGGCCTTCCGTTCGCCCGAGACCAACGGTCTGTTGCGCTCACGCACGAAGGGCGTTGCGGAAAAAAGCCAGCATATGCTCGGCAAGGCCATGGACTTTTATATCCCCGGTGTGAAACTTGCCCGTCTTCGCGAAATCGGCATGCAGATGCAGATCGGCGGCGTCGGCTTTTATCCGACCTCAGGCTCTCCCTTCGTGCACATGGATGTCGGCGGCGTTCGCGCCTGGCCGCGCATGAGCCGCCAGGAGCTCGTCCGCATCTTCCCGAACGGCAATACGCTGCATCTTCCTTCCGACGGCAAGCCGCTTCCCGGTTATGAGCAGGCGCTTGCCGATTACAAGAAGCGCGTCAGTTCCTCCTCCATTCAGGTCGCTTCCAGCGCCGGTGCAGGCCCTGCCTCATCTGGCGGCGGCAAGCGCAAGACGCTGTTGCAGGCCCTCTTCGGCGGCGGTGACGAGGATGAAGATCCAGATAGCATCGCAGCGCCGGCGCCCGCAGAGCGCCCCGCCGTTGCTCGCCCGGCGGCTCCGGAGCCTGAGCCCACGATTGCAGTTGCTTCGGCACAGACGCTTCCGGGTGTAAACGATGCGCCGCTGCCGACGGCCCGACCCGCTTTCGGCAACCAGCCGCCGGCGAATACCGGGCTCGCAACCGCGCTTTATTCTCCGGCTCGCAATGCCGCGCAGGATGCCCTGCAGGCGGCGACCACGCCGACGCCGGCTTCCGCGCCCGCTGAGCGCCAGCAATTTGCCGATCTGGCTGAGGTATCCGTTCCGGTGCCCACACTTCTGGGCCCGCGCGGCATGAGAGGTGATGCGGAAGGATCGATCCTGACGGCTTCTGCAGAGGGTGCGACACCGGCTGCGACCGGCGAACTCGCCTCTGTTCCGGTTCCCGCCAATCGTCCGGCCGTGGCGGAAGCCCTGCTGGCGGCGGCCAATGCCGACCCTGAAGGTGAGGACGATCTCGCCGAGGCGCAGGAGGATACGCTTTCGCCCACGGTGGTTGCTGCTCTTGAACAGAGCGGTCAGGCCGCCCGGTCGCAGGTCCAGTCGGCCGCGATGCCAACCGCTGCGCCATTCCCGGCCGCCGTCAACCACAAGGTTACCGTTGCGCCCGTCGAAACGGCCAAGGCCGAACCTCAGGCTGGCTTCGGTGATGCTTTCGACCTGAAGCCTGCCATCAATGGCGGCCTCAGCGCCGGCCTTCCGACCAAGGGTTCGCGCCCGAGCAAACAGGATGCCGCTGTTTCCCAGCAGGCCATGGTGGGCGGTGGACGCCTGACGCAGGATCTTATTTCGGATTGGGCGCTCAACCAGAACAAGGGTACGACCGGACGCTCGGTAAAGGCGCCGCGTGTTGTCGCCAATCGCATGCTCAGCAACGACATGTCGGCTTCCGCGACTTCCGCGAGCTTCAAGCCCGGTGCCGCGGCCATCGAATCCAGCCGGTTCAGCACGCCGGTGAAGATGCACTGAGCCAACTTTCATAAGGAAGACGGCCGAGAGGCCAACAAAAAACCCGCCGTTACCGGCGGGTTTTTTTATGCTGGATAGTTCAAGCTTTAGACGCCGCTCTGGCCGTCCGAGCCGATATAGGCGATGCGTACCATATTGGTCGCGCCGGGGGTGCCAAGCGGTACGCCTGCGGAGATGATGATACGATCGCCCGGCTTGCCGAAACCTTCGGAAACCACGATACGACAAGCGCGGTTCACCATGTCGTCCAGGTCGCTGGCATCGCCGGTGACGACGCAGTGCAGGCCCCAGACGACCGACAGGCGGCGGGCGGTCTGGATGATCGGCGACAGCGCGATGATCGGAACCTGCGGCCGTTCACGCGCGGCGCGCAGGCCGGTCGTGCCCGAGGACGTATAGGTGACGATTGCCGCAAGCTTTAGCGTTTCGGCGATCTGGCGGGCGGCAAGCGAAATGGCGTCGGCGCCGGTCGGTTCCGGCTGGGCGCGCTGCGCATAGATGATATTGGAATAATAGGGGTCCTGCTCCACCGTGCTGGCAATGGAGGCCATGGTGGAAACCGCTTCGACCGGATAGTCGCCGGATGCGGACTCGGCAGAAAGCATGATGGCGTCTGCGCCTTCGAAAACGGCGGTGGCGACGTCTGACACTTCGGCACGGGTCGGCACAGGAGCGGTGATCATCGATTCCAGCATCTGGGTGGCAACCACGACCGGCTTGCCGGCGCGGCGGCAGGCGCGGGTCAGCTGTTTCTGGATGCCCGGAACGGCTTCCAGCGGCATTTCGACGCCGAGATCGCCACGGGCGACCATCAGCGCGTCGGAAAGCTCGATGATTTCTTCGATGCGCTCGACAGCCTGCGGCTTTTCGATCTTGGACATCAGGCCGACGCGGCCGCGTGCAATCTTGCGCACTTCGGCAAGGTCTTCCGGGCGCTGGACGAAGGAAAGCGCAACCCAGTCAACTTCGCCGGTGGCGAGAACGGCATCGAGATCGACGCGGTCCTTGTCGGTCAGAACACCGACGCCGAGCAGCGTGTCGGGCAGGCTGATGCCCTTGCGGTCGGAAATGCCGGTGCCGGAAATGACGGTGGTGACGATGCTTTTGCCGTCGCTCTTTTCAGCGCGCAGATGCAGCTTGCCGTCGTCGATCAGCAGGCGATGGCCGGGCTTGACCGCTTCGAGAATTTCCGGATGGGGCAGGAAAACGCGGGTGTTGTCACCAGGCGTATCGTTGTTGTCCAGCGTAAAGGTCTGGCCGGGAACGAGGTCGACCTTGCCTTCGGCGAATTTTCCGACGCGCAGCTTGGGTCCCTGCAGGTCGGCCAGAATTCCGATAGGGCGGCCGTTCCGGCTCTCGACGGAACGGATGCGCTGAATGAGCGTCCGCATCACGTCGTGGCTCGCATGGCTCATGTTGATCCGGAAAAGATCTGCGCCAGCAAGATGCAGCTTCTCGATCATCGCCTCTTCGGAGGAGGCCGGGCCGAGAGTTGCAAGAATTTTGACTTTGCGGTTACGCTTCATCAGTTTTGATTTCCCTGTGTGCCTGGCGTATCGGAGAGCTGGACCATCCAGCTGCCCTGTCTGCCCGTGTCATATTCCTTGAAACCCATTCTCTGGAAGCTGCGGGCATAACAATCGTCCACGCCGTTGATCTTGAACTCGTTTTCCGCCACGCACATGTTGACGTCACCGGTCCAGCGGCCGCCATGGGCGGCGTCTTCGGCATAGAGATAATAATAACGTGACTGCAGCTCACCCTCGATCAGCGTTGCGCAGGTCGAAGAGGGGACCTGCCACCAGCCTTCGCTGACCCAGCCTTCCTGAGCACGGTAGCCGATGGCTACCCCGACTAGGTTCTGCGTGCTGTTGCACACGCGAAAATCCGCGTGCGCGGGCGCCGCTATCATGAGCGGGGTCAGAAACAATGCCGCTACGGAAAAAAGACGGGCGAGATGCCTGAAGTGGCGAGGAAGAGCGAGAGATGACTGAGTCACGGCTTCCATCCGGATTCCATGGTTATAATGAACACACTTCTTGGCGTGGCCGCCAAAGAAAGTCAACGCGAGTTTAATCGATTATATTGTTCGTGGGATCGTGAGTGCGACAAGGTAGATGGCTGTTCTTCCGCCGTAACTTGCGCGCGGCCTCAAGCCATGCCATCAAGTTTCTCTCCTCAATCCTGCCCCAGAAAAATCATCGATGAACGACTTCATACCTTATGAAATCATAGAAGGCGATTATGACAAAGGCATGGTTCTTCTGGCGGACCATGCCATGAACCTCCTGCCGGCACACTACGGCAATCTTGGCCTTCCGCAAACCGCTTTTCATCGCCATATCGCATTTGATATCGGTATAGAGGGACTGACCCGCTCACTCGCCGCCCGCCTTGGCGTGCCGGCCGTGCTAGGACGGTTCTCTCGCCTGCTGATCGACCCGAATCGCGGTGAGGATGATCCCACTCTCATCATGAAGATTTCGGACGGGGCGGTCATCCCCGGCAACCATCCGATTTCCGACGAGGAGTGGCAGAGACGGATCGAGGTCTTCCATCGGCCCTATCACAATGCCGTTGACCGTGTGTTGACCGGTGTGGCGAAAGCGTCTGAAGAGGCGCCGCTCGTGCTGTCGCTGCATTCTTACACGCCGTTCTGGAAGGAAACACCCCGGCCATGGCATGCGGCGGTTCTGTGGGACACGGATCACCGTGCTGTCGATCCGCTTCTGGCGCATCTGCGCGCCACCGGCGATGTCCTCGTTGGCGATAACGAACCCTACGACGGGGCGCTCAAAGGCGACACCATGTATCGCCATTGCATGATGAAGGGCATACCGCATGCGCTTCTCGAGGTTCGGCAGGATCTGATCGGGAATGAGGAGGGGATCACCGAATGGTCGGACCGGCTCGCTCCCATTTTCGCCGCAATGAACGACGATCCCGTTTTGCATGAATATCAGCTGTTCGCCTCTCGCACCGGCCCCTATTGAGCCTGGAGTTTTGCCATGACGACTGAGAACGACAACGGGCAGATCGAGTTTGATGCGGCCGCCTTCCGGCGCCTCGTCAGACATCTGCGTGAACGCCATGATGTACAGAATATCGACCTGATGAACCTCGCGGGCTTCTGCCGCAACTGCCTTTCCAACTGGTACCGTGAAGCGGCCGAGGAAGCCGGTGTTCCGCTCAGCAAGGATCAATCACGGGAAATCGTCTACGGCATGCCCTATGAAGATTGGAAAGAGAAATACCAGAGCGAAGCGAGTGGCGACCAGAAAGCCGCTTTCGAGCAGAACCGGCCCAAGGAATAAGTCTTCAACGACGGAATCGACTTGACGGAACGCCTTTCTATGGGCAGTTCACAGGCCTGAATTTTGCTGCCCGCTGGCAGCAGTCGGCGAAGTTTTCGCCCGGATCAATGAATAGGCTCGCATGCGAGCCGACAACGAAGGATAATATGATGGACGAAACGAGCACCACCGAAACCGTCGCCGCCGCAGAACTGCGCCAGTTCATCGAGCGCGTCGAGCGCCTCGAAGAAGAAAAGGCTGCCATTCAGGGTGATATCAAGGACGTTATGGGCGAGGCTAAAGGTCGTGGTTACGACACCAAGGCGATCCGCACCATCATTCGCCTGCGCAAGAAGGATGCAAACGAACGCATCGAGGAAGAAACGATTCTTCAGACCTATATGGCCGCGCTCGGCATGGAATGATCGGCTGGAAACGCCTCAATGAAAAATCGCCGCTTTTGCGGCGATTTTTTTGCGCATTTTGCGAATTCAGCCGCGCGTGCCGGCGAGCTTTTCCGAAAGGTCGATTGCCTCCTTGCGGGCATCCTTGTCGGCGGGGTAAAGCGCCAGATAACGCTCCCAGGCCTTCAGCGCCAGTTCCTCCCGGCCCGAAGCTTCGAGGATGTTTGCTAGGCTTGCCAGCGCCGGGAAATAGCGCGGTTCCCTTTCAAGGGTCAGGTTGATATCCGCCATCGCCTTGCGGGTGTCGCCATCGGCAAAATGGACCATGGCGCGGCGATAGGGCGCTTGCACATAGTCAGGATCGAGCAAAACAACCTGGTCGAGAAAATCGTAAGCGGCGGCGTTGCGTTTCTCGTCGGCGGCTTCGCCTGCCCATTGCATCAGCAGATTGATCGTTGCGCTGCCGGAATCATTCCATTCGGAGGCGATCTGGTTGGCGATGCTGCGCGCCTTGACCGCGTTACGCTCTTTCTTCAGTGATGCAAAAAGAGTGTCGATGGTCTTGGCCGGTGAGGGCGCGGTCTCCGCAACGGCAGGCGGTTTTCCGTCCGCCGCATGAGCAACCACAGCCATTCCCGGAAACGGGAGGCTTGAAAACAGGAAGCCCTGAGCGAAAATGAGTGCTGTGCAAAAAAGATTTGGGCGCATGGGTTAAAGCTTAACCCGGCTGCGCCCAATATCAAATGCAAACTTCTGCACTGTCAACAAAGTGATCCGCGAAACATCGCGACCCGCAGTCGCGGTCAATCAGCCCTGACGAGCCTTGAAGCGCGGGTTCTGCTTGTTGATGATGTAGACGCGGCCCTTGCGGCGAACCAGGCGGTTATCGCGATGACGGGCCTTAAGCGCTTTAAGCGAATTCTTGATCTTCATTTTACTGGTCCGCAGTTTTGCACGGATTTTGCCGTGCTATTCAAACAATCAAAAGCGCGCAACGGGGCGCGCTCTTTTCGGTTGGCAGGCAGATACCTGTTTGAGCCCTGCCTGTCAACACTTGCCCGTGTCTTTGCCTTAAAAGACTAGGCTTTTCCTGTGTGCAGAAGCTGCGTCACATGGCCCATCTTGCGGCCCGGCCGTGCTTCCGTCTTGCCGTAGAGATGCACGAGACAGTCTTTTTTCGACAACCATGCCGGAACATCATCGATGTCATCGCCGATGAGGTTGGTCATAACGCAATCCGAATGGCGATCCGTGCTGCCGGGCGCGAGGCCCGATACGGCCCGGATATGCTGCTCGAACTGCGAGATCACGCAGGCGGCCTCCGTCCAGTGGCCGGTATTGTGGACACGCGGCGCCATTTCATTGGCGACCAGCGAACCATCCGGCAGGACGAAGAATTCGATGCCGATGACGCCGACATAATCGAGCGCCGCCAGAAGCTTTTCCGCCGATTGCACGGCAACTGCCCTGGCGGCATTGGAGAGCGCTGCCGGAACGGTTGATGTGTGCAGAATGCCGTCCAGATGGACATTCTCGGCGGGATCGTAACAGGTGACGGTGCCATCCAGGAAACGGGCGGCAATGATCGAAACTTCCCGCTCGAAGGAAATGAAGCTTTCGAGGATCAGCGGCACGCCGCCGAGCGCCGCAAAGGCGCCTGCAAGGTCTTCGCCACCCCGGAAGAGACGCTGGCCCTTGCCGTCATAACCCATGCGGCGGGTTTTCAGCACGCCCTTGCCGCCGAAGGCGGCCAATGCGGCCTCCAGCTCTTCCTGGCTGTCCACGGCGCGGAAATCGGCGGTCGGGATGCCGCAGCCGTTGAGGAAGCGTTTTTCCGTCAACCGGTCCTGTGAGGCGCTGAGCGCTTTCGGAGGTGGATAGACGGGAACGGAGAGGCTGAGCTTTTCGGCCGCCGCGACAGGCACGTTCTCGAATTCGTAGGTCACGACATCACAGCGGCTTGCGAGTTCCGCAAGCGCCTTTTCGTCGTCATACTCCGCGACGATCTGGTCGTTGCAGGCTTGCGCTGCCGGACAATCCGCCTGCGGTTCAAGCACGATGGTGCGGTGGTTAAGACGCGCAGCGGCCATAGCCAGCATACGCCCGAGCTGCCCGCCGCCGATAATGCCGATGGTCAGGTTACTTGTCTTTGCAATCGTTCCTGTCGTCACTGGGCGCTGTCCATGGGGTATTCCGCGACAGCCGCAGACTGGCGTGCGCGCCAGGCGTCCAGCCGGTCGGCGAGGTCCTCATCGCCAAGCGCCAGAACCGCAGCGGCAAGAAGGGCGGCGTTGATCGCGCCGGCCTTGCCGATTGCGAGCGTTCCGACGGGAATACCGGCCGGCATCTGCACGATGGAATAAAGGCTGTCTTGCCCGGACATGGTCTTGGACTGTACCGGAACACCGAAGACCGGCAGCGGCGTCATCGAGGCTGTCATGCCCGGAAGATGGGCTGCGCCGCCTGCACCCGCTATGATGACCTTGAAGCCTTCGTCCTTCGCGCCATTGGCGAAGTCATAAAGCCGGTCCGGGGTGCGGTGGGCGGAAATGATGCGGGCTTCATATTCGATGTCGAGCGCATCCAGCGTATCGGCGGCATTCTTCATGGTCTCCCAGTCAGACTGGCTGCCCATGATGATGGCGACGGGGGGCGTTTCTGCTGTCACGTAATGTCTCCGGGCTCAGGCGATGATATCGGGAATGACCTGGTCTTCGAGCTGGGTCATCTTGTCCTTGACGGCCAGCTTCTTCTTTTTCATGCGCTGTATTCTCAGCGCATCGCAGCTGGTCTGGATCATCGCGTTGATCGCCGCGTCGTAATCCTCATGCTCCTGGCGCAGCCGCGCCAGCGTGAGCCTGATGTCCGCCTGGTCCTGATCGGGCATCTCGTCATCCCCATTTTATGCCGCCGGATCGGCTCCGGCGTGTATGTGATCGTTCACGAGGCTCTATCATCAAATCGCGGTAACGGGAAGTTATCCCTTGCGACCAAATTGCCCACTTATTGCCTTCATTTCGCCTTCGACAAGCGGCGCGATCCGTGTCACATTGCCGTCGTAAACCTGAAACTCCAGCGATGGAGAGCTGGAGGTAGGTTCAAAAAGGAAGGACGTGCCGCATGACCATTCAGGCTCATATTGCATCGCTCGAAAAGAAACACGGTGCTCTGGAGGAGGAGCTCGAAAGTATTCTTGCTTCCCCGTCGTCTGACGACAAAGAGATCGCGGACCTTAAACGTCGAAAACTGCGCCTGAAGGATGAACTGCAGAGGCTCAAGGCCTCGACGAGACATTAATTTATGCCAGGCCGCGGCTCTCGATGAATGAAGGGCCACGGTCTGAGCGTTTCAAGCTCTGGCGGCGAAAACCTGCTGCCAGAGCTTTTTTATTGCCGAATCTAGAGCGGCAGTCCGTCCCACAGCAGTTTAAGCGCCGCAATCAGCGCCATGGCGTACATGAGCGGGTAGAACACGGCGGGTTTCAGATATTTCACCACCTTGGCGCCGGCAAGCGTCGCCAGCATCGCCACCGGCAACAGGCTTGCCGATGTCTTGAGGTTGGTGGCGTCCAGTGCGCCGAGCGCGAAATAGGGAATGAGCTTGATCGCGTTCATGATGGCGAAGAAGCGCACGCTCATGCCGGTATAGGTCTTTGGATCGAGCTTCAGCGGCAGAACGTAGATCTGGAAGGGCGGGCCGCCCGCATGGGCCACGAAACTGGCATAACCGGACAGACCGGACCAGAGGGTCGCAGCCGCCGGTCTTTGCGGCTTGGCCGGGATTTCCCGGCCCTTGCGGCTTTTGAAGCTTTCATAGAAATAACGCAGCACGAACAGGATCGTGACCGAGGCGACGACAAGGCGCATGACGTCTGCGGAAACGAGGCTTGAAGTCGCCCAGCCCAGCGCGATGCCGGCAATAGCCCCCGGCAGCATCAAGAGAAGCGTTTCCCGGTGGTTGTCGTGCCGCCAGGCAAAAAGCGCCACGATATCCATGACGATCAGGATCGGCAGAAAGATGGCCGCCGCCTGCACCGGCGATACAGCAAGCGCCATCAAAGGGACGCCCATCAGCGCCAGCGCGCCGCCCAGCCCCCCCTTGGAAAGGCCAACGAGAACGACTGCGGGAATGGCGACGAGATAAAAATGAAAATCGGTGAGCATGGATGGACGGTTGATCCTTTCGCCGGTCCGGTTTATCGGATTTGTCATATGAAAACGAGTGCAGATTGCGCAGCAAGCGTCTTCTGTCTGAAATGGACGAATCGATGACCCTAGTTGAAGACCGTTGCCGCCTTGTCCTAATCGTTCCGCAATCGGACGACGCGCAAAAGCAGGCTAAAGAGGTGGAGAACGCATTGCGGGGCGGTGATGTCGCTTCCGTCATCATTCCGCAATATGGTCTGGATGACGCTGCTTTCCAGAAACGCGCCGAACTGATCGTGCCCGTCGTCCAGAAGGCGGGTGCGGCGGCGCTCATCGCCGGTGACAGCCGCATTGCCGGCCGCGTGAAGGCGGATGGCCTGCATGTGGTCGGTAATGGCGAGGCGCTTGCTGAGGCCGTGGAAAAATTCACGCCGAAGCTCATCGTCGGCGGCGGCAATGCGGATGACCGTCACAAGGCGCTGGAGCAGGGTGAGGCCAATCCGGATTATATGTTTTTTGGAAAACTCGAAGGCGACATCAAGCCGGAAGCGCATCCCAAAAACCTGGCGCTCGGCGAATGGTGGGCCTCGATGATCGAAATCCCGGCCATCGTCATGGGGGGCACGGACGTGTCCTCGGTGGTTGCCGTGGCCGAAACCGGGGTGGAGTTCGTTGCCATGCGCAGCGGCGTTTTTGAAAATGCCGGCGGCGCCGCCCAGGCGGTTTCTGAAATCAACGCCCTGCTTGACGAAAAAGCGCCACGGTTTGACGGTTGATACAGGCGATGATCATCCGCTCGGTTCACCTCTGCCTTTCCGTTTCACTGCTGGCGCTCGCTTTCGGCGCGCCCGCGGGGGTTGTTTTTGCCCAGTCCGGACCGCAGAGCGAAAGCAATGCGCTGTCCCGCCAGCTGGAAAACGAGGCTCAGCCGACCCGTCAGGGCAGGGTGCAATCCGAAGAGCAGAAGGACTTGCAGCCGTCGGCGGGGGTAAACGTTTATCAGCGCATGGGCGCGGAATTGCCGGCGCTGCCGCCTGAAAAGGAATTCAAGGGCCGGGTGGACGAAGCTTACGGGCATTTCCAGCGCGGCGAATATGTGCAGGCGCTCGACAAAGCGCTGAACCGCGCGCAGAACGGTGACGCGCCTGCCCAGACGCTGGTGGCGGAAATGATGTCGCGTGGTCTGGGCATCGCCCGTGACGAGAAGACGGCTGCTTTCTGGTACCAGCAGGCGGCTGAGGGTGGCGATCCCGTCGCCATGTTCAAATTCGCGCTGATCCTGATGGAAGGCAATTTCGTCACCCGCGACAAGGCGAAGGCCGACGATTTCATGCGCCGTGCGGCGGAAGCCGGCAACGCCTCCGCCCAGTTCAACTGGGGCCAGATACTGGTTTCGGAAAATCCCGGAGCCAAGGGCCTGCTCATGGCTTTGCCGTTCTATGAAAAATCCGCCGAACAGGGCATTGCCGATGCGCAATATGCGGTGTCGCAGATTTACTGGTCGCTCAAGGATGTGCCGGCCGAGAAGAAGGCAAAGGCGCGGGACTGGCTGACACGGGCCGCGAAGGCTGGATACGATACCGCGCAGGTCGATCTCGGCATCTGGCTGGTCAATGGTTTCGGCGGCGAGCGCAATCTGGATGAGGGTTTCCGCTGGCTCTACGGCGCGGCGCAGCGCGGCAATGTCGTGGCGCAGAACAAGGTGGCGCATCTTTACATTCAGGCGCTCGGCACGAGGCCGGATCCGGTCGAAGCGGCCAAATGGTATGTGCTTTCCCGCCGCGCCGGCCTGAAGGATCCCTCTCTCGAGGACTTCTATCTCGGCATCACCGACGAGCAGCAGAAGAAGGCGATTGAGGCCGCAAATCGTTTCCGCCCGACGTGATGGAAGGGGAGCGTTGCTGCGCGGCGTTGACCTATGGGCTTTTTGCCTTGAATTTCCGCGCGTTTTGTGGTCTTGAACCGCAAACTTTCAATTCAAGAAAATAATGACGTGCCTGCCCGGTGAGCTTCCGGTCGGTTCGCAAGCTTTCCAGGAAACAACATCGATGGCCCGTTCAGCCCTTCTCAATGTCATGGTTCAGGCCGCCATCAAGGCGGGTAAGTCTTTGTCGCGTGACTTCGGTGAAGTGCAGAACCTTCAGGTCTCGGTCAAGGGACCGAGCGATTTCGTCTCGCAGGCGGATCTGAAAGCCGAGAAGATCGTGCGCGACGAACTGATGAAGGCCCGCCCGACCTACGACTTCCTGGGTGAAGAAGGCGGCGAGGAAAAAGGCACGGACGGCGCACATCGCTGGATCGTCGATCCGCTGGATGGCACCACCAACTTCCTGCACGGCATTCCGCATTTCGCGGTTTCCATCGCGCTCGAACGTAACGGTGAAGTCGTCGCCGGCGTGATCTTCAATCCGGCCACCGACGAGCTCTACACCGCCGAGCGCGGCGGTGGCGCGTTCCTCAACGATCGCCGCATCCGCGTCGCTGCGCGCAAGGCGCTGACTGATTGCGTCATCGGCTGCGGCGTTCCGCATCTCGGCCGTGGCAATCATGGCAAGTTCCTTGTCGAACTTCGCCACGTGATGGGTGAGGCAGCCGGCATCCGCCGCATGGGTGCGGCTTCGCTCGATCTCGCTTATGTCGCCGCTGGTCGTCTCGACGGTTACTGGGAAGCTGATCTTTCGCCGTGGGATATGGCGGCAGGCCTGGTGCTGATTCGTGAAGCCGGCGGTTTCGCTTCCGATATCAAGGGCGGCGCGGATATCTTCGGCAGCAGCTCCGTCGCTGCCGGCAACGAATATATCCACAAGGCGCTCGTTGAGGTCGCCAACCGTCCGATCCCGGGCCGCTGACAGGTTTTCGACGGAAAACCTGCCGTTTCTGCAAGTTTTAGACGCCCGGCGAATGTTCGCCGGGTGTTTTTGTTTTCCATTGCCGGGTGCTCGCACATTTTCCTAAAACGCCTGTGACGAAAGACCGGCTTTTCGCTTCAAATCGTCGCAATTTTCAAATAGCTTCCGCTGGATACCTGACCAGAGGGAATGCGAACGTTATGGCGGATTCGGAGCTGCTCGATCTTGGCGTCGAGAAACCGGTGACCACACGGCAATACAGTCACAAGCTGTCCAGTCCGACACCGTTTCTCTGGACGATGGTTCTGTTTCTGATCCTTGTGGGCTTTCTGGCGGCCATTCTTTACCGGCAGGCCCACACCGCCTTCATGTCCAATCCGGGGCTCAACGGCTTCATTCTCGGCGTGCTGGCCATCGGCATCATTCTGGTGTTTACGCAGACGATGAGCCTGCGCTCGGAAGTCAGCTGGTTCAATGCCTTCCGCGCTGCCGGCAGCGTCGACAAAGTTGGCCGTGCGCCCAAGCTGCTCGCGCCGATGAGCACGCTGATCGGCAAGCGCGGCGAAGTCCGGCTTTCCGCCGTTACGCAGCGGACGATCCTTGATTCCATTGCGACGCGCCTCGACGAGACCCGTGATACATCGCGTTATCTTGTCGGCCTGCTGGTGTTTCTCGGCTTGCTCGGCACCTTCTGGGGCCTCATCGGCACCATCGGCGCGATCAGCAATGTCATCCAGTCGCTCGATCCGAGCGCCGGCGACAGCAACGATATTCTTGGCTCCCTCAAGGCCGGCCTGACTGCCCCTCTTTCGGGCATGGGAACGGCGTTTTCCTCGTCGCTGCTCGGTCTTTCGGGTTCGCTTATTCTCGGTTTCCTCGATCTTCAGGCCGGTCGCGCCCAGAACCGTTTCTATACACAGCTTGAAAACTGGCTTTCCTCCGTGACGGATACGACGGAAGGGCCGAGGGAGTTCAAGGGCGAACCCGGCGCCGTTGTCAGCACCGAGCGCTCGCTTGCGGCCATGACCAGCCTTGCCGAAGGCATTCAAGGCCTGGTCAAGAACATGCGCAGCGAACAGCAGATGCTGCGTGACTGGATCGAGGCGCAGCAGGAAGAATCGAAATCGCTCCGCCGCACGCTCGACCGGCTGTCAGAGCGGATCGACAGCGATACGAAGTCTTCCGGACGCATTCGGCACGATAACGGGAGCGAGTAGCCATGGCGCTTGCGCGCAACCGCCGCCGCGACAGGGGTGTGGATTATTGGCCAGGGTTTGTCGATGCGCTGTCGACCTTGCTCATGGCCATCATGTTTCTGCTCACGGTTTTCGTTTTGGCGCAATTCGTTCTATCGCGGGAAATCACCGGCAAGGATGAGGTGCTGACGCGTCTCAACAGCCAGATTGCTGAACTGACCGAACTTCTGGCCATGGAAAAAGGCAATAAGCAGGATATTGAGGACGCGCTTGCGAGCCTGCAATCCACCCTTGCTGCATCCGAAAATGAGCGTTCCCGACTGCAGGCGCTTCTCGATGCGGGATCGGGAAGCAATGCGAATGCCAATGCGCGGATCGGTAGCCTGACCGGCGAGCTGGTCGAGCAGCGGCAGGCCAATTCCCGCGCCTCTGCGCAGATCGAATTGCTCAACCAGCAGATTGCGGCGCTGAGAGCGCAGATCGCCTCGGTGGAAGCGGCGCTTCAGGCCTCGGAAGCCAAGGACGCCTCGTCTCAGGTCAAGATCGCTGATCTTGGCCGGCGGCTCAATGTTGCGCTGGCGCAGCGGGTGCAGGAACTGAACCGCTATCGCTCCGATTTCTTCGGGCGACTGCGCGAAATCCTCTCGGACCGCGAAAACATTCGGATTGTCGGTGACCGCTTCGTCTTCCAGTCCGAAGTGCTCTTCCCCTCCGGTGGCAATGAACTCAATCCGGAAGGGCAGGCGGAGATGGAGAAGCTGGCGGTCGCGCTGCTCGATCTCGCCAAGGAAATTCCGGCGGAGATAAACTGGGTCCTGCGTGTGGATGGTCATACGGACAATGTTCAGCTTTCCGGCTCCGGCCGTTACCGGGACAATTGGGAGCTTTCCTCGGCCCGCGCCACCTCGGTGGTGAAATTCCTGATCTCCAAGGGCGTGCCGGCAAACCGGCTGGTCGCGGCCGGTTTCGGCGAATATCAGCCAATTGCCGAAGGCGATACGCCGGAAGCACGGCAGCAGAACCGCCGTATCGAACTCAAGCTCACAGAGCGTTGAAATCGCGGACCTTGTCATCGCGGTTGCCTTCTGGTGAAAGAAAATTTACGTTCGCGTAAAAGTAATTCCGTCATATCTGGGAGGGGCTGATGGAAGTCTATGACGTGATCGTTGTCGGCGCGGGGCTTGCCGGCCTCGTTGCGGCAACCGAGGTGGCTGAGCGGGGTTTCAGCGTCTGCGTCGTGGATCAGGAGGGCGAGCAGAACCTTGGCGGGCAGGCCTTCTGGTCGCTGGGTGGTCTGTTTTTCGTCGATAGTCCCGAGCAGCGCCGGATGCGGGTGCGAGACAGTCTCGATCTTGCAAGACAGGACTGGCTCGGTTCGGCCGGTTTCGACCGTCCGGAGGATTATTGGCCGCGCCGCTGGGCGGAGAGCTATCTCGATTTTGCCGCCGGTGAGAAACGCGAATGGCTGCACCGCATGGGCATGCGCTGGTTTCCCGTTGTCGGCTGGGCCGAGCGCGGTGGGAGCCTCGCCGACGGCCACGGCAATTCCGTTCCGCGTTTCCATGTCACATGGGGCACGGGTCCGGGCGTACTTGCCCCCTTCATCGAAAAGGCGAAGGCCATGGCGGCAACAGGCCGGCTGACCTTCCGCTTTCGCCACCGGGTTGATCGTCTGGAGATCGCGGACGGCCGGGTGACCGGCGTTTCGGGTGCGATTCTAGCGTCTGACCCGGTACAACGCGGGCAGGAGAGCAGTCGGGAACAGCAGGGCGATTTTACCCTCTCCGCTGCGGCGGTTATCGTCAGTTCCGGCGGCATCGGCGGCAATCAGGAACTGGTGCGGCGCAACTGGCCGGTGGAACGGCTGGGCCAGCCTCCTGCCAGCATGGTCTGCGGTGTTCCCGCGCATGTGGATGGCCGCATGATCGCCATTACGGAAACGGCCGGGGGAGCCGTCATCAACCGTGACCGCATGTGGCATTATACCGAGGGCGTGAAGAACCACGATCCGATCTGGCCGGATCACGGTATCCGCATCCTGCCCGGTCCCTCGTCCTTCTGGTGCGATGCGGATGGAAACCGCCTCATCGCCCCCGCAATGCCGGGTTTCGATACGCTCGGCACGCTAAAAATGCTGGGCGAACGCCGCAGCGGCCATAGTTGGTTCATTCTGACCAAGGCGATTATCAAGAAAGAATTCGCGCTTTCAGGCTCGGAACAGAATCCGGATCTGACCGGCAAGGATATAAGGTTGCTGCTCAAACGGCTGGGCAAGGAACCCCCGGGACCGGTGCGGGCCTTCATGGAGCGCGGCGAAGATTTCGCCGTTCGGGATACGCTCGAAGAACTCGTGACGGCGATGAACGCCATCAACGGCGACGACCGGCTGCATATAGAGCATATCCGCCGGCAGATAGAGGCGCGCGACCGCGAAATAGAAAACGGTTTCAGCAAGGATGCGCAGGTAACGGCCATCCACGGCGCGCGCCGTTATCTCGGCGACCGGTTGATGCGGACGGCAAAACCGCACCGGCTGCTCGATCCGGCAATGGGGCCGCTGATTGCCGTGCGGCTGCATGTGTTGACGCGCAAGACGCTCGGCGGCCTGCATACGGACCTTGAGGCGCGGGTGCTGGATGCTGCCGGTGCGCCGGTGCCGGGGCTTTATGCCGCCGGCGAAGTGGCGGGTTTCGGCGGCGGCGGCATGCATGGTTATAATGCGCTGGAGGGCACGTTCCTTGGCGGCTGCCTGTTTTCCGGCCGCGTTGCGGGGCGCAAAGTGTTGGCGTGATCTAGGCCTGGGCGCGCAATTCGTCCGGCCCGGTCTGAAATTGCAGTCGGGCAAGCCGCGCATAAAGGCCATCCTGGCGAATGAGGCTCTGATGCGTGCCTTCTTCGATGATGCGGCCTTCATCCATCACCAGAATACGGTCGGCCTTCAGCACGGTGGCGAGACGATGAGCGATGACGATGGTGGTGCGGGTTTTCATCAGCTCATCGAGCGCCTTCTGCACCAGCGTTTCGCTTTCCGCATCCAGCGCTGAGGTGGCTTCGTCGAGAAGCAGGATCGGGGCGTTGCGCAGGATGGCGCGGGCAATGGCGATGCGCTGGCGCTGGCCGCCGGAAAGCGTCACGCCGCGCTCGCCCACCTGCGTATCATACCCGTTGGCGAGACGTTCGATGAAGCTATCGGCCTGTGCGGCGATGGCGGCGGCGCGCACCTCCTCGCGTGTCGCGTCAGGCCGGCCAAAGGCGATATTATCGTGGATGGAGGAGGCGAATATCGCCACATCCTGCGGAACGATGGACAGCCGCGCGCGTAGGTCGGCAAGGCTGACGTCGCGAATATCCGCGCCATCGACGGTGATGCGGCCATGCTGCGGATCGTAAAAGCGCATCAGCAGCGAAAATACCGTGCTCTTGCCCGCACCTGAAGGGCCGACGATGGCGACGGTTTCGCCGGCGCTGACCTTGAAGGAGAGGCCGGAAACGATTGGTCGTCCTGCCACGAGCGGGTAGACGAAATCGACATTCTCGAATTCGGCTTCGCCGCGCGGCGGTTGCGGCATGGCGACGGGCGAGGTGAGTTCCGCGACGGGCGAGCGCTCGTTCAGCAGTTCGGAAAGCCGTTCGGCAGCACCACCCGCCTGCGCCAGTTCACCCCAGACTTCCGAGAGCTGACCGAGTCCGCTTGCCGCGATGACCGAATAAAGCACGAACTGGCCGAGCGTACCCGCCGTCATAGTGCCCGACAGGACGCTTTGGGCGCCATACCAGAGAATGCCGACGACGCTGCCGAAGACGAGCGCGATGGCGACGGCGGTGAGAATGGAGCGTGCGCCGATCGCCGCCCGAGCGCCCTGATAGGCGGCTTCTACGGAAGCGCCGTAACGGGCATTTGCCAGGGTCTCGGCATTAAAGGACTGCACGGTGCGGCTCGCAGCGATCGTCTCGGAAGCATAGGCGGCGGAATTGGCCAATGTGTCCTGCGTGTTGCGGGAACGGGCGCGAACCGAGCGCCCGAAGGCGATCAGCGGAAAAACGATGAAGGGAATGGCAAGCAGTGCCAGACCCGAAAGACCAGGGCTGGTATAAATCATCATCGCCACAGCCCCGCAGCACATGATGATGTTGCGCAGCGCGACCGACGCAGAGGAACCGAAGGCGGAACGGATCTGGACGGTGTCGGCGGTCAGCCGCGAGGTTAGCTCGCCCGATCGATTGCTATCGAAAAACTGCTGTGACAGTGTTGTGAGATGGGCAAAGACATCGCGACGCAGATCGGCGACGACCCTTTCACCGATGGTCATCACGTAATAATAACGCATGGCGCTGGCGAGCGCGAGGACAACGGCAATCGCCAGAAGCATGGCGAAATAGCTATTGATCATGCCGCCATCCGGCGTCTGGAAACCGTGGTCGATGATGCGGCGAACGGCGAGCGGCAGGGCCAATGTCGTGGCGGAGGACAGCACAAGCGCGAAAAGGGCTGCCGCCATCAGGCCGCGATAACGTCGGAGATAAGGAAACAGGCCAAGAAGCGGCTTCAGCCTTCTTTGTTTCGCCGCTTTCTGCTCGTCAATGTCAGCCACGTTCTTTATGCTCCTCATTCCCTGCTGTTTTTGGGCCTTTTGCGGGTGAATTTCCGGCGTACGGCAAAATTCTCGCCCCTTTGGCTATCTCCTTTCACAAGGGGATAGCAGGCTCTTGTTATCTGGGCGACCTTCATGTATAGGCTCCGCATCGAATTGGGAAGCCATAGCCCATCTGGTCTATGGCTTCATTTATTGAAATGGCTCAGTTGACGCAATTGCGGCAAATGGACCGCACGTCACTTAACCAGGAAGATTGTCATGAAGGCTGATATCCATCCCGATTATCACACGATCAAGGTGGTCATGACCGATGGCACCGAATACGAAACCCGCTCCACCTGGGGTTCGGAAGGCGCCGTCATGAACCTTGAAATCGACCCCAAGTCCCATCCGGCATGGACGGGCGGCAACCAGCAGCTTATGGACCGCGGTGGTCGCGTTTCCAAGTTCAACAAGCGTTTCGGCGGCCTCGGCCTCTGATCCTCTTGCGGACGGATCGCTTAAAAAAGAAGCCCGGTTTTGCCGGGCTTTTTTGTTGCCATTTTTCGGCGATGGCGCCCGCGTTAGCACGCAAAAGAAAAAAGCAGGCCGGTGAGCCTGCTTTTCAAATTGTCCGGATAAGGGTCGTCTTTTCTCAGTTGATCGAGAAAGCCGTGCGCAGGAGGTTGAGCTGCGCCTGCACGCTGTTTTCATTGTCCGGCACCTTGGTGGCTTCGGACGGACGATAGATTTCGCGGTCGAGCAGGGCGATGCGGTTCTGCAGACGCAGCGAACGCTCGATGAGATCGCGGAAAGATTCCGGCAGGTCGTTCCAGCCAGGGGCGTTCCGGTCGACGTTGAAGCTGTCGAGTCGCACTTTGTTCTTTTCGCTCAGAACCTGATCACGGGTCATTTCGCCATTGTTCACGGCCCGCTGCAGCAGCAGCCAGGATGCCATCTGCATCAGGCGGGTGGTGAGGCGCATCGACTCCGCCGCGTAAAGCACGGACGCCATGCGCGGCAGAACCTTGGAGGCTGTGCGGCCGGCGCCATCGAGATAGCTCGCCGTTTCCTCAACCAAGGTCATGCCTTCGGTATAGAGGGCCTTGAACTGGTTGGAAGCAGCCGCGCGACCCGCAAAGCTTATGGTATTTAAAACCTGTTCCGACATTTCTTTAAATCCCTGCTCACGCACCACACTGTCAGGCAACGACGATCCGGATATTTTGTTCCGGCCTTTAGTGTTTTCAGGATGGTATCTTTACCTGAAATGCGCAAGGCAATTATTAAAGAAGGGTTAATACCCACAGTTTTACGAATTGCGGCGACCGGCAAAAAAAGAGCCGCGAAAGCGGCTCTCAAGGTAAAACAGGGAGAAAAATCAGACCAATTCGCCGTGTGGAGAAGATGCCTGAGGTCCAGAAGAACTGGACATGTATAGTAATCTCTCAGAAAGCTTAATTTTTGGTTAATGGTAAACGAAAGACTGCACCGTAATATTCATGTTCGGATACTGGCCGAGACGTAGCTTACGGTGGCGGAAGTGCAATCGCGTGTCTATTCTGAAGCGCGCATCAGGATCGGAAGAGATTTTCCGCCGCCTGCCTTCCGGCGGATTTCCGTGTCCTCTCCTCTTCGAGTCGGATGATTTCGGCTTGCAGAAGATCGATACGGCTGCTCAGCTCGTCCACCGAAAGAAGGCTGAGATCGCCGCCGATCTCATGCGCCGCCGGTTTTTGAGGACGGTCATCGTCAAAGAGGCTCATATACCTGCTCCTTTTTCCACATAATCGCCATCGTCGTCTGGATATTGCGGCGCGCGCGGGTCAAGCGCAATACTTTCCGGCGTCACGAGCGGCGAAGGTGTTGTCGGCATCATCGTTGAGAAATTGTCTTTTTCCTCGGTGGAAAGCGCTGCGCGACGGCGGCTTCTGATGATGGCGTAGGCGGTGATGAGCAGATGTGCCACAGCCGTCACCAGGAACAGCGCATAGGGGCCGGAATAGGTCATGATCGCGCCGCCGAGCGTCGGGCCGATGATGGTGCCGATGCCGTAAAGCAGCAGCAGGCCACCGGACACCTTGACGAAGTCCTCCGATGCGGCGAAGTCATTGGCATGGGCCACGGCGATGGGATAAAGCGCGTTGGCGGCGGCACCATAAATGGCGATCATGGGGATGAGCACATAGACATCATGCGGCTGCACGGCCGCGACGGCCAGGCCCGCGACAGCGCCAACCCCGGCCAGCCCGGCCAGCACGTAGCGGCGGTCTATCCGGTCTGAAAGCCGGCCTGCGGGAAATTGCGCCAGCGCACCCACGAAAATCGTAACGGACACCATGATCGCGATCATGGTCGGGTCCAGCCCTGCCCGTGCACCGAAGACGGCGCCGAGCGTACCGTAAGCGCCGTTGGCAATGCCGATCATCAGGATGCCGACGAAAGAGACCGGTGAGTTGCGGTAAAGGGCCGGCAGATCCAGCTTCACCTTCTGCAACGGCTGTGGGCTCGCCGCTTTCGAAAGCGTGGCCGGCAGAATGGCGATGCAATAAATGATGCCGCAGATCATGAACAGCGAGGTATTGCTGATATCGCCCATCGGCACGATCATCTGTCCCGCCACGACGCCGAGCAGCGTGATGGCGATATAAAGCGAGAAGATCATACCACGACTTTCATTGGTGGCGCGCTCGTTCAGCCAGCTTTCGATGATCATCGAGGTTCCGGCCGTGCAGAAACCGGTCAGCGCGCGCAGCGCGATCCATGAGGTGTCGTCGATGATAAGGCCGGTCATCAGCACCGTCAGGCACACCAGCGCCACGAAGGACCCGAATGCCCGCACATGGCCAGCGCGGCGCACGATGGCGGGCGCGACAAAGCAGCCGACGACGAACCCCGCCGCCCAGGAGGTGCCCAGAAAGCCAAGAATTTCATTGGAGTAACCTTCCGCCGAACCACGCACCGGCAGCACGAGGCCCTGAAGGCCGTTGCCGAGAAAAAGAAACAGAGTGCTGGATAAAAGAGCGAATACGGGTAGAAGATTTCTGCTCATGAAAACACTCTCATGCGTTCGGACGGACGGTCGGACAGGTCATAGGACGGGGGTTACCCGAATGAGTTGCACTCTTCTGGTGAACGGTAAAAATGTCCAGCCTGTGACGATGCAGAAATAAAGAAAAGGCTCAATAAATGACGAAGGCGATCGGCCTTTTTTTACTGCTGGCCATGGTGGTCCAGATCATCCGGCCACTCGGTTTGCCGGGCCTGAAAAAAAGAGGCGATTGCTGGAAGATCGCGGTTGCCGCCTTTGTCATCTGGTCAGCGACGCTGCTTCTGCGACCGTAACGCAAAAGCCGCCTGTCGGAATGGTTTCAAAGGCTGGCAAAGTGCGAAAATCTCTCCACCGCGCCATTCCCGTATGTGTTCAGACCGTTCAGGCAGACGAAGGCTCGGCATCGGGGACGACTGACAATGTGTGCTTGAGGCATTTAAGCGCGAAACAGGAGCGGGAGTGGCGCACGCCCTCGATCTTGTAAAGCTTGCGGCGCAGAAACTGCTCGTAGCCCGCGGTTCCCGCCACCGCCACCTTGATGAGATAATCATATTCGCCGGTTGTCAGATAGGCTTCCAGGACTTCGGGAAGAGCGGCCATGGCTTCACCGAAACGTTCCAAAACCTCATCGTCGTGACGGTCCAGCATGATCTCGATGATCACCGTTTCGGTCAGTCCCAGATGGGCCTGATCGAGAATGGCGGTATAGCCGCGAATGACCCCCTCGTCTTCCAGTCGCTTGACGCGCTGCCAGCAAGGGCTGGGTGACAGCCCCACCTTTTCCGATAGTTCCGTATTGCTCAGCCTGCCGTTCTCCAGCAGGGCCCGCAATATTTTGCGGTCAATTCTGTCCAGCGGCTTCGTCATGCCGGCCTCCCTGAAATATACCGCAAAAAAATCTGCCGTCCGTGGGGTCGCTCGCGAAAGAAGTGTTTTCCGAAGGGCATTTTGGCGCCGCCATTCGAAAGCACCTTTGGCTGGTCTTTGAGTACCGTACTGCAAGGTACAGGCGGCAGGGAGGAGCAGGCATGGCACCCACACGGCAACAGCATTTTCCAAGGCCGAGAACGCTGATACATCCCGGTATTTCTTCGCCGGTGCGCATCAACAGCCTGCGCTCGCCGTCTGCGCGCCATATGCGGCTGTTCATCGCGCCGGGGTGCAGCCTTTACGATGGAATCGTGCGGTCTTTGGCAACAAACGGCATCGAAAATGCCTCTTTGACCATCCTTGGCGGTTATTTCGACGCCCTGTCCTATTGCGTGGCCCCACCCGATCCTTCCGGCAGGGCGGTCATCGCCTATACGAAACCCATCGACGCGGGGGCGGCCTGGCTGGTTTTCGGCAATGCCACGCTGGGGCGGAGCATGAAGGGCGAGCCGATCGTGCATTGCCATGCCGCCATGCGGACTGCGGCGGGTGTGGTCAAAGGCGGCCATTTGCTGACGGAATCCTGTATCGTCGGAGAAGGCGGCATTTCTGCACTTGTGACCTCGCTCGACAGTTTCGTGCTGCAGCAGTCCTTCGATCCCGAAACCAATATTCCCCTTCTACAACCCAGGAACCGCACGGAGCGCGCCGATGAACACGCATAACACTGTCGAATCCGGCTCCATGGGCCGTGTGGCCTATGCCCGCATCGCACCCAATGAAGATCTCGTGCTCGGCGTGGAGAAACTGTGTCTGGCCGAAGGTTTCCGCAACGCCTTCGTGCGCGGCGCGCTGGGCAGTCTGGTGGATGCGTGCCTCGGCACCCGCAGCGGCGCGTTTTTGCAGATAAACGGTCCTGCCGTTGAAATCGTTTCGATTGCCGGCGAGGTGCGCGCCCAGCCAGATGGTTCCCTGCGCGCCGCGCTGACCGGCGTTGTCGCCGATACCGATGGCGCGGTTTACGGCGGTCCCTTCATCGCCGGCGCCAATCCCGTCTGCATGACCTTTGAGGTGACGCTGGAAGAATGGTTGCCTGTGGAGAAACCGCAGGCGGCGTGAGGTACGGTAAGGCGGGCGGTGGAGTTGCACGGCGCAACTCATGCGGCCGCCCCCTGTCTTTCGGTCAGAAGCAGTTCGAAAGTGACGCAGACCGGGTTCTTGCCGCGCACCAGCCGCCCGCCGCTGATCTGCGTGGTAAGATCGACCATCGCAATATCCAGCATTGCCCGTTCGCCACCCGTAGCGGAGGTGCGGATGCGGCCATTGCGGATGAGGATTTCGCTGGCATAGGCGGTTAGACCTGTTCCGTCTTCATAATCCGCACCAATCAGGCTGCCGATACCATTGATCTCGGCCTCCCGCAGGTCGAACTCTCTGCAGGCGGCTTCAAGCGCCGTGCAGATATCGGTATTGGGCCGCACGGTGCACAGCAGCGCCCGGAGCCCTGCATCCCTCCGGTTTCGCGGTTGTGGGATGGGCGTGAAAAGAGGGAAATTGGTTTCCTCATCCTTTTGCACGTCCAGGATCGCGCCATCCAGCGCCAGCGCTTCAAGGGGCGTTTTACCGGCAAATTCGGACTCCAAAGGCAGCAGGTGGCCCATGGATAGAACGCCTTCGGTACTTTTCCACGAACCATGGCAGTGCAGGAACGGCCGACCGTCGCGCCGCCCCATATGCAGGCCGGCATCAATGATCGTGCCTCCCGGCATGGAGAATGTTTCGCTATACCAGGCGGCATGGGCCTCATCGGGGGCGGCCGCGGGCATGACGTAGTGCAACCGCTTCATCGGCACATTTTTCAGTCTGACATAACCGCCATCGAAACCCTGTTCGACAAAGGCATCTGCAATCGCCTCGTTGACGCAGACACCGGGTCTAGCGTTCAGCGTGACAGGGTGGGCATGGCAGTCGACGACACGGAAGCGTTCGGGTGTTGCCGGCCCCGGATGGACGATGCTGCGTGGAAGCCCCTCCGGGGTCATTGTCGTCATACTGCAAGCCCTGCGGTAATGAAGCCACCGTCTACGGCCAGCACCTGTCCATTGATGTAGCTTGCGTCGTCCGACACAAGAAAAGCCACGGCAGAGGCAATCTCGTCCGTCCTGCCATAGCGATGCATGGGGACCCGGCTATGCCACTGGTTACGAACATTCTCCGTATGAACCGCCTGGGTGAGGGGTGTATCGACCGGACCGGGCGCAATCGCGTTGACGCGAATGCCTGATTGCCCCAGCTCGGTTGCCATAACCATCGTCAGAAGATTGACACCGCCTTTTGACGCGCCATAGGCGCTGCGGCCACGATTACCGCACATGCCGGAAACGGAGCTGATATTGACGATCGAACCGGAAATCGCACGGTCCAGCCAGTAACGCGCGGCGGCGCGGGCCACGGCGAAGCTGCCGACGAGATTAACGTCAACGATACGACGGAATTCTTCCACGCTGGTATCGACGGAAAGCTTGTCGATACCGATACCGGCACTGTTGACGACCGCCACAAGATCAACGGCATGATCGGCGCCGCCTGCCGTCAAGGCGGCGAAAGCCTCCTCTATCGACGCCTCATCCGCAACATTGCAGACGATACCGCGCGAGGCATCGATGCCGAGTTTTTCGCAGGCGGCATCCAGCGCCTCACGCTTGAGATCCAGTAGCCATGGCTGCCAGCCGCGCACCATCAACAGCTGCGCCGTGGAAAAGCCGATACCCGATGCGCCGCCGGTGATGGCGACAGCGCCTTTCATCTCTCTCGTCTGCTGTGTCATACCGTCTCCTCCCGGTTATGCGTTGCGGCCTTCAGCCGGTCAGTTTTTCCTCGAAAACCGGCATCTGGCCGCGCTTTTCCAGTTCCTCGCGGATCATCTTCTTGGTGATCTTGCCATAGGCGGATTTTGGCATGGCATCCCAGAACACAATGGCTTTCGGCAGCTTGTAACGGGCCATCTTGCCATCGAGATAGGCTTTCAGGTCGATGCCGGCGATATCCGCGCCCTCCCGCGCCACGCAGACAGCGACGCCGACCTCGCCCCACACCGCGTCCGGCACGCCCAGAACCGCTGTTTCGCTGATATCCGGGTGCATGAGGATTTTCTCCTCGATCTCACGCGGATAGATGTTCGAGCCGCCGGAAATATACATGTCGGAGGCGCGGCCGGTGATGTAGACGAAACCGTTCTCATCGCGGTGGCCAAGATCGCCGGTGCGGAACCAGCCGTTGCGGAACGCTTTGGCATTGGCGTCGGGATTATCGTAATAACCCGCGAAAACAGCGGGACCGATCACGCAGATTTCGCCGGTTTCACCGGCCTGAAGCTCCTCGCCCGCATCGTTCTGGATTTGCACTTCCATGCCGGTGCGATCAAAACCGCAGGTGCCGATCCGCGCCTCAGGGCCGTCTTCGGCGGTGTGGAAGGAAGGCGGCAGCACGGTGATGTTGCCGGTCACTTCGCCGAGGCCGAAATATTGCACCAGCACCGGACCGAGCTTGGCGAGCGCCCGTTTCTGATCGGCGCGATACATGGGCGCACCGGCGTAGATGACGTAGCGCAGCGAGGAATGATCGAAACGATCCACGCAAGGGTCTTCGATCAGCATTTTCAGAATGGTCGGCACGGTGAAGGCATTGGTGACGCGCCATTTCTCGATCAACGCCCACACCGCGGGCACATCAAGCTTTTCCGCGACCGGAAGCACCGTTTTTGCCCCATGCGCCACCTGCACCAGCTGGTGAATGCCCGCGCCGTGCGAAAGCGGCGCAACGACGATGGAAGCATCGCCCGGTCCGGTGCCGGGCATCAGATCGCACAGATGGTTGGTGATGACAAAGGCCATCTGGCCATGGGTCAGCACCGCCGCCTTGGGTCGGCCCGTCGTGCCGGAGGTAAAGAAGAACCAGCAGGGATCGTCCCTATCCACCGCCTGGCTTTTCACCTTCTGGCCCAGATGACGGGCCACGATGGCATCGTAGTCCTCGCCGAATTCGGCCGCGCCAATGGCGATGGTGAAATCGATCGCGGTCGCCTCACGGCTGGCCCTTGCATGCTCGGGGAAAGCACTGGCGCAGATCATGCCGCGTGCGCCGCTGGCTTTCGCCAGATAGGCCACCTCATCGGGCGACTGGCGATAATTGGTCGGCACCCACACCGCGCCCACGCGGAAGCAGGCGAACATCGATTCGAACATCTGGTTGTTGTTGGAAGACTGCACCAGAATGCGGTCGCCTTTTTTGACGCCGAATTCGGTTACCAGCGCCATCGCCATGGCATCGACGCGGGCGTCCATTTCAGCCCATGTCCAGCTCTTGTCGCCCCATACGAAGCCGATGTCGGCGGGGTTGCGGCGCGCAGCCTGGGTCAGGAAATGCGAGAGGTTCATGACCCGCGTGGTCGAAGGCGCAACCCCGCCCGGAGGATGTATCGTCATTTCACGCGCTCCATGATCGAGACATAGTTGGCAACCGCAGTTCCCCCCATGTTGAAAACACCGGCGAGCGAGGCGCCGGGGATCTGCATGTCGCCCGCTTCGCCCATCAATTGCATCGCCGCCATGACATGCATGGAAACGCCGGTCGCCCCGACCGGATGCCCCTTGGATTTCAGCCCGCCGGAGGGGTTGATCGGCAGGCGACCGGTTTTCAGGGCCGTGCCTTCGCGCACCACCCGGTGGCCTTCACCGGGCTTCGCCAATCCCATCGCCTCATATTCGATGAGTTCGGCAATGGTGAAGCAATCATGGGTTTCGACAAAGGAGAGGTCATCCAGCGTCGCCCCGGCGAGTTCCAGCGAACCTGCCCAGGCGCGGCGCGCGCCCTCGAAGGCCAGCGGATCGCGGCGGCTCAGCGCCAGAATGTCATTGACATGCTTACGGCCCCTGAAACCGATGGCGCGGTTGAGTGTCGCTGCGGTTTCCTCATCGGCCAGAATGATGGCGGCAGCGCCGTCGGAGATCAGCGAGCAGTCCGTGCGACGCAGGGGGCCTGCGACATAAGGGTTCTTCTCCGATACCGTATTGCAGAAATCGAAGCCGAAATCCTTGCGCATATGGGCATAGGGATTGACCGCGCCATTGGCATGGTTCTTGGCGGCGATCATCGCCAGTTCTTCGGAACGATTACCATAGCGCTGGAAATAGGCCTCAGCGATACGTCCGAACTGGCCGGCAAAGCCGCCGGAAATATCGGCTTCCTCAGCACGGTAGCAGGCGGATAGCAGGATTTCACCCACCTCGGCGGTTGGCAACGCCGTCATTTTTTCAGCGCCGACAACGAGCGCGATACGCCCGCGCCCGGCCTCGATGAAATCCATGGCGCTGTAAAGGGCGGCCGATCCCGTCGAGCAGGCATTCTCGAAACGCACGGCGGGCGTATAGGCAAGGCGCTCATCGCCCATGGCCACCAGCGCGCCCTGAAAATCCTGTTTCGAGAAACCGTTATTCATCACGCCGACGAAAATGCCGTCTATATCGCCGACATCGACGCCCGCATGGTCAATGGCCGGCGGGACGACCGAAGCCATCAGCTGCTCGGTATTTTCAAGGGCCGATTTGCCGAAAGGCGAATGCGCCCAGCCGACGATTTGCGCTTTGCTCATTTGCTCGTTCTCCTTGTTTGCCGTTTCGCGTCGCCTTCGCCGCGCGTGCGGGCGCGGCTGGCCATCATTTCTGCAATGCGTGTCTCGATGCGGGTCACTTCCTCGCGCAGCAGCGCCGCCAGTTCGGGTTGGCGCTCCGGCCGCATGCGGCTATCGACGGCGGCAATGCTCAACGCCCCCGCCACCGCGCCATCCGGTGTTCGGATGGCAACGCCGATACCCCAGGAATTCGAGAGGATCAGACCCGGATTGAGCGAATAACCATTGGTTCTCGTCAATTCGACATCGCGGCGCAGTCCGTCAAGCGTGATGCCGGGATAGTTCGCGGCGATCAGCCCGCTGTTGGCGACAATGACGCTTTCCACCTCGGCGTCGGGCAGCGCCGCCAGCATGGCGAGCGATCCTGCTCCAATGCCCAGCGGGTGCTCGAAACCGGCCTGAAGCGCGTGGGTGCGCACCGGCCAGGTGCCTTCTTCGCGATAGAGGCACAGTGCAAACGTGTCCCGGCGGACGGAAAGGAAGCTCGAATCCTCGGTGCGGCGGGAAATGCGCGTCAGACTATCCTGGGCCATCTGCAGCAAGCCGAAACGGCGCGATGACAGGCTGCCCAGCACATAGGCTTCCTCGCCCAGATAATAACGCCGCGTTTCCTCGTCCTGCTCGACGAGGCCTGCGCGGATGAGCGCCAGCAGCAGGCGGCGAGCCGTTGGCTTGTTCAGCCCGCTTTCGGTAACGATGACCGAAAGCGCCACACCGCGTTCGGCATGACGCCCCACCATTGATAGAAGTCCCAGCGCCCTGTCTACCGCGCGCGCGCCTGTCAGGTCGCTTTCTGTCGGGAGCATCGTGGCCATATCAGGAGAACGCTCCCACCGCACAGCTTTGCCCGCCATCGACCGGCAGACAGACGCCGGTGATGAACTTGGCTTCATCGGATGCCAGAAAGACTGCCGCGCGGGCGATATCGAAGGCATCGCCCATGCGGCCGACCGGGACGGCGGCATTGCGCGCCGCCACCATATCCTCGACGGAGGCATATTGATTGCTGATCTGCTTGTAGATCAGCGGCGTATCGATCATTCCGGGCAGAACGCAATTGGCGCGAATGCCTTGGCGGGCATATTGCATGGCCAGCGCCACGGTCGCCTGGTTTACGGCGGCTTTGGTGGCGTAATAGGCAAAATAGGGATAGCCGGTCCAGCGGATGGAGGCGAGCGAGGAGATGTTGACGATGGCCCCGCCGCCCTGCGCCAGCATTATCGGCAGTACGGCCTTGGCGGTGCGATAAACGGAGCCGATATTGAGATCGACCGAGGCGCGGAACTGCTCCTCATCCAGCTCGACCGGGCCGCCCATATGGGTCACGCCGACATTGTTGTGCAGGATATCGATGCCGCCGAAGACCTCGCAGGTCCGGGCAACCGTGGCTGATACGGAATCGAGTTTAGTCACATCGGCAGCAACCGCAATCGCCTCGAAACCTTCGCCGCGAATGATCTGCGCGGTCTCCTCGGCCGCTTCAGGCGAGAGGTCGACACAGGCCACGCGCGCGCCTTCGCGGGCAAATTGCACGGCCGCAGCCTTGCCATTGCCGAAACCCGGGCCAGATGATCCTGCACCAAAAACAATGGCGCGTTTTCCCGTCAGGCGACCAGTCAAAACAGTCTCCATTACAATCGTCAGACATAATCCGGTTGGCCCCGCTGGAGCGTTTTCACTTTTCTTCGAATCGCGAAAACGCTCCAGCTTTTTGTTTTGTCGCATTTCCGGACGGAAAACCGGGGTCCACTTTTCCTGGAAATGCTCTCAAAGCGGGGCCAGTTATTCAGCGGACCGATCAGGTCAGGCTGGCGCCAACGGCCTTTTCGAGAATGGCCCAAGCCTCATCGCCGTATTTGCCCTTCCATTCGGAATAAAAACCGGCCTCCTTGAGGGTTGCACGGAAGAGCGAGGCGTCGGTGTCGTTGAAGGTCATGCCCTTGGCAATCAGGTCTTCCTTCACCGAGGCGTTGAGTTTCGCCACATCGGCCCGTTCGTCCTTGCCAGCCTGATTGAGGTTTTTGGCAACGATGGTGCGCAGGTCATCCGGCAGGCGCTCCCAGGCGCGTTTGTTTGCCAGGAACCAGAAGCCGTCCCACATGTGGTTGGTGACCGAGCAGAATTTCTGCACTTCGAACAGCTTGGCGGTGGAAATGATCGCAAGCGGGTTTTCCTGGCCATCGACAACGCCGGTCTGCAAGGCGGTGTAGACTTCAGCGAAATTGATCGAGGCAGGGGCCGACTTGAAAGCCTTGAACATCGAGGTCCAGAGCGGGCTCACCGGCACGCGAATCTTGAAGCTTTCGAGATCGGCCGGCGTGGCGATGGGCTTCGAAGCGCTGGTGATCTGGCGGAAACCGTTATCCCATATCGTGTCCATGGCAACGAGGTTCTGCTTGGCGATTTCGCCGCGCACATATTTGCCGAGATCGCCATCCATGGCCGCCCATACCGAATCGTAGTTCGGGAAGGCGAAGCCGATGCCGCTGATGGATGCATTCGGCACCAGCGTCGAGAGGATCAGTGGCGAAAGCGTAAAGAATTCAACACCGCCCGAACGTACCTGGCTCAACACATCGGTATCAGCGCCCAACTGGCTGCTGGGGAAGATGTTGATATTCACCTGGCCGTCGGTTTCCTTGGCGATACGGTCAGCAGCCTCCTTGGCGCGGATGTTCATGGGGTGCGCGGCGGGCAGGTTGTTGGCATATTTATAATTGAATTGCGCAGCGCGGGCGCGCGACACAAAAGCGGTGGCAAGGACGGCGGAACCGGCACCGGCCAACACGGTACGTCTGTTGATATTCATTGCTTTCTCCTCCCAAAATAAAAGCATATGTCATTCATCGGCGTGGCGGATGGACCCGCCACGGTCTCAGAGCAGAATTGTCGAGAAGCCTGGAATTGCTGCAATCAGCAGCAGACCGATGACCATGGCTGCAAGATATGGCCAGATGGCGCCCATGGCCTCATCAGGCGAAACGTTGCCAATCTTGCAGGCGATATAGAATCCGATACCGATGGGCGGCGCCATCAGGCCGATATTCATGGCGACCACCACGACCATCGAATAATGGATGTCGTTGATGCCGAGTGTGCGGGCGATGGGGAACATGATGGGTGCAAGCAATACGATTGCCGGCAGGCCTTCCAACACGCAACCGAGGATCATGAAAATCAGGATCGACACGATCATATAGGTTATCCAGCCACCCGGCAGATCGGTGATCATCGCGGTCAGCTGGAAGGCAAAGCCGCTCTGCGTCAGCCCCCAGGCCATCGCCGAGGCGCAGCCGAGGATCAGCAGGATCGCGCCGGAGAGGGCTGCCGTCTCCACCAGCATCGAATAAAGCTTTTTAAAGCTGATGCCGCCGTAAAGCACCGCGCCGATGATCAAGGCATAGAGTACGGCAATGGTGGAAACCTCGGTTGCCGTCGCCACGCCGCCGCCGACCAGACTGCGGATGAGGAAGGGCAGAACCAGCGCCGGGGCGGCAATCAGGGCCGCCTTGCCCACCAGCGGCCATGGGGTGCGTTTTGCGCCTTCCATGTTTTCATGGCGCGCCTTCCAGCGGGCGAGAACCGCCAGAACCAGAAGCAGTACCATGGCGATCATGAAGCCGGAGGTGAAGAGGCCTGCAATCGACACGCCCGCGGCCGAACCGAGAACGATCAGCACGATGGAGGGCGGAACCGTATCGGCCATGGCGGCGCCGGTGGCCAGAAGCGCAATCATTTCCTTGGGCTTGTGACCGCGGCGCTTCATTTCGGGAAACAACGCCGGTGCAACCGTCGCCATATCCGAAACCTTGGAGCCGGAGATGCCCGAGACCAGAAACAGCGAGCCGAGTAGCACATAGGACATGCCCGCGCGAATGTGGCCGAACATCGAGGATAGCAGTTCCACAATCGCCTTGCCCATGCCGGTGGCGTCGAGCACGCAGCCCAGAAGCACAAAAACCGGAACTGACAATAGGATAATGCCCGACATGCCTTCGTCAATGCGCCCGATCATCACGATGGTCGGAACCCAGGTGGTAAAGGTCAGGTAGGCGAGGGTTCCAAGGCCGAAACAGAAGGCGATCGGTACGCCCAGCAGGAGAAACAACGCCACGAACAGGCCGAGGAAGATCGCCAGATTGAAATTGCCGAAAGTTTCGAGCGTCGGCGATGCCAGATAGAGCAGGCCGGAGGCGACCGCGACGGTGACAATGGCTGCGACGATGTCCCGCAGATTTTCCCTGCGTAAGAGGTTGTTGAGAACCAGCAGCAGCATAAGACAGGAGCCAACCGGCAATGCCGCGGCGCGGAAGGACATTGGAATATTCAGCGCCGCCGAGGTAACGACCCATTCCTCAATGGCATATTCTATCGCCGGCTTGATAATGGCCGCAAGAAATGTCGCCACCAGCACCAGGGCGAGCGAATTGACATAGCCCAGAATGCGCTGCGGAAACATGTTGAGAAACAGCGTCAGGCGCAGGTGCTCGCTGCGGTCGATGGCAATTGCCGCACCCAGCATGGCAAACCACAGAAAGCTCAACGACGCCGTTTCATCGATCCAGACGATTGGCAAATGCAGGGCATAACGCGACGCCACGCCCAGCAGAAGCAGGCCGATCATCACCGCCAGCAGCACCGCCGCCACGGCCTCGATGGGTCGCATGAACCATGAGCCTGTTACCGGACCGGTATGCAAAAGCTCTCCATCGAGTACAAATACGTCGTCATTCGCGTTTGCGGTCATGGTTATCGGGGCCTCCTCTCCCACAGAACAACCTTCGCAACGGACTGCGGCAGACAAAGAGAATTTTACCCACGCCGAGGCCGTAATCGTGGCCTGCGCATCAGGATATATCTGTCATTGCCAGACCGGCCAGACCCCTCCAAAAGCCTGAAACTAGCGGTATATTGCCTCCACAATATGGACCGTTAAATAACTGTGCATTCGGGATACACAGGAAAATTGCCGAAATCAACTGTATAAATGCAGTATTGCGTGGTTTTCGTTGCGTGTTTATAGGTCCACATAGTGGATCATGTTATGATTTACTGGAATTCATCTGTGGCTCAACAAACTTGCGCCCGCAATTGTCGGGCTTATCGAGGCCCGTCGAGACGAAAGCGCTTGTGATGCTGGGCGATCCGGAATGTCTGGCGCTATGCGCCGGCGAAGTCTGGGAGCGCATCCGCTGTCTATTGCGACAATGACGATTATCAAGTCGTCAGGTCGCGCGTGATGAGCGGATAAGGCTGATCTTGATGGATATGCTCCCACACAGGTAGCAATGCACAGTCAAGGCGGTTTGGAATTATCCGTCAGGTAAAATGAAAGACATTGGTCCGGGTGACGGGATACGGATGATCCTGCACTACAAAGAGCAGCCGCCGCCCGTTGGGGCGGCGGCTGTTTATTTGATGGTTTTGTGCCAGCCTCAGGCGGCCTTTTCGAGTTCCTGTTTCCAGTTGCCCTTGGCGGCGAGGCTGTTCATCGCGGCGCGGTGCGTGAAGGCGCGCTGGCCGGCGGCGACGTTTTCCTGCTTGCCGCCCCAGGTCCTGAGGGCCGTATCCTGAAGCGCGCGACCGTAGGAATAGGTCAGCGACCAGGGCAGGTCGTAGCCGGCATTCATGGCGGAGAGATGCGCCGTCGCCTCTTCGGAGGACTGGCCGCCGGAGAGGAAGGCGATGCCCGGAACGGCGGAAGGCACGGTTGCCTTCAGAACCTTTACAGTCTTTTCCGCTACTTCCTCGACGGAAGCCTTGCGGGCCTTCTTGCCGTCAATGATCATGTTCGGCTTGAGGATCATGCCTTCCAGGTTCACGCGGGCGTCGAACAGGTCCGCGAAGACGGTCTGGAGAACCCATTGCGTGACTTCCGCACAGCGATCGATGTCGTGCGTGCCCGGTTCGCCGTCCATCAGCACTTCGGGTTCCACGATCGGCACGATATCCGCCTGCTGGCAGAGGGCGGCGTAACGGGCGAGCGACTGGGAGTTTGCCTTGATAGAACCCCAGCTCGGACGCTGTTCACCGATGGTGATGACGCCGCGCCACTTGGCGAAACGCGCGCCCGCCTCATGATACTTGCGCAGGCGCTCGTAAAGACCGTCGAGGCCTTCGGTGATGAATTCATGCGGGTGGAAAGCCATCGGCTTGGCGCCGATATCCACCTTGATGCCCGGCAGGCTGCCGGCCGCCTTGATGATATCCACGAAAGGCGTGCCGTCGGCAGCCTTCTGGAACAGGGTCTCTTCATAAAGAATGACGCCGGAGATGTATTTCTTCATGGCGTCGTCTGAACGGAACAGCATCTCGCGATAGTCGCGGCGGGCGGTCTCGGTGGACTCCAGATTGATGCTGTCGAAACGCTTTTTGATCGTTCCCGTGGATTCGTCGGCGGCGAGCAGGCCCTTGCCGTCGGCGACCATTTTGATTGCGATGTCTTCGAGACGTTCGGTCATTTGCTATTCTCCCAAGGCACAATAAATTTCCGATAACAGAAGTTCCAGGGCAGGGAAATGGCACGCTAACTCATTGAAACGATTGAAATGATTTCAATCGTTTGAAACTTTTCCTCCCGCGTGCACTTACCAAAAAACAAGGCCGGACAAGCATGGCTTGTCCGGCCTTGTGTCAGGCAAGTAGGGTAAGTTTACTTGGCGGCGGAGAGGATGGCAACGCCCGGCAGCTCCTTGCCCTCCATCCATTCGAGAAAGGCGCCGCCGGCCGTGGATACATAGGAGAAATCGTCCGAAACACCGGCATGGTTGAGCGCCGCGACGGTATCACCGCCGCCTGCAACGGAGACGAGCTTGCCGGCCTTCGTGCATTCGGCGGCATGTTTTGCCGCAGCCACAGTCGCCGCATCAAAGGGCTCGATTTCAAAGGCGCCGAGCGGGCCGTTCCAGACCAGCGTTTCCGCACGGGAAATCCAGGCCTTGATGCTTTCCACCGATTTAGGGCCGACATCGAGAACCATAGCATCGGCGGGAATGGCGTTGATATCGACGGTTTCATTGGCCGCACCAGCCTTGAATTCGCGAGCCACCACGCCATCTTCCGGCAGCACGATGGCGCAGCCGGATGTCGCCGCCTCGATCATGATCTGCTTTGCGGTCTCGGCCAGATCATGCTCGCAGAGCGATTTGCCAACATTTGTGCCGCGTGCGGCGAGGAAGGTGTTGGCCATGCCGCCGCCGATGACGAGGGCATCGACCTTCTTGACGAGGTTCATCAGGAGATCGATCTTGCTCGAAACCTTGGCACCGCCGACGATGGCGACCACTGGGCGGACCGGCTGGCCGAGGCCCTTTTCCAGCGCCTCAAGCTCGGCCTGCATGGTGCGTCCGGCATAAGCGGGCAGGTGGCGCGCAAGACCTTCGGTGGAGGCGTGGGCGCGGTGGGCGGCGGAGAAGGCGTCGTTCACATAGACATCGCCGTTGGCCGCCAGAGCTTCGACGAAGGCGGGATCGTTCTTTTCTTCGCCCTTGTGGAAGCGGGTGTTTTCCAGAAGCAGGATATCGCCGTCGTTCAGTTTCGCGACGGCGTCCGCCGCCGGTGCGCCGATGCAGTCGGTCGCGAAGGAAACGGCGTGATCCAGCACTTCCTCGACGGCGGGCACGATCTGGGAAAGCGACATGTCGGCGACCGGTTCGCCCTTCGGACGGCCGAAATGAGCGAGCAGGATGACTTTCGCACCCTTGGAGGATAGCTCCAGAATGGTCGGCGCAACACGTTCGATACGGGTTGCGTCCGTCACCTTGCCATCCGCGACCGGCACGTTGAGATCAACGCGGACGAGGACGCGCTTTCCGGCAATGTCGTTGAGGTCGTCGAGGGTCTTGAAAGCGGGCATAGGTCGATCCTGATTTGTTGCGAGTTCGGCACGGACCATACTATGCCTGAATGCCGACGCAAGCCGGTCAGGCCTCATTTTCTCTCACTGTATTGGCAGGTGCCGGGGCGCTTTCTTCCAAGCCGGCGGGGCGCGGCTGGCGCTTCTCTGCGAGATAATGGCGCACACGGTTGAGGATTTCCGAAAAGCTGATGAAGATCGGCAGGTTGGTAGCCGGTTCTACAGGTTCGAGGGAGATGCCCACACCGGTTATCGCCTCGTGTTCGTCCAGTGTGCGAACGATCAGAACGATTGAACCGAGGCGCACGCGGTCGGCATAATCAGCCTTGCCGGCAAGGCGTGCTTCGATCAATTCTGCAACACTCATCGTCTGTTCGGCGGCCGACAGCAAACCGGGACCATAGGCCGCGTCCAGCTCCTTCGCCGGGCGGGCGGGTGAGATCGCGAAGGTGCCGAAGAACTCGGCGTCGTCATCGGCAACCGGCAGGGCGCTGGCGAACAGCCGATCGATCAGGCGGGAATAGCCCGGTGCGATGAAGAGGTAGACGAGATCGTTCTCCCGCAGCCGCCCGGCATATTGATAGCGGATCGACTTGCCGTCGCGCACCACCAGCGAAGGCATGGCCCAGCGCGGAATGCGCTCGCCCTGCATGATGGCGCTGCCTTTCGCGACCCGGTAGGAGATCAGTTCATGATTGGCCGTGCCGGGAAGATCGACCTCCAGCTTGTCCACCTCGCCCATGCGCGGCGGCACGATCAGCCCGAGCCGTGTCGCCACGGGCTTGATGGTCCAGCCTTGCACGAGGAGTGACACCAGCACGATGATGAAGGCGGCGTTGAAATAAATCTGCGCATCGTCAAGCCCGCCGAGAATGGGCATGATGGCGAGCAGGATGGAAACCGCGCCGCGCAGGCCCACCCATGCCACGAAGGAGGTTTCCTGCTGGGTATAATTGAAGGGCATGAGGCTCATCCAGACCGCAAGCGGGCGGGCGACGAAGATGAGGAAAAGCGCGAGCAGCACGGCCGGAATGGCGATTGCCGGAAATTGCGACGGGGTGGCGAGCAGGCCGAGCATCAGGAACATGATGATCTGGGCAAGCCAGGTCAGCCCCTCATGGAAACGGCGGATGGTTTCCTTGGCGAAAATCCGGCGATTGCCGGCAACGATGCCAGCCACATAGACCGCCAGAAAACCGCTGCCGCCAATTGTACCGGTGAAAGAGAAGACCAGCAGCGCGAGCGCCAGCACGAAGATTGGAGCCAGTCCGCGGTCGGCGGCGAACCGATTGACGACGGTGGCGATCATGAGGCCGCCGAGCAGGCCGAAAATCACGCCAAGCCCCATCTGTTCAATGAAAAGCAGCAGAAAGCCGCTGTCGATGCCGGCCAATCCCTGACCCTTGGCAATGATTTCAACCAGGGCAATGGTGAGGAAGATCGCCATCGGATCGTTGGTGCCGGATTCGACTTCCAGCGTCGAACGCACCTGATCGCGTATGTGGATGCCGCCGATGCGCAGCAGGAAGAATACGGCCGCCGCATCGGTGGAGGCGACGATGGCGCCAAGCAGCAGGCCTTCCAGCCAGGAAAGCCCGAGCAAAAGTGCCGCTGCGCCCGCAAAAAAGACGGATGTGAGGATGACGCCGACTGTGGCGAGAGCGACGGCGGGTGCGGCCGAAAGCCGGAAGGACTGGATGGACGTGCCGAAACCGGAATCGAAGAGGATGACGGCAAGCACCAGCGAGCCAAGCATATAGGCCAACGGATTGTTGGCGAATTGGATGCCGAGGCCGTCCACGCCGGCTGCAAGGCCGATCATCAGAAAAAGTAGGAGGAGAGGCGCGCCGAAGCGGAAGGCGATGAGGCTCGAAAACGCGGCGACGAGAACGAGAACAGTTGCGACCAGCAACAGTAGATAAAATGATTCCACGTCCACCGCCTTACTCAAACCGTCTTGGCCGCTGCGATGATGGCTCTGCGCGTTTGCAGTCAATGCGCCACGGGTTGCGGTCTGTCAGCGCTGTTTCGGGCGGCGTTGAAAGACGATGCAAGGCGGGGTGTATCGAATGATACGGCAGGGCCGCAGTGCATTGCGCACGACCATTATCCCTGTGGTTCTTGTCAGTCCCAAAATGGACCAGACAAAGGCAGGAAGTCAGATTTTTTCCGGCGTGCAGGGAAACATGCAAGGCGTGGAGATGCGGCGCATACCCCGCAAAAACAATTCACCTGCCCGTGTTTCAACGTAACATAGAGACAATGCAGCTGGGTTAGTTCTCGCCTTCGAATTGCTTTTTTCATTACCGGAGCGATCGGATGAAACGGATAACTACCTTTATAATACTGCTGGCGGCCAGCCCGATAGTTTCGGGTTGTTCGAGTACGGAGCAGACGGCGGCAAACATGGCCGCGCAACGAGAGCGCTGCCGCGTCTTCGGCTACTACGAAGGCTCGCGGGATTTCGCCGACTGCATGATGAAACTCTCCATGCAGCAAAGCGAATTGAGGCAACAGACTTTCGATACGATCTGGAGCAGCGCCGGGAACTCGGGTCCGGTCATTATCAACAATAGAAAATGACGAATGCGCGCGCCTCTTGCGGCTGGGTGAGGGACGGCTTGTATCGTCAATCGGCCGGTGACGGTTTTCGATCCGAAGCGCTCCGCCTTGCTTCGGAATCGACGCCGGCGGGATCCCTCACTCCCGTCGGCATTTTTCAGGCAAACAAAAACCGGCAGGATTGCTCCTGCCGGTTCTTTTTATGGACGCGACGCCTGCTTAGATGGTCTTCGCGAATGCGACGGCCGTGTCCGACATACGGTTGGAGAAGCCCCACTCATTGTCGTACCAGGACAGGATGCGCACGAAATTGCCTTCCATGACCTTGGTCTGGTCGATTGCGAAGATCGAGGAATGGCTGTCGTGGTTGAAATCGCGGGAAACCAGCGGCTCGTCGGTGTAGCCGAGGATACCCTTCAGCTTGCCATTGGCGGCAGTCTTGATGGCTTCGTTGATTTCTTCAACCGTGGTGGCGCGCTTGGCGATGAACTTGAAGTCGACAACCGAAACATTCGGGGTCGGTACGCGGATCGACGTGCCGTCCAGCTTGCCCTTGAGGTGCGGCAGAACGAGGCCGACGGCCTTGGCAGCGCCGGTCGAAGTCGGGATCATGGACAGGGCTGCGGCGCGGGCGCGGTACAGATCCTTGTGCATCGTGTCCAGCGTCGGCTGGTCGCCGGTGTAGGAGTGGATCGTGGTCATGAAGCCATGGTCAATGCCAACGACATCATCGAGAACCTTCACGACCGGCACCAGGCAGTTGGTGGTGCAGGATGCGTTGGAAATGACCAGGTGATCCTTGGTCAGCTGGTCGTCATTGACGCCGAAGACGACGGTGAGGTCAGCCCCGTCAGCAGGTGCCGAGACGATGACGCGCTTTGCGCCGGCCGTCAGGTGAGCGGCGGCCTTGTCGCGGGCGGTGAAGATGCCCGTGCATTCCAGCGCGATGTCGACGCCGAGTTCCTTGTGCGGCAGTGTTGCCGGATCGCGAACGGCGGTCACCTTGATCGGCTTGCCGCCACCGACGGTGATGGTGTCGCCTTCGACCTTCACTTCGGCCGGGAACTTGCCGTGGATCGAATCGTAGCGCAGCAGGTGGGCGTTGGTCTCCACCGGGCCGAGGTCGTTGATGGCGACGACCTCGATATCGGTGCGGCCGGATTCGACGATGGCACGCAGGACGTTGCGGCCGATGCGGCCGAAGCCGTTAATGGCAACTTTTACAGTCATTTACAGTCTCCCGAACAAAAATGGGCGTGGTCTTTGCGGAGTGGTAAGGGCTTGGGAAGCCCTCACGCAAGTTTTGCCTCGACTGCGGCGACAACGGCTTCCGCCGTGATGCCGAAGTGCTTGAAGAGATCCTTCGCTGGCGCGGAAGCTCCAAAGGAGTGCATGCCGACGAATGCGCCATCGTTGCCGATGAAATAATCCCAGCCCTGGCGGATGGCGGCTTCGACCGCGATCTTGACCGGAGCCTTGCCGATGATGGCGTTGCGATAGGTTTCCGGCTGTTCCTTGAAAAGCTCGAAGCAGGGAACGGAAACGACACGGACGGAAACGCCGTTGTCCTTCAACGTTGCAGCGGCCTTCAGCGCCACTTCGACTTCCGAGCCGGATGCGAAGATTGAAACCTTGGCGTCGCTGGCGGAGACGATTTCGTAAGCGCCGTAAGCCGAGAGATTCTTCTCTTCATATTCCTTGCGCGAAGGAGCCAGATTCTGGCGGGTAAGCGCCAGCGCCGAGGGACGGTGCTTCTGTTCCAGCGCCAGCTGCCAGCATTCCGCCGTCTCGGTTTCATCCGCCGGGCGGAAGACGAGCAGGTTCGGGATCGCGCGCAAGGCTGCGATCTGCTCGACCGGCTGGTGGGTCGGGCCGTCTTCGCCAACGCCGATGGAATCATGCGTCAGAACGTGGACGACGCGGATGCCCATGAGGGCAGCCAGACGGATCGACGGACGGCAGTAGTCCGAGAAGATCAGGAAACCGCCGGCATAGGGAATGAGACCGCCATGCAGTGCGATACCGTTCATCGCAGCGGCCATGCCGTGTTCGCGGATTCCGTAATGCAGGTAACGACCGGAGAAATCCGTCGGGGTGATGGACTTCATCTGGCTGGTCTTGGTGTTGTTGGACGGGGTGAGGTCAGCAGAGCCACCGATCATTTCCGGCAGCACGCCGTTGATGACTTCGAGCGCGTCTTCCGAGGCCTTGCGGGTCGCAACGGTCGGGTTGTTTTCGATGATCTTCTTCTTGAAGGCGTCGATCGAACTGTCGAAGTTGCCCGTCAGGTCACCGGCGAAGCGGCGCTTGAACTCGGCCTTCTTGCCGGCTTCGGTTGCTTCGAGGCGAGCTTCCCAGTCCTGGCGGGTCTTGGTGGAGCGCAGACCGGCGAGACGCCATGCGTCGAGCACATCTTCCGGAATGACGAAGGCTTCGGCTTCCCAGTTCAGGCTCTTGCGGGCGGCGGCGATTTCTTCTGCGCCGAGCGGGTTGCCGTGAACCTTGTGGGTGCCCTGCTTGTTGGGCGCGCCGAAACCGATGACGGTCTTGCAGGCGATGAAGGTCGGGCGGTCGGATTTCTGCGCGGCTTCTATGGCGGCGGCAATCGCGTCCGGATCGTGGCCGTCGACGCGGATGGTGTTCCAGTGAACGGCCTGGAAGCGGGCGATCTGGTCGGTGCTGTCGGAGAGGCCGACTTCGCCGTCGATGGTGATGTTGTTGTCATCCCAGAACAGAACGAGCTTGTTGAGCTTAAGGTGGCCGGCAAGAGCGATGGCTTCGTGGCTGATGCCTTCCATGAGGCAGCCGTCGCCGCACAGGACATAGGTGAAGTGGCTCTGCAGGTCGGAGCCGAACTCCTCTTCCAGCTTGCGTTCGGCGATTGCCATGCCGACGGCGTTGGCGATGCCCTGGCCGAGCGGGCCGGTCGTCGTTTCAATGCCGGTCGCATGGCCATATTCGGGGTGGCCGGCGGTCTTGGAGCCGAACTGGCGGAAACGCTTGATCTCGTCGATCGTCATGTCCTCGTAGCCCGTCAAATAGAGCAGCGAGTAAAGCAGCATCGAGCCATGGCCTGCCGACAGCACGAAGCGGTCGCGATCCGCCCAGAGGGGAGCCTTGGGATCGAATTTCAGGTAACGGGTGAAGAGAACGGTGGCGACATCGGCGGCGCCCATCGGCAGACCGGGATGGCCTGAATTGGCCTTCTCCACTGCATCCATGGCAAGAAAGCGGATCGCATTTGCCATCCGGTTGTGTTTGTCGCGAGAAATCATGGCTTTTCCGTCTGTTTCCGGGTGAAAGGAGATAGTTTTACGCAACTATCCAAAAAGCGGGTTGATCCATAGCAGGTGAGGCCGGCAAGTCAATAAATCCACGGGCGTTTGCGGTTCGTCCGAAGATAAAAATCGTTTAGAAAATCGCCTGTCCCGATAAAATTCATCCGACAGAGGCTAGTGCTTCTTCGTTCATCCACAGAGCAAAACGCCTCAATGCACTGGTTTGATTGACGGGATGGTAAATCGGGTAATAACCTCGTGATTGTTGAAAAGGCCTGAAACCGGACGATTCGGCCGGTGGCGTGCGAGTTGGAAAAAACGATGTCGGCTGACAAGACCGTACAATCTGCGCTGACGGAGCTGAATGCTGCCATCACAAATCTCGAAAACGCCATCGATATGCGTATCGAGCGGCAGAGGGAGACGGGCGAGATCGATAATGAGGTCAAGCGGGTCCATGTCGACCGCGCACGGCTGGCGCATGAGCTGGATCAGGCCGAGTTTCGCGCCAACCGTCTTGAAGAAGTTAATCGCGAGGTTTCCCGCCGGCTGGTAACGGCCATGGAGACGATCCGCGCGGTGCTGGATCGATAGGAGCGGTTTCATGGCGCAAGTCACTGTTATGATCGACGGCAAGGCCTATCGCATGGCGTGCGAGGCGGGACAGGAAGACCACCTGACCGATCTTGCCACGCGCTTCGATCGTTATGTCGGGCATCTCAAGAGCCAGTTCGGTGAGATCGGCGATCTTCGCCTGACCGTCATGGCGGGCATCATGGTGATGGACGAGTTGTCCGAACTCAATCGCAAGATCGAGAAGCTGGAAGGGGAGGTCGCATCCCTTTCTCTCAACCGCGACGGCATGGCCGAGCACCAAGCGAAATCGGACGAAATGGTGGCGCTCGCCATCGGCGATCTGGCCGACCGCCTGAACGGGATTACCGAAAAACTGCTGGCGCGGCCGAAGCCCGCCGCGCATTGATGGCCTGAAGGGTTTTGAGGCGACAAAATTTCGCGCGCTGCCCTCTGGCGGTTTTCGCCGATCCGTCCTATATCTTGGATGCGTTCTGCGCTTCCCGACAGGAACCACAATCCCTGGGGCCATACTCGATCCAAAGGGAGCTGTCCCTGGCCAGTCCCGTGGGGCTGGACACACGGTGCCCACCTACTTTTGTAGGCGCCCAGGATCGTAAACCTCCATCGGTCGCCGTGGATCGCGCTTGAAGTTTCGGATCAACCCCCGGGGCTTCCCTGTACCCTTGATATATTCGACAGTCATTTTTCATAACTGCCGGACGCGGCTTTTTTATATTGGCGTCATTGCAATGGCGGAACAATTCCCTATTATCCGGATTGGTATGTCTGTCATGCCCTTTAAAAAAGGGCGCTGCGGTCAAAACCGCGACGTGCCGTTCAACAGCCCAAAGAGCTAAACTTGTTTACTGAAATTATGATCGTGGTCCTGCTCACCGTATTGAACGGTGTGCTTGCCATGTCCGAGCTTGCCGTTGTCTCCTCCAGACCGGCGAGGCTCAAGGTGCTTGCCACACAAGGCAGCAAGGGCGCCACACTGGCGCTCAGCCTTTCCGAAAATCCCGGACGCTTTCTTTCCACGGTGCAGATCGGCATCACGCTGGTCGGCGTCCTTTCCGGCGCTTTTTCCGGCGCCACCCTCGGCGCCCGCTTCACGGCGTGGCTTCTGGAACAGGGTGTTCCCGACCGTGCCGCCGATGCGCTCGGCGTCGGCTCGGTCGTCGTCGCCATCACCTATCTGTCGCTGATCGTCGGCGAACTGGTGCCCAAGCAGATTGCGCTGCGCGATCCCGAAAAGGTCGCCGCACGCGTCGCACCCACCATGATGCTGCTTTCCAAGGTCGGCGCGCCGCTGGTGTGGCTGCTCGACCGATCGGGCAAGGCCGTTCTGGCGCTTCTCGGCCATAGCGGTGAATCCAGTGCGTCGGTCACCGACGATGAAATCCGCACGGTTCTGGCCGAAGCCCACAGCGCCGGCGTGATCGAGACCGAGGAATCGGCGATGATCACCAGTGTCATGCGCCTTGCAGACCGCAATGCGCGCGGCCTGATGACGCCGCGTCGCGATGTGGAGGTGGTCGATATCGAAGACAGCGCGGAGGAAATCCGCGAGCAGCTTCGACAGACGCAGCGTTCGCGCCTGCCAGTGCGCAACGGCGCCTCGGACGAAATTCTCGGCGTGCTTTTCGCCAAGGACGCTTTCGATGCGCTGGCTTCCGGGAAGGAACTCAACATTCGCGAGCTTCTGCGCGAAGTTCCGGTCGTATCGGATCTGACGAGCGCGGTTGATGTCATTCAGTCGCTGCGCCGTTCGACCGTGCACATGGTGCTGGTCTACGACGAATACGGCCATTTCGAAGGCATCATCAGCTCCGGCGATGTGCTGGAAGCCATCACCGGAGCCTTCCAGGAAGATGATGACGAGGAGCCGGCCATGGTCGAGCGCGAGGATGGTTCGTTCCTCGTCGCTGGCTGGATGCCCGCCGATGAGTTCGCTGATCGCATGGGTTTCCAGATCGACGAGGATGCCGAGTTCGAAACCGTTGCCGGTCTGGTTCTGGACGAGTTCCGCCGCCTGCCGGAACTGGGCGAACATGTCACCCGCAATGGCTGGCGTTTCGAGGTCATCGATCTCGATGGCCACCGCATCGACAAGGTTCTCGTGAGCCGGACCGCCTGATGCCCGGTGACGTTGCCGAAAAAGCAAGGTTGCGCGGCGAAAGGCTCGCCGTGCGCGATGCGCTGACGCTCGCGGAACGGCAGCAGAAAAGCCAGTCCATTGCGGCCCATGGCTCCGCTGGCATCCCCTTTACGCCGGGCGTCGTGATTTCCGGTTTCATGCCGATCCGCTCCGAGGCCGATACCCGGCCGCTGATGGAAGCGTTGCGGACAAGGGGCGGACGTCTCGTTCTTCCCGTTGTGCTGGATCGTGAAACCATCGTCTTCCGCGCCTTTGAAACGGATACGCCGCTGGTGAAAACCGGCTTCGGCACGACCGGGCCAGGCGAGGATGCGTCGGTTCTCGATCCGGACATTTTGCTCGTGCCTCTTTCTGTCTTCGATTGCAAAGGGCAGCGGGTAGGTTATGGCGCGGGCCATTATGACCGCGCCATCGCGCGGTTGCACGCCAGGGGCCGTCAGCCCGTCCTCATAGGCGTCGCCTTCGATTGTCAGGAAGTGCCATCCGTGCCGTCGGAGCCGCATGATGTGCCGCTTCACGCCATTCTGACGGAAAGTGGTCTACGCTGGTTTTCCGCTCCGTCGTCGGTCTCCGATAGTGGGCAAAAGGCGCTTTAGCACTTTTTAAAAGATGGATTACCCGCTAGAGGGGACGGAATTTTTAAAACATGCGCAAGATCGGGGCGGGTGAATGAGGCTTCTTTTTCTCGGAGATATGGTTGGCAAGACCGGACGCACGGCTGTCTGGGAGCGATTGCCTGGGCTGATTTCCGATCTGAAGCTCGATTTCGTCATCGTCAACGGTGAAAACGCTGCCGGCGGTTTCGGCATTACCGAGGATATCTATCTCGAAACCATCAATGCCGGTGCCGATGTCGTGACCACCGGCAACCATGTCTGGGATCAGAAAGAGGCGGTTTCCTTTTGCGAACGCCACGACCAGTTCCTGCGGCCGGCGAATTATCCCGATGGTACGCCCGGCAAGGGCTCGGGCATTTTTTATGCCCGCAACGGCGCGCGCATATTGGTCGCCAACATCATGGGCCGGGTGTTCATGCATCCGGAATTGGACGATCCCTTCAAGTCGGCGGAAACCATTCTTGCCGCCTGCCCGCTAAAGGAACAGGCCGACGCCATCATCTTCGATTTCCATGCGGAAGCGACGAGTGAAAAACAGTGTTTCGGCCATTTTGTGGATGGCCGCGCGAGCTTCGTTGTCGGCACGCATACCCATGTTCCGACCGCCGATGCCCAGATATTGAACGGCGGAACCGCTTACATGTCGGATGCCGGCATGTGCGGCGATTACGACAGCTCGCTTGGCATGGAGAAGGAAGAGCCGATCAACCGCTTCATTTCCAAAATGCCGAAGGGCCGTTTCGAGGCCGCCAGCGGACCGGCAACGATCTGTGGTGTCGGCGTTGAGATTTCCGACCGAACCGGACTTGCGGAAAAGATTGCGCCGCTGCGCATCGGCCCGCGGCTTTCGGAAACGCTGCCTTCCTTCTGGGCTTAAACTTCTGCGGTAAGCGTTCACAATGACGAGAGTCTGAGCCTTTCGCCGTTCTTGTAACTGGACGCCCCGCAAAACCTGCCTCATCCTCCCAACCTTCGCAAGTTCAGGGGAGTGGCATGATGCTGCGCGTGCTAATGCTTGCAATGACAGGGCTGATCGCCTGTGCTGGAGCCGCCTTTTCGCAATCGGCAAGCAGGCCTCCAGTCAGCCAATGTCAGGCTATCGCCAGCAACATTCCGGGGGTCATGTTCACGAGCTTCAATCCGCCGGGTGTTCAGCTGGCGCAGGCGACGGCAAAAGAAGAGGTGAAGATCAGCTTCATCGGCCATTCCACCTATCTCATCGAAAGCCCCGGCGGTGTGACCATCGCCACCGATTATAACGGCGTCTACCGTCCGCCCGTCACGCCGACTGTCGTGACGATGAACCGGGCGCATTCCACCCATTTCACGCTCAATCCGGACCCGGCCATTCAATATGTGCTGCATGGCTGGAGCGATACGCCAGGAGAAAAGGCCGAACACAAGGTTCTGGTGGGCGATGTCTATATCCGCAATGTCGCAACCGACATCCGCAACCGCTGGGGCGATTACGAGTCCTTCCAAGAGAACGGCAATTCCATCTTCATCTTCGAGGTTGCCGGGCTGTGCATCGGCCACCTCGGCCATCTGCATCATGAGCTGACGGACACGCATTATGCCGAAATAGGCCGTCTGGATGTGTTGATGGTGCCGGTGGATGGCGGGCTGACCATGGGGGCCGACAGCATGAGCCGGGTGGTCAAGCGCCTGCGCTCCGCCTTGATCTTGCCGATGCACCGCACTGGCCCGCCGCTGGAGCAGTTTCTGACGATGTTCGGGGAGAATTTCCAGATTGCCTACGCCACGGATCCGGTGATCCGGGTTTCGATGCGGAACCTTCCCCGCCAGCCGCAGATACTGGTGCCAAAAGGCATGTAGCATGGCGGCGGGCGAGGAAGGCCGGGGGGAGCCGTTTCTCAGGCAAAGGTGAGATGCTGGCGGACGCCGACATCAGGCGTTTTGTCATCCGACATATTGGCCTTGGCGATTTCCCAGCCGAATTTCAGCGTGCTGTCGGTCGACGCCCAGATGTCGGCATCATCGACGTGAAGCGCCAGCATCGTCAGTTGCGGATCAGTCTTTCCATGCTCGTACCAGGCGGCGGTAACGGAGTTCCAGTATTCGTCGATCTTCGCCTTGTCGTCTCGCGCCTCCAGAATACCGGAGAGGCAGGCGTGGTAATCATGATCCTTGCCGACGACGCAGAAATGCGCGCGCGAGCCTGACTTCAGCGATTTCACGAGATCGGTATCCTTTTTGGAAAAAAACCAGATGGTGTTGGTCTTGGGGTCAGCATGAGGCGCCATGGGCTGCATGTGGTTGTGCAGTCCTTCGAGACCGAGCATGCCGGCATGTACGGAATTAATCTCGTCCCAGAGCTGGCGGGCCGGTGCTTCTCTTGCTTCAGTCAGGCTGACCATATGTTTTCTCCTTCCGGTCTGTTGCTGCGATGGAGAGAAATCATGTGCCCTTCCGTCGCGTTCATGATCAGAACGAGCAGCGGATAAATCAGTTCCTTCCGTTGTTGCGGCAAGAGAAAGCGCTTGCGGGGTTGAATGGCGCGGCTATCGCACTTATAAGGCCCGCAATCTCCAAATTACGACAATCAGGTTTTCCATGGCTGGTCATTCACAGTTCAAGAACATCATGCACCGCAAGGGCAAGCAGGACTCCGTACGGTCCAAAATGTTTTCCAAGCTTGCGCGCGAAATCACCGTTGCGGCAAAGACGGGCATGCCCGACCCGAACATGAACCCGCGCTTGCGTCTGGCGATCCAGAACGCCAAGGCCCAGTCCATGCCGAAGGACAATATCGAGCGTGCGATCAAGAAGGCGTCCGGTGCGGACGGCGAAAACTATGATGAAGTCCGCTACGAGGGTTATGGCCCGGGTGGCGTTGCCGTCATCGTCGAGGCCCTGACGGACAACCGCAACCGCACCGCCTCCAACGTGCGCTCCATCTTCACCAAGGCCGGCGGTGCGCTTGGCGAAACCGGTTCGGTCTCCTTCTCCTTCGACCGCGTCGGCGAAATCTCCTACAAGGCTGAAGTCGGCGATGCCGACAAGGTCATGGAAGCCGCCATCGAGGCCGGTGCTGACGATGTCGAGTCGTCCGAAGACGGCCACACCATCATCTGCGGTTTCGAAGCCATGAACGAGGTTTCCAAGGCGCTGGAAGGCGTGCTGGGCGAAGCCGAAAGCGTCAAGGCCATCTGGAAGCCGCAGAACACGGTGCCGGTGGATGAAGAAAAGGCGCAGTCGCTGATGAAGCTCATCGACAATCTCGAAGACGATGATGACGTGCAGAACGTCTACTCCAACTTCGAAGTGTCCGAAGAAATTCTCGCCAAGCTTTCGGCCTGACGTCTCATGTTTCAAAAAAAAGCCCCGGTAGCGATCCGCTCCGGGGCTTTTTGTTTAGGCGGCCTTTTTTATGGAGGTTCGCACCTCTGCGAAAATCTCGACCGATCGCAGCCGCTTTTCGATGTCATGGATCGGCATGGAAACGATCAGCTCATCCGCCTGCGTTTCCGCCAGGAAGCCGTCGAGATGGCGCTGGATCGTCTCAGGCGAGCCCACGGCTGCGAAACGCAGCGTGTGTTCGACGGAGAAACGCTCCATCTCGTTCCAGTAATCGTCCATGCTGTGCACCGGCTTCGGAAACTGCGTACGGACGTTGCGGCGCAGGTTGACGAATTGCTGCTGTGACGAAGTGAAGAGGTGTTGCGCCTCCTCGTCCGTATCGGCGCCGACCCCCATCACCCCCACCATCACATAGGGCTTGTCCAGCACTTCGGAAGGCTGGAAGCGCTCACGATAGATATGGATCGCTTCCATCAGCATGTCGGGGGCGAAATGCGAGGCGAAGGAATAGGGCAGGCCAAGCGCTGCGGCGAGATGTGCGCTGTAGGTGCTGGAGCCGAGCAGCCAGAGGGGCACGTTGGAATTCATGCCCGGCACGGCAAGGATCGCCTGATCCGGCTGCGGCGGGCCGAGGTAACGCTGGAGTTCGACAATATCATGCGGGAAGTGTTCCGCGCCGGCATCGAGATTGCGGCGCAGCGCCCGTGCCGTGCGCATGTCGGTTCCGGGCGCACGTCCGAGACCGAGATCGACACGGCCGGGAAGCAGCGCCGCAAGCGTGCCGAACTGCTCGGCGATGACGAGCGGGGAGTGGTTGGGCAGCATGATGCCGCCGGAGCCGACGCGGATATGTTTCGTTGCCGCGCCCACATGGGCGATGACGAGCGATGTTGCCGCGCTGGCAATGCCCGGCATGCCGTGGTGCTCCGCCAGCCAGATGCGGTTATAGCCGTGCTCTTCGGCCTTGATCGCCATTCGGCGGGAATTTTCAAGCGCCTCGCTGACGCTCTCGCCTTCGCCGATCGGCGAAAGGTCGAGAATGGAAAAGGGTATCATCCGACGCTCCTGCAGAAATTAAGTCTTTGCTGCGGATGTAAGACAGATGTCCCGATTTACCAGTGAAGTCGCGCAGAATTGAAGGATGGTTCAAAAAAATTGGGGCCTCCGCAGAGGCCCCGATCTTTTGCTGGCTGGCCTGTCTCAAACCGCCCGTCTGAATTGCCTGTTCGCGCGATGTCCAGTGGCCTCATTCTCCGGAGCCAACACGAACTGTCCGAGCCTGCCGTCCATTTCCCCCGCTTCGGAAGCGAGATTGTGAATGGCGGCCGTCGTCTCTTCCACCATCGCTGCGTTCTGCTGGGTCATGGTATCAAGGCTGGCCACGGTGCTGTTGATTTCAGAAAGCGTGTGCGCTTCCTCTCGGGTTGATTCCATGATCTCTTCAATACGCGTGCTGATGGTCTGCACGTGTTTGCCGATGCCGGTCAGCGAAGCACCTGCCTTTTCCACCAGCACCACGCCCGAGGAAACCTCGTCGGTGGAGCGCTTCAGCAGACTGGTGATTTCCTTTGCGGCGGCGGCCGAACGCTGCGCCAGTTCGCGCACTTCTTGGGCAACGACCGCAAAACCCTTGCCTGCGTCGCCTGCGCGCGCCGCCTCCACGCCGGCATTCAGCGCCAGAAGGTTGGTCTGGAAGGCGATTTCGTCGATAACGCCGATGATCTGGTTGATCTGGCGCGACGAGGTCTGGATCGCCTCCATGGCGGCGATTGTCTGCTCCATCACGTGGCTGGATGCCGTGGCCTCCGCACTGGCGTCGCGGGCGATCCGCGTTGCCTGCTCGGCGCGTTCGATCTGGTCGCGGACGGCTTCGGTGATCGCCTTGATAGCGCTTGCCGTTTCGGTGATGGAAGCTGCCTGCCGCTCGGTGCGTTCGGCGAGCTGGTCAGCGCCCACCCGCATTTCCTCGGAGCCGCCGCGAACGGCAGCGGAATTGCCGCCGATGGCCTGCATGGTTTCGCTGAGCCGGGAAAGCGCCGTGTTGAAGTTGTGGCGCAGGCTTTCCAGATCTTCGGGGAAGATGGTTTCGATACGATAGGCGAGGTTGCCGTTCGCCAGCCGGTCTAGCCCCTCATCCAGGGAATGCACGACCATCTGTAGGGTGCCTGCCTCGGCCTCACGCTCGGCAAGATGCGCGCGCCGGGCCGTTTCGGCTTCCTCCCGCGTGCGCGAAGCAGTCTCTTCCATTTCCCGTTGAAGGATGAGTTTTTCACGGAAGCTGCCGAGCGCTCGTGCCATACGGCCAATCTCGTCCTTCCGGTCCTGATTGCCGATTTCGGCATCGAGACGGCCCGCTGCCACTTCGCCGGTCAATCCTGCAAGTTTTTCCAGCGGTGCGAACAGGCGTCGCGCGAAAAAGGCCGTCGCGGCGCACATAGCCGCCAGAACGCAAAGGCCGATCATGGCAAGCGTGCCGGCAATCGAAACCGAGCCCGCATTCAATTCACTGCGCAGCATGCTTTCCACCGCGAGATATTTTTCCCCGGCGAAAGAGAAGGGGCGGGCATAGGCATTGGCCTCGCCATCGGCACGGTCGATCTTGGCAATCGTCATGCCCGTCGTATTCAGCGCCTGCCCATGGAAACCATAGATTGCCGGATCGAGGCCGACCAGCCTGTTGCCCTCCACGCCGATAACCTTGCCATCGGCGGACACGATTGCGGATTGTTCGGAACTGCCGGCCGTCACACCCTTCGTGAGGATCTGGCTGAAGACCTCTTCCTTGACCCGGAAGAGAACGACGCCCTTGAACGCGCCGAATTTGACGACCGGAACGCCGAAATAAACGCCGGCCTCTTTCGTGGCCGCATCGATGCGCAGGCCGGAGAAGCTGGTCTGTGCCATGTCGTTCACGGCCTTTTCGGCATTCGCAGCGCCGCGTGTGAAGGCCGCGCCGAGGCCGCTTTCCGCCCAGGCGTCGCCTTTGACGGTTTCCCCGAAGGCCGGTCCCTTCAGGTAGGAATAATAGACCGTGCCGGCCGGATCGATGAAGAGGACGTCGCTGAACGGCGTTCCCTGCAAATAACCGCCAATATCCGTCTGGGTCTTCTCGTGGGTCGAATAATAAAAGCCGCTCGGGCTTTCCGGCTTGATCAGCTTTTCCTTTTCGTTGAAGCGGTTTTCTTTGACGAAGACGCGCTGCAGTTCCGCCTTCGCGTCGCCGGAGTTCTTCTGCACGGTCGCCCAGCCGCTGCGCATGGAAACAACGGCCATCTGCAGCGATTCGATCTTGGCGATGGAATCCGCCTGTGTTTTCAGCTGCTCAAGTCGCTCCTGGAGCATGTCGCCACGAAAGACGAGAATGCTCTCCATGGATTTCGACGCCTGTTCTTCGAGAACGCCGCTGCTGCTCTGATAGCCGAGAAGTGTCAGAGCCCCGGTCGAGATCGCCATAAGCGCCAGGAAAATCGCCAGCACTTTGGTGGATATGGAATGAAAACGGTTCAACATGGCCGATGCAGCCCTCAATGCCGGATCAGTTCCCGCGCCATGCATGCATGGCGCCATCGGACGGCTGATATGGCGAACATAGTGCGCTGCGGATCGTCATGTCCGCAGCTCCCCTTTTTTGATTTTGTGGGGGAACAATGCGACACGCGGTTTAAGCAGAGGTAAATGCTGCACTGCAAATTTGATGAATGTTGTCGTTTTGTTCACTTATGGCTGGCAGGGTCGCAGCCGGAAAGATAAGGTGCCTCATGCAACAGACGATTCGAATCATCGGTATTGACCCCGGATTAAGGCGCACCGGCTGGGGGGTGATCGACACCCTCGGCAACAGCCTGCGGTTTGTCGCCTCCGGCACGGTGACGTCGGACGGTGATTTGGATCTGGCCTCTAGGCTCTGCCAGCTGCATGACGGGCTGGCGGATATCGTGCACAGCCATCAGCCCGACGAGGCGGCGGTGGAGCAGACTTTCGTGAACAAGGATGCGGTTGCGACCCTGAAACTCGGTCAGGCGCGCGGCATCGCCATGCTGGTTCCGGCACGCGCTGGATTGCCGGTCTTCGAATATGCGCCGAACGCGGTCAAGAAGGCCGTCATCGGCGTCGGGCACGGCGAAAAGCAGCAAATTCACATGATGCTGAAAATCCTGATGCCGAAGGCCGAATTCAAGGGTAACGATGCGGCGGACGCGCTCGCCATCGCCATCTGCCACGCTCATAATCGCGGCGGTGACAGGATGCGGCGACTGCTGGCGGCCGGTTGAATATTTAAAGTCTCATTGCAGCGGGCGGCATCATGATCGGAAAACTGAAGGGCAGCATCGAGGAAATCGGCACGGATTACGTGCTGGTGGACGTGCACGGCGTCTGTTACGTCGCTTATTGTTCGGCACGCACCCTGTCGAAAATCGGCTCTGCCGGAGAGGCGGTGGTGCTCTTCATCGAAACCTATGTGCGTGAGGACCAGCTGAAGCTTTTCGGCTTTCTTTCGGCGCTGGAGCGGGAATGGTTCAACCTCCTGCAGAGCGTGCAGGGGGTTGGCTCGAAAGTGGCCTTGGCCGTCCTTTCCACGCTCTCGCCTTCCGAACTCGCCAATGCCATCGCGCTGCAGGACAAAACGATGATCTCACGCGCACCGGGCGTCGGGCCGAAGGTGGCGGTGCGTCTTGTGACTGAGCTTCGCAACAAGGCACCTGCCTTCGCAGGAGAAGCTTCCGCCTCGATCGGCCTCAAGCAGGAGCTTGGTGAGGGTGTCGCATCTGCGCCGGTTGCGGATGCCGTCTCCGCGCTTACCAATCTCGGCTATTCGCGTGACCAGGCCGCCAATGCGGTTGCCGCCGCGCTGAAGAACGGCGGTGAGGGCGGCGACAGCGCCAAGCTAATCCGGCTCGGGCTGAAAGAGCTTTCGCGGTAAGGACGCCCGTCAAGCGGATATGGAGCCCGGTCTATCCTGAATTTCGTGAAGCGCTTTGAAGCGATAGTCGTGATATAGGGGCGACGACCACCTGATGAATTCGGTTAGAACAATGGAATGCCCTGAATGAGCGATGCGGAGAGACTGATCACCCCCGAAAAGCGCGGTGAGGACATCGACACCACCTTGCGTCCGCAATCGCTGGACGATTTTACCGGCCAGGCGGAGGCCCGCGCCAATCTCAAGGTATTTATCGAGGCGGCCAAGAACCGTGGCGAAGCGCTGGATCATGTGCTGTTCGTCGGCCCGCCCGGGCTCGGCAAGACCACGCTGGCGCAGATCATGGCCAAGGAACTTGGCGTCAACTTCAAATCCACCTCCGGGCCTGTCATCGCCAAAGCGGGCGATCTCGCCGCACTTCTCACCAATCTGGAAGAGCGCGATGTGCTCTTCATCGATGAAATCCACCGCCTCAATCCGGCGGTGGAAGAAATCCTTTATCCTGCCATGGAGGATTTCCAGCTCGACCTCATCATCGGGGAAGGACCGGCGGCGCGCTCGGTGAAGATTGATCTCTCCAAATTCACCCTTGTGGCCGCGACGACCCGTCTGGGGCTTTTGACGACGCCGCTGCGCGACCGTTTCGGAATTCCCGTCCGGTTGGCTTTCTATACCGTCGATGAGCTGGAACTGATCGTCCGGCGCGGCGCGCGGCTGATGGGGCTGAACATGACCGACGAGGGCGCGCGCGAGGTCGCAAGGCGCGCTCGCGGCACGCCGCGTATCGCCGGGCGGCTATTGCGCCGCGTGCGCGATTTCGCGGAGGTGGCGCGGGCGGAAGCCGTCACCCGCGAGATCGCCGACGAGGCTTTGACCCGGCTTCTGGTCGACAATATGGGTCTCGATCAGCTGGACATGCGGTATCTCACCATGATCGCCGTCAATTTCGGCGGAGGCCCGGTTGGCATCGAAACCATCGCCGCGGGCCTTTCGGAACCGCGCGATGCCATCGAGGACATTATCGAGCCCTATATGATCCAGCAGGGCTTCATCCAGCGCACGCCGCGCGGCCGCATTCTGACAGGCACGGCCTGGAAACATTTGGGCATGCAGCCGCCAAAGGATCTCGAGGCGGCGCAGTTCCGGCTGACACTGGAAGATGATTGAGGGAACAAAACAGACTTGCCGGCCTTGTTTCGTCTTTGAAACGGAGATGATCATGTCGGCATATCGCAAGGGTACGAAGGTTCGCTGGAAATGGGGTAATGGAACCGGCGAAGGAAAAATCGTCGAGACCTTCACGGAAGATGTGGAGAAGACGATTTCTGGTTCCAAGATAAAACGCAAGGCAAGCAAGGACGAACCCGCCTATCTCATCGAACAGAACGATGGTGCGAAGGTTCTCAAGAGCAAATCCGAGCTTGAACACGCCGATTGAAAGGCGCAGCGTCAGGCGTCACAGGAAAGGACGCCCATGCATTACGATCCGTTGCGTGTCTTCCGCAAACTCGCTCGCAACAACCGCCTGGCCAATTTCAGGCTGCATCACGCGTGTCTTCAGCTTCCGCAGGATGATTTCGTCGCGCACCGAGTCAGTTTCTTCCCGACGCTCAGGGCAACGCTCAATCATATCTACATTGTCGATCGGTTTTATATCGACGCCCTCAAGGGCGGCACGCTTGGCTATGCCGCTTTTGTCGAGGAGGAACCCTTTGCCACCATGGTGGCGCTGCACGAGGCCCAGGTTGCGCTTGATGAGGTTTTGATCGCCTTTGTCGATGGGCTCGACGAAGGCGGTCTTGCTGCGATTGTTGATATCCATCGGGGCACGCGTATTCAGCAGGATCGCTGCGACGATGTCCTGTCACATCTCTTCCAGCATCAGACTCACCACCGCGGGCAAGCGCATGCGATGTTGTCGGGAACAACTATCAAGCCGCCGCAACTGGATGAATTCATTGTGGGGGATGACGCAAAGGCGAGAAAAGAAGAGATGGATGCGCTAGGGTGGACGGAAAACGATTTGATGTTTCCAGCCCACAGGCCAGCACCATGACGCACGATACCAAGCAGGACACCCGCATCCGCATCAAATTCAAGCCGAAGCGCATTTTCCAGATGCGGGTCGCGGGACTGGCGTTTCGCGATGGCCATGTGCTCGTGCACCGGGCGTCGCACGAAAAATTCTGGACCTTTCCGGGCGGCCGCGCCGAAATGGGCGAACGCTCCGAGGAAACGCTGGCGCGCGAAATGGTGGAAGAGCTTGGCGTTGAGGCCAAGGTCGGACGCCTTCTCTGGGCGGTCGAGAATTTTTTCCACTATGAGGGCAAGGACTGGCACGAACTCGGTTTTTATTACCTGATGGATTTGCCGCAGACGCTGGCCTTCCATCCCACAGATATCATTCACCGCGTTCAGGATGGCGACAACGAACTGGAATTCCGCTGGGTCGCCGCAACCCGGCAGGCATTGACGGCGCTTGATATTCCGCCGTATTTCATCGCCGACGAAATAGAGCACCTGCCGAAGGCCACAAGGCACCTCGTCTGGCATGACGGCGATCTGGACGACAAATGACCTCTGCCCCCGAACGCCACATGATCCGGCTGGACCGCAAGCCGCAGCTTTTCAGCATGCGGGTTGCGGCGCTGATCTTTCAGAACGATCATCTTCTCGTCCAGCGTGGGCCGAAGGACAGTTACTGGGCCTTGCCCGGCGGGCGCGCGGAAATCGGCGAGAGTTCCGAACAAACCATCATCCGCGAGATTGGCGAGGAGCTTGGCCGGGATTGTTCGGTCGAGCGTCTTCTCTGGTCCGTCGAGAATTTTTTCGCCTATGACGGTTATGCCGCGCATGAGCTGGGATTTTATTATCTCATTTCGCTTCGCCAGCCTTTGCCGTTCCATGAAAGCGATATCGTGCACCGGGTGCTGGATGGCGTCGAGGTGGAATTCCGCTGGCTGCCTGCGCAAGTTTCCGCCTTGCTGAGGAACGATCTGAGACCCCGTTTCATCGCTGAGCGGATCGAGGCGCTTCCTTTGCGCCACGAGCATCTTATCGTGCGTGAAGGTCGAGCCGATGCGGCCGAAATTCTCAAGGAGACAGTATGAGCGAGCTTATGGTTTCGCTTTCCGGTGAACTCATCGAACATGGGCACCGCCTGACCCAGCGGGTCTATTATGAGGATACGGATTTCTCCGGCCTCGTTTACCACGCCCGTTATCTGCATTTTCTCGAGCGCGGACGCACCGATTACCTGCGGTGCCTCGGCTGCGAACAAAGCGCGCTTCTGACCGCCGACGAGGAGGGTCTGGTCTTCGTCGTTCACCGCATGGAGATCGATTTCAAGAGCCCGGCGCGGATGGATGACGCCTTGACCATCACCACCATCACCGAAAAGGCGGGCGGTGCGAAAATGGTGCTCAATCAGGAAATCCGGCGCGGCGAAACGCTGCTTGTCGCCGCCAAGGTCATCATCGCCGTCATCAATGCCAATGGTCGGCCGAGGCGCCTTCCGGAAACTGTGGCGGAAAAATTCCTGAAGTAATCGGCGGCCCGGTCCAGTAAACTCGTGCGGCGTGGCCCGGCTGTAACACTCCTTTAACCATAATGGTGTCTTACTTTAGCAACTGGTATTTGTGCGGCGCACGCCTTCCTTTCACCAAATTTATTGGCAAGTAAGGCTTACGGGCAAGTATCGGGGTATGGCTAAGGGGTTGGCGGCTGCGACCGCATAGCTTCGAGCGTTAACACGCGTTTGAATCGCCCGGTCCCGTACCGGGCGTTTGGATTCGGGGATTGGATATTTATGGAACAGGCAGGTTTGGCAGCGGCGACGCACGATGTAAGTCTCTGGGCGCTGTTTATGCAGGCGGGCCTCATCGTGAAGCTCGTGATGATCGGACTTATCGCCGCCTCGGTCTGGACGTGGGCGATCGTCTTCGACAAGTATGTGAGCTTCGGTAAGGCAAAACGCCAGTTCGACCAGTTCGAACAGGTGTTCTGGTCGGGCCAGTCGCTCGAAGAGCTTTATCGCACGCTGGCGGAACGCCAGAACGGCGGTCTTGCGGCGATTTTCGTTTCCGCCATGCGCGAATGGAAGAAATCCTTCGAGCGCGGCGCACGTTCGCCCATCGGTCTGCAGATGCGTATCGACCGGGCGATGGACGTGACCATGGCGCGTGAAAGCGAACAATACGAGGCGCGCCTCGGTTCGCTCGCCACCATCGGTTCGGCCGGTCCCTTCATCGGTCTCTTCGGTACGGTTGTGGGTATCATGACCTCGTTCCAGGCGATTGCCGGTTCGAAGTCCACCAACCTTGCGGTCGTGGCACCGGGTATCGCCGAAGCGCTTCTGGCGACGGCTATCGGTCTTGTCGCGGCTATTCCCGCGGTTATCGCCTACAACAAGTTCACGGCCGACGCGCATAAGCTTTCCGCCCGCATGGAAGGTTTTGCCGACGAGTTCTCCGCGATCCTGTCGCGCCAGATCGATGAAAAACTTCAGACGCGGCAGGCCGCCCAATAAGCGGCCGCATGCTGTGCAGTAATTTGCCGCAAGGCAAAATGGAGTAGATGATATGGGTATGTCAGCAGGTGGCGGCGGCGGTTCCGGTGGACGCAGGGGGCGCGGCGGACGACGCAGGGGCGGCGCGATCAGCGAGATCAACGTGACGCCGCTGGTCGACGTCATGCTCGTGCTGCTCATCATCTTTATGGTGGCGGCGCCGATGATGACCGTCGGCGTGCCGATCGACCTGCCGCAGACATCCGCCAATGCGCTGAACTCGGACACGCAGCCGATCACCATTTCCGTCAACGCCAATGGCCAGATCCATTTGCAGGAAACCGAAATCCAGGCGGCTGAAGTGGCAGACAAGCTGCAGGCGATTGCCACGACAGGTTATAATGAACGCATCTTCGTGCGTGCGGATTCCGTTGCCGCTTACGGCGTCGTTGCCGATGTGATGGCGCGTATCCAGGCGGCGGGCTTCAAGAATATCGGCCTTGTGACCCAGCAGAAACAGGACAATTGACGTAAAGCGATGAAGGGCAGCCTTACCACATCCGCGATCGTGCACGCGTCGCTTCTGGCTTTCGCCCTTGTTTCCCTGGGCTCGCCGGAGCCGCTCGACGTGTCGCAGGCCGAGGCCTTGCCGGTGGAACTGGTGCCTATCGAGGAACTGAGCCAGATCCAGCAGGGCGACAAGAACGCGCCGAAAGCGGAAAAGTCAGCCCCGGTGCCGACTACGCGGCCGGATATTGTCGAGAACGCCCAGAATGTCGGCAACAACACGGCCGATATCGAAGCGCCGCCGACCCCGACCACCAAGCCCAACGACAATCTCAGCGCCGCCGCTCCGCCAAAGCAGCAAAAGCCGCAACCCGTCGTCGATACCAAGGCGAACGAGGTAAAGGAAATCGTCAAGGAAGAAACCTCGGCTCCGAAGCCGCAGGAAATGGCCGCCTTGCCGCAAACCAAGCCCGAGATCGCACCGCAGCCGAAGACGGAACCGCCGCCTCAGGAAACCAAGGCCGAAGAGCCGCCGCCCGCGCAGCAGGAACCGGCCGAAATCCCCGTGCCGCAGAACGTTCCTCGCCCGAATTCCCGCCCCGAGCCGCCGAAGCCGGAAGAGCCGAAGCAGGCTGAGACCAAGCCCGCAGAGCAGAAGCCCGCTGAAAAACCGGCCGAGACCAAGCCCGATCAGGCGAAGTCCACTGACAAGCCTTCCGACAAGAAACCCGGCGAGAAGAAGCAGGAGACTGCGAAATCGGCCTCTTCGAAGGAAAGCGATTTTAACGCTGACGATATCGCCGCGCTTTTGAACAAGCAGGCGCCTTCGGGCGGCGGCGCCAAGCGTTCCACCCAACAGGCCTCGCTTGGCGGCAAGAAGACGACGGGCGGTTCGACGCTCAGCCAGACGGAAATGGATGCGCTGCGCGGCGCGATCCAGAAGAACTGGCAGATCATTCCCGGCATGGCGGATGCCTCGGACGTTCGCGTCCGGGTCACCATGAAGCTCGACCGTGATGGGTCGATCATCGGTCGGCCCGAGATCGAGGCGACCGGCGGTTCCGAAGGGACGCGCCGTGCTCTTTCCGGCGGAGCGTATCGCGCCATCATGCGTTCGGCTCCTTTCACGAACCTTCCTGCCGATAAATATGACGCATGGAACGAAGTTGTCGTGAACTTCGATCCCAGTGAATTGCTATGAATGCTGAAAGGCCTGGCAACATGAAGATATTTTCGCCGATCCGGCTGGTGCTCGCTGTCGCGGCCCTCATGTCGGTTTTCTCCGCACCGGCTTTTGCGCGGGTGGAAATCAACATCAACAAGGGCAATGTCGAGCCGCTGCCCATCGCCATCACCGACTTCATGTCGAGCGACGGCATCGGCGCACAGGTTTCCGCGGTGATTGCCGCCGACCTGCAGCGTTCCGGCCTATTCGCGCCGGTCAACAAAAACGCCTTCATCGAAAAGATCAGCAATCCGGATCAGCAGCCGCGTTTCGAGGACTGGAAGGTCATCAACGCCCAGGCGCTCGTGACCGGTCGTGTCACGCGTGAAAGTGATGGCCGCCTGCGCGCCGAATTCCGCCTGTGGGATACGTTCGCGGGCCAGCAGATGACTGGCCAGCAGTTCTTCACCCAGCCGGAAAATTGGCGGCGCGTCGCCCACATCATCGCCGACGCCATCTATGAGCGCATCACCGGTGAAAAGGGCTATTTCGATACCCGCGTCGTTTTCGTCTCTGAAAGCGGCCCGAAGACGGCCCGCAAGCGCCAGCTGTCGATCATGGATCAGGACGGTTTCAACGTCCGCAACCTCACCAATTCGAACGATATCGTTCTGACGCCACGTTTTTCGCCGAACCGTCAGGAAGTGACCTACATGTCCTTCGAAGGCCAGCAGCCGCGCGTTTACCTGCTGCAGCTGGAAACCGGACAGCGTGAAGTTGTCGGCAATTTCCCCGGCATGACCTTCTCGCCGCGCTTTTCGCCGGATGGCCAGAAAGTTATCATGAGCCTGCAGCAGGATGGCAACGCCAATATCTACACCATGGACCTGCGCTCGCGCACCACGACGCGGCTGACGAATACAGCCGCTATCGATACCGCGCCGTCCTATTCGCCGGATGGTCAGCGGGTTGCCTTCGAAAGCGACCGTGGCGGTCGCCAGCAGATCTACATCATGAATGCCGATGGTTCCGGCCAACAGCGCGTTTCCTTTGGCGACGGTTCCTATTCCACGCCGGTATGGTCTCCGCGCGGCGATCTGATCGCCTTCACCAAGCAGTCGGGCGGCAAGTTTTCGATCGGCGTGATGAAGCCCGACGGTTCGGGCGAGCGCATCCTGACCAGCGGCTTCCACAATGAAGGTCCGACCTGGGCGCCCAACGGCCGCGTGCTGATGTTCTTCCGTCAGAACGCCGGCGCGGGCGGTCCGCAGCTCTATTCGATCGACCTGACGGGCTATAACGAACAGCTCATCAAGACGCCGACTTTCGCTTCGGATCCGGCATGGTCGCCGCTTCTGGACTGATATGACTGCCATGACGGCGTCGGTATGAACCGGCGCCGTCATGTTTTACTTGATACGATGGGGAAGTGCGCCTCTTTCTTGCCGCAAAGTGTTGTGAGGGAGCAAAAGGTGGACATTTCCTTTCTGTTAACCATAAGCGTTTGCCGGCTATTAACCGCGATCAGTTAGTCTCCGGCAACGTTATTGAAATCCTAAGGAGAGACCGGCGATGAGCCGTACACACATTTCGGCACTCAGCCCCATGCAGAAACTGGCCCGTAACCCGGCTGTCATCGCCATGACGCTCGCGCTTGCTCTCGCAGGCTGCGCGAACAAGAAGAACATGCCGAACAGCGCCGGTGAACTCGGCCTCGGTGGCGCGGGCTCCGCAACGCCGGGCTCCCAGCAGGACTTCACGGTCAATGTCGGCGACCGCATCTTCTTCGACACCGACTCGACCTCGATCCGCGCTGACGCCCAGCAGACCCTGCAGCGCCAGGCTCAGTGGCTCGCCCGGTATCCGAACTACGCCATCACCGTTGAAGGCCATGCGGACGAACGCGGCACGCGCGAATACAACCTGGCGCTGGGTGCTCGTCGTGCGGCTGCAACCCGCGACTTCCTGGCTTCCCAGGGCGTTCCGGCCAGCCGCATGAAGACCATCTCCTACGGCAAGGAAAAGCCGGTCGCCGTTTGCGACGACATTTCCTGCTGGTCGCAGAACCGCCGCGCCGTGACGGTGCTCGGTGGCGCGGGCATGTGAGTGCCTGACGTTATTGTGATCTTGAATGAAAGGCGGTCTTTGGGCCGCCTTTTGTTTTTTTCATAGTTTGGCCGAAGTTAAGTTGCTTTTTCGGTTGATATGGAAAAAATCCGGCTTGCGCCATTCCGGTGCAAATCAGTTAAGGCAGGACGAATGAGATGAAGAAACTTGTCGTGGCGGGAATGCTGGGGCTTGCAGCCTGCACCGGCTTGAGCGGCGTCGCCGTTTCGGGTCCGCTGTTCGGTGCGGGAGGTAGCTTCGGCACGATCAACTCTCAGCAGCCCCCGGTCGTCCGGGTTCAAGCCAATGAAGCCTATCGGGTTCAGCAGCTTGAAGAACAGATCCGGCAGCTTAACGGCCGTATCGAGGAAATGAGCTTCCAGCTTCTGCAGATGCAGGAGACGATCCGCAAAGCGCAGGAAGACAATGAGTTCCGCTTCCAGGAACTGGAAAGCGGCAAGGGTGCAAGCCCGACCGCTGCGCCGAAAAAGAAGGCTGAAGCCAGTCCGGTCAATCCGGCCACGCCGCCGACCGACGACGTTGCAACGATCATCGAAACGCCACCCGAGGGTGGCGCTTCCGTTTCTCCGTCTGTCCCCTCCAGTGCCCCGACAGGCGCGCCGGGTGAGACGACGCTCGGCTCGATTGAACTCGATTCCAAGGGAATGCCGGTTGGCGGCACGTTGAATCAGGGTGCTAACAATTCCTCCGCCAGCCTTCCTGGCGTCAACACGGGCAATAGCCAGCGCAAGACCGATCCGGTGAATACGGCCGCGCTTACCAGTGAAGGCGATATCTATCAGGCCGCTTACGGCCATGTTCTTTCGGGTGACTACAAGCTGGCGGAACAGGGGTTCCAGCAATATCTGCAGGGTTATCCCAAGGGCGCGAAGGCCGCGGATGCGAGCTTCTGGCTGGGCGAGGCGCAATATTCCCAGGGCAAATTCAATGAGGCCGCAAAAACCTTTTTGAACGGCCACCAGGCCTACGGCAAATCTCCGAAGGCGCCGGAAATGCTGATGAAGCTCGGCATGTCGCTCGCTGCCCTCGACAATACCGAAACCGCCTGCGCCACGCTGCGCGAAGTGCCGAAGCGTTATCCCAGTGCCTCGAAGACCGTGCTGAACAAGGTTGCCAGCGAACAGAAGCGCCTGAGCTGCTGATTTTTCCCTGCCATGGCGGGTATTTCCATGCCGGTTGATGCCTGCATTCTGAGCGAAAAGACTGTTGCGCCGCTCGCGGCGGCGAGGTCTTTCGTCAAAAATCTGCACACGCCCGCCCATATCCTTGTCGCAATCTCTGGAGGCAGTGATTCCTGCGGCCTGTTGCTGGCATTGCATGAGGCAGCGGCGGAGATGGGTCACGAACGGTTGCGCCTTTCCGCCGTCACGGTCGACCACGCCCTAAGAGCGGAATCCGCCGATGAGGCGCGCAAAGTGGCGACGCTCTGCGCCGAACTTGGCATCCCCCATTTCATCCGCCGATGGGAGGGCGACAAACCGGTCTCCGGCCTTTCCGAAGCCTCCCGGCTTGCCCGCTACCGCCTGATTGCCGCGGTCGCCCGCGAGACCGGCGCTGATCTTGTCGTGACGGGACATACAATCGGCGACCAGCGGGAAACCGTGGCGATGCGCGCCGCCCGGAACGGCGGTTCTGACAATCTTGGTCTCTCCGGCATGGCGGATGCGGTCTTATACGATGGCCGTCACTGGGTCATGCGGCCGTTCCTGAGGTGTGAGAGGCAGGCGATCCGCGACTATGTGTCTTCCCGCTCACGCGACTGGTTTGACGATCCGAGCAATGAGAACACCCGCTATGAAAGAGTACGTGTACGGCAGACGCTTCTCGTCTCTCCCATCCGGATTGATGCGGAAAGCTCTTTCAAAAGGCAGGCGCTTTCCGAAACAACGGCCGCTTTCCTGCGCGGCCACACACAGGTCTTTCATGCTGCGCTCGCCAGATTGGCCGGCGATGGTGTCAATCCCGATCTTCCCGAGTTCCGGCATGGGCTGGCGACACTGATCGCAACCCTTGGCGGAAGGGCATATTTTCCGGCCGCAAGCAGCTTCGAGCGCGTTTTGCGGTTTCTCAATAGGGCTGAAAACGGGCGGTTGACGGTTGGTCGCGTCCTGCTCGATCGCCGGCGGGACGGGCTTTATATGTTCCGCGAGCAGCGAAACCTGCCAGAGCTTCATATTGGCGCATACGAACAGATGCTGTGGGACGATCGCTTCTTCGTAAAGAACGGATCGGCTTTTCCAGTGTATGTCAAAGCGTGCAGGGCCAGGGATACTGCGGAAGCCGCCGCACTTTTTCCGTCAGTACCTGTTGGCGTGGCGAAACAGGCAATGGCGGGCCTGCCGCAAATTGCCGCAGCGGCCAACGGGCCGGTTTCGTGGGTGGAGACCGTCACCATCACGCCGAGGCTTGCGCCTTTCGATCTTTTCCTGCCACGTTTCGACCTTGAGTTGGCGAACGCAATCGCCAATTTATTCGGGCGCGCCGCATATCCACAGCCCCCGGTTTAAATCGGGCCTCTTTTTCGTGAATTGCCATGGAATAGTTTTTACACCAAAACGCATCAGAAAATGCGCTTTGCCTTGGCAACGGCATATGTCGTCCTTATGTTAGGGGCACATAATGACGGGCAGCAGATATGTCCGTGTGAGTTCGGGGAGTTCGATGAACCCAAATTTCAGAAATTTCGCCTTGTGGGCCGTGATCGCCCTCTTGCTGATCGCGTTGTTCAGCATGTTCCAGACGTCGCCGACGCAAACGGGTTCGCGGGAAATTCCGTATTCCCAGTTTCTTCGCGATGTGGATTCCGGGCGAGTTCGCGACGTGACCGTCACCGGTAACCGGGTTCTTGGAACCTACACCGAAAACGGCACGGCCTTTCAGACCTATTCCCCCGTCATCGACGACAGCCTGATGGAGCGCTTGCAGAGCAAGAACGTTACCATCGTGGCGCGTCCCGAAAGTGATGGTTCCTCCGGTTTCCTGAGCTATCTCGGCACGCTTCTGCCGATGTTCCTCATTCTTGGTGTCTGGCTGTTCTTCATGCGGCAGATGCAGGGCGGTTCGCGTGGTGCGATGGGCTTTGGCAAGTCCAAGGCCAAGCTCCTGACGGAAGCCCATGGCCGCGTAACGTTTGATGACGTTGCGGGCGTGGACGAAGCCAAGCAGGACCTCGAGGAAATCGTTGAATTCCTGCGCGATCCTCAGAAGTTCCAGCGCCTCGGCGGTAAAATTCCGCGCGGCGTGCTGCTTGTTGGTCCTCCCGGCACGGGTAAGACGCTTCTGGCGCGTTCCGTCGCGGGCGAAGCCAACGTACCGTTCTTCACGATTTCGGGTTCGGATTTCGTGGAAATGTTTGTCGGCGTCGGCGCAAGCCGTGTGCGCGACATGTTCGAACAGGCCAAGAAGAATGCGCCCTGCATCATCTTCATCGACGAAATCGACGCCGTCGGCCGCCATCGCGGCGCGGGCCTCGGCGGCGGTAACGACGAGCGCGAACAGACGCTGAACCAGCTGCTGGTCGAGATGGATGGCTTCGAGGCGAATGAAGGCATCATCCTCATCGCCGCCACCAACCGCCCTGACGTTCTCGACCCCGCACTTCTGCGTCCCGGCCGTTTCGACCGTCAGGTCGTCGTGCCGAACCCGGATATTGTCGGCCGCGAGCGCATTCTTAAGGTGCATATCCGCAACGTGCCGCTGGCGCCGAATGTCGACCTCAAGGTTCTGGCCCGCGGTACCCCCGGTTTCTCGGGTGCGGACCTGATGAACCTCGTCAACGAAGCCGCCCTCATGGCTGCCCGTCGCAACAAGCGCGTCGTCACCATGCAGGAATTCGAAGACGCCAAGGACAAGATCATGATGGGTGCGGAGCGCCGCTCCTCCGCCATGACCGAGGCCGAAAAGAAGCTGACCGCCTATCACGAAGCGGGCCATGCCATCACCGCACTGAAGGTTGCCGTGGCCGATCCGTTGCACAAGGCGACGATCATCCCGCGCGGCCGTGCGCTCGGCATGGTCATGCAGCTGCCGGAAGGCGACCGCTATTCCATGAGCTACAAGTGGATGGTGTCGCGTCTCGTCATCATGATGGGTGGCCGCGTTGCCGAGGAATTGACTTTCGGCAAGGAGAACATCACATCGGGCGCATCTTCCGATATCGAGCAGGCCACCAAGCTTGCCCGCGCCATGGTCACGCAATGGGGCTTCTCCGATGCTCTCGGCCAGGTGTCCTATGGTGAAAATCAGCAGGAAGTCTTCCTCGGCCATTCCGTCTCGCAGTCGAAGAACGTCTCCGAGGCGACGGCCCAGACCATCGATACGGAAGTTCGCCGCCTGATCGACGAGGCTTACACGGAAGCACGGCGTATCCTGACAGACAACCACGATGGCTTTGTCGCTATTGCCGAGGGTCTTCTCGAATATGAGACCCTGACGGGTGATGAGATCAAGGCGCTGCTGAGGGGTGAAAAGCCCGCGCGCGATCTGGGTGACGATTCTCCCGGCAGCCGTGGTTCGGCGGTGCCGAAAGCCGGCGCCAAGAAGGACGGCCCCAGTGAAGTGAAGGGTGACGGCGAAGCCAAGGGCGACGGCGAGGCCGACGGCGGCATGGAGCCGCAGCCGCATTGATCGTGCGCGCAAGCTGAGAATTGTAAAAGGCCATCCGGGTTTCCGGGTGGCCTTTTCATTTTGGTAACAAGATATAAGCCATTTTTGCGGTAATTTACGTGCTGTTTATCTTGGTTTGTGGCATCTAGCCAAAAACGCTTCCGGCTGTTTTCAGCTTTTGCCGGGATGCTGGAAAAGATTTGGAGTTCAAATGGCACGCCGTTATTTCGGAACCGATGGTATCCGCGGACAATCGAACGTATTCCCCATGACGCCTGATCTGGCGATGCGTGTGGGCATTGCGGTTGGGACGATATTCCGTCGTGGCCATCACCGCCATCGCGTCGTCATCGGCAAGGATACGCGCCTTTCCGGCTACATGCTGGAGAACGCCCTGGTCGCCGGTTTCACCGCCGCCGGTCTCGATGTCTTCCTGCTCGGGCCCATTCCCACACCGGCCGTCGCCATGCTGACCCGTTCGCTGCGCGCCGATATCGGTGTGATGATCTCGGCCTCGCACAATCCGTTCTCCGACAACGGCATCAAGCTTTTCGGACCGGATGGCTACAAGCTCTCCGATGAGCTGGAACTGGAGATAGAGGATATTCTCGACAAGGATATCTACGCGCAGCTTGCCAAGCCGAGCGAGATCGGCCGTGCCAAGCGTGTGGACGGCGACATTTATCGTTATATCGAATTCGTCAAGCGCACCCTGCCGCGCGATGTGACGCTGAGCGGTCTGCGGATCGCCATCGACTGCGCCAATGGCGCGGCCTACAAGGTGGCGCCCGCTGCGCTCTGGGAACTCGGCGCGGAAGTCGTCACTATCGGCAATGAGCCGAACGGCATCAATATCAATCTCGAATGCGGCTCCACCCATCCTGAAGCGCTGCAGAAGAAGGTGCACGAGGTGCGGGCCGATATCGGCATCGCGCTCGATGGCGATGCGGACCGCGTCATCATCGTCGACGAGCGCGGCGAGATCGTCGACGGCGATCAGCTCATGGCTGTCATCGCCGATAGCTGGGCTGCCGACAACACGCTGCGTGGCGGCGGCATTGTCGCGACCGTCATGTCTAACCTCGGGCTGGAACGCTTTCTGGGCGACAAGGGCCTTACCCTTGCCCGCACCAAAGTGGGCGACCGTTATGTCGTTGAGCACATGCGCAACCACAATTTCAACGTCGGCGGCGAGCAGTCCGGCCATATCGTCCTGTCGGACTATGGCACGACGGGCGATGGCCTTGTCGCGGCCTTGCAGGTTCTCGCCAAGGTCAAGCGCTCGGGCCGCACGGTCAGCGAAGTCTGCCGCAAGTTCGAGCCTGTGCCGCAGCTTTTGAAGAATGTGCGGATTTCCGGCGGCAAACCGCTCGAAAACCCTGTTGTGCAGCAGGCAATTGCGGATGCGGAAAGCGCATTGGCCAATAATGGCCGTCTCGTCATTCGACCTTCGGGTACGGAACCGCTGATCCGCGTCATGGCGGAAGGCGACGACAGCGCGAAGGTGGAACAGATCGTCAACGATCTCGTCGGCGTTATCGCCAACGCCCGCTCGGCGGCGTAAACGTCCGCTATGGTAACGTGTAAAAAAGCCGGCTCTGCAGCCGGCTTTTTATTTGGGTATTTGTTGATAAATGGAGTGGACGGTCGTGGTTGTCACCGAAGCGATGGACTGTCTGAATAGATTCGAAGTTCGTTGCCGCCTTCGGCCTGCCGCCATAGATACCGGGACGGCGCTTGTAGCCAATCTGCGCCTTGACCTCGGCGAGCCGGATCAGACGGCAACGCGGTTCGGCCAGCACATCTCTCCTGATTTTCTCGGCCTAGTCGTTGCCCTTGGCGTTTGAGGCAGCGAACTGATCGGGTCATGTGCGCGCATCCTGCCCTGGGTCTTCGAAGGTGACCAATGGCAGGATTTGAAGAACCGAAGCTAAAAGCATGTCGCATCCCGCCATGCTATGTTCAGGTTCAACATGTTCTGCCTCGTTATGACTGAGACCATCGCGGCAAGGAACAAAAATCATGGCTGATGGGGCGACCCTGTTCATAAAAAGTGCATCGTGAAATGCGCCCGACAACATGCGTTCGGTCGGAAAACCGCGCTCCCGCGCAGCGCGGTCCAATGCCGAGACGATGCTATCCTGGAAATTCGCGGGTGACATGTCGAATATCTGTTCAATCTTCGCGTCGCACTTTTGGCCCGTCGCAGCTTCGTGCACGATCGCGCGGATTTTGCTCTCCATCTTGGCGAGCGTTTCTGATGATGGATGCCTGATATCGACGGTAAAAGTCACGGATTGTGGAATGGCATTGACGGCGCCAGGTTGCAACGCCATTCGGCCGACGGTGAACCGGGCCGCAGGATCCTGCGGCATCATGGCGGGGAAAAGCGATCCCAGTGCATTGACCGCAGCATGAAAGGGATCGCGTCTGTATGCCAGGGCTGTTGTGCCTGCATGGGCGGTTTGGCCGGTGATTGACACCTTCAGCCAGCGTGTGCCCTGTATACCCGTCACAATCCCGATGGGAATGCCCTGTTTTTCAAGGGATGGACCCTGCTCTATATGCACCTCGACAAAAGCAAAAACCGGAAAACCAAGATCGCGCATGGTCGCTTCCGGCAGGCTTTTCAGGGTGGCGTCAAGCTCACCTGCAAAACCGGCGCCGTCATCCGTTGCCACAAGATGAAGCCAGTTGTCGGGGATATTACCGGAAGCAAAAGCCATGGAACCCATGCAGCCGGGAGCGAAGCGGCAGCCCTCCTCATTGGTGAAGGCGACCACCTCAATGGGGCGCTCCGTATCGATCCTGAAATCTTCGAGCGTTTCGAGAACCTCGAATGCCGAAAGCGTTCCCAGCGCTCCATCAAACCGGCCGCCTGACGGTTGGCTATCCAGATGGCTGCCGATCAGAAGCGGTGCAAGGCTCTCGTCGCGGCCACTCCTGCGAATGAAAAGATTGGCAAGGGGATCCTGAAACACGGAAAACCCCCGATCAATGGCGAGTTTCGCCAGCAGTCGTCTCGCCTCACGATCCAGTCCGGTCAATGCCTGCCGGTTGACGCCGCCCTTTTCAGTCGCGCCGATCGCCGCAAATCGATCAAGATTTGCCAGCAGTCTCTCGCCGTTGATCGAAAGTTTTGCCATTGCTGTCTCCTTTTCAGCCATCGAGGCCGCTCTGAGCCGCTGCAACGAAAGAACGTACCCGGGACAGTTCGACCGGGTTCCACCAGACACCGCCTTCCTTCAGCGATGAGGCCACTATCACGCCGCTGGTGCGTTTGAGGATGTCGACGATATTGCCTTCATTGACGCCCGACCCGACCAGCAGCGGCAAATGTGTTGCCGCACCGATTTCCTCAATTTCTTCCAGGGTCGCGCTGTTGCCGGTGCGCTGGCCCGTGGCGATGACGCCGTCGGCGTCGAAGAAGGCAAGGTCGCGCGTCAGCTCATCAATGCTACGATCCGCCGTGATGGCGTGGGCGCCATGCTTGACATGGCTGTCGGCAAAAACCTTGATATGCTCGGCCCGCAGCAACGAACGGTAGCGCATCGCCTCGGCTGCGCGCCCCTCCATGAAACCCTCATTGGCCACATAGGCATTGGCCCATTGATTGACGCGGATGAACTTTGCCCCGCCCGCCATGGCGATGGCGAAGGCAGGAATGGGGGCATTGGCCAGCACGTTGACGCCAACGGGAACGCCGGCGGCGCGAACGATACGGTCTGTCACCACGCTCATGAAAGCCGAGGTTTCCGGCCCGATATCGTCGGGCTTGGAAAACGGCACGTCGCCATGGTTTTCGATCATCAGACCGTGCATGCCACCTTCGACAAGCCGTTCGGCATCGCGCATGCACGCATCGTAGATGGCATCCATGCTCGCGTTGCGATAACGCGGCGCTCCGGGAAAGGCCGGGCAATGGATCATGCCGATCAGCGCCTTGCTTCGACCGAAAATTTCCTTGATAGCATTGGCCGCATTGTCGGATATGGTCTGCATTTCAGTCCCTTTCGAAAGTTCTCCATGCGCACCTTTGTTATCGGCAATATCGCACTTGATGAAACCTATTCCATTGCCGCACTGCCGGAGGCAGGCGCTTCAATCTTCGGCGAGCAGGCCTCGCGCAGTCTCGGTGGCAAAGGCTGCAACCAGGCCATCGTTCTTTCACGTTGCGGTGTCGAAACCACGCTGGTTGCCGCCGTCGGCAGGGACGACCGCGCCATTGCAATCGAAAAAGCGCTCAGCCGTGAGCGCCTGACACCAAAACTCATTCCCGTCGACAGCACCAGTAGCGATATTTCCATCATTCTCACGACCCCGGACGGCGAAAACTCGATCATCACCACCCGGTCGGCAGCCGCAGCGCTTGATAAAGACGCGGCCCTGGAGGCACTCGGTGATGCCGTATCGGGTGACCTCGTTGTCCTGCAGGGCAATCTATCGGAAGAAACAACCCTCGCCATTCTCCATGCGGCGAGATCAAAGGGGCTGACAACTGCCTTCAATCCTTCGCCCCTGCAACCCTGGTTCGCAAGCGTCCTGTCGCTCATCGACATCGCCGTCCTCAATCGCATCGAGGCAGAGGCGCTATCAGGCGAGAGTGGCGCTGCGGCCGGCGCTTTTCTGCTGCGGGCCGGCGTCGGCCTCGTTGTCGTCACACTTGGCGGACAGGGTTGCGTGCTCGTGTCTGCCAATGGCGCTATCGAGGTGCCGGCCGTGCCCGCGACGATCGTCGACACCACGGGTGCCGGCGATTGCTTCACGGGTGTCGCGCTCGCGTCCGCCACGCGTCGCGGCGTCGCCGTGGATGCGCGCGCCCTTGAGGATGCCGCGAGGGCCGCAGCCATCACGGTCGGCCGCCGTGGCACGCAGGATGCCTTTCCCAGCCATGAAGAACTGATGACCATCCTGCGGGCTTGAGCCTGCCGATCACGGCTTTTCCGTCAGCCAGCCGAGAATGTTCTTCCACAGGCGCCCATAGCCGTCCCATTCGCAGAAGGCGGGAGAGAGCCAGTGCGGGCCGATGTCCGAGGTCCATGCAGCCGTGCGGCCCTGGCCGAAACGTCCGGTGACGAGTAGCGGATGGGAACCCTGATCTTCCGGCAGACGGGCAACCACCTCGACATCGGGGCGGTCACGCACCTCGACCTCGTTCACCCCCAGTAGAAGCGGCCATTCGCCGGAAAGGCCTGCGACGGTCGGATGGTCGGGTTTAAGAATATCGGCTGTCGAGCCCTCCGGAATTTCCACACGGTCGTCCCACGGAAGGCAGGTAACGGGAAGGGTGTCTTCCACCGGCGTGCGGCGCCAGCGCGCCTTGCCGTCGATGCCCTGGAAGGAAAAATAGCCGCCGACCATCAGCAGGCCGCCGCCCTTTTCTACCCATGCCTTGATGAGCTTCAACCGGTTCGGCACGGTCTTGGATTGCAGCCAGACGGCCGGCGGCAGCAGGAGAGAATTCGCACCGATATCCGAGAGGATGATGACGTCATACGCGTCTAGCCCCGCCATCTCGAAGGGGAACTTTTCCACCGCATCATGGGCTGTCATGTAAGTCAGCTCATATTCGCTGCCGTCTAGCGCTTTCACCAGCGGCTCGGCACCGAGGTGAAACGTCACGCTGCCAAATTGATCGAAGCCCTTGTAGTGGGTGGCGGAGCTGACCCAGCTTTCACCGACGAGGAGCACTTTTTTTGTCATGATCTTTCCATTTCCATAGTTTCGTCAGGTCTTAGCCTGGAAGACCGAGCGCGGATTATCCCGCATGAGGGTTTGAAGGGTGGCGTCGTCGAGCCCGTGCCGCTTCAGACGCGGCAGAAAGTGTTTGAGAATATAGGCGTAGCCATTGCCGCCATACCGCGTCAGCATCATTTTCAGGAAGACGTCGTGGGAAAGCAGAATGCGGTCGAGGTAACCGCCCTCCGCCAGCGTGACAATCGAACGGGCGGCATCCTCGTCGCTGGGGCACTGCACCTGCTGGTCGGCATAGAAAAAATCCATGCCGATCATGTCATATTCGATAAAGGCGCCGCGGCCTGCGAGTTCGCTCTGGTAGGTAATATCCGCGTGGGAAGGGTTCATATGGCAAAGAACGGTGTGGTTCAGATCCGCACCTTGCTCCGCGACGATGTCGAGAACCTTATGCCCCAGCCGCAGCCATCCCGGCAGATGAACCATCAGGGGCAGGCCGGTGCGAACATGCGCCTGCGCCGCTCCCCGCAGGGATTTCTCCTCTGCTGCCGTGAAATCCGCGGAAACACCGATTTCGCCGATCAGGCCGATGCGGACATCGGTCCCATCGACACCGTGGAGCGCCTCGTGCACGATCTCGTCGGCTATGGCTTCGACCGTCAGCCCGGCCACCTTTTCGGGGTGAGAGGACGCAAGGTAATAACCCGCCCCCATGACGATATTGAGCCGGGTTGCCTCTGAAATCCTGCGCAGCGCCAAGGGATTTCTGCCGATACCCTGACAGGTCGGCTCAACAACCGTCCGTCCACCGGCCGTGGCGAAATCCTTCAGTTCCGCAATCGCCAGCGGTTCGTCGTCAAGCGTGATATTGTGCTTGTTGACGAAGGGATCCTGACGCAGCTCACCGAGGATTTCCATGCAGACGAATCCCTCGGCAAGATATTGCCGCTCCGGTATCTTGGGGGCGTGCCACCAGCAACGGCAATCGTTGAGGATGTGCTCGTGCATCAGCGTGACGCCGAGTTGATCCACAGCGATTGCGCCGCGCACGGTCATGACCTTTCCCGACCGGATATGTCCTTCAGACAGTTCCGAGTTCATCGCATCAGCCCTTTCTCTTCGCGCCCAGGCGGAAGTTCGCGGTGAAGATGCGCGTATTGAGCCAGATTGCGGCAAGGATGATGGCGCCCGTCACGATCTGGGTGAAGAAGGGAGAGATGTGCATGAGGATCAGACCGTTGCCGATAACGGCGATGGTCATGGTGCCCAGCACCGTGCCGAGAATGGTGCCTCGGCCGCCCATCAGCGATGTGCCGCCCAGAACCACGGCCGCCACCACCTGAAGCTCGAACCCGACTGCCGCATTCGAGGATCCAGACCCCAGCCGCGCCGCAATCATCAGGCCGGCAATGGCCGAGGCCACGCCCGCAGCCAGATAGACGGAGGCGAGAATCCATTTGGCTGGCATTCCCACACGGCGCGCCGCTTCGGGATTGGAGCCGACGGCCACGACGCGACGACCATATCGGGTGCTCGAAAGAACGATATAGGCAATCACGGTGACGACGACGCCGATCAGGGCGGGCACGGGCATGCCGAGGAAATCACCCCGCCCGAGGTAAAAGAAACCGGGTGCTTCCGGTATCGGCACGGAATAACCCTGCGTGATATAGAGGGCAACGCCGCGCAGGATGGAGAGGCCGGCAAGCGTGACGATGAAGGCTGGAATGCCCTGATAGGCAATGAACCAGCCCTGCACGAGGCCAAGGCCGCCGCCGAGCACGAGCATGGCGACGACAACCAGCGGCCAGGGGTAACCGGCTGCAAGCAGGATCGCCCCGACGGCATTGATCAGGGCGACCATGGAGCCGACGGACAGATCGATACCGCCGGTGATGATGACGAATGTCATCGCGACGGAGACGATCAGGATAGGTGCGGCCTGACGGACGACGTTCAGAAGATTGCCGGCCGTCAGAAACGTATCCGTCGTCGCGGAGAAGAACACCAGGCAGAGGGCAAAAAAGGCCGCGATGGAAAGCACCTGCGCATTTTCGGCAAAAAAGTCCGAAAGCGGTGAGCCTTTGGCGCGTTCAGTATAGACGGTCAATGACGTTGCCCTCCCACGATCAGCCTTACGAGATCCTCAAGGCTGGTGTCGTTGATCTGGCGCTCCGCCACCTTGGTGCCCTCATACATGACGGCGATGCGGTCACAGACCCGGAAGAGATCCTGAAGGCGGTGGGTGATGAGAATGACCGACACGCCCTTCGCCTTGACGCGATTGATGAGCGAAAGCACCGCTTCCACCTCCGCAACGGCGAGCGCGGATGTCGGCTCGTCCATGATCAGGACCTTGGGATTGAAAGAGGCCGCCCGCGCGATGGCGATTGCCTGCCGCTGGCCACCGGACAGTTTTTCCACCTTCGCGGTGAGACGCGGAATGCGGATTTCCAGCGCATCCAGCATCTTGCGGGCTTCCGAAAGCATGGTTGGCCGGTCGAGAAACGGCCCCCTGGTAATTTCGCGTCCGAGGAAGAGATTGCCGACGACGTCGATATGGTCGCAGAGGCTCAGATCCTGAAAGACCATTTCAATGTTGCGGTTACGGGCGTCGGCAGGGCCTGAAAAGCGAATGGCTTCGCCTTCCATCGTGATCGTACCGTCGTCCGGGATATAGGTTCCGGAAATCACCTTGGTGAGGGTCGATTTACCCGCCGCATTGTCTCCGACGAGACCGAGGCATTCGCCGGGAAAAATATCGAGATCGACGCCGCGAAGCGCCTGATGCGAGCCGAATGTCTTGCGGATATTACACAGGGAGATACGCGCTTCACGATCGGCTTGCCGGGAGAGAACATCTCCCCCGGCGCCGTCGACAGCGCCTGTGTGCTGTCCGGCCGCAATCATTTGAAGACCGCACGGTAGGGTTCGACATTGGCCTTGGTAACGATGGTGACCGGCACGGCAATGGTCTTTTCAACGGTGCCGCCATCGGAGACCGTCTTGAGGGCCTTGACCGCCGCTGCACCCATGGCGGAGGGATCCTGCTGGATGACGCCTGCGACGTAACCGGCATCGATGCCGGCAATCGCCTGTTTGGTCAGGTCCCAGCCAAACACCTTGATGTCTTTCTGCTTGCTCTGGCTTTCAACCGCAGCGACTGCGCCCAGAAGAGCCGGTTCACCGGTGGCGTAGATGGCGGTCATGTCCGGATTGCCGGTGATGAGGTTTTCCGCTGCCGACAGTGCGGTGTCCTGAACATTCTGGCCATCGACGACGCCAGCCGTCGTGATGCCGGACTTATCCTTGATGGTGTCTTCAAAGCCCTTCTGGCGGATGTTCTGGATGAAGGAGTTCAGCGCGCCGACGACGCCGATCTTTGCCTTGCCGCCCATATCCGACTTCACGTAGTCGAGGAAAAATTGCCCCATGTCGGCGCCCGCCTTGCCATTGTCGACGCCGATCTGTGCTTTTTGCGGCCCTTCCGGCAAAATGGCGTCAATCGCGACGACGGGAATATTGGCGGCAGCCGCCTGCTTTACGGCCGGCATGATACCGTTGACATCGATGGCGACGACGGCGATGCCGTCCACCTTCTGCTGGATATAGGTCTCGATCGCGCTGTTCTGAGCGGCGGGATCATTGTTGGCGTTGAAGATCACCAGCTTGACGCCGGCTTCCTTGGCGGCCTTTTCCGCGCCTTCATTCATCTGGTTGAAAAACAGCGCCTGCTGGTTGATCTGCACCAAGGCGATTGTTTTTTCGGCGGCGGTGGCAAGACCGGCAGACAGGGTCGCGCCGGCAAGAACGGTCGCAGCGAGCGCTGCGGAAAAATATCGACGTTTAAAATTCAGCATTATCGTTCTTCCTCTGTTGGTTTCGTTGCTTTTTATTTGATCGCGGGCGGCGCAACGGATTCACGCACGACGATTTCGACGGGCAATAGCTCCTCTGACAGCAAAGGAGGTTCCTGGTCCCAACTGGTTTCGAGCAAAAGCGACAGGGCGCGTTGGCCAATGGCGCTGACAGGCTGGCGAATGGCTGTGAGCGGCGGCGCAAATAGATGCAGCGGTCCGACATCATCGAAACCGATCATCGACACATCTTGCGGGATACGCACGCCTTCGGATCGCAGAACTTCGATGAAGCCGATGGCGATTTCGTCCGAACTGGCGAAAACAGCCGTTGCCGGGCGCCCCTCATCCAGAAAGCGGCGCGCGGCAGCCCGGCCAAATTCCACGGTATATGCGCCGCAATATCTGGAAATCGAAAGCTCTGCCTCCACCACCCGCTCGGTGAGAGCAGATTTTAGACCGCGAAAACGACGCTCCGTACTGATCATGTCCTCTGGTCCTCCGACATAAAGGACATGTTTATGCCCATGCATAGCCAGATGCGCGCCAGCCAGACGACCGCCCTGCTCATTGTCGCAGAAGAGTTTCGGCACGGTGGCGCCGGGCACGTCTTCATCGACCACCACGACCTTTCCGGTGGTATTGATCAGCTCCGCCAGTTCATCGGTATTGGGGTGGTTCGTGATGAAAACGAGCCCATCGACATGATTGCGGGCAAGCAGACGAAGATAGGATAATTCCCGACCCGAACGGTTCAGCGTGGCGAAAAGCGAAAGGGCAAGTCCTCGCCTGTCGGCTTCTTCTTCCACGGCCGCAACGAGCATGCCGAAAAACGGGTTTCCAATATCAGGAACGACAAGGCCGATCGTGTCCGAGCGCCCTCGGCTCAAACGTCTGGCATGGGGATTTGGCACGTAATTGAGTTCACGGATAGCGGCCTCGATGCGTGCTTTCGTTTCTGGCGGCAGCTCCAGCGTGCCGTTGAGAAGCCGCGATACGGTCGCAACTGAAACGCCTGCCGCCAAGGCGACATCTTTGAGGCTGGTCGCAGGGTTTCGCGCCATCACACTCCCACTTTCTGTTCCACTCTACCGGGTCTTTTCGACCTCTGTTCGGCTTGTAAAACGATTTACTAAACCGGTTTACAAAAAAGTCTAAAAGCTCGGCCGAGTCAACACGGTTTTATAACCTCTTTAAAATTTGTCTGTTTCACCGGGGCCGGATCAGGGGGGCTGAAAGCCCACGCCGGAGCCTTGCAGCTTCATTTTTCTCCAGAATCTCGAATAGATAGAGACAACCAGGCATGGCGGGTCTCCTCATAAACGCTCTGCGTTGGTTCCATGGCGCTTGAATCTTCAAAACAGCCCAAGGCGATGGCGACGAGCCTGGGCCGAAATTCCGGTAACCAATAAACCGTGGATCCGCAGGCGGGGCAGAAGCGGAACTCCAGGTTCTTTCCGCTATCTCCGGGCCGCATGTAGGTTTTGTACTCTCCCGACGCAGTGACTTGATCGGCTTCATAAAACACTGCGACGCCGAACGCTGAGCCGGTGCGATGCTGGCACGCACGGCAGTGACAAACGGATATCTTGCGGGGTTCTCCGTTTGTCACGACAGTTAGCTGACGGCATGAGCAATGGGCCAAGCGCACAATGTTGCTCCCAGTTCTGAACCCGGATTTTTAGGCTCTGAATAGCCCCGCCACAACCGTATCGGAGCAGTCGACTTTGATAAAGGTAACATTCGGGAAGAACATCAGAACTTTTGCGCCGACATGTCGAAGTGGAGATAAGGCGGCGCTGACCGTGCTTACCAAGCATCTTCGTAGATTCTGGCGGCATCGGACAGCGACACCGTGCGTGGATTGTTAACCAGCAAGCGGGTCTGTTCCATCGCACTTTCCGCCAGCAAGGCAAGCCCGTCTTTTGGTATCCCAACATCTCTCAGTCGCACCGGCAGGTTCAGGCGCACGGGAAGCAAGGCCAGCCCTTCCAGGAAGCCGGCAAGTCGTCCTGACCTGTCTGCAGGCTCCAGCTGAGGAAAAAGACATGGCGCCAGTTCCGCATAGGCATCGCCGCACACCGTTGCGTTGAAATGCAACACATGCGGCAGGACCAGGCTGTTGGAGAGCCCGTGCGGAACATGATAGAGGCCGCCAATCGGGTAGGCGAGAGCATGAACGGCCGCCACCGGCGAGTTGGCAAAGGCCTGACCGGCCAACATCGCACCAAGCAGCATGGCCTGTCTGGCAACCATGTCGGCCCCGTTCTTTACGGCGGCTTCGATATTTGCTCCAAGTAGCCGGAGCGCCTCTTTGGCAAGTGTGCGGGAAACAGGATTGTTGTTCGCGCTTGCGGAGGTGAAAGCCTCGATGGCGTGGACCATCGCATCAATTCCCGTCGCCGCCGTTACCGCCGGAGGAAGGCCGACTGTCAGACTTGCGTCTAGGATAGCCGCATCCGGCAGCAGGGTTGGCGACACGACACCCTTTTTCTGGTGTGCATCCGTGGTAACGATGGAAATCGGTGTGACTTCCGATCCGGTGCCTGCCGTCGTCGGCGCCAGCACCAATGGCAGGCGTTCACCGGTCACCTTGCCGACCCCGTAAATGTCGCAGAGCGCTTCACCGCTCCTTGCCAGCAGGGCCACGAGTTTCGCGACATCGAGCGATGAGCCGCCGCCGATGCCCAGTATGCCGGTGGCCCCGAATTCGATTGCACGCGCCACAGCGTCGTGGATGACGGCTTCCGGAGGATCAGCGACAACGCCGGTGAAGATCGATGTTTCGGCCCCGCCCTCCGAAAGACTTGCAAGGGCGGGCTGAACAAGCCCAGCCCTGACGACGCCATCGTCGGAAATTACCAGAATACGCGACCCAAGTCCGGTCTTCAGCTCCGAAAGTCTTGCGATACTACCGGGGCCTGCGATTATCTGCGGGACGGTTGCGAATGTGAATGTGGACATCTTATCGGTCTCTCACTCATGCCATTTGACGAGAAGCCGATAGTGATGCGGCTGGCGCATAAGGACAAGATCATTTCGCCGGACAATGTTCGTCGGATAGGGTGCATCGGAGTTGGTGGTGTCGGCTGATGCGGCCGCAATCCCGTCCTCGTCCACAATTGCCGGTTCCTGGTGCGGAAAGCTGAGGAAATCCGGGCGCAGCATTTTTGCCCAAATATACCCGTTGTGCACCCAGCACGTCGTTCACCGAAATAATGGGCGTCGTCCGCTTCGGGGAATGAGCGCTATAACCATCCCTGATCGTAACCTTGACCGGCGCTCGCCTGGAAAATTGGCAAGCTTCGGCGCTTTAGCCCCATCGCGCAGTGCCGACAGCGATAACAGGGCCGGTTGCTTGACCAGTCGGCGAGCCGCCGAAAGGTTCGACGCTGATGGCGAAGGTTGTGCCTTCGGTGATGCTGTTGCGCATGTCGGCGGGGATGATGAGGTCGCCATTCGTTCCGGGCTGGAAAACGCCGAGCGAGCGGGTCTTGCCGCCGTCCATCACCAGCCACAATTCCAGCGATTTTTCGTCGGTCTTGCCGGTTGCAACAGGCACAATGCGCATCCGTCCGGATTCCGCGTCGTAGGAGGCGAGGAGATTGACCTGGCTGTCCGTCGTTGCAAGTTCGGCCACCAGCGGGGCGGTGCCCTGCCACTTTTCGGGGAAGGCGGCGTAAACGACAGCGGCAACAGCGGTTGCGCTGGTGGCAACCGAAATCCAGCGCCAGAAGGACGCGGAATTCCACAGGCTGCCATTGGTATTGACAGTCCTGCTTCCGAACAGGCGTTGTTCGATACGCTCAAGAACAGTGGCGCTCGGTACGTGCTCCTGGTAATCGGCATTGAAGTCGGAAAATTCCGCTTCCCAACGCTGCACCAGCTGTGCGAAGGCCTCGTCGTCCTGCATGCGCCGTTCCAGTTCCCGACGCTTTTCAAGCGGCAGGACGCCCAGAACATATTCACCGGCGAGGATATCGTCGCGCGAATGCTTACCGCCGCTCTGTTCGCCCGTCGTCATCGCTGCATGCACTCTCTGAGTTTGAGGAGACTGCGTCGTAGCCAGGTTCTGACTGTGTTAAGTGGCACGCGCAATTCTTCGGCGAGTTCGAGATAACTCAAGCCCTCGACATAGGCGCGGCGAACCGCCTGCGCGTGTACGGTCTCAAGTTCGCGCATGCAGTCTTCGATCCTGCGGCCTTCATCGGCGAGAACGATCTGCTGCTCAGGATCGCGGGTGCTTTCATCGGCAAGATCGTAGGCTTCCTCGATGTCATCGGTTATGGGCTTGCGCGCCCGGATCGTGTCGATGGCATGGTTGCGGGCAATGGCGGCAAGCCATGTGGCGGGTTTTCCGGCACTGGCGGCGAATGTTCGGGCCCGCTGCCAGACCTTGATATAGATTTCCTGCAGCGCCTCTTCGGCTTCCGTCCTGTCACGCAGGATTTTCAGGCAGATTGCGAAGAGCTTCGGACTGGTCGCCTGATAAAGCGAGACGAATGCTGAACGATCACCCATGCCGACGCGGTTGATAAGGCTTGCGATCTCTGTGGCCTGCATTCGAACCTTCCTTGCTGCGTCTCCCTTATAGAGCCGTCTTTCGCAGGAAGACAAGAGATGTATGCCGGGAACCCGGCAACAGGTACGCTGCAGGGTTATCGGAACGAAGCTGCCGGTAAGATAGGATGTCGTCATCATAGGCCCGCCGGATTTTCCAGCGGGCCGACGAGCCGTGCCGTGATGAGATAGCCGATTGTGGCCGCCGCCGCGGAGACGAAGGTTCCCCATAAAAGATCGGCGACGGTCAAGGTCGTGGACCAGCTTTTCAACGTCGCCTGATTGGTCAGGTCGTAAGTGGCGTAGGCCATGAAGCCGACCACGGCGCCATAAAGCAGCGCGGTCGTCCATTCCCCCGTCTGAAAGGCCGGACGAACCGCAAGAAAGGTCAGGCCGGCGGCATAAATGAGGTAAAAGACGACTGCCGGAGCAAGCCGGAAATTGTCCGCCAGAAGATCGCCGATAGCCGGGCGGTAAAGGCGCGACGCCATCGCGCTCAACCAGATGAAATCGATCACCAGAAAGGCGACGAGGGTAACAAGGTATGCCGCGAAATAGGTCTTCATCGGTGTTTTCCTTTGCAGGGTATTGATGCGGAAGCGAAGATGCAGGGGCGAAGCAACGTAGAGATGTGGCTAGTCGATCCTTGTCCAGTTTATGCCCTTGCACAGCAGACCTGCGACGATACAGCCTTTCGTGGTCATGCCGTTGCCATTCACTGTCACTGTTATCCTGTAGGACTTGTCACGCTGGGGGTCGAAAGCGGTGCCGGAATAGCTGCCCGCCTCTGTCTGCTTTATGTCCATGATCAGCTGGTCCCCGGTCTTTTCCTTCGGGGTTCCCGGCTTGATCCAGGTATTTGTGGCGCAGATATTTTCGCCGCAGGGCGCGATCATTACTTTCGCCTTGCCGTCTCCGCGGGCCCAGTTGCCGTCGATATCGGCCGCCATGGCACTGGATGCAACAACCAGTGGCCATAGGACGGAAGCAGCTGTCAATCCATTGATCATCATTGTCTCACTCCGCAGTTTGGTCCCGCCTTATCTGTGTTCGATGGTGTAGAAGCCGACGTTTATGGTCCCCTCGGCAAAACCTGCCTCGCAATAGCAAAGATAATAATCCCAAAGCCGGCGAAAGCGGTCATCGAAGCCGAGCAGGGAAATCGTCTGCCACCGCGCATGAAAACGCCGACGCCATTCGGCAAGCGTGAGCGCATAGGACTGGCCGAAAAGCTCCTTATCCGTGAGCTTCAGGCCGGTCTTGCCGACCGCCTTTTCGAGCGCCTCATTTGAGGGCAAAAAACCGCCGGGAAAGATGTATTTCTGGATGAAATCCGCCTTACGCCGATATGTATCGAAGCGGCTTTCTTCAATCGAAATGATTTGCAGCACAGCGCGGCCGCCGGGTTTCAGGCATCTCTTCAGCGTTTCGAAATAGCTTGGCCAATAGGCCTCGCCGACTGCTTCGAACATTTCGACGGAGACAATCCTGTCGAATTGGCCATTCAGGTCGCGGTAATCCTGCAGCCTCAGATCGATGCGGTCTGTACTGTCGGCTTTTTCCGCTGCATTTTTTGCCCATTTCAACTGGGAGGGGGAAAGGGTGATGCCGGTGACGTTGGCTTTTGCCCGCGTGGCGAGATGAATGGCGAGTGCGCCCCAACCGCAGCCGATCTCCAGTATGTTTTCGCCGCCGCTCAATTGCAGTTTATCGACGATACGTTCTAGCTTTTTCAGTTGGGCGGCCTCGAGTGTCGATGCCGTGTCATCGAAGATCGCCGATGAATACAGCATCGAAGGATCGAGCCATTGCCGGTAGAACTCGTTGCCGAGATCATAATGCGCTTCGATATTACGGCGGCTGCCCCGTCTGGTATTGGCATTCAACCTGTGCGCCGTCCGGTGGAGAAGGCGCATGGGCGGGCTGCCGCGCATCGACCTTGTGAACGCCTCGCGATTTTGGGCCGCGAAGCGAATAAGCGCCGTCAGATCCGGTGTGGTCCAGTCACCTTCGATGAACCCCTCTGCAAAGCCGATGTCGCCGTTCAGCAGCATTCGCCGGAGCGCGCGCCAGCTATGCAGGACAAGGGTCGCCTCGCTGCCATTCGTTGCGCCGGATTTTTCAATGAAACCGCCGCCGGGAAGAATGACATGTAATCGTCCCCGGTCGATATTGCTCAACAGCCGGCTGATGAGCCACATGCCAGGGCTGATGCGGCGGTTAAGGCGCGTATTTTTCACAGATGATTCCGTGAGATTGTCAAACGGGGTCATGAATTTTGGCCTCGGTTTGCGACGATGAAGGATGAAGGAAGGAGACTGGACTGGCAGGCGGCGGCGGACGTTTTCTGAAACGCACACCCTTCAGCCAAATTTTCAGCGCCTCCCAATGAATGCCCAGAATGACCTTGAGCGTCAGGAGGGGGATGGCGAAGAAAGCTTTCAAAAGTGCGCTGTCCGTCAACTCGACACGTCGGGCCAGATGGCGGGCGGTCAGGACAAGGCCGTCATCGTCGAAAGTATCAATGACGATTTTCAGCCTGTCGCCGGGTGGGTTGACGCGGAAAACATAGCGGAGATCCATGTCCATGAAAGGCGAGACATAAAAGGCCTTTTCGCATCGCTGGACGATTTCGGTCGCTTTATCGGCTTCCACGGGGATCAGGTATGAGTGTCTCTCGCCAAACGTGTTGTCCACTTCCCAGAGGATAGCTTTGAGCGACAAATCGCGCCCGTAGCAGAAGAAGACACTGAGTGGGTTGAAAGCCCAGCCGAGCACACGCGGCATGGTGAGCAGACGTATCGGTCCGTCGTCCACCGGCATGCCTGCCGCCGTCATGGCTGTTTCGATCTGCTGGCGCAGCCCGATGGCGCTACGGCTGCCCCGGTCCCTGCTGTGGAATGAGAAAAGGTTGAACCGGTCTACGGAGAAAAACCGCAATTTTCGGTCGAGCACATTCAACTCATCGAGGTCGAGGAGCAGCGAATAAATCCGGTAGGCGAGTTTATGGGTTTTCGGCTTGAAACGCGCATGCGTTACATGGCCAGGAAAAAGCGCGGAGTTGAGGGGAGACGTCATGCCATCACCTCCATCACTTCCGTGCCTGCCGCAACTGTCGCCAAATTCAGGCGAATGATCCGGCCATTGTCATCGGCAACCTTCCATGGGCGCGATACGCCGCCAAGATCTTCGGCGACGGCGAGGCCGGCCTGGAGGCCGTCCTCGTGGAAACCGGATCCGAAATATGCGCCGCAGAACCAGGTGTTTCGCAGACCCTGCAAGGCCCATAGCTCCTGACGCATCTGTTCGGTGCCGGCGTCAAAAACCGGATGGTGATAGGTTTCCTCGGCGATGATTTTTCCTTGATCCGGTTCCCGCGCCGGGTTCAGCGTTACGAAAATGTCCGGGATTTCGCCCAGCGGCTGAAGCCTGTTCATCCAGTAGGTAATGCTCGGCTGGCCCGATTTAATGCGCGTGTCGGCCACATAGTTCCAGCTTGACCAGGCAGCGCGACGGCGCGGCATGAAGCTGCTGTCGGTATGAAGCACGGCGCGGTTTTGGGTATAGGTAAAAGCGCCGAGAATGCGCCGTTCGGCGCGTGTTGCGTCGGCAAGGATGTCGAGCGCCTGATCCGCATGGGTTGCGATCACCACCTCATCGAAGCGCACGGCTTCGCCGTCCGCAGTGGTGATTTCGACGCCGTCCGGTACCCGGTGGATGCGCTTCACCGGAGTCGAGAGGCGAATTCGATCCGCAAAAGGTGCCGTGATGCGTTTCACATATTCGCGCGAGCCACCAACGACGGTGCGCCAGACCGGCCGATTGCGTAGCAACAGCAGGCCGTGATTGCGGCAGAATTTGATGAAATGCGCCGCCGGATAACGGCCGACCTCCATGGCCGGCGTGGACCAGATGGCCGCAGACATGGGATAAAGATGATCGTCGCGAAACGCTGAACCATATCGGTTGCGGGAGAGATATTCGTCGAGAGACAGATCGCCCATCAAATGCAGGTCGCGTGGGGCGTTGCGGTAAAAGCGCAAAAGGTCCGCAAGCATCGCCCAGAAACGTGGCCTCAGGATGTTGGACTTCTGGGCGAGCAGGCCGGGGCCGGTTCCGCCGGCGTATTCGAAACCACCATCATCCAGAGAAACGGCGAAAGACATGTTCGAAGCCGCCGTCGCCACGTCCAGTGTTCGAAAAAGAGCGGTGAGATTGGGATAGGTCTGCTCGTTGTAAACAATGAATCCGGTATCGACATGGACTTGTCCGTGGTTCGTGCTGAACGTTACCGTATTGGTGTGGCCGCCGATGCGATCAGCAGCTTCGAAAACAGTTACATCGTGCCGTTGCGACAAAAGCCAGGCTGCCGACAAACCGGAAATTCCCGTTCCGACCACGGCGATGCGGCGCCGGCTTTGTTGTTTTTTCGCTTCGGTGTCGACCATTTTTCCTCGCTATCGCATTGCCAATCCAGTCTTGGGGTCTGCGACATGTACGAGGAGGCCGCCCGATCAGTTTCACCGGCGCATTGATTTTCTGAAATTTTGTCCGGTGCCTGAAACTCTTTTGCCGGTTCGGTCGTATTTCCAATCACGAAACCCGACCTCAAACTGTTCAAAAATGGCGAGCGAAGTGGTGATGTTTTCTGTTGTCCTGGCGCTGGCCATTCTTATGTCGCTTCTGATGGCAGGCGCCTGGGCGTTGCAGAGAGCAACCGGTTCAAGCGGCTGGATCGACACGGTGTGGGCGGCGAGCGTCGGGCTTGGCGGAATTTTCGCCGTTGTTTTTGCCGGCGGAGACGGCTGGCGGCGCGGTGCTACACTTTTTCTGGTCGTTGTCTGGTCCCTGCGGCTTGCCGGCCATATCGGCATGCGCACGCGAGGAGGCGGGGAAGATCCCCGTTATGCAAAGCTTATGGAGCAATGGGGGAGCGCTGCCGCCCTGCGGCTCTTCATCTTCCTGCAGATACAGGCAATCGCTGCTTTTGTACTCGTTCTTGCGGTCTATCTCGCCGCAAGCAACACCCATGGTTTTCCGCATATCGTTGACGTGATCGCCATGGTGCTTGCCCTTGGCGCGCTGGCAGGCGAAGCGCTCTCCGACGCCCAGCTCTCGAAATTCAGAAAGACCGCAGCGGCAAAAAACAGTGTCTGCGAAACCGGCCTGTGGCGTTATTCCCGCCATCCCAATTATTTTTTCGAATGGCTTTTCTGGTGCAGTTTTCCGCTGCTGGCCATTCAGGGGCCGGCCTTGTCATGGGCGTCGCTCGCCGCACCGGCGATGATGTACTGGCTGCTTGTCCATGTCTCCGGCATTCCGCCGCTTGAAAACCATATGCTGCAATCGCGCGGGGAAAAATTCCGCGCCCTTCAACAACGCGTCAACGCCTTTTTCCCGGGGCCGCGCAAGAACGAGGACAGGCCATGAACATGCTCGCACTCGCCATCAACGCCGCCGAGCGCACGCCGCTTAGCGATAGCGTGACGCTTGCCGGAATAGATATGCTCTGCGCACGGACGAAGCGGCGGCTTGCCGCCATCCCAGCCGATGTGGAAGAGGCTTTCGCGGCGGATATGGTGAAATTTCCCGTCGCCAGCCATACCGACGACGCGAACAAACAGCATTATGAAGTGCCAGCGGCATTTTTCGCGCTCGTTCTGGGAGAGCAGCGCAAATATTCCTGCTGCTATTATGACGATGCCACGACGACGCTTGATGAAGCTGAAAATGTTGCCTTGGTCGAGACCTCGGCCCATGCCGGCCTTGAAGACGGGATGGATATTCTGGAACTTGGCTGCGGATGGGGTTCGTTATCCCTTTATATGGCCGGCCGTTTTCCCAATGCGCGCATCACGTCAGTCTCGAATTCCGTGTCGCAGCGCGAATATATAATCGGTCGTGCGCGAGAATACGGATTTTCAAATCTCTCTGTAATAACGGCCGATATGAATGATTTCACGACGAACGATCGCTTCGACCGTGTCGTATCGGTGGAAATGTTCGAGCACATGTCGAATTGGCGCGTGTTGTTTGAGCGTGTTCATGCGTGGCTGAAGCCGGACGGCAGGTTTTTCATGCATGTGTTTAACCACCGCGACCGATCCTATCGTTTCGACCATAACAATCCTGCCGACTGGATCGCCCGGCATTTCTTCACCGGCGGCATCATGCCGGCCTTTGACCTTCCCCATCGCTTCAACCAGCTTTTCACCGTCGAGCGGGAGTGGCGCTGGTCAGGGTCGCACTATCGTCGGACAGCTCTCGATTGGCTCGAAAACTTCGACAGAAAAATTGACCGCATCCGACCCATTCTGCAACAAACCTATGGCGCCGATGCGCGGCTTTGGGAAAGGCGGTGGCGATTGTTCTTCCTGGCCACCGCGGGGCTTTTCGGGCATGATGGTGGTGACGTGTGGGGGGTGGGGCACTACCTCCTGAAGGGGATTTAGTGTTAGCACCCCGCAATCGGCATGGGCGCGTTTCAAAAACCGCTCTCGAAACGTTTGCCGAAACGAACGTTTACATCCCCGCAATAATGAATAGGCTGGCCGCATCTTTTGAGCAGGTCGAACGTTCTTGCACAAGGAGCAGCTGGAGAAAGTTATGAGTTCAGTTACGCCGAAACTGGATAGTTGCGGCGCCGAGCCCATCCATATCCCCGGCGCTATTCAGGAGCATGGGGCTCTTCTGGTCTTGTCTGCGCGGGAATTTTCCGTGGTGCAGACCAGTGACAATTTCGCTGACTATATTGGTCGGGCAGTGCCGATCGGCGCCGTTGCAAGCGAGGTGGCGTTGCCGTTTCTCGCAGCATTGTCCGCCTGGTATTCCAGTGAAGAGAGCATTTTCCGATATGTCTGGGCCGAAAAGAAACTCGATGTTTCGGCGCATCGATCCGGCCCTCTGATTATCGTTGAGGTGGAAAAGACGAGGGAGGGCGAATCGGCTGAAAGGCTGATGGGCGAACTCACCCGTCTGGCGCAATATCTGAACAGCGCGCCGTCGCTGGACGACGCGCTTTTTCGGACAGCGCAACTGGTCTCCGCAATCAGTGAGTATGATCGCACCCTGATTTATGACTTCGGGCCGGACTGGAGCGGCCACGTCGTGGCGGAAGCCGGAAGCGGGGCTTTGCCGTCTTATCTTGGACTACGTTTTCCGGCGGGTGATATCCCGCCGCAGGCGCGGCAACTCTATGCTATCAACCGTTTGCGAATGATCCCCGATGCCAATTATCGGCCCGTCTCGGTGAGGCCGCAGGTGAATGCGGAAACGGGGGCGGTGCTCGATATGAGCTTTTCACAGCTGCGCAGCGTGTCTCCGGTTCATCTTGAGTATATGCGCAACATGGGCACGGCCGCTTCCATGTCGGTGTCGATCATCGTTAACGGCGCCCTGTGGGGCCTGATCGCCTGCCACCACGCCACACCCCATGCGGTGTCGCTTGCCGTGCGAGAAGCCTGTGATTTTGCGGCGCAGCTACTGTCGATGCGGATAGCGATGGAGCAGAGTTCTCACGATGCATCCCGCCGCGTGGAGCTTGGCCACGTTCAGGCGCGTCTGCTGAAGCGGATGGCGACTGCCGAAAAATGGGTTGACGGTCTGATTGCAGGCGACGACGAAAGAGAAGACCTGCTGAAACAGGTGGGAGCCGATGGTGCTGCGCTTATTCTTGGCGATAAATATGAACTGATCGGCAAGACGCCTTCACGGCAGCAGGTTGAAGAGCTGGTCCTGTGGCTTGGTGAGCAGGATGTCACCGATGTTCTTGCAACCGATAATCTGGCAGGCGATTACCCTCGTGCTTCGGCCTATGCATCCGCCGCCAGCGGGATTATCGCGATGCGGGTTTCGGAACTGCATGGAAGCTGGCTGATCTGGTTTCGGCCGGAGGTCATAAAAACAGTGCGCTGGGGCGGCGATCCGCACAAGACGGTGCAGGAAAGCGGACGGATCCATCCGCGCAAGTCCTTCGAAATCTGGAAGGAGCAATTGCGCGGCACGGCGTCTCCGTGGTCGGAGCCCGAGCTTGCAGCCGCAAGGGAACTGCGCAGCGCGATCATCGGTATTGTCCTGCGCAAGGCGGAGGAAATGGCGGATCTGACGCGGGAGCTGCAACGGACCAACAAGGAACTCGAGGCTTTTTCCTATTCCGTTTCGCACGACCTGCGCGCGCCTTTCCGCCATATCGTCGGTTTTGCGCAATTATTGCGCGAGCGCAGCAACACCTTGGACGAGAAATCCCTGCACTATCTTCAGATGATATCCGAGGCGGCGCTCGGCGCCGGCAGGCTGGTGGATGATCTTCTGAATTTTTCTCAGCTTGGCCGCACGCAGATTACCATGAAGCCGGTCGATATGCAGAAGGTGGTGAGCGAAGTCCGCCGTTCTCTCGATCCGGCGGTTGCTGACCGCCAGATCGAATGGCGGATCGGAAAACTGCCGGTGATATTCGGAGATCCGACCCTGTTGCGGCAGGTCTGGTACAATCTGATCGAAAACGCCATCAAATATTCCTCCCGGCAGCCGATTTCGATCATCAGCATTTCAGCGGTTGAAGGCGAAGACGACGTCACCTATTCCGTCGAAGACAATGGTGTCGGCTTCGATATGGCCTATTACAGCAAGCTTTTCGGCGTGTTTCAGCGGCTTCAGCGCGTCGAGGATTTCGAGGGCACGGGCATTGGACTTGCGCTGGTGAGACGAATTGTCGAGCGCCATCACGGTTCGGTCGGCGCTGAGGGAACTGTCGGTCAGGGAGCCACGTTCTCCTTCCGATTGCCGATTATGAAGATTAAAGAGGACGACATTGCCTGAACTCAGACCTATTCTGCTGGTGGAAGATAATCCGCGCGATCTGGAATTAACGCTGACCGCTCTCGAGAAATGCCAGCTGGCGAATGAGGTGGTGGTGGCGCGCGACGGCGCCGAGGCGCTCGACTATCTCACTGTCACCGGCAGCTATCACAACCGGCCTGCCGGCGATCCGGCTGTCGTCCTTCTCGATCTCAAACTCCCGAAAGTGGACGGGCTTGAGGTTTTGCAAAGGGTAAAGGGCGCTGATCATTTGCGGCACATTCCGGTCGTCATGCTGACGTCATCTCGAGAGGAGCAGGACCTGGTGCGGAGCTACGAACTCGGCGTTAACGCCTTCGTCGTCAAGCCCGTGGAATTCACCCAGTTTTTTAAGGCTATACAGGATCTCGGAGTTTTCTGGGCTGTCCTGAACGAGCCGCCACCCGGTGCACGTCGCAATGGTGGATGAGGCGGTGCGGCGAATGGAGGCAGGCAAGCTTCTTCTCCTTGAGGACAGCTCGGTCGATGCAGAACTGATTGAAGACCAGCTTTCGCGTATTTCGCCACCTCCGCTGGTGACCAGGGCGGTCGGCAAGGCGTCGTTCATAGAGGCTTTGGAAAAACAGCAGTTTGATATCATTCTTGCGGATTTCTCCCTGCCGGATTTCGACGGCATGGCGGCGCTTGACGTCGTCATGCAGACCCGACCCGATACGCCGTTCATCTTCGTGTCCGGAGTTTTGGGCGAGGATGCTGCGATCGACGCATTCCGGCGCGGCGCCACGGATTACGTGCTGAAGCAGCGGCTGGTAAGATTGCCGTCCGCCGTCGAGCGTGCGCTGGCGGAAGCGCGGGAAAAACAGGAGCGGAAACGGGCGGAGCTGCACAAGGAACTGCTTGTTCGTGAGCTGAGCCATCGCGTCAAGAACACCATGGCGATGGTCATATCCATCATCCGCAGAACGGCAAAAGGCAGCACCTCGATCGAGGATTATCAGGAACGGCTTGTGGCCCGCGTGAGTTCACTGGCGGAGAGCCATGCCCTGCTTTTCCAGAGCAATTGGGGCGAGACTGACCTGAGAGACGTCGTGAAGCGCGCGATCGAGCCGCATAATGTCTTTGCGAGCAGGGTCGAACTTGACGGTCCGGATGGCGTGCATGTGTCGCCAAAATCAGCTTTGGCGCTGGGAATGATCCTGCATGAACTGGCGACGAACGCGCAGAAATACGGTTCTCTATCCGGCGCAAACGGAAAGGTCGAGGTTTTCTGGAAGAAGTTGCGTGACGGAGATGGGCGCGACCGTGTTGACCTAAGGTGGCAGGAAAGCGGAGGCCCGCCTGTTTCCGCGCCAAAGGAAACCGGCTTTGGAACGACCCTGATAACAAAGGGCGCGCAATACGAACTGCAGGCTGAAAGTGAAATTCGCTACGATCGCGGCGGCCTGAAATATCAGGTCCTCTTTCCCCTGGATTGAGTCGCCGGATGAAAAGATGCCGGATGAAAAGATGAAGGTGGGGCGCCAAGCCGTGATCGGCTCGGCCCTAGTCGGTCAGTGAAAACTCATTGGCCAGAACATGCGAGAGATTGTCGAAATCGCAAGGCTTGGAAACGACCGTCAGGCCGTCCAGCTGAGCCCGGACACCGGGTACTTCCGCATATCCGCTGCAGATGACGAAGGGAATGTTCGCCGCCTTGAGCTCTTCGATGACGGGGAAGGACAATTCTCCCCTCAGATTGAGATCAATGACCGCGCCGTCGAGATCGGTGACGTTTATTTTTTCGAGCGCGGCGTCAACATGGGAAACCGGCCCGACAACATTGACGCCGAGGTCGGAGAGAAAATCTTCCATATCCATCGCGAGAAGTGCGTCATCTTCCAATACGAGGATCTGCTTTCCCTGGAAATCGTAGCTCATTGTCACCGTATTCTCATTACTTCGGCCCCGCAGGCCGCTTTCAATCAACATTGCAAAACCCCTGAACCCCGCGCTGGTTCCACGGATCGATAAAAAGAAAACAGTCGCCTCCGGTGTTGTCATACTCTAGCTTGCACAACTAATTAGCGCCTACCGGGAATGTATTGCTGTGACTGGTTTTTCACCGTTTGCCAAACGAAGCCTTTTGATGCTGGCCGTGGGTGTTGCGATTTTGATTGGCATGGTCTCCGTGTCTCTATGGCTCGTCCAGGTGAATAACAGGTACTCTCAGGAGACTGCGGAACTCCGACGTTTTCGTGCCGCGGTTTTCGACGTGCTGACGGCGATGCAGGACATTGAAACCGGGCAACGAGGATATCTGCTTGCCAACAACTCCGAATATCTGGCGCCTTATGAAGAGGCTCTGCGTGGCTTGCCGCAACGCCAGTCAAGACTCTTCGATCTGCTGAAGGAACAGCCTCAATATGCGCAGTCTCTTTCCGGCTTGAGGCGGGCGATCGAAGCCAAGCTGGCGGAGACAAGCGAAACCATTGAGCTGCAGCGCACGGGTCGAATCACGGAGGCAATTGAGATCGTTCGCAACAATGACGGCAAGCGCTTCATGAGCGAGATCAGAGCCATCTTGTCTAATCTGCAATCGAATGTCGACGATCGTTTGCGTGTCATTGTTAATGATCAGCTTGATGCCGCCAATACACTCCGATGGGTAACCGTGGGCGGCGCGCTTTCAATTCTCCTTGTCGTCGGCGGTTCGATCTTCCTTGTCTTCACCTATATCAAGGCCCTGACCCGGTCTCGGGAGGATGTTGACGAGCTTAACCGGAATCTGGAGGAACGTGTAGAAGGCAGGACACGCGATCTCCGCCGCGCCAATCAGGAAATCCAGCGCTTCGCCTACATCGTTACACACGACCTGCGGGCGCCGCTGGTGAATATAATGGGCTTTCTCTCCGAGTTCGACACATCGCTGAAGTCGGTGAATGCTTATGTCCTTGCGGATGGGAAAACTCTGGCCGACGACGTCGTCCGCGAGGCTCGGTTGGCGGTGGAAGAGGATATTCCCGAGGCTATCGGCTTTATCCGCTCATCCACCCGCAAAATGGATCAGCTGATCAACGCGATCCTTAAAATATCCCGCGACGGCCAGCGCAAGCTGCAGCCCGAGAAGGTCGATGTGGAAACATTGCTCTTGTCACTTTCCGAGACGGTACGCCACCAGATCACGGCGAACGGCGGCGAGATCGATGTCGACACGCCGAAGCTGACGATCGTGACCGACCGCATATCCCTCGATCAGATTCTCGGAAATCTGTTCGATAATGCGGTGAAATACCAGATGCCTGGTCGTCCGCTGCGGCTGACGGCGCGCGCCTATCCGGCCGGGCGTGGTGCGATCTGTATCGAAGTCGGCGACAATGGGCGCGGTATCGGTGAGAAGGATCTCGAAAGGGTTTTCGAACTCTTTCGCCGGGCGGGCAATCAGGACCAGCCGGGAGAGGGTATTGGCCTTGCCCATGTTCGTTCGCTAATCAGAAATTTAGGAGGTGACATTAGAGTTGAGTCCAAACTCGGTGAGGGCAGCACGTTTGTCCTGCTGCTGCCGAGTGACCTCAGACGAGTGACGAAGGAAGGCGACACATGAAAGCGACCGGTCAGGAAGTGACGATCGTGATGATCGAAGACGACGAGGGCCATGCGCGGCTGATCGAAAAGAACGTGCGGCGGGCCGGCGTGAACAACGAGATCGTGCCGTTTACGCTCGGAGCTGAGGCGCTTGACTATATACTGGGCGAAAGTCGAGATGGTCTTGTCAGCAAAGACCGTTATCTTCTTGTCCTGCTCGACCTCAATCTCCCTGACATGTCGGGCATCAACATTCTCGAGCAGATCAAAAGCAACGAATACACCCGTCGTTTGCCCGTCGTGGTTTTGACAACTACCGATGACGAGACTGAAATTCAGAAATGCTATGATCTGGGCGCGAATGTTTACATAACCAAGCCGGTCGATTATGAGGGCTTCGCGACTGCCATCAAAAATCTTGGCCTGTTCTTTTCCGTAATTCAGATACCTTGAAGGCACGATGGCTCTGCGCGTTTTATATGTCGATGACGACCCGGCTCTGGCCCGGCTTTCGAGCCGCGTTCTTGGTCGCCACGGAATGGAGGTGGTTCATGCCGCCTCGGTGGCGTCCGGGCTCGAGCTTTTTCAAAACGGGCAGTTCGATGTCGTCGTTCTCGACCATTATTTCCAGACCGCGACGGGCATGGAGTTTCTCGCCGCTATCGAGACGATACCGGCGCGTGTTCCCGTCCTTTATGTGACGGGGTCCAACGAGGCGCAGATCGCCATGGATGCGCTCAGGGCAGGTGCTGCCGACTACGTCATCAAGAATGTCGGAGATGATTTCTTCCCGCTTCTGCTCACGGCCATTAACCAGGCATTGGAAAACCATCGCCTGCGCCAGACGAAGGAAGAGGCCGACCGTTTGCTGGTGAAGGCCAAAGAGCACGCGGAAATGATGGTGAAAGAGATGAACCATCGTGTCGCGAACAGTCTCTCACTGGTTTCCGCCATGATCCGACTGCAAATAAATACCCTAAAGTCGCAGGAAGCAGAAACCGCGTTGCTGGAAACGCAGAGCAGGATTTCGGCAATCGCCGGCGTTCACCGCAGTCTCTATAACACCGCGAATGTGGGTCTGGTCTCTCTCAATTCCTATCTGACCTCGATCATTGGCGATCTGTTTCAGGCCGTGCCCGGCTCTTCCTCCATCACTGTTGAAACGTCGCTGTGTGAGGTCGATTTGAATGCGGACCATGCCGTTGCGCTTGGCGTCATCATCACAGAACTTCTGACCAACGCGCTCAAATATGCCTACCCCGATCAAACCGGCGCCGTCCGGGTCAACCTCTCTGAAGAGAATGGGCAATTCATTCTGGTTGTGGAAGATGACGGGATAGGGTCGAACCCGCACATATCGCCGAAGGGCACAGGGTTGGGCACGAAACTGATCATGGCGATGGCGCAGAACATCGGCGCCCGTGTCGATCAGACACATACCCACCCGGACCGGAAGGTGGGTACGCGTTATACGATGAGTTGGAGCGAGAGATAGGGGCGGCGTTCTCGCCGGCTGTCCCAAGGGTCGCTTCCGCCATCGTGCCGTCCGGTGCATTCAGCACGCCAAACTGGCGGAGCTTTGTCACGATCTCTTCTGCCTTGCGTGCAAAGAGAGGTGCCAATTTCTGTAAGGCTTTCATCCATAACCGGATCAGCCCAATGGCTTTTGCACTTCCTTAACCTATGCGTTTTAGGGTTAAGAAAGCGCAAACCGTATCAGTGTGTTTACCATTTTCAGTAACGATTGTTGTAATACAGGTTTCCATTTTAATCGGGACTTAACCATTTTACGACAATCTTCATGACTGAAGAATTCACTGGCATCTGACGCCGAAACCGCATGTGTCTCTTCTGGAGTGGAAGTCATGAAAAACGCCCTGGCCGGATTTCTGGCCGTCCTGCTGACCGGTACCAGCGCCATCGCTGCCGATCTCTATCAAGCCGAGCCTGCCCCTGCTTATGTCGATGCACCCGAAGTGACCGTCACCCAGGCGAGTGGCTGGTACCTGCGCGGCGACGTCGGTTATTCCTTCAACAAGCTGCGCGGCGCCCATTATTATCAGGGTGGCCCCGGCGGCTATCTCGCGGATTTCGAGACAGCGAAGATCAAGGACAGCTATATCATCGGCGCCGGCGTCGGTTATCAGTTCAACAACTATTTCCGCAGCGACTTAACCTTCGACTACATGGGTAAGTCGGATTTTCGCGGCTCTACTCGTGGCTATTGCGGCAACGGTGCTGACTGCGTCTCGACGGACCTGAGTGCGCTGAGGGCCTACACGCTGATGGCGAACGCCTATGTCGATCTTGGCACTTATGGCCGTGTCACGCCTTACGTGGGTGGCGGTATCGGCGCATCCTACGTCAAGTGGGACAAGCTGCGTAACACGTCCTGTGCAACGGACGGATCTGGCTACTGCGACCCGACCACCGAACATGGCGGCAAGGGCAAATGGCGCTTCGCCTACGCCCTGATGGCCGGTGCATCCATCGATGTCACCTGTAACCTGAAGGCCGATATCGGCTATCGTTTCCGCCACATCAACAAGGGCGATATGTTCGCTTATGAGAACGGCGGCGGTCCGGGCCGTGACAAGGGTCTTTATTCGCACGAAGTGCGCGTCGGCGGCCGTTATGTCTTCAACGGCTGCGATACCGCGCAATACATGCCGCCCGCCGATATTCCGCTGCAGCCTGCCGTTTATAAATAAACGTCACGCCTTGCTGGTAGTTTCAGACCGTCCGCATCCTCTGGGTGCGGGCGGTTTTGTTTTACCGGCACCTGACGCGGCGCATGACGCATATGGACCAAGATTCTTCTGCGTAGCGACATATTCCGCTTGACTGGGATGGGCGACAGGAATAGCAACGGCGTCAGGACACTCCACCCTAACGTGGAGCGCCTATCTGGAAGGGTAGTCAAATGACAGATATCGTGAAGCCGGACGTCCGTCCGGGCAATACGCATTTTTCCTCTGGTCCCTGCTCGAAGCGTCCCGGCTGGTCGCTAGATGCTCTCTCTGATGCGCCGCTCGGTCGCTCGCATCGCGCCAAGGTTGGCAAAGCCAAGCTGAAGCAGTCCATCGATCTCACCCGTGAAGTTCTGAATGTTCCTGCCGATTATCGCATCGGTATCGTTCCCGCATCCGACACCGGCGCCGTTGAAATGGCGCTCTGGTCGCTGCTCGGTGAACGCGGCGTCGATATGCTCGCCTGGGAAAGCTTTGGCGCTGGCTGGGTCACTGACGTCGTCAAGCAGCTGAAGCTGAAGGACGTCCGCAAATTGGAGGCCGATTACGGCCTGCTGCCGAACCTTGCTGAAGTCGATTTCGACCGTGACGTCGTCTTCACCTGGAACGGCACCACCTCCGGCGTTCGCGTTCCCAATGCCGACTTCATCCCGGCTGACCGCAAGGGTCTGACCATCTGCGACGCTACTTCGGCGGCCTTCGCACAGGACATGGATTTTACGAAACTCGACGTCGTCACTTTCTCCTGGCAGAAGGTTCTGGGCGGCGAGGGCGGCCATGGCGTCATCATCCTTTCGCCCCGTGCCGTCGAGCGTCTCTTGAGCTACGCACCCGCATGGCCGCTGCCGAAAATCTTCCGCATGGTCTCCGGCGGCAAGCTGATCGAAGGCATCTTCACCGGCGAAACCATCAACACGCCGTCCATGCTCTGCGTTGAAGATTATATCGATGCGCTGCTGTGGGCGAAGAATCTCGGTGGCCTCAAGGCGCTGATCGGCCGTGCCGATGCCAATGCCAAGGTCATTTACGACTTCATCGAGAAGAACGATTGGATCGCCAATCTGGCCGTAAAGCCGGAAACCCGCTCCAACACCTCCGTCTGCCTGAAGATCGTCGATCCCGAAGTGCAGGCGCTGGATGCCGCCGCACAGGCCGATTTCGCCAAGGGCGTCGTCGCCCTGCTCGAAAAGGAAAATGTCGCCCTCGATATCGGCGCTTACCGCGACGCCCCGTCCGGTCTGCGCATCTGGGCCGGCGCGACCATCGAGACGGCGGATATGGAAGCCGTCATGCCTTGGCTCGCCTGGGCATATGAGACGCAGAAGGCAGCACTTTCCAAGGCTGCCGCCTGATTTTGATACCGGCCCTGCGCTGATGCAGGGCCGCACATTCCCCGCTTTCAAAACTGCACCGTTTTTCAAGGAGCCCGTGAACCATGGCACCTCGCGTACTCGTATCCGACGAACTGTCGGAAACCGCCGTCCAGATTTTCCGCGATCGTGGCGTCGAAGTCGATTTCCAGCCGAAGCTCGGCAAGGACAAGGACAAGCTTGCTGAAATCATCGGCAATTACGATGGCCTGGCCATTCGCTCTGCCACCAAGGCAACCGAAAAGCTGATCGAAGCCGCGACCAACCTCAAGGTCATCGGCCGCGCCGGCATCGGCGTCGACAATGTCGATATCCCGGCCGCGTCGCGCCGCGGTATCATCGTCATGAACACGCCCTTCGGCAACTCCATCACGACGGCAGAACACGCAATTGCGCTGATGTTCGCAGTTGCCCGCCAGCTTCCGGCAGCCGACAGCTCCACGCAGGCCGGCAAGTGGGAAAAGTCGAAGTTCATGGGTGTCGAAATCACCGGCAAGACGCTCGGCGTCATCGGTGCGGGCAATATCGGCTCCATCGTCTGCTCGCGTGCGCTTGGCCTCAAGATGCATGTTCTGGCCTATGACCCCTTCCTGTCGCCGGAGCGCGCGCAGGAAATGGGCGTCACCAAGGTTGAACTGGATGAACTTCTGGCCCAGGCCGATTTCATCACCCTGCATGTGCCGATGACCGACAAGACGCGCGGTATCCTGAACGCTGAAAACCTCGCCAAGACCAAAAAGGGCGTGCGCATCGTCAACTGCGCCCGTGGCGGTCTGGTGGATGAAGCAGCCCTTGCCGAAGCCATCAAGTCCGGCCATGTCGCCGGCGCTGGTTTTGACGTGTTCGAAGTCGAGCCCGCCACCGAGAGCCCGCTTTTCGGCCTGCCGAATGTCGTCTGCACGCCGCATCTCGGCGCTTCGACCACGGAAGCGCAGGAGAACGTCGCCCTTCAGGTTGCCGAGCAGATGTCGGATTACCTCGTTAAGGGCGCGGTTTCCAACGCCATTAACATGCCGTCGATCACGGCTGAGGAAGCGCCGCGCCTGAAGCCCTTCATCCGTCTGGCGGATGTTCTCGGCTCCTTTGTCGGTCAGGTGCAGGAAAGCGCCACCAAGGAAATCGAAATCCTTTATGATGGCGCAACCGCCAGCATGAACACGAAGGCGCTGACCAGCGCCCTGCTGGCCGGCCTTATCCGCAGCCAGGTTGCGGATGTGAACATGGTTTCCGCCCCGGTCATGATCAAGGAAAAGGGCATCATCCTTTCCGAGGTCAAGCGCGACAAGACCGGCGTTTATGACGGCTACATCAAGCTGACGGTCAAGACGGAAAACCAGATCCGCTCGGTTGCCGGCACGGTCTTCTCGGATGGCAAGCCGCGCTTCATCCAGATCAAGAACATCAACATGGATGCCGATGTCGGGTCGCACATGATCTACATCACCAATACCGACGTTCCCGGCATGATCGGCTTCATGGGCACCACGCTCGGCGAGGCTGGCGTCAACATCGCCAACTTCCAGCTCGGCCGTGAAAAGGAAGCCGGCGACGCCATCGCGCTGCTTTATGTCGACGGTCCGGTTTCCGAAACCGTGCTCGACAAGCTGCGCGCCAACCCGGCGATCCGCCAGGTCAAGCCGCTGACCTTCAACGTCGACTGATCTTATCGTTCCTCCCAAGGGGACAATAAGGCCCGGCGCAGGGGAGACCCTGTGCCGGGTTTTTCGTTTGTCCAGTGTATGTTTCGTCGCAGAATATAAGTGACTATCGTATTGGTTGCATATCACAAAAAATTTAAGGCAACCGCTCTAAAAATGATGATCATGAGTTGCTATATCGCCTGCTGACATGCCGCTCATGGGAGGGCGGCCAACAGGAGATAACGATGTTTGCTGCCTTTCGGCGCTTCAAGGGTTTGTTCGCAGTCGCCGCGCTTGGTATCGCGGTGTCTTTCGTGGCGGTTGATATGGCGGAAGCGCGTCGCGCCGGCGGCGGTTTCGGCAGCCGCGGCACGCGGACCTATTCCGCTCCGCCCTCGACCAGCACGGCACCCGGCCAGACCGCGCCGATAAACCGCAGCATGACTCCTAATACCAATCAGGCAGCGCCGAGCGCTGCTCAGCCGGCCCGTCCCGGCGCGCAGGCGCCGCAGCAGAGCCGCGGCCTGTTCGGCGGCATGATGGGTGGTTTGATGGGCGGCCTCTTGATGGGCGGTCTGTTCGGAATGCTGCTGGGCGGCGGTTTTGGCGGCATGGCCGGTTTCTTCGGCATGCTGTTGCAGGTGGCGCTGATCGGCCTTCTGGTCATGCTCGCCATGCGTTTCTTCGCCTCGCGCCGTCAGGGCCAGCCCGCTTACGGCGCGGCCGGTGCCTCGCAGCGCACGGCTCATTCCGCTTCTTCCTATAATGGCGGCTCGCAGCCGGCTTCTGCCGCATCCTCGTTCAAGATTCCGAAGATCGGCGCTCTGGCCGGCGCGACGGGCGGTGTGGCCGCCAATGCCGCAACGGCAAAGCCTGCGCCTCATGCCAACGCCATGTCGGAAGGCGATGAGATCGGCATTACCCAGGGCGATCTCGAAACTTTCCAGAAAATGCTGGAAGACGTGCAGGCCGCTTATGCCGCCGAAGATTATGGCACATTGCGCAAGCTGACGACGCCGGAAGCCATGTCGTATCTCGCCGAAGAACTGAGCGACAACGCGACCAGCGGCGTGAAGAACGAGGTCCGCGACGTGACGCTGTTACAGGGCGATGTTGCCGAAGCATGGCACGAAGAGGGCCAGGATTATGCGACGGTGGCGATGCGCTACTCCGCCATCGACGTGATGCGCGACCGCACCTCCGGCAAGGTGATCGAAGGTGACGAGCACCAGCCTTCTGAGGCGGTGGAAATGTGGACCTTCGTCCGCCGCCCCGGAAACGACAACTGGCAGGTCGCCGCTATTCAGGCGGCTGCCTGACGAATCGGAGCGTATTTAACAAATAAAGGCCCGGCGGTTTTTGTTACCGCCGGGCCTTTGCTCGTCATGCTCCCGGAAAACATGGTCACGCCGCCGCTCGCTCGGCAAAGGGACAACAAGATGCGGTCAAAAAAACGACTGATAAATCTAACGGGTGATATCTCCCGCGGCCATCGGCGGTGAATTCCGCTTCGTCCTGCTATGCAACGCTTTTAGCCCTGTTTGTCGCGACATGTTACCCGCGCATGGCTCGTCCGCTTCACGGAATTGCCTTCTTTTATTCATCCGGCATTCAGTCCCGGCGTCCTAACCACAGCAGACACACATCGATGTGACTTTTCGCGCGGGTTCTACACCGCTTTGGAAAGGGAACCTGAGGCGCGAAACAGCGTTGACAATCCAATACCCGGCCCTTCCCAAGCCGGGCTGGATGGCCGGGCATGCAAGCCCTGCGAGAACGGAGAGCTATTGAGATGAAACGCTTTGACCTGATCGACGGGATGCGCGGTTACTTCCTCGTCTTCATGCTGATCAACCATCTGGTGTTTGCCGGAGGCTTCTGGCTGGTTGAAATCAATCACCGGCAGTTTGCCTTTGTCGAGGACGCCCAGGGTTTCGTGTTCCTGTCCGGCCTGCTGATCGGCATGGTCTATGCGCGCAAGATGATGAAATATGGCTATGATTCCGGCAAACAGATGATCTGGAACCGGGCCATGGAGCTTTATCGCTATGCCATGGGCCTTGTTATTGCCGTGCTGTTTTTCCGCATGGTCATCCCGCATGCGCCCTACATCTGGTACAACTGGCTTGGCATGACGACGTTCGACGATCCGCTGCGTCTGGCGGCGATTGCGACATTCCTTTTCCAGCCGACCTTCATGGATATTCTGCCGCAGTATATCGTCTACATGCTGTTTGCGCCGGTACTCGTTAAGCTCTGCCTTGACGGCAAGTGGGCCTATGTCATGGCCGGTTCCCTGCTGGTCTGGATGGCGGGCCAGCTTGGTCTTCAGCAGATCGTGACGACGCCGCTCAACGAACTCGTCAAGGGTGCGGACGAGCAGGGTATCCGCGTCAGCTTCAACCTGCTTGGCTGGCAGCTCGTTTTCTATTCGGCGCTGGTAATGGGCGCGATGACGGCGCAGAATCGCATTCCGTGGAAGGCGATCTTCTCGCCTGAGCATACGTGGCTGCCGAAGGCGGCGCTCGTCATCTGCCTGTTCTTCATGCCGCTGCGCATCGCCACCGCCTGGGGCCTGATGCCGGATTTCATGATGGGCAAATTCTCCACCATGGAAATCCGCGCCGATTTCGGCCCGGTCTATCTCATCAACTTCCTCGCTGTTGGTGTCGGCCTGACCTGGCTGGTGATTGCCGGTCCGCACCACCACCGCCCGCTCGTGCGCTCCATTGCCGAAGGCGTCATCTGGGTGCTGTCGCTGAAGTTCCTGCAATTGCTCGGCCGCCATTCGCTGCAGGTCTATGTCTGGCACGTGGCTATCGTTTACGGCGTTTATTATCTCGACGGCCGCACGGCGGAACTGTCGCAGCTGAACAAGACGCTGATCGCCTTCACGGCCATCGGATTGCTGGCCCTGCCGGCCCTGTGGCGGGAACGCGACAAGTGGTTTGGCAGCAGCGGCCAGAAGACGGCCGGCGCTTGAAGGCCTGTTACGTTCTGAACCTCATGGCTTTACGGGGCGGTTTTCCGCCCCGTACTTGCGTGTGAGGCCATTCTTTTCTATATGCAGCCCTTAAATCCGTAGAATGGCAAGACAGGACGGCCCCATTGATGGCCGAGGTTTCTCGCGACGGATGACCGACAGGCGGCGGGGCCTTTACCCCCGTTATGACTGACGATGGGAAAAAACGTGAATACGCTCGATTTTGACAAGAGGCCGGAAGATACCCGGATTGTTGTCGCCATGTCCGGTGGCGTCGATTCTTCTGTGGTGGCCGGTATCCTCAAGCGCGAGGGTTATGATGTCCTCGGCATTACCCTCCAGCTTTACGACCACGGTGCCGCCGTGCACCGCGCCGGCTCCTGCTGCGCCGGGCAGGATATCGACGATGCGCGCCGGGTGTGCGAAACGCTCGGCATTCCCCACTACGTGCTGGATTACGAGGCGCGGTTCCGCGAAACTGTCATCAACCCCTTTGCCGAGGCCTATGCGATGGGCGAAACGCCGATCCCCTGCGTGGCCTGCAACCAGACGGTAAAATTCGCCGATCTGCTCGCCACCGCGCAGGAACTGGGTGCCGATGCACTGGCGACCGGCCATTATATCCGGTCGCGCCCCAATCCCGTTCCCGGCCAGCCGGGGCGGCGTGCGCTCTATCGGCCGATCGACAGCGACCGTGACCAGAGCTGGTTCCTGTTTGCAACGACGCAGGAACAGATCGATTATCTGCGCTTTCCGCTCGGTGGCCTCTCCAAGGCCGAAACGCGGGCGCTGGCGGAAGAGATGGGCCTGGTCGTGGCCAAGAAGGCCGACAGCCAGGACATCTGTTTCGTACCGCAGGGCAAATATACCGATATCATCAACAAGCTGAAGCCGAATGCGGCTCTGGCGGGCGATATCGTTCATCTCGACGGCCGTGTGCTCGGCCGCCACGATGGTATCGTGCATTATACGATCGGCCAGCGCCGAGGCATCGGCGTTGCGACAGGGGAGCCGCTTTATGTCGTGCATCTCGATGCGCGCGGCCGCCGGGTCATCGTTGGTCCGCGTGAGGCGCTGGAAACCCGCCGGGTCTATTTGCGTGACATGAACTGGCTGGGCGACCGCGAACTCGCTGACGATGCCGGGCAGGGCTTCGCCTGTTTCGCCAAGGTGCGCTCCACCCGCCCGCCGACGGAAGCGGTGCTGCATGCGGACGAAAACGGTATCTATGTGGACCTGATGACCGGGGAGGCCGGTGTCGCTCCCGGTCAGGCCTGTGTGCTTTATTCCGCGCCGGGTGCCGATGCCCGCGTTTACGGCGGCGGTTTCATCGAACGGTCGGAACGCTCGGAGGCTGCCGAGGCGTCGCTGAAGGCGCTTCTGGAAAAGCCGGTTGCCGCCTGAAACCATTCGCTTTTTGCAGCGATGCGGAAAGCGAATTTTTTGCGCATCTTGCGCTTGACACTTTGGGGAGCGGCACCTTATAAGCCGCTCATCCTGATGGAACGGCCGGTCACATGACTGTCACGTTTCCACTGTGGCGGGGTAGCTCAGGTGGTTAGAGCAGCGGAATCATAATCCGCGTGTCGGGGGTTCAAGTCCCTCTCCCGCTACCATTTTCCTTCTTATGAAAAATCCAGACCGCGTCGTTCTGCGCCCGTGTTTCGTTACTTTTCCGAGCCGGGAAAACGATGGAATCATTTGGTGGTTGCCGGTAAGTTTCGCCCAGAAAAAGGGAAACCCGCTTACTGCAAAAATGCAGCCAGCGGGTCTCAACCTCTACCCCCTCCCACAAGGGCGGCTGCACAAAAGCACATTGAATGAATTATGGCAAGATCAAGGCGACCATATTGTTGCTGTTGATGGTCCTGTTCGCCAATTTAGCTGCGGATGGCAGAGCGTGACCTGTTCCGTGTGCCGTTCGTAAGGGGAGCGATAGGACACGACATTTTCGGTGCAGCTCATTTGTACGGGATTGGAATAGGTATTTTCGATGCGCTGCGGTTGATGATGTGTTTTGTGCGTTAAAGCCCGTTCCTCATGATAAACCGTGATATCGGCGGCATGCGATGTGCCGGGTATCGACGAGACGGCGAATGCGGCAATCAAGAGAATTCTTCTGGGATATGCGGACATGGCTCTTCCCCGCGTTGAACAACGCAGGAGAACGTGTTGTGCACATAAGCTATTCCGGCGACATCGGAAAAAAATGCCCGCTCATGGCGGGCAATCAGAGGGGAACTGAGGTTAGGAGCCTCGGGTCTGAAACGGATATCTTCCGCATAAGTTCCGGTAGCGGGACAATTTCCGTCGCGCTCTGCGGATAGGCGGCTGCGAAGGCCAAATTGCAAGCCGCACGACACGGAACGATTCGACACGTGCGAACAACTATATTTTTATGACGATTCTATCTTTAGGGAAATTTGGAGCGGGCGAAGGGATTTGAACCCTCGACCCCAACCTTGGCAAGGTTGTGCTCTACCCCTGAGCTACACCCGCTCAAATCCACCGGTCCGGGGTAGTTCGCTGAACCGTGGGCCGCCATGCGGCGACGGGCGCTATATCGCTCAATCGATTTTGGAATGCAACAGGGAAATGACAAAAACGCGAAAATTTCTTTGAGAAATGCGACAAGCGACGGAAATGATTGAGAATTTTTCATCTCCCTGTTTTTTCTTGCGTTGCCAAGCGTCGGTTGCCCGCTTAATCAGGAAACAAGGATAGTGGAATCGGCAGAGGCAGGCGGCAGGATATGGCGGAAAATTCCCAGAAGACGGCAACGGAGCTATTCGAGTTTCTCGACGGACTCGGTATTCCCCACACCACGAAGCAGCACGAACCGGTGTTTACCGTCGCCGAATCCCAGTCGCTGCGCGACCTCATTCCTGGCGGCCATACAAAGAACCTCTTTGTAAAGGACAAGAAGGATCAGTATTTCGTTCTGACCGTTGAGGAAAATGCGGTCGTCGATCTGAAAAGCGTTCACAAGACCATCGGTGCGGCGAGCCGCGTGTCCTTTGGCAGACCGGAAAAAATGCTGGAATATCTGGGTGTCGTGCCAGGTTCGGTCACGGTGTTCGGCGCCATCAACGACACGGACAGGCAGGTCACCTTCGTGCTCGACAGCGATCTTCTGGAAAACGAGTTGGTGAACGGCCATCCGCTTTCCAACGACCAGACGACAACGATCGCGTCCAAAGATCTCATTCGCTTTCTCGAGGCAACCGGACATGCGCCGCTTGTCTTGAAAGTCAGCGAGTGAGATACGATCTTTGCTTCAAATAAGACAGATGACAGAAGTTTACGGGAGACCGGCATGAGCGGCGACAATAATCCTTACGGCGGTTCCTATAGCGGGCAGATGACCGCAAGCGCGCATCACAATGGCGAGTTGAACAGTGCGGCCTCCGGCCACATCAAGGACACGACGACGGCTGCCTTCTCCAGGGACGTTCTTGAAGAATCCCGCCGCCAGCCGGTTCTGGTGGATTTCTGGGCGCCCTGGTGCGGCCCGTGCAAACAGCTGACGCCGGTGCTCGAGAAGGTCATCAACGAGGCGAATGGCCGTGTGAAGCTGGTGAAGCTGAACATTGACGATCACCCGTCGATTCCCGGCCAGCTCGGTATCCAGTCCATTCCGGCAATCGTCGCCTTTGCCGATGGTCGGCCCGTGGATGGCTTCATGGGCGCCGTGCCGGAAAGCCAGATCAAGCAGTTCATCGAGAAGATCGCCGGACCTGACGCGGGCGATCCCAAGGCTGAGATCGAGGCCGTTCTGACCGACGCAAAACAGCTTCTGGCGGATGGCGATTTTAATGGTGCTGCGCAGCTTTTCGGCGCCGTCATGCAGGCCGATCCGGAAAATCCGGCAGCTATTGCCGGTATCGCCGAATGCATGATCGCCGCCGGCCAATATGAGCGGGCAAGCGAACTGCTCTCTTCGCTGCCTGCGGAACTCAACGAAGATGCGGGCATTCAGCTCGTTTCGAAAAAGATCGCGCAATATGAGGAAGCCCGTAAGATCGGCGACCCGGTGGCGCTGGAGCGCGAGCTCGCGCTCGATCCCGATCGTCACGAGGCGCGGGTGAAGCTTGCCAAGGTGCTGAATGCTCAAGGCCGGCGCGACGAGGCCGCGGACCATCTGCTGTACGTCATGCGCAATGACCGGACCTTCGACGATGACGGCGCGCGCCGCCAGCTTCTGGAGTTTTTCGAGGCCTGGGGCTTCAAGGACCCGGCAACCGTTGCCGGCCGCAGGAAGCTTTCGGCGATACTGTTTTCGTAGTGCGGGCATATCCCGGCCGTGGCGGTTGGTCCGCCGGCCGGGCAGCAGTGAACAGGGGGCGTGATTCCCATGCATGTCGGAAATGCGAGATATGTGAAGAACAACGATCTGCCGGAAACCGTGCCGGTGTTTCCATTGCCGGGCGCGCTTCTTCTACCGGAAGGCCATCTTCCGCTCAATATTTTCGAGCCCCGATATCTCGCCATGATCGACTGGGCATTGTCCGGCCATCGCATCATCGGCATGGTGCAGCCCGCCCTGCATGTCATCGAGGCGGGGCTTGAGGGCGGTCCGCTGAGCGCGGTCGGATGCCTCGGCCGCATCACGTCCTTTTCTGAAACCGGTGATGGCCGTTATATCATCTCGCTCACCGGCGTGTGCCGCTTCCGCCTGTTGGAAGAGGTGGAGGCGGGCAAACCCTATCGCAGCTTCCGGCATGCGCCTTTCATCGCCGATCTTTCCGGCGAATACGATGAGGATGCGGTGGACCGTGAAAACCTGCTGCGGGTATTCCGCTCGTTTCTGGAGGCCAACCAGCTGGAAGCGGATTGGGAAAGCGTGGAAAGGGCGGGCAATCGCGTTCTCGTCAATTCGCTTTCCATGATGTCTCCTTTCGGACCGGCTGAAAAACAGGCGCTGCTGGAAGCGCCGGACCTGAAAACGCGGGCCGAAACATTGATCGCCATCACCGAGATCGTTCTCGCCCAGGGATCGGGCGAGGGCGGCAACGTGCTGCAATAGGATCGCCGCCATGGACGACAGGATGAGCAATGTCGATCCCAAGCTCCTGGAGCTTCTGGTCTGCCCTTTGACGAAAGGGCGCCTTTCCTACGACCGCGCCCGCAATGAACTTATCTCCGAAAGCGCCAGGCTTGCTTATCCGATCCGTGACGGCGTGCCGATCATGCTGATTTCGGAAGCGCGAAAAATAGAAGACTGACCTTCCCGCTTGCCCGCCTTCACATATTGCGCGTCGCGAATTGACGAAGATGCGTTGACAACCATGCGTGGATTTGACCAGAGTCCCGCCCGACATGTCTGTTGCGGGGAGAAAACTGATGTCGTTGCGCACGCTCGTCCGGATTTCGCTGGTTGTGGTTTCCACCGCCCTGTTTTTCCCGCCAGCCATGGCGGCGGAGCCCTCCCGCAAGGTCGTTACGACCCAAAACGGCGATTATTACGGCTTCGATCTCAGGACGGAGCAGAATGTCTCGCTGGAGCAATGCGGCGAGATTTGCGTCGGCGATACCGCCTGCAAGGCCTTCACCTACAATCCCAAGGTGAAATGGTGTTTCCTCAAATCGGATTTCAATCAGCTGAACGCCTTCCCCGGCGCGGTTGCCGGAAAGATCGTGGAAGTGGCCACGGAAGCCGATATCGGCGCGCCGCAGCGCCTTTCCTTCGTGACCGACAGCCTGCAGCAGGAAGCGCGCCGGCTGAAATCCGGCCTTGTGGCGAATGAGGGCGACGGCGAACAGGGTCTGGAAGCCCTTGTGCAGATCGCGCGCCAGCAGGCAGCAGCAGGCAATATTCCCGATGCCGTCACGACCTACAAACAGGCCCTTGCGATCACGCCTGACGATGGCGCGCTCTGGGCGGAATTGTCAGAAAAGGCGGCGCAGGTCACCGATAATTATTCGATAGCGGGACAGGCCGCTTCCGCCGCCATCAATGCATATCAGCTGAGCCGCACGGTCAGCGCCCGCACCGAGGCCCTGAACCGGCTAGCGAAGGCTTTTGAGCGAACCCAGAATTATCGCGCGGCGCTCAGTGCCTATAAGGAGAGCCTTGCACTTACCGACAATGCGCAGACAAAGGCGGCCTATGCCGATCTGCGCACGCGTCAGGGTTTCCGCGTCATCAACAATACCGTGGATACGGACAGTATCAGCCCGCGCGCCTGCGTGCAGTTTTCCGAGCCGCTGGTGAAGAACGGTGTCGATTATTCCTCGTTCGTCACACTGGACGGGGCCGTTCCCAAAGCCATCGAGGCGAAGGGCAGCGAGATTTGCGTGGAAGGCCTGACCCATGGCCAGCGTTACAAGATCGCGCTTCGCGCCGGCCTGCCGTCTTCGGTGGAAGAGCCCTTGGAAAAGCAGGTCGATCTCGATATCTATGTGCGTGACCGCGCCGCCAGCGTTCGCTTTACCGGCGAGAATTTCGTGCTGCCGGGCACGGCCCGCCGCGGCATTCCAATCGTCTCTGTCAATGCCGACAAGGCGGACCTGAAGCTTTATCGTGTCGGCGACCGCAATATCACCTCGCTTCTTTCAAACTCGCAGTTTCTGACGCAAATGGACGGCTATAATGCCGACCGCATTGAAAACGAGATCGGCGAGCTTGTCTGGCAGGGGTCGATCGATATCCAGCCCGATCTCAACAAGGATGTGGTGACGAGCTTCCCGGTGGATGAGGCTCTGCCGCAGCGCAAGCCCGGCATCTATGTGCTGACCGCCGTGCCGCCGGGCGTAGCACCTGAAACCTGGGATTCCCGCGCCACGCAATGGTTCCTGGTCTCCGATACCGGCATTACCACCTATGCCGGCACTGACGGCCTGAATGTCTTCGTCCGCGCCCTTGGCAGCGCCAAGCCGCTTGCGGATGTGGATTTGCAGCTGCTTGCCAAGAATAACGAGGTGCTGGGCACGGCTAAGACCGACGCGGATGGGCGTGCGGTGTTCTCGGCCGGCCTGATGCGTGGCACGGCTGCGCAGGCGCCTGCGATCCTGACGGCGCGCAACGGCGACAAGGACTACGTGTTCCTCGACATGACCCGCGCAGGCTTCGACCTCTCGGATCGCGGCGTGACGGGACGTGCAGCGCCCGGCGCGATCGACGTGTTCAGCTGGACCGAGCGCGGCATTTACCGCGCCGGCGAGACCGTGCATGCGGCAGCGCTGGCCCGCGATGTCGAGGGCAAGGCAATCGAGGATCTGCCGCTCACCTTCATCTTCTCGCGTCCGGATGGCGTCGAGGACCGGCGTTTCGTCAGCGACGGCAAGGCGCTGGGCGGTCATACGGTCGATCTGCCGCTGCAGGCAAATGCCATGCGCGGCACCTGGACGTTGCGCATCCATACCGACCCGAAAACGGCTGCGATCAGCGAAAAGAGCTTCCTCGTCGATGATTTCGTGCCTGACCGGACGGAATTCGACCTTTCAAGCAAGGCGAAACAGATCGATCCGGGCGTGGAGACGGCAATCGACGTCGATGGCCGTTATCTCTATGGTGCGCCCGCTGCCGGCCTGACGCTGGAAGGCGAGGTCGCCATCAAGCCGACGCGCACCAGCGCCGATTTCGAAGGTTACTTCTTCGGTCTGGCCGATGAGGAGAGCGAAGAGGAAAACCGCACGACACTTGCCGACCTGCCGGTGCTGGACGAAGAGGGCAAGGCGAGTTTCAATGTTGATCTCACCGATCTGCCATCTACCACGCAGCTTCTTTCCGCCAACATCACCGTGCGCATGCGCGAAGCCGGCGGCCGCGCCGTGGAGCGCGCGCTGACACTGCCTATCAAGGCGGAAGCCTCTGTCATCGGCATCAAACCGCAGTTTTCGGGCGATCTCGCCCAGAATTCCGTCGGTCGTTTCCATATCATCGGCGTCAGCGCCGATGGCGCCAAACAGGCGATGAGCGGCTTCAACTGGAAGCTCATCAAGGTCGAGCGGAACTATCAATGGTATCGTCAGGGCAATTCCTGGCGTTACGAGCCGGTGGAATATACCAAGCAGCAGGAAGCGGGCACCTTGTCCGTCGATGCCAATGGCGGCGAGATTTCCGTACCCGTCACCTGGGGCCGCTACCGGCTGGAAGTGGAGGGTGCGGGTAACGGCGCGCCCGTTTCCAGCGTCGAATTCGATGCCGGTTTCTATGTCGAGGCAAGCTCGACGGAAACGCCGGATGCGCTGGAAATCGCTCTCGACAAACAGAGCTACAAGATCGGCGATACGGCCAAACTCAAGGTGTCATCGCGTTTTGCCGGTGAGCTGATGGTGACATCCGGTTCGGAAAAACTGATTGCCGTGCAGAATGCCGAGATCGGTGATGATGGCGGCGAGATCGACATTCCGGTTACCGAGGAATGGGGAGCGGGCGCTTATGTCACCGCCACGCTGTTCCGCCCCGGCGATGCGCAGGAAAGCCGTATGCCGATGCGCGCCATCGGCATCAAATGGCTTGCCGTCGATCCGGCCGAGCGCAAGCTTGCCGTCACCCTTGGCGCGCCGCAGAAAACACTGCCGCGCCAGCCGCTTGAAATTCCGATCACGGTCGCCGGTGCTGGCGTGGGCGAAAAGGCCTATGCCATCGTTGCGGCAGTCGATGTCGGCATATTGAACCTTACCCGCTATGAGCCGCCGAAGCCGGATGAATGGTACTTTGGCCAGCGCCGGCTGGGACTGGAAATCCGCGACCTTTATGGCCGCCTGATTGACGGTTCGCTCGGCGCCACCGGCCGGCTGCGCACCGGCGGTGACGGCGGACAGGTTGCTCTTCAGGGCAGCCCACCCACGGAAAAGCTCGTGGCCTTCTTTGCCGGTCCGGTCGAACTCGACGCAGACGGCAAGGCGACAGTCAGCTTCGATACTCCGCAGTTCAACGGCACGGCCCGCATCATGGCGGTGGCCTGGACGAAGACAGGTGTGGGACATGCCGTCTCCGATGCCGTCATTCGCGATCCCGTCGTCGTCACGGCAAGCGCGCCGAAATTCCTCGCCCCCGGCGATGTGTCGCAATTGCGACTCGATATCGCCAATACGGATGGCGAGGCCGGTGATTACCGGCTGGATGTGACCAGTAATACGGCGCTGACGGTCGATCAGGGCGAGATGTCGCAAACTCTCGCGCTTCAGAAAGGCGGCAAGTCTTCGCTGACCGTTCCGCTGACGGGTGAGCAGCCCGGCAACGGTGCAATCACTATCAAGGTTTCCAATGCCGCCGGTCTTTCACTGGAGCAGGTTCTGAACGTGCTGGTACGTCCGGCGGTTCTGCCGGTTACGACGCGGCGTGAAATCAAGATCGCGCCGAATAGCAGCCTGACGATCAACGGCGATCTTCTGGCCGATAGCATGCTTCTCGGCTCTTCCGTCGCGGTCAATGTCACGCGCTCGCCCGCCTTTGATATTCCGGCGCTGGTGATGATGCTGGACAAATATCCTTACGGTTGCGCCGAACAGACGACGAGCCGCGCTTTGCCCCTGCTTTACGTTTCGGAACTGACGAAGGATAGCGGCCTTGCTGAAGACCCCGATACCCGCAAGCGCGTGCAGGAGGCGATCTATCGCGTGCTGTCGTTCCAGTCGAGTTCCGGCAGCTTCGGACTCTGGTCGCCGGGTTACGGCGATCTGTGGCTCGATGCCTATATCAGCGACTTCCTGACCCGCGCCCGCGAGCAGAATTACGATGTGCCCGAAGCCGCCATGGTACAGGCGCTGAACAACCTGCAGAACGGTCTTTCCTATGACAGCAATGTCAAGGATCGTGGCAACGAGATCGCCTATTCGCTTTATGTCCTGGCGCGCAACCGCAAGGCGGCGATCAACGATCTCAGATATTATGCGGATACGGCGCTTGCCGATTTCGCCACACCGCTCGCCAAGGCGCAGGTTGCCGCCGCCCTTTCGCTTTATGGTGATCAGGCCCGTTCGAAGGCCGTATTCGGCGCTTCGCTCGACATGGCAAGCCGCACCACCAATGTCAGCTTCGCTCGCGCCGATTATGGCTCGGCCCTGCGTGACGGCGCTGCGACGCTGGCGCTTGCGGCGGAAAGCCGGCCTGTTCCGGCCGTCGTGCCGCAGCTTGCCGGTGCGGTGGCCAAGGAATGGGAAAAGAAGCCCTATACCAGTACCCAGGAACAGGCATGGATGCTGCTGGCCGCCCGCGCCGTGAAGGGCGAGGACAAGGATATTCGCCTGGATGTGAACGGTGACTTGCAGATCGGCGGCTTCGGCAAGCGGATGAGCGGCGATGAATTGCTGGCCGCCCCCTTGAAGATCGCCAATGCCTCGGCCGATCCGGTCACGGCTGTCGTCACCACGGTGGCGCCGCCGGCGCAGCCGCTTGCCGCGGGTGGCGAAGGCTTCACCATCACCCGCACCTATTACTCCATGGATGGCGAGGAGGTGAACCCGAGCGAGGTGATCCAGAACGAGCGTTATGTCGTGGTGCTGAATGTGGTGCCGCAGAATAACTGGCAGTCGCGCATTCTGGTGACGGACCTGTTGCCCTCCGGTTTCGAAATCGACAATCCGAGCCTCGTCAATTCGGCAGCGCTTTCGAATTTCGACTGGTTGCCGGAAACGGAAGCGGCACATACCGAATTCCGCTACGACCGTTTCGTGGCGGCCTTCGACCGCTCGGCCGGCGACAGTTCTGAGATTGCTCTCGCTTATGTGGTCCGCGCCGTCACCCCCGGCACCTATGACCATCCGGCAGCCTCGGTTGAGGATATGTACCGGCCGCAATTTGCCGCCCGCACGGCAACCGGCCGCATGGAGGTGCGCTCGGCAAACCCATGAGGCGACGCAAGGCGATCATTGTCGGCATCATGACGGCCGCGTTGCTTATGGGCGGCGCGGCCTTCGGTCTCGATGCGCTGGACAAGGCCTATCCGCCGCCGCTGGACGCTGCGCAGCAACGCTCCTTCGAGGTTCTGGACCGCGACGGCAAGCTGTTGCGCGCTTTCGCGACACCTGATGGCCGCTGGCGGCTGAAAACCACGGCGCCCGAAGTCGACCCACAGTTCCTGCGCATGCTGGTGGCCTATGAAGACCAGCGTTTCTATGATCATCCCGGCGTCGATCCCTTCGCGCTTTTGCGCTCCGCCTGGCAATTGGTCAGTAACGGCCGGATCGTTTCCGGCGCATCGACGCTTTCCATGCAGGTGGCGCGGCTGATCGAGCCGCGCGCCGATCGGTCGTTTTCGGCGAAATTCCTGCAGGCCGCGCGCGCGCTCCAGATTGAGAGGCGACTCAGCAAGGCGGAAATCCTCGATCTCTATCTGAATATCGCGCCCTATGGCGGCAATCTCGAAGGCGTTCGCGCCGCAAGCCTCGCCTGGTTCGGCAAGGAGCCTGGCCGGCTCGATACGGCGGAGGCGGCCCTTTTGGTGGCGCTGCCGCAATTGCCGGAAAGACGTCGCCCGGATCGTTTTCCGGAAGCGGCAAGGCAGGCGCGGGAGCGCGTATTGCAAAGGCTTGCCGTCGTGCGCGTCGTGGGTGAGGGGGAGGCGGAACGGTCGGCTCTTGCGAATGTGCCCGCCAACCGGCGAGACCTGCCGGCCTATGCGCCGCATATGGCCGCCGCCGCGCGGGTGAAATTCCCGAATACTGCCGCGGTGCGCTCCACGCTGAAGCTGTCGATCCAGCGGGAACTGGAGGGTGTCGCCCGCCATGCTGCGGAAAAGCTCGGAGACAGGGTCTCCGTCGCCATCGTCATGGCGGATGCGCAGAGCGGCGATATTCTGGCGGAAGTGGGTTCGGCGGGTTATCTCGATACGGCAAGACGCGGTTTCGTGGAGATGAGCCGGGCCGTTCGCTCGCCGGGTTCCACCCTCAAGCCATTCATCTACGGCCTTGCCTTCGAAGACGGTCTTGTCGGGCAGGAAACCATCATCGAAGACCGCCCGGCCGACTTTTCCGGCTACAGGCCGCGTAATTTCGACATGCAGTATCAGGGCGATGTCAGCATCCGGCAGGCGCTGCAACTGTCGCTCAACGTGCCTGCCGTCAAGCTGCTCGATGCGGTCAGCCCCTCGGCGCTGATGGTGCGGTTCCGGCGGGTGGGCGTCAAACTCGCACTTCCCGCCATTGAAGCGCCCGGGCTTGCCATCGCCCTTGGCGGCGCGGGTATTTCGCTGGTCGATCTGGTGCAGCTTTATGCGGGGCTTGCCGGCGACGGCGATCCCGTGCGGCTTGGAGACGGCGTCCGCTCCGCCCCGGAACGGCTGGAGAACGACCGTTTATTCTCTGACGCAGCGATCTGGAATATCTCCGACATCCTGTCCGGCGTGCTGCCGCCGCTCGGCATGAAACAGCGCGGCATCGCCTACAAGACCGGCACCAGCTATGGCTATCGCGATGCCTGGTCGGTGGGTTATGACGGGCGGCATGTGGTCGGCGTCTGGGTCGGCCGGGCCGACAATGGCGCGGTGCCGGGCATTGCCGGTTATGCGACGGCCGCCCCGATCCTGTTCGAGGCCTTCGAAAAATCCGGCGTGGCGATCACACCGATGCCGGCCGCACCTTCCGGTGTCGCACGGGTCGCGGTCAATGACCTCCCCGCCAATCAGCGGCGTTTCACCACGACGGCCAGCGGCCTGCTTTCTGCTTCGAGACGTGAAAGCGCCCCGCGCATCGTTTACCCGCCCGAAGGCGCGCGGGTGGAGCTTTCCGGTCAGTCAGGCATCTCGCCGCTGGTGCTGAAGCTGCAGGGTGGGCGCGCACCTTTTCGCTGGCTCGCCAATGGTTTGCCTTTGCCGAATGCGTCCCATCGCCGCAACAGCGAATGGCGGCCCGAAGGTCAGGGATTTTCCACACTCACGGTGATCGACGCCGACGGCCGTGCCTCGAGCGTGCGGGTTTTCGTCGAGTAATTCGCAGGAAAATTTGGCGTCCACGAGAGGATTCGAACCTCCGACCCCAGGATTCATACCGCTTCGGCTTTCGCCGCCGTCCCGCCGTTTGCCGGCAAGACGTTCGTGGTCTGGACTGTCCCTTCACCATGGGCCGTCAGGCCTTTAGGTGCTGCCCATCCAGTCTCTACACCTTCACCGGATTTCTCCGGAGCTTGGCTCGGGATTGGCATGCTGGAAGACCAGCGAAGCTTTCCCCGACTTTGAGCAGATCGATTGCGTCGTTTCCGGGCGCAACCCCCAATTTGTCTTAGGAATCCTGTGCTCTATCCTGCTGAGCTACGTGGACACTGAATTGCTCTTTAACCCGTGGCAGCCATTGGATCAACCGCGTTCTTCATCACGGTCGATCTCTTCCTCGGCTTTCTTCGCGTTGACCGGCAATCAGCTCGTCAGGCGCTGTTCGGCCAGTTTCACCCAGTAGGAAATGCCGTAAGCGATGGCGTCGTCGTTGAAATCATAACCGGGATTGTGAAGCCCGGCCGAATCGCCGTTGCCGATGAAGATGAAGCAGCCCGGCCTTTCCTTCAGCATGAAGGAGAAATCCTCTCCCGCCATGGAAGGATCGACATCGGGGTCGACATTCGGTTCGCCCGCCACATCGCGGGCCACACGAATGGCGTGGTCGGTCTCGGCGGCGTGGTTGAAGGTGACCGGACAATAACGCTCATAAACGACTTCCGCTTCCGCGCCGTTGGCAAGGGCGACACCTTCAGCCATCTGCTTGATCCGGTCCTGCGCCAGATCGCGCACTGTTTCATCCAGGCTGCGCACCGTGCCGGCGATCAGCGCCTCGTTGGGAATGATGTTGTGGCTGGAGCCGGCCTGAAAGCGGGTGACGGAGACGACGACGGAACGGATCGGATCGGCGTTGCGCGAGGCGATCATCTGCAGGTTGCCGACGATCTGCGCGCCGATGGTGATGGGATCGATGGTACGGTGCGGCTGGGCTGCATGGCCGCCGCGGCCCTTGACGGTGATCGAGAACTTGTCGGGTGCCGCCATGATGCCGCCCTTGCGGATGGCGAAGGCGCCGAGCGGAATGCCCGGCATGTTGTGCATGCCATAGACCTCGTTGATGCCGAAACGCTCCATCAGGCCGTCCTCGACCATGGCGAGCGCGCCGGCGCCGCCTTCTTCCGCCGGCTGGAAGATGACGGCGATGGAGCCGGCGAAGTTGCGGGTCTCGGTGAGATATTTGGCCGCGCCAAGCAGCATGGCTGTGTGACCGTCATGGCCGCAGGCATGCATGGCGCCTGCGGTTTTCGACGCCCAAGGCTTGCCGGTTTCCTCAACGATGGGAAGAGCATCCATATCCGCGCGAAAGCCGATGGTGCGATTGCCCGGAAGATTGCCCCTGATGATGCCGACGACACCCGTGCGGCCGAGACCGGTCACGATTTCGTCAACGCCAAAAGATTTCAGCTTCTGTGCAACGAAGGCTGCGGTGTTGTCGACATCATACAAAATCTCGGGATTTTCATGCAGGTGACGCCGCCATTCGCTGACTTCCTGCTGGAGTTCGGCGGCTCTGTTCAAAATTGGCATTCGTTCATTCCTGGGTTCATCGGTGCGGCGTGCGGTAAAATCCTATCCTCCGTGCCGGATAGTGCGCCGCATAATTGACGTAATCAATGTACTTTGCCATTGCTAGGACATATATGGTGAATATTGCCATTCCCCGACCGAAGACGGGAATTCGAGGACAAGCCTTGCCACAGATTTTTAAATCGTCAAACGCCGCCCGACGGCTCTCCGCAGCTATTGCCATCGCGACCGCAGGCTTCGTCGCCGCGGCGCCCGTGGCGAATGCCAATCCGAAAATGGTTGTCGATGTTAAAACCGGCAAGGTGATTTCCCATCAGGAAGCCTTCCGCAAATGGTATCCCGCTTCGCTCACCAAGCTGATGACCGCCTATATCGCCTTTTCGCAGATGAAGGCCGGCAAGATCAGCCCGCAGACGGAAGTGGTGATGAGCAAGAAGGCCGCGGACCAGCCGGCCTCGAAAATGTATTTCAAGCCCGGCCAGAAGCTGACGATGGATAGCGCTTTGAAACTGCTGCTCATCAAATCCGCCAATGACATCGCCGTGGCGATTGCAGAGACCATCGGCGGCACCAGCGATAATTTCGTGGCGCAGATGAATGCGCAGGCCCAGCGGCTGGGCATGAGTTCCACCCGTTACATCAATGCCAATGGCCTGCCCGGCAAGGGACAATATACGACCGCGCGGGATCTGGCGCTGCTGGCGCTGATTATCAAGCGCGAGTTTCCGGAATATGCCCATTATTTCTCGCTGGAAGGCGTCAGCACCGGCAAGAAGAACTACGCCAATTTCAATATGCTGGTCGGCCGTTTCGATGGCGCGGACGGCATGAAGACCGGCTTCATCTGCGCCTCCGGCTTCAATCAGGTGTCGTCGGCCGTGCGCAATGGCCGCTCTGTCATCACGGTCGTGCTGGGCGCGGACAGCCTCGCCGGGCGCACCGACCAGTCGGCCGATCTGTTGCAGATGGGTCTGACGGCCCCTTCCGGCCAAGGCGTTTCGCTGGCCGCGCTGGCGCCCTATGGCGATACCGGTGATGTGAACGATATCAGCGCCGAGATCTGCAACCCGAAGGCCGCCAAGGTGCGCAGCGAAAGCCGCGACGAGGCCGGCCGCATGGTCATCCATTCCCCCTATGTTCAGGAAATGACCCGCCCGCCGGAATATTCCTTCGCCGGCCTCATTCCCGGCAGCGAGACGGTGGCGGTGAATGCCGCCAAGGGAGCCGGCAAGGGCGAACTCGCGAACGTGCCGATCCCGATCCCGCGCCCGACATTCTGACGATCGGTGACTTCCTTAAGGGAGAGCCTTGCGGTTGCAATGCGGTTTGTGTATTCGCAGGTCGATGATGTTATGATATTACAGTGTCGCTCGCGGTTTGCAGGCGCGGGCGATTTCTTTTAGCTCCAACCGGCTCCGGGTTTCGTGTCGTCCAGTGACCTGCCGGAGCGGCCATCAACACACAGGCAGGTCATGTCTCGCGATCGCATCCCGGTTTCCATCATCACCGGATTTCTCGGCGCCGGAAAATCGACGCTGCTCAACCGGCTCCTCAAGGATCCGGCGATGAGCGATGCGGCGATCATCATCAATGAATTCGGCGATGTCAGTATCGATCATATGCTGGTCGAAAGCGCTGGTGAGGGCATTATCGAACTGGCGGAAGGCTGCCTGTGCTGCACGGTGCGCGGCGAGCTGGTGGATACGCTGGCGGAACTGATGGACGGTATCCAGACAGGCAAGCTGAAGCCGGTAAAACGGGTGGTGATCGAGACGACGGGCCTTGCCGATCCTGCCCCCGTCATGCAGTCGGTGATGGGCAACCCGGTCATAGCGCAGAACTTTGTACTGAACGGCATGATCACCGTCGTGGATGCCGTGAACGGCCTGTCCACGCTCGACAATCATCAGGAGGCGGTGAAACAGGCGGCCGTGGCTGACCGTCTGGTGATGACCAAGCGTGCGCTTGCCGATGCCGCCACGATTTCGGCGCTGACAGCCCGCCTTCAGGCGCTCAACCCGCGTGCGATCATCGAGGATGGCGACAAAACCGACTGGAGCGCTGCGGGGCTTCTCGACAACGGCCTTTACGACGCCGGCAGCAAGAACGCCGATGTTGGCCGCTGGTTGGGGGAAGAGTCCAATCATGATCATGACCACGCGGACGATCATGGCCAAGATCACGGCCATCACCACCATCATGGCGACCACGATCATCACCATCATGATGTCAACCGGCATGACGCATCGATCCGGTCCTTCTCGATCATTCACGATGAGCCGGTCAGCCCGATGGCGATCGACATGTTCGTGGATCTGCTGCGCTCGGCGCATGGGGAAAAGCTTCTGCGCATGAAGGCCATTGTCAAGCTGTCGGATAATCCGGGCCGGCCGCTGGTGCTGCATGGGGTGCAGAATATTTTCCACACGCCCGAGCGCCTAACGGCTTGGCCGGATCCGGTCGATCAGCGCACGCGCATGGTGCTGATTACGAAGGATTTGCCGGAGGCTTTCGTGCAGGACCTGTTCGCAGCCTTCACAAGCGTACCGGGCATCGACCGGCCGGACAGGCAGGCGATGACGGATAATCCGCTGGCGGTTTCCGGGTTGCGGTTTTAGGGCGTGTCGTGATGGTCTAGGTCGGTGGGTGTGGTTCACCCCCCTCTGTCCTGCCGGACATCTCCCCCTCAAGGGGGAGATCGACAAGCGGCTTGCTCCGAACATCTTTATGGGGACAGCAACCCGAAGTGCAGAGCTGGTGAGAAAACGAGCAGTCGCCGCAACTGATCTCCCCCTTGAGGGGGAGATGCCTGGCAGGGCAGAGGGGGTAAGCCCGGAGCGCCAGCATTGAACGCCGGCTACACGCCCTTCACAATCCGAAACCGATGCCCCTTTTCCAGCGCAGTGGTTTCCACCAGGCTATGCCCATCCTCATTGCACATATGCGCAATATCGATCACCGCCAGCGGATCGGTCGTCTCGACGGTCAGAACATCTCCCGCCTTCAGGGTTGCGAGTTTCTTGCGGCTTCTCAAAACCGGAAGGGGGCATTTAAGCCCCCTCAAATCATAAACGATCTCGGCTGTGTCGCTCATTCCTTGGCCCAGAATTTCCAGAACGGCTTCTTTTCCGGCGCTTCGGGCGCAGGTGCTGCGGAATAGGCAAGCGGGTTCATGGCCGGAACCGGGACGCTCTGCCCGGCTGCTGCGGGGGCAGCCGAGGCAACCATCGTCGGTGCTGCCGGGGCCGGGTTCGATTGCGGTGCCGTGGCGGGCTGGACAGCCGAAGGCCGTGGGCCGCGCAGGGAAGAGGCGGTTGCGGTCGTGGCCGGAGAGGACGACGTCACCTGCTGCGCCTTCTTTTCCATCAGTGCGGCATATTCCGTTTCCTTCATCAGCTTGCCGGCCTTCAGCGCCGAGCCAGTTGGGGCATAGGCGGGCTCGCGGCCCTTGCGCTTTTCGGCGACCAGCGCCTTGCGCTCGGCTTCGCTCGGGTCGTACCAGGCCATGCCGTCATATTTCTTCATCGCCTTTTCATAGGCGAGATCGTAGGTCTTCTCGTAGCTCGAGAGTGCGCTGACAAGCGCAGGCGGTGTGCTCATGGCCGGGCATTGGGCAGACGCGTTGAAGCTGCCGCCTTCCGTCTGCTGGTTGAAGACATATTTCTTCTCGCAGACATTCACTTCCGGCGGGCGCTTGGTTACTTCGAAATTGTCGTAACCGACCTTCAGCATCTTCCAGAATTCGAGATGTTCGCTCTTGCGATGGCGGGCCATGTTTTCCGCCGTCATGCGGAAGGGGAAGGCCTGCAGTTGCACTGTCTTCTGGCCGCCCTTGAAGGCGTCACGGGCAAAACCGTAGATTTCAAGAATCTGCGCGTCCGTCATCGAATAGCAGCCTGACGATGAGCAGGCGCCGTGGATCATAAGATTGGTGCCGCTACGGCCATTGGCGGCGTCGTAGCGGTTCGGAAAGCCGGTATTGATGGCGAGGTAATATTTCGAGTTCGGATTGAGATGCGCAGGGGTCAGGTTGTAGAAACCTTCCGGTGCCTGCCGGTCACCCTCTTTCACCTTGGGGCCGAGCTTTCCGGACCAGGCGCATATCTGGTATTCGGCGATTTTGTCGAAGCGGTTGTCGCGCTTGGCCTTCCAGATTTCCAGCGCGCCTTCTTCCTTGAATATGCGGATCATGATCGGCGAGGTGCGATCCATGCCCTTTTTGTCGATCTCGGCCAGGATGGACGGAGACAGCGGGTAATCGACCTTGTTCTTGATGTGGGACACATCGCGTTCGACGGTATCGAGCGTGTCGTTGCAACCGGCAAGAATGAGCGCAGTGCAGGCAAGAAGTGCAAAATGTGTCAAACGCATGATCTGATCCGAAAGACGATGGCACGAAACGGCGGCAGTTCTACACCGTCCCGTGTGTATTTTAAATACGGTATTAACCGTTTACATCTTCTTAACTCAAATCGGATTCGCCCCGCGGCCGCCGATACATCTTTTGATGTGACCGGACTATGGCCGAGTTGGGGCAATATCAAAGGAAAATAAGGCCGGACTTAGAGATTCCGCCCAATATCCAGGAATTTCTGGCGGCGTTCGGCGCGCAGCTGCGTGCCCGAGCGCTGGGAAAGATCGGCCAGAGCTGTGGCGATAACGTCACCCGTCGCGTTGATGACGGTTTCGGGAGCGCGATGCGCGCCGCCGATTGGCTCCGGAATGATTCCGTCGATGACGCCGAGCGACTTCAGATCTTCCGAGGTGATCTTCATGTTGGTCGCGGCTTCCTTGGCGCGGGTCGAATCGCGCCAGAGAATGGAGGCGGCGCCTTCCGGCGAGATCACCGAATAAATCGCATGTTCGAGCATATAGACGCGGTTGCCGGTAGCGATCGCGATTGCGCCGCCCGAGCCGCCTTCGCCGATGACGACGGAGACGATCGGCACCTTCACGTTGAGGCACATTTCCGTCGAGCGGGCGATGGCTTCGGCCTGGCCGCGCTCTTCCGCGCCGACGCCGGGATAGGCGCCTGCCGTATCGATGAGGGTGATCACCGGCAGCGAGAAACGGTCGGCCAGTTCGAGCACGCGGATCGCCTTGCGGTAACCTTCCGGGCGCGGGCTGCCGAAATTATGCTTCAGGCGGCTTTTGGTGTCGTTGCCCTTTTCCTGGCCGATGATGGCGACGGGCTGACCGTTAAAACGGGCAAGGCCAGCCTGAATGGCGGCGTCTTCGGAAAATTTGCGGTCGCCGGCGAGCGGCGTGAAATCCGTGAACAGCGCCTTGGCATAATCGACGAAATGCGGACGCTGCGGGTGACGCGCGACCTGCGTTTTCTGCCAGGCGTTCAGCTTGGAATAGATGTCCTGCATCGCGTCGTTGACACGCGATTCCAGGCGGTTGATCTCCTCCGAGGTGTCTATGCTCTCGTCTTCATCGGCAAGCTTCTTCAGCTCGATAATCTTGCCCTCAAGGTCCGAGATAGGTTTTTCGAAGTCGAGATAATTGTGCATGAGATCCGTTTCCGATCGTTTTGCGCAAGGTTTGACCGGATTATCCGGCGGTTCCGGTCGCTCTAATCAAGGTTTTTGCCCTGTTTGGCAAGGGGGTGATGTGTTTGTACCAGCTCTTGCAAGCGTTCTTCCAGCACATGTGTATAGATTTGTGTCGTGGAAATGTCGGAATGGCCGAGCAGTTCCTGTACCGCGCGCAAATCCGCACCGTTCTGCAAAAGGTGGCTGGCAAAGGCATGGCGCAGCACATGCGGCGATATCGCAGACGGGGTTAGGCCTGCACGGACGGCGATGTCCTTCAGGTCGCGGGCGAAGACCTGGCGGGGCAGGTGGCCTTCCTTGCTGCTGGAAGGAAACAGCCACGGGCTCTCCGTGACCTCTGCCTTTTTCGGCGCCTTGCTTTTCTCAGATGCAAGCGCCTTTCTGGCAGCCTCGTATTTTTCCATCGCCTCGATGGCGGCGCGGGAAAGAAGCACCATGCGGTCTTTGTTGCCCTTGCCGCGGATCATCAGGAAACGGCCTTCCTGACGCAGCACCTTGACCGGCAGCGAGACGAGTTCGCTGACACGCATGCCGGTGGCGTAAAGCAGTTCGAGCAGCAGGTGCATGCGGATGCGGGCAAGCTGGCCGGGACCGGATGTGGCGGCCTCCTGCGCCGCGAGGCCAAGGAGCCTGTTCACATCGGCGACGCTCATCGTTTTCGGTAAAGCGAGACCTTTCCTCGGCGCATCGATGATGCCGGTCGGGTCGTCGCCGCGCAGCCCTTCCGAATAGAGAAAACGATAGAATTGCCGCATGGTGGAAAGACGTCGCGCCTGTGAGGTGGCGGCAAAACCCTGAGCGGAAAGATGGGTCAGATAGGCGGAAAGGTCAGGCGTCTGGGCCTGCGTCAGGGACTGGCCGCGCTGACCAAGAAATTCGCGCAGATCGGAAAGATCGCGCTCATAGGAAGAGAGCGTGTTGGCGGCAGCCCCGCGTTCGGCGCTCATCATCTCCAGAAAACTTTCCAGCCGCGCACCGTCGCGTCCTGCCGTCGGCTGTCCGCTCATGGGGCGCGCCTTGCCGGTGCGGTCGACGGCGGGTTCAGTCGCTCGGAAGGGATGCGTACCGTCACTTCGCGGTCGCGCGGTTTGACGACCATGACGAGCAGAACCATGCCGCCATAGATCAGCCCCGCGATGGTCGCCAGTATCATCGTGAAGCGGAAGAGGGTGGGCATGGCGGCTCCGTGAAAGTGGCGGTCGAAATTTATATGCGGTGCGGCGAAAGCGGCGACAAGATCAAAATGCCCGCTACGCCCCATGCCGCATGCGGCGATGATTGTGATTCACCGCAATTCAGTCAGCAATTTGGCTTGACGCTTCGTAAACATTTGCAGATATCCATGCCAAACGGGCTTTCAAATCTATGAATGAAACGAATTTATCCGTCCCGGCCACACTCGGGGAGCAAGCGCGGGCAAAGCTCGGACGGCGCAACATCGTCTTCGTCGGGCTGATGGGGGCTGGAAAGTCGGCAGTGGGCCGCATGGTCGCCCAGCAGCTCAGAGTCCCTTTCATTGATACGGATGTCGAGATCGAGCGCGTGTCGCGCATGACGATATCGGAACTTTTCGCTACCTATGGCGAGGAAGAATTCCGGGCGCTGGAAACGCGGGTCATCAAGCGGCTGCTGCGCGGCGGCCCCAAGGTTATTTCCACCGGCGGCGGCGCTTTCATCAACGACAATACCCGTCGGCACATCACGCGCGGCGGCATTTCACTGTGGCTGAAGGCCGATCTCGAGGTGTTGTGGGAGAGGGTCAACAAGCGCGATCATCGCCCGCTTCTCAAGACCGAAAACCCCAAGGCCACGCTGGCGGCCCTGATGGAGAAACGCTATCCGATCTATGCAGAAGCGAATCTGACCATCGAATCCCGTGATGTCCGCAAGGAGATCATCGTGACCGAAGTGCTGACGGCTTTAGCCCGCCTCGAACAGAAAGACTGACCACCATGACGCCTTCCGAAATCCACGCCGATGAACGTCTCGTCCATGTGCCGCTTGGCGAGCGCGCCTATGACATTCTGATCGGGCCGGGCGTCATCGGCCGGGCGGGCGGCGAGATTTCGGCGCGGCTTAAGGGCAAACGCGCGGCGATCATTACCGACGAACATGTTGCGCCGCTTTACCTCGAAGGCCTGATGGATGGGTTGCAGACAGATGGCATCGAGGCCGTCTCGCTGACGTTGCCGGCTGGCGAAAAGACCAAGAGCTTCGAGCATCTGGTCACCGTCTGTGATGCGGTTCTGGCGGCGCGCGTGGAGCGTAACGATGCGGTGATCGCGCTCGGCGGCGGCGTGATCGGCGATCTCGCCGGTTTTGCAGCGGGCATCGTGCGCCGTGGCGTGCGCTTCGTGCAGATACCGACCTCGCTTCTGGCGCAGGTCGATTCTTCCGTCGGCGGCAAGACCGGCATCAACAGCCGCCATGGCAAGAACCTCCTTGGCGTTTTCCACCAGCCCGATCTGGTTCTGGCGGATACGGCGGTGCTGGATACGCTAAGCCCTCGGGAGTTCCGTGCCGGCTACGCCGAAGTCGTCAAATACGGCCTGATCGACAAGCCGGATTTCTTCTTCTGGCTGGAAAAGAACTGGGATGACATCCGCACCGGTGGCCCGGCCCGCATTCAGGCAATCGCAACCAGCTGTCAGGCCAAGGCAGATGTGGTGGTGGCCGATGAAAAAGAAAACGGCGTGCGCGCCCTTCTGAACCTTGGTCACACCTTCGGTCACGCACTGGAGGCGGCGACGAATTACGACAGCAAACGGCTGGTGCACGGCGAAGGCGTCGCCATCGGCATGGTGCTGGCCCACCAGTTCTCCGCCCGCCTGAACCTTGCGAGCCCTGACGATGCCGCCCGCGTCGAGGCGCATCTGAAGGCTGTCGGGTTGCCGACAACTATGAAGGATATTCCCGGCGAATTGCCGCCGGTCGAAACACTGATGGCCGCGATCGCACAGGACAAGAAGGTCAAGGGCGGCAAGCTCACCTTCATCCTCACCCACGGCATAGGCCAGTCTTTCGTGGCTGATGATGTGGCGTCGTCGGAGGTGCAGTCGTTCCTGTCGGAGAAGCATCCGGGATGAGATGTTGAGCGATACGGTGAGGGCGCCCCCTCATCGCTTCGCTTCGCTCCGGCACTTCTCCCCGGCCGGGGAGAAGGTGGCCCGAAGGGCCGGATGAGGAGGCTTGCTCTCGGCTGATGGCAATCTTTACTTAAAACCGCACCGCTTCCCCCGGTGCCGCCGCCTCTATCGCCAGCGCATGCAGCCCGGCGTCGAGTTCCGGCTTCAAAACAGCGTTTATCGCCCGGTGGCGTTCGACGCGAGACTTGCCGGAAAAGGTTTCCGACACTATCTGAACACGCATATGCGTTTCGCCCGTACCGGTTATATCCGGCTGGTGGCCGGCATGCATCTGGCTTTCATCGACCACCCTCAGGCGCTGCGGTGAAAAGCTTTCCCTAAGCTTGGTTTCTATGCGCTCTCGCAGAGACATTCGAAGGGCTCCAATTCTGTTTGCAGGTCTTTAAGGGGGCTCCCTAAAAGCCTGTAACATTCCACTTTGTCAATTCTTGTTGTGCGGCTTTTCGCACCCCATAATCAGGGCATCATGAAACTGGATTCGAAATATTTCGACCGCATCCGCACGCGCCGGAAAAGGGAGCGGGAACCTGAGGTTCAGGCCCCAACCTGCCAGTGGGACGGATGCGACAAGCCGGGCGTTCACCGGGCACCTGTCGGCCGCAATGCCGAGGGGCAATTCTTCCTGTTCTGTTTTGAGCACGTGAAGGAATACAACAAGGGCTATAATTACTTTTCCGGCCTCTCCGACAGCGAAATTGCCCGTTACCAGAAGGAAGCGATCACCGGCCATCGCCCCACCTGGACGGTGGGCGTGAATAAGACTGCGCGCGACAGCCCGCTGCATTCCACGTTGCGCTCCGGCTCGGCCAGCGGCAACGCGCGTATTCGCGATCCTTTCGGCTTTACCGGCGGTTTTGCCGGCGGAGGAAGGGCCGGCGGCACGCGCATGCAACAGGACCGCAAGCTGAAGACGCTGGAGGCAAAAGCCTTCGATACGCTCGGTCTTCCGTCCAGCGCAAAGCAGGAAGACATAAAAAGGCGTTATAAGGAGCTTGTCAAAAAGCACCATCCTGATGCTAATGGTGGCGATCGTGGTTCGGAAGAACGTTTTCGGGCTGTTGTTCAAGCATATCAATTGTTAAAGCAGTCAGGTTTCTGCTAAGCCAACTTACGTGTTTACCGCCTGATTGATGATGTGGCCGGGTGGCTGCCGCCCGCCTTGGAGACGTGATGAGCAAAATCGACCTTGATATTTCCAACCTGCCCGACACGACGGTGTCCGTGCGGGAGGTTTTCGGCATTGATACGGATCTGCGGGTTCCCGCCTATTCCCAGGGCGACGCCTATGTGCCTGACCTTGATCCCGACTATCTTTTCGACCGCGACACAACGCTCGCGATCCTTGCCGGTTTTGCTCACAACCGACGTGTCATGGTCTCCGGTTTCCACGGCACCGGTAAATCCACCCATATCGAGCAGGTGGCTGCCCGCCTGAACTGGCCCTGCGTGCGCGTCAACCTCGACAGCCATGTCAGCCGTATCGACCTCGTCGGCAAGGACGCCATCGTTCTCAAAGACGGCAAGCAGGTTACCGAATTCAAGGACGGCATCCTTCCCTGGGCTTATCAGCACAATGTCGCGCTGGTCTTCGATGAATATGACGCCGGCCGCCCGGATGTGATGTTCGTCATTCAGCGCGTGCTGGAATCCTCCGGCCGCCTGACCCTGCTCGACCAGAGCCGCGTCATCCGTCCTCACCCGGCCTTCCGCATTTTCGCGACCGCCAACACCGTCGGCCTTGGCGATACGACCGGCCTTTACCACGGCACGCAGCAGATCAACCAGGCGCAGATGGACCGCTGGTCCATCGTCACCACGCTGAACTACCTGCCGCACGAGCAGGAAGTGAACATCATTGCCGCGAAGGTGAAGAGCTTCGACAATCCGAAGGGCCGTGAAACCGTCTCCAAGATGGTGCGTGTGGCCGATCTCACGCGTTCGGCCTTCATCAATGGCGATCTGTCCACGGTCATGAGCCCGCGTACCGTCATCACCTGGGCGGAAAATGCGGAAATCTTCGGCGATCTCGCCTTTGCCTTCCGCGTGACCTTCCTCAACAAGTGCGACGAGCTGGAGCGCACGCTGGTTGCCGAACAGTATCAGCGGGCCTTTGGCGTCGAGCTGAAGGAAAGCGCTGCGAACATCGTTCTCAGCGCCTGATCGTCCCCGGCTTGTCCGGAGACGATTTCGATGACTTGAAGACGCTGGCAGACTGCGCGCATATCGATGGGCGGTCTCCACGCGTCGGCAAATGACAGGAAAGACAATGGCAGGGCGCGGCGACAATTCCAGAGCAAAACCGGGTACGGCGGTCGATACGGAGCCGTTGCGTCAGGCCATTGCCGGATGCGTGCGATCCGTCGCTGGCGATGCCGAAGTTGAGGTCGTCTTCGCCAATGAGCGGCCGGGCCTTGCCGGTGAGCGCATGCGCCTGCCGGAAATTTCCAAGAAACCGACAGCGCAGGAAATCGCCATCACCCGCGGCCTCGGCGATTCCATGGCGCTGCGCCTTGCCTGCCATGATGCAGACACCCATGCGGTCATGTCGCCGCAGGGCGCCGAAGCGCGGCTGATCTTCGATGCTGTCGAACAGGCGCGCGTGGAATCGATCGGCGCGCTGCGCATGCCCGGCATGGCTTCCAACATCCATGCCATGAACACCGAAAAATACGCCAAGGCCAACTTCGCCGGCATCACCAACAAGGACGATGCGCCACTTGCAGAAGCTGTGGCGCTTCTGGTGCGCGAGAAGCTGACGGGTGAGAAGCCGCCGGAAAGCGCCGGCAAGGTTGTCGATCTGTGGCGCGATTTCATCGAGGACAAAGCCGCCGGCGACCTCAAGGATCTCTCCAGCGTCATCACGGACCAGAAGGCGTTTTCGCGGCTGGTGCGCAAGATGCTGACCTCCATGCAGATGGCGGAGGATTTCGGCGACGAGGATAACGAGCCCGAGAGCCAGGAAGCGGAATCCAACGAGGACCAGCCGCGCACCAACGAGACGGAAGAAGAGCAGGTCGAGGAAGAGGCCGGCTCCGACGCGACGCCCGCCGATGAAAACGAGGCCTCGCAGGAGGAAATGGAAGAAGGCGAGATGGACGGCGCCGAGATGTCGGACGAGGAAATGTCCGACGATCTCGACGAGGATTCCGAGACACCCGGCGAGACCCGTCGTCCCAACAGCCCCTTCGACGACTTTAATGAAAAGGTCGATTACCGCATCTTCACCCAGGAATTCGACGAGGAAATTCACGCCGAGGAACTGTGCGACGAGGCGGAACTCGACCGTCTGCGCGCCTTCCTCGACAAGCAACTCGCTCATCTTCAGGGCGCCGTCGGACGGCTGGCGAACCGGTTGCAGCGCCGCCTGATGGCGCAGCAGAACCGTTCCTGGGACTTCGATCTGGAAGAGGGCTATCTCGATCCGGCCCGCCTCGTCAGGCTTATTATCGATCCTATGCAGCCGCTTTCCTTCAAGAAAGAACGCGACACCAAGTTCCGCGATACCGTGGTTTCGCTCGTCATCGACAATTCCGGTTCGATGCGCGGCCGTCCCATTACCGTGGCTGCCACCTGCGCCGATATTCTCGCGCGCACGCTGGAGCGCTCGGGCGTGAAGGTGGAGATTCTGGGCTTTACCACCAAAGCCTGGAAGGGCGGGCAATCGCGTGAACAATGGCTCGCCAATGGCAAGCCGGCGTCGCCGGGCCGTCTCAACGATCTGCGCCATATCATCTACAAATCGGCGGACGCTCCGTGGCGGCGCGCGCGGCGCAATCTCGGCCTGATGATGCGTGAGGGACTGCTCAAAGAAAACATCGACGGTGAAGCGCTGATGTGGGCGCATAACCGCCTGATCGGCCGCCCCGAGCAGCGCAAGATCATGATGATGATCTCGGACGGAGCGCCGGTGGACGATTCGACCCTGTCGGTCAATCCGGGCAATTATCTGGAGCGGCACCTGCGCGCGGTCATCGAGCAGATTGAAACGCGTTCGCCGGTGGAACTGCTGGCAATCGGTATCGGCCACGATGTGACGCGCTATTATCGCCGCGCCGTGACCATCGTGGATGCGGACGAACTGGCCGGCGCGATGACCGAGCAGCTTGCGGCGCTCTTTGAGGATACGAGCGGCGCTTCCGGTTCGTCCCGCAGGGTTCGCCGTGCGGGATAAGCGGGGTAGGGCGTCTTCCCTCTGCAAAACCCTTGCGATGGCCGCCATTCTGGCGGCCGCATCGCTGTTCCCGGTTTCCATCGGCGCTTCCACCATCGACGTGCCGGTGAGCGCTCGTCTCCTCTCCTCTTTCGAGGTCGGCACCAGCGAAAAACGTTTCGGCAAGCTGGAATTTGTCGGCGGCATGGTGATGAGCGCGCCGGAAAAGCTGTTCGGGGCGATATCCTCCATCCGTTTCCGCCCCAATGGGGAGGACTTCGTTGCGGTGCTGGATACCGGCCATTGGCTGACGGGCAGGGTCTTGCGTGACGCTCGCGGTGCTTTGTCCGGGCTTGCCGATGCCCGCATCACCCCCATGCTGGACATGAGCGGGCGCGAACCGCCGCGCAAGATGGAGATGGATGCGGAAGGGCTGGCGCTGCGCGACGGCAAGGTGTTCGTCAGTTACGAGCAGCGACACAGGATCGATATCTATCCCGATCCGGGCTTCGCCACCGCAAAGCCGCTCGACCGCTTGCCATATCTCATCCCCAGCAACGAGTTGCGCCATAATGGCGGCCTGGAGGCTCTCGCGGTATCGCCGGCCGATTCGCCGCTCGACGGCGCTCTGGTCGTCGTGGCTGAAAAAAGTATCGATACGGACGGCAATCTTCTCGCCGCCATATTGGAAGGCCCGCTGAAGGGCACATTCGCCGTCACGCATCATCCGTCATTCGACGTGACGGACGGTGCGTTCCTGCCCAATGGCGACCTGCTGCTTCTTGAGCGCCGCTTCAATTTCGCCGAAGGCGTGGGTATGCGCATCCGTCGTATCCGTGGTGCCGATATCCGGCCGGGTGCTGTGGTGGATGGCGAAATCCTCATGGAAGCCGGCATGGCCTACCAGATCGACAATATGGAAGGCATGGATGTGGTGAAGGGGCCGGATGGCTCGACGCGCCTCATCATCGTTTCCGATGACAATCACTCGTTCCTCCAGCGCAACCTGATGCTGGAATTCAAGCTGGTGGAGTAAAATCAGGCCTGCTGCTGTGCCGCCTTGTAGGCTGCCATCAGGTCCTCGAAGGGAATGCCGTCGATCTTCATGCCGGTCATTCGGCATGACGTTATCTGCGCACCCGACAGGTTTGAGTTGCTCAGTTTCAGACCGGAAAAATTGACGTCATCGATCGACCAGCCGGACATGTTGTTATCCGTGAACGACGCACCTGACAAATTGATATTGTTGAAGCTCGCCCCGGAAAGATTGACATTGTCGAAGACCGTGCCGGATAGATTGACGTCGTTGAAGGTTGAGCCTGAAAGCGTGGCGCTGACAGCCTCCACGATGTCTATAACGTCCTTGATCTGCATGTCGACCTGCCTCCGCGCTGTGCCACGGACGACAGACTGCAATGCTGACGGCTGGCTTGCAAGCGCGATTTGATCCGCGCTTGCCCGGCCTCAAACGCGGCCGGTGTTGACGGCGTCCGGCATCGGCTTCAGCGTGTTCATCAGCGCGCCGTAGGGCAGGAGCATGACGAGGCCGACGAGAACCTTCACCGACAGATCGCCCAGCGCCCAGGAAATCCACCGAGGGGCTTCCAGAGCGAAAACGCCGAGCAGCGGCGCGCTTTCGATGGCGAAGGCGTCGTTGGGGCCGACAAAGGAGAAGCTCGCGGCAAAGGCGATGGAGAAGAACAGGGCCGTATCCAGCACCGATCCCAGCATCGAGCCCGCGAGTGGCGCATGCCACCAGCGCTGGCGGCGCAGGCGGTTGAACACGGAAATATCCAGTAACTGGCCGATCAGATAGGCGGTGCCGGACGCAACAGCGATGCGCGGAATGGATGTCCAGAAGGACAGCGTGACACCGACGACGAAGCCGGCAAGCACGACGCGACGTGCGATGGACGGGCCGAACTGGCGGTTGGTGAGGTCGGTGACGAGGAAGGCGATCGGATAGGTGAAGGCGCCCCAGGTTAGAAGGTCGCCGAGATTAACGCCGAACAACGAGCCGGAAAGCGGGTATTGCACCAGAATATTGGACGCGACGACCACCAAAGTCATCAGCAGAACATAAATAAGCGTAAAGCGCAGATAGGGCATTTTTTTATCCTGGGTGATGCCACCAGTTGGAGCCAAGCATCGGAGGAAAACATCTCAAACGGTTTTCGCAAAACCCGATGCAACTAAAATCTGGAACAAACAAAAGGCTTGAGCGGCAAAGCCATTCAAGCCTTCTGAATTCAGATGATGTCGAAACCGCTATTAAGCAGCTTCGGCCGTCTTCTTGGCGATCTGGCGGCGCAGGAGACGGGCGCGCATGCTCAGTTCGTTTTCGCCGGACTTCAGAAGGAAGGCATCGAGGCCGCCACGGTGTTCAACGGAGCGCAGAGCGGCTGCGGAAACACGCAGGCGGAAACGCTGGCCGAGAGCATCGGAGATCAACGTGACCTGGCAGAGGTTCGGAAGGAACCGGCGCTTGGTCTTGTTGTTGGCGTGGCTGACGTTGTTGCCCGTCTGGACGCCCTTGCCGGTCAATTCGCATACACGGGACATGGGTACACCTATTTCGTTTCGTCTGTTTCACCACTGGCTCGCCACCGGCAAAACCGGGGTGGCAATCCAACTGGCCATGATTGGAAAGTTGCGGTTCTATAGTCAGACGGGACTTAACAGTCAAGCCGCCCGCGAGCAAATCAAAGGAAATTCCGGCGTTTTTCAACCGGCATCCGCTTTTTTATTGCCACAAGTCAGCGTATATGATCGCCCGATAAGGCCGCTTCCGCGCCTCTTTTAAGGTGATATCGAAATGATTGCCAGAGGAAAAAGCATTTTCGTGGCCGCGACAATAGCGTTAACGGGCGTCTCCCCCTCGCTCGCCGCCGAAGCGCGCCACACAAGCGAATACAGCATCAATCTCGGCATTTTGCCGATTGCCAGGGCGAGTTTCTCGACTCGCATGGATGGGCCGAATTATTCGATCTCCGGTTCCTTCAGCGCCGCCGGCCTCGCCAGCATCCTCAAGGATATTTCCGGCAAGACGACCGTTTCCGGCGCCAAGCGCGGCCACCGGCTGCAGGCCAACGAATATTCGCTGGTCTACAAGGACGGCAAGCGGGTACGCACCTATGACGTTGTCTATCGCAACGGCAACGTCACATCGACGACAGTGAAACCCGAGCCGAAAGCCCGACCGGACAACTGGGTTGACGTGAAAGACCGCGACCTGCGCTCGGTTCTCGATCCGATTTCCGGCCTCATCATTCCAGCCGGCGGCCGCATCTGCCCGACTCGCCTGCCGATCTATGACGGCGAATCGCGGCTCGATCTGGTTTTGAGCTCCAGCGGAACCAGGCCGTTCAAGACCAACGGTTTTAGCGGCGACGCCATCGTCTGCAAGGCGCGGTATGTGCCGAAGTCGGGTTACAGGCAGGGGCGCAAGGATATCGAATATCTGAAATCCATCTCCATGGAGATCTGGTTCGCCAAGTCGAACAACATGGATGTCTATGCGCCTGTTTACGCCATCATTCCGACCCGGGTGGGGCAGGTCTATATCACAGCCACGAAATACGGCGGCTGACCAAAGCTGGCGGTGGCGTAAGAAAAATAAACGTTGCGGCGTATTTTCTTCTCCCCGGCGGGGAGAAGGTGGCCCGAAGGGTCGGATGAGGGGGCTACGCCAGCGATAGACCGCACCCTTGCCCCCTCATCCCGCTGCCGCGGACTTCTCCCCGGCGGGGAGAAGAAACTTGTGGCAATCACTCACCCCACAGGCGATTGCTGTAGGCTCAGGGCGCATCACCCGGCGACCAGCCCGGCTCTGCCATAACGAAGCTCGAAAAGGCAAAGCCCGGCGAGACGGTGCAGCCGACGAGCGTGAAGTCGCCTCGGCTTTCGGCCGATTGCCAGCAATTGGCGGGAACGATGACCTGCGGGCGCTCGCCTTCCAGAATGGCGGGGCCGAGCGTAAAGGTCTGCACTTCCCGGCCGTCCTGCGAAAGATGCAGCGCAATCGGCGCGCCGGCATAATAGTGCCAGACCTCGACCGCATCGGTGACCCGGTGCCAGTGCGAGCGGTCGCCCTTTTCCAGGAGATAATAGATTGCCGTCGAATGACCGCGCTCACCGCCTGCCTTGTCGCGGAACGTCTGGTGGTAAAAACCGCCCTCGGGATGCGGCTCCAGCCCCAGTTCGCGAATGATCGCCTGCGCCGATATCTCCGTTCCCATCAGAAATTGTCCTTGCGTGTGCGGATTTCTGCGAAAACATCGGCATCGGTGGCGCTTTCAAGGCCGAGATATTTGCGAATGCCGGCATCGGCCACCCGCATATAGGGGTTGGTCTGTTTTTCGAGCCCGATGGTGGTGGGAATGGTGAATTCATTCGCCTGCCGCACCTTTTCGATGTGGGCCGCGCGCTCGCTCAGTACAGCATTTTCCGGGTCGACGGTGAGGGCGAAACGGGCGTTCGTCAGTGTATATTCATGGCCGAAATAAACCTTGGTCTCATCCGGCAGCGCCATGAGCTTCTGGAAGGAATGCCACATATCCGCCGCCGGACGTTCGAACAGGCGGCCGCAACCCATGGCAAACAGCGTATCGGCGGCAAACAGCAGCCCGTCATCGGGCAGATAATAACAGATATGGCCTGCCGTATGTCCGGGCGTGGCGATAACCTGAACGCGGCGGCCGGCGAATTCGAACACGTCGCCATCCGCCTGCGAACGGTCGAGGCCCGGAATCGCAACCGCTTCGTCATAGGGGCCGTGAATTTCGCAGCGGAACCTGTCTTTCAGGGCTAGATTGGCTTCCACATGGTCCTGATGGTGATGAGTGGTCAAGATATGGGTGAGCTTCCAGCCGTGGCCCTCGAGCGCCCGCAGGATAGGCCCTTCTTCCGGGGCGTCTATGGTGGCCGTCGCGCCGCTTTCAGGATCGTGCAGGAGCACCCCGAAATTGTCGCTGCGGCAAAGAAAGACGTCTATTTCCAAAGGTTTCATCTTTATCCTCTCCATTTGCCGGTCAAAACCGGCGCATTCGCCCGCCTGCTTTCCTATGTAAGGGCAGACGCCTTGAAGTCCAACCGCCTGATGCTACATTCTCGCCCATGAATACCGATATCGTCGATCTGCGCGAATTCTATCATTCTCCGCTCGGCCGCGCGGCCGAGCAGGCGATCACCATGGCGCTTTCGACGCTGTGGCCGCCTTTGCCGGAAGAGCGGCTGGTCGGCCTTGGTTACGCCGTGCCGTTTCTGGAGCGGTTCCGTCGCGATACGGAGCGCACCTTCGCCTTCATGCCGGCGGGGCAGGGGGCTGTGAACTGGCCGGCGGGCGAGCTGTCTTCCACGGCGCTGGTCTTCGACGAGGAACTGCCGCTGCCTGATTCGTCGATAGACCGGGTCTTGATGGTGCATGCGCTGGAATTTGCCGAAAATCCGCGTGAAAGTTTAAAGGAGCTGTGGCGGGTGCTGGCGCCGGGCGGTCGCCTGGTGATTGTGGTGCCAAACCGGCGCGGCGTCTGGGCGCGCATGGAACATACGCCTTTCGGTTCCGGAAGGCCCTATTCACGCGGACAGCTGACGGCGCTCTTGCGCGAAACCAATTTCACACCGGGCGCCTCCGCCGAGGCGCTGTTCTTCCCGCCCACCACAAGCCGGCCGATACTGAAATTCCGCCGTTATCTTGAACATACCGGCCGCCGGCTTTGGCCGCTGTTTTCCGGTGTCATCGTAGTGGAAGCGCAAAAGCGTCTCTATCAAGGGCTGCCAGTCACCCAGCGCGCCTCGCGCCGGGTTTTCGTGCCGGTTCTCGCGCCGCAGGGGGTGCCCACCACCCGCACTGCCGCAAGCCAAGGAAAGCCGCGCTGACCCTCGACAAAGCGCCCATTCCGGTCTAATGCCTCCGGCATTGCTCCTGCCGGGTTCTCCGGCGCTTTTCCAAAGGTCGATCAAAATGAGTGCAGAGCTTAGCCAACCTGTTCCGCGTCCGGGTATTCTGGATATCGCCGCTTATGTTCCGGGCAAGGAACATGTGGACGGCGTCGCGAAGGTTTATAAGCTCTCCTCCAATGAAACGCCGCTTGGGCCGAGCCCGAACGCGATAGAGGCTTTCAGCACGGCGGCCAGCCATCTGGAAATCTATCCGGACGGTCAGGCGATCGCGCTGCGTCAGGCGATTGCCGACGTGTACGGTCTCAACATTGCGAACATCATGTGCGGCAACGGTTCGGACGAGCTTCTCGGCCTGCTTTGCCACGTCTATCTCGGCGCGGGCGATGAGGCGATCATCACCGAACACGGTTTCCTCGTGTACAAGATCCAGATCATGGGCGCGGGTGCCACCCCGGTGACGGTGAAGGAAAAGGATTGCGTGGTGGATGTGGATGCGATCCTCGCCGCCGTGACGCCGAAGACCAAGATGGTTTTCGTTGCCAATCCGGGCAATCCCACCGGCACATATGTTCCCGTCGCGGAAATCCGCCGCCTGCAGGCCGGCCTGCCGAAACATGTCGTGCTGGTGCTGGATGCGGCCTATGCCGAATATGTTCGCAAGAATGATTACGAGGCCGGTCTTGAGCTGGTCTCCGGCAACCGCAACGTGGTGATGACCCGCACCTTCTCCAAGGTATACGGCCTTGCCGCCCTGCGCGTCGGCTGGATGTATGGCCCTGCCGCCGTCATCGATGCGCTGAATCGCGTGCGCGGGCCGTTCAACATGAGCGCGCCGGCTATCGCGGCGGGCGCTGCGGCCATCCGCGATCAGGCCTTCGTAGAGAAGGCCGTGGCGCATAACACGCTGTGGATGGAAAAGCTGGTCACGACCTTTACCGGCCTTGGCCTCACCGTCACGCCTTCGGTCACCAACTTCATCCTCATCCATTTCCCGGATGAGGACGGCAAGCGCGCGGCGGATGCGGACGAGTTCCTGAGCAGCCGCGGTTATATTCTGCGTGCGGTACGTGGTTACGGTTTCCCGAATGCACTGAGAATGACCGTCGGCTCGGAAGAGGCCAATCTCGGCGTCATCGCAGCCCTCACCGAGTTCATGGGGCAGGCGTGATGGCTGAGATCATGTTCGAACGCATCGCGCTGATCGGCATCGGCCTGATCGGCTCGTCGATTGCCCGCGATGTCAGGGAACTGGGGCTTGCCCGCCATGTGACCATTTCCACCCGCAGCAAAGACACGCTGAAACGGGCGGAGGAACTGGCGCTTGGCACGGATTACACCGTTTCGGCGGCGCAAGCGGTCACGGATGCCGATCTCGTCATCGTCTCGGTGCCGGTCGGAGCGTCAGAAAGCGTGGCGCAGCAGATCGCGCCGCATCTGAAGCCGGGCGCAATCGTCACCGATGTCGGCTCCACCAAGGCCTCGGTCATCGCGCAGATGGCACCGCATATGCCTGACAACGTGCATTTCATTCCCGGCCATCCGCTGGCGGGTACGGAAAAATCCGGCCCGGACGCCGGTTTTGCAGGTCTCTTCCGTGATCGCTGGTGCATCTTCACGCCGCTGCAGGGCACGGATGCCGAGGCTCTGGGAAGGCTGAAGGATTTCTGGCGGGCGCTGGGTTCCCGCGTGGATGAGATGGATGCCGAACATCACGACAAGGTCTTGGCGATCGTGTCGCATCTGCCGCACATCATCGCTTACAATATCGTCGGCACGGCGGACGATCTGGAGACGGTGACCGAATCGGAAGTCATCAAATATTCCGCCTCCGGTTTCCGCGATTTCACCCGTCTCGCCGCCTCCGATCCCACCATGTGGCGGGATGTCTGCCTGCATAACAAGGATGCGATCCTTGAGATGCTGGCGCGGTTTTCCGAAGACCTGGCATCCCTGCAAAGGGCGATCCGCTGGGGGGAGGGCGACAAGCTGTTCGAGCTGTTTTCCCGCACCCGCGCCATCCGCCGCTCTATCGTGCAGGCGGGCCAGGATGTCGACGCACCGGACTTCGGCCGTCACGCGCTGGACCAGAAGAAATAAATCGCATTTAGCTTGGGTCGTGATGGGATTTGATCCGGCCCGTCGCGCCCGCCGGCAAAGTGCCAAAGCCTCCCCGGCGTCATCCTCGGGCTTGACCCGAGGATCCACGATCCGACGCGCCATGGATCCTCGGGTCAAGCCCGAGGATGACGCCGAGTATAAATCAATCCTTCAGATCGGCGGAATTTTGCCGAGCGGAATAAAGCCGCTGACCGTGGCGCGGCCACGATCCACAACGAGATCGACGGATGCCCGGTCACCGCCGCCGGCGAGCGCGCCGAGCAGTTTGCGGGCCGTATCGATGGTGGATTGCAACTGCGGGAAAACCTGCTTGGCATTGTCCGACCATGCGCCGAGCTTTTCGACTTCCAGCTTGAACTTGCCCGAAAGATAGCCCTCATTGTCGAAGGAGAAGGGGCCGCTGATGCGCATGGTTCGGCCTTCGCCTATATCTGCCACCAGCCGGCGAAGCTCGCCGCTCGCGCCATAAAGGCCCGATCTGTCGCTGCCATCCACCATGCCCGCCTTGCCGGCAAGGGTGACATCGGCAATGGCGTTGAGGCGCGGCAGAAGCTGCGGCCAGTCCTTGATAACGGTTGTGGAGTCGGTGAGCGTGATGGCCCCGTCGAGATCCGCGCCGTTCTGGCGCAGATGCATTTCCGTTTTTACCGCGTCGAAATCGATGGTCTGGCCGGTGACGGAAGAAGCCGCCTGCGCCTTCAGCCCGTCGATGACGAGCGAGCTGCGGTCGATGCCCTTCAGCTTGGTGACGATGCTGGACTGCATGTTCTGCCAGGCGGCTGAGATCGTCAGACCATGGGCGGAACGGATTTCCGCCGGCGAATCGAGTTCCCAGACGATGTGGCCGGGATTATAGACCTGCGCCGCCGAGCGAAGTTCGCCGAAGGAAGCGGAAACGCCGTTCTCCTTGTCATCCACTGTCACCCTGGAGCAGAAGAGACCGATGCGGAAGGGATAACCCTTGAAGGCGATATCGCCGCATTCGCCGCTGACGTTGCGGGCCTGCGAGGGGGCAATGACGTTTAGAACCGTCTGTTTCAGCCTATCGGCGGCGTAAAACCACCCGGCGGTATAAAGTCCGATGACCACGAGGATGGCGATGGCGAGCCAGAGGATTTTTTTTGCGGTGCCGGATTGGCTTGACGCTGCCATATTGATCTCCGATGAACAGACTTCAGACAATTTCGATTTGGCTTGGGATATGGACGATTTTTGGGTCTTTGGCTACGGTTCGTTGATGTGGAACCCCGGCTTCGCCTTTGAAGAGCGGCAGCAGGCGCGGCTGCACGGGTATCGGCGCTCACTCTGCATCAGTTCCAATTTTTACAGGGGCACCGAAGAAAAGCCCGGTCTCGTTCTCGGTCTGGAGCGCGGCGGCTCCTGCCTTGGCGTCGCTTTCCGCGTGCGTGGAGAGGACCGGGAGCCGGTCATGGTCTATCTGCGCGAGCGCGAACTGGTGACGAATGTCTATAAGGAGCGACTGGTTTCCATCGCGCTCTCCGATGGCAGGCGCAGCAGCGCCGTAACCTATGTGGCCGATCCCGCGCATGAGCAATATATCGGCGGCCTCGGCGTTGCCGAATCGGCGACCATCGTCGCAGCCGCATCGGGCCGTTCCGGGCCGAATACGGATTATGTCTTCAACACCGTGCAGCATCTGCAGGAGATGGGCATTCGCGATTCCCTGCTGGAGAGCATCGCCAAAAATGTCGGCACGCTCGCTGCTCAGCCGGCGGCGGTTTCCTTGTCCTGAAGTTCGGCGATCCGCTTCACGGCGGTCGGCGGCAGCGGCAAATGCGGGTTGTTGCGCACGGTTTCCAGCAGCAACTCGTCGCTCGCCTTTTCCGTCACATCGATCAGGCGCTTGAAGAACACGTCCGGATCCAGCCCTGGCTCGATGGCGGGCAGGATACGCACCTTGAAATGGCCGGGATAACGCATGGTGGACCGGCGCGGCCAGAACAGGCCGGGATGCATGGCGACGGGAATGACCGGAACCTGAAGGTCCCGGTAAAGCCTTGCGATGCCATAACGATATTCAGGCTCCGCACCCGGCGGGCGGCGTGTGCCTTCCGGATAGATGATGAGTTCGCGGCCGGCGGCCATTTCCTCTTTCGCCCGCTCCATCACCTTCAGCATCACCTTGCCACGCGCGGCGCGGTTGACCGGGATCATGCGCTGTTTCATGGCGTACCAGCCGAACAGCGGAATCCACAAAAGCTCGCGCTTCAGAATATAGACCGGATCGGGAAGATTGGGCAGCAGCGCGTAGGTATCCCAGAAGGACTGGTGCTTGGGCGCGAAGATGCAGCCGGTTTCGGGAATGTTTTCCAGCCCTTCGATCTCGAAGGTGGTGCCGACGATGGTTTTCATCAGCCAGTGGTTGGATCGCGCCCAATTCTTGGGAATTTCGTAGGCGATCTTGCGCGGCAGGATGAAATAGATCGGCGTCAGCACGATCATGCGGACAATCAGGTTGAGATAAAACAGCGTATTGAAAAGAAAAGAGCGCAGCTTGAGCATCAACAGCCTTCCCGGAGCGCAGCCGTTCCGAAGCCGTGCATATGCCTCGATACCGGATGCCGATGCCAGACGCCTACACGAAAACAAGGGGCCGCAGCAAGCGCGTTCTCGCCGGTCAGGACGAAGCGCTTGTCGTCTTTGTCCGGGAATAATCGGCGGCGGCCTTGCGCAGACCGTCGCCCTTGCCGAAACCGGTGAGGTCGCGTCCCGCCGCCGCCACGAACTTCAGATATTCGTAAAGCATGGTTCTCACCACATCCGGCTCCACGAACCAGTTGGTGCGGACAAGATCGGCGCTGATGACGGGATAGGCGATGAATTGCGTCTGCGGGCTGGCGCTGCGCAATTCATGCAGGCTGCGATGCATGTGGTAATTATTCGTGACGACGACGATGGAGGAATAATTGTGGTCGCGTATCCAGCTTGCGGCCTCACTGGCGTTGCCGATCGTATCGATCGCCTTGTAGCCCATGTCCACGCAGCAGGAAAACATGTCGGATGACCCTTGCGTCATCTTGCGGATTTGCGAGCGAGTGGTGGCCGGGTTGACGCCGGAAATCAGAAGCCGCTTGCCCACGCCGTCTCTGAGCAGGCCAACGGCCTGTTCGATGCGCTGATAACCGCCGGTAAGCACGATGATGGCGTCGCCTCTCGCCCCCTCAGGCAGGCGCATGGAGGCGACGGAATCGGCAAACCACAGGAAACCGCCGGAAAATGCGCCAAGCATAATGACGCAAAGCAGGATGAGGCCGCGAATGAAACGGCGCAAAGGACCGCGCCGCGACAACAGGCCTTTTCTGGCCGGTCGCGCTGTCGTCTGATCCTGGTCCATCCGACTCACAAACATTCCTCCTGAGTACTCGCCGATTAAGGCAAGGAACAGGCATTTTTGTCCACCGTCTGCAGGTTACATCCGGCTTGTGACGGTTTCAGTTTTCCCGCGGACTTATCGGGGATAACCTCACGATGCAAGGCCGTCGCTTTTCGACGGATCGGAGCGGACGCGGTCGATATCGTCGATGGTTCGGATAACGGTCATGCGCGCCGTGAGGGTGGTCAAAAGCGCGATGATGATCATCGTCATGGCGATGCCGAGATACCCGCCGAGACCGACCGAAAACGAGCCGAAAAGTGCGCTTGCCTGATCGCTCTGCGGCGTGGCGACAGTGCTCGACTGCCAGAAACCGGCGACGAGGAACACGCCGGCGGCCAGTGCGCTGCCGGCCGCCGCCCCCTTGAGGCTGATTTTCAGGAAATGCTTTTGGAATTCACGCGCCACGAAGCTGCTTTCCGCGCCGACGAAATGCAGAACCTCGACGATATGCCGGTTGCCGGAAAGCGCGCCGCGCGTCGCAAACACCACCGTCAGCACCATGGCGGTGAAGACGAGGATAAGAACACCGACGCCGATCATGACAGTGGTTCTGGCCATGGAGACCAGCCTGTCGACCCAGGTGCGGTGGTCGTCCAGAAATGCCTGCGGAATTTCGGCCTTCAGCATATCCCGCATCGCCTGGAAATCGGGTGGATTGTTTTCGTCGATGGTGATGACGACGAGACGAGGTACCGGCAGTTCCGAAAGATCGAGACCGCTGCCGAGCCACGGCTCCAAAAGGCGCGATGTCGCCGCATCGTCGAGGATGGTGCCATCCCGCGTGCCGACGAAGGTGAGCGCCAGATTGCGCGCCTTGTTTAGCGCCGCATTCATGTCCAGCCCGTCCTCGGGCTTGATCTGGATGGTGATCTCGCGGGAAATCTGGCTCTGCCAGGTGGCGGCGGTGGCGCGCACCATGGAGACGGCACCAAGAGTGAGGCAGGCGAGAAAGGCCATGATGGCGATCACCACCATCAGCGCATTACCCTGAATGTTGGAAGGCGGCAGGATCGGTGCCATCGGGCGGATGCGCATGGGCGGGCGCTTCGGCTGCGCCGCTTCCGGCTTCAACGGCTTGCGGTTGATCTCATTCATAGATATCGAGCCGCCCTTCGGTGAGGATCATCCGGCGCGCATCAATCTGGTCCATCAGACCAAAATCATGGGTGGCGATGACAACGGCCGTGCCCAGCCGGTTGAGTTCCAGGAAAAGGTTGAGAAGGCGCTTGGCCATCGGCGGATCGACGTTGCCGGTGGGCTCGTCGGCCAGCAATATTTCCGGCTGGTCCATGAGTGCGCGGGCGATGGCGGCACGCTGCTTTTCCCCGCCGGAAAGAATGGCCGGCAGCACGTTGATGCGTTCGCCAAGGCCGACCCATTTCAGAAGCTCTATCACGTCGTTGCGATAGGCGCTCTCTTCTTTGCCGCGCACGCGCAGCGGCAGGGCGACGTTTTCATAGGTCGTCAGATGATCGAGCAGACGGAAATCCTGAAACACGATACCGACGCGACGGCGCAGCATCGGCAACTCGCTACGTGGAATGCGCGAAACGTCACGGTTGAACATGCGGATATGCCCGCGCGTAGGCTGCAGCGACATCAAAAGCAGGCGGAGCAGCGTAGTCTTGCCGGCACCCGAAGGGCCGGTCAGAAACTGGAACGAACCCTTGGGGATATCGAAGGTCATGTCCCTCAGGATCTCGGGTCCCATGCCGTAACGCAACCCGACATTTTCGAAATGGATCAACGGACTTCCAGTCTCTTCGTTTCGTGGTGGTTCGCAAGCCGCTGGCTCGTGGGTTTCGGATGTCGGGGTTTAACCCGGATCCGTTGGCCTGTGCGAGCCGCTTTTGCGAAGCATTAACCAATTAAATTTAAAACTTGGCAGGATTCGTTGCAATGCCCAGTTTTGCGGGCCGGAAAACCTCACCCAAGGAATTCTATGGCTATGTTCCGTTCATCTCGCCGGCAAGCGGCATTCGATTTCGACCTCCTGATGCCGGAAACGCCGGTGCGCCGCACGGCGCGAGCGGCAAATCCCGACCGCGATGTGGTAGACGCGGAATTTGTCACCATCAAGGAAAACCGTTCGCGGCAACCCGGAAACGACAATTGCGGCGCAGCGCGCCGGCAGGTGAAAAAACCGCCCGTTACCCTCGCCATTCTTTGCCTCGCTTTCATTGGCTGGGTGGATCGCAGATTGTCTCGCCTGTCGGCGGATGCCTATTCGGCGCTGGTGGCCGGCCTCGCCATTTTTGTCTTCGTATGTTCGGGCGGCCTCTCGGTCGTGGTGCCGGAAAAGACGGCTGTCGCGGCCTCGGTCAATCCTCTCGCCATTTCCCACGTCACCGTAACCCCGCAGGAAGCGGGCGGCATGGATATCTTGCTCATCAGCGGCATTGTGGAAAACAACGGCGGCAATCTGGAAGAGGTGCCGGCCCTGCGCGCCGATCTCTTCGCCGCCAAGGGCCAACTGGTGGCCAGCATGGTCATCGAACCGCCAGTGAAAGAGATGCAGGCGGGTTTCAGCCACGGTTTTTCGGCAAAGTTGCGCCATCCCGGTGGAAAAACGCCGGAGATCAAGCTTTCCTTCGTCGAGGCGGGTGCGTCCGAACGCTGACTGTGCTAACGCCTGTCTTCTATTTTTACTGAAAGGTAAAATCGGCAAGGCGCAGCACAGGAGTAAGAATGCCCGTCGTCCGTGGAAAAAACATCGAGCCGCTTTATAGCGCCGAGCAGATCGCCGAGCGCAATCGCGACATGGCCAAGCACATCGCCAGCGGCCCGACCAAGGATTTACTGGTCATTGCCGTGCTCAAGGGATCGTTCATTTTCGCGGCCGATCTTATCCGCGCACTGCATGACAGCGGTCTTGCTCCTGAGGTCGAGTTCATCACGCTGTCGAGCTATGGCGCAGGCACGGTTTCCCAAGGTGTGCGGATCGTCAAGGATATTGACAGCGACGTGAAGGACCGTGATGTGCTCCTGATCGACGATATTCTCGAATCCGGCCGCACGCTGCGTTTCGCCAAGGAACTGCTTTACGAGCGCGGTGCGCGCAATGTCACCATCGCGGTGCTTCTCGACAAGAAAGTGAAACGCAAGGAAGATCTGGAGGCCGATTATGTCGGTTTCGAATGTCCTGATTATTTCGTCGTGGGTTACGGCATGGATGTCGCTTATGCCTTCCGCGAATTGCCCTTCGTCGGCGTCGTGACCGGCGACGCCTGAGCATCTTTTCCGTGCCGGAACGGCACAGGGCGGAGACGCCTCATTAACCATTCAGCCAGCGAAAGCCTGGGTGTTTACCTCTTGAAAAGAGGAGCCTGCGATGTTGCTCACGGCTGGAAATGATGCCCAGGAGCAATGAATAATGGCGAAGATTCTGATTACCGAAGACGAGGATGCACTGCGGGCTTTCGTCGCTCGCGCGCTGCGTCTCGACGGTCACGAGACCTATGAGGCGGCGGATGGCGAGCAGGGACTGGAAAAGCTCCAGGAAACCAGTTTCGATCTTCTTCTTTCGGATATCCGCATGCCGGTCATGGATGGCATCGAGCTGGCGCACCGCGCCGCCGAACGCTTCCCGGCCATGCGCATCCTGCTGATGACGGGTTACGCCGAACAGCGCGAACGGGCTGATGATCTGGCGACGAAGATTGTGGATGTGGTTTCCAAACCCTTCGCGCTCCCGGATATTCGCAAGGCCGTGGCGCGGGCGCTTGCGGCGTGAGTGATAGGATTACAAAGATTTGAGGAAGGCGGCCCATGGGTCGCCTTTTTTGTTGCGGAGTTGTCAACTCTCTACTCCGTCATGCGCCTTGTCCAGAAAATTAAACCGGACAGTAATGGCGCAAGGCCGAGGATGACGTCAAAGTGTTTTGCGACCTGCCTAGTAGTTCTCCCCGCGGTCTGCTTTTCCGGAAAGTTACGAAATTGAAGTGGTGGGCCGGATCGCCGTGAATGGCTTCTGATCCTCACTGTATATCCAGCAACCGCTCCAGATACCGCCGCTCGATTTCACCGGGCGGGTTGTTGCCGAGTTTTTCGCGGATAGCCTCGAGGATTGCGCGGGCGCGCTGCACGTCGATTTCGTCCGGCACTTTTACCTGGTCGCCGAAATCCGGGCCGGTGGTGCTGCGCGGACGGCCGAGCGGGTCGCGGCCGTTCTGGCCGCCCTGGCCCGCCATGCCCTCCTGACCCTGTCCGGGCTGCTGGCCCTGCTGGCGCATGGCCTGCATGATCTGGCCCATCATGTCCTGTGCGCCCTGGCGCAGCGCATTCAGCGCATTGCCCTGACCTTCGACAGCCTGCTCGCCCTGGCCTTTACCCAGTGCCTCGCCGGCTCCTTCCATTTCCTGCTGCGCCTTGCCGAAGTTTTCGCCCGGTTCCATGCCGAGATCGCGAAGGCCCTGTTGCAATTCGCCGAGCTGCTTGCCGAGCGCATCCTGCTGGGCCCGCAGGTTTTTCAGCGCGTCGCGTAATTGTTCGGCGGTCATCTGGTCGCTTGGCTGTCCGCCTTGTTGGCCATTCTCGCCCTGTTGTTCCTGCTGCCCCTCTTGCGGCTGCTGGCCGTTTTCACCCATCTGCTGCTCGTCGTCGCCCTGTTGCGGGTCGCCGCGCTGCATCCGGTCGCGCAGCGCCTGATCCAGCTTGAAGGTCTCGTCCATCAATTTCTGCTGCTGCTGCAGGATTTCGCCCAGCTTGTCGATCTGCTGGCGCATCTTGCTGCTCTGCTGCTGCCCCTGCTGCCCCTGACGCTGCGGCCGGCCTGCCTGCAGATTGTTCATCATGCGCTGCAGCTGCGAGAGCATTTCCTGCGCCGCGTCGCGATTGCCGGAACGGGCGAGGTTCTCGATCTGGTTCATCATGTTTTCCAGATCTCGCTGGCGCAATACGTTCTGTGCTTGGCTGTTCATGTTGGTCTGCGGCGCATTCTGCATGCGCTGGGCAAGCTCGCTCATGAACTGCTGCATGGCTTCCCGCAGTTCCTGCATCAACTTGGCGATTTCCTCGTCGGAAGCATTGCGCTGAAGCGCTTCGGAAAGTGCATTCTGCGCATCGCGCAGGCGTCTTTCGGCTTGCGAAAGATCGCCGTCCTCGATGCCGAGCGCGATTTCCCAGAGATAATCGGCCGTATCCTTCAGCATCTCCTCATTATAGGCGAGCCGCATGCGGGTCTGGGCCGATTGCAGCAGGAGATAATGGGTGGTGTTGGGAATGGTCTCTTCCGGGCGCAGGCCCACCGCCTCGTTATAGGCGATCGCCTTCGGCATCTGGCGCGTATCGAGCGAGAATATCTGCCGTTGCTCGGCAATGGAGGCGGCCAGCGGTTCGGAGAAATTGCGGCCCGGCAGCACCATTTCATGCGCGGGGCTGCGGCCCGTTTGGCCCGCACCATCGGTGGCAACCAGCGTGATACGCACGCGTTTGCCAGCCATCGGATGTTCGGTCAGGTTGCGGCTGGTCAGCCCCTTGATTTCGCGGTTGTTCTGCCGCGGCAGATCGAGCTTGAATTCCGGCGGCGGATAAAGTGCGGTCGCACCTTCCGCGACACCAATCGGCTCGATGATGGCATGGGCTTCCTTCAGCCCATAATCGTCCTTGGCGGTAAAGCCCACTTCCAGCGCGCCATTGACGGCGCGTCGCGGCATGTTGTCGAAGGCGATGCTGGGCGGCTGGTCGGCGATGACGTTGAACACCCATTGTTCGCCATTGGCGGTGATCATGCCGCTTTCGGTAACATCCATGGCGAAAGTGCGCGGCGCGACGGGCTGATCCGCCGAACGAACCGGCGTTTGAACGGCGATATCGCCGCTTGCACTGTCGACTTTGGCCGCTTCAGGAGCAAGCTTCTGCAAGGCGCCTGCCATTTCAGGCTCGAAAGTCACTTCCTCGCCGCCATCGCCGCCGGTCATCCGGATCGTCAGCTTGGAGGATTGCGGCACGGAAACCGTATCGCGGTTGGTTGCGTCACGTCCGGTCAGGAAAATCGGCGCGCGACCCGTATAGGATGGCGGCGTGACCCACGCGTCGAGACGAATATCGGGATTGAGCGGACCGACGGCCGGCCGGCTACGGAAGGCATCCGCAATCGTGCCCGCGCCGTTGGAATAGGAAAAACCGAAGGCGGCGGCCAGAAGAAGGGCGGGAATGGCGCGCAGCGCCAGACGGTCATAACGGGCAATATCCGGTTTCGGCAGGCCGGCATTCAGCGCGGCAATGCGCTCCGCCATGCGGATCTGGTGTTCTTTCCATAGCGTTCGGGAAAAGGGCGTATCGAAGGCGGGCTCGTCCTCCTGCACGCCAACCGGCTGGTGCGCGAGACCATTGCGGTCTTCAAGCAGGCGCGAGGCTTCATGATCCGTCGGCCATTTCAGCCGAAGGATCGGTAAAAGCGTGGCGATGAAACTGAAAACCAGAACGAAAACGATGCCGAGCCGCAGGAAATCCGGCATATGCCGGTAGAGGCCGAACCAGGCAAGGACCAGAAACACGGCGGCGATGGAAAGTGGCCACAGCGTTTTCGGCGCGATGTTCTCCGAGAGCAGCACGATTTTTGCGAAGAAGCGCTTGGCGACGACCCGGCGGGCAAGGTCCGGCCGCTGCGCAAACGCACCAGTCGCGCGCTTTCCGCCAGTCTTGTCCTCTCCGGCTGTGGTCATCAATCCGTTCTCCCGGTTCTGGCCACGTCGAACGCCATTCCCGGAACGGCGAGCTGTTTATATCACGGGGGCAAGGATAACATTCTTTGTGGCGAAGACGAGGGCGCCCAAGCCCTCACCCCCATTTTTTAGGCAGCTTCGCTTGATTGTGATCGGCAAACCGGTGATGCGGGCGAGATCAATCGAGCCAGGCGGGTACGGAATCGAGCGCGATCAACTCTTCATAGGTGCCCCGCGGACGGATGACGTGGAATTTGTCGTCCTTCACCAGCACTTCCGGCACCAGCAGGCGCGAGTTGTAGGTGCCGGCCTGCACTGCGCCATAGGCGCCAGCAGAACTGACGGCGATGAGATCGCCCGGCTGCGGCGCAGCCATTTCGCGGTCGAGCGCCAGATAATCGCCGGTTTCGCAGACAGGGCCGACAATATCGGCCTTGATGCGCGGTGTGTTTTCGGCCGGCTGCACCACCGGGCGGATGCCGTGATAGGCCTCGTAAAGTGTGGGGCGGATGAGGTCGTTCATGGCGCCGTCAACGATCACGAAGGTCTTTTCGCCGCCATCCTTCACATAGATCACTTCCGTCACCAGAATGCCGGCATTGCCGACGATCAGGCGGCCCGGTTCGGTAACGATCTTGCAGTTGAGGCTCTTCAGCTCGTTCTTGACGATATGGGCATAGGCATCCGGCAGCGGCGGCGGGTTGTTGTCATCGCGATAGGGAATGCCGAGACCGCCGCCAATATCGACGTGGCTGATCGTGTGGCCGTCGCCGCGAAGCGCTTCCACCAGTTCGCGCAGCAGCCGGAAGGCATCCTCGAAGGGCTGCAATTCGGTGATCTGGCTGCCGATATGCATGTCGATGCCGGTCACTTCGATGCCGGGCAGGGTGGCGGCATGGGCATAGACCGCGCGGGCGCGTTCATAGGAAATGCCGAACTTGTTTTCTTTCTTGCCGGTGGAAATCTTGGCGTGGGTGCGGGCATCCACATCCGGATTGATACGGAAGGAGACATGCGCCCGCTTGCCGGCCTTGACGGCGCGCAGATTGAGGACTTCCAGCTCCGGCTCGGATTCAATGTTGAAGCAATAGATGCCGGCTTCCAGCGCATAGTCCATTTCCGCCACCGTCTTGCCGACGCCGGAAAACATGATGCGGCTTGCCGGCACGCCGGCTGCAAGTGCGCGGCGCAATTCACCGCCGGAAACGACGTCGATGCCCGCGCCGAGCTTTGCAAGCGTCTTCAGCACCGCCTGGTTGGAATTGGCCTTCATGGCGTAACAAACCATGGCGTCCACATCGGCGAAAGCGCCCGAGAACACTTTGTAGTGGCGCTCCAGCGTTGCGGTCGAATAGACGTAGAAAGGCGTGCCGACCGCCTTGGCGATCTCAGGCACAGGCACGTTTTCGGCGTGCAGCACGCCGTCGATATAGCCAAAATGGTTCACGGCTTTTTACCCGTCAGAGAAGCTTGTCGAGAATGAACGGACGCTCAGCCGTCGCCGGCTTCGGTTCGCTTCCATCGGCGGCGCGTTTGTTGCGCATTTCGACCGGCGTGCTCGGCGGATCGATGTCGCCCTTACGCCCGCAGGCGGAAAGAGCAAGGCTGACGGCGAGCGTCATGCCGATGGGAACGATGAGTTTGCGCGCGGTTTTTGAAAGCATGGGCCTGTCCAAAGGAAATATGTGCCTCTCTGATAACGAAAAACAGGGCGCTTGTGCACCCTGTTTCTTGTGATCGCAGTGTAACGCGAATTTATCAGTTGCGTTCACGCCACCAGGCGATCTGCTTGCGCACCTCCGAAGGGGCGGTGCCGCCGAAACTCGTGCGGCTGGCAACCGATGCTTCTACGGACAGAACGTCGAAAACACCCTTGGTGATGCCGGGGTGGATGGCCTGCAATTCTTCCAGCGAAAGATCTGCAAGATCGCAGCCTTTCTTTTCTGCCAGCGCCACGGCATTGCCGGTCACGTGGTGGGCGTCGCGGAAGGGCAGACCTGCTTCCCGCACCAGCCAGTCGGCAAGGTCGGTGGCGGTGGAATAACCCGAGCCGGCCGCCGCACGCATGCGTTCCTTGCGCACTTCAAGGTCGCGGATCATGCCGGTCATGGCGGCAATCGCCAGCTCCAGGCTTTCGGCGGCATCGAAAACCTGTTCCTTGTCTTCCTGCATGTCCTTGGAATAGGCGAGCGGCAGGCCCTTCATGACCGTCAGCAGCGCCACCAGCGAACCGTTGATGCGGCCCGTCTTGGCGCGCACCAGTTCAGCGGCGTCGGGGTTCTTCTTCTGCGGCATGATCGACGAGCCGGTGGAGAAGGCGTCCGACAGGCGGATGAAACCGAATTGCGGCGTCGACCAGATAACGATCTCTTCGGCGAGACGCGACAGATGCGTGGCACAGATGGAAGCGATGGACAGGAATTCCAGCGCGAAATCGCGGTCGGACACGGTGTCGATGGAGTTGCGGGTCGGTTCGCGGAAACCGAGCGCCTTGGCCGTCATGTGGCGGTCGATGGGATAGCCGGTGCCGGCAAGGGCAGCGGCGCCAATCGGGCTTTCGTCCAGATGCTCGATGGCGTGGCGCACGCGGGCGCGGTCGCGGCCGAACATTTCCACATAGGCCATGCAATGATGGCCGAAGGTGACGGGCTGCGCCGTCTGCAGATGGGTGAAGCCGGGCATGACGGTGTCGGCATTTTCTTCGGCGCGGTCGAGGAAGGCGGCGATGAGGGCGGTCAGCATCCCTTCCGTCTTCTGCAGTTCTTCCTTGACCCACAGGCGGAAATCGAGCGCCACCTGGTCGTTGCGCGAGCGTGCGGTGTGCAAGCGGCCAGCGGCCGTGCCGATAAGGGTCGCAAGGCGCGCCTCGATATTCATGTGAATATCTTCGAGTTTGCGCGAAAATTCAAAGGTGCCGGCTTCGATCTCTGACAGGATCGTGTTCAGACCATTGATGATCTTGTCTTTATCTTCAGGCGAAATAATGCCTTTAGATGCCAGCATGGTGGCATGCGCCATAGAGCCGCGGATATCCTGGGCGTAAAGCTTCTTGTCGAAGCCGATGGAGGCATTTATCTCTTCCATGATGGCAGATGGCCCGGAAGCGAAACGCCCGCCCCACATCTGGTTGGAGGATTTCTGATCTGTGCCGTCAGCCATGTTAAGTGCCCTGGAGTATTCGATGACAGAAAAAAGGCCGTTCAGGCTTCCTTCCGCCAAATTGGTTGCAATTGCTGCCGTGGCCGGTGTGCTCGCCGGTGCTGGCGCGGTCTGGTTCAGGCATATTGGGTCTGAGAGCCCGGTTCAAGGGGCAGCGGTGGCAGACGGCGGTTTATGTGAGGGGGCGGCAAACCGCATTGCCTCGCTGAAACCGTTTCTGAAAGGGCAGGTGGCGGCCATGTCGGCAGCAGACAGGCCGCGCATCATTCCGCTTTCCTTCAAGGGACCGCAGTCGCAAGACATGACGCTCGCCGATCTCAAGGGCAAGGCGGTTCTTCTCAACCTCTGGGCCACATGGTGTGTGCCCTGCCGCGAAGAGATGCCGGCGCTGAACGCGCTCGAGAAAGAAAAGGGCGGCGAGAATTTTGAGGTCGTTGCCGTCAACATCGATACCGGCGCGGATGAAAAACCGAAAGCCTTTATGGATGAATACAAGATCGATGCTCTGAAGCACTACCGCGACAGCTCCATGGGCGTCTTCAACGTTCTGAAAAAGGAAGGTCTTGCTTTCGGCCTGCCGGCAACCCTGCTGCTGGATGAAAACGGCTGCCTGCTCGCCGCCATGAACGGCCCGGCCGCGTGGGACAGTGAAGACGCCGAGGCGCTGGTGACCGCGGCTACTGGAAAATGATGCGGTGGCCGGAATATTGGGCACTATGAGCCGCAACCGCCGTCAACGCCCGTCTTTCCAGCGGACGGGCCGGTGAAGACAAGCCCGTTCCCACCCCGTATAATGATCCTGGCTTCCGCCATGAATGGGTGCCGATATGGAGTTGCTTATTCCCCGGCTTGGTCTTGCTCTCGCCATCGGCCTGCTCGTCGGCCTTGAGCGCGGCTGGCGGGAGCGCGATGCGCCGGCGGGCAGCCGCACCGCCGGGATCAGGACCTATGGCATTACCGGTTTGCTGGGTGGCGTCTTCGGCGTGTTGGCCGCAGAGCAGAATAGCGTTTTCGCTTTCGCGGCGGGTTTTCTGGGGTTCGCATTCAGTTTTTCATGGTTCAAGCTGCGCGAAGCGCGTCATGACAATGATTTCAGTGTCACCGGCGTGGTTGCGGCTCTCTGCGTCTTTGCCCTCGGCGGGCTTGCGGTAACGGCACAATATCAGGCGGCGGCGGCTGGTGCTGCCGCCCTTGCAGCATTGCTCGCCGGCAGGGAAGTTCTCCACCGCCTGCTGAAACGGCTGACTTGGGTCGAACTCCGCTCCGCGCTGGTGCTTGCCGTGATGACCGCCGTCGGCCTGTCGATCCTTCCGAACCGGGCGATCGATCCGTGGGGCGGCTTCAACCCGTGGGAAATATGGCTGTTCACCGTGCTCAGCGCCGCGATCTCCTATTGCGGCTATATTGCGGTGCGCCTCCTCGGCTCAACTCGCGGCCTGCTGGTGACCGGGCTGGCGGGCGCCCTTGTTTCATCGACCGCTGTAACCGCCAGCTTCGGGCAGAAGGCGAAAAGCGGTGAAAACGCGTGGCCTCTGGCCGGTGTGGCGGTGCTGGCCGCGGCTGTATCGTTGCTCCGGATTCTCGTTATTGTTCTCGCCCTCTCGCTGACGACGTTTTCGCTTATCGCACCGGCGACGCTGACTGCGGCACTGGTTCTCGGATTGAGCGGCGCCGGCCTGATAAGGCTGCAGGACACGCAGTCCGGGCAAGAACTCAATGCAAAAAACCCGTTCGACCTGGCGCCCCTTGCCATCTTCGCCGCGCTTTTTGCCGCAACGCGAACGCTGAATGCCGTTCTTCTCGTCTGGATCGGCGCCGGCGGCTTCATCGCCCTCACGGCTCTGTCTGCCATATTCGATGCCGATGTCGCGGTTCTCAGTGCGTTGCGAACCAGCGCGCAGAATCTTTCGCCGGACATCGTGGCGAGCGCAGTCCTCGCCGCTCTCGCCGCCAACGCGGCAGGACGCGTATTCGTCGCCGCCGTTTCCGGAACGCTCGTTTATTGCGGATTGCTTACGGCCGCATCCATCTTTGCCGCGGGTGTCGGAGCGGTTACGTATTTGCTGATTGCCTGAGGGTTCAGCCGAAGGCAGAGACGATAGTGGTCCGGGCTTAGCGCGTCGGAACCGGCGTCTCACCCCTGTAATCGTAGAAGCCGCGGCCGGATTTGCGGCCGAGCCAGCCGGCTTCGACATATTTGACCAGTAGCGGGCAGGGGCGGTATTTGCTGTCGGAGAGGCCGTCATGCAGCACCTGCATGATCGACAAACAAGTGTCGAGACCGATGAAATCGGCAAGCTGCAACGGTCCCATCGGGTGGTTGGCGCCAAGCCGCATGGCAGTATCGATGGCCTCCACCGAACCGACGCCCTCATAAAGCGTATAGATCGCCTCGTTGATCATCGGCAGCAGGATGCGGTTGACGATGAAGGCCGGGAAATCTTCGGCGACGGTGATCGCCTTTTCCAGCGTCCGCACATAATCCTTGGCCGCGTCGAAGGTCTTTTCATTGGTGGCGATGCCGCGCACCAGTTCCACCAGCTTCATGACGGGGACCGGGTTCATGAAGTGGATGCCCATGAACTGTTCGGGACGGTCGGTGGCCGATGCAAGCCTGGTGATGGAAAGTGACGAGGTGTTGGTGGCGAGAAGCGCTTCCGGCTTCAGCACCGGGCAGACCTGCGCATAGATCTTGCGCTTGATCTCTTCGTTTTCCGTGGCAGCCTCGATGACAAGATCCATCGGTGCCAGATCATTGACGTCGGTCGAACCGCTGATGAGCGTCAGCGCCTGCTTGCGGGCCTCGTCGGAAAGCTTGCCGTTGGTGACCTGGCGGGCGAGATTGCCGTTGATCGTGGCAAGGCCGGCCTCGATGCCTTCCTTCGAAAGATCGTAGATGTGGACCCTGTATCCGGCAATGGCGGAAACATGCGCTATGCCACACCCCATCTGACCGGCTCCGATGACACCGATATTCTTAAAGGGGGCGGTCATATGCTGTTCTCCCATGTGCTGCATATAGAAATTCGCTGGCGATGTTACGCATATCGCCGAAAAAGAGAAGGCGGCGCGTTCAAAAAACGCGCCGCCTTCATCATGTATTTGCAATCAAAGGGCTTTTTGCAGTTCCGGCAGCGCCTCGAACAGGTCTGCGACGAGACCGTAATCGGCAACCTGGAAAATCGGCGCTTCTTCATCCTTGTTGATGGCGACGATGACCTTCGAGTCCTTCATGCCGGCCAGATGCTGGATGGCACCGGAAATACCGGCCGCGATGTAAAGCTGCGGTGCTACCACCTTGCCGGTCTGACCCACCTGCCAGTCGTTCGGCGCGTAACCTGCATCGACGGCTGCGCGGCTGGCGCCAACGGCGGCACCGAGCTTGTCGGCGACCGGAAGGATGACTTCCTTGAATTTTTCCGAAGAGCCAAGCGCACGGCCACCCGAGATGATGATCTTCGCGGAGGTCAGTTCCGGACGGTCGGACGAGGCAAGCGCATCGGAAACGAAAGAGGAGACGCCGGGGTTTTCAGCAGCGGCGATCGTCTCGACCGATGCCGAACCACCTTCTGCCGCTGCCGCAAAAGCGGTCGGGCGAACGGTGATGACCTTCTTGGCGTCGGTTGCCTGCACGGTCTGGATGGCGTTACCGGCATAGATCGGACGCTTGAAGGTATCAGGCGATACGACTTCGATGATTTCAGAGACCTGCGCCACGTCAAGAAGCGCTGCCACACGCGGCAGCACGTTCTTCGCCGACGCCGTCGCCGGGGCGATGATAACGTCATAGGAAGGGCTGAGCGAGACGATCAGCGCAGCCAGCGGCTCGGCGAGCGCATTACCATAGGAGGCGTCGTCGGCGAGCAGCACCTTGGAAACGCCGGAGAGTTTCGCAGCCGCGTCAGCAGCGCCCTTGGCACCGGAACCGGCAACCAGAACGTGGACGTCGCCGCCGATCTGCGTTGCCGCCGTCAGCGTCTTGCCCGTCAGGTCGGAAAGGGTTGCGTTGTCGTGTTCTGCCAGAAGAAGAATGGCCATGAGAATATCTCCCTTTTCCGAAACCTTAGAGGACGCCGTCGGCTTTGAGCTTTTCGACCAGCTCGGCAACCGAGCCAACCTTGATGCCGGCCTTGCGGCCCGCGGGCTCCTCGGTCTTCAACACCTTCAGGCGCGGCGAAACATCGACGCCGAAATCGGCCGGAGCCTTTTTGTCGAGCGGCTTCTTCTTTGCCTTCATGATGTTCGGCAGTGAGGCATAGCGCGGCTCGTTCAGACGAAGATCGGTGGTGACGACGGCGGGAAGTTTCAGTTCAACCGTCTGCAAACCGCCATCAACTTCGCGGGTGACCGCGACCTTGCCGTCTGACGGCACGACCTTGGAGGCAAAGGTGCCCTGGCCCCAGCCCAGAAGGGCTGCCAGCATCTGGCCGGTCTGGTTCGAATCGTCATCGATCGCCTGCTTGCCGACGATGACGAGACCGGGCTGCTCAGCCTCGGCCACGCCCTTCAAGAGCTTGGCGACGGCGAGCGGCTCAACCGTTTCATCGGTTTCGATCAGGATGGCGCGGTCAGCGCCCATCGCGAGCGCGGTGCGCAGCGTTTCTTCCGCCTTGGCCGGGCCGATGGAGACGACCACAACCTCTTCGGCCTTGCCGGCTTCCTTCAGGCGCAGCGCCTCTTCCACCGAGATTTCGTCGAACGGATTCATCGACATCTTCACATTGGCAAGCTCAACGCCTGAACCATCCGATTTTACGCGGATCTTCACGTTGTAATCGACGACTCGTTTGACGGGGACAAGGATCTTCATCGGCGGCTTTCCTCAAACTCCTGTCCGCTTTGGCCAGTTGACCGCGCGGACCTCCAAAAACAGGTTGGCGACATGGATAAGCATTTTTCCCGCAATTACAACGGAGCAATCTTCATTATCGCATGCGCGTAAGGCATATCTTACGTTGACGTTCACGTAAATACTCTATCTCTTTTGCAAGAGCTCATCTGCTCCCGTCATAGCCCCGTTCGATTTGCGACAACCCCGCCGTTTGCGACGGATTCTTGAACTGCGCCGCCCTTGGCGGAACAATCGTGCGGTCAAACAGGGGAACACCCCGCCTGCGCATGAAAATCACCATGATCGCGCCGGCCATGATGCCGCCGACATGCGCCCCCCAGGAGACGTTTTCCTCAAGCCCGAGCGCCAGCATCAGGAACTGCTGGCCGATCCACAGCGCCAGCGGAACGAAGGCGGGCAAGGGAAGCGGAATGCGCATGAGAACAAGCACCCAGACGCGAACCTTGGGATGCAGAAGAAAATAGGCCGCGACGACGCCTGAAACCGCACCCGAAGCGCCGATCAGCGGCCCTTCCGAGGTGGGGGCGACGAAACCGTGAAACAGGGCGCCGGCAATCGCGCAGATGACATAGAAGATCAGGAAACGGAAATGACCGAGTGCATCCTCGACATTGTCGCCGAAGACCCAGAGAAACAGCATGTTGCCGGCCAGATGCCAGAAATCGAGATGCAGGAAAGCATAGGTGACGACGGTCAGGTCATCGGGAACGACCTGCAGGGCGGGTTCCAGATAGGCGTAGTCGAACACGACTGCCGGAATGAAACCGAGGCCGAGGGCTGCCGCATTTGCCTGCGTGTCGCTGGCAAGCACCCCGGTAAACAGAAAGATCAGCACATTGATCACGATCAGGCCGATGGTGACATATTGCAGCCGGATATGCTTGAGGGAGTTCGCATCGTGCAGCGGTATGAACATCGAACGCCCTTTGGTTGCGTCGTTGAAACGCTTTAGCGGTTCTTGCCGGGAACCCACAATATGTCGGCCTTGCCGGCCTCATTGGCGAAGCGGGCGGCGACGAACAGGAAATCGGACAGGCGGTTGGCGTATTTAAGCGCCGCCGGGCTGACGATCTCGTTCTCAGTGACGGACAGTTCCACCATCAGTCTTTCCGCCCGCCTGCAGACGGTGCGCGCCATGTGCAGGCTGGCCGCCGCAGCACTGCCGCCCGGCAGCACGAAAGAGGTCAGCGGTTCAAGGGCGACATTGAGATCGTCGATTTCGTTTTCCAGCCGCGTGACCTGGCTTTCGACGATGCGCAGCGGCTCGTAAGAAAGCGGCTCGCCATTGTCAGGCGTGGCGAGATCGGCGCCGAGATCGAAAAGATCGTTCTGGATGCGAAAAAGCATGGCATCCAGCTTTTCAATCCCGCCCGTATGAAGCCGTGCGACGCCAATGGCTGAATTGGTCTCGTCCACTGTTCCATAGGCCTCGACGCGAAGATCGTGCTTCAGCCGGCGCGGTCCGGAAACCAGCGCCGTCGTGCCCTTGTCGCCCGTACGGGTGTAGATCTTGTTCAGCTTCACCATGTCAGCGACCACCGCCGGTGAGCCAGAGAGTGAACATGATCAACACAATCGCCACGGCCTGCAAAAGCAGGCGAAGCTGCATCAGCTTGTTGGAACGGTTGGCATCCTGTCCCTTCAGCATGTTGAAGAGGCCGCGTATCAGCACGATGACGACGAGGCCCATGACGATAAGGGCCAGAACGGTGGTGAAGCCGGACATGCGGTATTACTCCTCCTCAATCGAATCTGCGCAGCAGACGATAGAAAAGTCCGGCAGGCAAGAGCCGTTTCAGGATAAGCCCCTGTTTGGCCGGCACGGTAACGGGATAATGAGGCTTCGGTTTTGCCGCCGTCAGGGCGTGTTTCAACACGGTATAAACGGCGTCCGGACCAAGCTTGTGGCGGTTGACGGGGCCGGAACCATCCATGCGCGCCAACTGGCGTTTATATTCCGCCGCATGGGCTGAATTTTCGAGATCGATGTGCTCGTTGATATGGGCAAGCGCGGTAGCGGTGAATTTGGAGGTGATCGGCCCCGGTTCGATCAGGCTCACATGGATGCCGCTGCCCTGAAGCTCCATGCGCAGCGTGACGCCCAGCCCCTCAAGCGCGAATTTCGAAGCGGTGTAAGCGCCGCGATAGCGATAGGGAACGAGACCGAGAATGGAGGAGCAATGCACGATGCGCCCAGTGCCGTGGGCGCGCATGAAGGGAATGACCCGCCGCGTCAGATCGTGCCAGCCGAAAACGTTGGTTTCGAACTGTGCCCGCAGCGCTTCGACAGGCAAATCCTCCACCGCGCCCGGCTGGCCATAGGCGCCGTTGTTGAAAAGCGCATCGATGCGGCCGCCGGTGCGGGCGGCAACGGTATCCACCAGTGCTGCGATGGTTTCGGGCTTGGTGTAATCCATGATCAGGGTTTCGATGCCCTGATTTTCGAGCGCGGCCATGTCAACGATACGCCGCACGGTGGCGAACACCCGCCAACCGTCCCGGTGGAGCGCGCCGGCGCAATAAGCACCGATGCCAGACGAACAGCCGGTGATGATGATGACCGGTTTTTCAGACATGTTCCGCCCCGCCAATGGTCTTTGCGCCAAGGTGCGCTCAGATTCACAAAATTAAATTGCGCAAAATCCTTTTCGGAAATGGAACCGAAAGCCGGGCTTGCGCGCTGTACAAAGCGAAGCTGATTTCCCATATTCGGGGCGAAGTTACAAATGAAATGCCGATGAATGGAGGTGACATGGTTGCCGCAGTGCGCCTGGCAGGCAAGGTTGCCTTCGATGCCTATTCCCATTTCGCCGAGGATGACGGCTGGGCGATGGCGAGCCATATGGCGCTGTCCATCCTTCTGGCGCTGTTCCCCTTCCTGATCTTCGGCACGGCGCTTGCCGGTTTTCTCGGGGCCGACCAGTTTTCCGAAACGGCGGTGCATCTGATTTTCGATACATGGCCGGAAGCGATTGCCGGGCCGCTGGCGGCGCAGGTGCAGCAGGTGCTGACCATTCCGCGCGGCGGGCTGCTGACGATTTCGGTGCTGGCGGCCGCCTATTTTGCCTCCAACGGCGTTGAGGCGCTGAGAATTTCGCTCAACCGCGCCTATCGTGTCACGGAGACGCGCTGGTGGTATATCACCCGTCTGCTCAGCCTGCTTTACGTGCTGATTGCGGTTGTGGTCTTTGCCGGCATCAGCATCGTGCTGGTCGCCGTGCCGGTCGCCACCTCTTTTGCCGAGCAGCGGTTCCCGTGGCTGACAGACGTGCTGAATACGGTCTCCAGTCTTGGTCTTTACGGTACCATCGTTGTGCTAACGGCGGGGCTGGTGGCGGCGCATCTGTGGCTTCCGGCCGGCAAACGCCGCATCTGGGATGTCTGGCCCGGCATTCTCCTGACGATGATATTCTGGGTCATCGGTGCCGCGATCTTCGCCTATTATCTCTCCACCTTCGCCAATTATGCCGCCACCTATGCCGGTCTCGCCTCGGTGATGGTGGTTCTGGTGTTTCTTTATATGGTCGGCGTCATCTTCATGCTGGGCGCGGAGGTCAATGCGGCGCTGATGAAATACAAGGTACGCCAGATCATCCGCCGCAATATCGGCGGCAGCGGCGCGCGCCGGGAGCGGGCGCTAGAGGAGACCGACAAGCCGGCGGATATCTGAGGGCGTCGCTCCTTCTGCCCGCAGGGCGGAAATGCCGGTACTGCCTTCGCTTTTCGAAAGCTTGCGCCCGTCTGCGCCCAAGATCAGCCGGTGATGGTGATAGGCCGGTTGCGACAGGTCCAGCAGGTGTTGCAACAGCCGGTGGATGGCGGTTGCGTGATAGAGATCCATGCCGCGGACCACATGGGTTACGCCCTGCAGCGCATCGTCCACCACGACGGAAAGATGATAACTCGAAGGCGCGTCGGAACGCGACAGCACCACATCGCCCCAAAGCGCGGGCAGGGCCTTGATTTGTCCCGTCTCGCCATCGCCGCTTTCCCGCCAGAACAGGGGGATGTCGGCGGCGCGGATCGCCTTTTCCATGTCGAGCCGCCAGGCGTGCGGCCGGCCGGAAGCGAGCAGCGCTGTCCGTTCCGCCTTTGGCCTCTCCCGGTCTATGGTCGGGTAAAGCGGCGCGCCATCGGGATCGCGCGGCCACAACCCTCCCTCCGCTTCGAAGGCCCTGACGATCGCCTTGGTTTCTCCACGGCTCAGAAAGGCAGGGTAAGCAAGCCCTGCCTCGACCAGTCTGTCCAGCGCCACACGGTACTCTTCGAAATGCTCCGATTGCCGCCGCGCAGGTTTCTCCCAGTCGAGACCCAGCCAGCCGAGATCATCATAGATCGCCTGCTCCAGTTCCGGTGTGCAGCGGGTCTGGTCGATATCCTCGATACGCAGCAGAAAACGACCGTCATTGTCTTGCGCCATATCGTGGTTCAGGAAGGCGGAAAGCGCGTGGCCGAGATGCAGCAGGCCATTGGGGCTTGGTGCAAAACGGTAAACCGGTTTTTGACGGAACGGCGAAGGCATGATTTCTTCTGCCATGTTTTAAAGAGCCAAACCAGCCGGCTGGCGGCACATGGAATGACTGATATGAAAATCATTACCGGGATGGATGACATCAGCGAAGGGCTGGAACATCTCGCTCTCCTCGATCCTGCGCTTGGCCCCGTCATTGAAATAGCCGGTCCGCTGGAACTGCGCATTCACGAGCCCGGCTTTGCCGGCCTTGCCCACATCGTCGTCTCGCAGATGGTGTCGCGCGCCAGCGCCAATGCCATATGGGCGCGTATTCTTGCCGGCACCGGCGGCGCGGTCACGGCGGAGAATTATCTAGGTGTGCCGGAGGAATTGCGCGCCACCTTCGGCCTTTCCCGGGCCAAGGCGACGACGCTGGAGGGGCTGGCGTGCGCCGTCACGCAAGGGCAGATCGATCTTGACGGCGTGGTGCGCAAGGAGGGACTTGCGGCCCTTTCCGAACTGGTGGCGCTTCGCGGTATCGGCCCGTGGACGGCGGAGGTCTATCTGATGTTCTGCGGCGGGCATCCGGATATTTTTCCGGTGGGTGATGTGGCGCTGAGATCGGCGGTGGCGCATGCGCTTGATATGGAAGTGAGGCCGGAGGCGAAATGGCTGGCGGAGCGGGCGGCGCTCTGGTCGCCGTGGCGCTCCGTGGCCGCCCGGCTTTTCTGGGGCTATTATGCCAACATCATGCGGCGCGCCATGGCGCCGCTGCCCTGAGCGTGGTCAAAAATCGGCGATACTGTAGGGCAGGGCCCCGCGCGAGAGATGATCGAAATGCAGCTTGCGTTTCAACGGCGGCACGGCGCGTTGCACGCAATCCACCCTTTCGCAGACCCGACAGGAAATGCCGATGGGTTTGAAGGAGGCCGCATTGCCGAGATCGAGCGTATCGGCATAAACGAAATTCTGCGCGTGTGAAATTTCGCAGCCGAGCGCGATGGCATAACGCGGTCTCTCCGTGTTGAAACCGGCACCGGCTTTCTCGATCTGCGTGGCGATGGAAAGATAGCGTACGCCATCGGGCGTTTCCGCCAGCTGCCGCACGATCCTGTCGGAGCTTTCGAAAGCCTGATGGATATTCCACAGCGGACAGGCCGCGCCAAAACGGGCAAATTGCAGCCGCGTGGCGCTGTGGCGTTTGGTGATGTTGCCGGCGCGGTCGATCTTGGCGAAAAAGATCGGCACGCCTTTTATACCCGGCCGTTGCAAGGTGCTCAGCCGATGGGCCACCTGCTCAAGGCTTGCGCCGAAACGAACGGCCAGAAGCTCAAGATCGTGGCGCAGTTCCTGCGCCGCCCGGTGAAAGCGGCCATAGGGCAGGATGAGCGCTGCGGCGAAATAATTGTGAAGTCCGATACGACAGATTTCGGCCGCTTCCGTGTTGCGGAAACCGGCGCTGCCCAGCACCCTGTCCACCGTTGGGCCGGCGTGAAGCTGGGCAATCTGCAATGCAAGCTGAAAACAGCGGGTGGACGCGGCCATGTACGAGCTGAGGGCGAGCGTCTTGCTCGCAGGATCGAAATGCCGGATCAGACCGCCCGCCGCATCGGTGCGGGTGATATGGATGCCGTAACGGCTGCGCAGATGCGTCGCCAGAATGCCATCGGTGCCGCCTCCCTCGATCTCCAGTTCCTGTGCCAGCTCCTCGGCCAGAACGTCGATCTCGGCGACGTAATTGTCGACAAAGTGGAAGAAGTCGCGCACCTCCTCGTAAGGGGTTCTTTCCACCTGTGCGGTGCCGCGACCCAGTCGATCATCCAGCTGCACCAGCTGCTCGCTGTTCTGGCGATAGGCCTGATGGGCACGCAGCAGCGCATGGGCAAAACCCGGCGCGTTCTGGGCGATCAGCTTCAATTCCTGAAGCCCAGGCTCGTAATTCAGGAACAACGGGTCTTTCAGCGCCTCGCGCACGGCGGAAACCAGCCGGTCGCTTTCGCCCGTCGCCAGCTCCGCCATGTCGAGCTGGAACTTTTCCACCAGCGTCACCAGAACGCTGGCCGAAACCGGGCGTTGGTTATTCTCGATCTGGTTCAGGTAACTCGCGGAGATGCCCAGCCGTTCGGCAAATTGCGCCTGTGTGGCGCGGGCGTTTTCGCGAAGGCCGCGAACCTTGCGGCCGATGAAGAGTTTTTCCGTCGCCATGTTGCAACTTTGCAAAATTAAACATTGCAAATATTTATGGCACGCATACGCGCACGATCAAGGCTTCTAGGCGAATGTTTTCTAAGCTATTGATTTTGAGGAAACGCATGGAGGAAACATGCCCGGCATTCTGGAGCAATTGGAAACGCGGCGCGCCGAGGCGCGGCTCGGCGGTGGCGTCAAGCGCATCGAGGCGCAGCATGCCAAGGGCAAGCTGACGGCGCGCGAGCGCATCGACGTGCTGCTGGATGAGGGCTCCTTCGAAGAATATGACATGTACGTGACCCACCGGGCGGTGGATTTCGGCATGGCGGAGCAGAAGGTGGCGGGGGATGGCGTCGTCACCGGCTGGGGCACCATCAATGGCCGACAGGTCTATGTGTTTTCGCAGGATTTCACCGTGCTCGGCGGTTCGCTGTCGGAAACCCATGCGCAGAAAATCTGCAAGATCATGGATATGGCGGTGCGCAACGGCGCGCCGGTGATCGGCCTCAACGATTCCGGCGGGGCCAGAATTCAGGAAGGCGTGGCCTCGCTCGGCGGTTATGCCGACGTCTTCAAGCGCAATGTCGTCGCCTCCGGCGTCGTGCCGCAAATCTCCGTCATCATGGGCCCCTGTGCGGGTGGCGCCGTCTATTCGCCAGCCATGACCGATTTTATCTTCATGGTGCGCGATACCTCCTACATGTTCGTGACCGGGCCGGATGTGGTCAAAACCGTGACCAACGAGATCGTTACGGCGGAAGAACTGGGCGGAGCCTCCACCCATACGAAAAAATCCTCCGTCGCCGACGGCGCTTATGAAAACGACATCGAGACGCTGGAGCATGTGCGGCTGCTGTTCGATTTCCTGCCGCTCAACAACCGCGAAAAGCCGCCGGAGCGCCCGTTCCACGACGATCCGGCGCGGCTGGAAGCACGTCTCGATACGCTGATCCCCGACAGTTCCAACAAACCCTACGACATGAAGGAACTGATCCACGCGCTGGCAGATGAGGGAGACTTCTTCGAGTTGCAGGAGGCTTTCGCCCGCAACATCATCACCGGCTTCATCCGTCTCGAAGGCCAGACGGTGGGCGTCGTCGCCAATCAGCCGATGGTGCTGGCCGGCTGCCTCGATATTGACGCCTCGCGCAAGGCGGCGCGTTTCGTGCGCTTCTGCGACGCCTTCAATATTCCGCTTTTGACGCTGGTGGATGTGCCGGGTTTCCTGCCCGGAACGGCACAGGAATATGGCGGCGTCATCAAGCACGGCGCAAAACTTCTCTTCGCCTATTCGGAGGCGACGGTGCCGATGGTAACGTTGATCACCCGCAAGGCCTATGGTGGCGCTTATGACGTGATGGCCTCCAAACATATCGGCGCGGATGTGAATTACGCCTGGCCGACGGCGGAAATCGCCGTGATGGGCGCAAAGGGGGCGGCGGAAATTCTCTATCGTTCCGAGCTTTCCGATCCGGAAAAGATTGCCGCGCGCACGAAGGAATACGAGGAGCGTTTCGCCAATCCCTTCGTCGCTGCGGAGCGCGGTTTCATCGATGAGGTCATCATGCCGCATTCCTCACGCCGCCGCATCGCTCGCGCCTTTGCGTCGCTACGCAACAAGAGCGTGGAAACCCGCTGGAAGAAACACGACACTATTCCGCTCTGACCCGCAGCAGGGCTGGAAAAATGCTTTGGCCACCTTACTATATGGATGTTCAGGCGCCCGGATGTCCGGATGTCCTCCCGAAAACGCAAAAGGACACATTTTCATGGCCGAAAATTCCTCCGCAGATAATTTACCCGCAGGATATGAAGTGCCCAAGGTCTGGACCTGGGATAAGGGCAATGGCGGCCAGTTCGCCAATATCAACCGCCCGATCGCCGGTCCCACCCATGAAAAGGAACTGCCCGTCGGCAAGCATCCGCTGCAGCTTTATTCGCTGGCGACGCCGAACGGCCAGAAGGTCACCATCATGCTGGAAGAATTGCTGGCTGCTGGCCACAAGGGCGCCGAATACGATGCCTGGCTGATCAAGATCGGCGAAGGCGACCAGTTCGGTTCCGGTTTCGTCGGCGTCAATCCGAATTCCAAGATCCCGGCGCTGATGGATCACTCGACGGCTGAGCCGACGCGCGTTTTCGAAAGCGGCTCGATTCTCGTCTACCTTGCGGAAAAATTCGGTGCTTTCCTGCCGAAAGAGGGCAATGCCCGCACGCAGGCGCTGAACTGGCTGTTCTGGCAGATGGGCTCCGCACCCTTCCTCGGCGGCGGTTTCGGCCATTTCTACGCCTATGCGCCGATCAAGATCAAATACGCCATCGACCGTTACGCGATGGAGGTCAAACGCCAGCTCGACGTGCTGGACCGGCATCTGGCTGAAAACCGCTATCTGGCGGGTTCGGAATATACGATCGCCGACATGGCTGTCTGGCCGTGGTACGGCAAGATCGCGCTCGGCCAGGCCTATGGCGATGCCGGTGCGTTCCTTGAGGCGGACGGTTACAAGAACGTCATGCGCTGGACGCTCGAAATCGGCGAACGCCCGGCGGTCAAACGCGGCGTGATCGTCAACAAGACCTCCGGCGATCCGTCTGAACAGTTGCATGAACGCCACGATGCCTCCGACTTCGAGACGAAGACTGAGGACAAGATCGGCAAGGCGTAAGGAAAGATTAGAGCGCCAAAAGCGCTCTAACTATTTGAATTGACGCATTTCCGGACGTAAAAGCTAGGCAGCTTTTACTGGAAATGTTCTGGAAGGACAAAAGATGGCGAACCTGCCCGAAATGACCAAACACAAGGGATTTCCCTCCGGCATGCCGAGCACGGGCGTCCAGTTCACCATCCGCCGCGCCAACCCCAAAGGGGTAACACCTATCAAGATGATACCCCGAAGGGCGCGCAACGACACCAAGGAGCATCGAATCGATGCCGCCTTCCTGCACTCGCTCTGGCACCATTTCGGGCCTGAGCCCTTCGAGCGCGGCAATCTCGACGCCGCCCGCCTCAACCTCCTCTTCGGCCGCGAGGTGGTGCCGGCGGAAAAGAACTTCGATCCGCTTTCCTATCAGGCGATGCTTGTTATCGATGAACGTGTCGCCCGGCAGAATTTCCCGGAATCCTTCGAGAATTTCTTCGAAATTTGAGGACTACTCACGGGTTTGCGCTGAGGGAAGAGGGGCAACAACCGCATGATCAAGAAAATTCTCATCGCCAATCGCGGCGAGATCGCCTGCCGGGTGATCAAGACGGCCAGGAAGATGGGCATCGCCACTGTCGCGGTCTATTCGGATGCGGATGCCAATGCGCTGCATGTGAGACAAGCGGATGAGGCCGTTCATATCGGCCCGTCCCCCTCGTCGCAGTCCTATATCGTCATCGACAAAATTCTGGAGGCCATCAATAAGACCGGGGCGGATGCGGTCCATCCCGGTTACGGGTTCCTGTCGGAAAACGCCGCCTTTGCTAAGGCGCTGGAAAAGGCGGGCGTCGTCTTCATTGGCCCGCCTGTTGGCGCCATTGAGGCCATGGGTGACAAGATCACCTCCAAGAAACTGGCCGCGAAAGCGGGCGTTTCCACCGTCCCCGGCCATATGGGGCTGATCGAGGATGCGGATGAGGCGGTGAGGATCGCTTCGCAGATCGGTTATCCCGTCATGATCAAGGCGTCGGCCGGCGGTGGCGGCAAAGGCATGCGCATCGCCTTCAACGATGCCGAAGCGCGCGAGGGTTTTCAGTCCTCCAAAAACGAGGCGAAGTCGTCGTTTGGCGATGACCGCATCTTCATCGAAAAATTTGTCACCCAGCCGCGCCATATCGAAATTCAGGTGCTGGGCGACAAGCACGGCAATATCCTTTATCTCGGCGAACGCGAATGCTCGATCCAGCGGCGGAACCAGAAGGTCATCGAGGAGGCGCCGTCACCCTTTCTGGACGAAGCGACACGCAAGGCCATGGGCGAGCAGGCCGTGGCGCTGGCCAGAGCGGTCGGTTACCATTCGGCCGGCACGGTGGAATTCATCGTCGATGGCGACCGCAACTTCTATTTCCTTGAAATGAATACCCGCCTGCAGGTGGAGCATCCGGTGACGGAACTCATCACCGGCATCGATCTGGTCGAACAGATGATCCGTGTGGCGTCAGGTGAAAAGCTCTCCTTCGGCCAGACGGATGTGAAACTGAACGGCTGGGCCATAGAAAGCCGGCTTTATGCTGAAGACCCCTATCGCAACTTCCTGCCCTCCATTGGCCGGCTGACGCGTTATCGTCCGCCGCAGGAAGGCGAACAGGAAAACGGAACGGTCATCCGCAACGATACTGGTGTTTTCGAAGGCGGCGAAATTTCGATGTATTACGATCCGATGATCGCCAAGCTGTGCGCTCTAGGCAAGGATCGTGAAACCGCCATCGACGCCATGGGGCAGGCGCTGGATCGTTTCGAGGTGGAGGGCATCGGCCACAATCTACCGTTCCTGTCGGCCGTCATGCAGTATGAGCGTTTCCGTGCCGGCCGCCTGACGACGGGCTTTATTGCGGAAGAGTTTCCGGAAGGCTTTTCCGGCGTCGAGCCGGATGAGGCCGCAGCGCGCAAGCTTTCCGCCATTGCGGCCATGATCAATCAGCGCTTGCAGAACCGCGCGGTTGAAATTTCCGGCACCATTGGCAATCACCGCCGCATTGTCGGTAGTGACTGGGTGGTTTCTTTTGGCGCGTTCCGCCACGGGGTCAGCGTCGAAACCGGTGCGGATGGTGCGGCGGTCCGTTTTGAGGATGGGATGGCGCTGACCATCGATACCGGCTGGCATCCCGGCCAAAGCCTTGGGCTGTTCACGGTGGCGGGCGAGGTCATCGCCGCCAAGGTCGATCTTGCAGGGGCAGCGGTTCGCCTGCGCTGGCGCGGCATGGATGTTCTCGCCCGCGTCCGCAGCCCGCGCGTTGCGGAACTGGCGCTGCTGATGCCGGAAAAGCTGCCGCCGGATACGTCGAAACTGCTGCTCTGCCCCATGCCGGGCGTCATCACCGGTATTTCCGTGGGTGAGGGCGACGAGGTGGAGGCCGGGCAGGCATTGGCGACGGTGGAGGCCATGAAGATGGAAAACATCCTGCGCGCGGAAAAACGCGGACGCGTTGCCAGGGTGGCGGCAAAACCAGGCGACAGCCTCGCGGTGGATGAAGTCATTCTCGAATTCGAGTGACGACCTTTGGCCGTTTTTGCGGAACGGATGCGGATCGGAGTGGTTTAAGGGGGCGGGCCTGCGGGCGGCCGTTCGATTTTCGTCACGATCAACCGCCACAGTGCTAAAATGAAATGCAGAAGGGGAGAGATGCATGTCGGGTGAAAAAACGGTGCGGGATTGGCTGCAGCTTGCCGAAAAGGAGCTGAAGCGCTCACCGGACACACTCGTCTGGCACACGCCGGAGGGCATCGAGGTCAAGCCGCTCTATACCGCTGATGATCTGCAGAAGATTTCCCATCTGGACAGCCTGCCCGGCTTTGCGCCCTTCACGCGCGGCCCGCGCGCCACCATGTATGCCGGGCGGCCCTGGACCATCCGCCAATATGCCGGTTTCTCCACGGCGGAAGCCTCGAACGCCTTTTACCGCAAGGCGCTGGCCGCCGGTCAGCAGGGCGTTTCCGTCGCCTTCGATCTTGCCACCCATCGCGGTTATGACAGCGATCATCCGCGCGTGGAGGGCGATGTCGGCAAGGCGGGCGTGGCGATCGACAGCGTCGAGGACATGAAAATCCTGTTCGACGGCATCCCGCTCGAAAAAGTGTCCGTCTCGATGACCATGAACGGCGCGGTCATTCCCGTGCTCGCCAGTTTCATCGTTGCGGGGGAAGAACAGGGCGTTCCTCGCGCCGCCCTTTCCGGCACCATCCAGAACGACATTCTCAAGGAGTTCATGGTCCGCAACACCTATATCTATCCACCGGAACCCTCGATGCGGATCATTGCCGATATCATCGAATATACGGCGAAGGAGATGCCAAAATTCAACTCCATCTCAATATCCGGCTATCACATGCAGGAAGCGGGCGCGACGCTGGTGCAGGAGCTTGCCTTCACGCTGGCGGATGGCCGCGAATATGTGCGCGCGGCGCTGGCCAAGGGGCTGAATGTTGATGAATTCGCCGGGCGCCTGTCGTTCTTTTTCGCCATCGGCATGAATTTCTTCATGGAGGCGGCAAAGCTTCGCGCCGCGCGCCTGCTCTGGTCGCGCATCATGCAGGAATTCAAGCCGCAAAAGGCGTCATCGCTGATGTTGCGCACCCATTGCCAGACGTCAGGCGTTTCGCTGCAGGAGCAGGACCCCTACAACAACATTGTCCGTACCGCGTTTGAGGCCATGTCCGCCGTGCTTGGCGGCACGCAGTCGCTGCACACCAATTCCTTTGATGAGGCGATTGCCTTACCGACGGAATTTTCCGCCCGCATCGCCCGCAATACGCAACTTATCCTCCAGCATGAAACAGGCGTTACCAAGGTCGTCGATCCGCTGGCCGGTTCCTATTATGTCGAGAGCCTGACCGATGAACTGGCAGAGAAGGCCTGGGCGCTGATCGAGGAGGTGGAGGCGCTTGGCGGTATGACCAGGGCGGTGGCGGAAGGCCTGCCGAAACGGCTGATCGAAGAGGCGGCAACACGCCGGCAGGCGGCGGTGGACAAGGGCGAGGAGGTCATTGTCGGCGTCAACCGTTATCGTCTCGAAAACGAGGAAGATATCGATGTTCTCGATATCGACAATGCCGCCGTTCGCGCCGCGCAGATCCGCCGTATTGAGGAGACGCGCCGCCGCCGCGATGGCAGGGATGTGACCTCCGCCTTGGCGGCACTTTCCGACATCGCCCGCAGCGGCAAGGGCAATATTCTCGAAGCCGCCGTTGTCGCCGCCCGCGCCCGCGCCACGGTGGGAGAGATTTCCGATGCATTGCGTGCGGTCTTCGGTGACCATGCCGCCGTGCCGGACGTGGTGAGCGATATTTACGGCGAGGCCTATAAGGACGAGCCGGAACTTGCCACGCTCGCCGCCCGGCTTTCCGGTGTGGCTGAGAGGATCGGCACCAAGCCGCGCATCATGGTCGCCAAGCTCGGGCAGGACGGGCATGATCGCGGCGCGAAGGTCATCGCCTCCGCCTTTGGCGATATCGGTTTCGATGTGCTGGCCGGCCCCCTGTTTCAGACACCCGTTGAAGCAGCCGATCTTGCCGTTCAGAACAGGGTGCATGTGGTCGGCATGTCGTCGCTCGCCGCCGGTCATAAGACGCTTGCGCCGCAGCTGGTTGAGGCGCTGAAACAGAAGGGCGCGGAAGACATCATCGTCGTGGTCGGCGGCGTCATTCCGCGGCAGGATTATCAGTTTCTGCTCGATCACGGCGTTTCGGCAATTTTCGGCCCCGGCACCAATGTCATGGATGCGGCCAACAAGGTTCTCGACCTGCTCGAAGGCGTCAGGCGGAACGTGTGAGGGGAAGACGACCATGTTCGGAAGACTGAATCACGTCGCCATCGCGGTATCCGATCTCGAAGCCGCCGTCTCCCGATACAGGGCGCTTGGCGCAGAGGTCTCGGAGCCGCAATCGCTGCCTGAACACGGGGTGACGGTGGTTTTCATTCAGGCTGAAAATACCAAGATCGAGCTTCTTCACCCCCTCGGAGAAAATTCGCCGATTGCCGCCTTTCTCGAAAGAAATCCGGGCGGCGGCACGCACCATCTCTGCTTCGAAGTGCCTGACATTGTCGCGGCGCGCGACGATCTCGTCAAAAAAGGCGTTCGAATTCTGGGTGACGGCGAGCCGAAGATCGGCGCACATGGCAATCCCGTTCTTTTCCTGCATCCGAAGGATATGGGAGGCGTGCTCTATGAGCTTGAGCAAGTTTCCCCGACACATGGCTGAAACACAGACCCCGTAAGAGGCTGGCCATACGGTGGAGGGCGCGCAGCGGCCGTTCGCCTTTGCCGGAACGTGTTTCGTTTGTTTTCTTTTGACATTCGTTTTGTTTTCGTTTTTATGGCAATTGTCTTTCAACGATGGGGACGAGGTCCCCCCGACGCTGTCGTGGAGGCTCTATGTCCGGCGAGAATATTTTCGATCTTTTTGTCATCGGTGGTGGCATCAATGGCTGCGGCATTGCCCGCGATGCCGTGGGCAGGGGCTATTCCGTGGCGCTTGCGGAAAAGGGCGATTTTGCTTCCGGCACGTCTTCGGCGGCCACCAAGCTCATCCATGGCGGCCTGCGTTATCTCGAACATTACGAGTTTCGCCTCGTCCGCGAAGCGCTTATGGAGCGGGAAATCCTCTGGGCCATGGCCCCGCATGTCATCTGGCCCATGCGTTTCGTCCTGCCAATCCAGAAAGGCGGCGTGCGCCCGGCCTGGATGGTCCGGCTCGGCCTGTTTCTTTATGACAATCTCGGCGGCCGCAAACTTTTGCCGGCGACGCGCACGCTCGATCTTTGCAAGGACCCGGCTGGCAAGCCGCTAAAGCCTGTTTTCGCCAAGGCTTTCGAATATTCCGATGGCTGGGTGGATGATGCCCGTTTCGTGGTTCTCAACGCACGCGATGCGGCAAATCGCGGCGCAACGATCATGAGCCGCACGCGGGTCGTTTCGGCGCGGCGTGAAGGCGGGCTTTGGCTCATCGAGACGCTGGACGAAAAAACCGGCCGGGCGGCCACACACAGGGCTCGCATGCTGGTCAATGCGGCCGGCCCCTGGGTGGACAATGTGCTTTCAGGCGTCTTCGGCCGCAACGACGTGCACAATGTCCGGCTCGTGCAGGGCAGCCATATCATCGTGCGCAAGAAGTTTTCCGATCCGCGCGCCTATTTCTTCCAGAACCCGGATAACCGCATCATCTTCGCCATTCCCTATGAGCGGGATTTCACGCTGATCGGCACAACGGATCGCGACTACAATGGCGATCCGGCCAAGGTTCGCATTTCCGAAGACGAAATTTCATATCTCTGCAACGCGGCCAGCGACTATTTCAGCGAACCCGTTCGGCCGGAAGACATCGTCTGGACCTATTCCGGCGTACGGCCGCTCTTTGATGACGGTGCTTCGAAAGCGCAGGAAGCCACACGCGATTACGTGCTGAAGGTTGAAGAGGCCGACGGTGAAGCTCCACTCCTCAATATTTTCGGCGGCAAGCTCACCACCTATCGGCGGCTGGCGGAACATGCGCTGGAAAAGATCGGCGCGGCGATTGGCAAAAAGGGCAAGCCGTGGACGGCGGGCTCCCACCTGCCGGGCGGCGATTTCGGTGCTGAGAGATATGAGGCGCAGGTTCGGACGCTCGTCTCCCGATACCCTTTCCTTGATGGACGCCATGCCGAGCGGCTTGTCAGAAACTACGGCACCAAGGCTGCAGAACTGTTGGGCAGCGCCACCGATGTGTCCGGCCTCGGCCGGCATTTTGGCGGCACGCTTTATGAATGCGAGGTGCGCTGGCTGGTGGAACACGAATGGGCCTCTGCGGCCGAGGACATTCTCTGGCGACGCACGAAACAGGGCCTGCGCCTGAGCAAGGAAGAGGCTGCCGGTCTCGATGAATTCGTGACCATGCTGACGGGCGGCGAGCAAAAGGCCGAAGCCGTGGCGGAGCGCGCCTGAAAATCCGCCAGCCGCCCTGTCAGTTCCCTGAACTCTTCATCGGTCTTTCCGGGCCGTCGGCGCTCAGGATGTAGTCGTCTGCGGCTGAAAGCGCGTGTTCCATATGCCCTTCAAACACCAGTTCCGGCTCGTTGGCCGCTATGGCTATTTTCGGCATACCGCCGAAACGCACCGCCTGCGATTGCGCCAGACCGTCGCGCAGGCCGCTTTCCAGAAGATCGAAATAGCGGGTGCCCGGGCCGGTGATGAAGACCGGCATATGGCCGTGCAGACTGAAGAGGCGTGAAAGGCCGTTGCCGAGCGCAAGTCCGGCGGTGCGAAAGGCGAACCGCGCCATGCGGGCGCCGGTGCGGGCCGAGGCGGCGATCTTGTCCACCTCGGCGATCGGCACGAATTTCGCCGGTTCCGCCTGCGGCGGGACTTCGAAAGCAGAACGCAGTATGGCGTAAAACCCGGAATAGGCCTCGATGCAGCCTTTGGTGCCGCAACGGCACAGCGCGCCGTCGGCCAGATGCAGCATATGGCCGAAATTGGGGGCGCTGACCTCAATTGTGCCGCGCGCCGCGCGGGCGATGCCAAGGCCGATGCTGTGGCCGAGTGACAAGGTGACGAGGGCCTCCGGCGCCGGGTCTTCTTTTGCCTGCTCCCGCATCCAGATGGCTTTTGCGGCCAGCAGCGTTTCGTTGTTCAGCGTCACGCGAATGCGGCCGTCCCCGGATACCAGCCGCTGGAAATCGATCCTTTCGTCACCGAGAACCGGCGACCAGACGAGTGTTGCCGTGGCCGTATCCACCAGCCCCTTGCTGCTGATCGAGGCCTGGAGGATATCGTGCCGGTCAATGCGCGAGCGATCGGCAAGTCTTGCGAGACCGGCGAGGATCGCGCCGCCGAATGTGCCTTTTTCAGCAGCAATCCTTTGTTCGGTGAAACGGTCCACTAGCTTGCCGGCATAATCGACCAGCGAATATTGCACGCTGTCGGAAGAGATAATGATGATGGCGACATGGCAGAAAGCGCCGCGCGGGCCGAAGAGAATGCGAGGCCGGCCTCGGCCTGCCGTGGCAAGCTGCTCTTTCCGGAGAATGAGTCCGGCCCGTTCAAGCTCGGTGGTGATGGCGGAGACGGTGGCGGAGGCAAGCCCGGTGAAAGTCGACATGTCGGTGTGGGAAAGGCTGCCGTGCAGACGCAGTGCCGCCATCACCGAAAGGCTGTTTTTCTGGCGCACCAGTTCCGTACTTGCAATGGCGGACATGGGCTGGGGCATGCTCCCTGAACGGCCTTTTTCCTGTCGTGCTGATCCGCTCTGATGGCGCATGCCGAAAGCAATATCAAGGCACCCGGATGCTGCCCGCAGCCGTTGTTGACAGCATGGGGAATCTCTGACATTAATTTTCTCGACTGTCGAGAAAATTGTGAAACCACAGAGACCGGCAGCTTTTTCCGGGCGTTTTCCCCTGCATGGAGGTGCGGGGCTTCGCCCTTACCGGGAGGACATCATGAATTCTTTTGCCAAGCTTCTGGCGGGTACAGCCGTACTCGTTTCCCTGCACACTGCCGCCATGGCCGCTGATCTCGTCGTCGGCGTTTCCTGGTCGAATTTCCAGGAAGAACGCTGGAAAACGGATGAGGCGGCCATCAAGGCGGCGCTCGACAAGGCCGGCGCGAAATACATTTCCGCCGACGCGCAATCATCCGCCTCAAAGCAGCTGACAGACGTGGAATCGCTGATCGCGCAGGGCGCCAACGCGCTGATCATCCTGGCGCAGGACAGCGACGCGATTGGCCCGGCTGTTGAAAAGGCCGTTGCCGAAGGCATTCCGGTCGTGGGTTACGACCGCTTGATCGAAAACCAGAACGCCTTCTACATTACCTTCGATAACAAGGAAGTCGGGCGTCTTCAGGCTGCCGAAGTCTTCAAGGTGAAGCCCGAAGGCAATTACGTTTTCATCAAGGGCTCTTCTTCCGATCCGAATGCGGACTTCCTGTTCGCCGGTCAGCAGGAAGTGCTGAAAGCTGCCATTGACGGCGGCAAGATCAAGAATGTCGGCGAAGCCTATACCGATGGCTGGAAGCCGGAAAATGCCCAGAAGAACATGGAACAGTTCCTGACCAAGAATAACAACAAGGTCGATGCGGTCGTCGCCTCGAATGACGGCACGGCCGGCGGTGCAATCGCCGCTCTCGCCGCGCAGGGCATGGCCGGTTCGGTTCCCGTTTCCGGTCAGGATGCCGATTTCGCCGCGCTGAACCGCGTCGCGCTCGGCACGCAGACGGTCTCGGTCTGGAAGGACAGCCGTGAACTCGGCAAGGAAGCGGCTGGCATTGCGCTGGAACTGGCCGGCGGCAAGAAAATGACGGAGATCAAGGGCGTCACGGCGTTTGACGGCGGCCCGAAGAAGGTCACGATGCAGTCGGTCTTCCTGAAGCCGATCGCCATCACCAAGGACAATCTGAACGTCGTCATCGATGCCGGCTGGATCAAAAAGGAAACGGCCTGCCAGGGTGTGAAGGCGGGAACCGTCAAAGCCTGCGATTGATCGAATACGTCCCGGTTCGGGCGCTGCGCCATGGCTCATGGCGCGGCGCCTTTTAGAGCATTTCCAGGAAAAGTGGGCCCCGGTTTTCCGTTTGGAAATGCGAAAAACAAAGAGTTAGAGCATTTCCAGAAAAGTGGCACCGGTTTTCCGTCCGGAGATGCGCCAGAAAAAAGCGTTGGAGCGTTTTCGCGATTCAGGGAAAAACGAAAACGTTCTAAGATGTAAGGAGCACCGGCAGTTCATGGCCGATACGACCCAATCCAATTCCACAACGTCGCAAAAGACGGAAAAAGCAGGCTCGATAACGCGCTTCATCAACGCCACCGAGCTGGATACCAGGCTGCTCGGCATGGTGGGTGCACTTCTTCTGATCTGGATCGGATTTCATATCCTGTCGGGCGGATTGTTCCTGACGCCGCGAAACCTCTGGAACCTTTCCGTGCAGACCGCGTCCGTGGCTGTCATGGCGACCGGCATGGTGCTCGTCATCGTCACCCGCAATATCGACCTGTCGGTCGGGTCGATCCTCGGTTTCTCCGGCATGATCATGGGCGTCACACAGGCGGAAATCCTGCCGCAGATCCTCGGTTTCGAACATTGGGCAACCTGGATCGTCACGCTTCTGGTCGGCATTCTCGTCGGCGGCGCCATCGGCATGCTGCAGGGCTCCATCATCGCCTTCCTGAACGTGCCGTCCTTCATCGTTACGCTTGGCGGCCTGCTGGTCTGGCGCGGCGGCACATGGTTCATCACCAGCGGCCGCACCGTGGCGCCGATGGATTCCACCTTCCGCCTGATGGGCGGCGGCACCAGCGGCTCGATTGGCGCGACATGGAGCTGGATCGCTGCCATCATAGCCTGCGTCGCCATCATCGCGGCAATCCTTAATTCCCGCCACCAACGCCGCCGTTTCGGCTTTCCGCTGCGGCCCGTCTGGGCGGAATATTTTCTGGCCGCGCTCGGCTGCGTCGTCGTCATCGGTTTCGTGGCGGTGGTCAACAGCTATCCATGGCCAATCAACATCGCCCGCAACTATGCCGACGCCAATGGCATCGCCTGGCCTGAAGGCGGTCTGTTCATTTCGCATGGCATCGCCATTCCGGTGCTGATGGCGCTTGCCGTCGGTGCGGTCATGACCTTCATCGCCACAAGGTTGCGCTTCGGACGTTATGTCTTCGCCATCGGCGGCAATCCGGAAGCAGCCGAACTCGCCGGCATCAAGACCCGCTGGGTGACGGTGAAAATCTTCACGCTGATGGGCGTTCTGTGCGCCATCGCCGCGGCCATCTCGACCGCCCGCCTCAACGCGGCCACCAATGCCCAGGGCGAGCTGGACGAGCTCTATACCATCGCGGCGGCCGTCATCGGCGGCACCTCGCTTGCCGGCGGTGTCGGAACCATAGCGGGCGCGATGCTCGGCGCGCTCGTCATGCAGTCGCTTCAATCCGGCATGGTGCTGGTGGGCATCGATACGCCCTTCCAGCGCATCGTCGTCGGTGTGGTCCTGGTCGTCGCCGTCTGGCTCGACACCATCTACCGCGCCCGCGCCAAGTAAGAACCGAGGAGAACTCCTATGACGGACCAAGTCACGCCCCTCGTGGAAATGCGCAATATTTCCATTTCCTTCGGCGGTATCCATGCGGTGGAAAACGCCTCTGTCGATCTTTTCCCCGGTGAGGTGGTCGCCCTTCTCGGCCACAATGGCGCGGGCAAATCGACCCTTATCAAGATCCTCTCCGGCGCATACCGGCGCGATGGCGGCGATATTCTCATCAATGGCGAGGATGCCGATATCCGCAATCCCCGCGACGCCAAGAAATACGGTATCGAGACCATCTACCAGACACTGGCGGTGGCGGATAATGTCGATGCGGCGGCCAATCTTTATCTCGGCCGGGAGCTGAAGACGAAATGGGGCACGCTCGATGATGTCGCCATGGAAGCCTCGGCCCGCGAGGTGATGGGGCGGCTCAACCCCAATTTCCGGCGGTTCAAGGAGCCGGTGAAGGCGTTGTCGGGCGGTCAGCGGCAATCCGTCGCCATCGCCCGCGCCATTCTGTTCGATGCCCGCATCCTCATCATGGACGAGCCGACGGCCGCACTCGGGCCGCAGGAAACGGCCCAGGTGGGCGATCTCGTCAAGGAGCTGAAACGGCAAGGCATCGGCATCTTTCTCATCAGCCACGATATTCACGACGTTTTCGATCTGGCCGACAGGGTCTTCGTGATGAAGAACGGCAGAGTGGTCGGCCATGCGCGGACCGAGGATGTCACCAAGGATGAGGTTCTCGGCATGATCATTCTGGGCAAGGTGCCGCCGGGTGCGGTGGCGGGTCCGGGCGCCGTCGTCGTCTGACAACAGGATTTGCCAGTCTTTACCTTTGATATAAATCGAGGCCCGGTAAAAACCGGGCCTCGACAAACGCTGGGAACAAATTTTATAAAATAGGTGCGTCCGGTGTGTTTCAGTCCAGCCGGAACCGCAGACGAAAAATGTCTGCAGCTCTGCGCAATTGCAGACGCGGTCTTTTAAATGCAGTTGTTTAATGTAGCTCGGCGTGTGCCAAACCGCTGCCGTTCATCTCTGCACCTGCGTTCGGCAGGCCATGCTGATTGATGTCCTGTGCCAGCGACAACAGCGCCATTTCCAGGAAATAGGTCGACATGCCCAGTTCCAGAGATTTCGAGCGCTGGCAGAGATAGGAAACCATCCGCCCGAGCGCCAGAATCTCGTCCGCATTGTCCTGTTCAAGTATAGCCGTGGTAGACGCCGCCATGATTCCCTCTCGACAGTCGACACTATGAAAACGCGATGATGTTGCGTTGTTCATTTTCGACCACATCGAGCGTCACGCGAGCGTCACACCTGCGTCAATCGCCGTTTTTGTCCGCCGGCGCAGCGGCGTTTTCCGCCGCTTCAGTGGCGGCAAGCGATGTCACGAGAGCGACGATGCTTCTGCGCACGGCGGCGCTCTTGATGCGCGAAAAGGCCTGGTTGAGCGAAAAGCCTTCATTCGAGGCCACGAAGGTCTGCATGGCATTGATCGTACCAAGGGCCGGATTGGCCGGATCGCCATCGGGCGTGGCGTTGGCGAACAGGGAGCTGACGTCCACGCCGAGAATCGACGCGATGGCCTGCAGACGGGACGCACCGACACGATTGGCGCCCTTTTCATACTTCTGGACCTGCTGGAAGGTGATGCCCAATCGCCCGGCCAGCGCACTCTGGCTCATGCCGAGCGACTTGCGGCGCATTCTGATTTGTGCGCCGACATGGACGTCGATCGGGCTGGGTAGTTTGGCGTGCATTACAAATTCCTCCGCTTGAGGTTCTTAAATCCGATGATTATCAATTAATATTGTTGAAGGTATACATTCAACACAATTTCCACGGGTATTATGAAGCTTTATTGACGAAATTGCACGGTTTTTCGTTCATAATCGCGTGTCCGGGCCGCGATTTATTATTTTTGTCGCACAACGCAACGCACCGTTGCGGCTGGAAAGGTGGCTCCATCCGCTCACGCCGATGGTTTGAAAGCCGAGTCCGTCCCAAATTCTTCGATTCATCGCATCGAATTCCTCAAGCGGTTCGGTATCGCCGAAATGCGGAATCCAGACGAATGGCCGTTTCTGACCGGAACGTATGACATTTTCAAGAAATACATTGTTGTAAAGTCTGGGCAGGCATTTGTTGGTGTCGATGGCCGGCGAAATCGGGATGGGGTTTCGCTTGATCGCAAAGCCCTGCCGCGCGAGCCAAAGCGCCGAGGCATCCAGTTTTCGTTTAAGCTCCGTTGCGGCGCGGGCATCGCATCCGCCATGGGCGAGGGGGTCGGCGAGGAGCAATAGCGGCCGGCCGCCGCTTCTCAGACCGGTGACGGAAACGAACTGGTCAACGTGAAAGCCGCATTGGTGCATTTTTTTATCGGCAACCTCTGCTCCGCATGTTTCCATCGCGGAAAAATCGGAAGAAACCGGAACTTTACCGAGATCGCCCGGCCGATATCCAAAACTGAAAATGCTGCTGCCGTCGAGAGCCTCAATCTTTCGCAACCGCTGCGAAGGGATGGGCGCATCGCTTCCGATTCCCCTGTCATCCCGCAGGCTGGAATGGCCCACCAGCCGAAAATCCGGGCCGACAAGCTGGTTGCCCCCTGCCAGGGCGACATCCGAATGGGTTGTCGCCGCTCCCAGATATTCGGCGAGGCTGGCGCCGACGGCGTTCTCCGCCAACAGCAAGAATTCCGCCGTAATATCCGCCGCACGTACATGGAACATGTCCTGTATCCATGGATGGGAAACACTGTCGTTTCCGGCAAGGGGTATCAGCTCCGTGCTGCAGCGTGCTGGCAGGCTGCCGAGCCAGGCTCGTGCCGACTGGAGACAGGCGTGATCGATCACGATAACGGCGGTGATATCCGAAGGCAGGGCCGAGAGCAGGTTTCCGATTGGAACGAGCGGTGAGACAGTGTCAGCGGCCCTGTTCTTCGCAAATAAAGAGGCGGGCAGTGCAAGCGCAATCGTGCGGATCAGGCCGCCGCAATCTGGTATCAGAGACAGGGGCTGGATGGCGCTCAAGACGTTTTGTTCCCTGCCGGTCGCCTTGCCGCCAATTGCTGGAAAAACATCGTATTCTGGAGTTTCCATGATGGCGGCGGTGGCGATGGCCATGTTTCTCCCGTGAGCATTGCCAGAAGCCTCGTCGCATCGTTTCTCTTGACGGAAACCGCATTGGCCGCGAGCAAATCTGCCGTCGCGGAGCCGAAGCCGGCTTCGGCAGCGATGGAGCGCCAGGTCCTGCCGGCAAAATGCAGGTTGCTGGCGGCAAGCGCGAGCGTGCCATATTGCTCCGGGGTGAGCGTCTCGCTGCAGGCCGCAAGCGTCGCCTCGGCGTCCACCAGCGCAACCGTTAGTGGGCGGTAATCGAGCGCGCCGGGCGCGTGGCTCACCGCTACATCGGCATCGGAAAAACGCCGCCCATCCCGATAAGCCTCGAAAATCTCGCCGATGCCGATCATGCCGAAGGGCGCGCATTCCGCCGCCCTGAGCGCACCCATGCTGGCGGCGCCGAAAACGGTAACGCCGTTCGACAGCGCATAGAGGATTTCCTTGTGCCAGACGGCGGCGCAATCGCCGTAAAGCCCGTCGATCAGCCCGATTGTCCCGACGCCTTGCCGAACCGCATCGAAAATATCGCCGCAGGCGGCCGGACCGCGAAGATCGAGACCGGCAGTATATTTGCCTGCGATGCCGTGGATGGACGGGCCTGCAAAAACCACCGGCTTCATCCGAGGCCTCCGACAGTCAGCAGGTGATCGAGAGTGCGTTGCGAGATGTGTTGCAGGCCGCCGCCGGCCGGGGCAAGGCCGCTTGCCAGAACCCGCACGACATGCAGGCCGGATACCTCCGTTTCCAGCGGAAAGACATAGATATCCTCGATGCCGCCGGCGAACAGGTGCGTCGCAAGTTGACGCCATGGCGGCGAAGACGCGGCGTCATGTGTAAAATCGAGATTGGCCGGCACCCTTTCCATCGGCTGCACGCCGGCGGCCGCAGACCCGGCCGCAACCATATCCCGCTGGTAGCGGAGAGGAGAAAGATCGTCCCGCGCGCCGCTGATATCGGTCAATCGCGACTGTATCGCCTCCAGCAGCGCTGCAATCGCAGCGCCATGAATATCAGGCCGGCAAGCGGCCCCCGCGGCGCTGCGGGTGGCAGGCCCATCCTGCGCCTGCAGCGACCGGGGCAGGCTCGCCATCGCCACCGGCACGCCAAGCCCATTCGTCAGGTCGAAGAAGGACGGCGGCAGGCCGATGTCCGACAGATGTTGGACAAGACAGTCAAACGAAGGATCGACGCCAGCCGGAATGAGGACTGGTCGCGGTGCGACGGCGCGCGTCTCGAAAGTGTCGACGAGAAAGCAGGCGTCGTTTTCAACGAGTTCGAGCAGGGCATGGAGAACCGCATGGTCATGGTTGAACCCGGCCGCGAGCCCTTGCGAACTCATGCGGAAGGTCCGCCGGTCCCATGGGAAGTCCACGCGGAAATCCATGCCCACAAGTTCGTAAGGCGCAAAAACCTCCTGTTGCCGGCGAATGGACGTTCCCTTCACCCAGGCGCGTTCTTTTCGTGGATCGAGCGCGTCGTAATCGACCCTGCCGACGGTTTCGAAGGGAATGAGAGGAGTTCCCTTCTCCCGCATCTGCTGAACGGAGCTGAAGGCGGCGATATGTTTGCGGGTTTCTTCTGCAACCGCACCTTCGATCGCTTCCATGATCGCCGATAGCCGGGCCTGTTCCGCGACAAGCCCCTTGCCCTGCGAGACCGACAGCCCGCGCGAATTGGGCCGGGTAGCGAACCAGACGGGAATGCCGATAATATCGAGACCGGTTACATCACCGACACGGGTAATCCCGAACCGCCGAAGCAGTCCGGGATCGAAGAACGAAGCGTCGGCATGTCTTGAAGCCGCTGTCGCTGATATGGGAGCATCGGCGTGGGCCAAGGCTGCGCGACCGCGATCAGGGCGCGGTGTTGCTGTCGTCGGCAAGGATCGCATCGTACAGCTCGCCGGTGACGGCGCCGGCCGGGCCGACAGCCTTCAGGGCCGCTTCGATCGGCGCCTGTACCATACGGTTGAAATCCCAGCCGGCGTCGACCACTTCGCCGATAAAGGCGAAATCGGCTTCGGAAACCACGGCGCCGCCGGCGACGAGGGCTTCGATGCCCTGGATCTGCACCTGATCCAGTTCCGCTTCCGGTTGGCCGTCCTGGCGAACGAGCATGGACTTTGCGGCCGCGGCCACGCGGGCATAGCCATCCACGCCCGGATGGCTCGCTTCATACGCGGCAATCGTCTCATGCGAGACGGACGCAACCCGAAGCGGCGCCGTGCGAATGAAGAGAACGCCAAAACCTTTTTTTCCGACAATAAAGAAATGCGAGGACATAATATCTCCTATTTAATCCCAGCTAATCGAAGTGCGTGATAGAATTTTTCATTCGCTACCGGATCCCGGTCCGGAGACAGACTGCTGATCTCCCTCGCCGTCATACCCGGATAGTTTTCCTGAAGCCTGTTGCCGGTTTCCTGAGCGGCGGCCAGATCGCCATGCAGGGCGTGGCTTGCGGTCAAGACGCGCAACGCAGGTTCGTCATTTTCCATCCGCCCGCACAGTTCCACCGCCGTGCCGTAATCCTCGCGCTTGAATGCGATGCTGGCGCCGGCCCACCAGTAGATGTCGGGCGCCAGGGGATTGAGATCGATGGCCTGCTGAAATTTCTCCCAGGCGATTTCCGCATCGCCGAAATGAGCGAGCGCGTCGGCATGCTGGAGCAGGAGGTCGGCCGAGTTGGGCGCCAACGCCTCTGCCTCGAAGAATTTTTCGGCGGAGATGTCGAAATCCCGCTGGTAGAGCGCCACCACCGCGCACATCCAGTGGCCCACCCCAAGGGCGGGGTCGATTTCGACGGAGGAGTCTGCTTCCGCCTTGGCGCGATGCAGGAGATGGGGGTCGTTGCCGCCCAGCATCAGCCATTCCAGTTGCAGGCTCTGCGCCACGCGGGCGCGGGCAACCGCCATGCCGTGGTCGAGATCAACGGCCTTGCGGAACATCGAGCGGGCTCTTCTGAGAAGCGGCAGATCGCATTTGCCACGCAGAAGCTGCTGGCCTTCCAGCAATTGCCGGTAGGCCTCGCCGCTGTGGTTGCGATCGGGCTCCACCTGGAGCCGCTCGATTTCGCGGGCAAGCGCTGCAGCCACCTGTTTGGAGAGCAGGCGGAAAGCGGCGTGAATATGTCGTTCGGTCAGGACCGCCTCCAGCGACCAGACGATTTCACCGCTGGCCTCCTCGATCAGCGCAACCGACATGCGGGTTTCGTCGAACACAGTCGAAATGATGCGGTAATCCGCCCGCAGCATGGCGTAGCCGTCATCGGCCCGGTCATGCGCCAGTGCGAAGGTGCTGTGCGGCGAAAGCACGGTGAAGGTGCGGTATCGGACAAGGCTGTTGGCGACATCCTCGACAAAGGCCTGCATGACCGGCGAGACCGGCTGCCCGTCGACCCTTGCCGGACGAACGAATGCGACGCGTGGTTTCGTCTGGGATTTCCGGCGACTGCCCTCTTCCGCCTCGGCGGGGGCCGCTATCGTGGCGGCCAGGCTTTGTATTCGCCGTCGCAGCGCCACGGTTTCCGCTTCCGGCGAACGACCTTCCTGACGAAGCTGCTCCATCAGGAGCTGGTGCATGCCCTCACAGGCGCTGATATTTCCGATCCGCGCATAGGCCGCCATGGCGGCGCGGTAGGTTTCTTCGCGTTCCGGTTCGAGCTTGCAAGCGCATTCGGCAAGCCTGGAGATGTCGTTCGAACTGGCGCGGCCAAACCGCGTCAATTCCTCCAGAAGCTGGGTATAGCTCGAAAAGAACAGGTCCCTGAGGCGGCGGCGCTCAGAAAGCAGCCAGAGATAGAGATGGTCCTGCCCGGCCTCCAGCCCCTCCAGCAACTCGCCGCCGAATTCCAGCAGCGCATTGAGCCGCCGCATCGGGTCTTCGGCCCTTGCGCCGGCAAGGAAGACGGCAAGGTCGGTGCGCTGCGCCAGCCTGCCGGCCTTCAGGTCGTTTCCTTCGGTCAGAAGGATGGCGTCGTCCTCATTGGGAAGTTTCTGCAGGCGCAGAATGAGCTGCCGTAAATTGCCGAGAGCCCTCTTCTGCTCGACATTTTCCCACAGCAGCGATGCGGCGTGCTGGCGGGAAAGGGACTGGTTCGGCGCAAGGATGAGGGCGGCGGTCAGCGCGAAGCCCTTGGACGGAAAAAATGCCTCCCGCACCGCGTCACAGCGCGGGGTGCCAAAAAGCCGGATCGGTATCAGTTCAGCGTTCCCAGCCACTTTCGTCCCCTCATGAACCATCATCTAACAACGTGTCCGGGAAATTGAAAGTCATCATAGCGTTCCATTTGACGCTGGTGTGACGCGGCTTGGGTAGTGTCGCAGACAGAAGCATGAATAACGGGTGGAAAACAGCGGACATGCGACGGGCAGGCATCGGGAATTTTCGACAGTGATAGCGTTCAACGGAAGCTACATGGCCTTCGAGCCGCGTATCGAGCCTTACCAGCGTGCCGACGATGTCGGATATGCGGTCAGTGAATTCATGTGGTTCAAGGGTCGTCCGTTCTATCCGGTATCGGCGCTCGTCCATGCGAAGGTCGCGCATGCCAGGCTGTCTGCGGAAAAGGGGGACGACGAGGACGAGGATAATCTCGATATCCTTTTTCGCATGCCGCTGGTGGCGGGCGGGCACTTTTTCGAGATTGTGCTGCGTTCGAATGAGGGGACGTCCTACGGCGGCTGGGTGTGGGGAGAGGAACTGGAAATCCTCAATGAATTCGTCAACGGTTATCGCGTTCTGGCGGGGAAGTTCGACGACAGGCTCATCCGATTCGAATATTCCAGGCGATTTAAGCGCTACCGGACAATCGAGCCGCTGCCGGTGGAAAAATCCGTCTTCCTGATCCAGCGGGAGGCGAAACCTTATGCGGGCAGACGTGATCTGCCGGGGGTCCCGGTAGCCTGATGACGGGGCGGCCTTTGGGTCGGCGGGGGAAGCATGGACGCGCTTATCGCGGCATGTCCGGTAAAGCGCAGCTTTACCGGAAGTAACTCGTGAATATTTTTATTTTTATTGTGTGGAAGATTATGATGCCCAATAGAGGTAAAGTGCGTAACAGGGGGGTATCATCGCAGCTTGTGGCGGTGAATTGCGTTTCCGACGACGATACGCTTTCCGATGCGGAGAGCGTCGGGGATAACTTGCGTCCGCGCGGCGACAGGCTCTACGTTGTCGGCGAACCTGTTTCGCAGAAATCACCTTCATCTGTCGTCGTGGACGATCGAGCCGGAGACGAGGCGTCGGGCAGGGCCGAGGTTCGAAACAGGATCGTCGATGCCGATATCAGGGCCGCAAAATGGGCCTGGGCGATCTTGGCCATCGCGCATTGCTGGCTGATTTATTTCATGGTGTACAATCTCGGTTAGCGCCTTCCGCCCGAATACATCCGGCTTTAACCCACCGGTGCGAAAACCCATCGCCGCAATTTGCGGCCATTTCGATTTTGAGCGGACCCGAGCGCCCGAAACCGGACCTTGCGACAATTTCCCCTCGCACGTCTTCATGATGCCGCCGCTTGTCCAGGCGCGCGGCGTGCTCTGCCTGCTGTTTGCCTGCGGTAATGTCATAAAGCTGTAAATGAAGAAACTTAATTGACGGATCGGTTTCAACGGAAACGGATCACCCTGTCCCGTTCGCTTTCTAAAACAATGGCGGTGACCCTGGACTTTCTTACGACATCGCACCGCCCGGGATAGACGACGCCAATATCGGCCGCCCGGACCTGCTTGAAGTGGCGTCGCATGTACGGCGCCCGAACTCCCATGACCTTCTAGCCCTGGAGATAACGACGTGAGCAATCTTATAGGTACCGGCTTCAACGCCGGCTCGGATGATGGCGAACTGGCCACCCTCGAAAACGATCTGCGCGCGCTTGCCGAAATCGGCTGCGATACCGTGGAAATCGCCGCAACAAGCCTCGACATGATCGCCGGCGGCCGGATCATCGAGGAGCGCGCCGACCGTTTCGTTTCGCTCGCGAAGCGGTTCGACTTCCGCTACACCGTGCACGGTCTCGTCTCTTCGAATTTCATGGATCCGGTGACATGCCGTTACCAGATCGACGCGGCCAAGGCGCTTGCCGTTTTATGCGACCGTATCGGTGCGGGCATTCTCGTCCAGCATAGCGGCGCGCTGCGTGCCGACCAGATCGCCGAACGGGCCGATGCCGACAGCCGCGAGCGGGAAGCGCTTTTCGAACTGGCTGAATTTTGCAGGCCCTATGGCGTGCGCATCGCCCTTGAGAATATCTTTTCCACCGAGCCTGGCCAATATCGCCAGACGCCGGCCGAGGTGGCCGCAACCGTGAAGGCTGTCGGGCACGACAATCTCGTAGCGCTGATCGACTTCAGCCATGCCTATCTCGAATCGACCTATCGTGGCCTCGATTTCCGCGATGAACTTCGCGCCATGGCGCCGGTTGCCGGCCATCTGCATGTGCATGATTCCTTCGGCCGCCCGCAGGGCTTCTATCAGCCCTACTTTCCTCAGGAAAACACGGCGCTCGGCATCGGCGATCTGCACATGCCGCTCGGCTGGGGCGATATCGACTGGCAGAACATTTTCTCTGAACTTTCCTTCCTGCCCGATACTGTACTGATGATGGAAATCAGCCGCCGCTATCGCGCCGAGCAGCCGGCAAGCCTCGAAACGGCGCGGCATCTGATTTCGCTGAATGCCGCCCGCACCCAGCTCGCGGCCGAGTGATGGGCCTGAACAAGGCGTAAGCCGAGAGGCTGATGTTTGAAACACCGGCAGTCCCGATGTGACTGCCGGTGTTTTAATTCATGCGGCCCAGTCGGAGAGCGAATAAGCCCTGATGTAATCGATCATCATCTGCGAGCCGTCGCTGAAATCGGCTGCCGATGGCGTTCCCGCCGTGCCGCCGACGGCAAGGTTGACGACCATGTACATGGGGTCATGCATATCGTCAGGCGTGTCCGTCTGCGCCACGGCGACATCATCGAAATACCAGGTTATGTGTTCGGCATCCCACAGCACGCCATAAGTGTGAAACCCGTCCGTACTCGGTACGCTGACATTGTTGATCACCGATGTCTGTTCACCGGTGGCGTTGGAATGGGCGGACATGATGAGCGTGTTGGGGTTCTGGCCGCGCATTTCGATGACATCGAGTTCAGGTGGCCAGGAGCCGTCCTCGGGCAGCAGCCAGAAGGCAGGCCAGGCGCCCCGGTCGGTCGGCATATCGGCGCGGATTTCGAAATAACCATAGGTCTGGCTGAAGGAGGAATAGGTGTTCAGCATCCCCGAGGTATAGTCATAACCCTCGACCTCGTCTGCAATCGACTGCGGGGTCTCCTCGGCGGTGATGGTCAGGACGCCGTTTTCAAGGCTGAAAGGATTGACCTCCGATGTGCCGGCATAGGCCGGGTTGATATACCATTGCGCCTCACCATTCGTCGTCAGCGAGCTTCCCTTTTCCGGCGCCCACCAATATTTGGCGTCCCAGATACCCTGATCGCCACTGCGCAACGAGAGCGTATCGAATTCATCGGCAAAGGTCTGGGTAAGTGACGAGCGGTCGAGGCTGAGTTCGAACTGGTCGGCCTGAATGTCGTCTACGGTCGTTCCAGCAAGAACGATGGCCTCGCCATTCGAAAAATTGAGCCACAAGTCGTCGCCTTGCTGTGTGGCGCTGCCGACAAGCTGATCGAAAGATGTGATGCCGTAGCCATTGAGCCGGATCGTGTCGTTGGCGCTGAAATCGGTAATGAGATCGGTGCCGTTGCCGCTCGTGAAAACAAAGGTGTCGGCCCCGCCGCCGCCGATCAGCACGTCGTTGCCAGCGCCGCCATCGATCGTCTGGCTGCCCGACCCGCCGGTGATGATGTTGTCGAGCGAATTGCCGAAGGCATAACGCCCGTCACCCGTTACACGCAGATTCTCGAAATTGTCGGGCAGGGTGTAACTCATCCATGTATCGATGGTGTCGATGCCTTCCCCGGCATTTTCAGCGGCGCGATTGATGCTGGAATAGAGATAATAAATATCGTCGCCCGTGCCGCCGGCCATGGTCACGTTGACGGAACTGTCGCCCCACATGGAATCATTGCCTGGCGTGCCGGTCAGCAGCGGGCCGGAACCCGTGGCGGAGAAAAATCCCGTGGAACTGCCGCTGTAATAGAGTGTGTCTCCAAGCGCATTCACTACTGTCCGGGCCATGAACCGTCTCCTGTCCGTTAGCGTTGGCGTCTCACTCCTCCTGCCGCACACCCTAACAGGGCAAAAAGCCTCCTGTTAGGCCGAAATATGAGGGGTATGTTCCGTTGCGGTTGCATTGAGCTGTTGAACGACCACGTTGTCCTAACCCGCTTGCGCCTGTTACATGTCCGTTTTAAACCCGCGCAGCGTGCTCTTGCGGTGCGCCTGCGAGCGATGGCAGGATTGGGGCGGATCGTAGATGTGTCGCGGGGCATATCGGGAATGGAGTGTCAGGATTGAGCGTAGCCTTTACCAAGGAAGACAGTGCGGAAACCGCCGCCGAAACCGTTCTGCCGGACCGGATAATCTCGCCTCATCCCAATCTGGTAACGCGGTCCGGGCTGAAGGCCCTGGAAGAGCAGCTGCGGCTGGCGCGCGAAGCCTGTGAGGCGGCTAATGCCATTGAAGACATCAATGAAAGACGTCGTATTTCCGCCAGCCCGCTTCGCGATCTGCGATATTTCTCCGAGCGTGTCCGTACCGCGCAATTGATGCCTGATCCGCCAGCGGACGGTGTCGTCGTCTTCGGTAGCCTGGTGACGTTCAGCCGCGATGACGGGCGAACGCAACGGTTCCGGATCGTCGGCGAAGATGAAGCAGATCCCGCTGCGGGAACGATGTCCTATGTCTCCCCGGTTGCAAGGGTGCTGATGGGAAAAGCGGCTGGCGATCTCGTCAGTTTGGGCGGGAGGGAGATCGAGATCGTCGATGTGGCCTGAAACGTCCCGTCAGAACACAGGCGGCCTTAGACCCGGCGTGTCGCTGATGAGGCTTCGTTCTCCCCTGTTGCGTGCATTGTCTGCCGTTCCCAGCATCCGCATCATTGTGTTTTTCAGGAAAAGCCTGAAGTCCAGATCAATGGCGGCATAGGCAAGCCCAAGCCCCACATGGGCCATGAAGACGGGGTTGAAATTCAGCTCTTCAAATTGATAGCCAATAATGACGCCGATTGCTGAATAGGCGAAAAAGCCGATTTTGCGTTTCCGGAAAATTACATAAACCAGCGCAAAGGCGCTCATGATGCAAAATCCCAACCCGGAAGCGTAGGCGGTGGCCATAAAACCATTATGTGGTGTGCCGATCCTCGATATCCGCGCAAGTTCTTCGTATCGCGCGGTAAATCCTATGCCCAAAGGATGCTGGAACATGACCTGAAAACCGCCGGTGATCGTCTCCCACCGCTCATGCAAATTGTTGCTGCTGTTGCTGTCCTCGAGAAAACGCTTCGAAAAGGCCTGTTCCGCAAAGTCGAAAGCACCGAGCGGCAAAACGGCGGCGATGACGAGGGCGCTCAAGGCAAACCCGAAATAGGTGCTGAGCAGCATTTTGATCGAAAAATTCCGAACGTAGAATAAGAGCCCGATGGCGAGGACGGCAAACACCCCCGAGCGGTTGAGCGTGAGGGTGAAGCTGGCGAGATATACGAGCAGAAACACGGCAAACAGAGCGGGGCGTTTGTGGCGTTCGGCGACATAGGCCACCGCCGCTCCGGCCAGCGCGAAGGCCGGTCCAGCTGTGTTGCCGACGGGCCATATGCCGCCTGCCTTTTCGACGCGCAAAAGCAGCGGGGTTATCTCACCTTTCGCCGCAAGCTCCAGCACGCCCGCCTCATCGAACATGAAGGACAATCCGAGCGAGGCGAGTTGGTCATGGATGACGATGTCCAGGAAAAGCAGGATCGTCACCGCTATGAACCCCGCAAATATGCCCCAGCAGAACAGTTCGAGGAGGTTTTCCTTGAACAGCATATAGGCAAAGAACAGAAAATAGACGGCATAAAAATAGGTCATCGCCGTTGTATAAAACTCGCCATCGCCGCGCGCGTCGGCAAACAGCGTCGTCAGGACAAACAGCATTGTCAGCGGAACAAGATAAAACAGGATAATCGACAGCGTCAGGCAGCGAATGTAAAGCAGGGCGAGGACGGGCAGCGTCATCAGCACCAGCATGTCGGTGATATTGAGGAAACGCAGGCCGAGATTGCTGGTCAACACATTGCATTGAATGAAGAAGCCGATGGAGAATACGAATATCGCGAGAAAGACGCCGGGAATATTGATTGTTTTTGACGGGTAAAGCGGCATCGCCAAAACAAAACCCGGTATAGAGGGCTGGCACGACGCCGCATGTTTTGCTGGTCTTCTCATCGGCAGTCTCAATCTTTTGTAAGCGGATTTCGACTGTCCATAGGAGAGCGCTACCGCCTGGCAATGAATATAATATAACGATTATTAGTGGGCCGGATGGCGCCGCCACGCAAGATATTTTATCGTTTCGTCATGAGATCAGATTGCCTTTCGGCAAATCCCCTTCGACGGCGATGATGCGCTGAATGTGAAGTGGCTCATTCGAGCCGGGCGCGCCGGTGCCGAATGCCGGAAGGATCCGCAGATAAAAAGCATACCCCGCCGGGTTGATGTCGGGGTCTATGGCGATCCCGTTAGCGATCGCCCACATCCAGCCGCTATTGCCGGAGATGTTGGCCCCTCCAAATTGCAGGGCGGAGCAGACAATCGTCCGGACTGCGCCGCCGCTTTTCGCAACCAGCGTTATGTAGGGCAGACGCTGCTTCCCGTTGTTTTTATAAAGAACGGCGAAGGAAACGGTCCTGCCGATCATCGCGACGGCCTCCGCATTGCGGAAATAACGTGTGAGCCCTGCCGTCTGACTGCCATTTGCATAGAGGGCGAGGCTGCTTGCAAAGGACGGGGAGAAGATGATTTCGGTGGTTTGGGTGGCGGAACCTGGCGAAGTCATGCCCCAGCCCGTCGGGACGGAACCAGTCCAATCGGTGAAATCACCATTGCCGATGAGATTGGCGGCGGGCAGCCTTGGCCAGCAAGGTGTCTGGAAGCTGTTATCGCGTGCCGACCTCAGATAGGAATCGAGCAGGGCCTTGGCTACCAGGCAGGAACCCGCCTCGTTGGGGTGAATATTGTCCCGATAAAGCGCGGCGTCCTTGCCCTTCGCCATAAATATAGCATGCGTATCCACCAGCGTGAGATTCGGATGGGAGCGGGCCAGGTCGAGGGTCGCCTGATAGACCTTGTCGTAACCCGTGCCATCACGCCACGGGTTCTGCGTGGTGATGAGTTGAGGAGCATTTGGCCATTTCCATTCGGTCATTCCCAGTGGTCCGAGCAGCGCGGCTCGTCCGGAGCTCAAAATGCTGCCCGGCATTTCGAAAGTTTGCATATTGTGGCCATGATGCATGATGCAGAGGTCGGGACGGGGAATCTCCAGCGCTGCCGAGCGCTGTTCCGCAAGCATGTACCCCGCCATGCCGCCGGGCAGCGTCGCAAGATAGAGCGTCAGCGTCGCCCCCTTGCCGGCGCGCAGCGTAACCGGGGCCGCATAGGTTTTTGGTCCGGTGGCGGCGCTCGTCTCCCATTCCGCCCAGCGGTATAACACAACAGTCGTATCATGCAGATCGCCGAGCATCATCGCAAATTGCTGAAATGGTCCGGCTTCGGCATGGGCGGTGCTGTCGCCGTTCACGAAGATCGTGGCATTCTGGCCGGCCGCCAGACGGGCCCGCAAGGGCGAGAAGGCGGTCAGGGAAAGACCGGCGTCGCCCATGTTTCGGGAACCTATGCCGAGCGTTAAACCGATCATGCGGCCACCTCTTCCGTTCGTGCCAAATATATGCATATGTTGTATCCGGGCGGTCTCATCGTTCGTTCTCCTGGTCTGGCCTTAGAATAGTCCCGCTGCGAGAGCCGGGGAAAAATGCCGGGGGCGAAACAGAAAACAGCGCGTGAAAAAGAGCGTCATGAATTTTTCTTTGATTTGGCTCGAAATATAAAAATAGAATATTATTCTAGCTATTATTGGTATTATTGAATTTTATTAATAATATAGGTTTTGATCCAGTTGTTTTTATCTAGAGAAATGCGTTTTTGCGCAGATTTCGGTGACGGTATTGCTGTTGCTTTCGGGCAGGTTCGTTGTTTTTGCCGGCCGGCAGTTCGTGCCCGCAATCACAGGCGGATGCGTCATGGGTCCTCCCATCCGGCGGGGGAGACGCCATGACATCGGCTCTTTTCGTCAGCCATACCGGAGAGAAAGGCGGCGCCGAACTTTTTCTGACGGACCTCGTCAAGGCGGGCCCGCACTCCTGGCGCGCCTGTTTTCTCAGTGGCGGTGCGGCCGCAGATGATCTCATTGATGCGGGGCGGGCTCCGGTCATGCTGTCCGCTGGAGAAAAAATGCTGTCTATACGCCGCGATGCGTCTTTCGGCGCGCTGTTGCGCGGAGCGGCCGACGTGATGGCGGTTGCCTGGCAATTGAGCCGGGAGGCGAGGCGCTATGATGTGATCTGCGCCAACTCACAAAAGGCGCTTTTTGTCTGTGCGCTGGCCGCGACGCTCAGCCGTCGGCCGCTCGTCTGGATTTTACACGATATTGTCACCGATCCCGCTTTCAGCGCCGCCAATCGCCGGGCCTCGCTGGCATTTGCGCGCCTTTTCGCCAGGCTGGTGGCTGTCAATTCCGAAGAGACGGGCCGGGCTTTCATCGAGGCCGGAGGCGAGGCGGATAAGGTTCGCATCGTCTACAACGGCTTCGACCCCGCGAAAGCAAGGATTTATGAGCCCGGCGCGGCCGCGCGGCTGCGTGCGGAACTGGGCCTTGGTCCGCAACCGCTTGTCGGCCTTTTTGGCCGGCTGAGCGAATGGAAGGGACAACATGTGTTTCTGGATGCGATTGCGGCGATGGAGGGCGTGCAGGCGGTCATCGTCGGCGGTGCGCTTTTCGGGCAGGAAGCGTATGAAGCGCGAATCCGCGAACAGGCGTCCCGTCTCGGCCTCGACGGCCGCGTCCGTTTCCTCGGTTTCCGCCCGGATGTGCCGCAACTGATGGCGGCGATGGATGTGGTTGCTCATACCTCGATTGTTGCCGAGCCCTTCGGCCGGGTGGTGGTGGAGGCGATGATGTGCGGGCGTCCGGTTGTCGCCACGCGCGGCGGCGGTGTTACCGAAATCATCCGTGACGGCGAAACCGGCCTTCTCGTGCCGCCGGGGAATGCCCCGGCGCTGGCGGCGGCGATCGGCTGCATCCTGTCGCAACCCGCTCTGGCGGAAAGGCTGGCGCAAAAGGGGCGGGAGGATGTGAGCCAGCGTTTCTCGCTGGAGGAAACCTGCCGCTCCGTTTCCGCGCTGCTGACGGAGGCGGCGTGAGGTTTCGCGCGGCGATCGACAGGGACAGGCAATGCCGGCAGGCGGAAGGGCCAGGATGCGCATTCTCATAAACATGCCGAGCCAATATGGCGGCAAGGCCTCCGGTGTGGCCCGCGTGACGTTCAGTCTGCTGGAGCGGCTGCTGGAACAGACGACCGACGACTATGTTCTGCGCTCTCCCTGGGCGCGGGCGCAATTGCCTCAAAACCTGCGCGACAGCCGACTACAACTCATCGAGACTCCACGGCCGCGCGTCATGATTTTCGATGTGGTGCGTCAGGCCGTGACGCTGCCCGCGCTCTGCCGCCGGCATGGCATCGATGTGCTTTTTAATGCCGATCCTTTCGGAAGTCCCCTCGGCGGCAAACGGCGTCTCACCCTTGTTCATGATCTTTATTTCAAAACCATTCCGGAACAGATCGGCTGGCGGGCGACCCTGACGACTGATTTCATCTTCAAGCTGATGATGGCCGGTTCGGATCGGATCGTCTGCGTATCCGAAGCGACGCGGAAGGATCTCGGGCGTTTCTATCCCGCCGCTGCCGGTAAGAGCATCACCATTCATTCCGACAGCACGCTGAATGTCGATCCCGGGGCTTTCGACACGGTGCCGCCTGTTCCCGGACGCTACATACTGGCGGTCGGAAACGCGACGTCCAATAAGAATTTCGCTCTCCTGGGCAAAGCCTTTGCCATACTTGGCAAAAAATGGCCGGATTTGCGCATCGTGCATGTTGGCCGCGACGAGGCGGAGGAAATTGCCAGCGCGCTGGACGATCCTAAGTTGCGGGACCGGCTGATCCGGTTTTCCGGCATAGATGACCGGCAACTGGCCGAACTTTACCGTCACGCAGCCTGCCTTTGCGTCCCCTCCACCTATGAAGGCTTCTGCCTGCCGGTGCTGGAGGCGCAGCAGCTGGGATGCCCGGTCGTCTGCTCCAATCGTTCGGCAACACCGGAGATTGCCGGCGACGGGGCGATCACGTTCGATCCCGCTGACGCTCAAAGCCTCGTCATCGCGCTTGAGCGACTTTTGGACAATCCGGAGCTGGCAGAAAATCTCCGCCAGGCGGGTTATGAAAACCGCAAATCATATTCGTGGCACAAGGCTGCGGAGAGCTACGCGCGGCTTTTCAAGCAAGGAGCCGCAGCCTGAAGAGGGACGCTGTCGGCACGATCATGCGGTTTTGCACAGATCCGCATAGAGCTTTTCATAGGCCGCGATGACCCCTTCAGGATCAACGCCTTGGCGAATTCGCTCCCGGGTTTCAGGTGTTTCCGCAAGCATGGCGGGATTGCACATCGCTTCTGCCATGCGTGCGGCCAGTTCGGCGGCATTGCCCGGGGCGAACAGGCGTTCCGGCCTGTCCGCGCCGATCTGTTCGGCGACACCCGCAAGATTTGCGCCGATGACGGGTACGCCGCGCAGAATGGCTTCAGCGACGGTGCGGCCAAAGGCCTCCGGCCATAGGGGCGGTACGATGAGGCAATCTATGCCGGCGAAGAAATGATCGGCCTCCACATAGCCCGGAAATTCGACCGGTAGGCCGGCTGCGTTTTGCTGATAGGTCTCGATACCATCCGGCGCACGCCCTGCCAGGACCGCGCGCCAGCCCTGCGGTGGCAAAAGCCGCAACGCTTCTATCAGCAAGTCAGCCCCTTTCGGTGCTTCGATGCGGCCCAGATAGCCGAAAACCAGAGGGTTGCCGGGTGTACGGGCAATGCGCGGTTCCGGCGAATCTGGCGGTGAGATGGCGTTCCAGATCACCGCGCGGCGGTTTTCACGCACATGGGTAAAAAAGCCGGCCCGCACGTGGCGTTCGACGATATCGCGGCCAACGCCGGCGACAGCATCGACCGCGCATTGGCAACGCCGGTGGAGGTAAGAAAACGCACGGCATTTTTTGCTGCTGCCGTCGCAGATATGCCCGTCATGAAACAGGGAGCCATTGGTGCACATGCTCGTGAAATCATGCAGCGAATGAACCAGCGGAACGCTGCGCTTGCGGATCATCGGCCAGATCAGCGGCGTCAGTTCCGACAGCGAATGTGTGTTGACCACGTCCGGCCGGAAATCATCGATGACACGCGCAAGCCTGCGAACGAGGCGCAGATCCAGTTGTACGGCGATCTTATAATATTTTCGTTTCCATTCCGGTTGCTGCCCCCAGTCGCCGATAAAGAACGGCGTGGTATGCCCGAGGCGGTGAATGGTGAAACCATCGCGTTGTTCCCCTGCCTGCTCTTCACGTGAGATGGCGGCCACCGCGACCGTGTGCCCCTTATCTGCAAGTCCACGCGCAAGGTCTTCCACGAATATTTCCGCACCGCCCACCCGATCCGGAGAAAATAGCGAGGTTATCTGCAATATCCGCATGCTCAAATTCCTGCGCCTTTAAGATCACGAGACCTATTTTGCATTCGTTAAACCCGTTATTGCAGACGAAGCGGCGTTTGTACTGTCGGACCTGAACGGTCCGGCGCCGGCATTGCAGTATCGTCTGGAAATTGTCTGCGCCTTTTGCGGCCTTCCCGTTCCATTCCGGGCGGGTTCAGGCAAAGCATGACGACCGGGGCGAGGAAAACGGCATAGGCCATTGCAAAGCCTGGAACTTGCAGCGAAAAATCAAGCGTTGAATGCAGCAGGACGAGCAGCAGCGCGGCAAGGCCGAGATGAGAGGCATAACGATAATTTCTGCGTTTCAGCGCCCCGCGAATGAAAATCACCAGTTGGATGAGCACAAAAAAAGCGAGATAAAACGGGAAGGCTGCACCGAGTGTCAGCAACCCTTCAGCGTAGACATTGTGGGCATGGGTGACGACGGCGTCCACCCCGCATCGCGCCACATGATAGGGCGCATAGATTTCCGTAAAGCTTGCCAGACCTGATCCTTGTGGCCAATTGTCGGCGATGACGCGTGCGATGCCCGGCATGTAGCAAAAGCGCATATCGTCTTCCAAACGCATTTCCATGCGAAGCGCCACCCGGTTGGCGAAAAGCGCGAAGAGGGCGATGGCGACGGCAATCAGCAGCGCGGCGCGACGTCTCGTCCCGCGCTGCCTGCGCCGGCTGGAGGCCCCATTGCGCCCGGTTCTGGCCGGAGAGTTGAACACAATCAGCAGGATCAGCAAAATAAGCGCTGCGAGGCTTGAGCCGATCCCCGCACGCGATCCTGTCAACATCAGTGCGATGAAACAAAAGCCAGCGAGGACACCGAGAAATGCGGCCCTGCGGATGAGCTGTTTCTGCTCCACCGGCACGGTCAGGCGATTTGCCACGAGCGCCTTTACCCTGACCCAATCCGGAGCGAGGAGGCTTTTATGCAACAATGCGGTGAGCGTGATAAGGATGAGGCCGAAAAAGGTCGCGGCGGTATTGCGATTGACAAAAAGGCCGGTGAGGCTGCCGAGATAGAAACGCTTCTGGATGAAGCCGAGAGCTTCGGGGAAAAGCACGAATTGCACGATGGAAAACAGCGCGAGCCAGCCACCGGCGATTGCGAACCATCGCAGCGTCTTCGCCGCGCGCTCGTCGCTATCGAAAATCACGAGGCCCGTCATGAAGACGCCAAAGGGCAGGGCGGCGCTCATGAGGCCGATCCGGTCATCCGCAGGTGTCAGTGAGATTGTGGCGGCTGGCGCATTTTGCATGAACATGGCGGCGATGGACCAGGCCGGGTTGGGGCGCGCGATGCCAGGCATGGAGGAGGCTTGCAACAGCACCTGAACGATAAGCGCTCCAAATAAAAAGCAGGCCGCCGTAAGTACTTTGCCTGCACCGCCCTTTGGGGGCCCGAACAGCAGGATTGCCGACGCCAGCAGGAGATAGATCGCCATCGTGACAACGATGCGACTTTCGATTTCCGTTGCGCCGCGATTGAGAAGCGCCAACAGAAATATTGCCCAGAACGCGATTATTGCGACCGGTCGGACATAGTCCCGAACTGCCACCGGTGGGGTTTGCAAGGAGGGGAGCGGTTCTGATCGGGATTCGGTGAGCGACATATCTTTGGGCTTTGTCGGAATTGTTTGTGGTAGCTATGCCGCGAATATCGACGAGGCTCAGCCGTTTCATCGTTTCAGATCATGACGGCGGCGCGGGGCGTCTCGTGTCCGCTGGCGCTGGCTTTGGGCAAACTTCCGCCAGGGTCCACCGCAGGATTTCGCCCTGTCTGCCGCAGACGACGGCCGTATCCGCCTCGCGGGCCGCCTCGGCCTCGGGCAAGGTGTTCTTCGGAAATTGCCGCCACATCATGAAACGCCCACGGATCAGATTGGCATCGGCAGGCCCGTAGAGCTGGGAGAAGTTCATCAGCACGGCGACTTCCATGGGCGAGGCGTTGCGCAGCGAGCGAACCATGGCAAGACGCAGCCAGACATCGCCATTTGCGGGAAAACAAGAGAGCGAATGGCGAATGAAGGTTTCGGCAAAACCGAGACGCGCCGCGCCGGAATCGGATGCCGGATCGACGCCATTCGCATCGAGATCGGCCAGAACGAGCCTTAGCCCGGCTTTGACGATATCCGAACGGCAGATTTTTTCGGTGACGATGGGCTGAAGTTCAGGGATCGTTTCCGCAAGGAGATCTGGCGCAAGGCCATTATTGTCGTCGGCGATCCGCGCCAATGCGACAATATCGGAAAAACGCCGGCTTTGCGAAAAGGCCTGGGCGGCGACGGACAGGACAAATATGGAAATGACGACAACCGGTACGACCGTGAGGGTTTTCCGCAGGCGCGTCACGCCGTCACGCCTGATCATGGTAATATTGTGTATAGCGCGAATGATAATATTCGCTCGAACCATAGGCGCGGTAAAGTTTCAGCTTTTCGGTGTCCACTTTGTTGAGGATGACGCCGAGACACTTCTTGCGGATATGAACCTCATTCTCCACCGTGTTCCGCACCGCCCTGCGGGCGGTTTTGCCCCATTCCGTGACGAAGATGAAACCGTCGATCCGCCCCGCCATGGCGCGGGCGTCGACCACCGGCCCAAGTGGCGGCAGGTCGACGATGATATAGTCGAAAGCGGTGCTCGCTTCGGCCAGGAGCTTGTGCATTTGCGCAGAGGTTAGCAGTTCGGAAGAATGAGGGACACGCTGTTTGACCACCGTAGGCAGGAAAGCGAGACGCGTCTTTTCGTCATGAAGCAGCACATCCTGCACGCTGCGGCCTTCCAGCAGGACTTCGAGCAGGCCCTCACTCGCGTGACGCGCCATGGCGCGCGTTGCGCCGGGATTGCGAATGTCGGCATCCAGCAACAGGACCCGCGCACCCTGCCCGGCGAGCAGCTGCGCAAGGTTGATGGAGATCGTGGATTTCCCTTCGCTCGGTAAGGCCGAGACGACGCCGACAATCCGCGCCCCGCTTTTGGCGGGAACGCCGAGATCGATGGCAAGCCTGGTGCTGCGCAGGGTTTCGGCGAAGGAGGAGAGCGGATGGTCGACCGCGTAGCGAGCAACGCTGGTGGGGCGCGTCAGGGCCGGATGGCCGCCGTCCTGATCTTCTATTATGGCCTTGTTGTTCTGGATGAGCGGGGTATTGCCGAGGAATTCCAGCCCAAGAACATCACGGACCTGTTCCCCGGTGCGGAAAAAACGATCCCGGAATTCGCGGAACACGGCAATGCCGCCGCCTGCTGCGGCGCCCATGATCATGAACAGGGCCAAAATCATGGTTTTGTTCGGCTTGCTCGGGGTTCTGGGCGGCATCGCCTTGGAAATCACGCGCGCTTCCGTCACGGGGAAGGATTGCTGCTGCATCGCTTCCTGATATCGCTGCAGGAAGGTCTGGTACATGTTCTTGTAGGTTTCGGCCTCACGCTGTAATTCGCGCAGCTGAACCTGTGTCTCGCTGGCGGAGTTGCTGATGTCGGTCGCCTTGGCGACACTTTCGGCGAGCGACTTTTCCCTTGCTTCCGAGACTTCCAGATCGCTTTTGTAACTTTGCGCGATGCGGCTGATTTCCTGGAACATCAGCCGCCGGTATTCCTGCATTTCATTGCGCAGACGTACCGCCTGAATGTGGTTGCTGCCGAGTCTGCTGGTAATTTCCGCCTCAGTCTTGGAGGCTTCGAGATATTTTTTGCGCAGATCGTTGGCGACCGAGCTGTCGAGAATATCGGTAACGACCGCATCGACATCGTCGGTGGCGAGAATATGTTCGATGCGTTGCACCCGCGCCCGCGCCCTGGCCGTTTCCGACTGCGCCAGGATCAGCGCGCTGTTGGATTCCGCCAGCTGCTGATCGGAGAGCAGGCCGTTATTGCCGGTCGAGATCAGATTATGTTCGGCGCGAAACTTCTGCACGGCCAGATCGGTTTCGAGCGCCCGCTGGCGCAGCTCCGCAATACGGTCGGACAACCAGTCGCTGGCGCGCCTTGTCGCCTCATATTTGGAATTCAGCTTGTCCACCAGATAGGCTGAAGCCACGGCGTTGACGATCTGCGCGGCGAGAACCGGCGATGTTGAATTATAGGTGAGTTCCAGCGCGTAGGTCCGGCCGATGCGCTTGACACTGAGGCCGTTGAGCAGCTGGTCCGACAGCGACCTCTTCAGGGTTCCATCGTCAACCACCGCCTCTTTTTTCTTCGCTGGCGAGAACCATTGCGAAACATTGACGAGTGAGCGGATGGTGCCGAATATCGAGCTTAGAAGTGATGCGCGTGTTGCCCTGAATTCCTGGTTTTCGGTGAGGTTGAGACTATCGACGACGGCAAGCCCGATGGTTTCCGATTGCAGCACCTCGACCTGGCTGAGAATGGAAGCTTCATCCTCAATAACGCCGCCAATCGTCGAAAGCTGTTCGACAATCTGGCTGTTATTGCGGTCGATCAGCAGCGTCGCCGTCGCCGAATAGATCGGAACGGCCGTTGCCGCAAAAGCGAGGCCGATTGCCCCGGCGACTGCGACCGCGGCAAGCACGATGCGCCATTGTCGGCGGATCATTGCAAGAACGGCGTCGATATCGATAAACTCGGACGTCAGTCCGCCTTTATCGTAGTCAGCCATCGTCAGGGGATCGTGCCTTTGCAACAACTGTCAGCCTCGCTCTTTTCGGCGGGCGCAGCGCCCGCCAAGTCACGGTTGCATCACAGAACTGGCGGCAGCCTTCCCCGCGGGAAAGGCGACAAAGCCAAACTCAAACGGGACTTGTGCTGACAGGCGTGGTGGTGCTGCCGGTCGAGAAGAAATTGTTGATCGTGGTGAAAAAGGAAGTGCCGGTGCTGGTGCTGCCTGTCGTTCCGCCACTGCCGCCGCCGCCGACGGGTGCGCTTCCGCCGCCCGCCTGTGCGGTGCCATCTGCGGCGCCTGCCGTTCCCGAACCGCCGATGCTGTTGGCGCTTGCCGGCGAGGAACCGGCTCCGCCAATCGGCGAGGCCGCCGCCGCGGCAGCCGCAGGGGCGGCCGGACCGGCAGCCGTTCCTTGGATATTCTCGCTAAAGGCGATCAGAAGGTCGGCGGGCACGTTGGCGCCCTTTGTCTGCAACTGGATGGCGGCTGCCAGTATCGTATTGCCGTTCCTCATTGCGGTAGCATGGGCAAGCGCCAAGCCTTCGCCGACGACTTCGGAGAAGTCCTTGTTACCGACCTTCTGGGCCAGTGCGACGATGGTGGGCAGCTGGCCGGAGTCACTCAGGATGAGGCCGGAAAGCTGTTCGGAGAACTGCGCTGCGCTGGTGGACACGGCGATGATCGGAAATCCGCTCGTCACTTTTCCGGTTACATCGGCCGTTGCCGCATCCGTGCTGGAAGCGATGGAGACCAGATCCCTGATCATCCCCTGCGTCGGAGACTGCTTGAACAGTTCCGCCGTAGCAATCGAAACCGTGTCCGGATTGCTTGTGTTGACGCGGTTCAGAAATGCGGCGGTGGTTTCATCTGCGGCCTTGACGGGCCCGCCTGTTGCCCCGCTCTCAACTAAGGGCGTTTGCTGCGGTGCGGTTTCCACGTTCTGTGCGTTGGCGACAACGGAAAACAGACCCATGTTGGCGATGAACATCGCACCAACGAGCATCGAGCCGTTACGAATGCGGGGCATCCAACTCTCCAAATCTTTTAAAATACGACTTTAAATACATCCAATGCCAGGCAAGTTTACCCAACATCTAAAATTTCCTTCTAAATCGCACAGCCCCAGCAAAGGATCAAGCACTAAATAGACTTGCTGCGGAAACACTCAGCTATTGTTAACAGCCGCCCTTGCCTTGTTTCGGTTTGTTCATGACACGGCGACTTTGCGTGGTGACGTTATCAGCCGGTCACGCAGCCAGATATTGGCCGGCGTCTCGACAAGGACGTGAAAGACATGGGCTATGGCGACGGTGCTGACGACGATGACGAGATAAACGAGGTTGCCCCATTCGGGCGGGAACGTCACGCCGCCGAGCGCGATCTTGAAACCCCGGAAGATAAAGGGGTGCAGCAGGTAAAGCGCATAGGATGAATCGCCGAGTTTCGCCAGCGGCTGGGCGAAACGGGGCAGGGAGATGTTTCTGGTCAAGGTCGCCGCTGACATCAGCAAAATCGCGCCGCCTCCGAAAACCAGCAGCCGCGAAAACGAATAACAGCCCGGATCGCACTTGAACCCTATCCTGTTCAGATCGGTGAGCATCCAGATCGCGATGCCGCACAGGGCCGTTGCAAGCCCGAGCAGGGGCGGCAGGCGAACGCCTCGCAGGAAGAGGACCGCGATGAACATGCCTGCGACAAATTCCAGAATGATCGGCTGGAACCAGAAGCTGAACGGCAGGCCGAGATCGAAGGCGGAGCCGATCATGACGGCGGCAAACAACACGCCGGCTGTCGTGAAAACCGCGCGCTCCAGCGGCAGGAAGATGAACGCTGCAAAAACGATGTAAAAGAACATCTCGTAATTCAGCGTCCAGCCGAGATCGATCAGCGGAAACGGATAGGCATCGCCATAACCCATGCTGTCATAGGGAATAAACAGGTAGGAGGTGAGGATCGACTGTAGTGGCGGAAAGGCCTTTGCGCTGATAATGGTCACGCTGGCGGCCATGGCGAGCCTAAGGGTCAGCACAAACCAGTAAAGCGGGACGATGCGGAGGAACCGGCGCAGCAGAAATGCGGAACGACCGCCCGTCGCTGCAAAATAGGGCCGGGATGCATAAACGATGACGAAGCCGGAAATGACAAAAAACAGGTCGACACCGCCTCCCAGCCTCAGCAGATGCAATGGAAAAAGTGTGAATGGCCAGTTCACGTCCGCGTGCAGCGCAACGACCATGGTTGCCGCGACGGCGCGCATTAGCTGAAGGACATCGAGACGCTGTGCGCCGGCGGCGGGCGCTTTCTTGAAATTTTTCATCATCGTCAATCTATAAAAATAAAGATATATTTAGTATTATATTGCGCCGCTTTTGCGGGGCAAAAGTCCAGTATTCAAGCAGGCTATCATGCAATGGCGCGACCCGATACACACAATTTTGCGATGCGGCATTTCCTGCGCGTCATTCAGAAAACTTCCAGAACCGTAAGCTGGTCGCTGACGGAAAGCCGGTATTGGCCGCTTTCCTGCGTCATTGTCTGCTGGCTCACGGAGCCGTCATCGCGGAAACGGTGTGCGATAACGTGATTGTGCTGGCCGGCCACCGAAAATGTCGTAATCCGTTCGGCGGGCGGGTTTTCGATGCGGGCCGGCCACTGCCAGCCGGAAATCCCCAGCCAGACAGGCACGAGCAGAGCACCGTCCGGTCTTGTAAGGTGCAGGGCCAACCTTTGGGAATCGGCGGTGAGGAAATCGAGCTGTCGTTCCGCCGGTTCGGTCTGCCGTTCCGCCCTGCAAAGAGAAAGAAGGGTACGAACGGCCTCGTAAGCGGGGGTGCGGCTTAGATCATGGCGCAGCAGGCCGAAGGAGGATTCCGGGTTTGTCTCATCGGCGGCGAAGCTTGAAACCATTTCATAGATGTAGGACCGGCGGATACCGCTGATGAAGCACCAGAGCAGCATGCGCGGCATATAGCGCGCTTTGATGCCTTCGGTGACGGGGAAATGAAATGTCCCGGTCTGCAGAGAGGTATGGTAACCCATTTCCGTGGCGAGCACCGGCCTGCCGGCCGCTATATGCGCCGAAGCGGCGACGGATTTCGAAAGTGCCCCCGGACCGGTCGTTTCGGGATGCTCCATCCCGGCGTAAGGGTGGATATTGCCGTAGTCGCAGGCATTTTTCAGGTCCAGCGCCAGCGCTCTGTTCGACAGGACGTAACTTGGCGCCGCGACGGGCAACGCACTCAGGCGCGGAACCGAGCGGATGGTGTCGTGCAACGCCGCCTGATGCTCCGCCGAAATGCGCGGAGCATTTTGCGGGTCCTTCGTCAGGTTGGGTTCATTGCTGCCTTCGAAAATATCGATACCCGCGTCGCACCAGTCATAGAAATCCGTGAGCCTGTCGAGCGGCGTGGAAACGTAAGGATTGAGATTGTCGTAACAGATGACGGTGAGGCGAACGCCAGCCGCCACGATCCGTCGCAGGCGCTGAAAGACGGGGCTGTCGCGACTGTCTCTCGCGGCGATGAGCCCGTCGTCGCGCAGATGCCGGACGCCCAGCGCTTCGAGCTCGGGCACGATCCGGTCGAACCGTTCCGGATAGACGCCCGTGGGGCGGGTGAAGTGACCGCACACCCCGACACTGTCCAGAAAGGCTTCGGTACTGGCGGAAGCAAGTCTCTGCGCCCTTGCCGAAGTAGCGTGAAGACCCGAGGCGGCGACCAATGCAAGGGGTGCTGCTGAAAGCAGGTTGCGCCGCGTCAGGCCACCCATCGCGGCCGGCGTTCTTCCATTCATCTGCGCCTCCTTGCATGTCCGGGGAAACGATAAGACAGACGCCGTCACATGGGCGTCGCCGTTTGAATGGCGGTCACGGTTGCCCGGTCTCGATATCAGAATGGTCCGGAAATCTTGGCATGTGCGGCCGCCCAAAATCCATCTCTTTGAAATAAAATGATATTATGAATTTCAGTAAAATCATTGCCTGCAACGCAACCGATTTTTACCGGCTGCCTGCGCTTTAAAGTGGCTAAATCGTAACACGAGGCCGGTTCTTTTCGCAACACCGCATGGCTTTTGCCGCGCCGCAAAAAAAATCACTTGAAATAGCGTCGATTCCCGTGCTTTTTGAAAAGTACATTTTCGTAATTCATATTTTCAAACATTAGTTCCGCTCCGGCTCTTTTATTTTTGCAGATGTCTCATTGGTCTCCTGGAATGAGGGGAGACGAACGAGCCGGGATGGACGCCATAGATTTTCGATGAAGGAAAACAGAGCGTATCCGCATGAGAATTCTCCATCTTAGCAGCCTTTATCCGCCGCATATCGTTGGTGGATGCGAACGCTCGGTCGAACATCTCGCCGAGGAACTCGTCGCCATGGGACATACGGTCGGCGCCGCCTGTATCGAGCGGCAGGCCGAACCGAAAACCATGCGCAACGGCGTCTCCGTCTACCGCATGTTCCACAACAATGATTTCTGGCTCGAGGACTGGCCGCAATATTCGCCGCAGCAGCGGCGCATGCAGAAGCTCAAGCAGCAGTGGAATTTCGACGTCGAAAAACAGTTCGAGGCCGTCCTCGACGATTTCAAGCCTGACGTTCTCAACACCCATTCGCTGCTGGATGTGACGACGCTGGTGTGGCGGGCGGCGCATAAGCGCGGCATTCCGATCATTCACACGATCTGCGAATATGATCTCCTGTGCGGCAACGCCGCCATGTTCAAGGGCGGCAAGCCCTGCGAGCACATCCATCTCGGCTGTCAGGCGGTGAATTTCACCAAGAAATTCACCCAGCGTTATATCAGCGCTGTCGCAAGCGTCGGCACTGAAATTCTCAAGACGCATGTCAATCACGGGCTTTTCCGTCACATCCCGGAAAATCTACGCCGCGTTATCTTTTATTCCTGCACGGTTCCGGAGGGCGATCCGGTCGCCCGCCGGCAGATCGACCGCACTGGCCGGCCGCTGACCTTCGGTTATATCGGCCGTATCAATACGGAAAAAGGCGTCGGCAACATGGTCGATGCCTTCAGGGAAATCGGTCACGGCAACTGGCGCTGTCTGGTCGCCGGCCATGCGATGGACGATTCGATCGAGCGTTTCACGGCTCAGGCCGGCGATCTGCCGATCGAATTCGTCGGCTGGGCGAAACCGAAGGAGTTTCTCGAAGAGATCGATGTGCTCATCGTTCCATCGTTCTGGGCCGAGCCTTCGCCACGCACGATCTACGAGGCTTATGCCATGGGCGTGCCGGTCATCGGCGCAGCCTCCGGCGGCATTCCTGAGCTGATCGGCGAGACCAACCATGACTGGCTGTTCGAACCGGGCAACGCCACCGACCTTGCCGCCCGTATCCGCCGGGTGCTGACGCTCTCGCGCGAAGAATTGCCGACGGAGGCCGATTTCGGAAACATCGTCGAGGAATCCACCTCGCGTCGGGTCGGCGAAAATTATGTGAAACTCTATGAGGACGTGCTGGCGAGCAGCAGGCAAAGCCGAACCCTGCGTGCATCTTAACCGGCAACGGACCCGGTCCGTTGCTGCGGTTTTCTTCAAAGGAGAGGGCATATGGCGGGAAGCAATAAGGGCAGCCTCCGCTTTCACGGCCTGGGCGTCGACTGTTTTGCGGCCGCTGCGCATGTTGCGTCGACGCGGCCGGGTTTACGGATGGTGGATTGATGGCCGAAGTTACGTCGATAGGCAATGCCGCCCTGAAAGGCGTGTTCTGGTCCATCGTCCAGAACTGGGGCGGCAAGCTTTTTACCTCCATTCTCTTTATCGTTCTGGCCCGTTTCCTCAGTCCAACCGATTACGGCATGGTCGCCACCGCGGGTCTGGTTCTGATGCTAATCCAGATGGTGTCGGAATTCGGATTCGCAGATGCGATCGTCCAGAAACGCAACCTGGAACCCGGCGACGTTAATCTGCCCTTTTATGCCTCGGTCACGGTCGCAACGCTGCTGGCCGTCGCTGTCTGCGTGTTTTCACCGGAACTGGAACGCTGGTTCGAGGTCGAAGGGCTGGCGCCGGTCATTGTGGCGATCTGCATATTGCTGCCGCTGAACACGGCATCGATGTTTCAGGAGGTGAATTATCGCCGTGCTTTGGCTTTCAAACCGCTGGCAATCAGAACTTTCATCTCGAACATCGTCGGCGGCGGCGTGGCGATTGTTTTCGCGATCATGGGCATGGGCGTCTGGAGCCTCGTCGTGCAGACCTATGTCGCCACCATCGTCACGCTGGTCTGGCTCTGGCGAAAACCGCATTGGTTGCCGGGCGCCACTCTCAATCCCGTCACCTTCGTCGAACTGCTTCGCTTTGGTTCGTCGGCGCTCGGCCTTCGTATCGTCGATTTCGCGGCCACGCGCCTGATCGATTTCATGATCTTGGGACGTTATGGCGTGGCCGTCTTCGGGCTCTACACCGTTGGCAGCAGGCTCTATCAACTTCTGATGCAATTGCTTCAGGCGGCGCTCTATGACGTCTCGCTGACGGTGCTTTCACGCGTTTCGCACGAACGGGAACGAATGGCGGCGCTCTACAAGCAGTTGATCACCATGTCGGCGATCTTCTCGACACCAGTCTTTGTGCTCGCCGCGGCATTGGCGCCAGAAATCTGCAACGTCCTGTTCGGTAGCCGCTGGCAAGGGGCAGATGAGGTGGCGCAACCGCTGCTTCTGCTAGGCGCGCTGCAATGCGTCCAGTTTCAAAACGGTCCTTTTCTTTCTGCGCGTGGCAAGCCTGGCAAAGTACTGATTGCCGGAAGCGTGAAGGCGATTTCTACGATCCTGCTGATTTTGCTCGTTCCGACAAACGACATTAAAGAAATCGTTGCTGTATATGTCCTCGGGCAAGTCACCTCTACTCCTTTCACGTTTTTTTATGTCGCGCGAGAACTTGGCATTGGTCTAGGGAAAATCTTCCTTCTGCTCCTGCCGAGCTTTGCATCCAGCGGATTATGCTTTCTGCTCGTTTACTGGATGCGTCCTGAGGTTAGCGCGTTTGGGATGGGCGATTTCCTATCTGGACTCATGCTCGGGTCCATTTTCGTTGCGACTTATTCTTTTCTTTTAGTCCTGACCGCGAGGAGCGAAGCCAGATCTGCCATCACGCTCCTCACGAGCAAAATAATTTCTCGAAAGGAAAGAGAATGCGCAAGCTAGTTAAGAAGATCATGCCGGCACCACTTCATAAGAAATGGGTGAAATATAACGAGCAGCGAAACGGCGATGTGATAATTCGGCAGCTCTTTAAGGATCTGCAAGCGTTGAAACGCAGTATCAAACCTGTTGCTGCGGGAACGCAACTCAGGCGGATTTTGATCGTAACGGGTGACCCCGTAACTCTTTTTGGGTCCATCGGTGACGATGCAATGATTACGGCCACTTTACAGCAAGCTCGCGCGAGTAATCCTGAAGTCGAAATAGATATTCTTGTCGAAGGATCGGATTCTGTCGGCCCTGCCCTGGAGAGGGGCTTCACCCCCGTGGATATCTTTGGGAAACCTGATTTTATAAGAGCTTTGGCTCAACAATTCGTGGCGCGGAATTATGACTGTGTTGTAGTGGTCGGTGCGGATGTCATGGACGGATATTACCACCCACTGGTAAGTGCGAAATTTCTCGCCAGCGCGGATCTGGCCGCGGCCGCCGGAATTAAGAGTGTCATCCTCGGTTTCAGTTTTAATGAAACGCCTTCTCCCATATTGGCCATGTTCTATCGAACTCTGCATCCGGGAGTTTCACTCAACGTACGTGACGCGGTCTCCCTTGAACGTCTTAACTCCTTCGCGAAAACAAATGCAGCACTTGTTGCCGATTCTGCCTTTAGTCTCATTCCATCAGAGCCTGATCTGGAGACGCGTTCATGGATTGAGCGAAAGCGGGCTGAAGGCTTCAGAGTAATGGGCTTCAACCTGCATCCCATGTTGTTTAAAAACGCAGATCAAGTGCAGGTTGATGCGATTATCCGGCATGGAGTGGAAGCGCTTAAATTTGTCGCCGAGGAAAGACCGGTATGCTGGTTGCTCATTCCGCACGATTACCGGGAAGGCTTTGGCGACCAGGCTTGCCTCCAGGCCATTGCTGAACTCGTCCCTGCTTCGCTTGCAGACAAAGTTCGGTATCTTGAAGGTGAGTGGCCTGCGCCTGTTCTGAAAGGGGTCGCGGGGCAACTCGATGGCCTTGTCAGCGCACGCATGCACCTTGCCATCGCGGCGCTGGGCAAAGGTGTGCCGGTTACATGTATCGCCTATCAAGGTAAATTTGAGGGGCTATATAAGCATTTTCGTCTTGCCGCATCCGATCTTCTTTCGCCGTCTGCGTTTTATACCGAGGAGGGTATCACAAGTACTATGATAAAGTTCGTGGATCACGTTGATGAAATTCGCGAAAACGTAAAGAATAAGCTGCCCGAGGTTCTTGAACTTTCCAGAAGAAATTTTCAGCTGTTTGAAACATTCTCTAGACAGGCGTGAGACATTCAGGTGAAAGTTGCGTTCGTCTCAGCCATTCCCGCCGTTCCCGCGTCCGAGGGCAATCGCAGCCGGATTCTCCAACTGACGCGCGCCGTTCGCAGCCTGGGACATGAGGTGCATTTCGTTTATGTTGATACCCCGATTGCCGCCGATTTCGATCCGGCCGCGCATGAAGCAGAATTCAGTTCCGGGCACCTGCATTTCGTATCACGGCAGCGGAGCGGTTTTAAAACACGGCTTATCGGGGATTGGGGTTTCGAAGCTGAGGTGATCGCGTTTCGAGCCGTCCGAAAAGTCCACCGCCTTCTCGGTCGCGACAGCGGTTTTTATAATCACCTCGACGAGTTCTATTATCCCGAAATCGGCCGGCAGGTTCGGGACCTTCAGCACCGGCTTGGTCTCGATGCCGTCATTGTCGAATATGCTTTTCATTCGCGGGCGTTCCTGGGGTTGCCGAAGGGGGTGCTGCGCATTCTCGACACCCATGATTCCTTCGCCGACCGACACAAGGCTTTCGTCAATACCGCGAACAAATATGGATACTGGTTCTCCGTTCCGCCAGCCGTGGAGGGTAGGGCTTTCCGCCGTGCGGACGTGGTTGTCGCCATTCAGGAGGAAGAAGAGCGGACGTTCAGGCAGCGGCTGGACAAAGAGCCGCCGGTTGTTGCGACCGTCAGCCATATTCTCGATCTCGGTGGAAGAGTGGAAGACTTCACACCGAGCGACTTCCTGTTCCTCGGTTCCGGCAACGACGCCAACATCATTTCACTGAAAGGGTTCGTGCAGAACGTCATGCCGCTGGTCAGGGCGGCCCAGCCGGATATTCGCCTGGTTCTGGCGGGCGGCATATGCGGCAAGATCGAAGACGGGGAGGGCATTCTCAAGCTCGGTCGCGTGGATAATTTGAAGGACGCTTTCGCGCGCGCGCCGCTCTCCATCAATCCCATTACGCTCGGAACAGGCATCAATATAAAACTGCTCGATGCCCTGGCCGCCGGTGTTCCGACGATCAGCACCCGAACAGGTGTGCGGGGGCTTTCGGAACGATACCGGCGCGGCGTGGTCATTGTGGAAGATAATGACCATCGGGCTTTCGCAGACGCGATCCTGCAGCTCGCCTCCAGCCGCGATCAGCGGCGGGAACTGGGAAACAGGGCGTTTGAGGACGGCGTTGAATGGAATCGCCGGCAAATGGCGGTCCTTGATGGTATTCTGAGTGGCAGGCAGGCTGGTTGAAACCAAAGCCCTGGCACCGCCACCGGTTCTTGTTCAGTTAGTGCGGAATAATGCGGGTGAGCAACGCGCACTCAACCGATCAGGTGCAAGCCCGCATCCGAAAGCCTGAGAACAGTAAGCCTGCCCGTGGTGAATGCACCCGTGTCGATGCCGATCCGTTGCGGGCCGGTTTCCGGTTCCGTCACCGGCGTATGGCCGTGGATGACGACGAGGTCCAGCCCGGCCCCCTGCGACAGGAACGGCTCCCTGATCCAGAGCATGTCCTCGTCCGTCTGCGCCTCCAGCGGCAATCCCGGTCTCAAGCCGGCATGCACGAAAATATTGGGTCCTATCCGGGCGTAGATCGGCAGGCTGGATAAAAGCTGGCGGTGGGTCTGCGGAATTGCGCCGAGCAGGGCGTCCCTGAATGGCTGCAGTCTCAGGCGGCCCTTTCGCAGGAAATAGTCGATATCCACACCGTAGGATAAAAGCGTCTGGCGGCCGCCGAAGTCCAGCCAGTGCATATTCTCCTGGGGATTTTCGAGAAAATCGTGGAAGAGCTGCTCATGGTTGCCGCAAAGCGCAATACGGCGCAGCGGCGCGGGCGGCGGCTGCAGCAAATGTTCGAGAACGCCACGGGAGTCCCGTCCGCGATCGACATAGTCGCCGAGGAGAATGACCAGCGCGGGTGAGGGGTCGGGTCCCAGATCGGCAAGAATTTTCCGCTCCGCCTGCAACAGCAGGTCGAGGCTGCCGTGCACGTCGCCAATGGCATAGATAGGAAAAGAGGCCGGCTTGTCGCCGAGGTCAATTCTGCGCCGCCTCCGGTCGTCGTTGGGGGCTGGTTGTTTACGGCCGCGAATCCAGTTTAGCACCTTGGGCATAGGTGCCGATACTGCCTCTCCCGCACAAGGTCAAGAGCGTTGAAGGCGGCTGTCGCATTACCCGACAAAGCTGCGTTGGCGCGCCGATTTTGCGGAAAAGAAAACCCTCTTCGATGTCCGAAAGACATGCCGCCCTAAAACCGGCAATGCAGGCCGCCCGAAAGGGCGGCTTTAGCCAGAAACCATGTTCTAGAGTTTAAGCCAGACGCGCGGGTCCTCGTGCGACTGGATCTTGATCCATTTCAGATTCACCGCTTTCCATGGCTTGACGACATTGGTGCGGTTATCCAGCACCAGATCGCCCTGGCTGGTGCTGACGACCAGAACGGCGTGTCCCGTGCCGTCCGTCGTGCGGGCTGTGGCGATGCGCAGGGCGCCTGAGGGCCAGCCGGCGCGCAGGAGACGTTGCCGCTTGGTCACCGCGAAATCCTCACAGTCGCCGCTTGCCGGGTTCAGTTTCCAGTCGTCTTCGCCGTCCTGTTCGCTGGCATAGATTATCGACGTGTTGATCTCGGCGTTGATGCGCTGGAGTTCCGCGCGCTTCTGTTCGCTCAGTTCTACCATATCGCGGTCGCCAATCCGGAGGCACTGGTCGGCGGCGCTCTCGCAGAATTTCGCAAAGGCAATGGGCGCGATGGTCGGGCGGCTGGTCGTCATGAACTGGCCGGGTCGCGATGCGCCGGGTTTCTGGGTGAGGCCGCCGAGCTGGACGGCCGATGCTGTTGTCGCAATACTTGCCGCCACACCGGCAGCGACGGCAAAGATCTTTGCCAGACGGATTGTTCTCTTCGCCATGTCGTTGCCCCTGCACAATTATCTTGTGCCTGACACCATAGCCACCCATTCTTGCGGGCCGTTTAAGTCGATAGATTGCATTTTAACGAAATCTAATTTTGCCAAAGCGCGCTGAAAAAGCTGGAAAACGGGGTTCGCGCTTACCTGCAGCGGGTTCTCCCCTCTGTGTCGACAATACAGGTTTGTTGCGGGACAGCGCGCCTGAGTTCACGCTGTGTATCGGGGGAGGCGCGGTTTGCCGGCGGCCGGTCGTAATTTCGGTAAATTTCGAAATTGCGGCCGCCGATCGTTCCCTGCGCTCCGCCGCGGCCATCCGGCGTCACTTCGTAATTCTGGTACTGCTGGGCATGGACGCACGCGGAGAGACCGATCACGGCGATGAGGACGCTGGCCGCGAGGCTGCCCCGCAATGCTGCCGCTTGCCGCCTGCCCAACTTCATGACCGTTCCTCCATTGACGAAATGATGGACGCCGCCGCACATTTGCCATGCCCGGCGCGCATTGATTTTCCAATGGTCCGTCGGGGGTAATCATATCACCGATATTGCGTCCGGTGTGAGAAGGATTTGTGTCTGGCAAGGGCCGAATCGCCTCCCTGCCGCATCGGCCCGCGGTGTCCCTGGCCAGGAGGCTTCACCGTGCTGCTTGATCGTCAGGAATGCGAAAAACGCCATTTCAGGGCTCAAAAATTAAGCTCTTCGCCGCTGCATTTATAGGCTTCACAATCCTGTAACAACGGACCTAATATACAAGTGCAGATGCCGAATCGCTCAGGAGAAGCCCTTGACGATTGCAGTTTCACCACAGGCCCTGCCGGCGCTCGTTCTGAACGCAGACTACAGGCCACTGAGTTATTATCCCTTGTCGTTATGGTCCTGGCAGGACGCGATCAAGGCCGTCTTTCTAGACCGTGTGAACATCATTGCAGAATATGATCACGCGGTGTCGTCCCCCAGCTTTTCCATGCGGCTGCCGAGCGTCGTCAGCCTCAAGACCTATGTGCAGCCTACCCGCAACCCCGCCTTCACCCGCTTCAACGTTTTCCTTCGGGACAAGTTCGAATGCCAGTATTGCGGCACGCGGGACGAATTGACCTTCGACCATGTGATTCCCCGCGCGCATGGCGGTGAAACCACCTGGCACAATGTCGTTGCTGCGTGCTCTCCCTGCAACCTCAAAAAAGGCAGCAAGCTTCCCAAGCAGGCCGGCATGTTCCCGGCGCAGAAGCCCTTCCAGCCCACGGTTCAGGATCTGCACAATAACGGGCGGCTGTTCCCGCCCAATTATCTGCACGAAAGCTGGATGGACTATCTTTACTGGGATACCGAACTGCAGCCCTGATCTTTTAAGGACTGCAACGCGGTTTTCCGCTTATCGGCTTTTACGGCTTGCGCCAAAAAAAGCGACTGCCGCAAGTGCAACGCTTGCGATGACATTCCAGCCTGCGAAGGAAAGGCCGAGCACCCGCAAGGCGGCGTCGTTGCAGGAGGGCGCCTTGATGGCGTTCAGATTGCCTAGCAGATCGCCGGCATTGGTGGTGATGGAAGGCGCCCCGGTGGCGCAGGTGATCGGCCCTTCCCAGAAACCCCATTCCACACCGGCGTGATAAACGCCGAGCCCGGCGCCGATCAGCATCGCTACACCGATAAGGGCAAGAAGCAACCGGGTGATCTGAACCGGCAATTTGAAGATGCTGGTCGCAATGGCCAATATGCCCAGCGGAATGGCGTAATAATAGGGATCGCGCTGCAGCAGGCACAGCGCGCAGGGCGTATAACCGCCTATGTGCTGGAAACCGAGGGCGGAGCCGACGGTGAAGATCATTCCCGCCGTGACGCCGAGAGCGGCGAGCGTGCGGCTATTATCGGCGGTGGTCGCATTGGCCATGTTGTTTTCCTCAAACTTCGAAAAGAAGCAGATATCCCGGACGGGCTTTCAAAAAGGCGGGCGTGATGGCGAAATTAAGTCGCCGGTCCTCACGGGGGTGTAACGGGATTCGTCTAATCGAGTCCGCTGCATCTGGCAAATGAAAGCCCGGCAATGTTCGGGAGCGCGTAAGCAAAGTTTCGTGAGCTTGTCGGCGGCGGTAGGCCATTAAAGAATTTACTGCCGCGTGCGGGGCAAAGCCTAGAGAAATCAACGTAGTTTTGGAAATGGTACCCCAAGCCGGGATCGAACCAGCACTCCTTTCGGAACCGCATTTTGAGTGCGGCGCGTCTACCAATTCCGCCATTGGGGCAACGGTGGTAATGCCACGGCGTCTATCATGCTCAAGGCCATGCGTGCAACCCCAAAGCTGACTTATCCTTTTGAATTGCGCGTGTTTGCGTGCGCGGTTTTCCGTCTTTGCCGGGCCGCCGTTCAAAATGTTGCGGACGGTGGCTGTGCCGGATCGCGACACCTGCAGTTGCGGCATTAGGGTAATATTAGGCGCCTCTAATAAATTAGAATATACGCAATTACTAATTGAATTATGATGCTAGCGTGGAGTTTCCACGCGGGGGCGGGAATGGCCAAACTCATAGGGAGGAAATTATGAGGGCTTTTTCTCGCAATTTGTTACTGTCCGCCTGCCTGATCCTGCCGGTCCATGCTCATGCGCTGGATATCGGGCTCGGTGGTGAGAATGGGGTCAACGCCAGTGTTGGCGGCAATGGCAGCGGTGGGCTCGGGGTCGATGCCTCCGTGGGCGGCAGCAGTGGCGTTAACGCCAGTGCTGATGTCGGCGGCAGGAGCGGCGGCGGGCTGGGCGCGGATGTTAATGCGTCGGTCGGCGGCAGCAACGGCGTCAATGCGGATGTCAATGCATCCGTTGGCGGTTCCAGTGGCGTCAATGCCGGCGTGAACGCGTCCGTTGGCGGCTCGGGCGGCATCAATGCCAATGTCGGGGCCAATGTGGGCGGCTCGAGCGGTGTTGGTCTCGGTGTCGGCGTTGGTATCGGCGGCTCAGGTTCGACCGGTACGCCCGGAAATCCCGGCGGCAGCACCACGAATCCCGGCGGCCCCGGCAAGGTGTCTCCCGGCGCGATGCGCAATGCCCTGCAAGCATATAACGACATGTCGCGGAACGAGCAGATCAAGCTCGCCCGTCGTTGTGTCGATATTCTGGGCGGCGGATACGATGCGGCGCTGACGCAACTGTGCAAAATGATCCGGACGGCCTCGCGCTGAAGCAGGCTTTTCCCGTTTCAGAAACGTCGAAGGGCGCTGCTGGCGCCCTTCGGATCAATTGCCCTTGCGTCCGAAGGACAGGATTTTCTGCCGCAGGCTGCGGGCGAGGTTGCGGGTGTTGCGGTACATGTCCACCTGGGTGGAAACCTGCCGCACGTCCCGGTCGCTATTCTGGGCAAGCCCGACGACCAGCGTGCCCATTTCCTGCCGTTCCTGCCAGAAGCGGCTCATGATCGGATGATCGGGCACGGCGCAGCTGTCGCTGCGCAGAATATTGGCGTCATCCAGATGCCAGTCGGTCAGTTTCTGCACCAGCAGCTTGCCGGGAGAAAATTGGGCATAGTTTTCGTCGAAAGCGGTCTTCCACGTATAGGCTTCGCCGGCTGCGATGAAGACGACCATGGAAGCAATCGCGCTGCCGTTGAGATCGATGGTGTGGATACGCACCGCGTCCGCTTCGGCCAGATTGGTGATCGCCTCGCGGGCGAAGGCGGCGCGATAACGGTCGTTGACCAGCGCGGTGCGCTTGCGGCCTTTCCAGCCGCTCGCCTCCAGCGCCAGAAACTCCTCCATGCGGTAGCGCACGTCCGCTGGCTGCCGGGTAACGGCATAGGAGAGGGGCCCAAGTTTTTCGAGCTGTCGCCACTGCCTGTTCATTTCGCGCAAATGGTGCGGCGCAAGGGCGTTTCGCAGATAGGCCCTGCCGTCGAGAAGGCTTTCCAGCATCGGTCGGTAATAATTGCCCGTCGTCGTCACCGGCAGGTTGCGGCTGAGCGCGATGGCTTTGAACATGCGGGCAAACGGCCCTTCCAGCCGGACATCCGGCAGAACCAGAACGTTCGGCAGACGCATGTTGCTGTCGGACAGCGCATCGAAAAGATTGTCGAGCGTTTCGGCAGCACCTTCGGTGTCGACCAGCGGCGTGCCGAGCGGCCCGAATGGATTGGCCCAGACGCGAATGATGGAGGGACCGATGGAAAAACCCGGCTTTTCCACGGTAAAGGGCATCAGGAAACGCATGCGGCTTCTGGCGCCGTTCTCGTCGCGAATGAGGGCGAAGCGCACGGACTTGTCTTCGATGCGCGGCATGGCGGGTGCGAGAAGCCTTCCGGTGAAGAAGACATTCGCCTCCATGACGCGATTGGACAGAAAGTCGAGTTCTTCCTGCATGTCATAACCGAGCTGACCCGGATAGATACAGAATTCCCGGCCATCGCGGCCCACGCGTCGGCTGCTGTCGGCCACGGGACGGTCACGCTCCGCAGACGCCATCAGCGCCGCGATACGCGGATCCTGAAAATCCGGATTCTTTGGATCGCTGGACATGCTTATCGTTACACCGCCTTCCCAGTGTTTTGACCCGCCCGGGGATCGTTGAAGGCAAAAAGGACGATCCCGAGTGTGCGGCGAATGGCAATATGCAATAGCACAGCTTCTATGCACATGGCTATCGCCACCGCTGCCGCTGCCCCTGCCAGACCATAGACCGGAATGAGCGCCATGTTGAGTGCAATGTTGCAACCAAAGATGATAATATAAAGCGCGACGCACAATTTTTGTTTGCCGGCCATGTTCAGCAATGTTTCTCCCGGGCCGATCAGCGCCTTGGCGAGGAAGCCTGCGAAAAGGAAGAACATCAACTCGTAACCCTGAACGAAGCCGGGGCCGAACAGCGACAGCAGGAACGGGCCGGCCAGAAGCACCACGCTGCCGACGGCGAGCGACGGCCAGAAAGCCCAGCGCGCGGCCTGGCTGGCGAAACCGGCAAGCCCCTGCCTGTCATTGGCCGACATCAGGGCGGCCAGGCGCGGGGCGGCGGCCGCCTGCACCGAGAAAAACACAAATTGCATCAGCACGATGGTCTTGGCCGCGGCAAAATAAATGCCGACCTGATCCGGCGGCAGGTAAAGGCCGACGATCACCACATCGGAATTGGTCATCAAAAAACCGATGCCGTCGATCAGGAACATCGGGAAGGCGAAGCTTATCCAACGGCGGAAATGCACCCTGCGGGCCGTGCTGCGGAAATGCCGGTTGAGCCGGCGGTTCATGAAGGCGAAATGGAAAAGCGTTGTGACATAGGTGGCAAGAAGGGCCGTGAGCATGGCCGTCGTTGCGTTTTTTTCCGCGCCGAGACCGATTGCCACCAGCATGAACAGCAGGATCAGCACCGGACGAACGATGTAGGTGGGGCTAAGAGCGGAGACCGCCCAGCCATTGGCGCGCGCTGTGCCGTTCAGCACATCGCCCAACGCCACCATTGGCAGGGTGAAAAGCGCCAGCGACACGGGAATGAGATAGTAGGAAGCGATGCGCTCGCCAAAGAAATACAGGAAAACGAAGCCGAAGATCGCAAGCGCGCTGGCCGAAAGCATGGCGAAGACACGCGCCGTCGAGGTCAGTCCCATGATCTTGTCGTGGGCGTCCTCCAGACGATAGCCGGGTAAAAAGCGGATGACGGTTGTATGAAAACCGAGACAGGAGAGATTGCCGAACAGGATCACCAGTACCCAGACAAATGCGAACAGGCCGTATTCGAATTCGCCCATCAGGCGGGCAAGAATGATCTGGGAAATGAAGGCGATGCCGGCGCTGACGATGCGCACCGCAAACGCAACGAGCGCCATGCGCTGCGCACGGGAGAGCTCATCTCCGCCGGAAAGAAGAACGGCGACTTTCGCTACCAGCGGCGAAAACTTCGCGCGCAGGCCTGCGGGTAGGGCTTTTTCCGCCGTGTTGAGGATAGCCATGATCCACACGCCATCATTTCCAGTTGAATAGGCAGGCCGATCATACCCCCTCCATCCTTAACGAAGGGTTTGGGACGCGCCGGCCCGTGTACCAATATCGTCCATCACGCGTGGCTTGCGGATGCCGTTGAACAGGAAAAGGGCGAGCGGACTGAGACGTATCGCCTGATGCAGCAAATAGGCCGCCGCCGTGGTGGCCGCGACGATGATGGTGAATTCCAGGATGGGCGGCAGCGCAATGAGGATGAACAGCGTTCCGAAGGCGTAGATGAGCGGATGGTGAAACAGGTAGATAGTGAAGGATGCATCCGTCATGCCTCTGGCAATCCGGTTCGGCCTGTCGAAATAGCGGCAGGCGAGGTCGATCAACAGGCGGCTTGTCGCCACCGCCGCAACTGCCGACACCAGCACCAGCAGCGCCGAATTCGAAAAAGGATGTTGCAGGCGCAAGGTCACCGCCGTCGCGAGGGCGCCCGCCGCGACGACGCCGGTGGGAAGACCCGTCTGGCGAAAGCGGTGAAAGAGGGTGCGGTCACGCTGCAGAAGCGCGCCGATGAGGAAAAATGGCAGGTAACGCGCATAGGGGTCGGAAGCGCGTTCATAAAGAAGAAAAAGGCGGCTTCCGCTCTTTACCGCAAGCAGGCCGGATCCGTAGATCGTCAATTCCCATAAAACAGGCAGGATGCACAGCGCCGCAAAAAACAGGGCGGCATGCCGCTGGCGCAGGCTGCCGAACCAGTGTTTGATATATGCCAATGGCGGACGTTCCGCGAGAAACAGCAGGCCGGCAAGCAGGATCGAATAGAAGATAAGGGCCGGCAGGAACCAAAGATGCATGATCCATTCTTCGCTCGGACGCAGCAGGCCAGGCAGGCTTTCAAGCAACCGGTCAGCCGGGATATCGCCTTTGGCGACGCCGGCCAGTTGCAGCAGGAAAAGCTGTGATGGCCCGAGCAGAAGGACCGCCACGACAAAGGGCACGCCGAGACGCAGGAAACGTTGCCTCAGCCAGCGCATCTTGCCCTTCTTGCCGATGACCATGGTGGAGAAATAGCCGGCAACCAGAAAGAATGACGGCATACGGAAGGTGACGAGCGCAGCACCCAACGCGCTCAGAAGCGGGCTGGTGTCGAAATCCTTGATGTCCCATGGCAGGACATGGCTGTAGAGAAGGGAGGCGTGATAAGGGATGCCGAGCAGCATGAGGAGGGCCCTTAGCGGGTCCCAGTAATGCTCGTAATCTGATTTACCCGGTTGCATTTTCCCCTCGCGCCGTAAGCGCGATCCCGTTTGATCAGCAATGACCAGCACGACTATTGGTGGAAAACGCTAACAAATCCTTCACGCCCCGGAGGGTGTGGGCGGAGCCTTTTTCCTGGGCAGGAGATCGAGAACCAGCGCACAGCCCAAGATGATGATGCCGGCGCCGAAAAGCTGGGGAAGCGATAGCGGCTCATCCAGCACCAGTGCGCCGATGAGAACCGCCACGACGGTCACGGCGAATTCCACGCTGATCGCCCTGGTTGCACCGATCGAGGAGACAAGCCTGAAATAGGTGATGTAGGTCAGTCCGCTCATGACAACCGCCTGTATGAGCAGATAACCGTAATCGATGAAGCGCGGCGTTCCGGGCAGGGGCACGGCCAGAAGAAGCGGTAATGTCATCAGCCCGCCCGTGAGGAAGGAGCCGATGGTGATTTCCCACGAACCCACGCCCTTGAGATGGCGGCTGGCATAGTTGCTGCCATAGGCGGCGCAGATGCAGGCGGCAACGCAGGCGGCGCAGCCGATGAAGAAGCTGGTTGTAACGGGAACCGCGGGAAAGCCGACGAGCAGGATAATGCCGCCGAAGCCGATGACGAGACCGGCAAAGCCCCGCTGCGTCAGACGCTCAAGACCCCATAGCTGTGAGATGAGCATTGAAAAGAGCGGAATGGTGGCCACCAATATGGCCGCCATGGCGGTGCCGACCAGCGGCGTCGCATAGGAAAGGCCAATCAACTGTCCCGCGACGGTTGTTGCGCCGACAACGGCAAAGGCGCGCCAGCTGGCGGAAAATGCAAGCTTTCGGCGGGCTGTAATCGCGATCAGAAACAGGGTGACGGCGGTGACGAGCGAGCGAAGCGTAACCGCGCCGATCCAGCCGAAGGCCTCCACGACATGCAAAAGCAGCAGGAAAGACATTCCCCACGCGAGTGCGAGAAAAACATAAGACGCAAAGTCGCGAGGAGCCATGAAAGCGTTTTCCGAAAGACGATGAGGCTCCCATATTGGAAATTGCCGATATCCGTCAACAGCGATCAAGTGGTGCAACGAAAATCGCCCGCAACCGAAGGTGCGGGCGATCCCAACTTTCTGTCGGGGACGGCTTCAGGCCTGTTCGTAAACGCCGTGGCAGTGCTTGTATTTCTTGCCGGAGCCACAGGGGCACATTTCGTTGCGGCCGATACGGCCCCAGGTGGCGGGGTTTTCCGGATCGCGATCCCCCGCCGGCACGAAAGCGGCCTGCGCGCTCTGTGCCATTTCATCTTCGCCCGTGAGAGGGTCGAGATGATGTGCTGTCATTTCCGGCAGCTCGGGCTGCTGCGGTTCCTGCTGCACGAGTTCAACGCGCATCAGCTGGGCGGTGACGGCCTCGCGCAGATTGGCGAGCAGGGCCTGGAACAGTTCGAAGGCTTCCGCCTTGTATTCCTGCAAAGGATCGCGCTGGGCGTAACCGCGGAAACCGACGACAGAGCGCAGATGGTCGAGATTGACGATATGTTCGCGCCACAGATGGTCGATCGTCTGGAGAATGACCGAGCGTTCCACATAGGTCATGATCTCGGGGCCGAAACGTTCTGCCCGCTCGGCGGCGTATTTGTCGGCGGCCTCGGTGACGCGCTGGAGAATATCGTCCTCGGCGATGCCTTCTTCCTTCGCCCATTCCTCCACCGGCAGGTCGAGATTGAGGAATTGCGCGACACCGGCCTTCAGGCCTGCAATATCCCACTGTTCGGCATAGGCATTTTCCGGAATATGCTTGGCGACGAGCGTTTCGATCACTTCGTGGCGCATATCGGCTGCGGTTTCGCCGATATTGTCTGCTTCCATCAGCTCGAGACGCTGCTCGAAGATCACCTTGCGCTGGTCGTTCAGCACATCGTCATATTTCAGAAGGTTCTTGCGGGTCTCGAAGTTGCGGGCCTCGACCTTCTTCTGGGCGCGTTCCAGCGCCTTGTTGATCCACGGATGAACGATTGCCTCGCCTTCCTTGAGGCCGAGCTTCTGCAGCATCGAGTCCATGCGCTCGGAACCGAAGATGCGCATCAGGTCATCCTGAAGCGACAGGTAGAATTTCGAGCGGCCCGGGTCGCCCTGACGGCCGGAACGGCCTCGTAGCTGGTTGTCGATACGGCGGCTTTCGTGGCGTTCGGTGGCGATGACGTAAAGACCGCCGGCGGCCAGCGCCTTTTCCTTCAGCACCTTGATCTCTGCGCGGATCGCTGCTTCCTTCGCATCAAGCTCCGGACCCGGCTCCATGCCTTCCAGCTCGCGCTCAAGCCGCATGTCGACGTTGCCGCCGAGCTGGATGTCAGTGCCGCGACCTGCCATGTTGGTGGCGATGGTAACCGCACCCGGAACGCCGGCCTGCGAAACGATATAGGCTTCCTGCTCGTGGTAACGGGCGTTCAGAACCTGGAAATCGGTAAATCCTGACTGACGCAGCATATGGGCCAGAAGCTCGGATTTCTCGATCGACGTCGTACCCACCAGAACCGGCTGGCCGCGCTCATGCGCCGCCTTGATCTCGGTGATGATCGCCTGGAACTTCTCCTCGCCGGTGCGATAGACCTCGTCGTCCTCGTCGATACGCTGGATCGGCAGGTTGGTCGGCACTTCGATGACGTCGAGACCGTAGATATTGCCGAATTCTTCCGCTTCCGTCGATGCCGTACCGGTCATGCCGGCGAGCTTGGAGTACATACGGAAATAGTTCTGGAAGGTGACGGAAGACAGCGTCTGGTTTTCCGGCTGGATCTGCACCTTTTCCTTGGCTTCGAGAGCCTGATGCTGACCTTCGGAATAACGGCGGCCCGGCATCATACGGCCGGTGAATTCGTCGATGATGACGATTTCGTCGTTACGGACGATGTAGTCCTTGTCGCGGGTGAAGAGCTTGTGTGCCTTCAGCGCATTGTTGATGTGATGGACGATGGCGACGTTTTCGACGTCGTAAAGCGATTCGCCCTTCAGGAGGCCCGCCTGCCGCAGCAGGTTCTCGAGCTTTTCGGTGCCGTCTTCGGAGAAGTTGGCCGAGCGCTGCTTTTCATCGATTTCGTAATCTTCCGGCGTCAACAGCGGAATGAAGGCGTCGATGGTGTTGTAAAGGTCGGAACGGTCGTCCAGCGGGCCGGAAATGATGAGCGGCGTGCGCGCCTCGTCGACCAGGATCGAGTCGACTTCGTCGACGATCGCGTAGTTGTGGCCGCGCTGAACCATCTGGGCGCGGTCATACTTCATGTTGTCGCGCAGATAGTCGAAGCCGAGTTCGTTATTTGTCGCGTAGGTGATGTCGCAGGCATAGGCCTCGCGGCGCTGGTCGTCGTCCAGCCCGTGGACGATGACGCCGGTCGTCAGGCCGAGGAAGCCATAGAGCCTGCTCATCGTGGCCGCGTCGCGCTTGGCGAGATAGTCGTTGACGGTGACGACATGCACGCCCTTGCCGGCGAGCGCGTTGAGATAGACCGCAAGGGTCGCCACCAGCGTCTTGCCTTCACCGGTCTTCATTTCGGCGATGGCGCCTCCATGCAAAATCATGCCGCCGGTCAGCTGCACGTCGAAGGGGCGCATATGCAGAACGCGGCGCGATGCTTCGCGGGCGACGGCGAAAGCCGGGATCAGCAGGTCGTCCAGCGTCTTGCCATCGGCAAGCTGCTGGCGGAATTCCGCCGTTTTGGCCGCCAGCGCTTCATCGGAGAGCGCCTTGGTGGCCTCTTCCAGCGCATTGATGGCTGCGATTTTGCTTTTATAGGAGCGGACGCGGCGGTCATTTGCCGAACCGAACAACTTGCGGGCTATTCCGCCGAGACTGACCATATTACTGGCCCTTTCTGAAATTCCGTTTTGCCGGGCGCTTTTCTCCGTCACGCCGATTTCAGCATAAATGACGGACTTCGCCCTTCAACGTATCTGGACGCGAGGTTGCGTGACAGATAAGAGGGGGGGCAAATGATGTCAACGGTTCTGCCCGTTACAGAATGGCCACAATCCGGTGTTTGGAAGTTTTTTCAGAGCCGGAAACCATGTCTGGAGCCGGCATTGTCCCCGAAAGGTTCAAAATGTTGCGCTATAATAAAATTGCGGCTGCGGTGATTGTGGCCACGCTCGGCCTCCAGCTTCCGGCTTTCGCGCAGGAAGACAAGGTTGTCGCCAAGGTCGGCGATCTGGAAATCCACCAGTCCGAACTCGACCTCGCCATGAGCAATCTCGACCCGCAGCTCGCGCAGCTTCCCGACGAGCAGAAAAAGGTTGCAGCCCTTTCCGGTGCGATCGACGTCAAGCTTCTGGTGAAGAACGCCAGCGCCGAAGGGCTGGAAAAGACTGAAGATTTCAAGAAGCGCATGGAATTCATCCAGGACCGTGAGCTTCACAACGCCTATTTCCGCAAGCACGTGGTCGACGCCGTCACCAATGACGAAGTAAAGGCCCGCTACGACAAGGAAGTCGCAGCCCTGCCGCAGGAAGAGGAAATCAAGGCCGCGCACATTCTCGTCGCCAGCGAGGACGACGCCAAGGACATCATCAAACAGCTTGATTCGGGCAAGGATTTCGCCGCGCTCGCCAAGGAAAAGTCGACCGATTCCAACAAGGATGACGGCGGCGATCTCGGTTGGTTCGGCAAGGGCCGCATGGTGCCGGAATTCGAGGAAGCCGCTTTCGGCCTCGAAAAAGGCGCCTACACCAAGGCTCCGGTGAAGACCCAGTTCGGCTTCCACGTCATCAAGCTGGAAGACAAGCGTATCGCGCCGCCGCCGGCTTTCGAGCAGGTCGAGCCGCAGGTTCGTCAGCTTGTCATGCGTGACAAGTACGTTGCCCTCATCGAGAAGGCAAAGGCTGACCAGAAGATCGAAATCATGGATGAGACGCTGAAGAAGGGCTACGACGAAGCCACGAAGGAACAGCAGGCTCAGCCGCAGCAGTAAAAAATTCCGGTAACGGGGCGGCTTAAGGGCCGCCCCGTTTCATCTCAGACCCATTCCAGAATTTCAGGCGCTTTCCATGTCCGTTGCCGTTTCCCCGCTCGCTCCGAAATCTTATCCCGATATGCCGGCCCTGCGCGGCGTTCGCATGGCGACGGCCGCCGCCGGCATCAAGTACAAGAACCGCACTGACGTTCTTTTGATGGTGTTCGACAAGCCGGCAAGTGTTGCCGGCGTCTTCACCAAATCGAAATGCCCCTCCGCCCCGGTCGATTTCTGCCGCACCAATCTCGGCGGCGGCGTGGCGCGCGCCGTGGTGGTCAATTCCGGCAATGCCAATGCCTTTACCGGCCTCAAGGGCAAGGCCGCGACCGAATTGACCGCGAAATCTGCCGCCGCTGCCGTTGGCTGCTCCGAGGGCGAGGTGTTCCTGGCATCGACAGGCGTGATCGGTGAGCCGCTGGATGCCTCGAAATTTGCCGGCGTTCTCGGCGATATGAACGTCAGGGCGGAAGCCGATTTCTGGCAGGAAGCCGCCAAGGCGATCATGACGACCGACACCTACCCCAAGGTTTCGACCCGCACCGCCGAGATCGGCGGCGTGATGGTCACGATCAACGGCATTTCCAAGGGCGCCGGCATGATTGCCCCCGATATGGCGACGATGCTCTCTTTCGTGGTGACGGATGCCGATATCGAGCCCGCCGCCCTGCAAGCCCTGCTTTCGGCCGGTGTCGGCCCGACCTTCAATTCCGTGACGGTGGATAGCGATACCTCCACTTCCGATACGCTGATGCTGTTCGCCACGGGTGCAGCAGCGGAAGACGGCCAGGTTAAGGTGACGAGCGCCGATGACGAGCGCCTGTCCTCGTTCCGCACGGCGCTTAACGATCTCCTGAAGGATCTCGCGTTGCAGGTGGTTCGCGACGGCGAAGGCGCGCGCAAGATGGTCGAAGTCACCGTAACGGGCGCGGAAAATGATGCCGCCGCCAAGAAGATCGCTCTCTCCATCGCCAATTCGCCGCTGGTGAAGACCGCGGTTGCCGGCGAAGACGCCAATTGGGGCCGCGTTGTCATGGCTGTCGGCAAGTCCGGAGAGATGGCAGACCGCGACCGTCTTGCCATCTGGTTCGGCGGCGTGCGCGTGGCCGTCAACGGCGAGCGCGATCCGGATTATTCGGAGGCGGAAACCAGCGCGGTGATGCGTCTCGAAGACATTCCCGTGAAGGTGGATATCGGTCTCGGTCAGGGAACGGCCACCGTCTGGACCTGTGACCTGACGAAAGAATATGTTGCGATCAACGGCGACTATCGGAGCTGACCGTTGGAGCCGAAGAGAATGCAGGACAATAAAGCCGTCAATCTGCCGCTGGTTCGCCGTCTGGAAGCCGTCAGCTTCCGGGCATGGCCTGCGTCGTCAGTGATTTATGACGGCAGCTGGCAAATCCGTCTCACGGGTTCACACCCCTCCAAGCGTATCAACTGCGTGGTGCCGCTGGACCCGTCCGATTACGGAAACAGCGCGGTGCGGCTGGAAAAGGCGCGCAAGCGTTTCGAGGATTTCGGCCGCCCGCTGGTGGTGCGCGAAACGACGTTGATGCCGCCGCAGCTCAGGGAATTTCTCGTGAATGACGGCTGGACCGTGTTCGAAGAGGTGGTGGTCATGACAGCCGATCTCTCCGGCATGGAGTTGCCCGAAACGCTTGTCAGCCTGCCGAGCCACGATATCGGCCGTTTTGTCGAGGCGAGCATCAAGGTCAGCGATGGCGACCCGGCGCTCCGTCCGGCGATTGCGGAAATTGTCAGCTCCATCAAGCCGACGCTCGGTCTTTTCATCAATGAGGAAGTGGAAGGCAATCCGCTCGCGACCGTGATTTGTGTGCAGGATAACGACCTTGCCGGCATTCTCTCGCTCGACGTCGTAAAATCGCAACGTAACAAGGGTCTCGGCACGCAGATCCTGTCATCTGCTTTGCGTTGGGCCAGAATAAGCGGTGCAAAAAGCGCCTGGCTGCAGGTTGAGGCCGCCAATGCGCCTGCCATCGCCCTTTATCAAAAATTCGGCTTCTCCGAGGCTTATCGTTATCGCTACTGGCGCAAGGGTTCAGGTGAATGAGCGAGGCGGGAAAAAACATCCTGCTGGTCGCCGCCTGCGCACTTCTCGATCAGGACGGCCGCATTCTTCTGGCGCAGCGTCCCGAAGGCAAGTCGCTTGCGGGCTTGTGGGAATTTCCAGGCGGCAAGGTGGAGCATGGCGAGACGCCCGAGGAAACCCTTGTCCGCGAACTGGACGAGGAACTGGGTATCAAAACCAAGGTCGCCTGCCTCGCGCCGCTGACATTTGCCAGCCACACTTACGAGACCTTTCACCTCCTGATGCCGCTTTACGTGTGCCGCCGTTATGAGGGCATTGCGCATGGCCGGGAAGGACAGGCGATTAAATGGGTGAAACCGCAGGCCCTGCGCGATTACCCCATGCCGCCGGCCGATGAGCCGCTCATCCCTTTCCTGCAGGATCTATTGTAACGTCGGGAAGACCCCGAGGCCTTTTGTGTATTATCCCGTCACAGCTTCGTGAAAATGCCCCGTTTGCAGCGCTTTGCCGTGCCAAAACGGTGCGATGTTAAGAGATCGTTCAGCACCCTCTGGCAGATTGTTAAACTGAAGAAGCGGTAAACTGCGCGCGACGAGGTTGGTGATGAACGAGGATTTCTGGAAGACGGTGGAAGGTCGTCACTCTTATCCCGACAAGTCCCGCCGCACTGGCGCGCTCAACGTGGCGCTGCTTTTCGGCACGGCGGTTATCGCCCTCTCGCTTATTGTCACTCCCATGCTTGCTGGAAAATCCTCCACGCGAGTGGCACAGTTTCCTGACAATTACGACATGATCAGCACAGGCTCCATCAAGAAGACCGATGTGGGCAAGACCTATTCCATCCGCCGCAGCATCACCCAGCCGATGCCGGAAACGCCCTGCGTGGTCACGGGTTATAGCAACAAAAGCGGTTGCTGATCGTTTACCATCAACGGTAACGGATTCCTCACATCGCCGACATAGGGTAAAGCTGATTTCAACAGGGCAGAAGCCGGTTGTCGCAACGCACCGGATGGCGGATGGGGAATATCCTATGCTGCATTTTTTTATCAATTTTTGCAAAAGCGAAGACGGTGCGACAGCGATTGAATACGGCTTGATCGTCGGGCTGATTTCCGCCGCCCTCATCGCTGGCGCAGGCAGCATCAGCAGCAATATCAATGCCGTGTTTCAGTTCATCGTAGACACTTTGGCGAGTTGAAGCCTTTCGGCTGATCGCTCAGGACAGCTTCACCTCGGTCGTCTTTAAGGCATCGGCAAGCCGCACCTTGGCGGAACCGGGTTTCAGCGGTTTCTGCTGGCTTTCGTGAGGCGCCCAGCCTGATACATAGATGATGGAAAATGTCGCCCTTATCCGTCCGTCAGGATCGGAATATCGCTCGGCGTAAAGCTCCGCCGCGCGCAGAAAAAAAGCGCGGTTGAGCGGCTTTCTGCTGCGGCTTGCCAGTGGATTGGCCATGCCCATGGCGCGCAGGTCGCGCATCAGCGGGAAAATCGAATCGTAACGCACCGTATAGCTTTCCGCATCGGTCACGGGGAGCGCAAACCCGGCACGCTGCAAAAGCGCGCCGACGTCTCGTACATCGGCGAAAGGAATGACGCGCGGGCTGGCGCCGCCGGTCAGTTCAGCCTCGGCCGTCAGCAGCACGTCTCGCAGTTCGTGCAGGGTGCCGCTGCCGGGAATGGCGCCGAGAAACAGGCCGTCCGGTTTTAATGCCCGCCGGATCTGGATCAGCGCGCCGGGCGTATCGTTGGTCAGATGCAGCGCAAGCGGTGAAACGATGAGATTGGTGGAGGCCTCTTCAAGCGGCAGATGCTCCATGGAAGCCGCCTCGGGAATATTCGCATCCGTCGCAAAAGAGCTCTCGGTTTCGATACGGCGAATGGTATCCACCTTGCCGGTCTCAGCCAGACGTCGTGCCGTGACGCCGGTTCCGCCGTGAAGTTCGATTGCGGTCTCGAACTGGCGCTCGACAATGGCAAGCCTGTCGGCCAGCTCTTCGGCTGCCATATCGAGAAGAAACAGGGCCTTGTCGTCGCGCCTGGCCCACGCCCGGTGACGGTTTTGTTCGATCAGGGCCTGGTCAAAGAGAATATCCATTGTCTTGCCTGCTCGGCCTCAAGCGCCTTTGAGATCGGCGGGCCGTATCGTTGGTCTCATGCCGCTTGGGGGCATCGTTTTCCCGGTGTCGGGAGGGAACTATCGCTCTCGCAAAGGCACCCGTTCGGCGGTAAAGTCAACCTCATGGGTGCTGGTGAAAGTCTGTTTTCGGGTTTGCTGTCGAAGTCTGCGGCCGTGCCGGCGGCGGCGGGAGACATGTGGCGTGCGGTCTTTCGTATGGTCTATCCGCCAACCTGCGCGGGCTGCACCCGCATGACCGGCGGCGAGGGCGCCTTATGTGCGGATTGCTGGCGGGATGTGGCCTTTATCGATCGCCCTTTTTGCGAGGTACTGGGCATTCCCTTCGCGCGGGATCACGGAGACGGTTTCCTGAGCGCGCAGGCGATTGCCGAACCGCCGCCTTTTGACCGGCTGCGCGCCGTCGCAAGCCATGAGGGAACCGCCCGCAAGCTGGTGCACCGGCTGAAATATCAGGACCGGACCGATCTCGCCCGCCTGATGGCGCTGTGGATGCTGAGGGCAAGCGACGGGACGGTGGATGCCTGCGATTGCATCGTGCCGGTTCCATTGCATCGCAACCGTTTCCTGCGCCGCCGCTTCAATCAATCCGCCGAGCTGGCCCGGCATCTGGCCAGGGTCGCCGGCAAGCCCTTGGCTGCCGGCACGCTGCTGCGCGTGAAGCCGACGGAGCGGCAGGTGGGGCTTTCCGCGCTTGCCCGGCGCGACAATGTGCGCGGCGCTTTCGTGCTCGCGCCCGGCCGGGAAACAGATGTTCATGGCAAGCGCGTGGTGCTGGTGGACGACGTCTACACCACCGGCGCGACGGTGGGTGCGGCAAGCCGCGCCTTGCGCAAGGCCGGTGCCGCGGATGTGACGGTTTTGACCTTTGCAATGGCCATTTCCGGGCCTATATGAAACCTGAATGACGACTTTATCGTGCGTTTTACCGCACGTTTGCGAGGGCTTTGAAAATATGGCACCGGTGACGATCTATACGCGGGATTTTTGTGGTTATTGCGCGCGCGCCAAGGCGCTGCTGGACAGCAAGGGCGTGGATTACGCCGAATATAACGCCACGACGACACCGGAATACCGGCAGGAAATGATCGAGAAATCTGGCGGAACGACCTTTCCGCAAATCTTCATCAACGGCGAGCATGTGGGCGGCTGCGACGATCTGCACGCGCTCGAGCGCGCCGGTAAGCTGGACGCGCTGCTGGCCGCCTGATCGGCCGCGATTCTCGCGGGTATGGAGGATGTGATGAGTTTCAAGGCTGCCGCCATTCAGATGCGCTCCGGCGTTGATCCGGCAAGAAACGCTGCCGATATGGAACGGCTGGTGCGTGCGGCTGCGGCCGAGGGCGCCGTTTATGTGCAGACCCCGGAAATGACGGGCGCAATCCAGAAGGACAGGCAGGCGCTGCGTGCGCAACTGCGTGATGACGATGGCGATATCATCGTTGCGACGGCCGCCCGTCTGGCACGCGAAATCGGCATTCACGTCCATGTTGGCTCCACGGCCATTGCCCGGCCGGATGGGAAGATTGCCAATCGCGGTTTTCTCTTCGCGCCGGATGGTTCGCGCATTTGCAGCTATGACAAAATCCACATGTTCGATGTCGATCTCGATAATGGTGAAAGCTGGCGCGAAAGCGCTGCTTATCAGCCCGGCGAAGTGGCGCGTATCGCCGAACTTCCGCTGGGGAAATTCGGCTTCGCAATCTGCTACGACGTCCGCTTCCCGCAGCTTTTCCGCGCGGAAGCACTGGCCGGCGCCGAGGTTCTGACGGTTCCGGCGGCTTTTACCCGGCAGACGGGGGAGGCGCACTGGGAAATCCTGCTGCGCGCCCGCGCCATCGAAAATGGCGCTTTCGTCATCGCCGCCGCGCAGGCCGGCGTGCACGAGGATGGGCGGGAGACCTTCGGCCATTCCATCATCATCGATCCCTGGGGCAAGGTTCTGTCCATGGCCGGCGGCGGCGGAGAGGAGATCATCTTCGCCGAGATCGACACGTCGCTGGTGGCCGCCGCGCGTGGCAAAATTCCCAATCTGCGCAATGCCCGCGAGTTCGGACTGGACACTGTCATTCCCCTGAAACCTGCTGGAGGTGAAGCGGCGTGATCCGTTATGCGCTGGCCTGTGAAAAGGGCCATGAGTTCGAAGGCTGGTTTGCCGGTAGCGACGATTTCGACAATCAGTTGCAGCGTGGCCTCCTGTCCTGCCCGGTCTGCAATTCCGTGCAGGTATCAAAACTACTGATGGCGCCTTCGGTCTCTACCGCCCGCAAGAAAGACGAACGCCAGACGCTCGCCATGGATACCGCCAGAAAAGAGGCGATGGCGAAAATCCGCGAGGCTGTCGCTAATATTCGCGCCAATGCGGAAGATGTCGGCGATAAATTTCCCGAAGAGGCCCGCAAAATCCATTATGGCGAAGCGGATGAGCGCGGCATCATCGGCAATGCCTCTGTTCAGGACGCACAGGCGCTGCTGGAGGAAGGCATTGAGATCGCGCCTTTGCCGGTGCTGCCCGATGATGTGAATTGAGTTCGGTCATGCGCCTCGCGATCTACAATTTCGGAATACAGATCGCGCCCTATGACGATCCGCGTGTTGCCGGGTTTGCGCGGCGGGAGCCGCTCAACTTTTTGGCGGCAGAACGTTCGGAGGGATTCATCGCAAGGTCCGGCTATGATGGCGAGCCGGGTCCGCCAAGTTGGGGCGTTCAGGTTTTTCCGCGATTCCTGAAAGAATACGGTGCCGCGAGCGGCGTTTCGTCGTTTTCGCTCTGGCGGGACATCGAATCGCTGATGGCCTATTCTTACTCCGGAGTGCACGCTGAGGCGCTGAAGCACGGTAGGAACTGGAACATCGCGCAACGGTGGCCGGCACTGGTGCTGTGGTGGGTTGATGACGAACATCAACCTGTTTGGCCCGAGGCTATTGAGCGGTTGGAGCATCTGCACGACCACGGCCCATCGGCGCGGGCCTTTGATTTCAAGAGGCCTTTTGGGCCTGACGGCGCCCCAATCAAAATCGATCGAACACGCGTCAAGGAAATCGCCGGGATGAACGCCGCCGGGCAGACGGAACTGCTTTCCCAGGTGCAGGTTATCCCCGTGTGAACGTCGTCTACGCTTGCCGCTTCGCCAGCATCATATAATTGACGTCCATATCCGGTGAGAGATTCCAGCGATCCTGCAGCACGTTGTAAAAGACGCCGGTGCGGTGGATGATATCCATGCCGCTCGCCACCAGCGGCCGCTCGAGTTCTTCCGGGCGGACCAGCTTTTCATACTGGTGCGTGCCGCGCGGCAGCCAGCGCAGAACGTTCTCGGCGGCGAAGATTGCCAATGCGCGGGCTTTGAGCGTGCGGTTGATGGTGGCCGCGAACATCAGGCCGCCGGGCCGCACCATTTTCGCGCAGGTGGTGACGAAAAGATCGACATTGGCCACATGCTCGACCACCTCCATGTTGAGGATGACGTCGAAGGTTTCGCCGGCTTCCTGCAACTGCTCGGCAGTCACGGCGCGGTAGTCGACGCTGACCCCGCTTTCGCGGGCATGGGTGGAGGCGATGCCGATATTCTTTTCCGAGGGATCGGCGCCCACCACATCCGCACCCATGCGCGCAACGGGTTCGGAGAGAAGGCCGCCGCCGCAGCCAATGTCTAATATGCGCAGCCCTTCCAGCGGGCGGTGCGCCTTCGGGTCGCGGCCGAAATTGTCGCAGATGCGGTTGCGGATATATTCGAGCCGCACCGGATTGAACTTATGCAACGGGCGGAACTTGCCGGTTGGGCTCCACCATTCCGCAGCCATCGCGGAGAAGCGATCCACTTCGCTCTGGTCGACGGTCGTCTGTGCGGTTTCGCTCATGGGTCTGCTCCATATTGCTGTTGCATTGAAGTCGGATGATTGCCCCCCGAAGTCAAGACCGGCGGTCCATAACGGCGGTAATTTGTCGGGCGCTCATTGCCGCAGGTGGAACTGATAGAGCGTTTCATTTGTTTCATGCTGCGTTCATGGAGCAGTGCGTATTTTCCGATCGTGGCAGTATGCGGAACGCGTACTCGTCCATCGAACACGGTGGATGCCGACAAGGGCTAAGCGGGCCTTTGCTTGAGGAGAAAGAAGTGAAGAAAAAACTGTTAGGCGCAATTGCGCTGGTGGCCATGCTCGCCGCGCCGGCTCTTGCCGAGGCTGCGACGCGCGGTTTCGCCACCGCGAATGTGAATATGCGCTCCGGCCCGAGCACGGCCTATCCGGCCGTCGTGGTGATCCCAAATGGCGCGCCGCTTACCGTCCACGGCTGCCTTTCCGATACGCCGTGGTGTGACGTCTCGTTTGTGGGCGGTCGCGGCTGGGTGGCCGGGCGTTACATTGCCACGACCTACAGGCAGAACCGGGTCTATGTCGAGCCGCGTTATTACCGCGATCTTGGCGTGCCGGTGATCACCTTCGAGGTCGGCCGTTATTGGGACCGTTATTATCGCGACCGCGACTTCTACCGCGAGCGCGACCGCTGGCGTCGTCCGCCGCCGTCCGGCGGTTACTGGAACGCCACGCCGCCCCGCGCCGACTGGAATCGTCCACGTCCGCGTGACGAGTGGCGTGACCCCCGTCAGGGTGGCCCGAATGAGGGGCGCTGGGAACGTCGCTATGGCGACTGGAATGAGGGCGACCGAAATCGGGACAGGCCGCGTCGCGACGACGACCGCCGCCGCTTCGAAGATGAGAACCGAGACCGCAGTCGCGATGGCCAGCGGAACCAGGATGAAGGCCAGCGTCGCCCAGAGCGTCGCCAATGGGATGACCCGCGCCGTGCGCCTGCTTCGGAAAATTTTCGCAACGGCTGCCGGATCGGCGATCCGGGTTGTGACCCGCGCTAAACAGATAAAGCCCGGCATGATAGTCGGGCTTTTTCATTTATGGCGTCAGCTTAGCTTTACGGGCCGCTACTTCGTGGCGGCAGCCTTGCGGGCGCGAGCCTTGGGTTTTGCCGGGGCTTCCGCATCCGGTCCGGATTCTGCAGCAGCGGCCTTGGGAGCGGCCTTCTTGCGCGTGGCGGGTTTCGTCGCTTCCGATGTCTTCAGCAGCGAAAATTCATGTTTGGCCTGTTCCCAATGGTGCGCATCGCGCCCATGCGGGTGGCCTTCCTTTTCCCAGAGTGTATATGCCCGTTTACTGATCCATTCATGTTCCGAAACCTGCATGCTCGTCTCCCGTTGCTGTTTACAGCGCCTATGAGAAGGCGACATTCCGCTTTGGTCCGGCACACGCTCGACAGGAATCAATGCCGGCATTTCCAGAACCCATTACATGCCATGATTTTCCGGGCGTCAAGCAAACATGCTGCATTGCGAAAACGGATTTCCGGCATTTTCTATCTATTGACGCGGTTTGAGCGAAAGACGTTCCCGCAGGACAAGATCAACATTGCGCGATCGCGCCAAGGCCGCCAAGATGGCGGGATGAATGGGCAGCGGAGGAGGCGACCTTGGAACGGAGAACGGAAGCGGATGCACAGGTCATCATCGAAAAACGGGGAGGGGCCGGCATCATTCGCCTCAACCGCCCGAAGGCCATCAACAGCCTGACATTGCCGATGGTGCGCGACCTGTTTCAGGCGCTTCAGCGTTTCGAGGAGGACCCCGATGTTTCCTGCGTGGTGCTGACGGGAGAGGGCGACAGGGGGCTTTGCGCCGGGGGCGATGTCCGCATAATTCACGATCTCGGCAAGGCGGGCGACCCACAGGTGCTTGATTTCTGGAGGGAAGAATTCCCGCTTAATTATCGTATCGCCCGCTTCAGCAAGCCCTATATCGCCCTGATGGACGGTATCGTCATGGGCGGCGGCGTCGGCATTTCAGCCCATGGCAGCCATCGCATCGTCACCGAACGCACAAAACTCGCCATGCCGGAAACCGGAATCGGTTACTTTCCTGACGTCGGCGGCTCCTGGCTACTGCCACGAGCGCCGGGCGAATGCGGCACATGGCTGGGACTGACTGGCAACGCCGTCACTGCCGCCGATGCCATCTATGCCGGTTTTGCCGATTATAGTGTTCCTTCGGACCGTCTCAACGGTCTGGTCCAAGACCTGTCCAGGGCCGCAGATGTGGAGAGCATCGAGGCGGCGATCACGGCGCAGGCGGTTGAGGCCGGTGAAGGCGTTTTATCCATAAATCGGGATATCATCGACGCGACATTCCGTTTCGACACGGTCGAGGAGATTTTCGCCGCCCTTTCGGCGCGCCAGGATGCGTTTTCGCGCGAGACCCTCGAGGTCCTGCAAAAACGCTCGCCCACCAGTCTGAAACTGACCCTGAAGCTGCTGCGTCTCGGCCGCGAAAGCGCGAGCCTCATCGAATGCCTGGAGCGGGAATTCGCCGCCGGCATAGAAATATTGCGCCAGCATGATTTTTACGAAGGCGTGCGCGCGGCGCTGGTCGACAAGGACCGCAATCCCCTCTGGCAGCCGGCGCGGCTGGATGAGGTGCGGGAGGAAGACATCGCGCCTTATTTTGTCGCGCATTCCGGCAATCTGTTTCCCGATCATCGTCTTTAAATCGACGCAAAAGAAATCCGGCTTCTTGGCGTATATGAAATGATCGCCTCTGTAGTCGATGTTCTTTGGGTTAAATTTCCAGTGCGTGCGCCGGGAAAGCATGACTGTTTCTCGCCCCTGTTGCGTTCGCCCGCTATGTTGAGCGCCATTCGAATTGCCGGGGGTATTCATGAAACGTCTTCTCATCATCGGTAGCGCTATTGCTGCCCTCTTGGCAGGTGCGGCGCAGGCCCAATCGCCGACGACCATCCTCAACGCGTCCTATGATATTGCCCGCGAAATTTTTGCGGCTGAGAATGAGGCGTTCATCAAGCAGCATCCGGGCATAACTGTCGACCAGTCGCATGCCGGCACCTCCAAGCAGGCGCGCGCCATCGTCGAGGGGCTGGAAGCAGACGTTGTCACTTTCAACCAGGTGACCGATGTCGATTTTCTGGTGAAGCAGGGCTTCGTTTCCGCCGACTGGAAGAAGGATTTCCCGAACGATGCGTCGCCGTTCTATTCCTTCCCGTCATTTCTCGTGCGCGCCGGCAATCCCAAGGGCATCAAGGACTGGGACGACCTTGCCCGCGACGACGTAAAGATCGTTTTCCCCAACCCCAAGACTTCGGGTAACGCCCGTTACACCTATCTCGCCGCCACAGCTTACGCCAAGGAGAAGTTTAATGGCGACGACGCGAAGGTTCAGGCATTCGTCAAGAAAATCTTCGACAATACGCCGGTGTTCGACACCGGAGGCCGCGCCGCCACCACCACCTTCGTTGAGCGTGAAATCGGCGACGTGCTGATCACCTTCGAAGCCGAGACCCGTGGCATCGCCAAGCAATATGGCGCAGACAAGGTGGAAGGCGTCGTGCCCTCCGTCAGCCTGCTGGCCGAATTCCCGGTGGCCGTGGTGGACAAGGTGGTCGAAAAGCGCGGCTCGCGTGATCTGGCGAAAAACTATCTCGATTTCCTCTATACCGAGGAAGGTCAGCGCATCGCCGCCGAATTTGGCCACCGCGTCCACAATGAAAAGGTTGTCGGCGAATTCAAGGACAAGTTCCCGGCCGTTCGCCTTGTCAACGTCGATGATGTCTTCGGCGGTTGGGACAAAATCCAGAAAGAGCATTTTGCATCCGGTGCGACGCTTGATACGCTTTATGGCAGCCGTTAATCACAGCGATACATAACAGGTAAAAGACCCGGCGGGAAACTGCCGGGTCGCTTTTTGATGAATTGGGGGCGGGTTTGAAGCGGAATGTTCTGCCGGGGCTGAAATTATCCCTTGGCATCACCCTGACTTATGTCGCCATCATCGTGCTCCTGCCGCTCTCGGCGCTGGTGTTCAAGGCGGCAAGCCTCGGCCCTGCCGAATATTGGTCGATCATCTCTTCACCGCGCGCGGTCGCAAGTTATCGTGTTACCGTGCTTAGCGCCCTGGTCGCCACGCTATTCAACGTTGTTTTCGGGCTGGCGCTCGCCTGGGTGTTGACGCGTTACCGTTTCCCCGGCTGGCGCATTGTCGACGCAATCGTCGATCTGCCGTTTGCACTTCCCACCGCCGTTGCCGGCATTGCGCTGACGACACTGTTCGCAGGCAATGGCTTGTTCGGCTCGGTACTTGCGCAATTCGGCGTCAAGGTGGCCTACACGCCGCTGGGCATCATGGTGGCGATGGCCTTTACCAGCCTGCCCTTCATCGTGCGCACCGTGCAGCCGGTGCTCGAAGACCTCGATCCGGCGCTTGAGGAGGCGGCGCAGTCGCTCGGTGGTTCCGATTTTGAAATCTTCCGCAAGATCATCCTGCCGCTGTTGACGCCGGCATTGCTGGCCGGTCTGTCGCTATCCTTCGCCCGCAGCCTTGGCGAATTCGGGGCGATCATCTTCATCGCCGGCAATCAGCCGTTCTCGACGGAAATCACGGCGCTGCTGATCTTCATCCGGCTGGAGGAATATGATTATCAGGCTGCCGCCGCCATCGCTTCCGTGCTGCTCATCACCGCCTTCGTGATGCTGGCGGTGACCAATTATCTGCAGGCGCGCGCGCTTCGTTATACGGTGAGGGGCTGAGAGATGAGCGCCGTTTCTTCCCATCGCAAGCCGCCGCGTGTCGGTGACGCGCCTCTCGTTCGCCGCAGCCTGATCGGTTTCGTGCTGGTCATGGGTGCGCTGCTGGTCGTGGCGCCGCTTATCGTTATCGGCATCGAAGCCTTTTCGCAGGGCTGGAAGGCCTATGCGGCGACCATCACCCATCCAGATACCCGCCACGCCATCATGCTGACGGTGCTGACGGCGCTGATCGCCGTGCCCGTCAACACGGCCTTCGGTGTTGCAGCCGCATGGGCGATCACCAAGTTCGATTTCCCCGGTCGACGCTTCCTGCTGGTGTTGATCGAAATACCCTTCTCCATCTCGCCGATTGTCGCCGGTGTCGCCTATCTTTTCGTTTACGGTCTGCAGGGGCTTTTCGGTCCGTTCCTCGATGCGCATGACATCAAGATACTGTTTGCGCTGCCCGGCATCGTCATCGCCTCGATGTTCGTCACGGCACCTTTCGTGGCGCGGGAACTCATCCCGCTGATGCAGGCTCAGGGCCGCGATCTGGAAGAGGCGGCAACCTCGCTTGGCGCATCCGGCTGGCGCACTTTCTTTTCGGTTACCTTGCCGAATATCAAATGGGCGCTGCTTTATGGTGTCGTCCTGTGCAACGCCCGCGTGATGGGTGAATTCGGCGCGGTATCAGTCGTATCGGGCAATATTCGCGGCCAGACCAATACGCTGCCGCTGCACATCGAACTGCTCTACCACGATTACCAGACGGCCGGCGCTTTTGCCTCGGCCTCGATCCTCGCTACCCTCGCCGTCGTTACCATCATCGCCAAGGTGGCGCTGGAACGGCGCGGCGCCGGGCGCGGGGCCAAGAAGATCAACGGCGATGCCGCCATCGCCACGGAGACCTGATTCCCATGAAAATCCGCCTCGAAAATGTGGTGAAGACCTTCGATACCTTCCGCGCCGTGCGCGATGTTTCGCTGGATATCGAAAGCGGTGAGCTTCTGGCGCTGCTCGGTCCCTCGGGTTCCGGCAAGACCACGATTTTGCGCATGGTCGCCGGCCTCGAATATAGCGATGGCGGCCGTATCTTTTTCGGCGACGAGGACGCCACCAATATTCCGGTGCGGGACCGCGGCGTCGGTTTCGTGTTCCAGCATTACGCGCTCTTCCCGCATATGACCCTGCATCAAAACATCGCTTTCGGCATGAAGGTCTCGAAGGTGAAGCGGGACAAGGCGGCAATCGACGCCCGCGTCGAAGAGCTTCTGCGGCTGGTAAAGCTCGATGGGCTGGGCGACCGTTTCCCGGCGCAGATTTCCGGCGGGCAGCGGCAGCGCGTGGCGCTGGCGCGTGCGCTTTCGGTCGATCCGAAGGTGCTTCTGCTTGATGAGCCTTTCGGGGCGCTGGACGCCAATGTGCGACGGGATCTTCGCCGCTGGCTGCGCGAAATTCACGATGCGCTGGGCATCACCACGATTTTCGTGACGCATGACCAGGAAGAGGCGCTGGATCTCGCCGACCGTGTCGTCATTCTCAATCAGGGCGAGATCGTGCAGCAGGGCACGCCGAAGGAGGTCTGCCGCCAGCCGAACAGCGCCTTCGTCATGCGCTTTCTGGGCGACGCCAACCGCGTGTCGGGCGTGGCGCGCGGCGGCAAGGTCTATGTCGGCGATAACGAACTGCCTTTCTCTTACGCGCAAGGCGATGGCGCGGTGGACATCTATGCTCGACCCGGCGATCTCGAATGGGAAGATTTGCATGATGGCATTCCGGCCTCTGTGGCGCGGGTTCTCGACCGCGCGGGCGAGCGTCGGGTGATCGCCAGCACCGATGGCGGCGACCTTCTCGAGTTCGACGTGCCGCCGGAAAACGATGTCGCCGCCGGAGACCGCGGTTCCGTCATCATCCGCCGGGCGAAGATTTTCCCGGCGGCGTGAGCCGTGATCACCCCAGAAGCTCGAAGGCGCTTTCCGCCACAAGCTTGCCGTTGATCATCAGGTCGACCCTGTGGATGCCCGGATAGTGTTTGCGGGTGGTGAAATCGCGTATGGCGCGGCTGATCGACAGCGCGCATGTCTCGCCAGGCTGAAGCTCGATTTCTTTCCACTTGAAGACTTTCGCCGAGGCGTCGCCGCTCTTCTTCACGTAATGCACGGCGTAGTCGATCACCAGTTTCTGCGGGCGTTTCGCCGTTGAGGTGAAAGAGGCTGAAATCCGCACCGGATTGCCGAGCGCAACCTCGTCCGGCGTAACCTGAAATGCCGCAAGGGAAATTTCCGCTTCCTCATGCGCGCCGAGATGGGCAAGTGCGGCGGCGTCGCCCTTCTTGATCAAGGTGCGCAGGGCCTGCCGTGTAATCCAGCGCGTATGCGGATTGTCCTTCGGCCATGCATCGATGAGCGCCAGTACGAAAGCGGGATTGTCCTTGGTGATGTCGTTCAGATGATTGGCGACGGATTTGCGCACATAAAGCGCCTCGTCGGCTTTCATGGCCTCGAGGATACCAGTGACCGGGGATGGATCGTCGATGAGAGGTTTGAGCTGGAACGACCATGGCAGGCGGGGCCGACAGCCCTCGCTCGCCAGCCGCCGCACATGCTCATTCTCGTGCCGTGACCACGTTTCCATCACGGCAAGGGTGGCGCCTAAGTCCTTTTGCAAAAAATGACGGATGGCGAATTCCGAGGAGCCGAAGCGGGTGAAATAATGCAGCGCTTCCATGGAAAGATCAAAATCATCGAGACCGTAGAGCGCCACATATTCCGGCAACGAAATGGATGCGAAGCCATTGCCGATGCCGGGGGCTGCGGCGGTCAGGATTTCGATGTTGCGGGCATAGTCGCCGGGAAGCGTCGCATGCAGGCTCGTCGCCACCTGCCGCATACGCTGCATGATGCCCAGCGCTTCAAGGTTTTCGGTGGCGAGCGCCATGAAGGCGGAAACGTCGAAGGGCGGATGAACGGCCTTGGTCTGATCGGCGATGTGCCGCAGTTTTTCGTGGTTGAAGATTTCCTTCAGTGCCGGTGCCGCCGTGTCGTTCATAATGCCCCCCAAGTTCACTTTTTGTTCTTTTAGGGCAGGATAGGGCTCGAGGCAAGATAGTGCTGAGCAACTTTCAGGGCGTGACATTGGATCGAGCGATTGCGACTTCGCCTTCTTCCCGAGGGGGAGAAGGTCGCGGCAGCGGGATGAGGGGGCGAGCGCAGAGATATGCGGAGAGCTTGCCCCCTCATCTGACCCTTCGGGCCATCTTCTCCCCGTCCGGGGAGAAGAAGTTTTGGAACACTCAGCTCATTTGGCTGACGAATTTGGTCTCCAGATAGGCCTGAACCGCTTCCGAGCCGCCTTCCGTGCCATAACCGGAATCCTTGATGCCGCCGAAGGGGACTTCCGGAAGCGCAAGGCCGTTATGGTTGATGGTCAGCATGCCGGCCTCGACCTGATGGCCGAGCGCATGTGCGGTCTTGACCGAGCCGGTGAAGGCATAGGATGCAAGACCGAAGGGCAGGCGGTTCGCCTCGGTGATGACGTCATCGAAGCTCGAGAAGCGATTGATGATGGCAACCGGGCCGAAGGGTTCGTCATTCATGATTTTGGCGGTGGTCGGCACATTGGCGAGAACCGTAGGCTCGAAGAAATTGCCCTTGTTGCCGATGCGGCGACCGCCGGTCTTCAATTCGCCGCCATGGGAAACGGCGTCGTTGATGAGGCCTTCCAGTGCCGGAATGCGGCGCTCATTGGCAAGCGGGCCCATGATGACGCCATCTTCGAGACCATTGCCGACCTTGATGGCCTTTGTCGCTTCCACGAAACCCTCAAGGAATCGGTCCGCCACGCCATCCTGAACGAGGAAGCGGGTGGGGGCGACGCAGACCTGGCCGGCATTGCGGAATTTCGCAAGTGAGGTGACCTCTATCGCCTTATCGATATCGGCATCATCAAAGATCATGACGGGCGCATGGCCGCCAAGCTCCATCGTGGCGCGCTTCATGTGCTTGCCCGCCAGCGCCGCCAGATGTTTGCCGACGGGGGTGGAGCCCGTGAAGGAAATCTTGCGGATGACCGGATGCGGGATCAGATATTCCGAAATTTCAGAGGGAACGCCGTAAACGAGGCCAATGACGCCCGCCGGCACGCCCGCATCCACGAAAGCGCGGATGAGTTCGGCCGGCGATGCCGGTGTTTCCTCCGGTGCCTTGACGATGATGGAGCAGCCGGTGGCAAGCGCTGCGGAAAGCTTGCGAACGATCTGGTTGATCGGGAAATTCCAAGGCGTGAATGCCGCCACAGGGCCGACCGGCAACTTGATGGCCAGCTGTGAAACGCCGGTCGCACGCGCGGGAATGACCTGGCCATAGGTGCGGCGGGCTTCTTCCGCGAACCAGTCGATGGTATCGGCGGCGCCCATGATTTCAGTGGCGGACTGCGACAGCGGCTTACCCTGCTCGCGGGTCATGATGTAGGCGATCTTGTCCTTGCGCTCGCGCAGGATATCGGCAGCCTTGCGCATGATCTTCGAGCGCTCGTAGGGCGAGGTGTCGCGCCACAGTTTGAAACCGCGCTCGGCAGCGGCCAGCGCCAGATCGAGGTCTTCCTTCTCGGCATGCGCAATCGCGCCGATGATCTCGTCGGTTGCCGGATCGGACACGGCGATTGTCTTTCCGGAAACGGCGTCTCGCCATTCGCCATCAATGAGAAGTTTGATGTCGGGATAGGTGTGCATAGGGGCTACCTTCATGATGCGGACGATACGGCGGATGCCGTCCGGCCCGGAGACGTGAACAGAATTTTCCTGGCCGGACGATATCCGGCATCGCGGCTTTCGCTGCGCGGAACATGTGTCTGGATATTTCCGACGGAGCTCGTGGAATTGCCGGAAACGGAAACGACAGCCTTTATATTAAGGTCCGGGCGACGCGTTTCAACCGCGCGCACCGGCAATCGGCATGATTTTTCCGCGGTGGAGAATCTGTCATCCCTCTTTCACTCCGGCGTGCAGATGGGGCGCCGCGTATCCGGCTGCCTCAGACGAATCAGATGAGGTGCGCGGTGAGGGAAAGGTTCTCGACACAATTCGTCCTTTGCCAAACCGGGTGAATTAACGGGAGGGTCTCCGCAGCCTGCCACTTGCGTCATATCGGGGCGTGTGGCCCGAAAAATTACAATAAGGCGGAAAAATTATCCAAAGGGTTTACTCAAAACCTAGAGAAAATACGGATAAAATCTCAGTGAGGATATAACACTGATTCCTGATATATATTACTGGCACCGGTTCACTTGAACTTCAAAGGTTGGCGAAAACCCTCGACCTGAACGTTATCGATGGAGAAAAAGCATGAGTTTCGCCCGGGTACTTCTCAGTGCGTTCCTGTCGCTCGCGTGGCTTTCCTGCGCCGGAGCCGGCGAAATTGCCAAACCGCAAGGAAAACCGATATTAACCATATCCGGAAACATCACCAATACGAATGCCGAAGGCGCCGCAGTGTTTGATCGTGACATGCTGGAAGCGCTTGGCATGGACACAGTGGAAACAACGACACCCTGGCATGATGGCCGGGTCCGTTTCGATGGTGTTTCGCTGGCAAAATTGATGGATCTCGTCGGCGCAAAGGGCGCCAGCGTCACGGCAGTCGCTCTCAACGACTATGTCAGCACGATACCGATTGAAGATTTTAAGAAATTTAACGTTATCCTGGCGATCAAGCTGGATGGCAATTACATGACAGTTCGCGAAAAAGGCCCGTTGTTCGTCATCTATCCTTATGACAGCGATCCGGAGCTGCAGAAGCAGACATACTACTCGCGCTCAGCATGGCAAGTTGCCAAACTGATAGTGGAATAAAGGTGCCGTTTGCGAAAACTTGTGGCGGTGATCATCTGTTGCTTCGTCCTGGCAACGGGCTATATCGCTTTCGTTATTGCCGAGCGGCAGACTGCTCTGCAGAAATTCGCCCGCTACAATGATTCCTGGGCCGTCAGCCAGACGGTTGCAGAATATCTGCGTCTCCAGAACAAGCTGGCCGTATTCGCCCTTGACCCTGGCAAGATTGATCGGGACGAACTGCAGTTGCGTCTGGATATTATGCTGAGCCGTCTGGAGCTTCTGAAACAGGGAAATCTGGGCGCCTTCATCAATGAGAAACAGCAGTGGCGGGATCTCGTAACCCATCTTGATGCGATTTTGGTCCATCTTGAGCAGCGGTTGAGCGATCTCAATCCGGCCGAGGTTCCGGATATTCTTTCCGCGATGAGCGCGCTCGACGCGCCGATGACGACGCTCGCCTCGTCTTCAGTCGCTTTTGACGTCAACCTTATCGACACCGCCCATGAGGATGTGCGCAAGCTGCATATCGTTTATACCGCGCTGGCCGGCGGCCTTATACTGTGTGGTATCGCGCTTGTTATATTGCTGCTCCGCCAGAACGATCTCCTGAACCGGGCGCAGAAAAGCATGCGTGGTCTGACGGACGATCTGCGTGCCGCCACGCTGGAATTGCAGGCCAAGAATGTCCGGCTCGAACATGACGCCTATCACGACGCGCTGACGGGACTGCCGAACCGCGCGCTTTTCCGGCGGGAGTTGATCGAGAGATTGCGTCGATCCTTCGGCGGGACTGGAACGACAGCCATCCTTCTGCTCGATCTGGACGGGTTCAAGGACGTCAACGATACGCTCGGCCATGACGCTGGCGATGCGCTGCTTCAGGCCGTGGCGCAGCGCCTGTCGGGCATCGGCGGCGATTATGATATGGTCTGCCGTCTGGGCGGTGACGAATTCGCCGTCGTCTCCGACGATCTGAACGAGGATGCCGCCCGCCGCATCGCCAACAGGCTTATCGACCAGATCAGCCGCACCTACCAGCTTGGCGAGCAGGAGGTCAAAATCGGCACCTGCATCGGCATCGCCATATCGCACGGCGCCGTCGACGCGGATGAATTGTTCAAGCGCGCGGATCTGGCGCTATATGAGGCGAAAGCCATCGGCCCCGGCCGGGCGAGTGTCTTCAAGGTCCGCATGCAGAAGCAGCTGACCGAGAAAAAGTCCTTCGAGGCTGACTTGCAGACCGCGCTGCAGAACGACGAGATGGAAGTCTATTACCAGCCGCAGGTGGCGACGCAGACACGCAAGCTTTGCGGCTTCGAGGCGCTGCTGCGATGGAAACATCCGGTGCGGGGCGATGTGCCGCCCAGCGTGTTCATTCCCGTTGCGGAAAGAACCGGTCTCATCCATTCGCTCGGAAAATGGGTGATGGAGACCGCCTGCCGCGAGGCGATGGGCTGGGACGAGGACATGAAGGTGGCGGTCAATCTGTCGCCGGTTCAGTTCCACAGCACCAGCCTCATCCAGAACGTCATGGGCGCGCTTGAGAAAAGCGGGCTGGAACCCAGCCGGCTCGAGCTTGAAATCACTGAATCGATCCTGCTCAACAAGAGCGACCAGACGATCAACACGCTTTCACGGCTGAAAGCCGTCGGCATCCAGATCGCCATGGATGATTTCGGGACAGGTTATTCATCGCTCGCCAATCTGCGCGGCGTGCCTTTCGACAAGATCAAGATCGACCGTTCGTTCCTGCGCGATATCACCAGCGACCGCGACGCGCTGGCGATCGTGGAATTCGTGGTCGGTGTCGGCCGCAGTCTGCGGATGACGACGATTGCGGAAGGTATCGAGACGGAAGAGCAATATGAATGTGTCAGGCGTCTGGGCTGCGATCAGGTTCAGGGATATCTGATCAGCAGACCGTTGCCGGCCAAGGAGCTTGTGGCCTGGAGTTCCGTCTGAGGCGCGCCTGTTTTGGCGGCGGCCGTATCTTGAATTTTTACCACGTCATATTGTTGCTTGCGAAAACCGATACCGGTTGCCGCAACGATGCTGTAGAGCATTCCCGGTCGATATGGGATCATTGCGGCAAAGCTGCCGGGTTTTGCGAAAAGGCTTGAGACATGGAAATACTGGACGTGCATGGAATTGCCCTTCCCCTCTCTTCCGATGAGGTGTCGCCCGTCATCTGGCAGGCGCTGACCGACGGCAGCTATGAGGCGAAAGAGGCCCGCAGCGTCCTGAAAGCCATCAAGCCCGGCGATCGGGTGCTGGAGCTGGGCTCCGGTATTGGGATCATCACCTCGATCATTGCCGGCATCGAGGATGTTTCTGTCTGGGCCTTCGAGGCCAACCCCTCCACCGCGGCGCTGGCAGAGCGGGTGATCAAGGCCAATTGCCGCGGCAATGTCGTGTTTTCGCAGGGGCTTCTCACCGCCGATGAGCCGAGCTCCTATCCTTTTTACGTCCGCAGGGATCTCTGGATGTCGTCCATGGACGAAAATCAGGGCCCCTATGAAAAGCGCATCGAAATTTCCTCCGCCAACATCGATGAATTTATCGCCAGCCGGAGCATTACCGCGCTCGTCATGGATATCGAGGGTGCGGAACGCGATCTGCTCGGCAGGGCCGACCTCTCCGGTGTGGAGCGGATATTCGTGGAACTGCACGACCATCTTTACGGTCTCGCCGGAGTTCGCGATATCATGCAGGCGCTGACCGCGAAGGGATATGCCTATGATCCCCGGGGTTCGCGTGGGCCCTGCGTCCTGTTCTCTAAGGACGAGAGCCCCAGGGAATACGATCCCGAGGTGGACTGAGGCCGCGCCGAATTCACGGAACCGTCCGCCTGTCCTCTCCGTTCTCACATTTGCATGAGGGCGCGGAGCGGGTCGATGCGCGTACCGTGATCGGCCCGCCACGATAATTTCATAAACAGCAATTCATTCCCAATTATTGTTGCAATTGTAGCAACCGTTATCCTGCGTCATCATCCCTCCATCAAACCGGCGCGCAAAAGGATGCACCGGAGATGCCAACGCAACCGAAGGAGTAACGATCATGGGCTTTGTTAAGACGACAGACGGAACCGAAATCTTCTACAAGGACTGGGGCCCGAAGGACGCCCAGCCGATCATGTTCCACCATGGCTGGCCGCTCAGTTCAGATGACTGGGATGCGCAGATGCTGTTCTTCCTCTCCAAGGGTTTTCGCGTCGTCGCCCATGACCGCCGTGGTCATGGCCGTTCCGCCCAGGTTGCCGACGGTCATGACATGGACCACTATGCCGCCGACGCCTTTGCCGTCGTGGAGGCGCTCGATCTGAAGAACGTCGTCCATATCGGCCATTCCACCGGCGGCGGCGAAGTCGCCCGCTATGTCGCAAAACATGGCGAACCCGCCGGCCGCGTCGCCAAGGCGGTTCTCGTTTCCGCCGTGCCGCCGCTGATGCTCAAGACCGAGGCCAATCCGGAAGGCCTGCCGATGGAAGTATTTGACGGCTTCCGCTACGCGCTTGCCGCAAACCGCGCCCAGTTCTTCCGTGACGTACCGGCAGGCCCGTTCTACGGCTTCAACCGCGATGGCGCGACCGTGCATGAAGGCGTTATCCAGAACTGGTGGCGTCAGGGCATGATGGGCGGTGCAAAGGCCCACTACGACGGCATCAAGGCCTTCTCGGAAACCGACCAGACCGAAGACCTGAAGAATATCAGCGTTCCGACGCTGGTTCTCCATGGTGAAGACGATCAGATCGTCCCGATTGCCGACTCGGCTCACAAGTCGGTCAAGCTTCTGAAAAATGGCACCCTGAAGACCTATCCCGGCTTCTCGCACGGCATGCTGACCGTCAACGCCGATGTGCTGAATGCCGATCTGCTGGCCTTCATTAAGGGCTGATCCTTTTCCGACATCAGAATGCGGTCGATCACTCGGCCGCATTTCTATTTGGGCAAGGTCAGATGGCCCCGCCAGGCGGTGCGATAGGAAGTCAGCTCCGGGATATCCCCCGCCGTGAAATGACGCTCTCGACCGGCAACCGGCTTGATCCCGGTGAGCAGCGCAGCACCCGCACTGGTCCCCGTCGAGCCTTCCATGGCAATGACGTCGGTTGTGGCAAAAGCGGCGAGTGCCTTCAAATAGAGCGTGTTTCCGGCGAAGGGTCCTTCGACGACAATCGGCCCCCTTCGCCCGACGAGCGAAAGGCAGAATTCCGTCATCAGGGCGAGATAGAGCGAGGCAGTCGCATGTCGCTCCGCCCCCGTTGCATCGCTATCGGCGATCCAGCGCGCCGCCTTGCCGGGGAAGGGGCCGGAGCCGCTGACGACGCTCGGCATCATCATCATTCCTTTTTCGATAACCCCGCCGAGCGCGGCTTCAATCTCGTCGATTGTCGCAGCTCCGAATTGCTGCGCCAGCAGCTCATATTCCCTGCCGCCCATGAAGCGGGAGGAAGGAACGGGTCGCCCGAGGGCATCGACATTCAAAAGCGTATCGCGGCTGGGATCCAGCGCATCCGCCTTGCCGCCAATGGCGAAATTCACCACCCAGGTGCCGGTTGAGACGACGGAAAAATCGCCGTCGCGGCGAAGTAGATGCGGCAGGAGCGACGCGTTGGAATCGTGGATGCCGCAATAGACCGGCATATCAGGTGACAGCCCGGTTTCCTGCGCCAGCGATGGGCGGATCGTGCCCAGCACATCGAACGCGGAGCGGACAGGCGCCATCAAATGCTCGATGCCGAGACGCTCGACCAGCGATGAAAAGTTCTTCAAGCGCGGGTTCCATAGGTCCGTGTGGCAACCAAGTGAGGTCGTTTCGGTTGCCTGAACGCCTGTTAGCCGTCCTGCCCAATATTGCGGGTAAGTGACGATGTCGCGCACCCGGGCGAACTCGTCCGGAAAGGCGGTTTTCTGGAAATGGATTTGTGCACCGAGGTTCAGTCCCGCTGGAAGCTGCGGTGAGCCGGTCTCTGCGAAATCGGGCCTGATCTCGCGATAGGCCTCCTGAACGGGCTCGGGGCAGACATGCTCATAATCGAGCACCGGCATCGCGAGATCGCCTTTTTCATCGAGAAGTGCTGCTGAAGCACCATGGGTGGTTATGGAAATCGCGTCGAAACCCGGCGCGCGGCCAAACCTCGCAAGAGCGGCAAGAATGAAGTGCCAGAGCATTTCCACATCGTAATGTGGGTAGGAGCCATCGCGAAGAACGGGGTTCGTCCGCTTTTCGCCTCCAATTTCCTCGCCGCTGCCGGTGTCGATGACGACCACCTTGGCATTGGTCTTGCCGATATCGATGACCGCGACCCGGTTCGGTTTGATGCTGTCGCTCATGGCAAATGGAACACCGTTACCAAGTCTTTCGCGACCGGCGAATTATCGGGATTGCTCTCCATGATATCAGCCATATGCGCCCACCACTTCTTCATCACGGGGTGATCGGGTAAAGCCGCCATGCGGTGGTTCATCGGCCGCGTCAGCACGCCGAAGAGAATGTTGGTTTCCGGGTCGAGATGGATGGAGTAGTCGCTCACCCCCGTGTCGTGCAGCAGCGCCACCAGCTCCGGCCATATCTCGTCGTGGCGCTTTTTGTATTCGGCCTCCTTACCGGCGAAGAGCTTCATCTTGAAGGCGTGTTTTTCGAGTTCCGGCATGGCTCAGCCTTTCATGGCTCGAAGGCGACGGACGACGATGGGGATGGCGATGGTAACGATGAGCAGCAGACCGACAAAGATCGACATGACGATGCCGGGTACGTTCAGAAGCCCCAGCCCGAAAGTGACGAGGCCCATGACGAAGGCGGCAATGACGACGCCTGCAATCGTGCCGGAACCGCCGAGAATGGAGACGCCGCCGAGCACCACCATGGTCACCACCTCAAGTTCCCACCCTTGAGCGATGGACGGGCGGGTGGAACCGAGCCGCGAGGTGAGGCAGACGGCGGCGATGCCGCTCATCAGGCCGGTGAGCAGGAAGAGGATGAACTTCACGCGCTCGACGGGAATGCCGGAAAAGCGCGCGGCAAAGGGGTTGGTGCCGATGACATAGACCTGCCGGCCGAAATTGGTGGCGTGCAGCAGAATGGCGAAGAGGATGGCCATGACGATGAACAGTACGAATTCGAAGGAGATCACCCAGAACACGTAGCCCTGACCGAAATAGGCGAAATCCGCCGGATATTTGCCATAGGCCTGATCCCCCAGCACCATGTAGGAAATGCCACGAAACAGGCTCATGGTGCCGATGGTGACGACAATGGACGGTAGCTTCAGCCCCGCGACCAGAAAGCCGTTGAAGGCGCCGCAGAAAAGCCCGGTGCCGATGCCGATGGCGACGAGGCCGGGCGTGCCGACACCCATCTGCACCGCAGCCCCCATGGCGGTGGAGGCAAGCGCGATGATGGCGGCGACCGACAGATCGATTTCACCGGCGATGATCAGAAGCGCCATGGCAAAGGCGATGATGGCCTTTTCCGTGAAATTGAAGGTGGCATCGGAGAGATTCCAGGCGTTGAGGAAATAGGGCGAGGCGAGCGAATTGGCGATGAAGATGAGGATCGCGACGCCAAGCAGCAACACTTCCCAGCTGGCCATGATACGGCTGAGCGGCGTGCCGAGTTTGTCGGGAATGACACGCGGTGCCTGTGATGATTGGGAATTCGTACTCATGCGGATGCTTCCTTGCCATGATCTGCGGCGGCCCGGTCGCGCAGGATGATGCGACCTTTTCGAGCTTCGGCGCGGGCGTTGAAGACGACGGCGAGCACGATGACCACGCCCGAAATCGCCATCTGCGCGAAGGGTGAAATGCCGATGACAGGCAGCGCGTTCTTGATGACGCCGAGGAACAGCGCGCCAAGCACCGCACCTGCCACCGAGCCGATGCCGCCCGCAATCGAGATGCCGCCGATGACGTTGGCTGCCACGCTGTCCAGCTCGAAGCCGGCGGCGATATCCACATAAGCGACGGCGTAACGCGACACCCAGAGATAGCTGGCGAGACCGGCAAGCGCGCCTGACAGCACGAAGGCGAAGAAACGCGTCCGGCCGACATCGATGCCCGCATAAACGGCGGCACCCGGATTGCCGCCAGAGGCGTAGGCGGAGCGGCCGAAGGAGCTGCGTGTCAGCACCAGCCAGGCCCCGGCGATGATGAGAATGGCGACCCAGGACAGAACCGGCATGCCGAGGATCATCGTGCGCGGCACATTGAGGAAGCTCGGCGAAAACTGATGTGCATTCACCCAGCCGCCGCCCGAAAGCACGAAAGCCATACCGCGATAGATGGTGAGCGTGCCGAGTGTGACGACGATGGGCGGAATGCCGAGCCACCAGACGAGTATGCCGTTGATGGAGCCCAGAAACGCGCCGATGCCGACCGCCATGGCAATGAGTAACGGCAGCGGAATGCCCGGAAAGGCGGCATTGGTCATCGCTACCGCCATGCCGGTGAAGGCGAGATTGGCGGCGACGGAGAGATCGATGGATTTGGTGAGAATGACTGCCATCTGGCCGAGCGCCAGAATGATGAGGATGGACGTATCATTGAATATATTGACGAGATTGCCGGGCCGGCCGAAGCCGGGCGCGCGCAGGGCAAAGCCCGCAATCATGACGATGATGATGCCCGCCAGCAGCCATTCGCGATTTTTGAGTAGACGTTGCATGTTCGTGGCCCCTCTCAGGCATTGCCGGTGGCGGCGCGCACCAGCTTTTCCGGAGAAAAATCGGCGCGTTCGAACTGGCCCGCCATCAGGCCTTCGCGCATGACGATGGCGCGGTCGGACATGCCGAGGATTTCGGGAAGTTCGGATGAAATCATGATGATGGACAGGCCTTCGGCGGCAAGCTCGCTGATGAAGCCATGCACGGCGGCCTTGGAGCCGATGTCGATGCCCTTGGTGGGTTCATCGAGAATGATGACCTTGGGCTGGGTGGCTAGCCATTTGCCGATCACCACCTTCTGCTGGTTGCCGCCCGAAAGCGTGCCCACAGGCACCGAAAGGGCGGCGGCGCGCAGATCGAGCCGCGCGGCATATTTGCGCGCCAGCGCGAATTCATTGGCGGCGGCCAGAAATCCCTTGCGCGAGGTGCGGGTGAGGGAAGGCAGCGACATGTTCTGATAGATCGGCATATCGAGCGCCAACCCGTGGCGGCCGCGCTCTTCCGGCACATAGACAATGCCGGCGCGGATCGCATCCTCCGGCGAGCGGATGGTGAGCGGCTGGCCGTTCAGCGTCACCTCTCCCGAAGCCGGGCGGGTGATGCCGAACAGCGACTGGCAGAGTTCTGAGCGCCCGGCGCCGATCAGCCCATAAAGGCCGAGAATCTCACCCTTGCGCAGATTGAGCGAAATATCGCGGAATTCCGTCTGGTGCGAATAGTCTCGGACCGACAAAACAGTTGGCCCCAGCGTGACGGCCTGTTTGGGAAAGGCATTCGTCACATCGCGACCGACCATCAGCCGCACGATCTCGTCCTGCGGTGTGGCAGCGAGATTGCCTGCGCCAACCATCTTCCCGTCACGGAACACGGCGTAATTCTCTGCGATCTCATAGACCTCATCGAACTTGTGGCTGATGAAGAGGATGGCCTTGCCCTGCCGCTTGAGGTTTTCGACGATGCGGAAGAGATCGTCGATTTCCTTGCGCGAAAGGGCGGCGGTCGGTTCGTCCATGATGACGATACGCGCCTCGACGGACAGCGCCCGGGCGATCGCGACTAGATGGCGCTGGGCGATGGACAGGTCTTTCAGCCGGATCGTCGGATCGATAGTGCTTTCGAGCTGTTCCAGCAGAACCTTGGCGCGCGCATTGATGGTCTTCCAGTCGATCAGGCCAAAACGGCCTTTTGGCGCGTGGCCGAGGAAGATGTTTTCGCCGACGGAAAGCTCGTCGAACAGCACGGTTTCCTGATGAATGGCGGTGACGCCGGAATCGATGGCATCCTGTGCGCTGTGGAAGTGGACAGCCTTGGCATCCAGCACGATTTCACCCTCGTTCGGGCGGTAGATGCCGGTGAGGATCTTGACCAGCGTGGATTTGCCCGCGCCGTTCTCGCCGATCAGCGCCGTCACCTTGCCGGGGTATAGCGCGATATCGACGCTATCGAGTGCTTTCACGCCGGGGAATATCTGGCTGATGCCGCGCATTTCCAGAATGGGCGTGGCGCTGGAAGCCTCTGTCATATTGATGGTTTGGGTTTCAGCACGCATCATTCGTCTTACCGGTCGGTTTTGTGTGAAGCGGCGAGGAGCTACCCCCCTCTGCCCTGCCGGGCATCTCCCCCTCAAGGGGGGAGATCGGCAAGCGGATAGCATCCCGCGTTATGGATGGAGCGGGTGCGGCATATCGATCTCCCCCCTTGAGGGGGAGATGCCCGGCAGGGCAGAGGGGGGTAACCTCCACGCCCTGCCGTCACTTCTCAAGATCAAAAAATCTTCGAAAACTGATCGATGTTCTTCGCGTCATAGATAAACGGATCGGCCATGGCCGCTTCGCTGTTTTCGCCAACCTTGATCTTGCCCATGCGGCCTGCTTCGATTTCCGAACCCGGCTTGCCGTCGGTTTCGCCCTTCACAAGGCGATAGGCAATCTGGGTGGCGGAATAACCGAGGTCGATCGGGTTCCAGATGGCGAATTCCTTTGTCGCGCCCGACTTGATGGCACCGGCCATTTCGGATGGCAGGCCAAGGCCTGTGACGAAGACCTGACCGATCTTGCCGGCATCCTTCACGGCCTGCGAGGCGGCGAGAACGCCGACCGTTGTCGGCGCGACGATGACCTTCACATTCGGCTGCGAGGAGAGCAGGCCCTGCGCTTCGCGATAGCTCTTGTCGGCAAGGTCGTCACCGTAAACCGTGGTGACGAGGTTGAGTCCCGGGAAGTCCTTCAGCTGTTTCTTCATCTCGTCGATCCAGATATTCTGGTTCGTGGAGGTGGTGGTGGCCGAAAGAATGGCGAAGTCGCCCTTGCCACCTTCCAGATGCGCGGCGGCCAGCTGCAGGCACATCTTGCCGATCAGCGCATTGGACGAAGGGTTGAGCTGGAGAATGCGGCCTTCAGGTGCCACGCCGGAATCCCAGGAAATGACCTTGATGCCGCGCTGTGCCGCCTTTTTCAGTGCCGGAACAACGGCGTCGGGGTCGTTTGCGGAAATCGCGATGGCATCGACGCCCTGCGCAATCAGCGAATTGATAACTTCGATCTGGCCTTCCGCCGTGGTGCTGGTCGGGCCGGTATAGATGATCTCGACGCCGCCGAGGTCCTTTGCGGCCTCCTGCGCGCCCTTGTTGGCAGCTTCGAAAAAGCCGTTGCCGAGCGATTTGACCACCAGCGCGATCTTGACGTCTGCTGCCTCGGCAACGCTGCCAAGCCCCGCGACGGAGAGCGCTGCGCTGAGTGCCAGGACGCTGGTCAATGTTCTGCGTGTAAGTTTCATGTCCCTTTTCCTCCCGTTTTGAACCCTGTTGTTCTCCCCGGCGCTCCTCACGCTACCGAAGAAGAATTCTCCTCATCCGGCGGACCGGATGTTTTTCCCGCGGCACCGGCAATCAGCAATTCGACGCCGGCATCTTCCACCATCCTTGCCGCCTCGTCTGAAATCCCGTCATCGGTGATGATGGTCGTGACGTTTTCGAGCGGGCATAAAATCAGGCTGGACCGTTTTCTGAATTTAGAAGAATCGACCATCACGATCAGCTCCTCCGCCTGTCGCATCAGCTTCTGTTCGCTCTGGATCACCAACGCGTCGGATTCCATGATGCCGAGCGCTCCCACGCCCTGCGCGCCGAGAAATATCCGTCGCGCATAAAAATTGCGGATCGCATCATTCTCGAAGGGCGACAGGATAAGGCTCTGGTCGCGATAGATCGCGCCGCCCGGCACATTGACGTTGCATTTGGAATGTTTGACCAGATGCTCCGCGATGGCGAAAGAATTGGTCATCACCTGCAGACGGCGGGCCGCCATGTAATGGACCATCTGAAATGTCGTGGTGCCGCCATTCAGGATGATCGCGTCGCCATCATGGCAGAGATCGACCGCCTTGCGCGCAATTGCGCGTTTCTTGTCGATATTGACCGATTCGGACACACGGAAGGGACGTGCGGCGAGATTGCCGAGCTGTGGCGGATGCACCGCTTCCGCTCCCCCGCGCACGCGCCGCAACTTGCCCTGTACATGCAAAGACGCAATATCCCTGCGGATCGTCGCTTCCGACGCATCCGTCAGTTCGGCAATATCCTGCACCGTCACGACAGCTTTTTCCTGCGTGGCGCTCAAGATGATGCGATGGCGTTCGCGTTCGTGCATGGGGTCCTCCTGATTGGCGATTATTCGCAATCTCTTTACGTTGTCAATCAAGAACGATCAAATTAATCAATATCGCGCTGCAACATGAAAATTTATGATCGTTTTTGATTGACATTGTGCTTTTGCATGCGCGATACCTGCCGTCAAAGGAGGCGGGCCGATATCGGCTCCGCGAATGCAGGAAGATATTGGGAGGAAGACATGACGGGAACATCCCGCCTTCTCGAAAGCCGTTGGGACGATGCTTACGCCAGGATGCTCGATGAGCCCGGCAAGCTGCTTTATCGCTCCAATCTGCTGGGTGCCGACAAGCGCATCACCAATTACGGCGGCGGAAACACTTCCGCGAAGGTGCTGGAAACCGATCCGCTGACCGGTGAGAAGGTCCGCGTCATGTGGGTCAAGGGCTCCGGCGGCGATGTCGGCACCATCAAGCTTGACGGTTTTTCGACGCTTTATCTCGACAAGCTGGAAGCGTTGAAGGGCATCTACAAGGGCGTCGAGGACGAAGACCACATGGTCGGTTTCCTGCCGCATTGTACCTTCAATCTCAACCCGCGCGCCGCCTCAATCGATACGCCGCTGCACGGTTTCGTGCCCTATGATCATGTCGATCATATGCACCCGGATGCGATCATTGCGATTGCCGCCTCGAAGAATTCGAAAGAACTGACGCAGCAGATCTTTGGCGATGAAATCGGCTGGCTGCCCTGGCGTCGTCCCGGTTTCCAACTCGGTCTCGATCTTGAGGCTTTCGTCAAGGCCAATCCCAAGGCGAAAGGCGTCGTGCTGGAAAGCCATGGCCTCTTCACCTGGGATAACGACGCCAAGGCATGTTACGAACTGACGCTCGCCATTATCAATAAGGCGATCGAATGGTTTGCAGGAAAGACCGAAGGCAAGGTGATCTTCGGCGGTGCCGTGGCCAAAAGCCTATCGGTTGCCGAACGCCGCGCCATCGCCGCCCGGTTGATGCCGGAAATTCGTGGCCGCATCGGCCGGGAGGAACGCAAGCTCGGCCATTTTGACGATCAGGATGCTGTCCTGGAATTCGTCAATTCAAAGGAACTGAAGCCGCTTGGGAACCTCGGCACATCCTGCCCGGATCACTTTCTGCGCACGAAAATCCGCCCGCTGATCCTCAATCTCGATACCGCAAATCCCGATGTCGATGCGCTGACGGCTGGTCTCGACGCGGCGCTGGAGGCTTACCGCGCGGATTATACGCGCTACTATGAAACCTGCCGCCACGATAATTCGCCCAAGATGCGCGATCCGAACCCGGTGATTTTCCTGATCCCCGGTGTCGGCATGTTGTCTTTCGCGAAAGATAAGGCGACCGCCCGCATCGCCGGTGAATTTTATGTCAACGCCATCAACGTCATGCGCGGCGCGTCCACCGTATCGGAATATCAGGGTCTTCCCGAGCAGGAAGCCTTCGATATCGAATATTGGCTGTTGGAAGAAGCAAAGCTGCAACGGATGCCGAAGCCGAAAAGCCTTGCCGGCCGTGTCGCTTTCGTCACCGGCGGCGCCGGCGGCATCGGCCGGGCAACGGCGGAACGGCTGGCGGGTGAGGGTGCCTGCGTGGTTCTGGCGGATATTGACGAGACGGCGCTGGAGGTCGCGAAGGGCGATTTCGTACAACGGTACAGTGCGGATGCGGTACGCACCGTCAAGCTTGATGTGACGCAGGAAGATGCGGTCATTTCCGCCTTTGCGGAAGCGAGCGTGGAATTCGGCGGCGTAGATATCCTCGTCTCCAACGCTGGCATCGCTTCTTCCGCCCCGGTGGAAGAGACGACGCTTGCCATGTGGAACAAGAATATCGACATCCTCGCGACAGGCTATTTCCTCGTTTCGCGAGAAGCATTCCGGCTGCTGCGGCGACAGAATCTCGGCGGCAACGTCGTTTTTGTCGCTTCCAAGAATGGCCTTGCCTCTTCACCCAATGCATCGGCCTATTGCACGGCGAAGGCGGCGGAAATTCATCTTGCCCGTTGCCTTGCACTCGAAGGGGCGGAAGCGGGCATTCGCGTCAACACCGTCAATCCCGATGCCGTGTTGCGCGGTTCGAAAATCTGGAATGGCGAGTGGCGTGAGCAGCGGGCGGCGTCGTCCAAGATCGAGGTGACCGATCTCGAAGAACATTACCGCAAGCGCTCGATGCTGAAGCTCAATGTCTTCCCGGAAGATATCGCCGAGGCGATCTACTTCCTGGCGTCCGACGCTTCGGCCAAGTCGACCGGCAACATTATCAATGTCGATGCCGGCAATGCGCAGAGTTTTACGCGATAACAAGGGACGGTCATAGGCGGCGATCACGTCGCGTTGGCCGGGGAGGAAAAAATGACCGAAACGAAGATCGCCGCCGATGTGATCGCGGCGGAAAACGAAAAGCGCGCCGGCGCACAGAAAGACGACTATCAGGCGCTGGGCAACCAGCTAGCGCGCCGCAACATCGACATCGATGCCGTTACGGCCAAGGTGGCGGAATTTTTCGTCGCCTTGCCGTCCTGGGGCGTCGGCACGGGCGGTACACGTTTTGCCCGTTTCCCGGGCGCGGGCGAGCCACGCGGCATTTTCGACAAGCTGGATGATTGCGCCGTCATCAACCAGCTGACGCGGGCGACGCCCAATGTCTCGCTGCATATTCCGTGGGACAAGGAAGATCCGAAGCGGCTGAAGACCCATGCCGATGCGCTCGGCCTCGGCTTCGACGCCATGAATTCCAACACCTTTTCAGATGCGCCGGGCCAGAGCCACTCCTACAAATACGGCTCCCTCAGCCACACGGATGCCGCGACGCGCCGGCAGGCGGTGGAGCACAATATCGAATGTATCGAAATCGGCAACGCCATCGGTTCCAAGGCGCTGACGGTGTGGGTGGGCGACGGTTCCAACTTCCCCGGCCAGAGCAATTTCACCAGAAGTTTCGAACGTTATCTCGCGGCCATGGCCGATATCTACAAGGCGCTGCCGGATGACTGGCGCATCTTCTCCGAACACAAGATGTATGAGCCGGCCTTCTATTCCACCGTGGTACAGGACTGGGGCACCAATTACCTCATTGCCAATACGCTCGGCGAAAAGGCCTTCTGCCTCGTCGATCTCGGCCATCATGCGCCGAACACCAATATCGAGATGATCGTCGCCCGGCTTATTCAGTTCGGCAAGCTCGGCGGTTTCCACTTCAACGACAGCAAATATGGCGACGATGATCTCGATGCCGGCTCGATCGAGCCCTACCGCCTGTTCCTCGTCTTTAACGAGCTGGTGGACGCTGAGTATCGCGGCATGAAGGATTTCCAGCCCGCCCATATGATCGACCAGTCGCATAATGTGACGGACCCGATCGAGAGCCTGATCTCCAGCGCCAATGAAATCCGCCGCGCCTATGCGCAGGCATTGCTGGTGGATCGCGTGGCTCTCGATGGTTACCAGCAGAATAATGATGCGCTGATGGCTTCCGATATGCTGAAGCGGGCCTACCGCACCGATGTCGAGCCTATCCTTGCGCAGGCCCGGCAATTGGCGGGCGGCGCTATCGATCCGGTCGCCACTTATCGTGCAAGCGGCTATCGCAGCCATGTTGCGGCGAAGCGCCCGGCTTCGGTTGGCGGCAGCGGGGGTATTGTTTAGTCGTTTGATTTTTGAGGTGTGCAAAGGCTGAGAGCAGGCGGAGATAGCTAATGCCTTGCCTGCACCTATCCGCCGTCATCCTCGGGCTTGACCCGAGGATCCACCACCCGTAGCGCCATGGATCCTCGGGTCAAGCCTTCTCGGCCCCAGAACGGGACGGCTTGCGCACCTGAAACGTATGCTCCGGCCCTGGAAATGCACCGGAGCGCACCTCATCAGCATAAGCCGCCGCCGCTTCTGAAGCCGCCGTGCCGAGATCGGCGTAGCGTTTCACGAATTTCGGTTTGAAATCGGAAAACAGGCCGAGCATGTCGTCGGAAACCAGCACCTGCCCGTCGCAGGCCGGTGATGCCCCGATGCCAATCGTCGGTGCTGCGAGTTTTTCGGTCAACTCGCGGGCCAGCGGCTCGACTGTGCCTTCCACGACGATGGCGAAGGCGCCGGCCTGATCGACGGCAATCGCATCGCGCCAGATCTTCTGCGTTTCCGCATCCGAATGTCCGAGCGAGCGGAAGCCGCCGGCGGTGTGGACGAGCTGGGGCATTAGCCCGACATGGCCGAACACCGGAATGCCGCGGGCGACCAGAAAGGCGATGGTTTCCGCCATTTCCTCGCCGCCTTCCAGCTTCACGCCGTCGCAGCCGGTTTCCTGCATCAGCCGCACGGCGTTGCGGAACGCCTGTTCCTTCGATTCCTGATAGGTTCCGAAGGGAAGATCGACGATAACGCAGGCATGCTCGACACCGCGCATCACGGCGCGGCCATGGGCGATCATCATATCCAGCGTGACGCCGACCGTCGTGTCCATGCCGTAAAGCACCATGCCGAGGGAATCGCCGACCAGGATGAGATCGCAATGCGGATCGAGCAGGCGGGCAATCGGCGTGGTATAGGCGGTCAGGCAGACGATGCGCGCCTCGCCTTTCATCTGTCGGATGGAGGCCGTCGTCAGCCGCTTGTGTTTTCCATGGGCGCTCATTCGGCAGCCTCCCGTTGATTGATCCTGTCGCGCCCGATGACACGGTTGTCGAGGAGCCTCGTGCTGCCCAGGCGCACGAACAGCGCCACCAGCACCGGTCCCGCCTGCAATGAAGCAACGGGGGCGAGCGTATCGGGATCGCGCACCGCGACGACTTCCGGTGAGGCCAGCGGCTCGGTGGCGATGAATTTTTCTATGGCCGTCTCGAATGCGGCGGGGTCGTCGAAGCCCTCGCCATAAAGACGTTCCGCCTCATCGAGTGCCTGCGGCACGATCACGGCGGCGGCGCGTTCCGCGTGGCTCAGATAGACGTTCCGCGAGGAGCAGGCGAGCCCATCCGCCTCACGCACGGTGGCGACGGGAACGACCCTGACCGGCTGGGCAAGGTCCTCGACCATGCGGCGGATCAGCGTTACCTGCTGATAATCCTTCTCGCCGAAATAGGCGGCGTTCGGCTGGACAAGGTTAAAAAGCTTGGTCACGACGGTCGCAACACCGGCGAAATGCCCCGGCCGCACGGCGCCTTCCAACTGGCTGCCCAGTTCGGGCACATCCACGACGGTCTGCATCGGGCGCGGATACATCTCGTGGACTTCTGGCGCGAAAAGAATGTCGATGCCCGCCTCTTCCAGCAATGCGCTGTCGCGGGCGAGATCGCGGGGGTAACGGGCCAGATCCTCGTTCGCGCCGAATTGCAGCGGGTTGACGAAGATCGAAACCACCGTCACGTCGTTTTCCGACTTGGATTGGGCAACAAGCGTCAGATGGCCGATATGGAGAAAGCCCATGGTCGGCACGAAGCCGATGGTTTTGCCCGCCCGGCGAAAGGCGGCGGTGGCGTCCCGCAATTCGGCGACGGTTTTTACAAGCTGCATGGGTCTCCTCCGGCTTCCCCAATCGCCGCCCGGCGAAAGGTGCTGGATAGAACTCGATTTGCCGAACAGGGTCAACGGACGCATCGGGATTATATCGATTAACCCTATGACGACTTTCGAGAAAACCGGAGCTCGGGCAGATGGCGGCGATCACTCCAGCCAGAGCGGTTTCCTCTTTTCGGCAAAAGCCAATCGCCCCTGCCGCGCCTCGTCGCTGACGCTGATCGTGGCGATGACGCTCTCGGCAAAGGCAAGCCGCTCGATGGACGGCATATCGCGCATCTTCAGCAAAGCCGCCTTTCCGGCCGCGATGGCGCCCGGAGCATTCTGCCGCAGCCTGGCGAGAACATCCTCGATCACCTTATCCAGTTCGGCCGATGGGACGGCACGATTGACGAGGCCGAGACGCTCCGCATTAGCAGCGTTGATCGCAGCGCCGAGATAGGCCATTTCCTGAAGCTGGCTCAGGGGTATCTTCGCCAGAAGTTTCGCCGCCACCATTGCCGGGAAAAGTCCCACGCGCACCTCAGGCATGCCGAATTCGGCATGGTCGGCGGCATAGGCGAGATCGCAGGCGGCAACGAGACCAAGCCCACCGGCCAGAACCCGGCCGTTGATGCGGGCGATGACGGGCCTGTCGCAGCCCTCGATGGTGCGCATCACATCGGCAATAGGGTTGGTTCCGCCCCGCGAAAGGAACATGCCGCCGGCGCTTTCCTTCAGATCGGCCCCGGAGCAGAAGCTGCGGTCTCCCGCAGCCGTTATTACCACGGCGCGCAGACCGCCATCACCGGATGCCGCGCGGATGGCTCTCGTCAGTGCGTCCGTCATCGCGGCATTCAGGGCATTGTGCACCTCCGGCCGGTTGAGCGTCAGCCAGAGAACGTTTTTGCGCCTTTCGCTCAGCAGTTCATCCGCCATGCTCGCCATCCTTCTGTCTTGCCGCAAGCAGCGCCTTGCCGGCGCGGGCCGCATTCGGTCTACCGAGATGCCGGCTGATCCAGTCGCCGGTTTTCGCCACCGCCAAAAGGTCGATGCCGGTTTTAATGCCAAGCCCCTGCAGCAGATAAACGACGTCTTCGGTGGCGACGTTGCCGCTGGCGCCCGGCGCAATGGGGCAGCCGCCCAGCCCGGCGACCGAACTGTCGAAGACGGAGATACCTTCATCCAGCGAGGCCAGCACATTGGCTACGCCCTGCCCATAGGTATCGTGGAAATGCATGGCGAGTTTTTCACGCGGGATGCAGGCGGACACCCGCTTGATGATATTGCGAATCTGGTCCGCCGTGCCGATGCCGATCGTATCGCCGAGCGAGATTTCGTAACAGCCAAGCCCGATAAGCGCTTCGGCCATCGCCGCCACCTCATCCTGTGCAACCGTACCGTCATAGGGGCAGCCGGCTATGCAGGAGACGTAGCCGCGCATGAGGATGTTCCGGCCAGCCGCGGCTGATGCGACATCGCGCAGGCGCTCAAGGCTTTCGGCGCGCGAGCAGCCGATATTGTGCTGACTAAAACCTTCGGATGCGGAGACGAAAACGGCGACTTCCGTCACACCGGCATCAAGGGCAGCCTCGAAACCTTTCATATTGGGAACGAGCGCCGGATAGGCGGTGCCGGGTCGCCTTTCGAGGCCCTGGAACACCTCTTTCGAATCCGCCATTTGCGGCACTTTTTTGGGTGAGACGAAAGCACCCGCTTCCACCGCCGCCAATCCGGCTGCGGCCAGCCGTTCGATCAACTCGATCTTGATGGCGGCTGGAACCTTGGCGCTTTCGTTCTGCAAGCCGTCACGCGCGCCCACTTCGACGATTTTTACCTCTCGGGGCCAGCTCATCTCAGCGGCCCTCCGGCTCGAAATCCACCAGCACCGCACCGGCCGCGACCATATCGCCCTCAATGCAATTGATGGCCGTGACGGTGCCTTTCGCCGGCGCGCGGATCGTGTGCTCCATTTTCATCGCCTCCATCACCACAAGCGCCTCGCCGGCCTCAACCGCGGCGCCGTCGCTGCTCAGCAAGGCGCGGATGACGCCGGGCATGGGCGCTTCCAGGCCGCCGGCATGGGTAGCGGCATCCGCGATATCGACGGGATCCGGCTGGCTGATGCGATAATGCTCGCCATCCAGAAAAAGCGTGTACCGGCCATCCTCGGCGAAGAAATGGCCCTGCCTTTTCCTGCCTTCCACGGTCGCACGGAATTTACCGTCCTCCGAGAGGCCGCCATGGGCGCTGATCGCCCGTCCGTCGATCTCCAGCGAAAAACCACCCGCCTCATGCGTGACGCCGACACTAAGCGGCTGGTTGTCAAAGACGAAACACAGCGTTTCCCTTGCCGGCGCGTTGAGGCGGAAGGCCGCCGTCGTGTTCCATGGGCTATAGGGATCGGCCTGTGAATCAGGCTTTCCGTTTTTCTGCCGCGCAAGCAGCAGGCCAAGCGCGGTCATGGCTATCTCGTTCCCGTCTGTTGCTGCCGGAGCAAACAGCGCCGCTTCGTGACGGGCGATGAAGCCGGTGTCGAGATCGGCGTTCGCGAAGGCGGCCAGCCCCGCAAGCCGCGTCAGAAAGGCTGCATTGCTGGTGACGCCACAGATCGCCAGTTTTTCGAGCGCCAGCCGCAGACGCCGCACTGCCGATGGGCGATCACGGTCCCAGACGATCAGCTTGGCGATCATCGGATCGTAATGCACGGTGATGGCGTCGCCGGCGCGGATGCCACTGTCGATCCTGACGTGAGGGCCCTGATCAGGAAAAACGAGATGGCTGATGGTGCCGATCGACGGCAGGAAATCATGCGCCGGGTCTTCGGCGTAAATCCGCGCCTCGATGGCGTGACCGTTTATGCTGAGATTCGCCCAGTCTTCCGGCAGGGCCTCTCCGTTGGCGACGCGGATCTGCCATTCGACCAGGTCGAGACCGGTAATATATTCCGTGACCGGATGTTCGACCTGCAGCCTCGTATTCATTTCCATGAAATAGAAGTCGCCGGAAGGGTCGAGCAGGAATTCCACCGTTCCCGCGCCGCGATAATCGATGGCGCGGGCGGCGGCGACCGCCGCTTCATACATGCGCTGCCGAAGCGCATCGGGCAGGTCGGGGGCAGGGGCTTCCTCTATGACCTTCTGGTGCCGGCGCTGGATCGAGCAGTCGCGCTCGAAAAGGGAAACGCAATTGCCGTGACCATCGGCAAAGACCTGCACTTCCACATGGCGAGGCCGTTCGAGGTATTTTTCGATCAGCATGCGGTCATTGCCGAAGGCGGCCAGCGCTTCGCGTTTTGCGCCGGCAAGCTCCGCTGCGAAGTCGCGCTTTTGCCGGACGATGCGCATGCCCTTGCCGCCACCGCCGGCCGAGGCCTTGAGCAGCACGGGATAACCTATGGCGTCCGCTTCGTTGCCCAGCCGCTCCTCCGCCTGGTCCTCGCCGTGATAGCCGGGAACGACCGGAACGCCGGCCTTCGCCATCAGCGCTTTCGCCTCGCTTTTCCCGCCCATGGCGCGGATCGCCGTCGCCGGCGGGCCAATGAAAACGAGACCTGCGGCAGCACAGGCCTCGGCGAAACCGGCATTTTCCGAAAGGAAACCGTAACCCGGATGAATGGCTTCAGCGCCGCACGCTTTTGCAGCCGCGATGATTTTTTCCCCGTCGAGATAGGATGTACGTGCAGGGGCGGGGCCGATGGCGATTGCCTCGTCGGCGAGCGCCACATGCATGGCGTTGCGGTCGGCATCCGAATAAACGGCGACAGTGCGGATGCCCATCTTCGTGGCGGTGCGGATGATGCGGCAGGCAATTTCGCCCCTGTTGGCGATCAGTATTTTCGAGAACATGGTCGCCTCACATCCTGAATATGCCGAAACGGGTGGGTTCTATCGGCGCATTGAGCGCGGCGGAAAGTCCAAGGCCGAGCACGAGGCGGGTATCCTTCGGGTCGATGATGCCATCATCCCAAAGCCTGGCGCTGGCATAATAGGGGTGGCCTTCCCGCTCGTATTTCTCACGGATCGGCTGTTTGAACGCCTCTTCGCCTTCCTTTGACCAGTGGCGGCCATCGGCCTCGATACCGTCGCGGCGGATTTGCGCCAGAACGGACGCCGCCTGTTCGCCGCCCATCACCGAAATGCGGGCATTGGGCCACATCCACAGGAAGCGCGGTGAATAAGCGCGGCCGCACATGCCGTAATTGCCGGCCCCAAAGGAGCCGCCGATGATGACGGTAAATTTCGGCACTTTGGCTGAAGCAACGGCGGTGACGAGCTTGGCGCCATCCTTGGCGATGCCGCCCGCCTCATAGGCCTTGCCGACCATGAAGCCCGTGATGTTTTGCAGGAAAACCAGCGGGATACCGCGCTGGCAGCAGAGTTCGATGAAATGCGCGCCCTTCAGCGCCGATTCCGAAAACAGAATGCCGTTATTGGCGACGATGCCAACCGGATAACCGTGGATGTGGGCGAAACCGCAGACCAGCGTGGTGCCGTAAAGCGCCTTGAACTCATCGAATTCCGAACCGTCTACCAGACGGGCGATGATCTCGCGCACCTCGAATGGTTTGCGCGTATCGGCGGGAACGACGCCATAAAGCTCCTCAGTCGGATAAAGCGGCTCCGCCGGCGCGCGAATATCCAGTTCCACCTGTTTGCGACGGTTGAGGGTTGAGACGATCCGCCGGGTCAGCGCCAGCGCGTGCCGGTCGTCGCGTGCATAATGATCGGTGACGCCGGATTGGCGGGAGTGCACATCCGCGCCGCCCAGCTCTTCCGCACTCACCACCTCGCCGGTCGCGGCCTTCACCAGCGGCGGGCCGCCAAGAAAGATCGTGCCCTGATTTTTGACGATGACGGACTGGTCGCTCATGGCGGGCACATAGGCTCCGCCCGCCGTACAGCTGCCCATCACCACGGCGATCTGCGCGATGCCTTCCGCCGACATATTGGCCTGATTGTAAAAGATGCGGCCGAAATGATCGCGGTCGGGAAACACCTCGTCTTGGTTGGGCAGGTTCGCGCCGCCGGAATCCACCAGATAGATGCAGGGCAGGCGGTTCTCCGTGGCGATTTCCTGCGCGCGCAGGTGTTTCTTCACCGTCAGCGGATAATAGGTGCCGCCTTTCACCGTCGCATCATTGGCGACGATCACACATTCACGGCCAGAGACCCGACCAATGCCGGTGACGATGCCGGCGGCGGGAATCGGCTCGTCATAGACCTCGTAAGCAGCAAATTGTGAGAATTCGAGAAACGGGCTGCCGGGATCGAGAAGGGCTTCTATCCGGTCGCGCGCCAGCAATTTTCCGCGGGAAAGATGCCGTTCGCGAGCCTTGTCGCCGCCGCCTCTGGAGATTTTTTCGACGTGCTGCCGCAGGTCATCCACCAGACCTGACATGAAATCGACATTGGCAGCGAAGGTGGGATCGCGGTTCAGGCTGGATGTAAGCTTCATCGCGTGTCCTCACCCGTTGCCCTTGACCAGTTCGCGGCCGATCAGCATCCGGCGGATTTCGCTGGTGCCGGCACCGATCTCATAAAGCTTGGCGTCGCGCAGCAGCCGTCCGGCCGGGCTTTCATTGACATAACCGGAGCCGCCGAGAAGCTGGATCGCATCCAGCGCCACCTGCGTCGCCCGTTCGGCGGCAAAGAGGATTGCGCCAGCGGCGTCCTGCCTTGTGATGCGGCCATTGTCGCAGGCCCGCGCCACGGCATAGACGTAAGCGCGCGACGCATTCATGGCCGAATAAATATCGGCAAGCTTGCCCTGCACCAGCTGGAATTCGCCGATGGGTTTGCCGAATTGCTTGCGCTCGCGGGCATAGGGCAGCACCAGGTCGATGGCCGCCTGCATGATGCCAACCGGGCCGGCAGCCAGTACGGCGCGCTCGTAATCCAGCCCGCTCATCAGCACCGTCACGCCGTCATTGAGGCGACCAAGGATGTTTTCCTCCGGCACCTCGCAATCCTCGAATATCAGTTCTGACGTAGGCGAGCCGCGCATGCCGAGCTTGTCCAGTTTCTGGGCCGGGCGAAAGCCCTTGAAGCCTTTTTCGATCAGAAAGGCCGTGATGCCGCGAGGGCCGGCGGACATATCCGTCTTGGCGTAGACCACCAGCGTATCGGCCTCGTGGCCGTTGGTGATCCACATTTTCGCACCGTTCAGCAAATAGTGATCACCTTTGCGTTCGGCCTTCAGCCGCATCGAGACGACATCCGAACCGGCTTCCGTCTCGCTCATGGCGAGTGAACCGACGTGCTCGCCGGAGACCAACTTCGGCAGATATCTGTGCTTCTGCTCTTGCGTTCCCCAGCGGTGAATCTGGTTGATGCAGAGGTTGGAATGGGCGCCATAGGAGAGGCCGATGGAAGCGGAAGCCCGGCTTATCTCCTCCATCGCCACGCAATGGGCGAGATAGCCCATGTCGGCACCGCCGAATTCTTCCGAAACGGTGATGCCGTGCAGGCCAAGCTCGCCCATTTGTGGCCAGAGCTGACGCGGGAAACGGTCGTCCCTGTCGATCTCCGCCGCCAGCGGGGCAATTTTATCATCTGCGAATGCACTTGCGCTGTCGCGCAATGCTGCGATTTCCGGGCCGAGATCGGCATCGAAAATGGCGGCGAGGTTCAAACTCATCGCGTCTCCTCCTCCGGACGGCAGACCGTCCCTTTTGTCAGCGGCCGGCACCTCCTCTGCGCCGGCAGCCCTTTATTACGGCGCGTCACCCCCGGTGAAGGCAGCGGAACGGCGCACGAATGTCTTGATGGCAAAGTTGGACTGGATGCGCGACACGCCGGGAACCGTGGTCAGGAAATCCAGTAGCTCCTGATAATGCGGCAAATCCCGCACCATGGCGTGGATCAGGTAATCCGAACTGCCGCTGGTCTGATAACCGCCCACCACTTCCGGAATGGAAGCGACGTGGTGTTCGAAGGTGGTCAACGCTTCCTTGATCTGCCGCTCCAGCGTGACGGAGATGAAAACACCCATATTGCCGAGCAACCGGTTCTCATCGAACACGGCAGTATAACCGCGAATAATGCCTTCCTCTTCCAGCTTACGAACCCGCCGAAGCGTCGGCGTGAAGGAGAGACCGATGCGGGCGGCAAGATCCCGCCAGCTGACCCGCCCGTCATCGCCGAGAACATGCAGAATCTTCTGGTCGAAACTGTCGAGCTCAATCATGGATCATTTGCTCTATGATATGACTATTTATTGGATCAAAGATATCGCCAATCAAAAAACTGTCAATCAAAATAGCTTTGAAATGAATTCGAGATAGTGATAGCGTTCACATCAGTCGCGGTCTGGAGGAGATTTGCGGCGGGCCGGTTCCTCACGTCAGGGCTGGCCAAGGGAGGTGAATTTGGCTGTGCATGACCCTGTCGTGATCGACGGGGCCGCCCGTGCTTTCATGGGCAGGCCTCAGAACCAATTCCAGTTTGCGACGTTGCCAGCATCAGTCGACGTCGACGCGTCTCATGCGCTTCTTCTTTTTGGGGAGAGGCCGCGATGATGCTCACCGAATCCCAGCAACAGATCAGAGATATGGCTCGCGACTTCGCCCGCGAGCGGCTTGCCCCTGGAGCCGCTTCGCGTGACCGGGAAAGCCGTTTTCCCAAAGACGAATTGAATGCGATGGGCGAGCTCGGTTTCCTCGGCATGCTGGTCTCCGAAGAGTATGGCGGGGCGGAGACCGGCGCCGTTGCTTACGCGCTGGCACTGGAAGAAATCGCTGCCGGGGATGGTGCCTGTTCCACCATCATGAGCGTCCATAATTCTGTGGGATGTGTGCCTATTCTAAAATTCGGGACCGAAGGCCAGAAGCAGCGCTTCCTGCCGAAACTGGCCTCCGGCGAATGGATCGGCGGTTTCGCGCTGACCGAACCGCAGGCTGGCTCCGATGCGTCAAATCTCAAGACCAAAGCGCGGCGCGATGGTGATCGCTATATTCTTGATGGCGCTAAGCAATTCATCACATCAGGCAAAAATGGCGATGTCGTCATCGTTTTTGCCGTCACCGACGCGGCGGCGGGCAAGAAGGGCATCACCGCCTTCATTGTACCGACGGACACGCCGGGTTACGAGGTTATTCGGGTCGAGGAAAAGCTCGGCCTGCATTCGTCCGATACCTGCCAGATCGCCTTTACCGATATGGCGGTCCCAGTCGAATTGCGGCTGGGCGAAGAGGGGCAGGGGTATCGCATCGCGCTTGCCAATCTGGAAGGCGGGCGCATCGGCATCGCCGCGCAGGCCGTCGGCATGGCGCAGGCGGCCTTCGAGGCGGCGCGGGATTATGCCCGTGAGCGCAAGGCCTTCGGTCAGGCAATCATCGAACATCAGGCGGTCGCATTCCGCCTCGCGGATATGGCGACGCGCATTCAAGCGGCGCGGCAGCTGGTGCTGCATGCGGCGGTGCTGAAGGAAGCGGGTGAGCCTTGCCTTTCTGAAGCTTCGATGGCGAAGCTCTTCGCTTCCGAAATGGCCGAGCGCGTCTGCTCGGACGCTATCCAGATTCACGGCGGTTACGGCTACATGGCGGATTATCCGGTGGAGCGGATCTATCGCGATGTGCGCATCTGCCAGATTTACGAGGGGACCAGCGATGTCCAGCGAATGGTGATCGCGCGGAACCTTTAAGCGTTGTTTCGCGGTCTGGAGGAGACCGCGACGGGAGGAGTAGAATGGATATAACCGAAACGCCACGTCTCAGCCTGCATGTTCCCGAACCTGCGGTGCGGCCCGGCGGGGAGCCGGATTTCTCCAATGTGAAAATACCCAAGGCCGGTTCCGTGCCGCGCCCGGAGGTTGACGCCGCGCCGGAAAGCATGCGCGATCTTGCCTATTCGATCATCCGTGTCCTCAATCATCAGGGCGAAGCCGTAGGCCCCTGGGCCGGGCTGCTTTCGGATGAGGAATTGCTGGTGGGCCTGAAGAATATGATGCGGCTTCGGGCTTTCGATGCGCGCATGCTGATGGCGCAACGGCAGGGTAAAACCTCCTTTTACATGCAGCATCTGGGCGAAGAGGCGGTGAGCTGCGCTTTCCGCAAGGCGCTCTCCAAAGGCGACATGAATTTCCCGACCTACCGGCAGGCCGGGCTGTTGATCGCCGACGACTATCCGCTCGTCACCATGATGAACCAGATCTATTCCAACGAACTGGATCCGCTGCATGGGCGGCAGTTGCCGGTGCTTTATTCCTCGAAGGAGCATGGTTTCTTCACCGTCTCCGGCAATCTCGCCACGCAATATGTGCAGGCGGTCGGTTGGGCGATGGCGTCGGCCATCAAGGGCGATACGAAGATCGCCGCAGCATGGATCGGTGACGGTTCGACGGCGGAGTCGGATTTTCACTCGGCGATGGTCTTTGCCTCCACCTACAAGGCGCCGGTGGTTCTTAATATCGTCAATAACCAATGGGCGATTTCCACCTTTCAGGGCATCGCGCGCGGCGGCTCGGGAACCTTTGCGGCACGCGGCCTAGGATTCGGCATTCCCGCACTGCGGGTCGACGGCAATGATTATCTCGCCGTTTATGCCGTGGCGCGCTGGGCGGTGGAACGGGCGCGCCGCAATCTCGGCCCGACGCTCATTGAATACGTCACCTATCGTGTCGGCGCCCATTCCACTTCCGACGATCCGAGCGCTTACCGCCCCAAGACGGAGTCCGAGGCATGGCCGCTGGGCGATCCGGTTCTGAGGCTCAAAAAACATCTCATCCTGCGCGGCGTCTGGTCGGAGGAACGGCACCGGCAGGCGGAGGCGGAAATCGCCGATGAGGTGCTTGAAGCGCAACGCGAGGCGGAAAGCCACGGCACGCTGCATGAAGGCAAAAAACCGCCGAAAAAGGATATTTTCGAAGGCGTCTACGCCGAGATGCCGCCGCATCTTGTCCGGCAGCGCCAGAAGGCAGGGTGGTGAGACATGGCAAGAATGACGATGATCGAAGCCGTCCGCAGCGCCATGGATGTGTCCATGGAGCGCAGCGACGATGTCGTGGTGTTCGGCGAGGATGTGGGCTATTTCGGTGGGGTCTTCCGCGCCACGCAGGGGCTGCAGGGAAAATACGGCAAGACCCGCTGTTTCGATGCGCCGATCAGTGAATCCGGCATTGTCGGCACGGCCATCGGCATGGCTGCTTATGGGTTGCGGCCCTGTGTCGAAATCCAGTTCGCCGATTACATGTATCCCGCCTATGACCAGATCACCCAGGAGGCAGCGCGTATCCGTTATCGCTCCAATGGTGATTTCACCTGCCCCATCGTACTCAGAATGCCGACCGGCGGCGGTATTTTTGGTGGGCAGACGCATAGTCAGAGCCCGGAAGCGCTTTTCACCCATGTCTGCGGGCTGAAGGTGGTGGTTCCTTCCAATCCCTATGACGCCAAGGGGCTGCTGATCGCTTCCATCGAAGACCCCGACCCGGTTATGTTTCTGGAGCCCAAGCGGCTTTATAACGGTCCCTTTGATGGCCATCACGACCGGCCGGTGACGCCGTGGTCCAAACACGAGATGGGGGAGGTGCCGGAAGGGCACTACACCATTCCCATCGGCAAGGCGGAGATACGCCGACCCGGAAACGCTGTCACCGTCATCGCTTATGGCACCATGGTGCATGTGGCGCTGGCGGCGGCGGAAGAGACTGGCGTGGATGCCGAGATCATCGATCTTCGCAGCCTGCTGCCGCTCGATCTCGATACAATCGTCAAGTCTGTCTCCAAGACAGGCCGTTGCGTCATGGTGCATGAGGCAACGCTGACTTCGGGTTTCGGAGCCGAAGTCGTGTCTCTGGTGCAGGAACATTGTTTTTATCACCTCGAGGCTCCCGTCGTCCGCGTCGCGGGCTGGGATACGCCTTACCCCCATGCGCAGGAATGGGACTATTTTCCGGGGCCGGCCCGCGTCGGGCGCGCCCTTGTCGACGTCATGGAGGCCTGATTATGGCGGAATTTGTTATCACGATGCCCGATGTCGGTGAAGGTGTTGCGGAAGCCGAACTGGTGGAATGGAACGTCAAACCGGGCGATCTCGTCCATGAGGACATGGTGCTGGCCGCGGTGATGACCGACAAGGCGACGGTGGAAATCCCATCCCCGGTGGCGGGCGTCGTCACCTGGCTCGCCGTGACGGTTGGAAATACCGTGCCGGTAAAGGCGCCGCTGCTGCGCATCGAAACCGATGTCGCCGTCGCCGCTCCCAATGGCAGCGCGCCGGAAGCGGAAGCGCCCACCCAGATGACGGAAGCGCCTGTCGACATGACGGACACGCCGCCACCTGTTGAAACCCAGCCTGCGGCGCGAGAGGCCGAGGAGGCGCCGCCGGCGCCCGCCGCCGAACCGCATCATAAACCATTGGCGTCTCCCGCCGTTCGCCAGCGCGCCGACGATCTCGATATCGATCTCACCAAGGTCAAGGGAACGGGGCCCGACGGGCACATCACCCATGCCGATCTCGACGGGTTTTTAACCGTGCGGGGACGGCCGGACCGCCCCGAGCCGATAGCGCCCCACGATAGCGCTGTCGAAGAGGTGAAGGTAACCGGGCTCAGGCGCAAGATTGCCGAGAAGATGGTGCTTTCCGCCTCCCGCATTCCCCATATCACCTATGTCGAAGAAGTCGACGTGACCGATCTGGAAGATTTGCGCGCGACCATGAACGGCAATCGCCGTTCCGGGCAACCGAAACTGACGATCCTGCCGTTTCTGATGCGCGCGCTGGTGAAAGCCGTTGCCGATCACCCCGGCATGAATGCCACTTTCGATGACGAAAAAGGGGTCGTCAGCCACTACGAGGCGGTTCATATCGGCATCGCCACGCAGACGCCGTCGGGCCTCACCGTTCCGGTCGTGCGCCACACGGAAACGCTCGGTCTTTGGGAATGCGCGGACGAAGTCGCACGCGTCGCCGAAGCCGCCCGCACCGGCACGGCCCATCGGGAAGAATTGATGGGCTCCACCATCACCATCAGTTCGCTGGGAGCCTTGGGCGGTGTGGTCTCGACACCCATCATCAATCACCCGGAGGTGGCGATTATCGGCGTCAACAAGATCGTGACGCGCCCGGTGTGGGATGGGACGCGCTTCGTGCCACGCAAGATGATGAACCTCTCATCGAGCTTCGATCACCGGGTTGTCGATGGCTGGGATGCGGCGATATTCATCCAGGCCGTGAAGGCGCTTATGGAAAAACCGGCGCTGATCTTTATCGACGGCTGAAGATTCATTCGTAATAAGCTTTTCTTCCATGAGGCGCTCCGGCTTCATGGAACTGTTTCGGTGTCGGTATAGGCTTGCGTTCGTTATCTTCGGGTATAGAAGAGAAGAACGAGAAGCATGTTTTCTCATCATGATCACATTGGCGGACGAGGGCGCTCCGGTGCCCGGCGGTCCGCTCTCCGCCGGCAACCGAATGAAGAAGAAGGTCCTCCCATGCGCACTCCCAAACCCGTTGTCCTGACTATTCTCGATGGCTGGGGGCTGAACGAGGACACATCCAGCAATGCGCCGGTGCTGGCGAATACGCCCACCATGGACCGGCTTTTCGCAACCTGCCCAAATGCGAGGCTTACCACCTTCGGCCCGAATGTCGGCCTGCCCACCGGGCAGATGGGAAATTCGGAAGTTGGCCACACCAATATCGGCGCCGGCCGCATCGTTGCCATGGATCTCGGCCAGATCGATCTGGCGATCGAGGATGGCAGCTTTTTCCGCAATGCGGCGATGCTTGATTTCGCCGCCACCGTGAAGGCCGCGGAGGGTGTGGCGCATCTGATGTGCGTCGTTTCCGATGGCGGCGTCCATGGCCATATTCTCCACGGTCAGGCGGCGGTGAGGCTGATGATCAGCCACGGCCTGAAAGTGGTGGTACATGCCATCACCGACGGCCGCGATGTCGCGCCGCAATCGGCTGAAGAATTTGTGGCGGCGCTGGTGGCGAGCCTGCCGCAGGGGGCAAGCATCGGCACGGTGATCGGCCGCTATTATGCGATGGATCGCGACAACCGCTGGGAGCGCGTCGAGAAAGCCTATGACGCCATGGTTCTGGCGAAAGGCGAACACGCGCGGGATGCGGTAAGCGCCGTTGCCCAGAGCTATAGGAACAATGTCACCGACGAATTCATCCTGCCGACGGTGATCGACGGCTATGAGGGCTTCAAGGCCGGCGACGGCCTGTTCTGCCTGAATTTCCGGGCCGACCGTGCCCGTGAAATTCTGCTCGCCATAGGGGCGGACGATTTCGATGGTTTTTCGCGCGAAAAGCCTGTGCTTTCAGCGCTGTTGGGCATGGTGGAATATTCCACTCGCCATAATGAATTCATGACGACGGCTTATCCGAAGCGCGATATCGTCAATACGCTGGGCGCCTGGGTGGCAAAGCAGGGGCTGACGCAGTTTCGTCTCGCCGAAACGGAAAAATATCCGCATGTCACCTTCTTCCTGAATGGCGGCAAGGAAGAGCCGGAAGTCGGCGAAGACCGCTTCATGCCGAAATCCCCGAAGGTCGCGACCTACGATCTGCAGCCGGAGATGAGCGCGCCGGAGGTGACGGAAAAATTCGTCGAGGCGATAGGCAAGGGTTACGATCTGATCGTCACCAATTACGCCAACCCCGATATGGTGGGTCATACCGGCGATCTGCAGGCCGCAATCAAGGCCTGTGAAGCCGTGGATCGTGGGCTTGGTGCGGTCGTTGCCGCCCTCGAAAAAGTGGGTGGCGCGATGCTTGTCATTGCGGACCACGGCAATTGCGAAACCATGGTCGACCCCGTGACCGGCGGCCCGCATACGGCCCACACCACCAATCCGGTGCCGGTGATCCTTTTCGGCGGCCCGGAAGGTGCGAAGCTGCATGACGGCATTCTCGCCGATGTCGCGCCCACTCTGCTGCAACTGATGAATGTGCCGCTGCCGCCGGAAATGACGGGCAAAAGCCTGATCGACCTCTAATAATCACACGCCGTCGCGCGGGAGCTTTCCAGCCTCGCGCGACGGCCGGTTTCCCCGCGCCGAACGAGCCTTGCCTTCATGGCTGCTTTGCGTAGAGGCGGTCGTGGATCAGCATGCCGGCAATCATGGCGCCGACGAAAAGAACAACCGGCATCAGCCCAAGGGCGAGAGCCGATATTGCCGGGCCGGGACAGAAACCGGCAAGCCCCCAACCGATGCCGAAAATGGCCGAGCCTGTTATGAGCGGCCGGTCGATGCGGTTTTTTGCGGGAAGGCTGAAATCCTCAGCGAGAACCGGTTTGGCGAGACGCCGGCTAAGCAGCACACCCGGCACGGCGACCATCACTGCACCGCCGAGAACGAATGCCAGGCTCGGATCCCAATGGCCGCTCGCCACGTCGAGAAAGCCGGAAACGCGGGCCGGATCAACCATGCCTGAAAGCGAGAGGCCAAAGCCGAACAGGGCTCCGGCGGCCAATGCCAGGAAAACACTTGCCACGGCTGGATTTTTCAAGACAGGGCTCCAGTTATCGTCGCGGCACAGATGCCGGTGATCAGGAAGGTGGCGGTCGCGGCGATGGAGCGCCGGGAAAATCGCGCCAGCCCCATGATGCCATGGCCGGACGTGCAGCCAGAGCCCATGCGCGTGCCAAAACCCACCAGCAGGCCGGCAATGAGGGTGAGCGGCCATGGTGAAACAATGGTGATGGCCGGCAGCCGGCCGAACGCTACGGCATAGATATAAGGTCCGGCCAGCAAGCCGGCGACGAAGGCGAGATCGGCAAGACGCCGCTCCCTGCCGAGCATTTTGCCCATGATCCCGCTGATGCCGGCAATACGGCCGTTGAAAAGAAACAGCAGAATGCAGGCAAGACCGAGCAGCATGCCGCCAAAAAGAGAGGACCAATAGGGGCTCACGGGGTCTGCTCCTCTGGCGCGCAGAATATGGTGTAAAGGGCCTCGATCAGTTGCGCTGCTTTCGCTTCGCTCAGTTGGTAAAAAATCTGCTTGGCGTCGCGCCGGGTTTCGACCACGCCGGCTTCCCGCAGCACGCCCAGCTGCTGGGAGAGCGTCGGCTGGCGAATATCCAGCTTTGCCTCCAGCTCACCGACGGAAAACTCCCCCTGCGCCAGCGTGCAGGCGAGCATCAGCCGCGCCGGGTGGGCAAGCGTTTTAAGAAGCAGCGCGACCTCGACAGCCCGCTCTTGCATGGCGGGGAGGGGAATTTCAGCATTGTGCCGGGGCTTTTCCAGCGTGGTTTCCTTTACCATGTGCTGCCCTCCAGCGTGTCGAGCGGGAATTTCAGATAACGCTTGCCATTCGCCTCCGGCTCTGGCAGGCGGCCGCCGCGAATATTGACCTGCAGGGCGTGGAGAATGAGCTTCGGCATCGGCAATGTGCGATCCCGCGCTTGCCTGAGACGGATGAAATCCTCCTCGGTCACGCCGGCAAGATGCGGATTGCTGCGTTTCTGTTCGCCGACCGTGCTTTCCCATTTAGGCGTGCGGCCGCCGGGCTGATAATCGTGGCCGGTGAAAAGCCGTGTTTCGTCGGGAAGGGCGAGAATGGCCTGAATGGACGCCCAGAGTTCGCTGGCGCTGCCGCCGGGGAAATCGGCGCGCGCGGTGCCGGAATCGGGCATGAAAAGCGTATCGTGCACGAAGGCGGCATTACCTACCACATAGGTAACGGAGGCCAGCGTGTGGCCGGGCGAAAACAGCACGCGCGCTTCCAGTGAGCCGATATTGAACCTGTCGCCCGCCTCGAACAGCCGGTCCCATTGCGAGCCGTCGGTTTCTAGATCCGGCCAGTTGTATTTTTCCTGCCAGAGCTTTTGGACGCCGGTGACTTTCGCGCCGATAGCTGTCTGCGCACCGGTCTTCTGCTTGAGATAATGGGCAGCGGAAAAATGGTCGGCATGCGGATGGGTATCGAGAATCCATTCCACCGTCAGACCCTGGTTATCCACATAGTCCAGAATGGCGTCGGCATTCATCGTTCCGGTTGCGCCGGATTTCTCATCGAAATCATAGACCGGGTCGATAATGGCGCAGCGCTTGGTCGAGGGATCGGACACGACATATTGCACGCTCCATGTGCGCGGATCGAAGAATGCCTTGACGTGCGGAACCGCCGCTGCGCGCCGTTCCAGCCAGCGGGTGGCGCCGGAAAGGTCAAAGCCGTGCGCCTTGCCGAAAGCCTCGATATCCTCTCTTTCGATGCGCCCATCCAGAGCTTCCCCGAGAACGTGAAGCGTGAGCGCGCGGGCGCCGCCCTTGCAATGGGCAAAAACGGGGCCTTCCGCTTCCGTCATTTTCTGCTGGAAGGCGCGGATATCGGCTTCGGTGATGGTGGGGCCGCTGACCGGGATGAAACCATAATCCATGCCCGCGGCGCTGGCGGCGCTTTTTTCCTGGGAATTGCCCGGCTGTCCGGGCTCTTCACCATCAGGCCGGGTATTGACGATGCTTTTATAACCTTGGGCGGCGAGCAATGGGAAATCGTCGATCATCGGCTGGCCCGCAACTGTCAGACGCTCGTTGATCTTCACGGCATTCATCGGCATCTCCTGTTACTATAACTTAATATATATTATTATATAATGTATATTGTGTGTTTGCAAGGCCGCAAAATGGCTTCGTTCCGGATATTTCCTGCTGCATTGTTCAGGAAAGGTTCGGAAGGAAATCCTAGAGATGGGATTTCTTCGTTTTGTGACGGCTGGACGGAGATTGCCTGTCTTCTGTATGTGAAAAATGCCTTGCGGCCTGAATATGGAGGCACAAGGCATTTTCGTGGAAGCCGGTTCGAGTTCGGGCTCGCTTAGACGGCGCGCCTGCGGCGTGTCGCCTTCCAGCCGAGACAGATGGCTGCAACAAGCAGAACCGTCTGGGCGACGACGAAGGGCGGCTCATTGCCGTTCGGCGCCAGGTTGTTGAGTGTTTCGACCTTGAGAAATGCCTGAACGATCAACACGAACATGTTGAGGTAAAGGCTGATCGTGGCGGTGATCGTATAAATGATGCGCGCCCTGCCATTCAGACCATATCCATAAAGCGCAACCAGCGCGATTGCCAGAACGAGCGTCGAGATGATGCCGACGCCGAGTGCCGGCGTGAAATTTCCGATAGGAAACAGGAAGCCGGTAAGCGTGGTGGCAAGCGTGGTGACGAGAAAAATCGCCGTCATGCGGGGCATCCATCGCCCCGCCGCATAAGCGGGCAGGGCGATCAGTCCGGCGGCGATGCCGATGAAGCTTAAGCCCACATGCAATGCCGTGAATTGGGGAATGGTCAGTCCGAGGATCATGATACGTCTCCCTCTATTCGGTTTTGGCTGCACGATACCGGCGGGCGGCAAGTGCATGCGACAGATTGGGCCTTAACGCCGCGCGCGCTGCAAGGAAATTTTCAAGATCAGCCGTATCCGGCAGGGAAGGAATGGTCAGCGTCTCACCAAGGTCGAGACCGGCAAGGGCCGCATCCACCATTTCGTAAACGTCCATGACCATGGCGGCCGGAATGGCGTCGAGCCGTTCCTCTTCCCAGATCGCCGTGCGGGTGATGCCCGGCAGGACGGCCTGAACCCGCACACCGGAGGGTGAAAGCTGCGCCTGCAGCGCTTCGGTGAAGGCAAGCACGAAGGCCTTGGTGGCCGGGTAGACGGCGGTGAATGCCGCCGGCATCAGCGCCGTGACCGAAGTGATGTTGATGATCGTGCCCTTGCCATCGTCGGCAAGGCGCGGCGCGATGGCCGCCGCAAGCCGGGTGACGGCAAGAATGTTGAGGTTGATCATCGTCGTGACATAGGCCGGGTCCAGCGCCGTGATTGCGCCTTCCCCGGCAATGCCGGCATTGTTGACGAGGCCGGTAATCCGCCGGTCGTCGCGCAGCCGCTCTTCCACCTTTTCGAGGTCTTCCGCCTTGGAAAGATCGGCGGGGAGAACCTCGACTGCGATGTGATGATCCTTTTCCAGCCGTGCGGCCAATGCTTTCAGCTTTTCGGCACGCCGCGCCACGAGGATGAGGTCATGGCCGCGTTTTGCCAGACGTTCGGCATAGACCGCACCGATGCCGTCAGATGCGCCGGTGATGAGAAATGTACTGTGTGTCATGTCCGTGTCTCCTGTGTCTGGCGGTTTCAGCCCTTGATGAAGGCGAGAAGGTCGGCGTTGAACCGGTCCTGATGGGTCTGCGTCAGGCCATGGTCGGCGCCCTCGTAGATTTTGAGGATCGCATGTTTGACTATTCTGACCGTGGAGAGCGCCGACGCGCCGACCGGCACGATCTGGTCGTCATCGCCGTGCAAAACCAGCGTCGGCTTGTCGAAAGCCTTCAGGTCCTGATGGAAATCGCTTTCCGAAAAGGCGCGAATGCTGTCGAGCTGACCTTTCAGGCCGCCCATCATGCCCTGCCGCCAGAATTCGTCGCGGATGCCTTCGGATATCACGGCGCCTTCGCGATTGTAGCCGTAGAAGGGAATGGTCAGGTCCTTGAAAAACTGGCTGCGATTGTCATAGGTGCCCTTGCGGATGCCGTCGAAAACATCGATCGGCAGGCCGATGGCGTTGCTTTCCGTCTTCAGCATCAGCGGCGGCACTGCGCCGATGAGGGCGATTTTCGCAACCCGGGCCGTGCCGTGGCGGCCGATATAGCGCGTCACCTCGCCGCCGCCGGTGGAATGGCCGACCAGAATGATGTCGTGAAGATCGAGCTGTTCGATCAGCTCGGCCAGGTCGTCGGCATATTGATCCATGGTATTGTTATGCCAGACCTGATCGGAGCGGCCGTGGCTGCGGCGGTCATGGGCGATGGTGCGGAAACCGTGATTGGCGAAGAACACCATCTGCGCATCCCAGGCATCGGCGCTGAGCGGCCAGCCATGGGAGAAGATGATGGGTTGCCCGTCTTTCGGGCCCCAGTCCTTGTAGAAGATATGCGTTCCGTCTCTGGTGGTGATCGTTGTCATGGCTTTCTCTCCTGTTGCAGGGAGCTTGCTTGCGTCCCGTGGGAATAGAGATACTCTGGAGATAGCCGGGACTGGATTGGCGCTTCTGACAGAAAACGAGCCGAAACTGACAAAACGGGGTGTGGGTCATGGCAGGTGTAACAGGAAGCGCGCTGGAAGTGGGGCTGGTCCTCTATAGGGACTGTCAGATCGCCATGGTGCATGGGATCACCGATCTTTTTGCCATCGCATCGGTATTTTCTCAGGATCGCGGCGGGCCGAAATTGCGGGTCAGTCACTGGAGTATGGGGGAGGGCGGTGAATTCTCGCGCTGTCAGGATACCGATCCAGGGCCGGGGCATCCCGATATCTTTATCGTACCCGGGAGGCTGACCGGGCCAGCCGAAATCGAGGAGGCCGAGCCTTATGCCCGCTGGCTGCTGGATCGCCACGCGCAGGGGGCGACGCTTGCCGCCAGTTGCGGCGGCTCCTTCATGATTGCGGCAACGGGCCTCCTGTCCGGCCGCCCGGCCACCACCCACTGGTTGTTTGCCGAGCGTTTCCGCGAGCGTTTTCCCGATATCCGGCTGGAGATAGACAAGATCGTCATTGAGGATGGCGATATCATCACGGCTGGCGGGCTGATGGCGTGGACCGATCTTGGCCTGCGCATCGTCGACCGGTTGCTCGGACCTTCGGTGATGATCGAGACCGGCAAGTTCCTGCTGATCGATCCCTCGGGGCGTGAACAGCGCCATTATAGCAGCTTCGCCCCGCGGCTGACGCATGGCGACGAGCCGATCCTGAAGGTGCAGCACTGGCTGCAGGCCCGCGCCGGGCGGGCGACGAGCGTTACCGACATGGCCGGCCATGCCGGGCTGGAAGAGCGGACCTTCCTGCGCCGCTTCAAGGCGGCGACCGGCATGAAGCCCATCGAATATGTTCAGCATCTGCGTGTCGGCAAGGCGCGGGAATTGCTGGAATTCACCCGCCGTTCTGTCGATCAGATCGCCTGGTCGGTGGGTTATGAGGACGCCGCCGCCTTTCGCCGGGTGTTCCACCGCATTCTCGGCCTCTCACCGGGGGAATATAGAAGCCGCTTTTCCAGCAGTTCGGCCATGGCTGCGGCGTGAGGGCGGCCAACCGTCCCGGCGGTGCGGAGGCGCGGCCCTTGCAATGTGGCGGGTGTTTGCTAACATGCCAGACAAGTTTAAAACAGGTGGGCCGGAATGGACGTTGAGAGCAGCACGAAGCAAGGGGTATCGCTCGCGGCGAAAATCAGTTCGGCATTGCGGCGGGATTTGTCCGAAGGCGTTTTTCGCCCCGGCGACCGTCTTCCGAGCGAAAGCGAACTCACGCGGGAATATTCGGTGAGCCGCACAGTAGTACGCGAAGCCATCGCCATTCTGCGCGCCGATGGCCTCGTTGAAGCCCGCAAGGGCGCGGGCGTTTTTGCCGTCGAAGTAAAACCGGCCAAGGAGCTGCCTTTCAACGATCTGGCCGTGGGACGGATTTCCTCGGTGATCGAATTGCTGGAATTGCGCACCGTTTTCGAGGTCGAATCCGCCGGGCTTGCGGCATCGCGCCGTTCCGCCGTGCAGGTGGAGGCGATTGTGGATGCGCACCGGCGCATCGGCGACTGTCTCGCTGCCGGTCTACCGACGCGGGACGCTGATTTCGAGTTCCACCTGGCCATTGCGCAGGCGACGCAGAACAGGCGGTTTCCCGAGTTTCTTCAGCTCATTCGCTCCGGCATCATTCCTCGCGGCGAATTGCAGGGTGCTGCGCCTGGATCGCGTCCGAAGGATTATAACCTGCATCTCCAGGAGGAGCATGCGAGGATCGTCGACGCCATCATCGAAGGTGATGCCGATGCCGCCCGCCAATATATGGCGGCGCATCTGCGCGGCAGTCTTGAGCGCTATAAGGTGCTTCTGCGCTCCCGCACTGCCGCTGAGTGATCCAAAAACTGCTTATAGGTCAATGGGTTAAACGGTAGCCCGCCGATAAAAGGCTAGCGAGGCGGCGAGCGTCAGAAGCGCGCCGCCGCAAATCCGGTCGAGCCACAGGGCTCCGGATTTCCGCAGCAGCCGGACGGCCTGCGAGCCGAGCAGGGCATATCCGAACATCACGATGAAATCGATGGCGGCGAAGATCAGCGCAAGCGCCGCATATTGCTGAATCTGCGGTGCAGCGGGATCAATGAATTGCGGCAGGAAAGCGGAAAAGAACAGATATCCCTTGGGGTTGGTGACCGCCACGAGAAAACTCTTGAGGAAGATCGAATTTGCGGAAGCAGCCCCGTTGGCCTCTGCGGATTGAAGGGCGCCATCGAGCATGCCTCTTGAGCGCAAAAGCATGATGCCGAGGAAGGCTAGATAGCAGACGCCCACCCATTTGACGACATCGAACCAGAATTCGGAAGCGGCGAGCAACGCCCCCAATCCTAGGGCTACTGCGCCGATCAGGGCAAAATCCGAGAGAACAGCGCCAGCCATGCCGATCATGGCGCGGCGTACTCCGAATCTTGAACCATTTGTAAGCGCGAGCAAAACGGTAGGGCCGGGCGTGGCAATGCCGATAAAAGCGACCACGGCAAATGCCAGAAGTGTCACGTCAACCATATTTCTCCCCCTGAAGGCGCGGGTGTCATCGGCATCATCGCCGGGACAGGTGTCCGCGCATTCCGCGAGTTGGGAGAATACAGGCTTTTGCTGGTGCCACAATGCATGTGCTTTTCCCAAAGCAAAACGAAAGCCCGACGGCTTCGGCGCGCCTTCCGATTCCTGGGCGATACGGATTTCGCCGGTACTCGCTTGACAGCCTCCAACACCTGTGACAACTTGTGAATAGTTGTCAGACAGGATTACGCTTTGGTCGCTCGCGCAATCGATCTCTGGCAAGGGAGGAATCATGTCAAAAAGACGCCTTTCGCTTTATGGCCTTTCCGGCCAGATCGGAAGTATTGCGGTTACGCTGCTTGGATTGCTGCTGCTGACCTTTTTTATCGGCCGCCTGATGCCCGCCGATCCCGTGCGGGCGATTGTGGGCGAGGACGCGACGCGCGAAACCTATGAACAGGTCTATCATGCGCTCGGTTTCGACCGTCCGCTCTGGCAGCAGTTCATCTATTATCTCGGTGATGTCTTCACCGGTGATTTCGGAACCTCGATCCGCACGGGCCAGCCCGTCATCCAGGATATCATCCGGGTCATGCCGGCGACGATGGAGCTTGCGACCTTCGCGATCCTGATCGGCGCGGGCCTTGGCATTCCCATGGGCGTTTATGCCGCGGTCAATAAAGACCGCTGGCAGGATCATCTGGTACGCGTGCTCAGCCTCTTCGGCCATTCGATGCCGATTTTCTGGACCGGCATGATCGCGCTGATCGTTTTTTACGCCCATCTCGGCCTTGTCGGCGGCGGTGGTCGTATGGACCAGTTTTATATCGGTCTGGTGGAGGAGCGCACGGGCTTTCTGTTGATCGACAGCCTGCTTGCGGGCGATATGGAAGTGTTCTGGTCGGCCATCAACCACCTCATCCTTCCCGCCGCGCTGCTCGGTTATTCCTCCTCTGCCTATATCACCCGCATGACGCGCAGCTTCATGCTGGACCAGCTGGGCCAGGAATATGTGACGACCGCCCGCGTCAAAGGCCTGTCGCAACGCCAGACGGTGTGGCTGCACGCCTTTGGGAATATTCGCGTGCAGCTCGTCACCATTATCGCCCTTGCTTACGGTTCGCTGCTGGAAGGGGCGGTTCTCATCGAGACCGTCTTCGCCTGGCCGGGATTCGGCCAATATCTCACTAGCAATCTTATCATCGGTGACATGAATGCCGTGATGACCTGCGTGCTTATCGTCGGTGTCATCTTCATCGGGCTCAATCTCATATCCGACATTCTCTACCGCTTTTTCGATCCGAGGACCCGCTGATGACGGCCCGCGCAGAAACTTCCTTCCGCCTTCCGGCGCCCTTGAACGCGCTGAAGAACATCGTCGTTTTCCTGCTGAAAAGCCCGACATCGGCCTTCGGTCTGGCCGTCCTGCTGGTGCTCGTCATCGCCGCGATTTTCGCGCCCTGGCTAGCGACGCATGACCCTTACGCGCAGGATCTCGCCAACACGCTGCAGGCGCCGGGTAATGGCCACGTCTTCGGCACGGACGAGTTGGGACGCGATATCTACAGCCGTCTTCTCTGGGGCGCGCGCATCACGCTCACCATCATCTCGCTGGTGTCGATCATCGTCGGTCCCGTCGGCCTTCTGGTCGGCACGGCTTCCGGATATCTGGGCGGCAAGTTCGATACGGTGATGATGCGTATCACGGATATCTTCCTGTCCTTCCCGAGCCTCATCCTGTCGCTCGCCTTCGTCGCAGCCCTTGGGCCAAGCCTCAACAATGCGATCATCGCGATCGCGCTCACCTCCTGGCCGCCGATTGCGCGCCTTGCCCGCGCCGAGGCCATGACCTTCCGCAAGGCGGATTACATTGCCGCCGCAAGGCTTCAGGGCGCCTCGCCGCTGCGCATCATCGTCAAGTCGATCATGCCCATGTGCCTGCCTTCGGTCCTCATCCGCCTGACGCTGAATATGGCGACGGTCATCCTCACCGCCGCCGGCCTCGGCTTCCTCGGTCTCGGCGCGCAGCCGCCGTTGCCGGAGTGGGGAGCGATGATCGCGACCGGTCGCCGCTACATGCTCGACAGCTGGTGGCTCGTCACCTTCCCCGGCGTTGCGATCCTTTCCGTCAGCCTTGCCTTCAACCTGCTGGGTGATGGCCTGCGGGATGCGCTCGATCCGAAGCAAATGAACCGGAGATAGGGCCATGGAAAAACCAATCCTCGATGTCGAAAATCTCCGCATTCGCTATGGCGGTTCGCCCACCGAGGCCGTGCGCGGCATCTCCTTCACTCTTGGCCGGGAACGGCTTGGTATTGTCGGCGAAAGCGGCTCGGGTAAATCCACCGTCGGCAGGGCGCTGCTGCGGCTCCTGCCATCGGCGACAATAACCGCCGACAGGCTGGATTTCGACGGTCTCGATCTTCTGTCTCTGAGTGAAAAGGAGATGCTGAAGGTTCGCGGACGGCGCATGTCGATGATCCTCCAGGATCCGAAATTTTCCCTCAATCCCATCCGCCGTGTCGGCGATCAGGTAACGGAAACCTATCTGCGCCACTTCAAGGCTTCGAAATCGGAAGCCCGGGAAAAGGCGCTGGCCATGCTGGAGGCGGTGAAAATCCGCGACACCGCCCGCGTCTACGAGCAATATCCGCATGAAATCTCCGGCGGCATGGGCCAGCGTGTGATGATCGCCATGATGCTGCTTGCCGATCCCGATCTTGTCATTGCCGATGAGCCCACCTCGGCGCTTGACGTAACGGTGCGGTTGCAGGTGCTGAATATTCTCGACGGTCTGGTGCGGGATCGCGGCATCGGCCTCATCATGATCAGCCACGATCTCAATCTTGTGCGCAATTTCTGCGACCGGGTCCTCATCATGTATGCAGGCCGGGTAGTGGAAACACTCGCCGCACGCGATCTCGATCAGGCGAAGCACCCCTATACGCGCGGCCTTCTGGCGGCGCAGCCGCGCATTGGCGGCGCGCGTGCGCCGCTTGCGGTGCTCGACCGCCGCCCCGAATGTCTGGAGGAGAACGTATAATGGCCGTTTCAGTCGAAACCCGCGATCTTTCCATCACCTTCGGCAGCGGCCCTACTGCGCTGAAAGTGCTGCCTTCCGTATCCTTCCGCGTCGAGCCGGGCGAATGTTTCGGGCTGGTCGGCGAAAGCGGTTCGGGCAAATCCACCGTCCTTCGCTGCGTGTCGATGCTCAACGATTTCTGGACCGGCGACATCCTCATCGATGGCAGGTCGGTGCGCGATCTGCCGTTGATCGAGCGGTGCCGCATGCTGCAGATGGTGTTTCAGGACCCGTATGGGTCGCTGCATCCGCGCCAGTCAGTGCGCACCGTGCTTTCGGAATCGCTAGCCATCCACAAGCTCGGCGACCGCGAAGAGCGCATGCGCAAGGCCATCACGGATGTAGGCCTGCCCGTAGCCTTTCTGGATCGTTTCCCGCACCAGCTTTCCGGCGGCCAGCGGCAGCGCGTGGCGATCGCCCGGGCGCTGATCCTTGAACCGTCATTGCTTCTGCTAGACGAGCCGACGTCTGCGCTCGATGTCTCGGTGCAGGCGGAAATCCTCAACCTCCTCCAGCGCCTGCGGGAAGAGCGCGGCTTTACCTATATCATGGTGACCCACGATCTCGCCGTCGTCGATCACATGTGCGACCGCTTCGCGGTGATGCTGCGCGGCGAAATCACCGAAATCCTGCCGCGTAGGGCCATCGCCGGCAATGGCGCGACGCATCCCTATGCCCGCGAACTGATCGGCGCCTCGCTGGAATATGAAGGCGCGTGACGGCTCCCAGAACGTGACCGTCCTCCTCCGGGCGTCACGGATAATAATATCCTCTTTCCTTGCCCGGCTTCACTGCCGGGCATTTTTTTGGAGTGATGCCGGGTGTAGGGTGGAAAAAGAAGTGGCGCGGGTTTAGCCGCGCCTCAGGGATTGCAGACGACATTCTACTACCATATTGGCTTCCCTCCGCCTTCATCCTCGGGTCAATCCCGAGGATGAAGGCGGAGGGATGCATCACCGCTCCTTGCTCACCTCTTCAAACCGCGAAAGCCAGGGGCTGACGATCATGCCCTTGACGTCGCTGCGGAAGGCGGCGGTGTCGATGACCTCGGAGAAGGGCTGAATGGACATGACGATTTCGTCCATGTAACCCTGCAGGTCCTCGTAAAGCTTTGTCTGTTTCGCCACATCGCGCTCGACCAGCGCTTCCTCAATCATCTTGTTCAGCTTCTCATCGAAGAAACTGGTGCGCCAGCTCTGGTAATTGGTGAGCTTCGCGTCATCGGCATTGTTGGGATTATAGGCGATGGAGCGCAGATTATTGTCCGGATGCGGCTGCTGGCCGCCGCCGCCGCGACCGAGCAGCAGTTCGAAATTTCGCTCGCGCATCGCGCCGTAAATCTGATCGCCGGAGCCGCTGATCAGTTCGGCCTGAATGCCAGCCTGGGCCAGCGTGTTCTGGATCGCCGTTGCCGCTTTCATAAAGGGGTCTTCCGAAAGCACGCGCAGCGTCGTCTTGAAACCGTTCGGATAACCGCCTTCGGCCAGAAGCGCCTTGGCTTTTTCGATGTCGAGCTTGTAGCCCTGATCCGGAAGCGCACCCATCACACCGGTGCTGAGGGAGCGCTGATGCAGCTTGCCGTAATAGGGCATGACCGCCTTGTCGAGGCCGGCGTAATCGATCAGGTAACGCAGGGCCTCGCGCACCTTCTTGTTCGCAAATTTCTCATCCTTCATCGAAACGCTGAGGTAATAAAAACCGGAGCCGGGCGTGGATTCGATGGTGATAGCCTTGTCGGCCTCAAGCGATTTCAGATCCGGGGCCTGCAAGGAGTAGGCAACGTCGATATCGCCTTTTTCCAGCATCAACCGCTGCGATTGCGATTCCGGCAGATGGCGCATCAGGATGCGCTTCATGCTGGCCTTCTTCCCCCAATAATCATCGTTGCGGGTGAGGATGATATATTCGTTGGATTTCCATTGCGTCAGCTTGAACGGGCCGGAACCGGCGGAATTCAGTGTCAGCCAAGCACCGCCGAGATCGCCGTCCTTTTCATTCTCAAGAGCCGTCTTGCTGTCGATGATCGAGCCTGGGCCGTTCTGCGCTAGGATCATCAAGAGAAGATTGGGATCATCCGGTTTTGGAATGTTCAGCACGAAGGTCTGGTCGTTTTCGGCGACGAAGAGCTTGTCGGCCTCTTCCAGCTTGAAACCGCGGGTTTTCAGGAAGGACGACTGCGCCAGATTGCGGGCGAGCAGCCGCTTCAGGCTCCAGGCCACGTCTTTTGCCGTCACCGCATTGCCGGAGGCGAATTTCGCATCGCCGCGCAGATGGAAACGGATGGATTTGCGGTCTTCGGCAATTTCCCAGCGTTCGGCAAGGCGTGGCTGGACGCTGCGGTCTTTCGGGGAAAGCACGACCAGCGTGTCATAGACATTGTTCAGCACCTGCACGGTCTCGCGGCCGGTAATGGCGGCGGGATCGAGGGTCAGTATGTTGCTCATGGTCGTGGCGACGATGAGCTGGTCTTTCGGCGTTTCGGCGAAAACACTGAGCGGCATCGCGCCGATCAGCAAGGCGCCAAGCGCTGCGGTTGCAAGAAAATGTTTCATCTTTCCTCCCAATACGGCCGGTTCATACGGCCTTTCCACGTTTTGATCCACGCGCCTGGTTCCTCCACAGGTGTCGCTTGATCAGCCAAGAATCTCTCTAACCGGAGCTGCGAGCGCCCGGCCGATTGCGGCCGTTGCCGGCGCATCCAGATGCACGCCATCCACCGGTGAGGCGCTGGCGACCGATCTGGCATCGAAGAAGGCGTGCCCCAGTTCGGCGGCGAGTTTGCGGTAAAGCGGTGCAAGTCGCAGCGATTGCGCGATATCCCGTCCGCCCGCCGGCTCTTCGCCCGGACCTGCAACGCAGGGCGGTGGGGCGACGATCAGCAGTTTTGGCACGGCCTCGCGCGGTTTGTAGATGAAGGTCTCGACGATCTGCGCCAGTCGCCGCATACCGGAAACCGCCGCTTCCGCCCGTCCGCCATGCACCGGTTTGATGTCGTTGGTGCCGAGCATGATGATGACGAGATCGAGCGGCATATGGCAGGAAAGCGCGACTTCAAGCGCCCGCGCGCCATTGCGGCAGGCGGGGCCGGTATGATCGTCATAACAGGTGGTGCGCCCGCCAAGGCCCTCGGGGTAAACCTTCGCCTTTCCCGCGAGCTCTGCTTCCAGTACCTCCGGCCAGCGGTGTTCGGCCGGGTGCCTCAGACCCGTTGCCGGGTCCGCGCCCCAAGTGAGGCTGTCTCCGAAGGCGAGCACCGTTTTCATCGCCCGTTACCTCACCCGGTTGTTGTCGATGAAGGTAAAATCGATGTCCTCGCCAAGGCCCGGCCGATCAGGGACATGCACGAAGCCGTCGCGGTCCATCGGGTCGGACAGCGACTTCAGATAATCGTGGCCGTCATCATATTCGAGGAAGGGATGCAACAGGCCGCGCTCATACCAGCGGCAATTCTTGGTGGCGGCGACAACATGCAGGTTCATGGCTGTGTTGCCATGCACTTCGCATTCCATGCCGAAGGCTTCAGCCAGATGCATGGTCTTCAGCGCCGGGGTTATACCGCCGACATCGTTGACGCCGGTGCGCAGAATATCGCAGGCACCGGCCTTGATCCATTCGGCGCGATGCCAATGCTTGCCGGCCGCACTTTCCGGGCCGACGACCGGAATATCGAGATTGTCGGAAAGCCATTTGTAGGAGGACAGCGATTGCTCATCCATAGGCTCCTCGATCCAGTCGAAGCCGAGTTTTTCGAGGCCACGGCCCAGCGCCAGCGCGTCGGTGCGGGAATACCAGTGGAAGGCGTCGATCATCAGGCGAATATCGGGGCCGACCGCCTCACGCACGGCCGCGCAGGCCTTGAGGTCCATCTTCACATCCGGCGCCCAGCTGACTGGCGGCATCCAGGTGTGTAGCTTGATGCCCTTATAGCCACGCTTTACCAGCGTTTCGGCAAAACGGCCGTAATCTTCCGGCGTCGCCAGCCCGCCTTCCAGCTCGTCTCCGCACATGATGGACCCATAAGCGAGCACCTTGTCGCGATAGCTGCCGATCAACTTGTATACAGGTTGATTGAGCGAGCGGCCGGCAAGGTCCCACAGCGCGCAATCCACCACCGCCAGCGTGCGGTCGGTCAGCTGTGCGGCCGAACCGCGCTGCCAGTGGGCAAGGTCCTGCCACAGCCGTTCCCGGTCGCGATGATCCTCGCCGATCAGGACTTTCTTGACGAATTTTTCAATGACATGGGGGCGAACGATCTCCGGCGCGGTGAAGGAATGACCTTCCTGACCATCTTCCGTGCGGATGGTCAGCAGGGCCTGTTCCACCTGATGCGCCGGACCCGGATGTGCGTGACCGGCACTGTCCGAGTGCCGACGGGTCGTCGTGCGAAAAACCCGGACCTCGACGTCGGTGATGATCATAATTCCTCCCTCATGCCGATATGGCAGCGTTTGCGGTTGCTGCAATGTCATACATGTATGCGTTATTTGTCAACATGTATGATAATTTGTATTACATGTTGGTGCAAAAAATCAAGGCCATGTGCGCACGCTGTTTCACAGGTCATCGGCGAAACTTGGCTCATGAGGGAGGTTTTGCGTCTTGGTGGAAGAAAATCTGGCGGGGCGTATGAGCGCGGGCTGTGCCGAATGGCAGCTACCTCGGCTTGGATGATCTTTCGCGCCGGGTGATGGCGTGCGCATTCTCGGTTGAGATGGTGCGGAAGCCTCCGGCCGGCCTGTCGCCTTCGCGTTCCTTGAGGGTCAAGGCGTGAAGCCATCCCGCAACTGACCGGCGCGGATGTGCGTCGCATCCCACCAAGGGAGGGTCAGAAATCCGCGACCTTGCCCCAGGACGAACCAAGGAAACGGCTGGGGTGATAGGGCGTGGGATCGACGATTGGGCTCGAACCTGTCACAATATCGGCGATCAGACGGCCGGCGCCCGGTCCGATGCCGAAACCATGCCCACTGAAACCGGCGGCGAGAATGAAGCCGGGCAATTCGCTGGTTTCGCCAATGGCGGGCACGCCGTCGGGCGTGCTGTCAATGAAGCCGGCCCAGGCGGCGGAAATCTGCGTTTTGCCCAGAGCGGGCAGAAGCTCCAGCGCCCTTCTATGGGTCTCGCGGATGGCGGCGGCATTGGGTTTCGGGTCGAGAATGCGCACCCGCTCCATGGGTGTCGGTGCATCGAGGCGCCAGTGCTTCAGGGTCTCGTGGCCACCGCGAATGCCCTCCAACCCGCCCGGCCGCAAGCTTCGCCAGCGCTTGAGGAACATCGGTACGAATTCTCGGGCAAACCGCATCTGCTGTGCCGTCGGGTCGATGCGTCCCAGCCCGCTGATGGCGAGCGTGTAACCGCCGTTTTTTCTCTTCGTTGCCGAAACGGCGGCGGTGTGCAGCGCATCCGGCAGGCCTTCAGCACCTGGTGTGACCGACAGGATGGAGGAGCGGACAGACGCCTGCGGAAAACGAATTCCGAGCTGCCGGCAAAAGGACGACGCCCAGGCCCCGCCGGACATGATGGCGGTTTTGGTGCGGATCGTGCCTTTTTCGGTGACGACGGCGCTGACCCGGCCGCTTTCCGTTTCAAGCCCGCGTGCGGCGCAATTCTGATGCACCGTGCCGCCCAGCTTGATGATGGCGCGCGCCACGGCGGGTGCTGCCATGGAAGGATCGGCCGTGCCGTCGGTCGGCGAAAACACGCCGCCCTTCCAGCGCTTTCCCGTGGATCGGCCGCGTTCGCTCGCCTCATCGGCGCTCAGCATATGGGTCGTCACGCCCGCGGTAATGGCGAAGTCGCGCCAGCGTGCCCAGCCGGCAAGTTCGGCCTCATTGTCGCTCAGGTAAAACAGCCCGCAGCGGCGAAAACCCGTGTCCTCGCCGCTCTCTTCGCCAAACTCTTCCCAGAGCGCCAGGCTCTTGGTGGAAATCGGCAATTCGCGGGCGTCCCGGTTCTGCTGCCGGCACCAGCCCCAGTTGCGGCTGGATTGCTCCGCCCCGATCAGACCCTTTTCGACCAGCGCCACTTGCAGGCCGCGTCGGGCAAGATAATAGGCCGCGAAGACACCGACGATGCCGCCGCCGATAATAACGGCGTCTGCGGATGTGGGCAGTTCCGGCGATGTCATGATCTGTTGCAGCGGGGCGGGCATGGTCGGACTCCTTATATTCGTCCTAATTTACCCTAGCTGATGTGTAAACGCTGCCAGACTGAGCCTCTTGCCGGAATCTCCTGCTGTTGGGTGATGCCTCTGCAACTCTTTATGCTGCATCAAAAAAATATCCCCACGTCGACAGGGCTCGCTCATGTGGTAAGATTTCCTTTGCCGCGCCAGAATTTTATGCCGCGTGTTCAAAAAACATAAAAGGGGTTCCGCACGTGATGAAACTTGATCGGATCGATATCAAGATCCTCTACGAATTGCAGAAAAACGGTCGCATCACCAATGTCGAGCTGGCGGAGCTTGTCAATCTGTCGCCAAGCCCCTGCCTGATGCGCGTGAAGAAGCTGCAGGCGGAAGGCTATATCGAGGGTTATTCCGCGCAGATCAACATCAACAAGCTCGGCCAGACGCTGACGGTGTTTACGGAGATCACGCTCAAGAACCATCGCCAGATCGATTTCGCCCGCTTCCTCGGCGTTGTCGAAAAGATCGATCAGGTGGTGGAATGCCACCTCGTTTCGGGCGGTTACGACTACCTGCTGAAATTCGTCACCTCTGGCATCGTTGAATATCAGTCGATCATGGAGCGGTTGACCGATATGGACGTGGGCATCGACAAATATTTCAGCTTCGTGGTGCTGAAATCGCCGATCATCAAATCGCATATGCCGCTGACCAGCCTGTTTCCGCTTTGAGGTGTGAGAAAACGGCCCTTTGCAGGGTCGTATCATTCCATTGTCACCTTTTCGAAAACGCCCGCACCAGTTCCGCATCCTGCTGGAGATTGTCGAGCCATGTCGGGTCGAGTTTCGGCACCGAGGAGAACAGCAGTTTCGAATAGGGGTGGGAGGGCGATTTGATCGCTTCGGTTTCCAGATGCTCCACCTTCTGTCCGCCATACATCACGACGATCTCGTCGCAGATGGTTTCCACCACCGAAAGATCGTGGCTGATGAAGATATAGGAGAGGTTCAGCTCCCGCTGCAGTTCTCCGAGAAGATCGATGATTGCAGCCGCAACCACGGTATCGAGGGCCGAGGTGATTTCATCGCAGATGATAAGCGAGGGCTCGGCGGCAAGTGCGCGGGCGAAATTGACGCGTTGTTTCTGCCCGCCGGACAGGCCGGAAGGGTGGCGATGGCGGACCGAGCGCGGCAGCTTCACCATATCGAGAAGCTCATCGATCCGGGCGTCGCGCGCCTTACCTTTCATGCCGTGATAGAAGGTCAGCGGCCGGCCGAGAATATCCTCGATGGGTTTTGATGGGTTGAGTGCGGTATCGGCATATTGGAACACGATCTGCATACGGCGTAGCTGGTCGCCGGTTCGACGCCGTGCATCCGCATCCAGTTCCCGGCCTTCGAAGATGACATGGCCGCCGGCCGCCGGCAGAATGCCGGCAATGGCTCGCGCCAGCGTCGATTTTCCGCAGCCGGACTCGCCGATGATGCCGAGATTGCGACCGGGATAGACCGAAAGGCTGACGCTATCCACTGCACGCACCAGCGGCATCTTGTCTCCGCCCTTCGTTCCGTAACCGGCGATCAGGTTTTCGATATCCAGCAGCGGCGTTGCCTGCTCCGGTTTGGCGGGCGTGATGACGCGCGCCTTGTCATGAAAGGCGGTTAGCAGTTCCTTCGTATAGGGATGCCGGGCATTTTCGAGGATATCCGTGGTCGTACCGGTTTCCTGAACCTCGCCGCCTTTCAGCACAACGATCCGGTCGGCGATCTGGGCGACGACGGCGAGATCGTGCGAGACATAAACGCCGCCGATGCCGTTCTTGCGCATTGCCGATTTGAAGGCGCGCAGAACCTCTATCTGGGTTGTGACGTCGAGCGCGGTGGTCGGCTCGTCGAAGATCACCAGCTTCGGATTGCCGATCAATGCCATGGCGGCGGAGAGGCGTTGAAGCTGGCCGCCGGACACCTGATGCGGATAACGCTCGCCGATGGTTTCGGGGTTGGGCAACGACAGCGCCTTGAAAAGTTCTACGGCCCGTCTGCGCGCCTCCTGCGGCGGCATCAGATGGTGGATGCGGGTGACTTCGATGACCTGATCGATGATCTTCTGCGCCGGGTTGAAAGCGGCGGCCGCACTTTGGGGCACATAGGTCACTTTTGTGCCGCGGACTTTGGCGCGTTCGGCTTCGGAAAGCTGCACCATGTCCTGGCCCGCCACCTTGACGCTGCCGCCGGAAATACGGCAGCCCGGCCGGGCATAGCCCATCAGGCTCAGCGCGATGGTGGTCTTGCCGGAACCGCTTTCGCCGATCAGTGCGACGATTTCACCATCGGCGATGTCGATGTCCACACCCTTGATGATGTCGATGCGGCGGCCGGAATCGGTGGTGGCATCGACTTTCAGTCCACGGATTTCAACAAGATTGCTCATTATTCGCTCCTGTCGCGGATTTTCTGCGGCAGATTGTCGATCAGCAGGTTGACGCTGATCGTCAGGCTGGCAATGGCCAGCGACGGGAAGATGACGGCGGGGGCCGCAAACGGCAGGCCGCCGATGTTCTCACGCACCAGCGCGCCCCAGTCCGCATTCGGCGGCTGAAGGCCGAGGCCGAGGAAGGAGAGGCCCGACAGAAGCAGCACGATGAACACGAAGCGCACGCCAAGATCGGCCAGTACGGGCCGGACGATGTTCGGCAGGATTTCCGAGCCGATGAGGTAGAACAGGCTTTCGCCGCGCACCCGGGCGACCGTGACGAAATCCATGGTGTTGACATTGACGGCCAGCGCCCGGGCAAACCGATAGGCGCCCGGCGTGTAGATGACCGAGAGCGTGATGATCAGCACCGGTATGGAAGAGCCGACGGCGGCGACGACCACGAGGCCAAAAAGCTTGCTCGGAATGGAGTTCACCGCATCGAGAAACCGGCTGAGTGCTGCATCGAACCAGCCGCCGATGACGGCGGCGCACATGCCGAGCAAAACGCCGGAGGTGCAGGCGATGGTGACGGCGGCGAGCGATATGCCGACCGTGAAACGCGCGCCCATGAGAATGCGGGAAAACACGTCACGACCGAGATAATCGGAACCGAGCCAGAGATCGGATGTCATCGGCCCGAAATAATCGAGATCGACGATTTCACCGACCGGATGCGGAATGAGATAGGGCGCGAAGATTGCGACCATGGCCCAGAAAAAAATGACGAGAAAGCCGAAAACGCCGACTGCGTTGATCTTGTATCCCAAACGCGAGGTCCCCGAAGTTGTTTTGATATTGTCGGCCATCAGCGCAGCCTCGGATTGGACATGATGGCGATGATATCCGCCGTCGTGATGAGGAGGAGATAACCGACGCAGAAGATCATCGCGCAGCTCTGGATCAGCGGCAGGTCGCGGGTGGCGACGCCATCGACCATCAGCTTGGCGATGCCGGGATAATTGAAGATCGTCTCGACGATGATGACGCCGCCGACGAGATAGGAAAGCGACAGGGCCACCGCATTGACGATGGGGCCGAGCGCATTGGGAAGCGCATGGCGAAGCACGATGCGCATGCGCGGCGCACCCTTCAAAAGCGCCATTTCCACGTAGGGCGTATCCAGCGTCTCGATCACGGCGGCGCGGCTCATGCGGATCATCTGTGCGGAAACGACGAAGGTCAGCGTGATGACTGGCATGGCATAGACCCGCAGCACATCGAAAAGCGTGTGAACTTCGCTAACCAGCGACAGCGCCGGCAGCCATTTCAGATAGACGGCGAAAAGCAGCACGGCGAGTGTGGCGATCATGAATTCCGGCACCGAGATGACGCCGATGGTCAGCACGGTGACGGCCCGGTCATAAAGCGTGCCGCGCAACATGGCGGAGCTGATGCCGAGGGTCAGCGCCAGCGGCACGGCGATGACGGTGGTAATGCCGGCGAGCTTCATGGAGTTGACGAAGCGCGGACCGATGAGATCGGCAATCGCCATGTTGTTGGCGTAGGACGTGCCGAGTTCACCCTGCAGCAGGCCCAGAAGCCAGCGCACGAAACGCAGCAGGGCCGGATCGTCGAGATGCATGGCGGTGCGCAGGCCGGCCACGGCTTCCGGCGTCGCCGCCTGGCCAAGAAGGATCGTCGCCGTATCCCCGGGCAGCAGGCTGGTGGCCGAAAAGACGATAAACGACACGATAAGCAGCGTCGTCAGCATGACGACCAGCCGCCTGGCGACAAGGGATAATATCCGGCTGTTCATTCACATGCTCCTGCGACCTGCCTGATTGTGGAGGCTTTCCGCAACGACGGAAAGGCTGCCGGGCGCATTTTCACGCCCGGTTCCATGGTCTATCAGGCTTCAAGCCAGACGTATTCCGCAAAGGCATAACCCATCATGCCGCCGAGCGGATTGGCTTCCAGGCCCTTGAGCTTTGAGGAGATGGCATCGACATTCGAAATATAGGCGGGGATGATGGTGCCGGCTTCGTCGGCGATCATCGTTTCCATTTCGAAGTAGATCTGTTTGCGCTTTTCGAGATCGAGCATGCCGCGTGCTTCGAGCATCATCTTGTCGAACTTCGGCGACTTGTACTGGCTTTCGTTCCAAGGCGCGTCGGAGGCGTAAAGCAGAGAGAACAGAATGTCCGGCGTCGGGCGCGGATTGATGTTGCCGAAGTGAACCGGCGCCTTCAGCCAGTAATTGCTCCAGTAACCGTCCGAAGGCACGCGCTGCACATCCAGCTTGACGCCGATTTCGGCGGCGGACGCCTGGATAATCATCGCCATATCGACAGAGGAGGCTGCCGCATCCGATGCGATGACCGGGATGGACTGGCCGATGAGACCTGCCTTTTCGAAGTGGAATTTTGCCTTATCCGGATCGAAGGCCTTCGGCTTCAGATCCGGATTGTGATAGGGGTTCATCGGCGGCACCGGCTGGTCGTTACCGACTTCGCCCAGGCCGCGCAACGCTGCCTTGACGATCTGCTCACGATTGACGATCGACTTCATGCCGGCGACGAAATCGGCATTGTTGCCCGGCGACTGATCCAGCCGCATGTTGAGGTTGGTATAATTACCCGATGTCGTCTTGGACAGCACGACACCTTCCTGCTTGTCGAGCAGGCGCAGCGCCCGCGGATTGATGGCGGCTGCAAGCTGGATGTCGCCGGAAATAAGTGCATTGACGCGGGCATTGTCGTCCGAAATTGCCATGAATTCGAAACTGTCGATGTGTGGGCCGCCGGACTTCCAGTAATTGGTGTTCTTGGCCATGATCGAACGCACGCCCGGCTCGAACTTTTCGAGCTTGAAGGCGCCCGTGCCGTTGCCCTTGGAGAAATCCGTGGTGCCATCGGCAACGATCATGAAATGGTGCAGGGCCAGAATGGACGGCAGGTCGGCGTTCGGGTTCGCCAGCGTGATTTCGACCGTGCTCTTGTCGAGAGCCTTGAAGCCGGTCATCTGCGCGGCGATCTTGGCGACCTTGGAGCCGACCGCCGGATCGAGATGGCGCTTCAGCGAATAGACCACGTCGTCGGCGGTCAGCGCCTTGCCGTCGTGGAAGGTGACGCCGGAACGCAGCTTCACGGTCCAGGTCTTGGCATCCTTCGTCTCGATGGCTTCGGCCAGCTCCATCTGTGGCGTGCCCGAAGCATCGAGGAAGCTCAGGCGGTTATAGAGCGCGCAGCAACGGACATAGTCCGTCGAAAGCGAGGCTTTCGCCGGGTCGAGTGTATCGGCGGTGGAGGAAGACCAGCCGGCGGCTTTCAGCGTGCCGCCGGAGACCGGCGTTGCGGCCACGGCATTTGACGCGCGACCAAGAATAGCCGAACCGGCGGAAAGGGCGACGCCGCCCGCCAGCAGCATGTGAAGCAACTCACGCCGCGTTGCGCCGCGCCGGATGGCCTGTTCAACGGCGGCATCGTCGGAACGGGTCCAGTTTGTAATCCTGTCACTCATGGTCTTCCCCTTTTGTATGATTTGTTGAAATGCGTCTGAATAAATTTCCGGCATGCCGCATCCCAGTTCGCGGCACGCCATTGGCGGGGCGGCTCAGCCGCCCGTCTGTTTCACTGCTTCGGCAAGGCCGGTCATGGAGGTGAAGTGGTAGTCCGGCTCGGTAAAGTTCTCCGGCTCGATCGTACCGCCATATCCTTTCTGGGCGTGGCGGCGCTCGATCCAGCAATTGGTCATGCCCAGTTTCCGGGAAATGCCGATATCGTGGTACTGGCTCTGCGCGACGTGCAGAATGTCGTCCTTCGATGCGCCCTCGCTTTCCACAAAGGCGAAGACCTTTTCGAAGAAGGCGGGATCGGGCTTTTCGGTGCCAGTGTCATCCGCCGTGAAAGCGGCATGAAAGGGATTGCCGATTTCCTTCGAGAAATATTCGAAGGCCCAGCGCTGGGCGTTGGTCATGGCGATGAGGCGATGCGTCTTGGCAAGCTCGGCCATGGCGGCGCGGCTGTCTTCAAAGCCTTTCCAGCTTTTTGCCGCATCGCGCAGGCGCTCACCGAATGCGCGTTCCGCCGGCAGGCCGAGTTCGGGAGCGATGATCAGGTAGACGCGGACGAGGTCATCTGGAAACAGGTCTGTCGCGTTGGAATAACGGGCCGCACGGTAAAGCGCGAGCGCCTTTTCACCATCGACATCCACGCCGTTTTCCGCGCCGATTGCGGCCAGCGTCGATTTCAGGCCGCCTTCGAAATCGATGAGGGTCCCCACCACGTCGAAGCTCATATATTTGAAGTCGCTCAGTTTTTTGGGCAATGTCGGTCTCCGCTTTGCCGCCGTGGTCTCCTGGGGAGTCTGCGGCAGATTATTCTGTTCCCGGACGGGGTCCTTGCCCCGTTCCCATTTGCGATTACGCCCTTTTTTATGGCGTTTATTGCCGTTTGCATTAATAGTTTGGCACTTTCGGCACGCCGGATTCGCCGAAATGGAACGGCTCTTCGGCAGAATATTGCGAATATGCGGTGCGTTGCGACATTTCGAGAGGGTGGCGCAACGCCACCCGGCTATCGCCTCAGGCCATGGCAGCCCGCACCGCAGGGTCTTCGAGCGTCTGATCGAGGGTCTTCAGCGTCCGCTCGATGATGGCGTCGATCTCGCTGTCGGTGCAGCAGAGCGGCGGCGCGTAACCCAGAATACCGTTCGCAAAGGCGCGCACGATCAGGCCGTTTTCCCAGGCGCGGTCGAAAACTTTTCGCGCGGGGGCCGCCGCGGCCGGCAGCGGGGTCTTTTTGTCCTTGTCTGTCACGAGTTCGACGGCGGCGAGCATGCCGCGCCCGCGGACATCGCCTACCAGCGGATGGCTTTTCAGGCTCTCAAGCCCGGCCATCAGCCTTTGGCCGGCGCGGCGGCCGTTTTCCAGCAGCCCGCCCTCGTAAAGTTTCAGCACTTCGAGACCGACGGCGGCGCTGACGGGATGGGCGGAATAGGTGTAGCCGTGCCCGATTGCGGCCTCGCCTGCGAAGTCGGCTATTGTATCATAAACGTGGTCCGCCATGAAGACGGCGCCCATCGGCACATAGCCGGAGGTGAGACCCTTGGCGGTGGTGATGAAGTCCGGCACGATATCCTCGTCAGCACAGGCAAACAGCGGCCCCGTCCGGCCAAAGCCGGTGATGACCTCGTCGGCGACAAAGAGGATGCCATAGGACCGGCAGAGGTCGCGCATGGCCTTGATCCAGTCGGGAGGCGGTACGAGAACCCCGCCGGAACCCTGGATCGGTTCCGCATAGAAGGCGGCGACCCGGTCCGGACCGATCATCTCGATCTTGTCCTTCAGGATTTGCAGGGAGGATGCGATGATGGCGGCCGGGTCGCTTCCCACCGGGTTACGGTAGGCGTAGTGCGACGGGATTTTGTGCTGCCAGTCGTAGGGCACGCCGAAACCGGCATGGAAAGCAGGCAGGGCGGTGAGGCCCGAACCGGCGGTGGTGGAGCCGTGATAACCCTGTTCGATGGAGATGAACTGGTCGCGCTGCGGCTGGCCTTTGGCATGCCAGTAATAGCGGATGAACCGAATGGTGCTGTCCACCGCATCGGACCCGCCAAGCGTGAAATAGACATGGTTGAGATCGCCTGGCGCGCGGTCGGCAAGCTCGGAGGCGAGCCGGATCGCCGGTTCGCTGCCAATGTCGAAATAGGCCGTCGCATAGGGCAATTCCCGCATCTGCTTTGCCGCCGCCTCGACGATGCTGTCATGGCCATAACCGGCATTGACGCACCAAAGGCCGGCAAAACCGTCGATGAGCTGATGGCCGGTGATATCGGTGACAGTGGCGCCGCTTGCAGATTGCAGCACCCGCACGCCCAGCTTCTCATGGCCGCGGAAGGAGGAGACGGGGTGCACCAGATGGGCGCGATCCAGTTCGATCAGTGAATTGCTTAACATATGGTCTCTCCGAATTCAGCCCAGCGCCTGGCTGGTCAATGCGAATGTTTTCAATCTCTTTTCAGCGGGTAGTTCGGTCGTTGACCGACGCATCGCGATGCCGCCGCCGACATGGGCGAGACCCTGTTCGGCGAGCCACGAACCGAGGCCTGCCTTGACGGTGGTGTCCACACGCAGGAATGCACCGGGGCGTTCGGAAATTGCGAATGCAATCAAATCTTTTGCGATTTCAATGGTTTCGGCCACGACCGGACCTATGACTTCACCGCGACCGAAGGTACGGATTGCCGCAAATCCCTTGATGACACCCTCGTTCCTGACCGTCGCGAAACGTGCCCTTTGCGCAAGTGCGGCAAAAAGCGGCGTCCGATCCGCGCCAAAGGCCTCTGCATCAAGTGTCGCGAGTTCGGCCGCGTCGATGTTTAGCGCCCAGGCCACATTTTCCGGTTTGGCGGCGGACTTCGGAATTCCCTGATGCTGAACCACCTCACCCCAGGCGACGAATCCGAGTTTTTCATAAAGCGGCAACCCATCGGCAGTGGCGACCAGGCGGCATTCACGATCGTCGGCGGCGTCGAGCGCCGCGTGCATCAACTTGCGTCCAAGGCCGCGGCCACGCATGCTCTCGTCCACGATCACCATGTTGACGGTGGCGCAGCTTTCTCCGAGAAGCGTTGCCATGGCCGTTCCGACGACGCGGCCGTTCTCAACGGCGACGAAACCCTTGCTGATGGAAAGGACCATGGCCCAGTCCTCTTTCCGGTGCGGCCATCCGGCCTGGCGGGAAAGTTCAACGGCCGCGTCGAGGTGGTCCGGTTGAAACGCTTGGATATCGATCAGGCTCGCCTGCATGCCGGTACTCCCTTGTTCTGCTTATTCATTGATAGACCGATGCGGAAAGAAGATTGTCCCGACAAATGGGAAGGTTCGATATGTTTCGCTGTTGCTTTTATCCGCCGCCGCATCTTATGCCGCGTCCTGTTCGCATCGGTCGATAAAGCTGGGGCAGGAGAAGGCTGTCGGCTTGCCCCAGCGCAACTCTCTGCCAAACTGGCGGCTGGATACGCAACAATCTGCTTCCGTGACCGGCAATTGCGGTGCGCCGATCAGCCAAAGGCCTCTATGATCTGATTATTGCAGCCACCACCAATCCCCAAGCAAGGATGACGACGACATGACCATCTTCCGCCCCAAATACATCACTTTCGATTGCCACGGCACGCTCATTCATTTCCAGATGGCAGAGGCTGCCCGCGATCTCTTCGGTGATCGTCTGGGCGAAGCCGAGATGGAAGAGTTCATCAAGAATTTTTCCGCCTATCGTCTTGATGAGGTCATGCACGACTGGAAGCCTTACGCAGAGGTCGTCCACAATGCCCTGTCGCGCACCTGCAAGCGCAATGGTGTAGCCTTTAAGGATGAAGATGCAGCAATGGTCTATGAGCGGGTTCCGACGTGGGGGCCGCATGCGGACGTTCCGGCGGGTCTTTCCAAGGTCGCCAGGGAGATCCCGCTGGTCATTCTGTCCAACGCCATGAACTCACAGATCATGTCGAATGTCGCCAAACTGGGCGCACCGTTCCATGCCGTCTATACGGCCGAACAGGCACAGGCCTATAAACCGCATTTCAAGGCTTTCGAATATCTGTTCGACATGCTGGGTTGCGGCCCGGAGGACATCCTGCACGTGTCGTCCTCCTTCCGCTACGATCTGATGTCCGCCCATGATCTCGGCATCAAGAACAAGGTCTGGGTCAACCGTGGCCATGAACCTGCAAACCCCTATTACGGTTACACGGAAATTTCAGACATTTCCGGCCTTGCGGGCGTTGTCGGACTGTAAGAGAGGATATTGATCATGAAGCTCGTCTCCTATTGGCACGACACGGCGCCCCTCTTTGCGGGGGCGGCGCAAGGTCCTGTCGAAGGCCATTATGATGTGGCCGTCATCGGTGGCGGCTTCACGGGTCTGGGTGCTGCGCGCCAGTTTGCAAAAGCCGGCGCGCGCGTCGTCGTTCTGGAAGGACAGCGTGTCGGCTGGGGCGCTTCGGGCCGTAATGGCGGCCATCTCAACAATGGCCTCGCCCACTCCTATCTTTCCGCCAAGGCCGAACTCGGCAAGGAGCGGGCCATCGCGCTCTACCAGGCGCTCGACTCCTCCATCGATACGCTGGAGGCGCTGATTGCGGAGGAGGGGATCGAGTGCAATTTCCGGCGCGCCGGAAAGCTTAAAATGGCATCGAAACCACAGCATTTCGAAGGACTTGCCAGGAATTTCGAGGCAGTTAACGCCGAAGTCGACCCCGATACGGCGCTATTGTCTGAAGCGGATTTGAAGGCGGAAATCGGCTCGCCTTTCTACGGCGCGATGCTCTCTAAAAAAAGCGCCATGATGCATATGGGCCGTTATGTCGCCGGTCTTGCCGAAGCCGCCAGCCGGCATGGCGCGGTGATCTTCGAAAATGCTGCCGTGACGAAGCATACCCAGAACGGCAAGCTCCATGAGCTGGAAACCCCGCGCGGCAAGGTGACGGCCGACAATGTTCTGGTCGCGACCGGTGCCTATACGCCTTCCGGCTTTGGTTATTTCCGCCGCCGCATCATCGCGGTCGGCAGTTTCATCATCGCCACGCGGCCGCTGACCGATGCCGAGATCAAGGCTTCGGTTCCCGGCAACCGAACCTATGTCAATACCATGAACATCGGCAACTATTTCCGTCTGGCGCCGGACAATCGCTTGATTTTCGGCGGCCGCGCCCGTTTTTCCGCGACATCGGACCAGCGTTCCGACGCCAAGAGTGGTGCGATCCTGACTGAAAGCCTGCATCGCATCTTCCCGCAGCTTGCCCATGTGCCGATCGATTATTGCTGGGGCGGACTGGTCGATATGACCAAGGACCGTTATCCGCGCGCCGGTTTTCATGACGGTGTCTGGTACGCCATGGGCTATTCCGGCCATGGCGCGCAGCTTTCCACCCATCTCGGCATGATCATGGCTGACGCCATTCTGGGACGGCCGGACAGGAACCCGCTAAAAGGGCTGGATTGGCCGGCGGTGCCGGGGCACTTCGGGAAGCCCTGGTTCCTGCCGCTGGTAGGCTATTATTACAAGATGCTCGACACGTTTCGATAATTCAAGAGCGGCCTCCGGGCCGCTCTTTTGTTGCCTCTGCAAAAAAGAAGGGCCGCAGAGCGGCCCTTTAGGCGGGGAGGAAAGAAGTGGGCGTCAGGCAAGCCCACCGATATGAAAGGCCTTGGTCTCCAAATATTCTTCGATACCGATCTGCGCGCCCTCACGGCCGAGACCGGATTGCTTGACGCCGCCGAAAGGGGCGACCTCGGTGGAGATCAACCCGGTATTGAGACCGACCATGCCGAATTCCAGCGCTTCACCCACGCGCCAGGCGCGCTTGAGGTTCTCGGTGTAGAAATAGGCGGCAAGGCCAAAGGGTGTGCCATTGGCGATGGCGAGCGCCTCTTCTTCCGTCTCGAAGCGGAAGAGCGGAGCGACCGGTCCGAAAGTCTCCTCGCTCGCCAGCTGCATCGCCGTCGTTGCGCCCGTCAGCACCACGGGCGCTGTATATTGCGGGCCTTCAGGCAGATTGCGCGGCTTGGTGATGACCGTTGCACCCTTGGAAACGGCGTCATCGATATGGGCGCGGATTTTCGCGATCGCCGGTTGGTTGATCATCGGGCCGATGGAGACGCCCGCTTCCGTTCCGGGGCCTACCCGCATGGCGTCGACGCGATCCGCCAGCTTCTTCGCAAAGGTGTCATAAACGCCGGACTGCACCAGAATCCGGTTGGCGCAGACGCAGGTCTGGCCACCATTGCGGAATTTCGAAACCAGCGCGCCTTCAATGGCAAGATCGAGATCGGCGTCATCAAAAACGATGAAGGGAGCATTGCCGCCCAGTTCCAGCGACAGCCGTTTGATGCTGTCCGCAGCGCCCCGCATCAGCAGCGAACCGACGCGGGTGGAACCGGTGAAGGAAATCTTGCGAACCGTCTCATTGGCCATGATTTCATTGCCGATTTCCGTCGGCATGCCGGTGACGATGTTGATGACGCCCGCAGGAATGCCGGCCCGTTCGGCGAGCACGCCAAGCGCCAGCGCTGAATAGGGTGTAAATTCCGATGGCTTGATGACGACGGTGCAGCCGGCGGCAAGTGCCGGCGCGACCTTGCGGGTGATCATGGCGTTCGGGAAGTTCCACGGCGTGATGATGCCGCAGACGCCGACCGGTTCCTTCAGCACCACGATGCGCCTGTCCGGCGTCGGTGAGGGGATGGTGCCGCCGCCGATACGCCGGGCCTCTTCGGCAAACCATTTGACGAAGGATGCGCCGTAGCGGATTTCGCCCTTGGCCTCCTCAAGCGGCTTGCCCTGTTCGGTGGTCAGGATCAGGCCGAGATCGTCGATATTCTCGATCATCAGCGCGAACCATTTTTCAAGAAGGGCGGCGCGCTCGGCGTGGGTCTTTTTCTTCCACGGCCCAAAGGCGGCGTTGGCGGCCTCGATGGCCGAGCGGGTTTCCATACCGTCCATGTCAGGCACGGTGCCGATGACCGCCTGCGTCGCCGGATCGATGACATCCACCACCTTGCCCGATGCCGCCGCTTTCCATGCGCCGCCGATCAAGCCCGTCTGGCGAAAGAGTTCCTTGTCCTTCAAGCCCTGCATCATAAGTCTCCGAAATCAGGTGAGTGCCGCGAGAACCGCAGCGGTGATGGTGTCCGTCCTGTCCTTGCCGGGCACGGTTCCGACACCGCGGCCGGTCACTGTCTCCAGCGCCGCCATGATTGTCGTGGCTGCACCCTTTTCACCGAGATGCTCAAGCATCATCGCGCCGGACCAGATGGCGGCGATGGGGTTGGCAATGCCGAGATGGGTGATGTCAGGCGCCGAACCGTGCACCGGTTCGAACATGGAAGGTGCGCTGCGGTCAGGATTGATATTGGCGGAGGCGGCAAAACCGAGGCCGCCTTGAATGGCCGCGCCAAGATCGGTCAGAATGTCTCCGAAGAGGTTGGAGGCGACCACGACATCGAGACTTTCCGGCGCCATCACCATGCGCGCCGCCATGGCATCGATGTGGTAGCTCGTAACCTCCACGTCAGGATATTCAGCCGCGAGCTTGTGGGTCACCTCGTCCCAAAACACCATCGAATATTTCTGGGCATTGGACTTGGTGACGGAGGCGAGCTTGCCGCGACGTTTTTGCGCCTGTTCGAAACCGAAGCGCAGGATACGCTCCACGCCCTTGCGGGTGAAGATAGAGGTTTCGACGGCCACCTCGTCGTCCGTGCCCTGATGCACGCGGCCGCCAGCGCCGGAATATTCGCCTTCCGTATTTTCGCGGATGCAGAGAATGTCGAAGCCATCGGCCTTCAAAGGTCCTTGCACACCGGGCAGCAACCGGTGCGGGCGGATATTGGCATATTGCACGAAAGCCTTGCGGATTGGCAGCAGCAGGCCGTGCAGGGACACCGAGTCCGGCACTTCCGCCGGCCAGCCGACTGCGCCGAGCAGAATGGCGTCGAAGGCGCGCAGGGTCTCGATGCCGTCCTTGGGCATCATCGCCCCGGTTTCCTTGTAGAAGGCGCAGGACCAGGGGAATTCCGTTCCTTCCAGCGCAAAACCGGAGGTTTGGGCAACGGCATTGAGAACCTGCCACGCCGCGTCCGTCACGCTTTGGCCGATGCCGTCCCCGGGAATGAGTGCGATGCGATGCGTTTTCAAGAGAATTCCCCTGTTACAGTCCGATGAGGACGCTTTTGCTCTTGCGGTTGGCGAGATAGGCTTCCCGACCGAGATCCTTGCCGATGCCGGAGCGTTTGTAGCCACCTGTCGGCAAGATGTGATCGCGCGAACGCCCGTAACGGTTAACCCAGATCGTTCCCGCCTGGATGGCGCGCGACAGGCGCAGGACACGCGAGACATCCCGGCTGAAAAGACCCGCCGCCAGACCGTAGGTCGGATGATCGGAGAGCGCCAGAGCCTCTTCTTCCGTGCGGAAGGTCTGCAGCGTCAGCACCGGTCCGAAAATCTCCTCGGTGACGGCGGGCGAGGTTTGGTCGACATTGGCGATCAGTGTCGGCTGATAGAAATAGCCGGGGCCGTCCATGATCGCGCCACCCGTCAGGCATTCGCCGCCATGGGCGACCGCCGCCTGCACGATGCCATCGATACGCCGGCGCTGCACTTCGGAGATGATCGGCGAATATTGGGTGGTCTCGTCCCAGGTCGGGCCGGGCCTCACCGTTTTCATGCGGGCGATGATCGCGGCGGAAAGGGCGTCGGCGGCGCTCTCCTCAACGATGATGCGCGAGCCGGCGACGCAGGCCTGCCCGGCATTGGAGAGAATATTGCCGGCGATCGCAGCCGCCGCCTTTTCGATATCGGCATCGGCAAAAACCAGCTGTGGGCTTTTGCCGCCAAGTTCCAGTGTCATGGGCTTTATGCCGGTGCGGGCGATATTGGCCATGATGGCGGCACCGGCCGCGGTGGAGCCGGTGAAACTGACCTTGGAAATCTCAGGGTGGCCGGTGATGGCGTTGCCCGTTACGGGCCCGTCGCCAAGCACGATGTTGATGAGGCCGGCGGGCAGTCCGGCCTTGATGGCCAGTTCAGCCATGAAAATGCTGGAAAAAGGCGTCATTTCCGATGGTTTCAGCACCACGGCATTGCCAGCCGCCAGCGCTGGGCCGAGTTTCCAGCCGGCCATGGAGACGGGGAAATTCCACGGCGTGATAGCGCCGACGACGCCATAGGGTTCGGTCATGATCATGCCGAGGCTCGTATCGTCGGTCGGCACGAGGTCGCCGCCTTCCTTGTCGGCAAATTCGGCAAAGAAGCGGATCTGTTCGGCGGTCACGGCAATGTCGCCGGCGATCAGCTGGCCGACCGGCCGGGTGGAGGACAGCGCTTCGATCTTCGCCAGCGTTTCGGCTTCCTGCTCGATCAGGTCGGCCCAGCGTTGCAGGACCTTCGTGCGTTCGCGCGGGCGAATGCCACCCCAATTGCTGGTTTTCAGCGCGGCCTTGGCGGTCTGCACCGCTTCATCGACCAGTGTGGCGTCCGCTCTGGGGCAGCCGGCATATTCGATGCCATCCGACGGGCGATGCATATCGATGCCGTTTTGAGCCGGAATCAACCGGCCGCCGATGAAATGGCCGATCGGCAAAGACAGGCTGTCTGGATCGAAGCTGAGCGTCATGGGAAACCCTCCGTGAATATGCCTCAAACCTAGTCCCTGATGGCAAGCAGCATCGACCGACTGCGGCGGGGGCGGTGAACGAAAATCCTGTTTTGTCGCCGGCGGACAGCGCAATCTTCGGTGCGTGTGTCCGCCGGCATTTTCCCGGCACAAACCTTCACGGGCGATGCCAAAAATGCGGGATTTCAGCTCAGCCGTTTACGGTGACGTAGATCTTACGAACGGTCTCAATGGTCTTCCACACGCCAACGAAACCCGGCTTCATGACGAAGCTGTCGCCCGCCGTGTAGCGCAACGGTGCGCCGCCCTCGGGTGTGATCTCGATGACGCCTTCGAGAATATGGCAGAATTCGAAGGTCTCGCCCTTGATAGACCGGCTTTCGCCCGGCGTCGCTTCCCAGATGCCGGTATGGACGGTGCCGTCGCGGGCCTCGTCCAGCGGCCAGGTCTTGAAGGAGGGGTCGCCGGAGATGAGGCGTTCCGGCAGGGCCTTGGAGGCCTTGGGTTCGAAGGCGGGATTGGTGTCTATGGTTTTGAGAAGCGGCATGGGTGTCCTTTCCTGGAACGGTGTGGGTTAATATCCGCGATTGCGGTCGACGAGGCCGAGCGGCCCGAGGCCGGACTGGTATCGTTTGATGTTCTCGACCACCGTGCGTGCTGCCGAATGCGGCTGGGTGACGCTGGCGATGTGCGGCGTCAGGAGAATTTTCGGATGCGTCCAGAAGGCATGGTCCTCCGGAAGCGGTTCCGGATCGGTGACGTCGATCACCGCGCCCGAAAGCCCGCCCCGATCCAGCGCATCGATAAGGGCATCGTGGTCTAGCTGTTTGCCGCGCCCGGCGTGAACCAGCCCCGCACCCTCGGGAAGCATCGCCAGACGTTCGCCGTTCAAAAGCCCGGTGGTCTCTTCGGTCAGCGGTAGCAGGCAAACGAGAATATCGCTTGTCGAGAGGATAATGGCCAATCCGGTTTCCCCATGATGGCAGGTCACGCCGTCGATCTCGCGCGGTGAGCGGCTCCAGCCGGAAAGCGGAAAACCGAAGGATTTCAGCCGTTCCAGCGCCGCAACGCCCAGCATGCCGAGGCCGAGAACGCCTACCCGGCACTCTTCCGCCTGACGCTGCGGCAGGGCCTTCCAGAGTTGCTGGCGCTGCTGCTTCAAATAAACCGGCAGGTTGCGGTGAAGCGCCAGCACGCCGAGGCTCACATATTCCTGCATCATGCGGATGATGCCTTCATCCACCATGCGCACGACTTTTACATGCGCAGGGACGGCATCTATGTGGAACTGATCGACGCCAGCACCGATGGAAAACAGGATTTCGAGATTGCGGTAGCGGCCGATATCATCAGGTACAGTCCAGGTGATGAGGTATCGAACCGCATCCGGATCAACGCTGGCTGCATCCATCGAAAAAGGCAGTTCCGGCAGGTCGCGGGCCAGAGCCTGCCGGAAAATCTCGCCGCGCTCCGCGTCGGAATTGAAGAAGAAAGTCATCTGAAATCCGTGGTTCCGAAGGTTTAAACCGTGCAGCGGTTCGCCAGTGTTTCCAGCATTGACTGGCAAGCCGACAGTTCACCGACCGTTATGAATTCGTTTGGCTTGTGGGCGCGGCCGATATCGCCAGGGCCGCAGATGATGGCGTCGATGCCAGCCGTCTGAAAAAGCCCGGCCTCCGTGCCGTAGCTGACGGCGGCGATGCATGGCGCGGCGGTCAATTCTTCCAGAAGCTTCACCAGCGGTGCATCGGCGGCAAGGGACAGCGCCGGATAATCGCTCATCGGCGTCCATTCTATGTCGATGCCCTTGGCTGCAAGCGCTTCGACGCCGTCGCGCACCGGCTGGAGCAGAGCCACCGGCGATACCCCGGCAATCGCCCGCGCTTCCAGTTCGATGGCGCAGAGATCGGGGATGATATTGATCGCCTGTCCGCCTTTCACCGTACCGATCTGCAGGGAGGAATAGGGCGGCTCGAACGTCGCTTCGAAGGGCCCCTCCGTGAGAGTCCGTGCGGTCTCGACCGCCTTTGCCATGATGCCGGTCATCAGATGAATGGCGTTCACGCCCTGATCCGGCCGTGAGGAATGGCCGGAGCGGCCGCGAATGGTGATGCGTGCGGCGGCCTTGCCCTTGTGGGCGCGCACGGCGCGCAGATTGCTCGGTTCGCCGATAATCGCACCCGCCGGTTTTGCGCATAGTTCAGGTAATCGAGCGATGAGATGCGGGACGCCGCGGCAGCCCGCTTCCTCGTCATAGGAAAAAGCGATATGAACGGGCCGCTTCAGCGCCATGCGTGAAAATGCTGGTGCTGCGGCGATAACCGTGGCCAGAAACCCTTTCATGTCGGTGGTTCCGCGTCCGTAAAGATGCTCGCCTTCGGTTCTTAACGTGAAAGGATCGGAGAACCATTCCGGCTCACCGGCAGGCACCACATCCATATGGCCGGAGAGGATGTATCCGGCGACATCCGTCGGGCCGAAGCTCGCGAAGAGATTGGCGCGGTCGCCCTCCGGGCCGGCAAGCAGCGATACTTTCGCGCCGTGGCTTTCCAGATAATCGGCGGTCCATCCTGCGATGTCGCCATTGGCGGTCCCGACGACCGATGGGAAGCCGACAAGACGTTCCAGAATCTCGATTGCGTTCATGGCTGTCTCCGTCGCTTCAACGCCGAAAAGCTTAGAGCGGCCTGCGGCGTTTATCTGCTGAAATGGGGGCGATTTCGGTAGATTGTTGTGTCCTTCCAGCGCTTTCGGAAAATTCGTGCCGGCAAGGCTGGTTATCATCGGATGTCGTGGGCTGGGTTGCCGGGATCAAGGTTCCGCGCCGGAGGGAATGAGAGCCGTTTGTCATGGAGCTGCTCAAGGTCGATAGTTTCGAGTTGCGAACCGTGGATATCGCCGATGTGGAGGCCGATCATCTGCACGCCCTCTCCATGGCTGTCGGATGGCGATATCACGCGAATGAATGGTGTTTCCTGCGGCAGTGTGGTGTTGGCCTTGCCGCGCTTGATGAGATCGACCGCGTCGTCGCAACCGCGATGCTGTTTCGCTATGATGGGGGTTTTGCGACGCTCGGCATGGTCATCGTTTCGCCGCGCCTTCAGGGGCAGGGCGTGGCACCATGGCTGGTGCGGCGGCTTCTGGCGAAATTCCCTGCCATATCCCTGAGGCTCAACGCCACGGACGAGTCGAGGCGGTTGTTTGCCGGGCTGGGTTTTGCCGGAGAGACGGAAAAAGTGCATCTCTTTCGGGGAAAAGCGCAATGTCCGGGAGAGATGCCGCCTACGGGCAGAAAACAGAAAATTGGGCCGCTATCAGAAGACCATCTTGCCGATGTGGCCGACATGGACCGGGCGGCTTTTGGCATTTCGCGCCGCCGCGTCCTGTCGCGCCTTCTCAGGGAAAAAACAGGCTACGGCCTGTTCGAGGCCGGCCGGCTTGTCTCTTTCGCCTTTCGCCGGGCGGCGGGGCGAGGCTACATCGTGGGTCCGGTCGTTGCAGTAGAGGAAACGGATGCAATCGCGCTCGTCAGGCGGCATTTTGCCGATCTGGAAGGACAGCTTGTCCGTCTAGATGCCGTGCGCGACAGCGGCTCCTTTTCCGAGTTTCTGGCGCAATCCGGGCTGGTGGTGATCGAAACGCTCACCACCATGTCGAAAGGCGCGCCGCAACCGGCAGGCTCCGGTTCCGCAAAGATTTTCGCCCTGGTAGGCCCGTCTTTGTGCTGAGGCGGCACTATCGCAATTGACGCCCCGCTTCTTGCCCCTTATGTGAGAAAGCGACGGTTCCTGCAGCCGAAAGGCGAAGGGATTAATAGGGAACATGGTGCGGGCGATCTTTTTCGCCCAATGCCGTGGCTGCCCCCGCAACTGTAAGCGGATTGTCGTTCATCCCCGCGACGCTTCAAGGCGTCATGCCACTGTATTTTTCGGAATGCGGGAAGGCAGATGAGAGACGCAAATCCGTGAGCCAGGAGACCTGCCGTCAAAATATGAACCATCGTTACGGGCGGGGAAGCCCGGAGGAGGATTTTGTAATGTTATTTCATAACATTTCGTTTGCGTCCTATTACCGTTCTCCGTACAAGACGTCCCGCTGTTGCTGCGCGCTCTGACGCCTGCTGCTCTGGAATAAGTTTTACTTTCGACTGGAGAACACATGTTTCATTCTAGACGCCTGCCGGTTCACGCCGGCTTACTGGCCGCCGCGTTTGCGGTTTTGCCTGTCGCCGGCGCCAATGCCGCCGAAACCATCTATCCCCTGACAATCAACAGCTGCGGTCAGGAAATCACCTTCAAGCAGGCGCCCGCCCGCACCGTTTCCGTTGGCCAGAGCACGACCGAGGTTCTTTATCTGCTTGGCGTCGCGGACAAGGTTGTCGGCACGGCACTGTGGATCGGTCCGGTTCTGAAGGGTTACGAGGAGGCCAACGCCAAGGTCGAGCGGCTGGCTGACAATGATCCGAGCTTCGAGGCGGTCGTCGGCAAGAAGCCGGACCTTGTCACGACGCAGTTCCAGTGGCAGATCGGTCCCGAGGGTGTTGTCGGAACACCGGCGCAATTCGCCGAGCTTGGCGTTCCCGTTTATACCTCGCCAGCCGATTGCATGGGCAAGGATAATTCCGGCGGCGGCGACGGCGTGCGCAACACCGTCTTCACCATGGACCTGATCTATCAGGAAATCCGTGATCTCGCCAAAATCTTTAACGTGCAGGATCGCGGTGAGGAGGTCGTTGCCGATCTTAAGAAGCGTGAGGAAGCCGCCCGCGCCAAGATCGCCTCCGCTAATGGCAAGCTTTCCGCCGTCTTCTGGTTCTCCAGCGCCGAGCTGGATATCGATCCCTATGTCGCAGGTCGCAATGGCGCCCCCGGCTACATCATGTCAGCGCTGGGGTTAAAGAACGTCATCGAAAGCGATGAAGAATGGCCGACCGTCGGCTGGGAAACCATCGCCAAATCCAATCCGTCGATCATCGTCGCCGGCAAGATGGATCGCCGCCGTTTCCCCGCCGACGACATCGCTGTCAAGTTGAAGTTCCTCGCCACCGATCCCGTGGCCAGCATCATGCCCGCCGTCAAGGAAGGTCATGTGTTCGAGATGGATGCGCAGGCGATGAACCCGACCATTCGAACCATCGAAGGTATTGAAACGCTGGCCGAGGCGATTTCGGCCGCTGGCCTTGCCAAGTGAACCGTTTCTCCACCCATCTTGGCAGGGCGGGGCTGGCATTTGCCGCGCTCGCCCTGCTGCTCGTCGCGCTGATGGCCGGGGCGGCCATCGGCGAGACTGCCATCCCTTTGGATGTTGTAGCAAAGACGATCGCCAACCGCGTTTTCCACGCGGGTTATCCGCTTGAACCGCTGGATGAGGGCATCGTGTGGAGTTACCGTCTCAGCCGCGCCGTTGTTGCTGCCTGCTGCGGGGCGTCGCTGGCGCTCGCCGGGGCAGTGCTGCAATCTCTGTTGCGCAATCCGCTTGCCGATCCCTATATTCTCGGAATTTCTGCCGGCGCCTCCACCGGTGCCGTCGCCGTGGCGCTTCTGGGCTTCGGCGCGGGTTTTCTGACGATGCCGGCGGGCGCTCTCATCGGCGCTTTTGTCGCTTTTTCGCTGGTCAGCCTTCTGGCCGTGCGGGCGGGGCATGGCAACAGCGCCATCATTCTGGCGGGCGTTGCCGGTTCGCAGCTGTTCAACGCCATGACCTCCTTCATCGTCACCAAATCCGCCAATGCCGAACAGGCGCGCGGCATTATGTTCTGGCTGCTCGGCAATCTTTCCGGCGTGCGCTGGCCGGATGTCTGGCTGGCGCTGCCGGTCAGCCTTGCGGGCCTTATCGTTTGTCTCTGGTACGCGCGGGCGCTCGATGCTTTCGCCTTCGGCGGTCAGGCGGCTGCCTCGCTCGGCATTCCGGTGCGCTGGGTCTATACCGTGCTGATCTCGGTTTCCGCGATCATGACGGCTGCGATGGTGTCGCTGGTCGGCTCCATTGGTTTTGTCGGGCTGGTCATCCCCCACGCCGCGCGCATCTTCGTTGGTGTCCGCCATGGCATATTGCTGCCGGTGACGGCGCTGACCGGCGCGGTTTTCATGATCGTCGCGGATATTCTCTCTCGCGTCGTCATCCCGGGACAGGTGCTGCCCATCGGCGTCATCACCGCGCTCGTCGGCGCGCCAGCCTTTGCCTTCATCCTCGGGCAGAAGAGGGGGCGTTCATGAAACTGTCCGCCCACGACCTGCATTTCCACGCCGGCAATATCGACATCGTGCGCGGCGTTTCACTCGATGTCGGTTCCGGTGAGTTTCTCGGCGTCATCGGACCGAACGGCTCCGGCAAAAGCACGCTGCTCTCCATGCTGGCAGGCATTCGCAAGCCGCGCCGGGGGCACGTTACGTTCGGGGGTGAACCGCTTGCCTCATTGGGACGGCGAGACCTTGCACGCCGGCTCGCCTTCGTTGAGCAGCAGGCTGAAACCACCGAACGCATCACCGCACGACAGGCCGTGGAGCTCGGGCGCACGCCCTACCTCGGGCCGCTTTCCGCCTGGTCGCAGCATGATGACGCCATCGTTGACGCAGCACTTGCCAATGTCGATATGGCCGACAAGGCGGAGCGCAGCTGGCACCATCTTTCCGGCGGCGAACGCCAGCGCCTGCATATCGCCCGCGCGTTGACGCAGGAGCCGCATATCCTGCTTCTGGACGAACCGACCAACCATCTCGACATAGGTCACCAGATCGGCCTGCTCGATCTGGTGTGCCGACAGGGCCTGACCGTTGTGGCGGCGCTGCACGATCTCAATCACGCCGCCATGTTCTGTGACCGCGTCGCCATCATGCACCGGGGCGAGATGATCGCGGTCGGTCCGCCGCGCGAGGTGCTGACACCGGCGACAATAGCCGCCGTCTTCGGGGTGGAGTGCGTGGTCACCACGGATGAGGGGGGCTTTTCCCATATTCGTTTTCTGCCGGCCCACGGGCGGGCCGGGCATCCAAGGAAAGTATTGGCACGATGATGACAACGACGACACTCACAAACGCCGCTGCAAAGACCAGACTGTTTTGTGCCGCCGCCCTCCTTGCCGTGGCGGTAACGGGCTTTCCGCCTCAGGCTTCAGCCGAGACTTTTGAGGTAAAAATGCTAAACCGGGGCGAAAAAGGCCCGATGGTATTCGAGCCCGATTTTCTCGAGATCGCCCCCGGCGACCGTGTGCGCTTCGTGCCTACCCACAAGAGCCACAATGCCGCGACCATTGACGGCATGGTTCCAGAAGGTGTCGAGGGTTTCAAGAGCCGGATCAATGGCGAATTTGAGACCGGCTTTGAAAAACCGGGCTTTTACGGCATCAAATGCTCGCCGCATTACGGCATGGGTATGGTCATGCTGATCAAGGTCGGCGAGGCCACCCTGCCGCAGAGCTACCGGACTGTGGACGTGCCCGGCCGGGCAAAGCCAAGGTTCGAGGATCTCTTCGAGCAGGCGGAAAAATAAAGGGACATCAGCAGACCGGGCCGCGGTGATTGATATCGCCTCACTCCTTTACGGAAACACCCGGCTTCACCGCACACACGGCATAACGATGTTGCAGCCCGCGCAGGACGCCTTTCAGCAGGCTGAAGTTTTTCGCCTGGGCGCGGTGAATGGCCTGAAGCTCCTGATCGATTGCAACAGGTTCGAAGCCGGCCGCACGCAACAGCGTCGCGACATCGCCGGCCCTTGCGCCCTTCGAAAAATAAACGCGTGAAAGAATGCTGTTGAAGGCATTTTCCGGGTCCGCCGGCTTGTGCGGCTGGTCAGGTTTGACAAGGCCGATGCTCTCCAGGCCGGTGGCCAGTTTCTTCACCAGCTTTTCGCGCCAGCCCGTATTCACGAAATCGCCGTCGACGATCAGAAGCCGCCCGCCGGGTTTCAGAACACGAAACCATTCGGCAAAACTCGCCTGCGGGTCCACCAGCGTCCAGACCAGATGGCGGGTGACGATGACGTCGGCGCTTTCATCCGGCTCCATCGTATTTTCGGCATCGCCGACAAAAAAGCGGATGCTGCGCCCACGGCTTTTCGCCTTTTCCCGGGCAAGGGCCAGCATCGTTTCCGACCAGTCCATACCGGTGACCTGAAAACCGAGATCATCCATGAGGTGCGAGATGACACCGGTGCCGCTGGCAAGATCGAGCGCCTTGCGGCCCTCTCCGTGGCCGAGATGTTTCAAGATAAGCGCGTGCCAGGCTTCACGCTCGTCTTGGGAGAAAATTTCATGTCCGGGGGAAAGGTCGAAAGTCGCGGCGCGACCGGACCAATAGGATTTGATTTCGTCTCTCAGACTGTCGTTCTTGCCATATTGGGTAGTGTCGATCATCGGCCTTAAACTCATATACCGGTCAGTTAAGAATGGCTCTAAAACATAAATGTTGACTAGTACAGTCAGAAAATAATACAGCCGCGCCAGTCAACACTGGAGAGCAATATCCGATGCGCATTTCAGCCAAATCCGCGGCACTTGCCCTTGGCCTTCTCGTATCCGCCGCATGGCCGGCTTTCGCCGAAAAGGTCACCGTCAAGGATGTGACGGGCCGCGATGTCGAAGTCAATGTGCCCGTTTCGCATGTGATCCTCGGCGAAGGCCGTCAGATCTATTTCCTGGCTGCGCTCGACAAGGAAAATCCTTTCCAGCACGTCGTTGGCTGGCGCGACGACCTGGCGAAAGCCGATCCGGAAACCTATGCGGCCTATCTCGCGAAGTATCCCGAGATTGCCAAGCTGCCGACTTTCGGCGGCATGAAGGACGGCACCTTCGACATCGAGCAGGCGGTTGCGCTGAAGCCTGACGTCATCCTGATGAATATCGACGCCAAGACGGCGACCGAAGAAGCGGGCTACATCGAAAAGCTTGCCAAGGTCGGCATTCCGCTGGTCTACGTCGATTTCCGTGAAAAGCCGATGGAAAATACCGAGCCGAGCATGCGCCTCATGGGCCAGCTGACGGGCAAGGAAAAGATCGCCGAGGACTTCATCAAGTTCCGCGCTGATGCCATCGCCAAGGTTACCGATACGCTGGAAAAGGCCAACCCGAAGAAGCCTGTCGTGTTCATGGAGCGCGCCGGCGGTTATTCCGACGATTGCTGCATGTCATTCGGCAACGAGAATTTCGGTAAGATGGTGGAGCTTGCAGGCGGCGTGAACATGGCCAAGGACATCATTCCCGGCACCTTCGGCACCGTCAACCCGGAACAGATCATCGCCTCCAATCCGGAACAGATCATCATCACCGGCGGCAACTGGAACGGTTATGTTCCGGGCGGCAACTGGGTCGGCGTCGGTTATGGCGCGGATCTGAAGGAAGCCCATCGCAAGCTTGAGAACCTGACCAAGCGTCCGGCTTTCACCGGCGTGCAGGCGGTGAAGGACGGCAACGTCCACGCCATCTGGCATCAGTTCTACAACAATCCCTATCAGTTCGTGGCCATTCAGGAAATCGCCAAATGGCTGCATCCGGATCTCTTCAAGGACCTCGACCCCGAGGCCACCTTCAAGGAGCTGCATGCGCGTTTCCTGCCGCTCGATTACAAGCCCGGCTACTTTGTGTCGTTGAAGGACGGGAAGTAATTCAGGGACGGTGAAGGGGAGCGCCGTCCGATCGATGGATGAAGCCGCAGCGCTGCGGCTTCATCGCTCTGCTTAGGAACTCAGTGAGGATTTCTCATGCGGCTCAACGCTCTCAGGCATCTTGCGGTGCTGGCCTTTTCCCTTCTTGCCATGACGGCACATGCCGGGGAGATTACCGATGTTACCGGGCGCAAGGTCGAGCTGGACCTGCCGGCCAAGCGCATCATCGTCGGTGAGGCGCGTCAGGTGCATGTGATCGCTGCGCTGAAGGGCGACAAGACCTTCGATACCATTGTCGGCTGGCGTGACGATCTTCTCAAGAAGGATCCCGACAGCTATGCCGCTTATGTCGAGCGTTTTCCGCAGATCGAGAAACTGCCGCGTTTCGGCTATGTGCCGCAGGGCGAATTCAGCCTCGAAACCGCCATCACCCTTTCGCCAGATGTGATCACCCTCAATCTGGAGGCGGAAAAGTCTGCGAAGGAAAGCGGTTTCGAAGAAAAGGCCGCCGCTGCCGGTATCAAGATCATCTATCTCGATTTCCGCATCGATCCCGAAAAGAACAGCGAAGCCTCGGTTGAAATTCTTGGCAAACTATTCGGCGCCGAAGAGCGTGCGAAGGAATTCATCGCCTATCGCCGCGCCGAAATCGCCCGCGTGACCGACCGGCTCGCCAGCGTCAAGGACCTGAAACGCCCGAACGTCTTCATTGAACGCGCCCCCGGCATTTCCGGCGAAAACAATTGCTGCCGCACTTTCGGACCGTTCAATTTCGGCGCGATGGTCGATCTCGCCGGCGGCCACAACATTGCCGACGGCATCATCAAGACGACGTTCGGCGACCTCAATCCCGAACAGCTCGTGATTGCCGATCCGGACCAGGTCATCGTCACCGGCTCCAACTGGGCAGCCGAATCCGACATCAACCAGTTTGTTCCTGTCGGACGCGGCGCGGATATGGTTCTCTCCCGTGAGAGACTTGCCAACCTGATGAAGCGCACGCCGTTTCCGGAGTTGAAGGCTGTGAAGGAAGGCAATGTCCATGCCGTCTGGCACCAGTTCTACGGCGCGCCTTACGAGTTTTTCCCGATCCAGCAATTCGCCAAGTGGTTTCATCCCGATCTCTTCGCCGATCTCGATCCGGAAAAGAATTTTGAGGAGTTTCACCGCAAATTCCTCCCCATCACCTACAAGCCGGGCTATTTCGCCTCGCTCGACAAAGGTTTGAACCAATGACGTCGCTGAATGAAAGCGCAGTTGGCATGAGTGGGCGCGATCAATATCGCGCTCTTGCCGCGCGCAGGATCATCATCCTCTTCGGACTTTTTATCGCGCTGTGCTTCAGCCTGGCCGCAGACATGGCGCTCGGCCCGGCCCGCTACACGCTATCAGAGGTTCTGGCGACCATTGCCGACCCGGCGGCGGTCGGTAACCAGCTTCGGGTGGTGATCTGGGACATCCGCATGCCGATCGCGCTGATGGCGGTTACCGTCGGAGCGTCGCTTTCTGTTGCCGGCGCACAAATGCAGACAATTCTGTCCAACCCGCTTGCAAGCCCTTTCACACTCGGCATTTCCGCCGCCGCAAGCTTCGGTGCGGCGTTGGCGCTTGTCGGCGGCGTGGCGATCTTTCCGGGAGCCGTGCAGTATATGGTGCCGATCAACGCCTTCATCATGGCGATGATTGCGGCTCTCTTCATTCATTTCGCCTCAACGATGCGCGGCGTAACGGTGGAAACCATCGTTCTGCTCGGCATCGCGTTGGTTTTCACCTTTAATGCGGCGCTGTCCCTGCTCGAATATCTGGCGTCCGAACAGGCGCTCGCTGCCGTTGTGTTTTGGACAATGGGCAGCCTTACGAAGGCGACTTGGGAAAAGGTTTACATCACCGGCGCCATTCTCCTCGTCACCGTGCCGATGTTCATGCGCAATGCCTGGGCGTTGACGGCGCTGAGGCTCGGCGATGACAAGGCGGCCAGCATGGGCATCAATGTGCGCCGTCTGCGGTTGTCGACCATGCTGACGGTCAGTCTTCTGGCGGCGATTCCTGTTTCTTTTGTCGGCACCATCGGCTTCGTCGGGCTGGTCGGTCCGCATATCGCCCGCATGGTTGTTGGCGAGGACCAGCGCTTCTTCCTGCCCGGTTCTATCATCTGCGGGGCTTTGCTTCTGTCGGCTACCTCGGTCATCAGTAAAATCCTCATTCCCGGCGCGATCCTGCCGATCGGCGTCATCACGGCGCTTGTCGGCGTTCCATTCTTCTTCGCGCTCATTTTCGGTAACAGGAGACGCGCATGGTAGCGCTCGCACTGAAAGATGTCGGCGCCGCCTATGGGCGCATCACGGTACTCTCCAAGGTTGGCATCGATACACTGCAAAGCGGCAGTGTTACAGCCGTGATCGGTCCGAATGCCGCCGGCAAGTCGACACTTTTCAAACGCATCGCCAGCCTGATTTCCGGTCCGGGTCTGGTCGAACTGTCGGACACGGCGCGCGGCAACCGCGCCATCTGCTATATGCCGCAGGATACCGGCGCCAACGCCGTGCTGACGGTCTATGAATCCATCCTTCTTTCCGCCAAGCAGGGCGGCGGCTGGCGGGTCCATGACGATGAGCTGTTCGAGATCGACGCCATTCTCAAGGCGCTGAAAATCCACGATCTGGCCTTCCGCGGGCTTGGCGAATTGTCCGGTGGCCAGCGGCAGCTTGTGTCACTGGCGCAGGCGCTGGCGCGCAAGCCGGAAGTGCTGCTGATGGACGAGCCGACCTCCGCGCTCGATCTCCACCGGCAGATCGAGGTTCTGGGCTTCGTTACCGATCTGGCGCAGAAGACCGGCATGATCGTGCTGATCGCCCTGCATGACCTCAACCATGCGCTTCGTTATTGCGAAAATACGATGGTGATCGCGCGCGGTGAAATGGTGGTGAGCGGCAGCACGGAGGCGGTTATAACCTCGGAGATGCTGCGCGATATCTATCGCATCGATGCGCGTATCGAGCCCTGCTCGCAGGGTAGGCCCATGGTCATCGTCGACGGGGCCATCTGACATATCAAGATCCGGCCGTATAAGCGGGGGGCTACCGCAGACCGCACAAATTCTTGAGGCCAATAGTCATGAAATATCTGTTCGAGCCATGGTTTGGATGCTAGAGCTTTGAACGGCAAAACTGCGCGGCCGATCGGCGGACGGCAGGTTTCGTCGATCCCTTCAAATTTCTCTCGGTTGAGACATGGGCATACGGGAAGATGACAAGCGTTATAACGCTTACGTCGCGCATAGGGTCGACCTGATCAAATACGCCACCGTCATACTGGGGTCGCGGGCGGATGCGGAGGACGTGGTTCAGGAAGCGTTCCTGAAATTCGTTCCCGAGGCCTCCGGTAATCCCGCCAATCTCAAATCCTATCTCTTTCGTATCGTTCGCAATCTTGCCCTCGACAATCGCCGGCGCAGCCGCCAGGACATTCGCGAACGGCCGGACGATACGCCGTTCTGGGGTGTGCCGCAGGACAATGGCACGCCGGAGGAACACGCCCTTTTCTGCGATGAAGTCCGCCAGATGCGGACTATTTTAGCCGGCCTGCCGATTCAGGCAAGAGTGGCATTGGAAATGCACAGATTCGGTGGTTACAATATGGAGGAGATTGCGCGTCACCTTGGCGTATCCGTGGCCAGCGCACACCGTCTGATCAAGGGCAGCATTGCAGCGATCACCAGAGAAATGAAGTAAATAGTCCCAATTGTCCCACCTTGTGAAAAAAATCTCTTCGTTAAACGTCTTTATAACGATGCAGAAGACGACGCTTCTGCTGCGCGCCCCAAAGGAACTGGCCCGGTTCAATGACCATTGATCCAGAGAAAAAGATTGAAATGCGGGCCGGCAAGGCGGAAGAGGCGGCCGACTGGTTGCTGCGTTTGCAGTCCGGCTCGGCGGAATCGTGGCTGAAGGCGGAATTTGAGCAATGGCTGGGGGCAGAGCCGGCAAACCGTCTCGCCTGGGAACGAACATGCAGGACGTGGCAAAACCTCGGACTGGTGGAGCCGGAATTCAAGAGCCTCTGGGAAGATGCGCCGCATCTGCCGGGTGAGTCCGCGATAAAGCCGCAGCGGCGGCGCTGGTCCGTGCGGCGCTATGCCGGTGCGGCCGTGGCGGCGGCGTCCCTCTGTCTTGCGGTGCTGTTCGTTCCGGCATTTTTCGTTCGCCTGGAGGCTGACTATCAGACCACCACTGCTGAAAGCCGCACGATCATCCTCGAAGACGGCAGCAAAGTGCAGCTCGCCGCCGCGAGTGCGCTTTCAACGGATTTCACGGATGGCCATCGCAATGTGACGGTGCTGAAGGGGGAAGCTTTTTTCGATGTCGTGCCGGACAAAACCCGTCCCTTCGTCGTGGAGGCAAAAAACGTGACCGTTCAGGTGCTGGGCACGGCTTTCGACGTCGACCTGACGGATGGAGTAACCCAGGTGGCGCTGGCTCACGGTTCCGTGGAGGCGTCCTTCCACAATGCGCCGTCAACGCGGCTCGTGCCGGGCGATATGTTGATTGTCGACGCTTCCGGCGCGATCCGCAAAGAGACTGTTTCCGTCGAGGATATTGGCGGCTGGCGCAACGGTGAACTCTATGTGGTCGACGCGACGATAGGCTCGGTCGTGGAGCAGATCCAGCGTTACCATCCAGCATGGTTGACCATGGCCGACAAGCGGCTTGCCGAGCAGAGGGTGACAGGGTTTTACGATCTGCGCGACCCGGACCGCGCGCTGGAAGCCCTGGTGGAACCCTATAAGGGCAAGGTGCATGCGATTGGCGGCAGCGCCCGGATCATCACCCGCTTCTGAAACATTCCGAAACAAAAAATCATATTTATTTTCAGTAATTTATAAAATTTATTCCGAAATCCTGAAAAAAATCGGCGATGCAATCGTCTTTTTGTTGAGTAATCCGGTCAAGATATATCCGGAGCGAAAGACAGGAAGACAAAAGCAATATGCGCCTCCAGACATGCAAGACCGGTTCAGGGGAAAAAGCAGCAAAGCAGGTTCGCAAGGCCGCGCTGCTGGCGACAACGGCGGTCGCCGTTTCATTCGCGGCGCCTGTTCTGGCCCAGACCGGAGCGGATACCGCCAACTCCCAGCGTCCCGTCGGCGAGGAGACAGCGACGCGGCCGTTCAATATTCCCGCCCAATCGCTGTCGTCGGTCGTGGGTGCTTTCGGGCGGCAATCCGGCCTTCAGGTCACGCTTGCCACGCCGGCGGCGGGCAATGTGCGCACCAATGCCGTCACCGGCAGTTTCACTGTGAGGGAGGCGCTGTCACGGCTGTTGGCGGGAACGGGCGTTAATTTCCGTATCGCCGGCAATGGCAGAACCGTCGTCATCGGCACAGGGCAATCGACCGTCGATCTTTCCGCGGCGGAGGGTACGACGGTTCTGGAAACCATTACCCTGACCGGCAAGACCGGGCGCAACTCCATTGCCGGTTCCGGTTATCAGGGGACACCCGACTGGGTTTATGAAACGCCCGCCAGCGTCAGCGTGGTCGGCCGCGAGGCGATCCAGTCGGCCGGCGTGCGCAACACGCGCGATGTTTTCAACCGGGTTTCCGGGGTTTATGCCGGCGAGGGCAATGGCAGCTTTCCAACCGTTTCGCCCAATGTGCGCGGTTTGCAGGAAAGCGGCCGCGTGGTCGTCTCCATCGACGGGGCGCGGCAGAATGCGCAGCGCGGTGCGACTTTTGGCGGCACCGCAAGCTATACTGCGAGTGCCGGGCAGGGCTATGTGGATGTCGCTTTCATCCGTGCCGTCGAGATCGAAAAAATAACCAATGCGCGGTCGGGTAATGCCGGCTCTCTGGGCGGCAAGGTCGAGTTCCGAACCGTCAGCGCCGACGATCTGATTGCCGAGGGTGAAAACAAGGGCGGGGAAGTGAATGTTTCCCGCGGCACCAATGGTTATGATTTTCAGGGTTCTGTTCTGGCTGCTGTTCGCTCTCCAGATACCCCTGTCTCCTTCGTCGCAGGCTACAGCCGCACCATCATGGATGAATACAAGATTGGAACGAAGGGCGAGGCCCGGAGCACAGCGTTGACGATGAAGGACCTGCTTGGCAGGGATGGCTGGTCGACCTTTGTCAAGGGGGAAGGCGACTTTGGCGATGTGCAAACGTCGTTGTCGTGGATGCACCAGCAGAATGATTTCGTCCACGGCTCGTACAACGTTATGGACAGGGAAAGTGTGCGAAACGACAGCGTCGTCGCAAAGCTGGACTGGGATCCGGAGAGCGAACTCATCGACTTCAAGTCGTCGCTGTGGCTGAACGATAATATGACGCATGAACTGCGTGCGGCGCGCAATAAACTTGATGGAAGCGTCGGGTATGCAGCGGAAACCAACCTCGATATGGGCCTGCGCAGTTTCGGCGGGAGCTTGGAAAATACCAGTCGTTTCGACACCAAGGCGGGTGCACTCAGCTTAAATTATGGAGCGGAAGCTTTCCGGGATATTGCTACCTCTGTGGCCACGAGTGCCACAATCGCGCAAAATCCCACTTATGCCAGCAGCTACACGGCTTTCAGTCCCGCAGGAAGGCGTGATGTCGCAAGCCTGTTTTTAAACGGGGAACTGGAGCCAGCGGATTGGATCATGCTGAGCAGCGGTGTGCGTTATGATTGGTCGCGCCTGAAAGGGTCAGCCACTTATTACAACACTCATACTTATCTCGTAGACACGTCTGTTCCATGCGATCCCGTTCGCAACCACTATACGGCGCTGGACTATTTCAATCAGGTCTTTCTTCCGGCAAATCCGAGCTGGGCGACGCGTTATGCGCTTTATCTCGCGCGTGCGTGGCCCAACGCTTCGGCGGGTTGTATGCCGGGAACCGGAACAACGAAGCCGCCGACACCCGTCACCGAATTTCCATCGCACAATGTCGATATCGATCGCACCTACAGCGCCTGGCTGCCCTCGGCCACCATCGAACTGAAACCCGTCGACTGGTTCCGCCCTTATGTAAGCTATTCCCAGAGCCTGCGTCCGCCGACAATTCTCGAGGCGTTTTTCGCCGGTGCGCGTCCGGGCGACAGCGCTGGATATGAATACGCTCCGAACCAGGCCCTGCGTGCCGAAAAGGCGACGACCTACGAAGTCGGCGCGAATATGAGCTTCGACGGCGTGCTGCTGGACGACGATTCCATTCGCATCAAAATGGCCGCCTTTCGCCGCGAGGTGAAGGACTATATCGCGCTCGGTTATCTCGTTACGGATCAGGTTCTCGACCGCACCTATACCAGCTTCGTCAATCTGGACGGCACGACCTATATGCGCGGGCTTGAATTCGAGGGCAATTACGACGCCCGCAGTTTCTGGCTCGGCGGCTCGGCGACGCTTCTGAAGACGGAATGGCCTGAAAAGACGGAGGTTTTTTCCAACGGCACGACCACGACAACGGGCGAAATCTTCGCCTGGCCGGGCGACGTCGCACCTAAGGTGAAGCTGACGCTCGATGGCGGCATGCGTTTCTTCGATGAAAAATTCTCGCTGGGCGCAAGGCTCAACCACGTTACGCCGACACAGTCGCGCACGCTGGATACGGAGGGCAATCTGCGTGAGGTGACCGATCCCTACACGACGGTGGATCTCTACGGTTCCTATGCCTTCAACGACAAGGCCACGCTTCGCTTCGCCGTCAACAACCTGACGGACCGCAAATACATCCCGGCAGCCAGCGCCTACACGGCCCCGGGCCGCACCTTTATCGCGACGATGAACGTGAAGTTCTGAACCGTGGAAGAAATTCTCCGGGCTGGGGTTGCAGCCCGTCCCGGAGATGAAACGCCTTCGTCACATGACCAAGGTATCCCTATTGGCCAGCAAAGGAGTACACCTATGGCTACCACAATTCAACTGACGCAGTCTTCCTCCGATCTGATCGGCTACCTCAACGGTTGGACGAGCGGTTTCGGTTCGACCTATGGTGCGTTCTACGACGCTCAGACGAGCTCTCTCGCCACCACCACCATCGATCCGAACACGACCTATGAGGCGTGGGGCGATGGCAGCTCCGGCGGCAAGGGCATCGTCATGAGCGGCGCTTTGCAGTACTCCCAAGGCAATCTGACGGGTTCGGTGGACAGCATCGTTCTGGGCGCCGGCTACAGCCAGTCCACCAGTGGCATCGCCGTTAGCCAGCAGGAACTGCTGATCGATCCCGACAGCGCCTATTCGCTCGCCGGCGCTCGCGATCTTCTCGATCTCGCCGTCTACCAGCTTGCCCGCTTCGGTTCGCTGGCCGGCTTCTATGATTACTTTGCAGCCACCGGCACGGTGATCGAGGACACGGCTGCCTCCAACACCCTGACCGGCTTTGCCGGCGCAGACACCTTTGTATTCTCCGGCGGCAACGATGTCGTACAGGCCGGCCCGACCGGAACCTACGGCTATCAGGACGGCACGGATACGCTTGATGTCTCCGCCTGGGGCGCAACTTCGGTGGACGATTTGTTGTGGTATAACGATAACGGAAATGCCGTTATCCTTTCTGCCACAGACACGTCCGTCTCCGTCACACTGAATGGCGTCGATGCAAATGTGCTCGACGCATCGGACTTCATTTTCGCCAGCGCATCGGCGCTTGCTGCGTAAAGGAAAATCAGGCTGTGGGCTTTCAAAACCACCAGCAGACGCCGCCGCAGTCCCTTGCTGCGGCGGTTGTTTCGCCCCTTAAAAGCACGTTTCTCGGCGTTGCGCTCGTCAGCGGCGTGGTCAATATCCTCGCGCTGACGTCGCCGCTTTTCATGTTGCAGGTTTATGACCGGGTTCTGGCCAGCGGCAGCCTGCCGACGCTGGTCGGGCTCGCCATTCTCGCGCTTGGCCTTTACGGCTTCCAGTGCCTGCTCGATATCATTCGCGCTCGCGTTCTGATCCGTATCGGTGAAGATTTCGACTTGCGTTATTCCGGCAGGGTGCATGATGCGGTGGTGCGCCTGCCGCTCGTCAACCGTATGCCGGGCGACGGTCTGCAGCCGCTGCGCGATCTCGATAATGTGCGCGGTTTTCTCTCCGGCACGGGGCCGACGGCCTTTTTCGATCTGCCATGGATGCCGCTTTATCTCGGCATATGTTTTCTGTTTCATTTCTGGATCGGCGTGACGGCGCTTGCCGGCGCGGTGTTGCTCGTTTCCCTCACAATCCTGACCAACATCTTTTCGCAGAAGCCGATCCGCGACACCATGGTCGAGAATATGGCCCGCAACCGGCAACTGGAGGCTTCGCGCCGCAATGCCGAAGTCGTGCAGGCCATGGGGCTTGGCGGTCGGCTCGGAAAACGCTGGCAGAATTCCAACGAGGCCTATCTCGCCGCCAATCGCAAGGCAGGCGATGTGGCCGGCGGTCTTGGCAACATCGCGAAGTCTTTGCGGGTCGTGCTGCAATCGGCGATTCTGGCGGTCGGCGCGTGGCTCGTCATCAATCAGGAGGCCTCCGGCGGCGTGATGATCGCCAGTTCGATCATGATGGGCCGGGCGCTGGCGCCCGTCGATCTTGCCATTTCCAACTGGAAGTCCTTTGTGGCCGCCCGGCAGAGTTGGGCGCGGCTGAGGGAGCTTTTTGCGCAGATGCCGGCCAATGCTGCGGCGATGGCCCTGCCGAAGCCTGAAAAGGATTTGCGGGTCGAAAACGTCACCATCGTTCCGCCGGGAGAAAGAAAACCAACCGTCACCGGACTTGGCTTCATCGTGTCCGCCGGAAACGCGCTCGGCGTCATCGGCCCCTCCGGCTCGGGCAAATCCACCCTGTCGCGCATTCTCACCGGCGCTTGGATGCCTGCGGCCGGCAAGGTACGGTTGGACGGTGCAAGTTTCGAGCAGTGGGACCGTGAGGCGCTGGGCCGCCATATCGGTTATCTGCCGCAGGGCGTTGAGTTGTTCGATGGCACGATTGGCGAGAATATCTCCCGCTTCGAGGATAACCCCGATCCTGACGCCATCATCGCGGCGGCCAGGGCTGCGGGCGCGCATGAGCTGATCCTGCGTTTCGAAAAGGGTTATGACAGCGATATCGGCGAGGCGGGGTCGGCGCTTTCCGCCGGGCAGCGCCAGCGCATCGGCCTTGCCCGCGCGCTATACGGCGATCCATTCATCGTGGTGCTGGACGAACCCAACGCCAATCTCGATGCGGAAGGCGAGGCCGCCGTGGTCAAGGCGATTTCTTCGGTCAAGGCGCGGGGCGCTATTGCCGTCGTCGTCGCCCACCGGCCGAGCGCCATCGGCGCTGTCGATTTCATTCTCATGATGGAAGAGGGGAGGATGAAGGCGTTCGGCCCGCGAGATGAGGTGTTGTCGAAAGTGCTGCGCGTTCCGCAGGCGCAGTCGGCCAAGGGATTTACCGCATCCGCCCAGACGATCTCGCCGCTGCGCGTCGTCGCCAATACCCAGCCGCAGGCGCTGGTGCTGGAAGACGTCCGTGAAGAGAACAGCCAGGAAGGAGATGCGGATGTCAAACATTGAGCAGCGCAGCCATGTGTCGCGCTCCATCCGCAAACATCTTATTGCCGGCCTTGCTGCAGGTGTAGCGATGCTGGCCGGTGTCGGCGGATGGGCTGCTACGACCAATCTTGCCGGCGCGGTTGTCGCCTCCGGCCATCTGGTGGTGGATTCCTACACGAAGAAGGTGCAGCATCCGAGCGGCGGTGTCGTCGGCGAAATTCTGGTGAACGAAGGCGATAGAGTGAAGGCCGGCGATGTGGTCATGCGCCTTGATGCGACCCAGACCCGCGCCAATCTCGCCATTGTGACTAAGCGTCTGGATGAGCTGAATGCGCGCATGGCAAGGCTGGAGGCCGAGCGCGACGATCTGCCGGAACTCGTCTTTCCGCAGGCTTTGATGGCGCGAAAAGACGATGCCGATGTCGCCTCCGCCATGCGCAGCGAGACCAAGCTGTTCGAATTCCGCAAATCCTATCGCCAAGGCCGCAAAGCACAGCTTTCCGAGCGTATCACCCAGTTCGAACATGAGATCGAAGGGCTGAAGGCGCAGGAAGTCGCCTATGATAACGGCCTTGCCGTGCTGGAGGCTGAAATCACCTCGCAAAAATCCCTGCTTGAACAGGGTGTCGTGTCTGTGCAGCGGCTGAACAGCCTGCAGACGCAGGCCGCGACATTCGGCGGTGAGCGCGGCGAGAAAATCGCCTATCAGGCGCAGACGGCGGGGCGCATCACCGAAACCAGGCTGCAAATCCTGCAGATCGATCAGGAATTGCGCACCGAGGTCGGGCGGGAACTGCGCGAGATACAGGCCCAGATGGGCGAATTCGTCGAGCGCAAGGTTGCCGCCGAAGACCAGCTGAAACGCATCGACATTGTCGCGCCGCAATCAGGCATGGTGCATGAAATGGCCGTGCACACCGTGGGCGGCGTGGTTACGCCGGCGGACCCAATCATGCTCATCGTGCCTGACGGAGACGAGCTGGCGCTGGAGGTGCAGATCGTGCCCAAGGATATCGATCAGCTTCAATTGGGGCAAAAGGCGATGCTGCGCATGACCGCATTCAACCAGCGCGTCACGCCGGAACTGGAAGGCCATGTCAGCCGCATCGCGGCGGATATCACCACCGATCAGCGCAGCGGTCTCTCCTATTATCTGGCGCGGATTTCCGTCCCAGTCTCCGAGCGGCGGAAGCTGAACAATGCGCCGCTGGTGCCGGGCATGCCGGCCGAGGCGTTCATTCAGACCAGCGAAAGAACGGCGCTGTCCTATATCGCCAAACCGCTGACCGACCAGATCAGCCGCGCCTTCCGGGAGGAATAGGGTTCGGAACCCGGCTTCCGGGCGTTACCCACCTTCGCCAAAGCGGAAGCCGGCAAACCCTTTTGTCTGAGTCGGGATCGCCCAGACCCCACCTGAAAATGGCGCTTTGCGCAGTCGGTCCTCGGACATGTTGTGGCGGTGGGATGTCAGGAAAAGAGTACTGAAATCCGTGCCCCCGAAGCAGAACATCGTGGGGTGGGGCACTGGGGCTGCTATCACGTCCGCCAACGCGCCGTCGGGCGTGAAAACGTTGAGCAGGCCGGCCGACACGCCTGCGCTGTAATAGTTGCCGCTGCTATCGAGGCAGCCGCCATCGGGCCTTCCAGTCTCTTCCGTCATCTGGGCCACCAGCACGCCCTCATCGAAGCTGCCGTTCCGGCTGTCGAAATTTCGCCGACGTATCCATTTCTGGACGGAATCGCTCTGCCACATGATCGATCCGTCCTCAGAGAAAGCGAGCCCATTCGGGCATGTCAGCCCCGTCTGAATACGCTCGGCGTTCTTTTCGGTGATCCGCCAGAGTTCGCCATATGGCTGCATGTCCGGGAGCGGCACGTTGTGCATGGTTCCCACCCAGAAAGCGCCGTCGGGGCCGATCCGCCCGTCGTTCAGCCGGCAGGGGATGCCTTTGGGCGCTGGAACTGAATGCAGGAGGCGCGTCTCGCCGCTGTCAGGATTGAGAATGATAACATCCATGCCGCAGGCGATGACGAGATCGCCGTTCTGACAAAGTCCAAGGCTCGATACCGTGTGGGGGAACGACCATTCGCGATAACGGCCCGGCTCGAGCGCTGCGGACCGCACCGTCCCGCCGAGAATATCGCACCAGAAAAGCACCTGTCGCCGCTCGTCCCAAACAGGAGATTCCGCAAGTGTACTCATCCTGTCGCAAAGAAGTTCCGCCTGCGACATGGCAAGCGTGTGTCCGGGGTTTGCCGTATTCATGATGCTCGAACCGTTGAAAAAAAAGCCGCGGAATTATTCGAAGTAGTCCTGATGGTTCTCGAAAACTTGTGAGAGAATTCCTAGAACGCGTCTTAGATGCTTTTGCAGACAATCCGTCGCGCGGGCGTCGTCGCCCGCCCTGATTGCGTCGTATACCGCCTCATGTTCGGAAAGCAGCCGCGCCATATGCGCCTCGTCGGTGATGGCCAGGGCGCGCAAACGATCCAGCCCCGCCTTCTCGCGGATCAATAGAGATTCCAGCCTTTCCAGGCCCGTTGCGGCGGCAAGCGCGCTGTGAAACTGGTCGTCATGGATGCGGAAAGCTTTTCTGTCGCCGTTGCGCATCGCCGCCCGCTGGCCATTCAGCGCATGCGCGATCTCCTGCTCGGCCTCCGGCGTCAGGCCAATCTGGCAAAGCCTGCGCACCGCCGCCACTTCAAGCGCCTCGCGGATGAATTGTGCGCTACGGATGTTCTTTTCCGACAGTCGCGAAACATAGGTTCCACGGCTTGGCAGAGTGACGATCAGGCCGTCGTCGCGCAGGCGGCTCAGCGCCTCGCGTACCGGCGTTCGGCTCGAATTGAACGACTGTCCGATCTCGTTTTCAGAGACGGCCTGCCCGGGAAAAAGCTCCCGCGAGAGGATGGCTGATTTCAGCGCGGAGTAAATCTGGTCCACGACCGGACGGTTGAGGTCCAGCCGCTCCATCGTCGGCACGCCTGTTACAGGAATTTTCGGCATGTACCCTCCACTGTTTTCATAACCGGTATACCGGAACACAAGCCTGTTGACAACCGGCATACCGGTATGCAAATGATTGCGCATTGGGAAGGAGGCTCCCGAAATGCAAAATATCAAGACCTGTGTCATCGTTGGCGCCGGAATGGTGGCGAAGACGCATGTGCTTGCCTGCGCGGCAAGCCCGGAAAAAATTCGCCTGAAGGGCATCGTCGATGGTGGTTCCGGCCGCGCCAAGGCGCTGGCCGCCGAGGCATCGAAACATACCGGATATGCGGTGGCGGTTTATTCCTCCGTCGACGACGCGGCGCGCGATGCGGATGTCGATTTCGCCATTATCGCAACGCCGCCCAATGCCCGCATCGATATTGTCGGAAAACTGGCGCAGGCTGGCAAACATATCCTGATGGAGAAGCCGGTCGCTCGCAATACGCGGGAAGCCGAGGGTCTCGTCGCCCTGTGTCGTGACGCGGGTGTCGTGCTCGGCATCATCTTCCAGCACCGCATGCGGGCCGCATCGCAAAAAGCGCGCGAGCTTGTGGATGGCGGAACGCTCGGGATGCTCGGCCTCTGCGAAATCTCGGTGCCCTGGTGGCGCGCGCAATCCTATTACGACGAACCGGGTCGCGGCACGCTGGCGCGCGATGGCGGCGGCGTACTGATCTCCCAGGCAATCCATACGATTGATCTGGCCTTAAGCGTGACGGGGCCGGTCGCCCGTGTTCAGGCGATGGCTGCAACGACGCGTTTCCACCGCATGGAAACCGAAGATTACGTGTCTGCGGGCCTTCGTTTCAGGAATGGCGCTGTCGGCTCGCTGGTGGCAAGCACCGCAAGCTTCCCCGGGGCCGCGGAACCGATCCTCCTGCATTTCGACAATGCCAGCCTGCGGCTCGCCTCCGGCCTGCTGCATGTCGACTGGCGCGATGGCCGGCAGGAGACTTTTGGCGGCGCGGCCGCCGGTACGGGCGGCGGCGCCGACCCGATGGCTTTCACGCATGAATGGCATCAGGGTGTCTTCGATGATTTCGCGGACGCCATCTCTTCAGGACGCCCGCCGGTCGTCACCGGCGAAGCGGCTCTTTTGTCTCACAGATTGATCGACGCGATCATCAACTCGGCCGATACCGGCAAGGAAGTGGAACTGCAGGATGAGTAAAGCAATCAAGTTCGTCGCTCTTGGTATTGAGCATCGGCATATTTTCGGCATGGCTCAGAACCTGCTGGATGCCGGCGCTGAATTTGCCGGCTGGTGGACAGAAGGCGAGCCCGATGTCGTGGAAGGCTTCGTCAAGCGCTTCCCGAATGTGCCGCGCGCCGCTTCGAAAGAGGCGCTGCTGGCTGACGGCACCGTCGATCTCGTCGTGATCGCCGACATTCCCTCCAAGCGCGCCGATCTCGCTATCGCCGCCATGGAAGCCGGCAAGGATGTCATGTCCGACAAGCCCGGTTGCACTACCTTCGAACAGCTCGACCGCCTTCGTCAGACCGTGGCAAAGACCAAGCGCATCTGGACCGTCGATTTCTCGGAGCGCTTTGAAGTGCCGAGCGTGACCAAGGCGGCTGAACTCGTTGCCCAGGGCGCGATCGGCCGCGTCATCCAGACCGTCGGCCTCGGCCCGCATCGTCTGAACCGCCAGATCCGTCCGACATGGTTCTTCGAGCGTGAAGCCTATGGTGGTATCCTCACCGATATTGCCAGCCACCAGATCGATCAGTTCATGTTCTTCACGGGTTCGACCGAGGTTGAGATCGTATCCGCCACCGTCGCCAATTACGCCAACCCTCACGATCCGGGTCTTCAGGATTTCGGCGAAGTTGTGCTGCGCGGCGACAAGGGCCACGGTTATATTCGCGTCGACTGGTACACGCCGGACGCGCTGCCGACCTGGGGTGACGGCCGTCTGACCATCCTTGGCACCGAAGGTTATATCGAACTGCGTAAATATGTTGACGTCGGCAATACCGAAGGCACGGACCGCCTCGTTCTCGTCAACGGCGACCGCTGCGAGTATATTGATGCTTCCGGTGCTGGTTTGCCCTATTTCGCCCGCATCTGCGACGATATCCGCAACCGCACGGAAACGGCGATGACGCAGGAGCACGTCTTTAAGGTCTGCGACCTTTCGCTTCAGGCACAGGCCAAGGCTGAGGGAGCCTCGAAATGATCGGTGTTGCCATTATCGGCGCCGGCATCGGCGCCCAGCATCTGAGCGGTTATCGGGCGCTGCCCAAGCGCTTCGTCGTCAAGGCGATCTGCGATCTCGATCTGGAGCGCGCTCGCTCTGTCGCCGGCGATGACACCTCCATTCGTCTGACCACCGATCTTGATGAGGTTCTGGCCGATGAGAGCATTCAGCTCATCGACGTCTGCCTGCCGCCACACCTGCATTTCCCCGTGACGCTGAAGGCGCATGCGGCGGGCAAGGATGTGGTCTGCGAAAAGCCGCTGGTTCGCTCTCTGGAAGAGGCCAATGCGCTGATCGAGTCCGTCAAGAAGACCGGCCGCGGTGTATTTCCGGTCTTCCAGTACCGTTTTGGACAGGCAATGCGCCAGATGCGCGCGCTGATTGATGCCGGTCTTGCGGGCAAGGCCTTTGTCGCAAGCTCGGAAGTTCACTGGAACCGTGGCGCCAGCTATTACGACATCCCGTGGCGCGGCACCTGGAAGGGTGAGTGCGGCGGCGCGATCCTCGGTCACGCCATCCATGCCCATGATCTTCTCTGCCACGTCCTCGGCCCGGTCGAGGAAGTTTTCGCCATGGCCGATACGCGCGTCAACACGATCGAAACCGAAGATTGCGCAGCACTCAGTTTCCGCATGAAAAGCGGTGCGCTGGCAACCAGCTCGGTGACGCTCGGTGCAGCAGAAGATACGTCCCGTCTGCGTTTCTGCTTCGAAGGCTTCACCGCCGAGAGCGGCACGCTTCCCTATCGCCCGGCCGAAGACACATGGCGTTTCATCGCCCGTGCACCGACCACGCAGGATCAGATCGACGCCGTCCTGGCGACGGTCGCCGACGGCGAAAACGGCTTTGCCGGTTTTGTCGAAGCCATTGCCGACGCGATGGAAGGACGCGGCGGCAAGGAAGTGACGGTCAATGACGGCCTGCAGTCCATAGAACTCGTTACCGCCATCTATCGCTCGGTACGGGAAAGAAAGCCGGTCCGCCTGTCCGACGCCGCAGAAGGCGAATGGATCAAAGGCTGGGCTCCGCGCGCATCCGCCAACGCATAATCATCTAAGGGAGGAAAAGAGATGATCGGTAAATACAGCATGGCATTGGCGCTCGCCATTGGCGCGGCGTCCTTTGCAGGCGCCGCCCAGGCGGCCGAGGAAGTCCGCTTCACCTGCGCTTATGACGGCAATGGCTGCGAAATCCTGAAGGACATTCTCGCCCGTTACGAAAAGCAGCATCCGGACGTGAAGATCGTTACTGACATTGTGCCCTACAAGGCGTTGCTGGAAGGCCTGCCCGTACAGCTCGCCGGCGGCAGCGGGCCGGATTTCGCAACCGTGACCGACCTCGGCGGCCTCAACCGCTATTATCTCGATCTCACGCCCTATGTGGACGCGAAATATTGGGAAGACAATTTCTCCAATGTGCTGAAATGGTACCGCAGCGGCCCCGACGACAAGGGCATCTACGGCATGCATACCCAGCTCACCATCACCGGCGCTTTCATCAACCGTACCCTGTTCGATCAGGCCAATGTCGCCGTACCCGGCAAGGATGCAACGCTGGACGACTGGGCGAAGGCTGCCAATGCCGTCGCCAAGGCAACGGGCACACCTTACCCGATGGCGATTGACCGTTCCGGCCATCGCATCGCCGGCCCGGCCATTTCTTACGGCGCGAAGATTTTCGATGCTGACGGCAAGCCGATCCTCGTCGACGAAGGCTTTACGACTTTCGTGAAGAAGTTCGTGGAGTGGAACAAGGACGGCACCATGGCGCGTGACGTCTGGGCCGGGCAGGGCGGCAATACCTATCGTGACGCCGCGCAGGAATTCATCAACGGCCAGCTGGTCTATTATTATTCCGGCAGCTGGCAGACCGCGCGCTTCGACAGCCAGGTCGGCGACGCCTTCGACTGGGAAGTCGTGCCGCAGCCCTGCGGTGGTGCCGCCTGCACGGGCATGCCGGGCGGTACCGGCATCGTCGGCTTCAAGCAGACCAAAAACCCGAAGATCGTTGCCGATATCCTGAACTTCCTTGCTCAGGACGAGAATTATCTCGACTTCACCGTTCGCACCCGCAACGTTCCGGCCCACAAGGCCGTGGCCGACAAGGGCGTGACTTATACCGGTGCAACGCCTGCGACGCAGAAGGCCATGAACGCCTGGCTCGACCAGATTCCGAGCCTCAGCCCGATTGCCTATGCCTATCAGGGCTACAAGAACAATCGTGCCATGTTCAACATCTCAGTCCAGCGCATCACGCAGGCCATCGTCGGTGAAAGCACCGTTGATGAGGCCATGGCCCGTGCGAAGACGGACCTTGAGGAAGCGTTGAAACAGGCGAAGTGATCCATCGCCTTCCGGCGCGGCGCATGCCGCGCCGCGCCGGATCGAAGGAGGACCCCTCATGTATAAATTTCTTGCGCCCGTCATGGGCATCGTCGAACTGCCCTTTGCCTTCCTGCAGAAGGTTCTTGGCCACCGGCGGATTGCGTGGGTGTTTCTGACACCCAACCTGATCCTGTTTGCGGTCTTCGCCTTCCTGCCGATCCTGCTGAACATGGCCTATTCCGTGACCGGCAGCGAACACATATTGCTTTCCGAGCGCCCTTCTGTGGGCGGCGAAAACTTTTCGGTCCTTCTTTCCTGTCAGAATTATCTTGATCCCAATTCCTGTGCGCGCGACCTGTTCTGGCGCTCCGTCTGGAACACGCTGTTCTTCGTCGTGCTGCAGGTGGGTTTCATGGTCGGCTTTTCGCTGATCACGGCCATCGTGCTTAATCGCGATATCCGCGCCCGTGGCTTTTTTCGCGCGGTCTTCTTCTTCCCGGTTCTGCTGTCACCCGTCGTGGTCGCGCTGATCTGGAAGTGGATTCTCCAGCGTTTCGGCGTTCTCAATGCGGCGATGGAGGGGCTCGGCCTCGGTTCGGTGGACTGGCTGCTCGAGGCCAATCTCGCCTTCGGCTGGTCCGTCTTCCTCTCGGTCTGGGCGCATATGGGCTTTTATACGCTCATTCTCCTCGCCGGCCTTCAGGCGATCCCGCGCGATGTCTACGAGGCGGCGCAGCTGGACAAGGCAAGCCCGTGGCGCATCTTCCGGCGTATTACCCTGCCGCTGCTTGCGCCCACCATGCTGGTCGTTCTCGTCCTGTCGGTCATCAAGGGCGTACAGACTTTCGATGAAGTCTTTGCCTTTACCGGCGGTGGTCCGGGTTCGGCGACGACCTTCATCATTCAATTCATCTATCAGACCGGCTTTGCCGGGACGCCCCGGAATTTCGGACTTGCGGCCGCCGCTTCGCTGCTGCTCGCCGTGGTGCTCGTGGTGCTGACCGCCCTGCAATTCCGGGCAAACAGGAGCAAGGTCGATGGCTAGGATTGGCGCATTTCTGACCCGTACCCGCGGCCGCAACGGCAAGCTGCACTGGACCGACTGGCTGTCCTATGCCTATCTCGGCGTGGCCGTGCTGATGATGTTCGGCCCCGTCGTCTGGCTGGTGCTCTCCTCGTTCAAGACGGAGGCCGACCTTCAACGCTTCCCGCCGCGCCTTCTGCCCTATAGCCAGGAAACCGTGGCGGTTGATGGGCAGGCTGCGCCGCTGCCGGCCTATGTCGATAAGGATGGCCGTAAGCTCGGCATGATCCGCCGCATCGGCCTCGTGGCCCAGGTGGTTGACCCGGCCAAGCCGACCGAAGTCGTGAAGATGCCGTTCAACGAGCTGAAACCGGCTGAAAAGGTGGCGCTGGCGACGGAAAACTACACCGAGTTGTTCCAGCGCTTCAATTTCCCGCTCTATTTCTGGAACTCGACCTTCATCACTGTGACGTCAACCCTCATAATGCTGATCGTCAATTCCATGGCTGCCTTTGCGCTGTCGAAATACCAGTTCAAGGGCAGGGGCGTGGTGCTGGCGCTGGTTGTCGGCACGCTGATGATCCCGCAGACCGTCGTGCTCGTGCCGCTGTTTCTCATCACCAGCCAGCTGGGCATGATCAACAGTCTCTGGGGCGTCATTATTCCCGGTGCCGCGACACCCACGGGCGTCTTCCTGCTGCGGCAATATATGCTGACGATCCCGGATGAGATCCTCGATGCGGCGCGCATGGACAAGGCCAGCGAGTGGAAAATCTACTGGCGCATCATCCTGCCGCTTTCGGCCCCGGCGCTCGCGGTGTTGGCGATCCTTGCGATCATGTGGCGCTGGAACGACTTCCTCTGGCCGCTGATCGTGCTGACCCGCAACGACAACTTCACCCTGCAGCTGGCGCTCAACTCCTTCCAGGGGGAAATGACGACGGAATGGAGCAACCTTCTGGCCATGACGGTGCTGACACTCGCCCCGATCGCGCTGGTCTTCATGTTCCTGCAAAAATATATCGCCACCGGCATTGCGTCCACGGGCGGCAAATAATCCTCAGGGAGGAAATACGACAATGGCAAGTATCCAGCTTCGTCAGGTCAAAAAGTCATATGGCGCCCTCGATGTCATCAAGGGTATCGATCTCGATATCAAACATGGCGAGTTCTGCGTCTTCGTCGGCCCATCCGGCTGTGGCAAGTCGACGCTGCTGCGCATGATCTCGGGCCTCGAGGAGTTGACCGGCGGCGATATCGTCATCGGCGGCGACGTGGTCAACACGGTGCCGGCGGCGGACCGTGGCCTCGCCATGGTGTTCCAGTCATACGCGCTTTATCCGCATATGACTGTGCGCGAAAACCTGTCTTTCGGCCTTGAGAACATCGGCACCCCCAAGAAGGAAGTCGCCGAAAAGATCGGTCAGGTGGCAAAGATGCTGCAGATCGACCAGCTTCTGGAGCGTCGTCCCAAGGACCTGTCGGGTGGCCAGCGCCAGCGCGTCGCCATCGGCCGCGCCGTTGTGCGTGAACCCCGCGTGTTCCTCTTCGATGAGCCGCTTTCCAACCTTGACGCAGAGCTGCGCGTCGATATGCGCGGCGAAATTTCCAGCCTGCACCGGCGTCTCGGCAACACCATGATTTATGTGACGCATGATCAGGTGGAGGCCATGACCATGGCCGACAAGATCGCCGTTCTGCGCGCCGGCAAGCTTGAACAGTTCGGCGTGCCGCTCGATCTTTACAACCGCCCAGCCAATATTTTCGTCGCAGGCTTCATCGGCTCGCCGAAGATGAATTTCTTTGCTGGCGAAGTGACTTCGGACGCAACGCCTGCTCTCAAAATCGCGACGGGCGAGACTCTCCCGCTGCCGCAGACCGGCTTTGCCTATAAGCCGGGCCAGAAGGTGACGCTCGGCATACGCCCGAACCATGTGGAGCCGGGTGAAGGCGGCGCGTTGACAATGTCAGTGCGCACCGCAGAACAGCTGGGCGGCGAGTCCTATCTCTATGGTAATCTCGGTGACGGCACCCCGGTGACGCTGCATCTTTCCGGCCAGACCTCGACATCGGCGGGCGAAGTCATCCGCCTCTCCGCACCGCTTCAACACGTCCACCTTTTCGATACGACGAGCGGGCTGACGCTCCGGCAGGACTGACAGCCTTAAGCGCAACCCGCAACGCAGGACCATTGACATGACCGATAAAAAACTCCGTTCCGACCGCTGGTTCGCGCCCGACGACCTGCGTAGCTTCGGCCACCGCTCGCGCATGATGCAGCTTGGTTATGCGGAGGAGGATTTTGTCGGCAAACCTGTCATTGGTATCCTGAACACATGGTCGGAGCTGAATACCTGTCACTCCCATTTTCCCGAGCGCGTGCAGGATGTGAAACGCGGCGTGCTGCAGGCGGGCGGCTTCCCCGTCGAAATGCCGTCGCTTTCCGTGGATGAGAGCTTCACCAAGCCAACATCGATGCTTTACCGCAACATGCTGGCGATGGAGACGGAAGAAATGATCCGCTCGCATCCGCTCGATGGTGTAGTGCTGATGGGCGGTTGTGACAAGACGACGCCCGGCCTCGTCATGGGTGCGATCTCGGCCGGCGTGCCGATGATATATCTGCCGGCCGGCCCGATGCTGAGCGGAAATTATGCAGGTAAGGTTCTGGGCTCTGGTTCGGACGCCTGGAAATATTGGGATGAGCGCCGCGCAGGCAATGTCACGGACGAGGAATGGCGTGGCGTGCAGGGCGGCATTGCCCGTTCTGCCGGTGTCTGTATGACGATGGGTACGGCCTCGACCATGACGGCCATTGCCGACGCGCTCGGCATCACCCTGCCGGGTGCCTCCTCCATTCCGGCAGTCGATTCCGAACATCAGCGCATGTCCGCAGCCTGTGGCCGCCGCATTGTCGAGATGGTTTCGGAAGACCTGACACCGAACCGCATCCTGACGGCGGCAGCGTTCCGCAATGCTGCCATCGTCGCCATGGCGACGGGTTGTTCTACCAATGCCGTTGTGCACCTCATCGCCATGGCGCGCCGCGCCGGTGTGCCGATGACGCTGGACGAGCTGGACGAGCTTGGCCGCGTCACGCCGCTCATCGCCAATGTCCGTCCTTCCGGCAAAGACTATCTGATGCAGGACTTCTTTTACGCCGGTGGCCTGAGGGCGCTGATGAAGCAGCTGGAAAGCCGTCTCGACTGTTCCGTGCTGACCGTGACCGGCCGCAGCATGGGCGAAAACCTAGAGGGTGCGAAGGTCTACAACGACGACGTCATCCGCTCGCTCGATAATCCGGTTTATGCGGAAGGCTCGCTTGCGGTTCTGCGCGGCAATCTCTGCCCTGACGGCGCCGTCATCAAGCCCGCTGCCTGCGATCCCAAACTGCATGTACATCAGGGCCCAGCGCTGGTGTTTGACAGCTACCCCGAGATGAAGGCTGCTATCGACGATGAGAATCTTGATGTGACGCCGGACCATGTGCTGGTGCTGCGCAACGCCGGCCCCCTCGGCGGCCCCGGCTTTCCGGAATGGGGCATGTTGCCCATTCCAAAGGCGCTCATCAAAAAGGGCCACCGCGATATGCTGCGCATTTCCGATGCACGCATGTCCGGCACGTCCTATGGTGCCTGCGTGCTGCATGTCGCCCCGGAAAGCTTCGTTGGCGGTCCCTTGGCGCTTCTAAAAACCGGCGATATCGTGCGCCTCGACCTGCCCCAGCGTCGTCTCGATATGCTGGTCAGCGAAGAAGAGATCGCCCAGCGCCGGGCGGCATGGCAAGCGCCTGCGCCGCGTTACGAACGCGGTTATGGCTACCTTTTCTCCAAGCACGTCACCCAAGCTGATCAGGGTTGCGACTTCGACTTCCTGCAAACGGATTTCGGCCGCACCGCCGGCGAGCCCGATATTTTCTAAGAGGCACCATCATGTTGAAGCGATTGCTCATCACCGGTGCTGGCGGTAAGCTGGGCAGCATGCTACGCGGGCGGCTCGGCCATGTTGCCGAGACGATCCGTCTGTCCGACGTCGTCGATTTGGGTAGCCCAGCGCCGCACGAAGAACTCGTCCGCTGCGCGCTTGAGGACGAGCAGGCAGTCCATGACCTTGTCAAGGGTTGCGACGGCGTCGTTCATCTCGGCGGTGTTTCCGTCGAGCGCGCTTTTGACCCGATCGAGGCGGCTAATCTGCGTGGGGTCTACAATCTCTATGAGGCGGCACGGCTGAACGGCATGCCGCGCATTCTGTTCGCCTCGAGCAACCACACGATCGGTTATTATCCGCAGGGGCAGCAGCTTAGCCCAGAGACGCCTTTTCTACCTGATGGCTTCTATGGGGTTTCGAAGATTTTCGGCGAGGCGATGGCGAGCCTCTACCATTCCAAATTCGGCCAGGAGACTGCGATCGTCCGCATCGGCTCCTGCGAAGAAAAGCCCTCCAACTGGCGCATGTTGTCAACCTGGCTCAGCTACGGCGACTTTGTCTCCCTGATAGAGGCGACCTTCAGCGTGCCAAAACTCGGCTGCCCGGTCATCTGGGGCGTTTCGGCCAATGACGACAGCTGGTGGGATAATTCCCATGTCGATTTTCTCGGCTGGCAGCGGCGCGACAATGCCGCGCGCTACCGGGCTGAAATCGAGCGCGATGTGCCGCGCCCCGATCCGAAGGCCGCGATCGCGAAATATCAGGGCGGCATTTTTATCGATGAGCCCATTCACAAGACTTGAAACGCATTTATCCGCCATTGCGAGGAGACAGAGATGAACAATGAAACGCGCGAAAAACTGATGACCATTTCAGTCGCCACCCTGGCGACGGCGCTTTACAAGCGGGGTCTGCGCAACCAGGTTATTCAGGGCGTACGCCCGCTCGGTTACAAGGGCAAGAACATGGTGGGCCCAGCCTTCACCCTGCGCTACATGCCGGCCCGCGAGGATCGCAATCAGCTAGTGGAATTCCGCAATCCCGCCCATCCGCAGCGTGTCGCCATCGAAACCTGCCCGCCGGGCCATGTGCTTGTCATGGACAGCCGCAAGGATGCGACCGCCGCCTCGGCCGGCGATATTCTCGTCACGCGCCTGATGGTTCGCGGCGGTGCGGGCATCGTGTCCGATGGCGGTTTCCGGGATGCGGCGACCATCGCCGAGCTGGATATTCCGGCCTACCATACCCGCCCTTCCAGCCCCACCAACCTCACCAAACACGAGGCTATCGAGATCAACGGCCCGATCGGCTGCGGCGATGCGCCGGTATTTCCGGGTGACATCATCGTCGGCGACGCTGATTGCGTTATCGTCATCCCGGCGGGCATTGCCGACGAGGTGGCGACCGAGGCGGTGGAAATGACCGCTTACGAGGATTTCGTCGTGGAGCAGGTCAAGGCCGGCCAGACGATCATCGGGCTTTACCCCTGCACCAAGGAAGAGCACCAGACGGCATTTGCCGAATGGCGCAAGAAGAACAACCGCTGAACCTTACAGCCAGCCCAGTGCTTTCGCCGCGCGGATCGCCTCCGCGCGGCGTTTGCAATCCAGCTTGCGGAACAGGTTGCCGAGGTGAAATTTCACCGTCACTTCCGAGATATTGAGCGTCTGGGCGATCTTCTTGTTCGACATGCCGCTGGCCAGAAGTTGCAGCATCTGCGCTTCCCGCTGCGAAAGCCCGCCATGCAGCGCGCGCGCCTGCGGTGAGTTCATTGAGGCGGCGAAAATCGACAGTGCGCTGCGGACATCGGAGGAAGTCTCGATGAAACTGCGAATGCGGCGATTGTTCAGAAGCGGCGACAGGAAGATGCGTTCCTCCGACAGGACGCCGTTGCAGCCAAGGCGGGTCGCCGATTCAAGGGCGGTGAGGATATGGGCGCGGGCGGCGGCGTTGTCGCGACGCTGGTGCGCGGCATAGCTCTGCCAGATTCTCAGCGCGACCTTCTCGCGGTTGGTGACCTTCGGGTTGGCGATCATCGCGTCGATCTGGCGGGACAGATAGACGCGCGGCGTGAAAAGATGCACCGCATCACGCAGCCAGGCCATGACATAGGCGATTTCATCGCGCCGCGTCAGGCGGGAAAGATCCTCATGCGCGCTCTCCACCCAGTTGCGGCCCATGGGCATGCGGATTGCCGAAAGGGTTGCTGCCGCGTCCGCCCAGCGGTTGGCGTTCTGATAGGCGATGGCCGTCCTGATTTCCATCATCGCATGGAATTGCAGCCCTTCCGAAAGGTGGATCCACAAGCCATCGAGAAAGCCCGGGCGAACGGTCATCGGAAAATGATCGATCAACACCTGTGAAGCATAATGCAAGGCAAACTGCATCAGGCTCGGCCATATCTCGGCTGCGGCGAAGTGATCGAATTCATGTTCGACGAAATGCAGGAGGTCGCGGGGCTTTCCGGCCTCATAGGCAAGGCAGGCTTCCGCCAGCCGCAACATCCGGAACTCCTGCACGGCGTCATGCGGCACCTGTTCCAGCCGCGCGCGCGCCTCCTGCGCGGCCCGGCGCGCCAGAAGCACGTCGCCGCTCATCAGCCGCAGCACGATCTGATGCAGGTGGATGAAGAACTCCAGCAGGGGCTGCCCGCCCATTTTGCGCAGATAGATCAGAGCGCGGGCAGCGGCGGCCTCCGCCTCGCGGAAATTGCGGCGGCGGATTTCGAATTCCAGCAGCGCATTGTAATAGGCCGCCCATTTGCCGTGGTCGTCCATGGGATAATCGGCCATGAACTCGCCGAGCCGCGTTATCATCGCGTCATTGGGCGTCAGGTCCTCGGCAATCATCAGGTTCAGCCGGAAGGTGCGGGCGGCGAAGGAAAACCGTGAACCCCGGGCAAGCACTTTCAACGGATCGAGATAATCCGATCCGAGGCTCTTGCCGAGCAGATGGCGCACACGCTGCAACTCACCCTGTTTCAACAGCGCGCGGGTAACGGCGAAAAGCACGGTTTCATTCGTTGCGATCATATCCTGCGAAAAACGCATAATGATCTCGCGAAACCTGTCGACGCTGCTTCTGTAAATCAGTTCGCGGCCATGGGCGCGTTCCAGAATTTGTGCGGCATGGGTCTCATAACCGCGGTCGAGCAGCATCGCCATGGCCGCGAGCGAATGGCCACCCTTTTCAAAAGCCGATGCGACCTCCACCACGGCGCTCCCGGCCTGCAGGGTAGCGAGACGCTCCCGTGCGGCCACGCCCAGAAGCCTTATCAGGGTGGGATGATTTTCGGGATTTCCGGTGAGGAAGGGCGGCAGCAGTTCTGTCCATTCCGCCTCGGGGTCTGCGGAGGGGTTTTCGAGCCAGAGCGAAAGCTCAACCGTCTGGGTGGGCGAAAGATGCGGCAGGTAGTTTTCGCGCAGATAATCGGCACACAGCGGTTCGTTTGGAAGACGGACCAGCGACAGGAAAGCCGGCCAGCCGGCATAGTCGTGAAGGGCGAGACGCTTCTGCTCAGGTGGCAGGTCTTTTACCTCGTCCTGCCCAAGAAGCAGCTCATCCGGGCCGATGGTAAGCGAACCGTGATGCAGGATCTGCCGGGCCAGTCCACTGATCCGTTGATCCGGGCGGCAGGCGATGACCAAAAAGCGCACTGTTTCCAGAATGGCGGCGGGCATGCGCACCGCCCGCGCGAAAACCGGCACGTCCCATAGAAGGCAGTCATTTGCGGCATCATCGCTTCGCGGCTGGTGCGTGCGGCATATCTGCGTTCCCAACTCCTTTGCCAGCATTTCCAGCAGCACGCTTTTTCCCGCACCCGCCGGAGCGCGCAGGAAGACCACGCCGGCGGTTTCGCTGGTGATACGGCGGCAGAGGCGGGTGCGGGGCAGGAGCGTCATTGGCAACGGGATAGGGGACTTTATCTTAAAAACCTATACTCATGTTTCAAAAAACTATACCTTTTTTAGATTGTTCAAAAGGGTGGGTGATGAAAACTTGTGCTCAGGCAACCGATGCACAAGGAACGTTCCACCGATGCAGCAACATCCGTTGGTCGCGATTTTGAACAGGCTCGGCACCTTCGTGCTTGTCATGACGGCCCTGTCCATCATGATTTTCGCGCTCGCCCGCGTCGTGCCGGGAGATCCCGCGCGCATGGCGCTCGGCCCTGCGGCGACGCAAGAGCAGGTGGATGCGTTGCGCGGCGAGATGGGCCTCGACAAGCCGCTGGCCGTCCAATATCTCGACTATATCGGCAATGCCCTGCATGGCGATCTCGGTTTCTCTCTGGTGTCGCAGCGCCCGGTCACCACCGATCTGGCGCAAACCGTTCCGGCTACCGTGGAGCTGGTGCTGGTCTCGGTCATCTTCATGTTTGCCGTGGCTATCCCGCTCGGGGTCATTACGGCGCATTACCGCGACCGGCCGCTTGACCATATCGGCCGCATCCTGTCGCTCACCGGGGTCACGATCCCGAGCTTTCTTTTTGCCATCACGCTGCAATTGCTGGCCGCCCGGTTTCTCTCCGGCTGGCCGATCATCGGCAGGCTCGACCACGGGCTTGGCTGGCAGGGCGGGCCGACGGGCTTCATCCTGATCGACGGGACGCTGGCGGGACGGTTCGATGTCGTGCTCGATGCGCTGAAGCATCTCGCGCTGCCGGCCTTTGCGCTCTCCATGGCCGGCATCGGTCAGATCACCCGCATCACGCGCTCCTCGATGATCGAGAACCAGCGCAAGGACCATGTGCTGACCCTGCAAAGCTTCGGCGTGCCGGAGCGGGTCATCATCTTCCGTTATCTGCTGAAGCTTTCTTCCATCGCGCCCCTGACGATTATGGGTCTCGAATTTGCGTCGCTGATCGGCAATGCCTTCGTGATCGAGATGGTCTTCGCCTGGGGCGGTTTCGCTTCCTATGGGTTGAACGCCATCCTGCAGAAAGACCTCAACGCCGTGACCGCCGTGGTGCTGGTGGCCGGCCTGTTCTTCATCGTTGCGAACCTGATCGTGGATGTCCTGATCTCGATCATCGACCCGCGCCTGCGCCGCAAGGAGGCTCGCTGATGGCTGATATGAAAATGCTCGAACCCACTGATCGGGGCTTAAGCGCCGGATACATGATGTGGTATCGCTTCAGCCGCAATCCGGCGGCGGTCATCGGCTCGTTGATCCTTCTGTCGGTGCTGGTACTGGCGGTCTTTGCCCCCTGGCTTACGCCCTATCCGAAACATATCGGTGCGGTCGTCGATTTCCGCGCCCGCCATATGCCGCCGGATCTGGAGCACTGGTTCGGCACCGACAAGGCCGGGCGCGATATCTTTTCCCGTACCATCTTCGGGCTGCGGGTCTCGCTGCTTCTCGTCATCGGCGTGCTCGGCATTTCGGTGCCAGTCGGAACCGTGCTTGGCCTCATCGCCGGTTATTTCGGCGGCTGGACCGAAAAACTTATCAGCGGCCTGACGAATGTGATGCTGGCCATGCCGCCGCTCGTCATGGCGCTCGCGGTCTCCAACCTCCTGGAACCGACGCTGATGAACGCGATGATCGCGATCACGCTGTTATGGTGGACCTGGCATGCGCGGCTGATCTATTCGGTGTCGAAGTCTATCGCCTCGGAAGACTATATCGAAGCAGCACGTCTTGCCGGTGCAGGCCCGTTGCATATCCTCTTCCGCGAAATCCTGCCCAATTGCGTTTCCGTCATATCGGTCAAGACGACGCTCGATGCCGCCTTCGTCATCCTGTTCGGCGCGACGCTGAGCTTCCTGGGTTTCGGCGTCAAGCCGCCGACGCCTGACCTTGGATCGATGGTCGCCGACGGGCGCCAGTTCATGCCGGATTTCTGGTGGGAAGTGCTCTGCCCCGGTGCGGCCGTGCTTTACGTGACGCTGGGTTTCAATCTGCTGGGCGACGGCCTGCGCGACATGTTCGACGTGGAAAGCTAAGGCCATGACTGAATCGCTTCTCAAGGTCGAAAACCTCAACGTCACCTTCACCAATTACGGCCGCACCCGGCAGGTGCTGCGCAATGTCGCCTTCACGGTTGCCGCCGGCGAGCGCGTGGCCCTGATCGGCGAAACCGGATCGGGAAAATCCGTCACCGCCAAGGCGATCATCGGCACTTTGCCGAAGAATGCTGCGATCACGTCCGGTGCGATCGTCATCGATGGCGGGGACGTGCTCGCCATGCCGCGCAGGGACCGTGAGGCCCTGAAGGGCACGGCGTTTTCGCTGATCATGCAGGACCCGCTTTCTTCCTTCAATCCGGTCTTCAAGATCGGCACGCATCTCGATGATGTCATGCGTTTTGCCGACAAGCGCGACGGTATCAATTCGTCGAAGGCGGAGCGCCGCAACCGCATCGCAGCGGTACTGCGCCGGGTACAGCTTGCCGATACCGAACGGGTTATGAACGCCTATCCATCCGAACTTTCGGGCGGCATGCGCCAGCGCGTTCTGATCGGGCTTGCCCTGCTGCACCAGCCGAAGCTCCTGATCGCCGATGAGCCCGGCACGGCGCTCGACGTGACGACGCAGGATGAAATCCTCAATCTCATCAATCAGCTGGTTGCCGAAGAAAACATGGCGCTCTTGATGATTACCCACAATCTCGGCGTCGTGCGCAAGGTAGCGGACAGGGTCGTGGTCATGCATCACGGCGATATCGTTGAGACCGGCCCCTGCGCGCAAATCCTGCATGCCCCTGCCGAGGATTATACGCGCTCGCTTTTGGATGCGGTGCCGCCGCTTTATGGCCCGCGCGTCACCAATCTGGCGCAAAGCGCGCGCTTGCCCATCGTGACGATTGAAGGGCTGAACAAGATTTACGGCAGGCGCAACGGTTATCACGCCGTGCGGAATGTGAACCTGATCCTGAACGAGGGCGAGGTTTTTGGCCTGGCGGGTGAATCCGGTTCCGGCAAGACCTCGGTTGCGCGCATGATCATGGGCCTTTCGCGCCCGACCTCCGGCAATCTCGTGATCGACGCCCCCGCGCCTGGGCGCGGCAAGCGGCTGACGCAGATCGTATATCAAAATCCGGGCACCTCACTCAATCCGAAGCGCACGGTGAAACAGACGCTTGCCCTGCCGTTGAAATCCATCGGCATGGATGGGCCTGCGCGTGAAAACCGCATGCTGGAACTGATGGGGCTGGTGCGGCTGCCGCAATCCTATCTCGGCAAATATCCGCATGAGCTTTCCGGCGGCCAGAAGCAGCGTGTGGCTATTGCCCGCGCGCTGGCGGCCGAGCCGAAAATCCTCATCCTCGACGAGCCGACGGCCGCGCTCGATGTCTCCGTGCAGAAGACGGTGATCGACCTTCTTTTGCAGCTGCGCGAGGAGCTTGGCCTGACCTATCTGATGATCTCGCACGACCTGTCGCTGATGCGCAATTTCTGTTCGCGCATCGCCATCATGCTGCGGGGCGAGATTGTCGAAGAAGGCGTGACGTCGGCGGTCTTCGCCGAGCCGGCCCATCCCTATACCCGCGCCCTGATCGCGGCCATACCCGTCGTCACCGACGAGGAAGAACGTCTCAAACCCACCGTGACGGAGGAAGAGCGCATGCGCTTCCTCGTAAAAACGACCGATTGATGAAAGAGGAGCCTGACGTGTATCGCGTTGGAATTGACGTCGGCGGCACGAATACCGATGCCGTTGTGTTGCAGGATAAAACTGTTCTGGCGGGGGTGAAGGCCTCCACGACAGAGGATGTGACGTCCGGTGTCATCGAAGCCCTTGAAAAGGTCATCGAGGCGTCGGGCATAGACAGGGCGCGCATCGGTGCCGTGATGATCGGCACCACGCATTTCACCAATGCGGTGATCGAGCGTCGGCATATGGATGAGGTGGCCGCCATCCGTCTCGGCCTGCCCTCCGGCGCGGGCCTGCCGCCCATGGTCGACTGGCCGGATGATCTCAAGGAAATCGTCGGCAACCACGGTTATCAGGTGCGTGGTGGTTATGAATTCGACGGCCGCGAAATTTCGCCGCTCGATGAGGACGAGATTGTCCGCATCGCCGCCGATATCCGCGCCAAGGGCCTGAAGGCCGCTGCCGTCACCTGTGTCTTCAGCGGCATCAACGAAGCGATGGAGCTGCGGGCGAAAGAAATCCTGCAGGAACGCTGCCCCGGCCTGCCGGTGGTAATGTCCAAGGATATCGGCCGTCACGGTCTGCTTGCGCGCGAAAGTGCGGCAATCATGAATGCCAGCCTGCTGTCGCTTGCCGACCGCACGGTTGCGGCTTTCGGCGAAGCGTTGAAGGCTGCGGGCATCACCTGCCCGTTCTATATTACCCAGAACGACGGCACGCTGATGGCGGCTGATGTGGTGCGCGGTTTCCCCGTGCTCACCTTTGCGTCCGGTCCGACGAACTCCATGCGTGGTGCGGCCTTCCTCACCGGTCTCAAGGATGCCGTGGTCGTGGATGTGGGCGGGACCACCTCCGATGTCGGCTCGCTGTCCCACGGTTTCCCGCATCAGGCTTCGACCACGGTGGATATTGGCGGCGTTCGCACCAATTTCCGCATGCCTGACGTTTTCTCGATCGGTCTCGGCGGTGGTTCGCTGGTAGTCAACGGCGATCACGGCCTGACCGTCGGGCCGAAATCCGTCGGTTACCGCGTCCGCCGCGAGGCGCTCTGCTTCGGTGGCTCGACCCTGACAGCGACCGATATCGCGGTTGCCTCCGGCAAAGCGGATGTTGGCGAGAAGGCGCTGGTCTCCAGCCTCGACAAAAAACTCGTGGATGCGGCAGTCGACAAGATCAACGACATGCTCGAGGCATGTGTGGAGCGCAGCCGCATCTCGTCGTCACCGGTGCCGGTGATCGCCGTTGGCGGCGGTTCCATCCTGATGCCGGATCGTATCGGTGATCTTGAGGTCATCCGGCCCGAGAATTTCGCGGTGGCCAATGCCGTTGGCGCGGCCATTGCGCAGATCAGCGGCGAGACCGACCGGGTCTTCTCACTCATCGATGGACGCACGCGCGAGAGCGCACTGGCCGAGGCAGAAGCGGAGGCCCGCGAAAAGGCGGTTGCCGCTGGCGCGATTGCCGCGACGCTCGAAGTGATCGAGCGCGAGGATATGCCGCTGGCTTACCTGCCCGGCAATGCCACCCGCATTCATGTGAAAGTTGTTGGAGAAATGGGAGCCAATCATGGCTGAGACACGCAAGCTGAAATATGACGAAGCGGCATTGCGGACGCTGACCCGTGAAGATCTCGACGCGCTGGAAATCGGTGCCGGCATTCTCGGCACGGGCGGCGGCGGCAATCCCTATCTCGGCAAGCTTCTGGCGCTGGAGGCCATGAAGGCCGGTTACGAGATGAAGATTCTCGCAACCGATGCCATCGAACCGGATGCGCTCTGCATGTCCATCGGCGGTATCGGCGCGCCTGTCGTCGGCGTGGAGCGCATTCGCGAAGGCCGCGAAGGCCTGCGTTGCCTGCGGGCGATGGAGGAGCTGATCCGCACCCCCGTCGATGCCATCGTCTGCGAGGAAATTGGCGGTTCCAATTCCATGAACCCGCTGGTGACTGCGGCGCTGGGCGGCCTGCCGATCCTCGATTGCGACGGCATGGGCCGGGCATTCCCGGAAATGCAGATGACCACCTTCTCCATCTATGGCCATAGTTCCACGCCATCGGTGATGTGCGATCTGCACGGCAATGCCGTCATCTTCAGCCATGCTGTTTCCGAGGTCTGGCACGAGCGCATGGCGCGCGCTTGCGTCGTCTCGCAGGGCGGTGGCGCAATGCTGGCAACCGCGCCGATGCAGGCGCACTACGTGCACCAGTATGGCATTCCGAAAACCTACACCAAGGCGATCGCCATCGGCGAGGCCGTAATCCGCGCCCGTAAGCAGCAGGAAGACCCGATTGCGGCGGTCTGCGCGCTCGAAGGCGGAAAGCGCATCTTCAACGGCAAGATCACCGATCTGAAGCGCCATCTGCGCGGTGGTTTCGCGGTCGGCGATCTCACGCTGTCGGGCTTCGACGATTGCGCCGGCCAGACGGCGGGCGTCGCCATCCAGAACGAATTCCTGCTGTTTTCCCGTGACGGCGAGGTGGAAGTGACGGTGCCCGACCTGATCGTCCTGCTCGATGTCGACACGGGTTATCCGATCACCACAGAAGTGCTGCGCTACGGCCAGCGCGTGGCCGTCATCGCCATCCCCTGCCACGATCTGTTGCGCAGCGCGCGCGCGCTTGAGGTCGTCGGGCCGGCTGCATTCGGTTACCCGGACATTCCTTTCTCACCGCTGCCCGTTCCGGTCAGCAAGGCTGCCTAACCATAAGCGGGGCCGATGCCTCGCAATAAAGAGGAGAACGATAATGAAAATGCCTGTAGTTTCTTCCCGTCTCGCCGCGCTTGCGCTCGGCACGGCGCTCGCGTTGCCGGTTTTTTCTTCCGCATCCTTTGCGGAAGACAAGGTGTCGGTTGCGGTCAACACCATGCAGATATTCAGCTCGCTCGACCCGGCGAAGGTGACCGATTACACCGGCTACATGGCCATCGTGAACATGTATGACGGCCTGACCACGGTGAACGCCAAGGGCGAAATCGTGCCGCATCTGGCGAAATCCTGGGAGATTTCCGAGGACGGCCTGACCTACACCTTCCACCTGCGCGACGATGCGAAATTCCAGGACGGTACGGCAGTGAAGGCGGCCGATATCGCCTGGTCGATCCAGCGCCTGCTCGGTATCAACAAGGGCCCGTCCAACCTCATCGTCGGCGTGCTGAAGCCTGAAAACGTCACCGCGCCTGACGATGCGACCCTGGTCATGAAGATCGAGCGCCAGTTCTCGCCCTTCATGGCGGCGACGCCGCTGATGATGGCGATGAACAAGACGCTGATCGAAGCCAATGCCAAGCCGGAAGACAAATGGGGCGAGGCCTATGTCGGCGAACATTCCGCCGGTTCCGGCCCCTACAAGCTGGTCAGCTACAACCGCTCAGCCGATATGGTCATCGCCCGCAATGCCGATTATTTCCTCGGCTGGACCAAGGGCAAGCCGATCGACGAAGTGCGCTTCGTGCAGACCAGCGACGACGCCACCGTCAAGGCGCTGGCGGAAAAGGGCGAGCTCGGCCTTTCCTCGCATGGGCTTGGCAACGACACCTATGAATCCATCGGCCGCATGAAGGGTTACAAGCTGATCCAGACCCGCACCGCCGGCGGCTTCGTCATCAAGCTCAACACCAAGGTCTACCCGACCGACGACGTCCACGTCCGCCGCGCCATCGCCTATGCGACCGACTACAAGACGATCCAGGAAGTGATTTATCCGGGCTTCGATATGAAAGGGCCGCTTTCCGACGCGTTCAAGGATGCGCATAACGGCGATATCCAGCCGGGCGTCTACGATCTGGAAAAGGCCAAGGAAGAGCTGGCCAAGTCGAAATATGCCGGCCAGAAGATCACGCTCGTCAACAGCTATGTCGCGTCGCTGGCCTTCGAGGCCGAAGTGGCGCTGCTTCTGCAATCCAGCCTCGAACAGATCGGCATCACGCTCGATATCAAGCCCGAGCCGTGGAACCGCATCGTCGAGCTTTCCTCCAAGCCGGAAACGACGCCGGCATCGACGCAGGTGAACATCTCGCCGACCTATCCGTCGCCGGACTCGATGTTCTACAACCAGTATCATTCCAAAGCCTCCGGCACCTGGATGTCAATGGAGTGGCTGCAGAATGCGGAAATCGACGGCCTGATCGACAAGGTTCGCGCCACCACCGATGTCAACGAGCAGAACGCCACCTACAAGGAGTTGCAGACGAAGATCGCCGATCTTCAGCCTGACGTCTGGGCGGTTGCGCCGAACCGCCGTTATGCGGCGAACAAGTGCCTTCAGGGTTACGAGTTCATCCCCATGCAGAGCTGGGACCTGAACTTCTCCAATTTCCATTGGGACTGCAAGGCCGAGTGATCTTTACCTCATGAAAACCAACCCCGCCCAGACGGTGGGGTTGGCAGACTTGGAACTTCAAAGGGAAGGAGCATCGCCTGCGGCCGGAAAGGCTGCGGCATGCCCGAGGATGACGCATGATCCAGGAATTTTCCGAAGACGATATCGAACCTCTGGCCACCGGCGCCTGGATTCTGGGAACGGGGGGCGGCGGCAACCCCTATATCTCGACGCTTAATCTGCGGCGTCTCTATGCCGAGGGGCGGCGGGTAAAGGTCATGGACCCCATGGCGCTCGCCGATGATGATATGGTCGCCGTCGTGTCCAAGATGGGTGCCCCGCTTGTCGGTCAGGAACGGCTGGGAGACCCCGTGCATCTCGCCCGTGCGATCGAGGTGATGGAGGATTATCTCGGCAAGCCGTTCCGGGCGATCATGAGCGTGGAGATCGGCGGTTCCAATGCGCTTTCTTCCTTCCTCGCCGCCGCCGTGCTCGACCGGCCGGTCGTTAATGCCGATGCCATGGGACGCGCCTATCCGGAAGCGCAGATGACATCCTTCGCCATCGGCAACCTGCCGATGTTTCCGCTGTCGCTGGTCGATGTGCGCGACAATGAGGTGATCGTGACGCGCGCTGCCTCCTGGAAATGGATGGAGCGCATCTCGCGCAAGGTCTGCACCGAAGTCGGCTCAACCGCCGCCACCTGCAAGGCCCCCCGCACCGGCAAGGAAGTGAAGGAATGGGGCATTCATTACACCGTCACCCAGGCGACAAAACTTGGGCGGGCCGTGATGGAGGCCCGTGCGCGCCATGACGATCCCGTTCAGGCGGTTCTCGACCATGAGGGTGGCAAGCAGCTGTTCCGTGGCAAGGTGGTGGATGTTGCCCGCGAGACCACCGGCGGCTTCCTGCGCGGCAGCACGACCATTGAAGGCATAGACGCCGACCGGGGTTCGCGCATGGAACTCGCCTTCCAGAATGAATGGGCGGTCGCCTTCCGCGATGGCCAGCCGGTCGCCATGACGCCGGATCTGCTTTGCCTTCTCGACACCGTTTCGGGCAGCGCCATCGGCACGGAATCGGTGCGGTATGGCCAGCGTGTCACGGTTATCGCCCTGCCGGCGCCGGAACTCTTGACGACGCCTGCAGGCATCGCCGCCGTCGGCCCGCGTGCCTTCGGTTATGACATTGACTTCAGATCGGTATTCCCATGAAACGCATCGGTATTGACGTTGGCGGCACCAATACGGATGCCGTTCTGATCGATGGCGACACCATCGTCGCCTCCATCAAGGTTCCGACCACGCAGGATGTCCTCTCCGGCGTAAAGTCGGCGCTCGCGCACGTCTCTGGTCATGTCGGCGCGACGGATCGACCGATCGATGCGGTGATGATCGGCACCACCCATTTCACCAATGCGGTGGTGGAGCGCGCCCGGCTGGAGCGGGTTGCGGCCATCCGCATCGCGCTGCCGACCGGTTCTTCGCTGCCCCCCATGTGCGACTGGCCAAAAGATTTGCGCGCTGCCGTCGATCCGTTGATCTTCATGGTCCATGGTGGCCATGAATATGACGGCAGTCCGCTGGTGCCCATGGTTCCCGATGAAATTCGGGAGGCGGCGATGAAAATCCGCGATGCGGGCGTCACCTCCATCGCCATTTCGGCAACTTTCTCGCCGTTGACGACGGAGTGCGAGGGGCGGGCGGCGGAAATCGTCCGTTCGGTCATTCCTGATGCCCGCATCACGCTTTCCCATACGCTTGGCCGCATCGGGCTTCTGGAGCGGGAGAATGTCGCCCTGCTGAACGCAGCGCTACAAACCCTTGGTAAGACCACCGTTCAGGCATTTTCGGATGCATTGCGCGGCGCAGGTGTGAAGGCTCCGTTCTATCTGACCCAGAATGACGGCACCGTGGCGCTCGCGGATGTCGCTGCTGCAAACCCCGTGCACAGCTTCGCCTCCGGCCCGACCAATTCGATGCGCGGTGCCGCCTTCCTCACCGGGCTTTCCGACGCCATGGTGGTGGATGTCGGCGGCACCACCTCCGATATCGGTTGCCTTGTCGGCGGGTTCCCGCGTGAGGCGAACAATATCGTTCATATTGGCGGGGTGCGCACCCTTTTTCGCATGCCCGATCTTCTGCCGATCGCGCTTGGCGGCGGCACCATTGTCGATCCGCAGACAGGCAAGATCGGCCCGCGCTCGGTGGGGTATCGCATCCTGACCGAAGCCCGCGTTTTCGGCGGCGAGACACTGACGACATCGGATATCGCCGTTGCTGCAGGCCTGATCGAGATGGGCGACAGGGATCGTGTGAAGGACCTCGACCCGGCTTTCGTGCAGGCCTCGCTCCAACGCATCCGTGACATGGTGGCCGACAGCTTCGACCAGATGAAGACATCAGCCGAAGACGTGCCGTTGGTTGCGGTCGGCGGCGGCGCATTCCTGATACCGGAGCAGGTGCCGGGCGCATCCGAGGTGCTGCGTGTGGAAAATGCAGGCGTTGCCAATGCGCTGGGTGCTGCGATGGCGCAGGTGTCCGGCGAGGTGGATCAGGTCTTTTCCGGCCTTAGCCGCGACGACGCCCTTGCGAAAGCCGAGACCGAGGCGCAGAACGCGGCGGTCGCATCCGGCGCGGAGCGGGGAAGCCTCAAGACGCTTGAGGTGGAGGATATTCCGATCGCCTATCTTCCGGGTGGCGCGCGGAGGGTCCGCGTGCGCGTTATCGGCGATATCGCCTTTCATTGATGGGAAGAGGTCCTGCCGATGGTGGGGCGACGAGGGAGTGAGCATATGACGAAGATCGCATTGGCCATTCACGGTGGTTGCGGCGTGATGCCGGAAGACAGCATGACTTCAGAGGAGTGGGCAGCTGCGCGCGACGATCTGGCAGCGGCGCTGCGCGCCGGTTACGGCGTGTTGAAGGCTGGCGGAACCGCGCTTGAAGCGGTCGAGGCGGCGGTCGTCGTCATGGAGGACAGCCCGCATTTTAATGCGGGGCATGGCGCGGCCCTCAATGAGAACGGCATTCACGAACTCGATGCCTCGATCATGGACGGTGCCACACTGGCGGCGGGCGCGATCAGCGCCTCCCGCGCCATCCGCAACCCTGTGAAGGCGGCCCGCGCGCTGATGGCCGATGAGCGCGCCGTCTATCTGACGGGGGAGGCGGCCGACCGCTTCGCCAAGGAAAAGGGGCTCGCGACCGAGCCTCAATCCTATTTCACCACGCAAAAGCGCCTGGAGGCGCTGGCTGCGATGAAGCGCCACGCCCGCGCCGGTACGGAAGCGACGGAAAACGAAAAGCACGGAACCGTCGGGGCTGTGGCGCTCGATGCGGCGGGGCATCTCGCCGCCGCCACCTCCACCGGCGGTTACACCAACAAGCCGGATGGGCGGGTTGGCGACAGCCCGGTGATCGGGGCCGGCACCTATGCGCGTGACGGCGCCTGCGCCGTTTCAGGCACGGGCAAGGGTGAGTTTTTTATCCGCTATGTCGTCGGCCACGAGATCGCGTCCCGCGTTGCCTATCTCGGGCAGGATCTGGAAACCGCCGCCGGCAATCTCGTTCACAAGGATCTGGCGCCTTATGAGATCGGTGCCGGTCTCGTTGCGATCGATGCCGAAGGTGGCATTGCCTCGCCTTACAATACCCCCGGCATGTTCCGCGGCTGGGTGACGCCATCGGGAGAGGCATGCGTGGCCACCCACGACAGGATTTATGAGGTGGAATTGTAGCCGGCAACCATACCGGCTACCTGGCGATGCCAAAAAAAAACGGTGACATCCAGGCTCAACGGCGGCAAAACGTCAGAACCGAAACCGGCTCGTCTCTTCATCCATGGTGCTGGCCTCATGAACATCAAGCAGCTCGAAGTTCTGCGCACGCTTCTTTCCACCGGCTCGACCATCGCCACTGCCAAGGCCATGGGGCTCAGCCAGTCCGGCATCAGCCGGCTTCTGGCGCAGCTTGAGGCGGATTTGTCGTTGACGCTGTTTGCCCGCGACAAGGGGCGGCTGATCCCGACGCCGGAGGCGGTGCTGCTTGCGCGGGATGCGGAGAACGTGCTGCTTGCGGTCGATCGCATGTCCGGCCACGCCGAGGATCTGCGCAATGGCGCGGCTGGCCCTGAAATCGTCCGCATCGGCCTGCCGAGCAGCATGTGGGAAAATTTTGCGCCCGCCATGCTGATCGATTATGTCAGGGATTTTCCCGGCGTTCGCATCGAGACATTTTTCGAAACGACGACCGCCATCAACAAGCTCGTCGGCGAGCGGGTGATCGATCTTGGTTTCCTGCGGATGGAGGGCGAGATTGGCCCGGGCATCGATGTCGAGCGTGTTGCGACCGGCAAAAGCGTCTGTGTGGTTCGGGAGGATCATCCGCTGGCCGCGCTTGACGAAATCACCGTCAAGGACCTGCGCAACATTCCGCTCATTCTGATCGGCCGCCAGCGGCCGAACCGCATGGCGCTCGATCAGGTTTTCAAAAAGGCCGGCGTCAAGCCGATGGTGAAGATCGAGACCCACACCAACAGTTCCGCCTGCGCCTATGTGGCGCATGGATTGGGAGCGACGATCATTAGCAGTTTTTATGCTAACCTCTACCGCCACCTTCCCGTTGTCGCCCGGCCATTCGTTCCACAGGCGACGCAGGAGTTCGGTCTTGCCCGTGCCTCCGGCGCACCCTTGTCCATCGCTGCGCAGGCGCTGAGCGATGCCCTGAAGCGGGAAATTCAGCTTTCGCAAAAAATCAACTGAAAACGGGATTTTGGTCGGAAAATCTTATTGTCCTCATCAGGATCAAACGCGTCGTCATTCTGCATAGATATATGACGTTTATGCATAATATTGCGCCTTATTTATCAATCCGTCATAGTCGCCAGCAATGAAACCGATAGAGGCGGGGCGCTAATCCCGGCCATCAATCGTGGGGAACCGATGATAAGATTCATACTGAGCCGTCTTTTGATGGCGCTGCCGACGATCGCATTCGTGTCGATCACGGTCTTTGCGCTCATCCGCTTCATTCCGGGCGATCCGGCTGCGCTGATGCTGGGCGACATGGCACAACCGGAACAGATCGAAGCCATGAGGACCGAACTCGGCCTCGACAAATCCATGCCGCAGCAGTTCGTCATCTGGGCGGGCAATGTGGTGCAGGGCGATTTCGGCCGCTCCATCGTCAATGATGAGCCGGTTCTGCAGCTCGTCGTGTCGCGCTTCCTCGTCAGCGCCGAGATCGTTGTGGTTGCCGTGCTGCTCGCCAGCCTGATTGCGGTTCCGGCTGGCGTGATCGCCGCCTGGAAGCAGAACAGTCTGACCGATCTTGCGCTGGTGGGAACGGCAACACTGCTGCTGTCCATTCCGACATTCTGGCTGGGCCTTCTGCTTCTTCTGTTTTTCGGCCTCAAGCTCGGCTGGCTGCCGGTGCTGGGATACGTGTCAATCAGCGACAATCTCGTCGGCGGCATGCTCTATCTCGTCCTGCCTGTCATGACGCTGGTGATCCATGAAATGGGCGTTCTGATCCGCATGGCGCGCGCCTCGACGCTGGAAGTGCTGCGGTTGGACTACATCACCCATGCCCGCGCCAAGGGCCTTTCGGAAAGCGCGGTTCTCTGGCGGCACGCCTTCAAGAACGCCTTCGGTCCGACCTGGACGATGATCGGCCTCATCCTCGGCAATCTTCTCGGCGGCATCGCCGTCATCGAGACGGTGTTCACCATTCCCGGCCTTGGACGGCTAATGGTCGACAGTATTTTCGCGCGCGACTACCCCGTCATACAGGGCTGCCTGCTGTTCGTTTCCCTGTCCTACGTGCTGGTCAACCTCTTCGTCGACCTTCTTTATCCCCTCTTCGATCCGCGGGTGGTTGCCGAATGAAAAAGTTCACACTCAACGGGCTTATCGGCGGCTTTCTCATCGCCCTCCTGCTCATCACCGCCGTGACCGGCCTGTTCTGGACGCCTTATGATCCGATGAAGCTGGGCTTTGCCTCGCGTCTGGCCGGTCCGAGCGCCAGCCATCTTCTCGGTACCGACGAATTCGGGCGAGATGTTTTGAGCCGCCTGATGGTTGGCGCGCGCGCCAGCGTCTGGATCGGCTTCCTGACGGTCAGCTTTGCGACAATCTTCGGCACGCTGATCGGCCTTGTCAGCGGTTATGCGCGGGGCTGGGTGGATGGCGTTATCATGGCCATCAACAATGCGCTTCTTGCCTTTCCCGGCATTCTGCTGGCGCTCGGCCTGCTCGCGGTTTTCGGCGCAAACCAGTATGGCATCATTTTCGCACTCGGCATCGCCTATACACCATCCATGGCCCGCGTGGTGCGCGGTGCCGTGCTTTCTCTGCGTGAACGGGAATTCATCGAGGCGTCGATGGTGATGGGCAATGGTGAGATCTACACCATGTTCCGCCATATCCTGCCCAACTGCATCGCGCCGATAACGGTTCTTGCCACCTCCATGTTCGGCTGGGCCATCCTGTCGGAAAGTGCGCTATCCTTCCTTGGCCTCGGCGTGCCGCCGCCGGCGCCGACCTGGGGCAACATGCTGGCCGCCGGCCGTCCCTTCATCCAGCAGGCCGTGTGGCTGGGGCTTTTCCCCGGTCTCTGTATCGCGCTGACGCTGCTTGGCATCAATCTTCTGGGCGACGCCCTTCGCGACAGGCTTGACCCGCGCATGAGAGGTCTCAAATGACGGATAATACACTTCTCACCGTTCGCGGCCTTTCGCTCGAAGTCGCCAGAACCGGCCACCGGGTGGTGAAGGATGTCTCCTTCGACATTGCCGCGGGCGAAATCTTCGGCATCGTCGGCGAAAGCGGGTCGGGCAAGACGCTCGCCACCCGCGCGCTCATCTCGCTTCTGCCACCTGCCATCGCCATCACCGGCGGGTCGATCATCTACAAGGGGCAGGATGTCATGTACCTGCCGGTGAAGGAGCTTCGGCGTCTGCGCGGCGCGGAGATCGGTGTCGTGTTTCAGGAGCCGATGACCTCCCTCAATCCGTCGATGACGATTGGCCGGCAGCTGGAGGAGGGTTTGATCCTTCACACGAAATTAGCGCCAGAAGAGCGCCGCGAGAAAATTCTCGACATGCTGCGCCGGGTCGGCATCCGCGATCCCGAAGGTGCGCTGGCGGCCTATCCGCACGAGTTTTCCGGCGGCATGCGCCAGCGCATCATGCTGGCCTCTGTCATGCTCCTGAAACCGGCCCTGCTGATCGCCGATGAGCCGACGACGGCGCTTGACGCGGTCATCCAGCGCGATGTCATGGAACTGATGGTCGAGCTGACGCGGGCGGAAGGCACTGCTGTTCTCCTCATCAGCCACGACCTGCCGATGGTGGCGCGTTATACCAGCCGCATCGTGGTGATGGAAAAAGGCGCAATCGTCGAGCAGGGCCGCACTGAGGACCTGCTGGACGCGCCGCAGCACCCCTATACGAAAAAGCTGCTTTCCTCCCTGCCGTTTCGCGGCGAGCTGCGCAGCATCGACACGTCCAAAGCACCGATGGTTTCGGCCCGCGATATCGTCGTCGATTATGCCGGCCGCAAATCTCTGCTGAAAAAGGCCAAATCAAAGCGGGCGCTGCATGGCGTCAGCATTGATATTCACGAGGGTGAAGTCGTGGCGCTCGTCGGCGGCTCCGGTTCCGGCAAGACGACGCTTGGCCGCACCATCGCCGGGCTCGTGCAGGAGAGCGAAGGGCATATCCGCTTTCACGGCCGGGAGCGCGGCGAGGACTGGAAGGACTATCGCCTGAATTGCCAGATGGTGTTTCAGGATCCTTATTCCTCGCTCGATCCGCGCATGACGATTCAGGCGCTGGTGGAGGAGGCGTTGCGCCTCGTGCCCGGTCTCGACCAGGCCGCCAAGCGCAAACGAGCGCTGGAAACGCTGGAAGAGGTGGGACTTGGCGCTGACTATGCCACCCGTTACCCGCACGAACTTTCCGGCGGCCAGCGCCAGCGCGTGGCGATTGCGCGCGCCATTGCCCGCCGTCCGCGGTTCCTGATCGCCGACGAACCGGTTTCCGCGCTTGACGTGACGGTGCGGGCGCAGGTGCTCGATCTCTTTTCCGATCTGCAGAAACGTTACGGTTTTTCCTGCCTGTTCATCAGCCACGATCTCGGTGTGGTGGAGCAGGTGGCTGACCGTGTCGTCGTCATGCAGGACGGTCGCATCATCGAAGAGGGCGACCGCGACACGATTTTCGACAGTCCGAAAGAAGCCTATACGCGCCGGCTGCTCTCGGCCATTCCCGCCCTCGACCAGAATGAAAAGGGCGGCGTGACACTGAAATGGCGTCTGGAAAATGAAGTTTAACAGGAAGATGACTATGACCGTGGCTGCCCAACTGAATGCGATCTGTGATGCACAGCCTTTCGTGACGCGCTTCATGGTGCGCAATCTCCTGACCGGCGAAGAGATCGGACGGGGAGAAAACGAGGAGACGCCATCGGGCAGCACCCGCAAGACGTCGATCATGATGGCCGTGCTCAAGGCCGCCAGCGAAGGGCGGGTCGATCTCGACCAGCCCGTCACCTATGAAAAGCGGCTGGCGGAAGAGGTTGCGAGCGGCATGTTCCGCTACATGACGCCGGGCATCGTCATTTCGCTGCGCGATGCCGTCGCCGGCATGATGGTGCTGAGCGACAATGTCTGCACCAAGATGGTGCTGGAACGGCTGACGCTGCAAGAGGTGGACGGCTATTGCAAATCGCTCGGTATGGCCAACACCCACCACCGTTTCCTCATCCCGCCGCTGGCACTGGCGGCGGACCATCCGTTGAAGACAGTTACGACCACTTCGGCGGCGGATCAGGTGCTGCTGCTGCAGACAATTCTGGATGCGCAGTCCTCGCCTGAAGCGCAGGCAAAGCTCGGTTGCAGCCCGCAATTGTGCGAGTGGGCGATGCAGACGCTGAAGAACCAGATTTTGCGTTATGGAATTCGCTCCCGCCTGCCTTTCGAGGCCGTTGTGGCGAGCAAGAGCGGCCGCGGCAAGCGTGGGCGCATGGATGCCGGCATCGTCTACAGAAACGGCGCACCGTCCTTCATCATCACCACCTATACCGACGAGGTGCCGCAGGTGATGCCTGATGGCACGCCGGGATACACCATCGCGCTCGAAACGATCGGCCGGCTGGCACAGTCCTGCTGGGATGGGTTTTAACCGAGCATTTCCAGTAAAAATGCGTAGCGGTTTTACGCCCGGAAAATGCGTAAAAACAAAGAGATAGAGCACGTCTAAAACTTCAATTTAAACCGGACGTGCTCTAGTCACAATCAACGACAACAATGAGGGTCGAACAGTGAAAAAACTTCTTCTCGCAGGCGTTGCCCTGCTCGTGACCGCCAATGTCGCCGCTGCACGCGATATCACCATTGCGCAAAGCTCGGATCTGCGCAGCAACAATCCGGGCGTGAACCGCGACGGCAATACGGACGGGGTGATGCTGCACATCGTCGAAGGCCTGGTCGGGTATAACAATGCCGGCGAGGTGAAGCCGCTTCTCGCCGAAAGCGTCGAGGTTGCGCCTGACGGCCTGACCTATACCTTCAAGCTGCGCAAGGACGTGAAATTCCACAATGGCAAGCCGCTCACCGCGGAAGATATCGTCTGGAACTGGACGCGCTACCTGAAGCCGGAAACCAAATGGACCTGCCTCAACGATTTTGCGCAAGGCGGGGCAGCACACGTCACCGGCGTCAAGGCCACGGATGCATCCACGGTCGAGATCAATCTTGAAAAGCCGTCTGGCGTTTTCCTTGGCCTCATGTCGCGACCGGAATGCGGTTATACCGGCATGATCTCGCCGGAATCGATTGCTGCCGATGGCAGCTTCGTCAAGCCGATCGGGACCGGGCCGTTCCAGTGGGACGAGTGGAAGAAAGGCGAATATATCCGCCTTTCCAAATTTGCGGGCTACGTTTCGCCGGCAAATGACGGTAAGCCTGACGGTATGGTCGGCTCCAAGCGACCGCTCGCCGATGGCATCAAGTTCATGGTTATTCCCGATGCTTCGACGGTGAAGGCGGGCCTTGAATCCGGCGTGCTCGATACGGCCGAGATTTCTCCCGATCTTATTCCGGAGTTCAAGACCAACAACAAGATGCAGCTCATCGTTTCCCGGAACAACGGCAAGAACCTGTTCTACATCCAGACCCGCGACAAGGTGCTGAGCAATCCCGGCGTGCGCCGCGCCATGGCGATGGCGCTCGATCTTGACGAACTGGTCGCGGCGGCGTCGAACGGTACGGGTGAAGCCAACGGTTCGATGGTCTCGCAGGACTCGGTCTATTTCGACGAGACCCAGAAGAAGCGTCCGGCCTATGACATCGAAGCGGCCAAGAAGGAGCTGGCCGCCGCCGGTTACAAGGGCGAACCGATCTCCATCATCGCCAACAAGCGCGGCAATGTGCCGAGCTTCCCGGCCGCCGTCATGGCGCAGGCGATGATGCAGCAGGCGGGTCTTAACGTGCAGATCGAGGTGCTGGACTATGCCACGCAGGTCGATCGCCGTCGCTCCGGCAATTATCAGGTGATCTCGCAGTCGGTCGCCCCGCGTCTTGACCCGGCGCTGATGTATGCCTTCTATGTCGGCAACAAGGATAAGAACGCATCGCTGATGTGGGACGATCCGAAGGCGATCGAGTTGATGAAGGCGGCCTATGTCGAGGCCGACCAGACGAAACGCCAGAAGATTTTCGACGAGTTCCACGAACTGATGCTGAAGGAAATGCCCGGCATCTTCCTTTACGACATGGTCGATGTCTGGGGCGCGACGAAGAAGCTGAAGGGCCAGCCGGTCTGGCAGTCGAACGCCCGCCTCTGGGAAGTCTCGGTCGACAACTGATCCACTGTTGCCCGCGCCGGAGGCGGACCCCGGCGCGGGCTTTCCATCATAGTGCGCAAGGATTTGGCGGTGCCTCCGCCGAAGCGCTTGCGCGTGCCCGCCAAGGGCGGAAATGCGAGGACAAGCCATGAACCGTGACGCCGTGATGTCGATTGCCGCCGAAGTTGAGGCAATGAAACCCGACTTCACCACCCTGAGCGACAGCATCTGGGATTTTGCCGAGCTGAAATTCGAGGAGCAGCAATCTGCCGGCGTTCTGGCCGCCGCGTTCGAGGAAAATGGCTTTGCTGTTCGCCGCGGCGTGGCAGGCATGGAAACGGCGTTCATCGGCGAATTCGGCAATGGTAAGCCTGTCATCGCCTTTCTTGGCGAATTCGATGCGCTGGCTGGTATGAGCCAGGAGGCCGGTGTGGCCGAAGTGAAGCCACGCGAGGCAGGCGCCACCGGCCATGGCTGCGGTCATAACCTGCTGGGCGTCGGTTCGCTGATGGGCGCCATCGCGCTCGCCCGGCATCTGAAAGCCAATAACCTGCCCGGCACTGTGCGTTATTACGGTTGCCCGGGCGAAGAGGGCGGTTCCGGCAAGACCTTCATGGTGCGCGCCGGCCTGTTCGATGATGTCGATGCGGCGCTGACGTGGCATCCGGCACCTTTCAACGGCGTACGCTCAACCAATAATCTTGCCGTGCTGGAATATTTCTACCGTTTCAAGGGTGTTGCGGCCCACGCCTCCAACGCCGCCCATCTCGGGCGTTCGGCGCTTGATGCCGTCGAACTCATGAATGTCGGCGTCAATTTCCTGCGCGAACACATGCCGCAGGATTGCCGGGTGCATTATGCAATCACCGATACCGGCGGCAAAGCGGCCAATGTGGTGCAGGCGAAGGCGGAAGTGCTTTACCTTATCCGCGCTCCGGAAATGCGCCAGGCGCTTGATCTTGCCGCGCGGGTGGACAAGGTGGCGCGCGGCGCGGCGATGATGACTGAAACCGAGGTGGAGATCGTCTTCGATACCGCCTCCACCAATCTCCTGCCCAACATCACGCTGGAAACCGCGATGCATGAAAACATGGTGGCGCTTGGCCCCATCGCTTTCGACGAGGCGGATATCGATTTTGCCAAACGTATTCAGGACACGTTTACCGATGAGGCGATCAAAAGCAGCATCCGGCTCTACCAGATAAAGGGCGATGTTTTTTCCAACCGGAAAATCGATGGTTCGACGCCCCTGCATCTCGGCCTGCGGGATTTCGAGGGACAATCGCATTTCCGGGCGGGTTCCACCGATGTCGGTGATGTGAGCTGGGTGACGCCGACGGCGCAGTGCTGGACGCCTGCCTGGGCGATCGGCACCAATCCACACACATGGCAGGTGGTGGCGCAGGGCAAAAGCGCTGCCGCCCACAAGGCCATGGCGCATGCCGCCAAGGCAATGGCATCGACAGGCCTGGCGCTGATGACTTCTCCGGAGCTGCTCGCCAATGCCAGGAAGGAATGGCAGGAAAAGACAGAAGGCAGCAAATATGTCTGCCCGATTCCCGCTGATGTCATGCCTGGATCGCACCGGTAAGGCGATATGGACTTCCTTTTGCCGCTGACGTCTACCGTCAGATTTCCACAGGCGGGATTTTGAGTCCGTTGAAGGTTCCAGGGTGAAGAAATCGGATGCGCCGCCCGCCGTCTATAAAGAGGGTAGGCGGTTTCCGTTTTGGAATAAATCTTCCATCTCCGCCAATTTTCCTCTGATCTCGAACCGCAAGCTGCATTTTCAATGGCTTATGGCTCCAGCCTTCCAGGCGTGAGCGACGTGAACCTGTTCCTTAAGCCTAGCTCGGGAATGCGGTCCGGAAGTCGCCTCCTCTGGAATTTTCCGTCATCACAGTCTTTTGCATCGCTCTGTAACAAGGTCACGAAGAAAGCATTGACGTTCAGGCCAAAAATGGAATAAATATATCGGGCAGGCAGAAATTCGGTTTCATTATTCCGTTTTCTGCTGTGAGGAGGTTGCGGCGGGCTTTAAGGTCCGCCTCCGGCTGGGAGAGGCGGCACCGGACGCCATGGAGGAGAAAACAATGAGGAAATTTATCATCGGCGCAGCCATGTCTGTGCTTCTCGGCACAGCGGCCCATGCGGAGACCATCGGCGTCTCGATGGCGCTGTTCGACGACAACTTCCTGACCGTACTGCGCAACGGCATGCAGGATTATTCCAAGGAACTGAATGGTGTCACGCTGCAGGTCGAGGACGCGCAGAACGACGTCGCCAAGCAGCAGAGCCAGATCCAGAATTTCATCGCGTCCAAGGTCGATGCGATTATCGTCAATCCGGTTGATACGGATGCGACAGCGGCCATGTCGAAGCTCGCCGCCGACGCCAAGATTCCGCTGGTTTACGTCAACCGCCAGCCGGTGAACGTCGATAGCCTGCCGGACGGCCAGGCATTCGTCGCCTCCGACGAAACGGTTGCCGGCACGCTTGAAGCGAAAGAAGTTTGCCGCCTTCTCGGTGGCAAGGGCAATGCGGTCATCATGATGGGCGAGCTTTCCAACCAGGCGGCGCGCATGCGCACGCAGTCTGCGAAAGACGTTCTGATGACTGACGAATGCAAGGGCATTTCGGTTGTTGAAGAGCAGACCGCAAACTGGCAGCGTACACAGGGTTCCGACCTTGTGACCAACTGGCTCTCCAGCGGCATCGAATTTAACGCCGTCATCGCCAACAACGATGAAATGGCGATTGGCGCGATCCAGGCCCTGAAGGCCGCAGGCAAGGATATGAAGAGCTATGTCGTCGCTGGCGTTGACGCCACGCAGGACGCCCTCGCCGCCATGCAGGCGGGCGATCTGGATGTGACGGTGTTCCAGGATGCGGCAGGCCAGGGCAAGGGTGCTCTTGATGCTGCGCTGAAGCTCGCCAAGGGCGACAAGGTGGAGAAGAAAGTCTACATTCCTTTCCAGCTTGTCACGCCTGAAAACGTCAAGGACTACGTGGCCAAGAACTAACGGCCACCTTCCGGCATCTGCGCCCGTTCAGATCGATATTGGAGGCGGATGCCGGTTTTCGACGGCGCCGAAGACAAGCTTCGGTGCGCGCGAATTATGATTGAATTTCAGTAAATTCAAAGTGTTGCAGCGCTTTCATGTCGTGGTCGACTTGGCGCTGCAAGCCTCCCCGGAGGCAAGGCGCGTCGTCTGGCAAAGCCTGTTTCCGGTCATTTTTGTCTATTGTGGAGGGTGAGATGGTCGTCAGTCCATCGACAATGGCTGCCGTGCGCGCCAGCGGAGCCGTGCCGAATGCGGAGTATCTTCTTGCTGCGGAAGGCATACGCAAGGAATTTCCCGGCGTCGTGGCGCTCGATGATGTGCAGTTCAAGCTGAAGCGCGGCACCGTGCATGCGCTGATGGGCGAGAATGGCGCCGGAAAATCGACGCTGATGAAAATCCTGGCTGGCATTTATCAGCCGGACAGTGGCGAAATTCGTCTGAAAGGCGCCGGCATACGTCTCGATTCCCCGCTCGATGCGCTGGAAAACGGTATTGCCATGATCCATCAGGAACTGAACCTGATGGCCTATATGACGGTGGCGGAAAACATCTGGATACGACGCGAGCCAAAAAACCGGCTGGGCTTCATCGATCACGGCGAAATGTATCGTCGAACCGAGACGCTTCTTCAAAGGCTCGGCATCGATCTCGACCCGGAAACCCGCGTTGGCGAGCTTTCGGTGGCAAGTCGCCAGATGGTCGAGATCGCCAAGGCTGTTTCGTATGATTCTGATGTTCTCATCATGGACGAGCCGACATCGGCGCTGACGGAGCGCGAGGTCGAGCATCTCTTCCGCATCATCCGCGATCTCCGGGAACGGGGCATCGGTATCGTCTACATCACCCACAAGATGAACGAACTGTTCGAGATCGCCGATGAGTTTTCGGTTTTCCGCGACGGGAAATATATCGGCACCCATGCCTCGACCGAAGTAACGCGCGACGACATCATCCGCATGATGGTGGGTCGTGAGATCACCCAGATGTTCCCTAAGGAAGAGGTTCCGATCGGTGACGTTGTACTTTCGGTCAAGAATCTCACGCTCGACGGCGTTTTCCATGACATTTCCTTCGAGGTGCGCGCCGGTGAAATTCTCGGCGTCGCCGGTCTCGTCGGATCTGGCCGCTCCAATGTTGCGGAAACGGTGTTCGGTGTAACGCCCGCATCCAAAGGCACGATTGCAATCGACGGCAAGCCGGTTTCGATCGACAGCCCGACGAAGGCTATCAGTCACCGCATGGCGTTTCTGACGGAGGATCGCAAGGATACGGGATGCCTGCTGATCCTGAACATTCTGGAGAACATGCAGATCGCCGTCCTGCAGGATAAATATGTCGCCAATGGCTTCGTGCAGGAAAATGCGCTGTCGGAGGCCTGCGAGGACATGTGCCGCAAGCTCCGTGTCAAGACGCCGCATCTTTACGAGCGCATCGAGAACCTGTCTGGCGGTAACCAGCAAAAGGTGCTGATCGGCCGCTGGATGCTGACCAAGCCGCGCATTCTCATTCTGGATGAGCCGACACGCGGCATCGATGTCGGGGCCAAGGCGGAAATTCACAAGCTGGTTTGCGAGATGGCGCGCCAGGGCGTCGCCGTGATCATGATTTCGTCCGAAATGCCGGAGGTTCTGGGTATGAGCGACCGTGTCATGGTCATGCATGAAGGTCGAGTGACGGGCTTTCTTGATAGAAGTGAAGCCACGCAGGTTAAAGTGATGGATCTCGCATCGCGGTGAGGCGCGCCGGGATTTCTCGAGGAGGAATAACTATGAATACGAACGCCGCCGCCAACACAGAGTTGGACGCAAAATCCGGACGCAAGCCGCACCGGCGCATCCCGCCGGAGGCCAATATTTTTTTCGTGCTGATCGGCATCGCGCTGGTCTATGAAATTCTTGGCTGGATTTTTATCGGCCAGAGCTTCCTCATGAACCAGCAGCGCCTGACGATCATGATCCTGCAGGTCTCGGTGATCGGCATCATCGCGGTTGGCGTGACCCAGGTCATCATCACCGGCGGTATCGATCTCTCTTCCGGTTCCGTCGTCGGCCTGACGGCGATGCTGTCCGCCAGCGTGGCGCAATCCTCAACATGGCCGCGGGCGCTTTATCCGGGCTTGACCGATCTGCCTTTCGTCATACCGCTCGCGGTCGGCATATTGGCCGGTACCCTGGCGGGTTTCATTAACGGACAGCTCATCGCCCGCACCAAGATCCCGCCTTTCATCGCAACGCTTGGCATGATGGTGACGGCGCGTGGTCTTTCCAAGTGGTATACGAAGGGTCAACCGATCTCCGGTCTGACTGATGGTTTCAATTTCATTGGCACGGGCATCTGGCCGGTCGTGGTGTTCCTCGTCGTCGCCCTCATCTTCCACGTGGCGCTACGTTACACCCGTTACGGCAAATTCACTTACGCTATCGGCGCCAACCAGCAGGCGGCCCGCGTGTCTGGTATCAATATCGAAGCGCATCTGATCAAGGTCTATGCCATTGCTGGCATGCTCGCCGGTCTTGCCGGTGTTGTCACCGCCGCCCGCGCACAGACGGCACAGGCCGGCATGGGCGTAATGTATGAACTCGACGCCATTGCCGCAGCCGTCATCGGCGGCACATCGCTCGCCGGCGGCGCCGGCCGGATCACCGGAACGGTAATCGGCACCATCATCCTCGGCGTCATGACGTCGGGCTTCACCTTCCTCCGGGTGGACGCCTATTACCAGGAAATCGTCAAGGGCCTGATCATCGTGGCTGCGGTCGTTGCCGACGTCTACCGACAGAAGAAACGCGCAAAGCGCTAAATCCTCCTCCCAGACTTGGGGCAGGCCTTCGGGCTTGCCCTTTTTTTATGTTCTTATGAGCCGGTGGGATTAACGGCGGTTTATGCCTTGCTGTTTCGATAGTTGTGGACCGCCTTGCCGAAGGCCTCGAACAGCGCCCGGGAGGGCGCATCCGTCTCAGCCCAATATTCCGGATGCCATTGTACGCCGACGGCAAATCCCTTGGCGTCGATGACGGAGACGGCCTCAATGGTACCGTCCGCGGCTGTCGCTTCCACCTGCAGGCGTGGCGCGGTCTCGGCGATTGCCTGCCGGTGCAGCGAATTGATCTGGATTTCGCCCGACATGCCGAGATGCTGTGCGATGCAGGAACCATCGCGCACATGCACCGGCTGGCGGATGGCGAAGGCCACGTCACGGTCGTCATGCTCCGGTTTTCGGTGATCCCATATACCGGGCTGTTCCTGAATTTCGGAAGCGAGCGTACCGCCAAGCGCGACGTTCAGCTCCTGAATGCCGCGGCAGATGGCCAGCATCGGGATGCCACGTTCGATCGCGCGGCGGATGAGCGGCAGGCTGGTTGCGTCGCGGGCCTGATCAAACGGGCCGTCGCTCTCCCGCGCTTCTTTTCCGTAAAGGGAAGGGTGGACATTGGTGGCGGAGCCGGACACGAGCAGGCCGTCCACCCTGTCGAGAATGGCGTCGACCTCGTTCCCGTCCTCGAAGGCCGGGACGATGAAGGACATGACGCCAGCGACTTTCAGTGCAGCGGAAACATACTGGTTCTGCGCGGCGTGCCAGTCGGCTCCGGTGAAATGCCGGATGTCTGCGGGAACGGCGATAATGGGTTTTGGCATGATGGCTCCGGGACGAATCTTCGAAATTTGTGCGACTGCCGGCGGGGCAAGTCAAGCATACGTTTTGCGTTCCGGAGGGTCTTTATGCGCCTAAAGTATAAGGCGATGCCGGGATATTTCAGTTGAAAATAAAATGCGAAGAAAAGTTCCCGAAGAATCCCGGAAAGGCCGGTATTTCTGCGATTAATTCTTGGTGCGGGTGCTTGTCAGCCGGGTCGTAACCGTGCTTACTTTGCTGCGATGCCTGAACAGCAACGAGGGGAATTCAAAGCTGCGGGCAGCGTTCATATCTGGGAGGATATAGATGGATCGCCGTTCCTTTATAAAAAAGGGCGCGCTTGCGGGAGCTGCAACGGCAGCTCTGGCCGCGCCCGCCATTGCACAGCAGAATACCAAGATCACCTGGCGCCTGACGTCGTCGTTTCCGAAATCGCTGGACACGATTTATGGTGGCGCGGAAGATATTGCCAAGCATGTTGCAGCCGCAACTGACGGCAATTTCACCATTCAAACCTTCGCCGCCGGCGAAATCGTGCCCGGCCTGCAGGCCGCCGATGCGGTGTCTTCCGGCACGGTGGAAATGTGCCACACCTGCTCCTATTATTACGTCGGTAAGGATCCGACCTTCGCCATCGGCACGGCGATACCTTTCGGTCTCAATGCCCGCCTGACCAATTCATGGTTCTATGAAGGCAACGGCAACAAGCTGCTCAACGAGTTTTACGCCAAACATAATCTCTATGGCATGATTGCGGGCAATACCGGCGCCCAGATGGGCGGCTGGTTCCGCAAGGAAATCAACACCGTGGACGATTTCAAGGGCGTGAAGATGCGCATTGCCGGTCTCGCCGGCAAGGTGGTGGAGAAGCTCGGCGTGGTACCGCAGCAGATCGCCGGCGGCGACATTTATCCAGCACTGGAAAAAGGCACCATCGACGCGGCGGAATGGGTCGGACCTTATGACGACCACAAGCTCGGTTTCTACAAGGTGGCCAAATATTATTATTACCCGGCCTTCTGGGAAGGCGGTCCGGTCATCCATTCCTTCGTCAATCTGGAAAAATGGAACAACCTGCCGAAGAATTATCAGGCTGCGTTGCAGGATGCCTGCGCTTTCGCCAACACCAGCATGATGGCGAAATACGATGCCAAGAACCCGACCGCCGTGCGACAGCTGGTGGCCGAGGGAGCTGTGCTGCGGCCGTTCAGCCAGGAAATTCTTGAGGCCTGCTACAAGGCAGCGCTGGAAGTTTATGCTGGCATCTCGGCTACCAACCCTGATTTCAAGAAGATTTATGAGGATCAGGTGGCCTTCAAGCGCGAGGGTTATCTCTGGATGCAGCTTTCGGAATATACATTCGACACGTTCATGATGATTCAGCAGCGCAACGGAAAGCTGTGATCTTTCGGTAAAAGGCGGACCGGGCAGAAAGCCCCGGAGATTTCGGTCTCCGGGGCTTTTTGTGTCTTTGTTGCAATGGTTCCAAGGTGGCGTTTTCAAGGGGGCGCGGCTTCGGACGACGTCCTATTGATGCCGCGCCGCGCCGTTACGGTCCGATCTTCGGCGGTTGGCTGAGATCGGGCTGGGTATTCTGCGCAGGCTGCTGGGGTTGCGGTCCACCCAGGTTTAGGGGCGGCAGGCCAAGGGAGGGCGGTGAGGTCGGCGCACCGCTTTCCTGACCCGACGGCGCCGCCGCGGGGCCGCCGAGGTTGAGCGGCGGCAAGCCCATGGATGGCTGTTGCGGAGATGCGCCGCCGCCGCCAAGCGGTGGCAGGGACAGGCCGCTGCCTCCCGGGCCACCGGGTATCTCGATCTTGACGCTATTGGGATCGACGCTGGTATGGCCGCTCTTGTAGGTCAGCACCAGGCCGGGGAATGCGATGACGACAAGGATCATCACGAACTGGATGACGATATAGGGCAAGACGCCCCTGTAGATCTCCGTCGTTTTTACACCAGGCATTTTTTTGCCTGTCACCTTATCCACCCATGCGGCGTTCGGGGCGATGGAGCGCAGGAAGAACAGCGAGAAACCGAAGGGCGGTGTCAGGAACGAGGTTTGCAGATTGATGCCGAGAATGATGCCGAACCAGACGAGATCGATCCCGAGCTTGTCCGCCACCGGCGCCAGCAACGGGACCATGATAAAGGCGATTTCGAAGAAGTCGAGAAAACAGCCGAGAATGAAAATAATGATCGTGACCACGACCAGAAAGCCGTATTCGCCGCCGGGCAGGGCAAGCAACAGTTCCTCGATCCAGACATTGCCGTTGATACCATAGAACGTAAGGCCGAAGACGCGGGCACCGATGAGGATCATCATGACGAAGGCAGAAAGCTTCGTCGTCGCATCCAGCGCATTCTTGATCGTCGCAAGCGAAAGCCTGCCCTTGGCAAGTGCGAGGATCAGCGCCCCGGTCGCGCCCATTGCGCCGCCTTCTGTTGGCGTCGCGATGCCGAGGAAGATGGTGCCGAGCACAAGGAAGATGAGCGCCAGCGGCGGCACCAGAACGATAATGACCTGTTCGGCGAGGCGGGAAATGACCTTCCTGCTTGCGATGCTGTTAAAAAGCGCAACCAGATAAACCGTGAAGACGGCGAAGGCGAGTGCAGCGACCAGTCGCCATTCCGGGCTGGCCATGCCCGTGAAAAGGAGGTGCATTCCTATGAAATAGAGCGCTACCGAAACGGCGATCATCACGAAAAGCGAGGTCACGCCGTTGCCGAGCGTGCGCGCTTCTTTCGGAAGGGCAGGTACGAGCGACGGTTTGAAAATGGAGACCGCAAAAATATAGGCGCAATAGCTCGCGATGATCAAAAGAGCGGGATAAAGAGCGCCGACGTACATGTCGCCGACGGAGCGGCCGAGCTGGTCAGCCATGACGATCAGGACGAGTGACGGCGGGACAATCTGCGCAAGAGTGCCCGAGGCGGCGATCGTACCCGCGACGAGGGGGCGATTATAACCGTATCGCATCATGATCGGCAGTGAGATGAGCCCCATGGCCATCACGGAAGCCGCCACAACGCCGGTGGTGGCTCCCAGCAGCGCGCCGACGAGAATGACCGCATAGGCGAGGCCGCCGCGGATCGGGCCGAATAATTGTCCTATCGTATCGAGAAGATCTTCCGCCATGCGGGATCGCTCAAGGATGATACCCATGAACGTAAAAAACGGGATCGACAGCAACGTATCATTATACATGATCCCGTAGATGCGTTCGGGGTGAGATTGCAGCAGCGGCCAGAAGAGGCGGATTTCAGGGGAAATCCATGAAAGCTCCACGCCAAGCACGAAATAGATGAGGCCGCCAGCGGCGAGCGTAAAGGCGACAGGGTAACCCAGCAGCAGCAGCAGCATCACGCTGCTGAACATCACCAGCGGCAGGTTATGCGCAATCAGATCTATCATGTCAGCTCCCTGCATTTCCGTTGGTTTCCGTGTCGGTTTCCGAAAGCACCGTTTCACGCGGATCGGCAATATATCCGGCAATCACCGCATAACGCTTGATGATCTCCGAAAATGCCTGAACCAGAAGCAGGGAGAAGCCCAGAAGGACGACGAGCTTGGCAGGCCAGATGATCAGACCGCCGGCATTGGAGGACATTTCTCCGGAGTTGAAGGAATTCCAGAACCACGGCCAGGCGAGATAGGACATCAGGCCGGCGAAGGGGACCAGGAAAACAATGTGAAGGACAAAGTCAACGATATCACGTGTGCGCTTCGACCATGTGGACGACAATATGTCGATCCTGACATGCTCGTTCTTCAGAAGCGCGTAAGCCGCCGCGAGCATGAAAACAGCGCCATAGAGATACCATTGCACTTCGAGCCAAGCATTCGACGATATGTCGAACATCTTGCGCACCACGGCGTTTGTGGCGCTGATCAGCACCGCCGCTAGCAATAACCAGGACACAGATTGACCGATAACCGTGGTGACCGTGTCAACGGCCCGGCTTATTCCCAATAAGAACTTCACTTTCCCCTCCTCAGGACCAGATCCAGGGTCCGGTCCGCAGCTTTTTTATCGGCGTTTTATTTGCCCTGTTGCCTGGCAAGTCCGATTTTTTTCTTGTTTGCAGGTGCTTATTCAACAGCATTTCAAAAAGCAACTCCGAACGGTCGTCCTTCCTCCGGGAATCCCGCACGGGCGGCGCCTGTGACTATTCATCGTGCACTTATTTTGTGTTGCGCGCTATATCATGCTCCTTTTTTGCAGCGCATTAATTTTACTTTTCCAGCCTTGCCGGAAGAGAACGTGCGGGTGACGATGCATTGCACTTCGCCACGACTTCATGTTACCTCTGGCGACGGAGAATCCGGCATGGGCCCGAGATCGTCCAGGGGCAGATTTCCCGTATGGCGGGCATGGCGGATGGAGCATAAGGGGAAGCGGAATGAGCGAACACCACACAGGTCCTGTCGAAGTCGGCGCCGAGATGAACTACGCCGAGCACGAAAAGACCTATAACGGTTTTCTGGCGTTGACGAAGTACGGCACGATGATGCTGTGCGTGCTGATGCTGGCCATGGTCGCCGGTTTCTTCACCACTGCCGGATTCCTTGGCGGCCTGGTCGTCTTCGTGGTGCTGTCGGCTGCGGGTTTCTTTCTGCTGCGCTGAAAAATGCTGTTCATGAGCGGTTCCCTTTCCGGGGGCCGGGCGGATGCCGGATAACCGGAAAGGCCAGGTCATGAAGCGTCTGCTCTATTGTCTGTTTCTGCTGGCGGCGATTGTGCATCCTGCTTTGTCACGCGATCTCTCACCTGCAGAGCAGGAGGGTCTTCGCACACAGATAGAGCGATTCCAGACGGCTTTGAGCGCGCAGGATTTTGATGTCGTCGGCAAGACTGTACCGCCGAAAATCTTTGAATTCATCGCCCGCGACGCCGGCATTACCGTGGAGCAATTGCGCGGTGCTTTGACCGCGCAGATGCAGATGGCGCTCGCGGCGGTCAAGATAACCGAATTCACCATGGATACGCAGGCGATCAGCCTTGCGAAAACGCCTGATGGAACGCCCTATGCGCTCATTCCGACCAGGACGGTGATGGAAACCGGCGGCCAGACGATCGAGGCGAAATCCCATACGCTGGCGTTGATGGACGGTGCAGACTGGTATTTGCTGCGGGTAAGCGACCAGCAGCAGGTCACCATCCTTCGCAAGGTCTATCCGTCCTTCGCCGAGGTGGCGTTTCCGGACGATTCTATGCAGCCGGTGAAATAGCTTCGTCTTCCTGAACTCAGGAAAAACGCCCCGGCCGGAAAGGATCGATCGAGATTTCCGTATCCTCCCCGCTGGCCAGTTGCGTTACCAGACGGGCGGTGGCTGCCGATTGCGTCAGCCCGAGATGGCCGTGTCCGAAGGCATAGATGACGGACGGCGTGGCGCGCGCCGTACCGATGACGGGAAGACAGTCCGGCATGGACGGGCGGAACCCCATCCATTGTTTTCCACCTTCCAGTTTGAGGCCGGGCAGGAAACGTCCTGCTTTTTTCAGCATGGCTTCGGCACGGCGGAAATTCGGTTTCAGTTCCAGCCCGCCAAGTTCGACCGCGCCGCCAATGCGGATGCCTGTCGATAGCGGGGTGACCACGAAACCATGGTCGTTAAAATAAAGCTGGCGCGTCAGGTTGAAAGCGTTGGGGGAAAGGGTGGTGTTGTAACCACGTTCGGTTTCCAGCGGCACGATGCTGCCAAGCGTCGCGACAAGTTTTCTCGACCAGGCGCCGCAGGCGATCACCACCCGGTCGGCATCGATCTTGTCACCATTTTCCAGCGTCACGATCGTACTTTCGCCGACAGCATCAATGCGTTCGGCCTCGCCCTTGCGCAGGCTGGCGCCGCGGGCGATTACCAGATCGAAAACGGCGCGGGTGAAGTCGTAAGGGTCGGAGACCTGCAGACCGTCCGGCGAAAACATGGCATGGCGGAACTGGGGCGCGAGACCCGGTTGAAGTTCCTCGATTTCGGGGCGGCCGACGCGCTGGAAGGTGAAACCGGCGCTTTCCTTTTCGTCCCAGTCCCTGCGGGCGGCATTGAGACTTGCCTCGCTGTCGTAAAGATCGAGCGTTCCGGTTTTCGAAACGAGGTGCGAGAGTTCAGGCATCGCCGCGACATGGGCCATTTCCATGGCAGCGAGCCGGTTGAGGTCGGTAAGTGACTTCAGCCCATGGCGAAAACTGCGCTCGGCGCTCGCCCGCCAGAAGCGCCACAGCCAGGGTGCGATCTTCGCCGCATAGGCCGGCGGCACGCTAAGTGGGCCGAGCGGATCGAACAGCCAGCGCGGCGCTTTTTTCATGATTCCGGGAGCGGGAATGGGGATGATTTCGGGGAAGGCCAGAATGCCGGCATTGCCGGAACTCGCGCCCCGGGCAACCTCGCCGCGCTCCAGAAGCACCACTTCGCGTCCGGCATTCTGCAGATAAAGGGCCGCCATGGAACCGATAATGCCGGTGCCGATCACCAGCACATCGCATTTCAGGGTTTTGGTCATCGGCGCTCCTGCAACACAAATCTTTCAACCCCGCATAACAATGAATGCCGCCGCGATGAAAGGCCGTATCGTGTTGCCGGCGCAGAAATATCAGCACTGTGGCAAATAAGCGGTCCGAAATAGACAAGGGGAATATATTCGCGGTGAAGCATATCGGCAGTTTATTGAGGCTCAGGACCGATAGTTATAGTTCATTATTAATCGCTATTTAACGGTATCCGGCTAGTTTCGCGTACAGGCGGGCCAACCGCTTTTCACCTTTATATTTCGAGGGTGAAGGAGGTCTGCATATGGGTTGCTGTTTGAGGGTTCAAAAAGATGTCTTACTTTTCTAAACTTGGTCCGGACGCTTCTGCAGTGCTTGATGCGCTTGGCCGCTCGCAGGCCATCATCGAGTTCGATCTGACCGGCAAGATTTTGAAAGCGAACGATAATTTCTGCAAGGCCGTCGGCTATCAGCAGTCTGAAATCGTTGGGCGTACCCACAGCATGTTCCTGTCTCCCGAAGATTCGGCATCGCCTGAATACAAAAGCTTCTGGGCGAAGCTGTCGCGTGGCGAATACGATCAGGGCCAGTATCGTCGTCGCGCCAAGAATGGCGACGAAATCTGGATCGAGGCTTCCTACAACCCGGTGTTCCGTTTCGGTAAACCCTACAAGGTGGTCAAGATCGCAACCGACATCACCTCGATCAAGCGCAGGAGCGCTGAGGATACCGGGAAACTGGCGGCGCTCTCCCGCGCGCAGGCCATGATCGAATTTACGCCCGATGGAAAAATCCTCAGCGCCAACGAAAATTTCCTCGCGACGCTCGGTTACACGGCGGAAGATATCATCGGCAAACATCATTCGATGTTCTGCGAGCCGGCCTATGCCCAGTCCCAGGACTATCGGGATTTCTGGAAGGAACTCGGAAAGGGACATTTCTCGACGGGGCAATTCATGCGCCTTGGCAAGGATGGCAAACGCGTCTTCATTCAGGCCTCCTATAATCCGATCATCGATGATCGGGGTCGTGTCTTCAAGGTCGTGAAATTCGCTTTCGATGTGACGGACCGGATGCATGCGGTCGAGGAACTAGGTGCTGCGCTCGAGCGGCTTTCCCAATGCAACATCCGCATTACGCTGGACAAACCCTTCGTCGGCGAGTTCGAACGACTGCGCCGCGATTTCAATAAATCGATCGCTGAATTCCAGAAGACGCTGGAAAACGTTCTCGGCCAGACCGGAGACCTGACCCGCAGCAGCCAGGAAGTCAGCGAAGCCTCCGTCAATCTCGCCGAACGTTCGCGTGAGCAGGCGGTGGCGCTTGAGGAGACCTCGGCAGCACTCGAAGAAATCACCGCAACGGTGCGTTCGTCGACTGAAAACATGAAAGAGACGCGCAAGCTGGTTCAGAGCGCGCGGACATCCACCGTGGCCTCCACCGAGGTCGTGGAGCGGACAGTCGACGCCATGCAGCGTATCGAGACGGCCTCGCGGGAAATCAGCCAGATCATCGGTGTGATCGACGAAATCGCCTTCCAGACGAACCTGCTGGCGCTGAATGCCGGTGTGGAGGCCGCGCGGGCGGGCGATGCAGGCAAAGGTTTTGCCGTGGTGGCGCAGGAAGTGCGCGAGCTGGCACAGCGTTCGGCCAATGCCGCCAAGGAAATCAAGGCGTTGATCAATAATTCCGGTACCGAGGTTCTGGAAGGCGTCAGGCTGGTGGGCGAAACCGGCGAAGCGCTGAAGCAGATCGATGCGCTGGTCAGGCACATTGACGGCAATGTCGATATGATTGCCAAGGCGGCGGACGAGCAGGCTGTCGGCATCAGCGAGATCAACAAGGCAGTCAACCGGCTGGACCGGATGACTCAGGAAAACGCGGCGATGAGCGCCCGCACCACGGTGATCAGCACGACGCTGGCGCAGGGCGCAGATGCGCTTGCGCAGCTTGTCAGCCTGTTCAAGCTGAACCGTCGTACGGTTCAGCGAGAAGACGGATCGTCAACTCGCCCGGATACCGTAAATACCATCCGGCGCGACAAGCCATCGGCACGGGCGGCCGCGTAAAGGAGCAGGCTCAGGCCCGCTTCAGCTTGAGAATGAGATCCGGTGGATGCGGATGCCTTTGAGCGGGCATCCGCATGGCTTTTTTTACCGCAGGGCCGGTCGTGCGATACCGAGGTGGTCGCGCAGCGTCGAGCCTTCGTAGTCCTTGCGGAACAGGCCGCGCTCCTGCAAGAGCGGAATGACCTCGCGGTTGAATTCCTCCAACCCGCCGGGGAAAAAGGGTGGCATGACGTTAAAGCCATCGGCCGCGCCGTTTTCGAACCATTCCTGCATCCGGTCCGCCACATCCTTGGCCGTGCCCATGACGATATGGTGGCCGCGGCCGGCGGCGACGCGCAGCGCCAGCTCCCGGATCGTCAGCTTTTCGCGGCGCGCGAGTTCCGTCAGAAGCTCGGCGCGGCTGCGGAGCTGATCGGAGATCGGCAGGTCCGGCAGCGGGCCGTCGAGATCGTAATCCGTGAGGCTGTGGCCGATGCGTTCCTCAAGCAGCGGCATGGCGCTCTTGATATCGGTCCAACGGTTCAGTTCCTTCAGCTTTTCGCCAGCCTCTTCAAAGCTCCTGCCGATAATCGGCATGAAACCGGGCATGACGGCGACGCTGGCCGGATCGCGGCCGAATTTCGCCACGCGTGCCTTGAGGCTGGTATAGAAGGCCTGTGCTTCGGAAATCGCCTGCTGGGCGGTGAAGACGATATCGGCGGTGCGGGCCGCGAGATCCTGCCCCGGACCGGAAGAGCCGGCCTGGATGAGAACAGGGTGGCCCTGCGGCGAGCGCGGAATATTGAGCGGCCCCTTGACCGTGAAATATTTACCTTCGTGGTTGAGAACATGGACTTTCTCGGGATCGACGTAGCGACCCGCTTGCTTGTCCTTGATGAAGGCGTCATCATCCCAGCTGTCCCAAAGGCCGCGTACCACATTCACATATTCTTCCGCCACCGCATAACGCTCGTCATGCTCGGGATGGCTTTTGGAAAAATTAGCCGCTGTGCGGGCATAGGAAGTTGTCACGATGTTCCACGCCGCACGGCCATGGCTCAGGTGGTCGATGGAAGCGAAGGCGCGGGCGGTGTGATAGGGCTCGCCATAAGTGGTGGAAGCGGTGGCGGCCAGACCGATCTTGTCGGTCACCATGGCAAGCGCCGCCAGCAACGTCAGCGGCTCGAAGCGGGCGATCATTGACGGATGGGCATCAACGCCGCTGGTCAGCCCGTCGGCGAGGAATATCATGTCGAATTTTGCGGCTTCCGCCATTTTTGTGACGCGTGTGAGCAGATCGAAGTTCTCGCTGCCGGCCTCCGCATCGGGATGACGCCAGCCGGAAACGTGGTGCCCGGCGCCTTGCAGGAAAAGGCCGAGATGCATCTGTCTGTCGCGGGTCGTATTGGTCATGGGGATCATGCCTTCATGTCGGTCGAGTTATATGTCAGTTGTCAGAAGTGCTTCGAGCTTCCGGAGGTCGGCTGCGGTCGTCATGCTCCGCACCAGTGCCGGGATGCCGGCGAATTTCTCATTGCCGCCGGTCGCGTCGGCAAATTTTTCAGTCGGGTCATCGATGCCGGGGAGGCCATCGACACGGCGCGACAGCACCATGCCGTCCTTATTCGTCACGTCGATGACCACGAACCGGGTGGTTGGATCGGGCGAGAGGCGGCGCGCGGTCTCGTCATGCCGGCGCGAGACTTTTGCGGAAAGGGCAAGAAGGTCAGCGCGCGTCGGGCGTTCGTCGAAATGGCCGATGCCGAGCGCTCCATCCGTCAGCGCGGCGGCAAAGACATATTCGGCGCTGAAGCGTGCATCAATGCCAGTCGCGGGCGTGGCGGGGCCAACGAGGGCGGCATCGCCGCCCGGCGGGAAGGTGATGGTAACCGTTTCGATTTCATCCGGTGTCAGATCATGGCTGTTGCGCAACGCCAGCGCGCCGACAGCAACGGGATGGCTGGCGGTGCAGCAGGGAAAAGCCTTGAGGGTGAGGCCGGGCGAGATGATCTGCCAGGGCGCTCCCCAGCCAGATAAGACCCGTTTGGGCTGTTCGACGCCGAAGGCGAAGGCAGAATAAAAGCCGATGGGGTTTTCCAGAAAATCCGACGCGCCCTGAAAACCCGATCGCGCCAACCGCGCAGCAGAGAGGCCAGCGCGGCCGGCAAGCCCTGCATGCAGCGGCTTTGCATCGAACCCGAATTGCAGACGAAGCCCGGCCGATTGCGTGGCGGCGAGGCCGAGTGCGACGGCTGTGGTCTTCGTATCGAATTTCAGGAGATGGGCGATTGCCGCTGCAGCGCCGATGGGGCCGAGCGTGGCGGTGGCGTGGAAACCGTTTTCGTAATGTTTTGTACCAAGTGACAGGCCGATCCTCGCCATGGTTTCAAGCCCGACGATATAGGCGGCGATGAAGGCATCCGCCGTTGATCCCTCTTCGACCGCAATAGCCAGCAAAGCCGGGATGATGGCGACAGTGGGGTGGCCGCGCACGCTGCCATGGACATCATCATAGTCGAGCACATGGCCGGCATGGCCGTTGATAAGGGCGGCGGTAAAGGCGTCCGTGCGAAGATCGTGGCCGATGATTCCGGCTGCGCCCTGTATGCCGGGCGTGAAGGTATCGATCATGATTTTCGTGCTTCTGTCGGCAGCGCCGCCCAGCACGCAGGCGAAAAAATCGATCAGCGCCGTGCGGGCGATGGTCACAGCCTCTTCGTCACGCAGGGGGTCAGATGCGGCAATCGCTTCGGCCAGATGAAGGGTGAGTTTTTCCTCGGCGACCATGGCGTCAGATCCCTTCACCGTCATTGAGCCGCGCCGTCTGTCCGCCAAGACCCTTGACGAAGGCGTTGATGCGCGGATTGGTCGACTTGTAGAAGATGTGCTCCGGCGGGCCCTGATCGACGATCAGGCCGTTTTCCGTGAAGACGATATTGTCGCTGATTTCTTCGGCAAAACGCATTTCATGCGTGACGAGAATGCTGGTCATGCCGTCATTGACGAGATCGCGGATGACGGCGAGCACTTCGCCCACGGTTTCCGGGTCGAGCGCGGAAGTGACCTCATCGAATAACACCAGTTCCGGTCGCATGGCGAGCGCGCGGGCAATGGCCACGCGCTGCTGCTGGCCGCCGGAAAGCTGGCCGGGATAGGCATCGACCTTCTGGGAAAGGCGCACTTTTTCCAGCAATTCGCGGGCATGTCGCTCGGCTTCCGCCTTCGGCGTGCCGAGAATCTTGATTGGCGCGATGGTGATATTTTCCATCACCGTCAGATGCGGAAAGAGATTGAACTGCTGGAAAACGATACCGATGCGCTTGCGCAGCGCGATGCGTTCAGCCTCGGTCTTCAGCAGGTCCACTCGCGTGCCGCCGACGGTGATCTTGCCCGATTGCGGAATGAGCAGGCCGTTGATGCAGCGCAGGATGGTGGACTTGCCGGAGCCGGAAGGGCCGATGATGGAGACGGCGTCGCCTTTGTTGGCCGTGAGGTCGATGCCCTTCAGCACCTGATTGTCGCCGAAGGACAGGTGTATGCCTTCCAGTTCAACCAGAGCTTTTGCGGCGGTTTGTGGTGCAGGTGCGGACATGGCTTGTTCCAATCAGCGGGAAGCGAAGCGCCGTTCCAGGCGCTGCGTGAAACGGGAGACAGGATAGCAGAACAGGAAGAACGCCATCAGAACGGTGAGGTAAACCACGACGGTGAAATCGTTGCGCTGCACGGCGGTGCTGGCGTCTGTCGCGGCGTGCAGAAGTTCATGCACGCCGACCAGCGAGGCGAGCGCCGTACCCATGGTGATCGATGCATAGAGGTTCATCCATGGCGGCAGCGAGCGCTTCACGCATTGCGGCAGGATGATCCAGCGCAGTGTCTGGTTGCGCGAAAAACCGAGGCCCTGCGCCGCTTCCCATTGCGCCGTCGGAATGGACTGAATGGCCCCGCGGGTGATTTCGGCGATATGGGCGCTGGCCGGAATGGCGAGACCGACGACGGCCTTGATCCAGTCGGGGAAGGGAATGTAGTTGCCGAAGGCGACGATCTCGAAGGGGAAGATGTAGGTCGCGGCAAAGATCAGCACCAGATGCGGGGCATTGCGGAAGATTTGCACATAGGTAAGCGCCGGCGCGCGCACGAGACGATAGGGCGCAAGCTCCATGATGCCGAGCAGGACCCCGATGAAGGTGCCGATGGCGATTGCCAGAACGCTGATCAGCACGTTCATGGCGAACCCCCTGGCCAGATAGGGCAGCCATTGCAGCAGCACCTGACCGAGCGAAGGATCGAGGGTCAGCCACAGAATGACCGATATCACCACGCTGAGCAGCAGAATAGCGCCGAAGGGAGGCTTCTTTACCGTCTGTGCTGAAGAAACCACCGCGCTCATTGGCCGAACCCCGGAACCGCAAGACGCCGCTCCAGCCAGAGACCGGCCCTTGCGACGATGAAATTGATGACGCTGAAAAAGAGGAGGATAACGATCATCAACTCGACCACATTGTCGCGCTGGGTCCAGATCAGGATTGAGGCATAGGTGATTTCACCCACCGCAATCGCCGAGCCGACGGTGGTGAGCTTCACCAGATTGACGAGGTTGTTGATGATGGAGGGCAGCGCCGTGCGGATCGCCAGCGGAAACTCCACATAGCGTAAAATCTCGAATGAACTGAAACCGATCGCGCGCGCCGCCTCGATGGTGGTGGCCGGCACCGCCTCGATACCGCCGCGCAACGCTTCCGCATGGAAAGCGGCAATATGCAGGCCGGTGATGGCGACCACCCAGAAAAAGGGTGTTAGCGGGTTGTTCTGCGCGCCGCCCAGCGCATTGGAAATCAGCATGTTAAGCACGAGGAAACCGCACATCAACTGCACCAGCGTCGGCGTGTTGCGCGTCAGTTCCACATAGGCGCGCACGGGGCCGGCGAGCCAGCTCTTGCCCGATGTCAGCATGGCCGCGAAAATGAAGCCGAAGACGAGGCTGAGCGGCAAGGTGACAGAGACGAGGATGAGGGTCATCTTCATACCGTCAAGCCAGATCTGCACCTCATACCCGCTGTTCAGAAAATCATAGTTGAGGCCGAAATGTGCAGCCAGTTCTATGAAGCGCGCTGTAAATGAATCCTGCATCGGAAATCCATGCTTTTATTGCGGGCGCCGCCTCGCGAGCGGCGCCGAAATGGCGTGCCGTGTTGTAGAGCGAAAAAGAACGACAGGCGAAACCGGCCGTTCTTGAGGGTTAGCGTAAACGCCCTCCGTCATCTGGAGGCGACGGGACAGCCAAGACCGTCTGGCCGTTTATTGCGCGGCCGAAAGCTTCTTCTGCTGCTCTTCCATATAACCGATGCTCGGCAGACGGTTGGCCTTGGCGAATTCGAGCATCTTGCCGGAAGCGTGCAGGTCCTTGACGATCTTGTCGAGAGCGGCCTGTGTGTCAGCCTCACCCTTGCGCAGCCAGATCACGGAATCGGAAGGGATGAGGTCGGTGGGGATCAGGATGCCGTAATCTTTCCACTCATCGGCGCGGTCCTGAAGCATGAGGCTCAGCGTGCCGTTAACGTGAACTGAGACGTCGCAATTGCCGCCCTTGAGCGCCAGCAGCGATTCCGGTTGGCTCGGCAGCGCCTTTACCTGCGCGCCATATTGTTCGATCAGCGGTTGGGTGTAGTTCGAGCCTTGCGAAACGCAGGCAATTTTACCCTTCAGGTCCGGCCAGTCCTTGATGCCACTGTCCTTGCGGCCGATAGCGGCGCCGCCTTGGCGGTCATAGGGGGTAGGCACGTAGCCCAGCGTTTTGGCGCGTTCTTCCGTGTATTGCATGTTGGCGATCAGAATATCGACCTTGCCCTGCTGCAGGAACTGAACACGGTTGGGTGGGGTCACGGTTTCGGTGACCAGTTCAACACCGAGGCCGGCGGCCAGAGCCTTGGCGACGTCGATGTTGAGACCTTTCTGCTCCTGCGTCTTCGGGTCGATGAAGCCGAAGGGCGCGCCGGAGAGGATGACGCCGACGGTGAGCTTGCCGCGACCCTTGATCCGGTCGAGCGTCGCATCCGCATGGGCTGCTGTGGCCATCGAAGCGATGACGACGGCTCCGGCGATCAGTTTTGCGGTAAATCTGGAGAAAGAGAGGGCCATGGGCATTTCCTTTTGATTGTCGTGGGAAACTACAGGAGGCGCCCGCCGAGAGCGAGAATTGGCATTGCGTGAAAAATAGTATGAATAAAACCCGGTTCCAATAAATCTTTTAGAGGGAAAAAATATCCTAATAGTTTGGAATTGTAGAACCCTGTTCTTCGTCCGTCAGAGGGAGCGGGAGAGTAAATCTGGCGCAGCATATGGACCGTATCGCCCTTGTAAGCGAGCGATTACGGCTTTCGCCTTCTCCGCGGCAGTTCGAGAAGCTTCTGTCGTGTTTTCGTGATGAGAATATCAGCCGGTGGTGATGTTCAAGGCGCTGCTTTTGCTGTCGCTTTATGGGTTTTCCGATATGGAGCTTGAGGAGGCGTTAGGCGACCGGCTGTCGTTCAAGCGTTTCATCGGCCTTGCACTGCAAGAGGTCATTCCGAGCATTCCAGGGCGTGCCGTTTCCGCAACCTGCCGATCGTCGAAGGTCTGCTGGAGAGGTTGTTTGGCGAACTCGGCTGGCAGCTTGACGCCGCCGGCCCGATCCTGCAGCGCGGCGCGATGCTGGATGTGACGACCATCGAGACGACGGCGGCCGAGCCGCCCAGAGGCCGCAATGACGACTTCGATGCCGCCGCTGGATATTGCAACGTGCCCGCCGGGGAGAGGAAACGCGCCGTACCGGCGTGCCAATCATTTTCAGCTCACTGCACCTCTCTTCCTCATCCCCCGTTTGACAGCCGATGCAAAAAAATGCCAGCAAATGCGCAAGCATAATTCTCAAAGGGCGGCGGCATGGCCAGACGAAACGACGCACATGGACGGCTGGACGATGCGGCCCGCGCCGGCTGGCTTTATTATGTCGCCGGCCGCACGCAGGATGAGATCGCTGCTGCCATGGGCATTTCCCGGCAATCGGCGCAGCGGCTTGTGTCGCTTGCCGTCGCCGAGCGGCTGATCAAGGTCCGGCTCGATCACCCCATCGCCGCCTGTCTCGAAAAAGCCGAACGGCTGAAGAAGAAATTCGACCTCAAATATATTGAGGTGGTGCCGAGCGATCCGGCCGGGGTCTCCTCGACTGTCGGCATTGCCGAGGCCGGGGCGGCGGAAATCGAGCGCTGGCTGAAAAATGCCGATCCCATCGTGCTCGCCATCGGCACCGGCCGCACCTTGAAGGCCGCTGTCGACCAGCTGCCGCCGATGGAATGCCCGCAGCACCGTATCGTGTCGCTGACGGGCAATATCGGGCCGGATGGCTCGGCCGCCTATTATAACGTCATCTTCAGCATGGCGGACGCCATCAAGGCCCGGCATTTTCCGATGCCGCTGCCGGTTCTGTGTTCCTCGGCGGAAGAGCGTGAATTGCTGCACGACCAGTCCATGGTGCGCTCCACGCTGGCGCTGGGGTCCGCGGCCAATGTCACCTTCGTCGGTGTCGGTGAACTCGGCGAGAACGCACCGCTCTGCGTGGATGGTTTCCTTGGCGTGGATGAGATGAAGGCCCTGATGGCGAGCGGGGCGATCGGAGAGATTTGCGGCTGGATGTATGATGCCAATGGCCGCATTCTCGAGCACGCCGTCAACGAGCGCGTCGCCTCTGTTCCCATTCCTTCGAGAGAAACCTGCACCGTCATCGGCATGGCGCAGGGCGCACGCAAGAACGCTTCGATTCTGGCGGCGCTGAGGGGCGGTCTGCTGAATGGCCTCATCACCGATGAGGCTACCGGCGAATATTTGCTCACTCATTGAGCAAAAATTAAATACATAAAATCAATGACTTGGTTTTTCCATGTGCGTCGCAGCATAGGATGTTGCTTGACATTTTTACTTGTGAAGTGAGTAAATGCCCTAGAGCAAAGCGAATGCTCATCATTTTTCTTCTGGGAGGAAGATATGACATTGAAGACCATTTTGCTGGGCGCATGCTCGGCACTCGCCTTTTCGACCCTCGCTTCCGCCGAGACGCTGACCATCGCGACCGTGAACAACGGCGACATGATCCGCATGCAGGGTCTGACCTCGGACTTCACCACCAAGAACCCTGACATCAAGGTCGAATGGGTGACGCTTGAAGAAAACGTCCTGCGCGAGCGCGTGACGACCGATATCGCCACAAACGGCGGTCAATATGACATCATGACCATCGGCAACTACGAAGTGCCGATCTGGGCCAAGCAGGGCTGGCTGCTGCCGCTCGAAAAGCTCGGCGACAAATATGACGTCGACGATCTGCTGCCGGCGATCCGGGGCGGTCTGTCCATGGACGGCAAACTCTACGCTGCGCCCTTCTATGGCGAATCCGCCATGATCATGTATCGCAAGGACCTGTTCGAAAAAGCAGGCCTCAAGATGCCTGAAAACCCGACCTGGGAATTCATCGGCGACGCCGCCCGCAAGATCACCGACCGCAAGGCCGATATCAACGGCATCTGCCTGCGCGGCAAGGCCGGCTGGGGCGAAAACATGGCCTTCATCAGCGCGCTCAACAACTCCTTCGGCGGCCGCTGGTTCGATGAAAACTGGAAGCCGCAGTTCGACCAGCCGGAATGGAAGAGCTCCCTGCAGTTCTACGTGGATCTGATGAAGGATGCCGGCCCGTCCGGTGCCTCCTCCAACGGCTTCAACGAAAACCTGACACTGTTCCAGCAGGGCAAATGCGGCATGTGGATTGACGCCACGGTAGCCGCCTCCTTCGTGTCCAACCCGAAGGATTCGACCGTTGCCGACAAGGTCGGTTATGCGTTGTTCCCGACGCATGGCGAGCTGAAGAACCACGGTAACTGGTTGTGGTCGTGGAACCTGGCGATCCCGAAGAGCTCGCAGAAGTCGGAAGCGGCTGAAAAGTTCATCTCCTGGGCAACCAGCAAGGAATATACCCAGCTCGTCGCTTCGAAGGAAGGCTGGGCAAACGTGCCTCCGGGCACCCGCACCTCGCTTTACAAGAACGCCGAGTATGAAAAGGCCGCCGCCTTCGCCAAGCCGACGCTTGCCGCGATGGACGCCGCCGACATTACCAAGCCGACTGTAAAGCCCGTGCCTTATACCGGCGGCCAGTTCGTGGCGATCCCTGAATTCCAGGCGCTTGGCACCACGGTCGGTCAGCTGTTCTCGGCGGTTGTTGCCGGCCAGTCTAGCGTCGATGATGCGCTTGCGAGCGCCCAGTCGACTGCGACGCGTGAAATGACCCGCGCCGGCTACATCAAGTAATCCTCCTGAAGATCGCTGTCCGGCGTCAACGCCGGGCAGCGAACCTTGGGGATCGGAGGCCGCGGTCTGTACGGCGGCGTTTAAGCCTTTCACATCAAAACAAGAATGAGCCGGTTCTTCCGGATATGCCGGGCGCATGTCGAGACGCCCAGGCCCAAGGGGAGGTGAGTGCAATGGCAACCCGAAACACGAGCGGACTTGCGCGGGTAATGCTTGCGCCGTCGGTGCTGTTGTTGCTGGTGTGGATGATCGTGCCTCTGGCGATGACCCTGTGGTTCTCGTTCCAGAACTACAATCTCCTCAACCCGGCCAATGTCAGCTTTGCCGGCCTGTTCAATTACCAGTATTTCTATACCGACCCGGCCTTCTTCCAGTCGATCTGGAACACGCTGCTGATCGTCGGCGGGGTGCTTTTGATCACGGTGGTTGGCGGCATCGCCATTGCGCTTCTGCTCGACAATGACATTTTCGGTCAGGGCATCGTGCGCATCATGATCATTTCGCCCTTCTTTGTCATGCCGCCGGTGGCAGCATTGGTGTGGAAGAACATGATCATGCATCCCGGCTACGGCGTGCTGGCCGACCTTGCCCGCTTCCTCGGTTTCCAGCCGGTGGACTGGTTCGCGCAGTTTCCGCTGCTTTCCATCGTCATCATCGTCGCCTGGCAATGGCTGCCGTTCGCGACGCTCATTCTCTTGACCGCCCTGCAGTCGCTTGATGGCGAGCAGAAGGAAGCGGCCGAGATGGATGGCGCCAATTTCGTCAACCGTTTCATCTATCTGACCCTGCCGCACCTGTCGCGCGCCATCACCGGCGTCATCCGGATCCAGACGATCTTCCTGCTCGGCGTTTACGCGGAAATCCTCGTCACCACCAATGGCGGCCCGGGTTACGCCTCCACCAACCTTGCCTTCCTCATCTATCGCACGGCGCGTCTGGGCTACGACGTCGGCGGCGCTTCGGCCGGCGGCATCATCGCCGTCATCCTCGCCAATATCGTCGCCATCTTCCTGATGCGCGCCGTCGGCAAGAACCTCGACCGGTAAAGGGGAAACATCATGGCCCGCAAGACAACCACTCGCGCAAAGATCGGCTTTTCCATCGCGGCATGGGCCGTGGCGCTTTTGCTGTTCTTCCCGATCCTCTATGCCTTCCTCACATCCATCAAGACCGAGCCGGAAGCGATCGCAGGCTTCAGCCTTATTCCCTCGGGCACGCTTGAGAATTACGTGACGGTGCAGACCCAGCGCGATTACTTCAAGCCGTTCATGAACTCGGTGGTGCTGTCGCTCGGCTCGACGATCATCGCGCTCATCATCGCCATTCCTGCCGCCTGGGCCATGGCGTTTTCGCCGACCAAGCGCACCAAGGACATATTGATGTGGATGCTCTCCACCAAGATGATGCCGGCTGTCGCCGTCTTGGTGCCGATCTATCTGATCTTCCGCAATGCCGGCCTGCTCGATACCCGCATCGGGCTCACCATCATGCTCACTTTCATCAACCTGCCGATCGTCATCTGGATGCTCTACACTTACTTCCGCGAAATCCCCGGCGAGATCCTGGAAGCCGCGCGCATGGATGGCGCATCCTTGTGGAACGAGATCGTGCATGTGCTAACGCCAATGGCGGTGCCCGGCATTGCCTCGACGCTGCTGCTCAACGTCATCCTCGCCTGGAACGAATCCTTCTGGACGATCCGGTTGACGACCACAAATGCGGCCCCGCTGACGGCCTTCATCGCCTCTTTTTCCTCGCCGCAGGGGCTGTTCTGGGCAAAACTTTCGGCCGCCTCGATGATGGCGATCGCCCCCATTCTCGTCATCGGCTGGTTCTCGCAGAAACAACTCGTGCGTGGCCTGACCTTTGGCGCCGTGAAATAAGGAACGACAAACATGGGCAGCATTTCCCTTCAGACCGTGTCCAAGCTCTTCGGCGAGGCGAAAGTCATCCCGTCGATCGATCTCGATATCCATGACGGCGAGTTCGTCGTCTTCGTCGGTCCCTCCGGCTGCGGCAAGTCCACGCTGTTGCGCCTCATCGCCGGGCTGGAGGACGTCTCCGGCGGCAAGATCGTCATCGACGGCAAGGACGCCACCGAAAAGGCGCCGGCCGAACGCGGCCTTGCCATGGTGTTCCAGTCCTATGCGCTTTACCCGCATATGAGTGTCAGGAACAACATCGCCTTCCCGCTGAAGATGGCCAAGCTCGACAAGGCCGTCATCGACAAGAAGGTCGAGGATGCCGCCCGCATTCTCAACCTCACCGATTATCTCGAACGCCGGCCCTCACAGCTGTCCGGCGGCCAGCGCCAGCGTGTGGCCATCGGCCGCGCCATCGTGCGCGAACCGAAGGCCTTCCTGTTCGACGAGCCGCTCTCCAACCTCGATGCGGCGCTGCGCGGCACCATGCGGCTGGAAATCTCCGAGCTGCACAACACGTTAAAGACGACGATGATCTACGTCACCCACGACCAGGTGGAAGCCATGACCATGGCCGACAAGATCGTGGTCCTCAACCGCGGCAATATCGAGCAGGTCGGCTCGCCAATGGAGCTTTACCGCTCCCCCGCCAACCTCTTCGTCGCCGGCTTCATCGGCTCGCCGCGCATGAACCTCATTACCGGCGACTATGCCCGCAGCAAGAATGCCACCACCGCCGGGGTGCGGCCGGAGCATCTGGCGCTGTCAAAAGAGGCCGGTCTGTGGCAGGGCAAGGTAACCGTCGCCGAACATCTCGGCTCCGATACCTTCCTGCATCTCGACGTCCAGGGCATCGGACCCATCACCGCCAGAACCGATGGCGAGTTCGAATGCAGGCATGGCGATACCGTCTTCATTACCCCCGATGAGACCAAGATTCACAGGTTCGATGATAAGGGACGGGCGATATGACGGGAAGACTGGAAGGCAAATCCGCGCTGATCACCGGCTCGGCCCGCGGCATCGGCCGCGCCTTTGCTGAGACCTATATACGCGAGGGGGCGACCGTCGCCATTGCCGATATCGATTTCGAGCGCGCCAGCAAGACCGCCCGCGAGATCGGCGAGAAGGCCTATGCTGTCGAACTGGATGTAACCAAGCAGCATTCCATCGACACTGCCATTCGCGCGGTGGAGGGCCAGACCGGTGGACTCGATATCCTCATCAACAATGCCGCGCTCTTCGACCTTGCACCGATCGTCGAGATCAAACGCGAGAGCTACGAAAGACTGTTTTCGATCAACGTGTCCGGCACGCTGTTCATGATGCAGGCCGCCGCAAAAACAATGATCGCTCGGGGAAAAGGCGGCAAGATCATCAACATGGCAAGCCAGGCGGGCCGGCGCGGCGAAGCCTTGGTGGCGGTTTATTGCGCCACCAAGGCCGCCGTCATCAGCCTCACCCAATCGGCTGGGCTCGATCTCATCAGGCACGGCATCAATGTCAATGCGATTGCGCCGGGCGTGGTCGATGGCGAGCACTGGGACGGCGTGGATGCGCTGTTTGCGAAATATGAAAACCGCCCCGCCGGTGAAAAGAAGCGGCTGGTCGGGGAGGCCGTGCCCTTCGGCCGCATGGGTCGTGCCGAAGACCTGACCGGCATGGCGATCTTCCTTGCCTCCGATGAGGCCGAATACATCGTCGCCCAGACCTATAATGTCGATGGCGGCAACTGGATGAGCTGAGTATCGGGCGCCCGTCGCCCGGCCTTGGCACGAACAACGTTTCCCCTTCGAGGATCGTGACATGACATGCAAACTCTCCCTCGCAACGCTTGACGACGCCAGAAAAACCGCGACGGTTCCGGCCTATTCCCGGGCCGATCTGTCCGCCGGCATCATGCATTTCGGTGTCGGCAATTTCCATCGCGCCCATCAGGCAGTTTATCTGGATGACCTGTTCAACACGGGTGCGGATCACGACTTCGCCATCATCGGCGCGGGGGTTCTACCGTCTGATGCGGTGATGCGCGAGAAACTTGCCGCGCAGGACTTTCTGACCACGGTGGTGGAGCAGGACAATAACCGCACCGGCGCGCGCGTCACCGGACCGATGATCGACATTCTGAAGGTCGGCGATACGAAGACCATCATCGACACGCTCGCCGACCCGAAAATCCGCATCGTCTCGATGACGATTACCGAGGGCGGTTATTTCATCGATGCTTCCGGCTCCTTCAACCCGCAGCACCCGGTCATTGCTGAGGATGGCAGGAACCCGGCTTCGCCGAAAACCGTGTTCGGCCTCATCGTCGCCGGGTTGAAGGCGCGGCGTGACAACGGGCTGCAACCCTTCACCGTCATGTCCTGCGACAACATTCCGCATAATGGCAAGGTGACGAAAAATGCGGTGGTCGGGCTTGCGGCTCTCTCCGATCCGGCCTTTGCCAACTGGATCGGCGAAAACGTCGCTTTCCCCAATTCCATGGTCGACCGCATCACACCAGCCACCGGCGAGCGCGAACGCAATATCGCCCGCGACGATTTCGGCATCGAGGACAATTGGCCTGTCTTCTGCGAAGAGTTCAAGCAATGGGTGATGGAGGATAATTTCCCCGCCGGTCGCCCGGCGCTGGAAAAGGTCGGCGTGCAGTTCGTGAAGGATGTCGCGCCCTATGAGCACATGAAAATCCGCATTCTTAATGGCGGCCACGCGGCAATCGCCTATCCGGCCGCGCTGCTCGATATTCATTTCGTGCATGAGGCCATGGAACATCCGCTGATCCGGGCCTTTCTGGCGAAGCTTGAAAATGAAGAGATCATTCCTGTTATTCCGCCGGTCCCCGATACAAATCTCGCCGATTATTTCGCGCTGATCGAACGGCGGTTCCTTAATCCGAAGATCGGCGACACCATTCCGCGTCTGGCGCAGGACGGCTCCAACCGCCAGCCGAAATTCATTCTGCCATCCACCGCCGACCGGCTGGCGCGCGGCGAGGATATCGTCGGCCTTTCGCTGGTTTCGGCGCTGTGGTGCCGTTATTTCCAGGGCACCTCCGACAGCGGCAAGGAAATCGCCTTCAACGATTCCAGCGCCGAGCGCCTTCATGCGGCGGCGATCAAGGCCAAGGATGATCCGATGGCCTTTCTCGTGTTCGACGATATTTTCGGTGAGGTTGCCGAATCGGAGCTTTTCCGTAAACGCTTTGCCCATGCACTGAAGACGCTATGGCAAGACGGCACGGCGAAGACCTTGAAGCTTTATCTGGATGACAAGCTGGCTGAAGAGTGACCGCGAAATGGAAGAAGAGACCGGGCCCCTTTTGATTTTCGACTGCGACGGCGTTCTCGTCGACAGCGAGCCGGTCTCCATCTCGGTCCTTCTCGACATGCTCTCCCATCTCGGCGTGGCGATGGGGGAGGAAGAGGCCTATGAGCGCTTTCTCGGCCGCAGCGTCGCCAGCATGACGGCGACGCTGTTTGAGGATTACGGTGTCGAGACGGACATCGATTTTCTCGACCATATGCGGGCGACGCTGTTCGAGCGTTTCCGCACCGAGCTTCGGCCGATTGGCGGCATTGGCGAGACGCTGGATAGGCTCCTGCCGCTGCGGCGTTGCGTGGCTTCCTCAAGCCAGCCGGAGCGCATCCGTTATTCGCTGGGGCTGACCGGGCTGATCGACAAATTCGAACCCCATGTCTTCAGCGCCACGATGGTGAAGAACGGCAAGCCGGCGCCCGACCTCTTCCTGCATGCGGCGCGCGAAATGGGCGTAGAGCCGCGTCACTGCATCGTGATTGAGGACAGCCCGGCCGGCATTGCCGCCGCAAAGGCGGCGGGCATGGGCGTTTTTGCCTTTACCGGCGGTTCGCATGCGCGCTTTCCCGCATTCCGTGAAAAGATCGCCGGGCTTGGGGCGAATGTGGTGTTTGACGCGATGCCGGATTTGGTTCAACTTGTCGCAAGCTATGTGGGGAAGGGTGGTTTTGACGGCCAAATGGAACGTGATGCGGGCTGAAGCAGATTTTGCCTGCCGCCGTCGCCGGGTCGTTGCGCAAGGGATGGAACTGCAGTCTTGATGCGTCAAAATCTCGTCGCTGTCGATGTCGGCACCGCCAGCGCCCGGGCCGGCATTTTTGATCCGGCGGGCCGGCTGCTTGCCCGCGCCACCCATCCGATCCTGATGCAGAGGCCGCAGGAAAACCACGCCGAGCACGATTCCACCGACATATGGAAAGCGGTCTGCGTCGTGGTGAGGGCGGCGCTTGCCGAGGCCGGGGTTTCACCGCAAAGCATCGCCGCCATCGGTTTCGACGCCACCTGCTCGCTGGTCATCCGCGATGGGCGTGGCAAGCCGGTTTCGGTTTCCGTCACCGGTGAAGACCGGTTCGACACTATCGTCTGGCTCGATCACCGGGCGATTGGCGAGGCCGACCGGCTGACAGCATCCGGCCACCGGGTGCTGGATTTCGCCGGCGACAGCGTCTCGCCGGAAATGCAGATGCCGAAGCTGATGTGGCTGAAGACGCACATGCCGGCAAGCTGGTCGCGCATGTGCTTCGCTTTCGATCTGGCGGATTTTTTGACGTGGAAGGCGACCGGTTCAGCGCAGCGCTCAAATTGCACGCAGACCGCGAAGTGGAATTTTCTGGCGCAGGAAAATCCCGGCTGGCAGGCGGATTATCTTGAACTGGCGGGCCTTGCCGATTTGAGAGAGCGGGCAGGGCTACCCGAAACCACGGTAATGCCGGGGGAAAGCATCGGCCCGCTTTCGCCCGAAGCTGCCGCCGAACTCGGACTCGATACCGGCTGCATGGCGGCGGCGGGCATGATCGACGCCTATGCGGGCGCGCTTGGTGCGCTGGGCGGGTGCCTGTCTGCGGATGTGGGCCGGCATGTGGCGCTGATCGCCGGTACATCGAGCTGCCTTGTGGCTATGTCGGAGCGGCAGATGCCGGGCCACAGCCTCTGGGGCCCCTATTGGCAGGCGATCCTGCCCGGGCACTGGCTGGTGGAGGGTGGGCAATCGGCCACCGGCGCGTTGCTCGATCATATCGTGCGCATGCATGCGGCAGGTGGTGAGCCGGATACGGCGCTGCATGCCCGCATCGTTGCGCGGGTAACGGAATTGCGCGCGCTTGAGGGCGAGGCCTTTGCCGAGCGGCTGCACGTCCTGCCGGATTTCCACGGTAACCGCTCGCCGCTTGCCGATCCGCATGCCGTCGGCGTCATCAGCGGACTGACTTTGGATACCTCTTTCGACAGTCTCTGCCGTCTTTACTGGCGCACGGCCGTCGCCATCGCGCTCGGCGCCCGCCATGTGCTCGACGCCATGGAGCGTTTCGGTTATGCGGTGGAAAGCCTGCACGTTACCGGCGGGCATGTGAAGAACCCGCTGCTGATGGAGCTTTATGCCGATGTGACGGGCAAGCGTATCGTGGTTCCCGCCACCGCCGATGCGGTACTTCTCGGCACGGCGATGACGGCGGCGACGGCTGGCGGGGTGCATGCAAGCCTTGCGGCGGCAGGGGCCGCCATGTATCCGGGCAATGCTGAAATATCAGGTAATCCGGCGCGTGGCCCCCGTTATGAGCGGGATTATCGTCGTTTTCTCGCCATGTATCGGCATCGTCAGGAACTGGAAAGCCTTTGATTTTCTGAAGGCGAATGACAGGCGTTGACGGGTGCCGCTCATTTCTTCTCCCTGCCAGGGAGAAAGTGGCCCGAAGGGTCGGATGAGAGGGAACGCCAGCGATAGAACGCACTCTAGCCCCCTCATCCCACTGCCGCGGACTTCTCCCCGGCGGGGAGAAGAAATGAGCGGCAACCGCTCGATCCGTATGCTGCCGCTGCTGCTAGCCGCAATCAACCGCGCAGCGAGCGTTTCAGGGCGGTGAGGTTCTTTGCCCTTGCCCTGCTGCGGTCATCGGCGCTGGCGCTGAGCGCACAAAGGGTGAATTCCAGCAGGGAGACAAGTTGCAGCAGGCCCTGGCCGCCATTTTGCGCCTGCGGCATGGCAAGGCAGAGATCGGCGCTTTCCGGTCCCCATTCATAAAAGCGCGTAGTGATCAGCAATGTCCTGTAGCCGCTCTTGCGCGCCATTGCCGACAGGCGTTGCAGCGGCGACAGGGCGCCACCGCAATCCATGATGACGAGCAGCGCCTGCGCGGGGTCGAAATCCCAAAGGGCGACATAGGCCGCGCTGTCACTGCCGAGATAATGGATATGGCCCCGGCTCTCCAGAAGCCGCCCGTAGAAATGACGTCCGGCATCGAGACCTTCCGGAGAGGTTGCCAGAAAAACATCGCCGGCCGTGGCGATCTCGTTCATGGCGATCCGCCAGATCGATTGGGTGGTCATGTCGAAGGCCGTCTGGATGGCCTGAATCTGCTGCGACAGAAGCTGTGAAAACGGGTTGGAATGGCGTTCGCCGCCCTCGGACATGGCGGGTTGGTCCGCGCCGGCCGTTTCTTCGGCATGGCGCAGATCGGCGCGGATATCACTGAATTGCCGGTATCCCAGCGAGCGCAGGAAACGACCGACCGTCATCGGACTGAGGCTGAGCTTGGCGGCCAGCGTCTGCGCCGTCTCGAACGGCAATTCGTCGAGATGCTCGATCAGATATTTGGCGATCTTGCGCTCCGAAGGGGTGCCTGCCTTCATGGCGCGCGTAAGGTTCAACAGCAGCTTTTCCACCAACGCCTCATTCTTTTATCTTTATTGAACGATGATGCATGCGCGCGCGCAAATGAGCGTGCGAACCGCGACTTGACGGTGGGGGATAGGTCTTCCCGGCCTTGTCCTCCACCGGACCGGAATGCGAAATGTAATAGGTATATTATTATATTTTAGAGATACCTTTTATTCAAGAGAAATTCCATCTGCGGTTTAGATCCGGCCATTTGGCATCTTTCCGTCCGTCTTGCAGAGCGGATGGGCAGCGCCTATCTCTCGTCTTGTAAGTGTGTTTCAGCGCCAAAGGCGTCGAGGAGTTCCAGATGATTTTTGATGCGGCGAGGCTTGCCTTCCACAATCTCTTTGCCGCCGAAACCCGGTCGGTATTCTGGAAGGTTCTGGGGCTCACGCTTCTTGTGCTTGCGGCGCTGTGGTTCGCCATACGCTCCATCTTCATTTATTTCGCCTTGCCGTGGGTGGATACGCTGATCCCAGGCGTGCCGGACTGGGCGGGCTGGCTGACCTTCGTTTTCGCCATTTTCGCCGGCATCGGGCTGGCGCTGGCGCTGGCGCTGCTCATTTCGCCGGTCACCGCCGTCATTGCCGGTCTGTTTCTCGACGATGTCGCCGAAGTGGTTGAGAACAAGAACTATCCGAACGATCCGTCGGGCAAGGCGATGCCGGTCGGCGAGGCCGTTCTGTCGTCCATCAAGTTCTTTGGTGTCGTCATTGCCGGCAACCTCGTCGCGCTGTTGCTGCTTCTGGTGCCGGGTGTCAATCTCATCGCGTTTTTCCTGGTGAACGGCTACCTGCTCGGCCGGGAATTCTTCGAGTTCGCGGCGATGCGTTTCCGCTCGCCCGCAGAAGCGAGGTTGTTTCGTTCAAAACACCGCGCCACCGTCTTCATGGCCGGGCTGGTGATAGCGGCCTTTCTGGCGGTGCCGTTCCTCAATCTGCTGACGCCGCTTTTTGCCGCCTCAATGATGGTACATCTGCACAAGGCCGTCAGCCGGCGCGACCCCTCATTCGCCGCCGGCCGCACCGAACAGCTGCGCGGGTAACTCCACCAGCGGCGCTGGAATGTCGAAGGTCTTTTCCGGCGATTTACAGATATCGGCGATCACGCAGCGTTCGCATTCCGGCTTGCGCGCCTTGCAGCAATAACGCCCGTGCAGGATCAGCCAGTGATGGGCATGGAAAAGATATTGTTCGGGAATGATGCGGATCAGCCGGTCTTCAACCTCGTCGGGGGTTTTGCCCGGCGCAAGACAGAGCCGGTTGGCAATGCGGAACACATGCGTGTCCACCGCAAGCGTGGGCACACCGAAGGCCATCGACATCACCACATTTGCCGTCTTGCGCCCGACGCCCGGCAGGGTGACCAGCTCCTCGCGGGTTTTCGGCACCTCGCCGCCGAAATTGTCGATCAGCATCTGCGACAGGGCAATGACGTTTTTCGCCTTGTTGCGGTAAAGCCCGATGGTCTTGATATGGCCGATCAGTTCTTCCTCGCCGAGCGCCAGCATTTTTTCCGGCGTATCGGCCACCTTGAACAGCGCCCGGGTGGCACGGTTCACACCCACGTCGGTCGCCTGCGCTGAGAGCGCCACGGCCACCAGCAGGGTGAAGGGATTGGTGTGTTCCAGCTCGCCTTTCGGCTCCGGCCGCTGAATGGAAAAACGGCGGAAGATTTCGGTCAGTTCGTCCTTCGAATAGATCGTTTTCACCCGTGCCGGCTTGCGCGTGGATGCCGGATTTGACTTTTTCAATGTTTGGGTGCTGGATCGTTTTTTGGCGACTGTCATGGACTATTTATAGCCAGCCCGCCCAAAGGAAAGCAACGTGGATACGCTCAACGACCAGCCGATTTTCGCGGCGGAACTCGTTCCGCACCGTTCGCTTGGCAGAAGGGGTTTCCGGCTGCTCCTGCTTTTCTCCGGTTTGGCCTGCCTTGTCTATGGCGGCTTTTTCCTCGCCACCGGGGCATGGCCCGTCGGCCTGTTCTTCGGGCTGGATTTTCTGCTGCTTTATGCCGCCTTCCGCGCCAATTACCGGGCTGCGAAGGCGCGGGAAGAGGTCAGCGTTTCGCGCACCAGCCTGTCGATCCGCAAATTTTCGCCGGCCGGGCGTATGGTGGAGCATCGCTTCAACCCCTTCTGGGCGCGCTTCAGGGTCAGGCGGCATGACGAGATTGGCATCGTCTCCATGCATGTGACGGGTGAAGGCCGGGCGACCGATATCGGTTCGTTTCTCAATCCCGATGACCGTGAAAGCTTCGCCAAGGCTTTCGGCGGTGCGCTGGCGACTGTGCGGCGGCGGATGTGAAACGAACATTCCTTGCGTATCGTGATACCGCGCAAGAAACGGGTGGAGACGAAGTCGCTTTAATGGTTTTCTCTTACCCGTTAGGAGATTTGCGATGAACGCCAATATTACGTTGAACGAAGACATTACCCCCATCGGATCCGACTACGACACGGTGCGCGGGGTTATCGAGCTTTTGACGCTGGATTATCGCGAGCAGCCCTCCCTTGAAGCCATTGCCGCAGAGCTCGGCCAGTCGCCGACGCAACTGCAAAAGACCTTCACCCGCTGGGCCGGCCTTTCGCCCAAGGCTTTTCTGCAGGCCGTAACGCTCGATCATGCCAAGCGGCTGTTGCGCGAGGAGGACCTGCCGCTGCTGGAAACCTCCATCGAGGTCGGCATGTCGGGACCGGGGCGCCTGCACGATCTGTTCGTCACCCATGAGGCCATGTCGCCCGGCGAATGGAAGGCGAAGGGCGGCGGGCTGACGATCCGTTACGGTTTCCACACTTCGCCCTTCGGCCTTGCGCTGGTCATGGTGACAGATCGTGGCCTTGCCGGTTGCGCCTTTGCCGATCCGGGTGAGGAAAGGGCCTGTTTCGAGGATATGGCCGGCCGCTGGCCGAATGCGGGCTATGTTGAGGATCGCGAAGCGACCGCGCCCTACGCCGCGCGCATCTTCGATCCGTCCATGTGGTCGGCGGACAGGCCGTTGCGTGTTGTGCTGCTCGGCACGGATTTTCAGGTGCGGGTATGGGAAAGCCTCCTGAAAATCCCGATGGGCCGCGCGGTTACCTATTCGCACATCGCCTGTGATATCGGCCAGCCCACCGCATCGCGTGCGGTCGGTGCGGCCGTTGGCGCCAACCCGGTCTCCTTCGTTGTCCCCTGCCACCGTGCCGTCGGCAAAAGCGGGGCTCTGACGGGGTATCACTGGGGCCTGACCCGGAAGCGGGCTATGCTCGGCTGGGAAACGGGGAAGGTGTGACGCCGGTCTCCCTCATCCCTCTGCTTGTCACAGGGATCCAGCCAACCCAAGTCCTTGGGTTGAAAAGACTCTTCCCGTCGCGCAGACGCGCACCGACTGGATTCCTGTGACAAGCGCAGGAATGAGGGCGGGCCTAAATCGATTTACGAGGCTTAAACCAGCTCCATCAAAGCCCGCGCCGCCGCCTCGTCTGTTATCAGCGTATTGCACCCGATGCGCTTGATTGTGGCGCGGATGGCGGTGGCGCGGTGGGCGCCGCCGGAGGCCAGCACGATGTGTTTGGCCTTGCGCAGCGTGTCGAGATCGATTGCCATGGCGCGCTGGTTGATCGGGTGATCGACCGAGCGGCCCTCGGCATCGATGAAATTGAACATGGTGTCGCAGACACAGCCGGCGTCGATGAGTTCCTGTAGCGTTGCCTTGGAAATGAAGCCTTCAGACAAAGAGGTCGAATGCGGGCCGATATCGCCGCAGGAGACGATGGCGAGATCTAGCGTTTCGGCGAGATCGTAAAGGGTGGCGAGTCCGCATTTTTCGATCAGCGCCCGTTTTGTCTCGACGGAATCCACCAGGAGCGGCGCGAGGAACATGTAACATTCCGCCCCGAGCGCGCTCGCCAGCCGCCAGGTGTAATCGAGGGGGTTGGTCTGGTGCACGGCGACGATACCGCCGAGCAACGAGACGACCTTGCAATTCTCCCGGCGTGGCGGGCGAAAGCTGGAGAGCGAGGCGGTCATGGTGCGGCCCCAGCCGACACCGATGGTGGCCTCGTTCGGCACCGCTTCGGAGAGGAACTGCCCAAGCGCCAGCCCGACGGCCTTGGCCGTTCCTTCAGCGTTCGCCTTGTCTGGGGATGGGCCGGGGGAAGGGATGATCACCGCCTCGTCCAGCCCGTAAGCCGCCTCCAGCCGGCCAGCCAGCTCGACGAAGTCTTCAATGCCTTCGTTGATCCATATCTGCACTTCGGAGCGTTTCATCGCTTCGTCCAGAAGGCGGATGACGGTGGAGCGGCTGATGCCGAGTTTTTCCGCGACGTCTTTCTGCGTCATGCCCTGATTATAATAGAGCCATGCGGCGCGCAGCCGCAGAGACGCCGCTTCCGAATAGGCCGTATGGGTGTCTCTTCTCAGTTTTGCCACGGTTTCCGCCATTCTTTACTAGCGACCGAGTATCGCAGGCGTGAAACTTATGTCAATTGCGATGCGCAAATGTCTTGACTTTCGACCGCGCGCCTTGCGATAGTCGGAGCCGGACAAACCGCGATTTCGGCCTTGGGCGCACCCATGGTGCGGGAACGAAATGACGGCTGAGCAAGTTTACCAGAGATCATGAAGGATCATTCGCCATGACGTCCAAACTCGAACAACTGCGCGCCATCACCACTGTTGTTGCCGATACTGGTGACATCGAGGCGGTTGCACGCCTGAAGCCGGTGGATTGCACCACCAACCCGACCATCGTTCTAAAGGCGCTGGGCACGCCGGCATTTGCCGATGCGGTGAAGGAAGCCGTTGCCTGGGGCAAAAAGCAGGGCGGCCAGTCCGACGCTGTCGTCGCTGCCGTTGCCGATCGTCTTGCCATTTCTGTCGGTTCAGCGCTTGCCGGCCTCGTGCCTGGCCGTGTGTCGACCGAAGTCGATGCCGACCTTTCCTTCGATACGCAAGCCTCCATTACCAAGGCGCGCCACATCATCGCCGCCTACAAGGAGCGCGGCATCGAGCGTGAACGCATCCTCATCAAGCTCGCCTCCACCTGGGAAGGCATCAAGGCCGCTGAGGTTCTTCAGTCCGAAGGCATCGACTGCAACCTGACCCTGCTTTTCTCCCAAGCCCAGGCGGTTGCCTGCGCCGAAGCCAAGGTCTTCCTCATCTCGCCTTTCGTCGGCCGAATCCTCGACTGGTACAAGAAGTCGACCGGTGAGACCTACACCGCCGAGACCGATCCGGGCGTCGTTTCCGTGCGCAGCATCTACAATTACTACAAGGCCAACGGCATCAGCACCGTCGTCATGGGCGCTTCCTTCCGTAATGTCGGCGAGATTGAAGCGCTGGCCGGTTGCGACCGCCTGACCATCAGCCCGGCGCTGCTGGAAGAGCTGGACAAGGACAGCGGCAAGCTGGAGCGCAAGCTTTCGGCTGACAACGTCAAGGCAGAGCCGCTGCAGTCGCTCGACGAGAAGGCATTCCGCTGGGCGCTCAACGAAGATGCGATGGCCACCGAGAAGCTCTCGGAAGGCATCCGCCTGTTCGCCAAGGATCTGGTGACGCTGCGTGAGATGGTCCGCAAGGAGCTGACGCTGGCTGCGGCCTGATACAAAAAAGGGGGAACCATCCACGTTCCCCCGACGTTTAAGAGATATAATCTCCAGTCACTCAAAACGCGATCGGGTCCCTGCCGGTCGCGTTTTTTGTGCGTTTCAGGAATTTCCGTTGCCGGTCGCCACTTCGGAAATCCGCTTCGCCGCCTCGCGGATCAGCGCTTCGCAGGCCTCGCGTGTTGGCGCCTTGCCGCCGAGCGTGGTGATATAAGGACAGGTGATGACGGCGAGCGCCGTGCCATCGAGCGTCAGTACCGGCGCGGAAATATTGCGCACGCCGGCGGTCTGGAGGCTGTCCATGGATTCGAAACCGTTCTTGCGCACCTCCGCCAGCCGCCCGGCAAGGTCCGGCGGCACGGTTTCGCCGCTGCCGCGCACCTGTTCGGTTATCATGATTTCGCGCTGTGCCTCAGTCTGGAAGGCCAGAAGCACATGTCCGGAGCCGGTGTGGAACAGGCTCATCTGCGCGCCGACCCGCATGGACATGGCCCAGTAGGTGGACGATTCCTGCTGGGCGATGACGACGACGCTGCCGCGATCATAAACCGCCAGATGACAGGCCTGCTCGGCGCTCGCCGAAAAATCGCGCATGACCGGTGCGGCGAAAGAAACCAGCCGGCGGATCGGCGCGTGGAAATGCGCCAGCCCGAACATCTTTAGCGTCAATGAGAAGCGGTCTCCTTCAAGCCGCTGCACATAACCGCGGCGCACCAGCCGGTCCAGCATACGATAAAGCTCGTTCGGGCTTTTGCCGATAGACTTGGCGATCTCGATCTGCGTCAGCCCGCCATCGGTGCGGGCCAGAAGTTCGAGAATGTCCAGGCCCTTGTCGAGGGCGGGGGCGCGATATCTTTCGCTGTCTTCGTCGGTCATCTGGCCTCGATGGTGGTTTGTGTGTGCGCCCGGCGGGGTACTTTAAAATATGGTTGCCCGATACCCCGCATCCGCGCAAGTTTGCTTGACGCCATATGAATACCGCGTTTACATATGAATTGTCGATCCATATTTGAGATCATCGAAATTCAGCGGTCCGGTCCCCGAAGGGCGGGCGCGCCTTAGCGGGAGGCTATTCATGGTGCAGGATTTTAACGGCCGGACAGTGGTGATCACCGCCGCCGGTCAGGGTATCGGCCGGGCGACGGCGGAGCGGTTTATCTCGCTCGGCGCGCGCGTCATCGCCACGGATATCAATGAACAGGCGCTTTCGACCCTGAAGGGCGCGGAAACCCGGGTTCTGAACGTGCTTGATGGCGAGGGCGTCAAGGATTTCGCAGCCGATATCGGCCATGCGGATGTGCTGTTCAACTGCGCCGGTTTCGTTCATTCCGGCACCATTCTTGACTGCGAAGAGAAGGACTGGGATTTCTCATTCGATCTCAACGCCAAGGCCATGTACCGCACCTGCCGCGCCTTCTTGCCCGGCATGCTGGAAAAGGGCAAAGGCGCGATCGTCAACATGTCTTCGGTTGCATCAAGCGTGAAGGGCGTGCCGAACCGTTTTGCTTATACGGCTTCCAAGGCTGCCGTCGTGGGCCTCACCAAGGCAATTGCTGCCGATTTCGTCACCAAGGGCATCCGTTGCAACGCCATCTGCCCCGGCACGGTCGATAGCCCATCCCTGCATGACCGCCTGCGCGCCACCGGCAATTACGAACAGGCGCTGGCCGATTTCATCGCCCGCCAGCCGATGGGCCGCATCGCCACGCCGGAAGAAATCGCGGCGCTTGTGACCTATCTGTCTTCTGACGAGGCAGGTTTCACCACCGGCCAGATCCATGTGATCGACGGCGGATGGACAGGCTGATTATCAATATTGGAATAAGGAGAGGCGACCGGTGAAAACCGGTCGCCTTTTTCGTTCAGACGACGGCGCTTCCGGCCATCAGCGCAAGCACGAGGAAGACCAGGAAGATCACCACGGCGATGAAGAACAGAATGCGGGCCACGCCCGCCGCGGCCGCCGAAATGCCGGTAAAGCCGAATACGCCTGCGATCAAAGAAATGACAAAGAAAATAAGAGCCCACTTCAGCATGGTGCTTCCCCTTTTGCATAATTTTCCCGAGCCCGCCGCCCCGCGACGGGCTCAGCAAAATGACGCGCAAAAGGGGAAAATGTTCCACGCGCCCGCAAAAATCGTTGTTCTCGAGCATGTCCAGCAAAAGTGCGTTAGCGGTTTTGCGTTCGGACTGCGTAAAAGCAAAGAGAAAGAGCATTTCAGGTGAACCGGCTTTCACCGGAGATGCTCTAGAAGCCTGTTTCCGCCGCAGCATCGATCCGCCGGGCCTTCCAGGTGGTACGGATGAAGGTGGCAACGAAAGCAAGGCTCATGAACATGACGATGGTGGGGGCCGGCGCACTGTCGATCAGGAAACTTAGCCATATGCCCGAAAGCGATGAGGCGACCGCGACCGTAATGGCCACCAGCAGCATGGCGGAAAAACGCCGGGTCAGCAGGAAGGCGATTGCGCCCGGCGCCACCAGCATGGCCACCGAGAGGATAATGCCCACAGCCTTCAACGCGCCGACCACGGTGAGCGACAGAACCATCAACAGACCATAATGCAGGATACGCACTGGCAGGCCGATGGCTCTTGCATGTTGCGCATCGAAGGCGTTGACCAGCAGGTCCTTGCGCAGGATGCCGAGGAACAGCGTGGCGAACAGCGCGATCAGACCGGTTTCCAGCATGTCTGAGGGCGCAATGCCCAGCATGTCGCCGAACAGGATGTGATCGAGATGCACATCGCTCTGCACCTTCACATAAAGCACCAGCCCCAGACCGAACATTCCCGAGAAGACGATGCCGAGCACCGTGTCTTCCTTGATGCGGCTGTTTTCCTTGATGAAACCGGTGCCGAGCGCGCAGATCATGCCGGCGATGAAGGCGCCGATGGAAAGCGGTATGCCAACGATATAGGCCACCACCACGCCGGGCAGCACGGCATGGGAGACCGCATCCCCCATCAGCGACCAGCCCTTCAGCACCAGAAAACAGGAGAGCATCGCCATCGGCACTGCGATCATCAGCGTGATGATGAAGGCATATAGCATAAAGGGCAGTTGAAACGGCAGGAGGGCGAGTTCGAAATAGTCGCTCATGGCGTTTGCTCCAGCGCCCTGCGAGCCTTGGCGCGCGAAGCGAGCAGGCCGTGTTTGGGCGCAAAGATGAAGGCGGCAAGGAAGATCGCCGTCTGCAGCACGACGATGACGCCGCCCGTCGCGCCATCGAGGAAATAGCTGAGATAGGCGCCGACGAAGCTGGTGGCCGCGCCGATGATGAGACTCATCAGGATCAGCCGCTCGAAACGGTCGGTGAGCAGATAGGCGGTGGCGCCCGGCGTCACCACCATGGCAACGACGAGGAAGGCCCCGACCGTCTGCAATGCGGCAACCGTGGAGGCGGCCAGCAGGGTGAAGAAGATCACCTTCAGCACTTCCGGTTTCAGCCCCACGGTGCGGGCATGGTTCTCATCGAAAAACACCACCATGAAGTCACGCCATTTCAGCGCCAGCACGATGAGGCTGATGCCGCCGATCAGCGCCAGCTGGATCGTGTCTTCGGTGGTGATCGCGAGAATATTGCCGAGCACGATGGTCTGGATATTCACCGAGGTGGGCGATAGCGACACCATGAACAGACCCAACCCGAAAAACGAGGTGAAGATCAGCCCGATGATGGCGTCTTCCTTCAGCCGCGTCTTCTGGTTCAGGAACAGCATGGAGCCGGCCGCAAGCCCGCCGGAAAGAAAAGCGCCGAGCGAAAAGGGCAGGCCCAGCATATAGGCGCCAGCAACGCCGGGAACGATGGCATGGGAAAGCGCATCGCCGATTAGCGACCAGCCCTTCAGCATCAGATAGGCGGAGAGAAAGCCGCAAACGCCGCCCACCAGTGCGCTGACCCAGATGGCGTTCAGCATATAACCATAAGTGAAAGGCTCAAGAAGGCTGTTTATCATCGACTTTTTCTTTCGGAGCCTCAGGATCACGCCCGTTCTGGCCGTTCTTGCCATAGATCACGAAGGGCCGCTCGTCATCGGTTATGACCTTAACGCGGCGCGGATCGGCGTCATTATGCAGGTCGGCCCCGCCAAGCACGAAGTGGCGCAGGCTGCCGCCAAAGGCCTTTTGCAGGTTCTCCTCGTTGAAGGTGTCCGCCGTCTTGCCCGATGCCAGAACCGTGCCCTTGACGAAGACGGCGCGGTCACAGAATTCCGGCACGCTGCCAAGATTATGGGTGGAGACCAGCATGACCCGGCCCTCGTCGCGTAGCGCCTTCAGAAGCGTGACGATCTGCTCTTCCGTTGTCACGTCGACACCGGTGAACGGCTCGTCCAGCAGGATCACGTGACCCTCCTGCGCCAGCGCGCGGGCCAGAAACACCCGCTTCTTCTGCCCGCCGGAGAGTTCGCCGATCTGGCGCTTGCGATAATCGAGCATGTTGACGCGTTTCAGCGCCTCTTCCACCATCTGGTGGTCGCGTTTCGAGGGGATGCGCAGGAAATTCATGTGGCCGTAACGGCCCATCATCACCACATCCTCCACCAGCACCGGAAAACTCCAGTCCACCTCTTCGGCCTGGGGCACGTAAGCGACGAGGTTTTTCTTCAGCGCCTCCTTTACCGGCAGGTCGAAAATAGAGACGGAACCGGCGGCCAGCGGCACGAAACCCATGATCGCCTTGAAAATCGTGGACTTGCCGGCGCCATTGACGCCGACAAGTGCAGTGATCGTTCCGCGGGGGATGGAAAAGCTGGCATTTCTTAATGCGGTGTGGCCGTTTCGATAGGTCACTGTCGCATTTTGAACCGTCAGGCCGCCGCCAGCTTTTTTGTTGCCCATTCTCATGAAGACAGTCCCTTGGCGATGGTTTCGCTCGTCACACGCAGCAGATCCAGATAGGTCGGGACCGGGCCGTCAGCTTCACTCAGCGAATCCACATAGAGAATGCCGCCATAGGCCGCGCCGGTTTCCTTCGCCACCTGCTGGGCGGGATCGGCGGAAACCGTGCTTTCGCTGAAGATGACGTGGATATTGTGCTCGCGCATGGCGTCGATCACGCCCCGCACCTGCTGCGGTGTGCCCTGGCTGTCGGCATTGACCGGCCACAGGAACAGTTCCTTCAGGCCGAAATCGCGGGCGAGATAAGAAAAAGCCCCTTCGCTCGTCACCAACCAGCGCTTGTTTTCAGGCAAGACGGAAAGCGTGTCGCGGATTGGCTGCACGGTGGCTCTGATCTTGTCCGAATAGGCCTTGGCATTGGCGGCATAGACATCCGCATGGGCAGGGTCGATCTCGGTCAAGCCCTTGCGGATATTTTCCACGTAGATCAAGGCGTTATCGGGCGACATCCAGGCGTGCGGATTGGGTTTTCCCTGGTACGCCCCGCCGCTGATCGCCATGGGTTCCACACCGTCGCTCACCGTCACGCTCGGCACGCCGGAAAGGTTGGCCAGGAACTTTTCGAACCACAATTCCAGATTGAGGCCGTTGCGAAGCACCAGATCGGCCTTGCGGGCTTTGAGAATATCGCGCGGCGTCGGCTGGTAGTTGTGAATTTCAGCGCCCGGCTTGGTGATGCTTTCCACCTCGGCCGCATCGCCCGCCACATTGCGCGCCATGTCGGCGATGATGGTGAAGGTCGTCACGACGGTCGGTTTTTCCTGAGCGAGGGCAGCGCCGGGAAGAAAAAGCGAAAAAGCGAAAATGGCGTGGCGGATTTTATGGAAGTTCACGGGGCTCACCAGATTTTGTTGCGATTAATTCGCAATACCATCTGTTATAAAATCACGCTTGTCAACGCTATTGCAAATCATTCGCAAGTTAGCACATTTCGCAAATGTCCGAAAATGGCGCGTTTTTGCTGGTGTTGCGCCGCTGGGATTAAACTTTTTTCAATGAGAAAGCGGCACTATCGCAAGGCTCGGACAGCGTGGTCCGGAGCTCGTCCCGCGTGTGTTCCTCATTCTTCGAGCCACGTTTCGGGGTGAGGGCGTAAGACGGGGTACTTGATGTCAGGATGTTGCGGGTGAAAGCTGTATTCGGACGAATGCGGTTTTCGCGCAAGCTCGTTATGATCGGAGGCGGGATCCTGCTTTTGGCGGGTGCGACCGGCTCTGCTGCCGTTTTTATCGGCAGCGAGCGGCTGCTCGGCCCATCCTACGCCTCTACCAACGGGCTTTCCTGCGACGCGGTCCAGACGGTCAATATCCGCAAGAACGGTTCCCTGTGGGTCCGCAAATTCATTCGTACCCAGGGCGGTGACGGCGCAGAACGGCTGAAGACCGCACTGCGCGTCGCCCAAGCGGTTTACGACAAGCAGAAACCCGATCTGGTTCAGGTCTCCGTGCTCGACAGGAACGGTCCGCAGCTGCGTTCGGAAATGCGCGGTCGTGCCATTGCCGCGCAGGTGGTCTTCATTCCCGATCCGGCAAAGATTCCCGAAGGCGCGGATGCCCATCGTTATTCGGCCTTTTATTATGATGGCGCCGCCAATGGCAGCGGCCAGTTTTACGGCCTGCGTATCGATCTGCCGCTCGAAGATACCGAAGCCATGGCGGCAAGCCTCAGCGATACCGCCGATTGCGCGACGCCCGCCATGGAGCCTGAAGCGGGCGGTCACGAAACCAGGTCTGCCAAAGGTCACGGCGAAGGCAAGGGTGAGGCCGGCGGGGAACATGGTGTTGCGCCGAAAGAGCCTGGTCATGACGAAACGACCCCCGAACCCCACGGCGAAACTCCGTCTCCCGAAGCGCATGGCGAACCGGCTGCCGACGAACTTCTGACCTCGACGCCGGAAGCCGGTGGCGGCAGAATCTTCAGCCTGTCCTATCTGAAATCACTGATCTTCGGAAAGGGCTCGACGACTGCGCAGGCGGCGGAGGAGAAGGCGACGGCGGGTGAACCGAGTGGCGACAAGGCCAAGGCAGGGCATTAAGGTTGCCGGAATTCAGCGCAGGCCACATAATCCCGGAAAGTACTGGTGTCTTTCCTCATCCCTGTGACAAGCACAGGAATTAGGGACGGTCGGTCATTGGCATAGCGAACGAGGTTATCGGGAGCTTCTCACGCGGAAGCTCCCTTTCTTCGTCTCTTCTCAATCCGCCTTGTTGCGGCGGGCCGGGAAGAGGATGACGTCGCGAATCGACGGGGCGTTGGTGAGCAGCATGATCAGGCGATCGACGCCGATGCCGAGGCCGCCGGCAGGGGGCATGCCCTGGTCGATGGCGTCGAGGAATTCGTCGTCCAGCTGCTTGTCCTTTTCGCCGCGGGCATGCGCCTGCTCCAGCTGTTCCACCATGCGGCGGCGCTGTTCTTCGGGATCGTTGAGTTCGGAGAAGGCATTGCCCACTTCCCAGGCGTTGCAATAGCTTTCGAAACGCTCGACGAGGCGCGGCTCGCCCGGCACTTCCTTGGCGAAGGGTGAAATATCCTTCGGGAAATGCGTGACGTGGCTCGGCTGGATCAGCGTGCCTTCCACCTTCTCTTCGAAGATGAAGGCAAGGCATTCGCCCCAGGTCCAGTCCTTCTCGACGGCAAAGCCGGCGGCTTTAGCAGCGGCGCGGGCTTCCTCGTCGGTCTTGATGGCCAGGAAGTCGATACCGGTTGCTTCCTTTACCGCATCAGGCATCGGCACGCGCTTGAACGGGCCCTTGAAGGAGATCGTCTGGCCCTGGAATTCCACCTCGGTCGTACCGTGAAGGGCAATCGCCAGCGTCTCGAACAGCCGCTCAACGAGACCCATGATGTCTTCGTAATCGGCGTAAGCCCAGTAGCACTCCATCATGGTGAATTCAGGATTGTGCCGTGTCGAGACGCCTTCATTGCGGAAGTTGCGGTTGATCTCGAAGACCTTGTCGGAAAGGCCAGATACCAGCGTGCGCTTCAGGAACAGTTCCGGCGCGATGCGCAGATACATGTCCATCTTCAGCGTGTTGTGGAAGGTCTTGAACGGATCGGCCGTCGCGCCGCCATAGACGGTCTGCAGCATCGGCGTTTCGACTTCGAGGAAGCCTTCGGCTTCCATGAAACGGCGGATGCCGGACAGAATCTTCGAGCGTTGCAGGAAGCGCAGCTTGGATTCCTCGTTGGCGAGGATGTCGAGGTGGCGCTTGCGGTAACGCAGCTCGATGTCGGAGACGCCGTGCCACTTCTCGGGCATCGGCAGCAGCGACTTCGTCAGCATGGTGATTTCTTCGGCGTTGATCGTCAGCTCGCCACGCTTGGTGCGGCGCACCTTGCCGGTCACACCGATGATATCGCCGATATCGATCATCGGCAGCAGGTTGCGCGCCGCCTCCGGCGTCGTATCCTTGTGGGAGAAAATCTGCACCTTGCCCGAGGCGTCATGAATATCCATGAACATGCCGGAATTGCGCGAGGAATAAACGCGGCCCGCCACCGTCACCGTATCGCCGGTTTCGACATCGGCTTCGATATCGGCATATTTTTCCGCCAGCTCCGCATTAGTCAGCGTGCGGTGGAAATGCGCCGGATAGACATCGCCGATCTGCTCGCGCAGCAGCGCAAGTTTCTGGCGGCGCACTTCTGTCGCGTCGGAGGAAAGGGCGGTGGTTTCGGTCTTGGTGTCGGTCATTGTGTTCGCCTTTATGGGCACATTGTTCTGTTTGCTACTGCGGTCGCCAAATGCGTCCACACTTTCCACATCCGTCATCCTCGGGCTTGACCCGAGGATCCATTCTCCAGGCGGCACGTCTTCCTGTCGAAACTCATCGAAACTGGCGTGGATCCTCGGGTCAAGCCCGAGGATGACGACCGTTGATGAGCGGGGTCAACAAAAGCCTCGCCGCTTTGCCCTACGTTCCGCTGCCGACCATCGTCGCCACAACGGCAATCGCAGCCTTCAGGCGCTGGCGCACCACGGAGCGGCCGAGCAGCGCCATCGAGTCAAACAGCGGCAGCGAGCGCGACGATCCGGACATGGCGACGAACAGCGGCGGGGTGACGACGCGCAGCTTCTTGCCGGTCCGTTCGGCCACATCACGCAGCTCGGCCTCGATCGCTTCCACGTTCCAGTCAGGCATCTTTTCGAGATCTGCTGCAACGGTGGTGAGGATTTCGTGGATTTCTTCCGGCTTGCTCTTCAGCCCGGCAAAGGAAGCGGGCGTCAGGCCCGCATCGCTTGCGAGCAGGAAGCCGGCAAGGTTCGGCAGCTCGCCGAGCTTGGAAACGCGGCTCTGAGCAAGCTTCAGGCCCTCGGTCAGGCGGGAATTCTCCATCGCCCATTCCAGTGTGCGGGCAATGAACTCTTCCGGCGAAAGCTTTTCGCGCAGCCAGCGGCCGTTCAGCCAATCCAGCTTCTGGATGTCGAAAATGGCGCCGGCCTTGGATAGCGCTTCGGGGTCGAACTTCGCGGCCAGTTCGTCCATGGTCAAAAGCTCTTCGCCTTCTGCGATCTGAATGAAGAACAGGCCGAGGAAGTTCATCAGCGCTTCCGGCAGGTAACCGAGCGCGGAATAATAGGAGATCGAGGTCGGGTTCTTGCGCTTGGAAAGCTTGGACTTGTCGGCGTTGCGCATCAGCGAAAGATGCATGAACACCGGCTCCTGCCAGCCGAAATAACGGTAAAGCAGAATGTGCTTGGGCACAGATGCCAGCCACTCTTCGCCGCGCGCCACATGGGTGATCTTCATCAGATGGTCGTCGATGACGTTGGCCATGTGATAGGTCGGCATACCGTCGGCCTTGATCAGCACCTGCATGTCGACGGAATCCCACGGGATCGACACATCGCCGTAAACGCCATCATGGAAATCGCACGAACCTTCGGTCGGGATTTTCATGCGCACGACATTGGCTTCACCGGCAGCAACGCGCTCGGTGACTTCCTCGGCTTTCAGGTTAAGGCAATGGCCGTCATATTTCGGCGGCTTGCCGGCGGCGCGCTGCGCTTCGCGCATCTGCTCCAGCCGCTCGGGCGTGCAGAAACAACGGAAGCCGTGGCCTTTTTCCAGCAGTTCTTCGGCATAGGGCCAGTACATGGCCTTGCGCTCGGACTGGCGATAGGGACCGTAAGGGCCGCCGACATCAGGGCCTTCCGACCAGGTGAGGCCGGTCCAGCGCAGCGCTTCCAGTACCTTCTGCTCATATTCGAGGGTCGAGCGGGTAGCGTCGGTATCCTCGATGCGCAGGATGAACTCGCCGCCGTGTTTCTTGGCGAAGAGATAGTTGAACAGCGCGATATAGGCGGTGCCGACATGCGGCTCGCCGGTGGGGGAAGGTGCGATGCGGACGCGAACGCCGGAAGTGGTCATGAAATTCACTCGTCGTGACGTGGCAGTGACATCGGGGCGGCTTCACCCGTCTGTCACGTTGTTTTCGTTTGGATGCGGCAGGAAATCATGTCGGAAGGCACAATGAAAGCGTCTTTTACACATTCCCGTTCGGCTTCGGCTTAGGCCATATTCTACCGCAGGCGTCAAGGAAATACGAAGGCGATGCGGCTTCGCGCGGCGGCGGTCCGCCCTGGTTCAGCACGCCGGTTCGCGCCCTGGTTCACGTCCTAGTTCACTGGCCAGACGTAAAGCAGCATTGGAATGCTGGCGATGACGATCATGATCGACAGCGGCAGGCCAAGCCGCGGATAGTCGCTGAAGCGGTAACCGCCGGGGCCCATGACCAGAGTGTTGCACTGATGGCCGATGGGGGTGAGGAAATCGCAACCCGCGCCAATCGCCACCGCCATCAGGAAGGCCTCTGGCTTGAAACCGAGTGTGGCGGCGAAACCGGCGGCGATGGGGGCCATGACCAGCACGGTGGCGGCATTGTTAAGAAAAGGTGTGACCGCCATGGCTGTGAGCAGGATCATGCCGAGCGCCGCAAAGGGTGGCAATCCCTGCGCGGCCTGGCCAAGCCAGGCGGCCATGAGTTCGCTTGCGCCGGTGGTGCGGAGCGAGTCGCTGACGGGAATGAGGGTGGCGAGCATGACGAGGATCGGTCCGTCAATGGATTTATAGACCTCGGTCAGCGGGATCGCGCCGACGACGATCATCAGGAAGGCGGCTGCGAAAAAGGCGACGGAGACCGGCACCAGCCCGCTCCCGGCGGCGATCATGGCGGCGGCGAGCACGATGACGGGCAAAAGCGCGCGGCGCTGCACGCCCAACAGGATTTCCCGCTGCGCCAGCGGTAAAAGCGAAAATTCCTGCAGCACCTGCGGCAGGTTCTTGCGGCTTCCCTGTAGAAGAACGACATCGCCCGCCTGCAATGTCAGCTCGGAGAGCCGCTGGCTGACGCGCTGGCCGCGCCGGCTGACGGCGATCAGGTTGACGCCGCGCGTGTAGGAGAGTGAAAGCTCGCGCGCGGAAATGCCGCTCAGCACCGATTCATTGCTGATGACGGCCTCCATGGAAATGAGATCGGCGGTCTTCTGGCCGTTCTCCATCAGCGGCTTGCCGGAGAGCTGCAACTTTGCCTGGGAAACGATGCGGTCCAGCCCCTCCGGGCTGCCTTCGAGCAGAATAGTGTCGCCAGCTTTGAGCTTCACGTCGGGGAAGGGGGAGATGCGCCGCGGCCCGCGCAGGATGGTGCTGGCAATCACGTCGCCATCTGCCTGTTTCAGCAGCGTGCGCAGCGGCTTTTCCGCAAAGTTGCTGTCCGCCGGCAGCGTCGCTTCCGCCGTATAGGAGGCTTGGTCGAGAATATCCTCTACAGAGGCCTTTTCGCGGTTGCGCACCGGCAGAAGCCGGTAACCGAAGGTCAGGAAGATGATGCCGATGACGGTGAGGCCGGCTCCGACTGGCGTGAAGTCGAACATCGAAAAACTCTGTCCGGTCATTTCTTCGCGCAGCCGTGAGACGACGATATTGGGCGAGGTGCCGATCTGCGTCATCAGCCCGCCCAGGAGTGCGGCGAAGGCCATGGGCATCAGATAATAAGAGACCGGACTGCCGGACTTGCGGGCGAACTGGAAAGCGACCGGCATCATGATGGCGAGCGCGCCGATATTCTTGATGAAGGCTGACATGACCGCGACGACGATCATCAGGAAGGCAAGTTGCAGGCTCTTCGAATGCATTTCGGGAAAATATTTCTTGATTGTCATGTCAACGACGCCCGACCGCGCCACCGCCGAACTGACCACCAGAGCGCTGCCGACGATAATCACGATATCATCCGAAAACCCGGAAAAAGCCTTGTCGAAAGGCACGACGCCAAGAACCACCGCCACGAGCAGCGCACTGCAGGCGACGACATCGTAACGCAGCCTGTCCCAGATGAACGCAACCATCATGCCGGCGATGACGGTGAAGGCGAGGATCTGGTCTGTCGTCATGCTGGTTCATGCTTTCGAAGGAGAAGCGGAGAATGACTCTATCGACGAGGATATCAAAGAACGCAAGCCGGGGTGAAGCGGTTCCGGAGTGGAGACGGCGTTCCTGCCTTTCCGTCATGCCGGCCCTGCACCGGTATCCGGCCGCCGCGGCTCTCACGCGGCGGGAAGAGTTTTTTCAGCCCAAGTGCTTGGGCTGAAAATATGCGGGATCTGGTCCGCATGACAAAAGGAAGCGCCGTCAATGCGCCTCTTCCGCGCCTGCCTTCTTCCTGCGCCTCGCATTGCGGGCGAGCATGTTGAGCAGTTCCACCAGTGCTGAGAACGCCATGGCGGCATAGACGTAGCCCTTCGGAACATGGAAGCCCATGCCTTCGGCGATCAGCGTCGTGCCGATCATCATCAGGAAAGCGAGCGCCAGCATGACGATGGTGGGGTTGCGCTCGATGAAGTTGGCGAGCGGCGTTGCGGCCAGCAGCATGACGGTGACGGCCACGATGACCGCGACGATCATGATCGGCAGATGCGGCGTCATGCCGACGGCGGTGATGATGCTGTCCACCGAGAAGACAAGGTCGAGCAGCAGGATCTGGCCGATGGCGGCGCCGAAATTCATCGCGGCCGGGCCGCCCACCATGTCTTCCTTGTGATCTTCCGGGTCGACATTGTGGTGAATTTCCTTGGTGGCCTTCCACATCAGGAAGAGACCGCCGGCGATGAGGATCATGTCCTTCCACGAGAAAGCATGGCCGAAGACTTCGAAGACCGGCGTGGTGAGCTGCACGATCCATGCGACGGTGCCGAGCAGGCCGAGGCGCATGATGAGCGCAAGGCCGATGCCAATCTTGCGGGCTTTTTCGCGCTGTTCGGGCGGCAGCTTGTTGGTGAGGATGGAGATGAAGATCAGGTTGTCGATGCCGAGCACGACCTCCATGACGATCAGCGTGACGAGCGCCACCCAGGCGGCGGGGTCAGATAAAAGAGGGAGAATGGACTCCATCAGGTCGTTTTTCCTTTCAGCAACAAGGCCAGCCGAAACATTCGGTGGGTGGAACTTATAGCGCAATACGCGAGAAACAAGGAAATGATGGCTCCACGGCGCAGGATTTCATCGAAATTTCGCGCAGTCCGCGCATTGGCGTATTTTCCGTTGCTGAATGATTTCAGGCCTTGTCGGTTCCGTAGGCGGCCATGAATACCATAATGGCGCTGGCGATCACCCGGTCCAGCTCTTCTTCCGGAACCGGGCCTTCGATTTCTCCGAACAGGCGCAGTTTGAAGAAAGTGCCGGTGGAAAGTTCGATATATTGCCGGGCGGCCAGTTCCACGTCATCGACCTGCAGATGGCCGAGCGCGACATGATGTTCGATGAAATCCTGGAGCACGGTGCGGACATTGTTGGGCGCGGCGATGAAGAAGCGCTGCGCCAATTTCGGCATGCGGTCGATAACGCCGATGACCGACCGCATGGCCGGGATCATCTCGGAACAGATCATCTTGTTGGCGAAGGCCTTGCCGAATTGTCTCAGCCCGTCGCGCACCTCTTCGGTGCCGGCGAGAATATCGCGCATCGAGTTGGCGAATTCCTGCCGGTGGTGATCGACCAGCGCGGCGAAAAGGTCCTCCTTGTTGGAGAAATAGACATAGATCGTGCCCTTGGAAACGCCCGCCTCGCGCGTGATGTCGTTCATGCTGGCGGCATCGAAACCCTTGCGCTTGAACACACGCCAGGCACCTGCCAGAATCTGCTCGCGTTTGGCCGGGTCTTCGCCCGCCGCAAAACGCCCGGCGGCATTGCCCGGACAGCCCGTTTCCGTTTCCGTCTCCATATCCCTGTCTTCACCTGCCATCGCTACCGCCTCTTAGCATTGCAATGGCGTAAAAAAAAATAACCGAACGTCGAACCAATCGGTTCGATAACGCTTGATATGTGTCAGGAAAGAGATTATGTCAATCGAACCGAACGGTTCAGTTCGAAAAACTTTCTTCAATCTATCACGGTAAGCTCTCATGTCGGCCCAGAAGAATAGCGCGGTTCGCGCCGTCAACGATGCGGAAGAGGCGGATATCTCCGCCAAGGCCGAGACCTCTCCCGCAAAGCCGGCCGCGGCTCCGGCCACGCCGCCCGCTCAGACGACGGCTGCGCCGAAGCAGAAAAAGCGTTCCAAGCTTCTCCCCGTCATCGCCGTCGCCCTGCTGGCCGGTGCCGGCTGGTATGGTTATAACTGGTGGACCGACGGGCGCTTCCTTGTGTCGACGGACGACGCCTATATTGAAGGCGACATCGCCGTCATCGCGCCGAAGGTTTCCGGCTACGTCGCCAAGGTGAACGTCATCGAGAACCAGGAAGTCAAGGCAGGCGATCCGCTTGTGACGCTGGACGACGGCGATTACCGCATCGCCCTCGAGCAGGCCGAAGCGCAGATCCGCACCGAAGAACTGTCGCTGAAGCGTATCGATGCGCAGATCATCGGCGGCGAGGCTGCACTGGAACAGGCGGTTGCCCAGAAGGGCGCGCTGGATGCTGCCCTTCGCGGCGCTGAAATTACCCATAAGCGCGCCAGCGAGCTGCAGGCGAAGGATGTCGGCACGGTCGCCGCCTCCGACAATGCGCAGGTAGCGCTTGATCAGGCCAAGGCGAATGTCGTGGCCGGCGATGCCGCCATCTCGTCGGCCAAGGCCAATGTGGAACTTCTGCGTGCCCAGCGCGAGGAAGCCGAAAGCACCATCCGTTCGCTGCAGCTCTCGCGTGACAAGGCCGCCCGTGACCTGTCCTTCACGGTTCTGAAGGCACCCTATGATGGCGTCATCGGTAATCTGGCGGTGCAGAATGGCGATCTGGTGTCTGTCGGCAAGCGTCTGGCTTCGCTGGTGCCGATGAACGAGCTTTATATCGACGCCAATTTCAAAGAAACGCAGCTTGCCCGCGTCGTGCCCGGTTCGAAGGTGCGCGTCCATGTCGATGCTTTCGACGATGCGACCATCGAAGGCACGGTGCAGTCGATCTCGCCCGGCTCGGGTTCGGTCTTCTCCATGCTGCCGCCGGAAAATGCGACGGGCAACTTCACCAAGGTTATCCAGCGCGTGCCGGTTCGTATCGTCTTCTCCAGGGAAGACCTTGCAAAGCACAATCTGCGTGCCGGCCTGAGCGTCGTTGTCGATGTCGATACCCGCACGGCGCCGGAAACCACGAAAACGGCGCAAGCTAACCCGGAAGCCAAGTAAGGCGCATCGCTGATGCGCCGTTGAGGTCAAGATCATGGCGGCTACGGTTGTCGGTACGGGCGGGGCGTCCATCCCCGCCGATCCTCCGATGGACAGGCGCAGGCTCATCGCGTTCTTCGCGATGGTCTTCGGCATGTTCATGTCCATTCTCGACATTCAGATCGTCTCCGCGTCGCTTGCGGAAATCCAGGCCGGCCTCGGTGCGGGGTCCGATGAGATCGCTTGGGTGCAGACTTCCTACCTGATCGCCGAAGTGATCATGATCCCGCTGTCAGGCACGCTGGCGCGCATTCTCTCCACGCGGGTGCTCTTCGCCACCTGTGCTGCGGGCTTCACCATATCGAGCGCGCTCTGCGCCACCGCTACCAATATCGACCAGATGATCGTCTATCGTGCGATTCAGGGCTTTATCGGCGGCGGCATGATCCCTTCGGTCTTTGCGGCGGCCTTTACGATCTTCCCGCCCTCGAAGCGCTCGGTCGTCTCGCCGATCATCGGTCTCGTCGCCACGCTCGCACCCACCATCGGCCCGACGGTCGGCGGTTATCTTTCCAATGCCTTTTCCTGGCACTGGCTGTTCCTCGTCAACATTATCCCCGGCATCATCGTCACCATCCTGACCTGGAGCCTGATCGATTTCGACAAGCCGGAGCGGTCGCTCTGGAAGAAGTTCGACTGGTGGGGGCTGATCTCCATGGCCGTCTTCCTCGGCTCGCTGGAATATGTGCTGGAAGAGGGCAACAACAAGGACTGGTTCAACGACGAACATATCGTCCTCGGTTCGGTGGCCATGGTTATCGGCGCGGTCGTGTTCTTCTGGCGTGCCTTCAAGGTGGAATTCCCTGTCGTGGATATCCGCGCCTTTGCCGACCGCAACTTCTCCATCGGCTCGCTCTTCTCCTTCGTCATGGGCATTGGGCTTTACGGCCTTACATATCTCTACCCGCTCTATCTCGGCCGGGTGAGGGGATATGATGCGCTGATGATCGGCGAGACCATGTTCGTTTCCGGTCTTGCCATGTTCTTCACCGCGCCGATTGCCGGCAAGGTCTCCACCAAGCTCGATCCGCGCATCATGATGGCCATCGGCTTCATCAGCTTCGGCTGCGGCACCTGGATCATGACGCATGTGACGACAGACTGGGATTTCTACGAGCTGTTGATCCCGCAGATCTTGCGCGGTTTCGGCCTGATGATGTGTATGGTGCCGATCAACAATATCGCGCTCGGCACGCTGCCGCCCGCGCGTATCCGCAACGCGTCCGGTCTGTTCAACCTCACCCGTAACCTCGGCGGGGCGGTTGGCCTTGCCATCATCAACACCATGCTGTCGCAGCGCACGGACGACCATTATGTGCGGCTGGCCGAACATATCAGCTACTCCAACCCGCAGGCGCTGGAATGGCTGAACAGTGTGGGCGCCAACTACGATTCCTACGGGCTGGACGGGGCCTCCGTCGCGGTCAAGAAAATGGTTGGCATGGTCTCGCAGCAGGCATGGATTTTGGCCTTCGCGGATGTATTCTTTGCGCTGACGATTTTGTTCGGAAGCCTGATCTTCATGACCGTGCTGATCCAGAAACCGAAGGCAGCGCCGCCGCCAGATGCGGCGCACTGATAACAATCCCCTCCCATCCACCGCAGAGCTGGGGCCGTCGAAAAGGACGGCCCCTTTTTTTGTTTTGATTATGGAGTGCGCGGGGGCGGCATATTTCTTCTCCCCGGCGTGGGGGAACACGCGGTGCCGTTTCGCGAAGAGCCGCCAACCCGATACCGCCTTTTTGTATAATATGAGGTACGTACATCATTTTTCGATTTACGGCGGCGGCAAAGCTGGATATGCAAGGGGGAGGGAGGAGCCATGAAGCCGACAGTTCACGATATCGCCGAGCGGGCGGGCGTCAGCCTTGCCACCATCGACCGGGTGCTGAACATGCGTCCCGGCGTGCATGCGGCAACGCGGGCGCGGGTTGAGGCGGCCATTGCCGAGCTTGGTTATGTGCGCGATATCGCGGCCGCCAATCTGGCTAAGGGCCGCAATTATTCCATGGTCTTCATCCTGCCCGGCAATGACAATTCCTTTATGGCGACGCTGCGCGCCGAGGTGCGGGCCGCCGCCAGCCGCTCCCATCTGGAGCGCACGGCCATTCGCGTTATCGAGGTGCCGCCGTTTAATGCTGCGGCGCTGACCGAGGCTCTGGAAGTTGCGCGGCGGGAAAAGCCGTCCGGCGTTGCCTTTGTCGCCACTGATTCCGAGGATGTGGCCGAAGCCGCCGACCGGCTGGCGGAAGACGGCATCGCCACCGTCACGCTGGTCTCCGACCTCTCGCGCTCTCGGCGTGATCATTATGCCGGTGTGGACAACGTCGCGGCCGGGCGCACGGCGGCGAGCCTGATGGGGCGTTTCCTGTCCGGGCGCGGCGGCGATGTCGCTGTTGTTGCCGGCTCCATGCTGGTGCGTGACCATCGCGAGCGTCTGGAAGGGTTTCGCGCCGTCATCGAAACCGAATTTCCGCAGGTGCGCCTGCTGCCGGTGCTGGAGGGCAGGGACGATCCGCTGACCGTCGAGACGCTGGTGCGCGAGGCGCTCGGCAACGCCTCACTGTCAGGCATCTATAGCCTCGGTGCAGGTAATCGTGGCCTCATCCGGGCGCTTGGGGCCGCAGACGGCGAAAGGACGCTTTCGGTCATCGCCCATGAACTGACGGAAAACACCGCCAATGCGCTGCGGGAGGGGCTGCTGGATGCCGTGCTCAACCAGGATGCCGGCCACGAGGTGCGCAGCGCCATCCGCGTGTTGAAGGCGCGCGCCGACGGTCTGCCCGTCATCGCCGCGCAGGAACGTATCCGTATCGACATATTCCTCAGGGACAATCTGCCCTGAGGAGAGCATTTCCAGGAAAAGTGGCCGCCGGTTTTCCGTCCGGAAATGCGGCGACTTTTAAAAAACGCTGAAAGCGGCGCGTGGCGCGCCGGAATGGAGAAATACATGTATCTCGGTCTCGATCTTGGCACTTCAGGCGTCAAAGCCCTGCTGATGGACGGCGATCAGAAAATCATCGGATCGGCCAACGGCTCGCTGGACGTTTCGCGCCCGCATCATGGCTGGTCCGAACAGGAGCCGGCAGACTGGATTGCCGCCACCAAAACAGCCGTTGCCGGCCTGAAGCAGCAGTTTGCGAAAGAGCTTGCCGCCGTCAAGGGCATAGGCCTTTCCGGCCAGATGCATGGCGCAACACTTGTTGATGCCGATGGCAAGGTGCTGCGCCCCTGCATCCTGTGGAACGACACGCGTTCTCACGCCGAGGCAGCAGCGCTGGATGCCGATCCTCGTTTCCGCAAGATCACCGGCAACATCGTTTTCCCCGGCTTCACCGCGCCGAAGCTTGCCTGGGTGGCGGAGAATGAACCCGAGATCTTCGCGAAAGTCGCCAAGGTGCTGCTGCCGAAGGATTACCTGCGTCTTTGGCTGACGGGCGAATATATCTCCGAGATGTCCGACTCCGCCGGCACCTCCTGGCTCGATACCGGGGCGCGCAAATGGTCTTCCGATTTGCTTGCTGCCACCGGGCTTGATGAAAAACACATGCCGTCGCTGGTGGAAGGCACGGACGAGGCAGGCGTGCTGCGCGCCGAGCTTGCTTCCGAATGGGGCATTTCCGACCGTGCCGTCGTTGCTGGCGGCGCAGGCGACAATGCCGCTTCCGCCTGCGGCATGGGCACGGTGAAGGAAGGCCATGCCTTCGTATCGCTCGGCACCTCGGGTGTGCTCTTTGCCGCCAATGCCTCCTATCTGCCGAAGCCGGAAAGCGCCGTGCATGCCTTCTGCCACGCGCTGCCCAATACCTGGCACCAGATGGGCGTCATCCTTTCCGCAACCGACGCGCTGAACTGGTATTCGCGCCTCACAGGCCAATCCGCTGCCGATCTGACCGGCGAGTTGGGCGAGACGCTGCTTGCGCCGACCGGCGTGACCTTCGCGCCCTATCTTTCCGGCGAGCGCACCCCGCACAACGACGCCGCCATTCGCGGCTCCTTCATCGGCCTTTCGCATGAAAGCGACCGCAAGGCGCTGACGCAGGCCGTGCTTGAGGGTGTGACCTTCGCGATCAGGGACAATCTCGAAGCGCTGAAATCCGCCGGCACCTCCATTTCCCGCGTCACCGCCATCGGCGGCGGCTCGCGCTCGGCCTATTGGCTGGCATCGATTGCTACGTCGCTTGGTGTGCCCGTCGATATTCCAGCCGAGGGCGATTTCGGTGCGGCCTTCGGCGCGGCGCGTCTTGGGCTGATTGCTGCGACCGGGGCTGATCCGGTGGCGGTGTGCTCGCAGCCGGAGACGGCCCGGACGATTGAGCCGGTGGCTGATCTGGCCGGTGCCTATGAGGAGGCTTACCGGCGGTATCACGCGGTTTATCCGGCGATCAGGGGGCTTTCGCATTGAGGTGCTGAGGGTGCTGCTTCACCCCCCTCTGCCCTGCCGGGCATCTCCCCCTCAAGGGGGGAGATCGGCAAGCGGCGGATACTTCACTTCATACGCCGCCTTGCGAGAGTTGAGGACGTAACCACGAGTCGATCTCCCCCCTTGAGGGGGAGATGTCCGGCAGGACAGAGGGGGGTAAACCCCACCCTCCAACCTCGAATTTTTGAAACGCAATTTAAACCCACCAAGGAGGAACCACCCAATGAGCACAGGCTTCTTCGGCGATATCGCCAAGATCAAATATGAAGGCCCCGACAGCACCAATCCGCTGGCCTTCCGCCATTACAACCCCGACGAAATCGTCGCCGGCAAGCGCATGGAAGACCATCTGCGTTTTGCGGTCGCCTATTGGCACACCTTCACCTGGCCGGGTGGTGACCCCTTCGGCGGCCAGACCTTTCAGCGCCCGTGGTTCGAAGACAGCATGCAGGCCGCGAAACTGAAGGCGGACGTGGCGTTCGAATTCTTCTCGCTGCTCGGTTCGCCGTTCTATTGCTTCCATGACGCCGATGTGCGCCCGGAAGGCAAGAACTTCGCGGAAAACACCAAGAACCTCAACGAGATCGTCGATTATTTCGCACAGAAGCAGGCCGATACTGGCGTGAAGCTGCTGTGGGGCACGGCAAACCTCTTCTCCAACCGCCGCTTCATGTCCGGTGCTGCGACCAATCCTGATCCTGACGTCTTCGCCTTCTCCGCAGCCACGGTGAAGACCTGCATGGATGCCACCAAAAAGCTCGGCGGCGCCAACTATGTTCTGTGGGGCGGTCGTGAAGGTTATGAAACGCTGCTCAACACCGATCTGTCGCGTGAACTCGACCAGCTCGGCCGCTTCCTCAATCTGGTGGTGGAGTACAAATACAAGATCGGCTTCGAAGGCACGATCCTGATCGAGCCGAAGCCGCAGGAGCCGACCAAGCACCAGTACGATTACGATGTCGCCACCGTTTATGCCTTCCTGCAGAAGAACGGTCTGGACAAGGAAGTGAAGGTCAATATCGAGCAGGGCCATGCCATCCTCGCCGGCCATTCCTTCGAGCACGAACTCGCCATGGCCAACGCCTTCGGCATTTTCGGCTCCATCGACATGAACCGCAACGACTACCAGTCCGGCTGGGATACCGACCAGTTCCCCAACAACGTGCCGGAAATGGCGCTCGCTTATTACCATGTTCTGGCCGGTGGCGGCTTCAAGAATGGCGGCACCAACTTCGATTCCAAGCTGCGTCGTCAATCGCTCGATCCGCAGGATCTGCTGATCGGCCATATCGGCGGCATGGATTGCTGCGCCCGTGGCCTGAAGGCAGCCGCGAAGATGATCGAGGACGGCGCGCTGTCGAAGCCGCTTTCCGAGCGTTACGCGAAGTGGGATTCCCCGGAAGCCCAGAAGATGCTGCGCGGCGAGCTGAAGCTCGAAGAGATCGCAGCGATGGTCGAGCGCGACGATATCAATCCTGAGCCGAAGTCCGGTCGTCAGGAGTATCTGGAAAACGTGGTCAATCGTTACGTTTGACGGGAATGTCGGGGGTGACGGTAACGTTGCCCCCATCGCCAGCACGTCGGCCGAACCGGCGTCACCGTGTTCTGACGCCGCGTCTTGCCCGCCTTAACCTGATGATATTGAAGTGTCGGGCGGCAGTGGAAACGACATTTGCCACACTGAAGAACCGTATTGACCCCCGTCGTGATCCGCTACCGTGGGATCCTCAAGATAAAGGCGCAAGTCCTGCTAGCGGTGGCCTTCAACATGCCCCTCTGGGTGACATTGCCGACGCCAACAAGGCCTCTCCGGGCCTGAAATCCACTCAAACCATCCTCAAGACCACGAAAAAGCCCGCCTCAAACAGAGGCGGGCGACTGATACGTTTCCAAAATCTCCAGACCAGAAAGTGGTCAGGCGATGGATATTGCAACGTGCCTCGCCGGTGCGAAGAAACGTACTGCAACCTCATGGCTCGTTTCAACGACCGGCGTTGTAGGCCGCGATTGCCGCCATGTTAACGATGTCGCTGTCCTTCGCGCCCATCGAGGTGATCTGCACCGACTTGTCGAGGCCGACGAGAAGCGGGCCGATGACGGTCGCGCCGCCCAGTTCCTGCAGCATCTTGGTGGAGATGGAGGCGGAATGGATGGCGGGCATGACCAGCACATTGGCCGGGCCGGAAAGGCGCGCGAACGGATACTGGCTCTGCATGCGGTGATGGTTGAGTGCTATATCGGCCGACATTTCGCCATCGACCTCGAAATTGACGTTGCGCTTGTCGAGGATTTTCACGGCCTCACGTACTTTGTCGGAGCGTTCGCCGACCGGCTGGCCGAAAGTGGAATAGGCGAGCATGGCAACGCGCGGTTCGTAACCGAAACGGCGTGCAAGGTGGGCGGCCTCTTCGGCGATATCCGCCAGGTCCTCCGCATTCGGCATATCGTGCACGGCCGTATCGGCAACGAAGACGGTGCGGTTGCGCGAGACCACCAGCGAAACGCCGATGACGCGATGGCCGGGCTTTGTGTTGATGCAACGGCGGATATCTTCCAGCGCCGTGGAGTAGTTGCGGGTCACGCCGGTGACCACGGCGTCCGCATCGCCCATCGCCACCATGCACGCGGCGAAATGGTTGCGGTCGTTGTGGACCAGACGCTGCACGTCGCGTAGCAGGAAACCGCCGCGCTGCAGGCGCGCATAAAGGTAATCGACATAGGCATCGACACGGCTGGAAAGGCGCGCATTGGTGATCTCGATATTGGCGCGGTCGAGATCGATGCCGGCGCGTTCCGCATTGGCCCGGATGATGTCGTCACGGCCGAGCAGGATGGCGGTGCCGAGGCCCTGCGCGGTGAAGGAAATCGCCGCGCGCATGACCTGTTCTTCTTCGGCTTCCGCAAAAACGACCCGCTTGGGCGAGCGGCGCACCCGTTCGTAAAGGCGCTGCGTGGTGGAAGCCATCGGGTCGCGGCGGGCGGAAAGCTCGCGGGCATAGGCATCGAGATCGGGCAGCTCCCGGCGGGCGACGCCGGTTTCAATCGCCGCTTTCGCGACGGCCACAGGAATTGCCGAGATCAGGCGCGGATCGAAGGGAACCGGAATGATGTATTGCGACCCGAAGCGTGGACGGTTGCCCTGATAGGCGGCGGCCACATCGTCAGGCACATCCTCGCGAGCAAGATCGGCCAGCGCCTGTGCCGCTGCGATCTTCATCGCATCGTTGATCTGGCTGGCGCGAACATCGAGCGCGCCGCGGAAGATATAGGGAAAGCCGAGGACGTTATTGACCTGGTTCGGGTAGTCCGAACGCCCGGTGGCCATGATGGCGTCGTCGCGAATGCGTGACACTTCTTCGGGTGTGATTTCCGGGTCCGGGTTGGCCATGGCGAAGATGATCGGCTTCGGCGCCATGGAGCGGATCATCTCTTCGCTGAAAGCGCCCTTCTGCGAAAGACCAAACACCACATCCGCACCCTTCATGGCTTCCGCCAGTGTGCGATTGTTGGTTTTCACCGCATGGGCGGATTTCCATTGGTTCATGCCTTCCGTACGGCCCTGATAGATCACGCCCTTGGTATCGCAGAGCGTGATGTTTTCAGGGTTGAACCCCATGGCCTTGATGAGGTCCATGCAGGCGATTGCCGCAGCGCCCGCGCCGTTGCAGACGAGCTTGGTGGTCTTGAAATCGCGGCCCGTCAACTCGATGGCGTTGATGAGGCCGGCGGCGGCGATGATGGCGGTGCCGTGCTGGTCGTCATGGAAAACGGGAATGTCCATCAGCTCGCGCAGGCGGCTTTCGATGATGAAACATTCCGGCGCCTTGATGTCTTCGAGATTGATGCCGCCGAAAGAGGGGCCGAGGTAACGTACGCAATTGATGAACTCATCGGCATCCTCGGTATCGACCTCGAGATCGATGGAATCGACATCGGCGAAGCGCTTGAAAAGGACCGACTTGCCTTCCATCACCGGCTTGGAGGCGAGCGCGCCGAGATTGCCGAGACCGAGGATGGCGGTGCCGTTGGAGATGACCGCAACCATGTTGCCGCGCGTGGTATAGTCATAAGCGGTCGCCGGATTTTCGGCGATGGCTTTCACCGGCACGGCCACGCCAGGCGAATAGGCGAGTGACAGGTCCCGCTGCGTCGCCATCGGTTTGGTCGGGGTAATTTCCAGTTTCCCCGGCCTGCCTTGAGCGTGAAAATCCAGGGCTTCCTGATCCGTAACCGATGTTCTTGTGCTGGCGGGCTTCGTCGTGTCGGACATGGGCTGAACGTGCTTTCGTGTCGATAACATTGTAAAAATATCCGCCGTTGTTATTGTATTTTTCGCGCGTCTGCCAAGTCTTGAATGTTGTTCAGTGCAGCAAATTTAAGCGTGATGAAATTTGCGGCCGGATTCAATCGATTAAGTCGACGTTCTTGACCCGTTGCTGGATTAGCGGGCCCGCGCGCCACCGCTCGACCGCAGATGCGGATCCGTGGGTGGTGCAATTGCCGCGATCCTCGTGGGCATTTGCGTGGCGAGTTCTGTGGAACCTCGCAAGCCATGTCGCGTTAGCGAAACGGGTCCCCGGGCAATCGACATGTCCTCCAAATGCCCTGTTGCTCATTCACCAAGCTTTCACAAGGCGAATTTATGAGCTTGCGCTTGCCCGCTCGCAAACCGATGATGGCGGCATTGGGAAATATGTATATTGTCCGGCGCGCCGGAAAATTTTTGATATTGGAAAGGTTTTGCCGTGAAGGAACATACTCGAAAGATCACGCCGGTTCTTCTGGCTGGCGGTGCGGGCTCTCGTCTTTGGCCTGTCTCGCGCGATCAGTTGCCCAAGCAGTTCCAGCCGCTGGTTGGCAATCTTTCGACCTATCAACAAACGTTGCAGCGGGTGGGCGACAAGAGCCTTTATGCCGAGCCGTTGGTGATCACGAACGAGGATTTCCGTTTCTTCGCCCGCCGTCAGGCGGAAGAAATCGATCTGCCGGCGACGGTGGTGCTGGAGCCCGCACGCCGCGACAGTGCCGCCGCCATGGCCGCCGCCGCCGTGCTGGCCGAGCGCCGTGAACCCGGATGCCTGGTGTTGGCGCTTGCCGCCGATCATGTGGTGCTCGATGCCGACAAGTTCTCCGACGCCGTGAAACTCGGCGCAAAGGCCGCCGATCACGGTAATATCGTCGTCTTCGGCCTGGTGCCGACCGAACCGCGCACCTCCTACGGTTATATCAAGCCGGGCGAGGCGATCGATGGCGAGGAAGACCTGAGCGCCGTCGAGGCCTTCGTGGAAAAGCCCGACATGAAGACGGCGATTTCCTATCTGGAAAAAGGCTATCTCTGGAATTCCGGCAACTTCCTGTTCCGTTCCGATGTGATGATCGCCGAGTTGAAGGCCTTCGCCCCGGAGATCCTGGCGGCGGTGACGCAGGCCGTCGAGCAATATGAGAGCGATCTGGGTTTCGTGCGCCTGCATCAGGAAAGCTTCGAGGCTTCGCCGAAAAATTCCATCGACTATGCGGTGATCGAGAAGACCAGGCGCATGGCGGTGGTGCACGGCCATTTCCGCTGGTCGGATATCGGCAGCTGGGATGCGATCTGGGAGATCGCCGACAAGCGCGGCAATGACAATGCGCTGGAAGGCAATGGCGTTTTCATCGATTCCGAAGGCTGCCTCATCCATTCGACGCAATTGCTGACGACGGTGGTGGGCGCCAGGGACATGGTTGTCGTGGCCACCAAGGATGCGGTTCTCGTGGTGCCGAAAAACCGGGTGCAGGACGTGAAGGGTCTGGTGGAGACGCTGAAGAACGGCGAACACGCGCCGCAGACGCAGACCCACAAGCGGGTCTATCGCCCCTGGGGCTATATCGAACACATGTATGTGGACGAGCGTTACCGGGTCGGCCACATCACGGTCGATCCCGGCCACCGCATCTCATTCCAGAAACATTATCACCGCTCGGAACACTGGATCGTCGTCAAAGGCACGGCGACGGTGACGATTGGCGAGGAAACCCGTCTGCTGACGGAAAACCAGTCGGTTTACATCCCGATCGGCGAGTCACATCGGCTTGCCAATGAGGGGCAGATTCCGCTCGAACTGGTCGAAATCCAGACCGGAGCCTATATCGGCGAGGATGATGTCATTCGCATCGAGGATGATTATAAAAGGCAATAGACTTGCGGCAGCGCCGAAGGTTTGGAGAAGAGGAGGCGCACAGTCAGTCGTTCGCCTCACTTTCCCGGCTCAGGAGAGCAGCGCGTTCACGCAATGGGCAAGGGCATGGGAAAGCATCGCCGCTTCCAGCCCCCGGCGCCAGAAAAGCCATCCAAACAGCAGGCCGGGAATAAAATTGGCGAGCAATACTGTAAGTATCAGCGCCGCTTGCGGCCGACCGACAATCGCAAACAGAAACGGCAGGTGACCAGCGGCGAAGAGCGCCGCTGTCATAAGAATTGCGGCCCAAAAAATCACCGGCCGAATCTGTGCTCTTCCCGTCATGCGCCAGAGCGCCCATGCGAAAAACGACATCAGGCCCCATCGGGTCAGTAGCTCCTCCGTAATCCCGCCATAGAGAATCCTGGTCGCCAGCGGGACATTAAAAGCGGTCATTTTTGCCATGGTGGCCGCATCTGTGACTAATGGCAGGATCGCTGATGAATAGGTGATCATCATAAGGCCGATGGCAATCCCCGCGACAAGTGCGGGCGGTGCCTGCCTTCGCAGAACTGCCAGCGTGCTGTAACCCTTTAACCAGCTGTCGATCAACGGAGCGCCAAGTCTGAGCCTAGGGGCGACAGACTGACCGGCCGCCACCGCCGCAATGGTCAATATTGCTGGCTGGATGAGGATCAGCAGGCGCATTCCGAATGAAAGTTGCTGTCCCGGTACCAACTGCTCCAATGTCGCCAATAAAAGCGATGCGACGCCAGTTAGTCCGATAACCAATAGAATATGCCAGCGCTTCATACTGTTCTTCACCTGTTTTTCTCCCTATGAGGTTTTGTAAACGACTGGCATTGCATGTGGATTACGCAGTGCAATCCCTGTGCCGCCCGCCTATCCGGCGCATTTTGCAATCGTTCAAAATACCTCCTGAAGGCGCTGTGAGATTTGTATTTTTGACGGTTGCCTAATCAAAAATCTTCGCATACGTTCCAACTGCAACGTTTCAGTGAGGGAGGAGACTCATGCGAATGCGTGTTATTTCTACGGCCTTTTTGGCCAGCGTTATGATTCCGGCGGGTATCGCCGGGGCCACCGATCTTGAGGTGACCCATTGGTGGACATCGGGCGGCGAAGCCGCCGCGGTCGCCGAATTGGCCAAGGCTTTCGACGCCACCGGTAACAAATGGGTGGACGGCGCGATTGCCGGTTCGGGCGGCACGGCCCGGCCGATCATGATCAGCCGCATCACCGGCGGTGACCCGATGGGTGCGACCCAGTTCAACCACGGCCGGCAGGCGGAAGAGCTCGTTCAGGCGGGCCTGATGCGCGACCTGTCCGATGTTGCTGCAAAGGGCAACTGGAAAGACGTCATCAAGCCTGCGAGCCTGCTTGACAGCTGCACCATCGACGGCAAGATTTATTGCGCGCCGGTCAACATCCACTCCTGGCAATGGCTGTGGCTTTCCAATGAAGCCTTCAAGAAGGCGGGCGTTGAAGTTCCGAAGAACTGGACGGAATTTGTCGCCGCCGCACCGGCGCTGAAAAAGGCCGGTATCCAGCCGCTCGCGCTCGGTGGGCAGGCCTGGCAGGCCAACGGCCTGTTCGACACGCTGACGCTTTCGCTCGGTGGCAAGGACCTTTATCAGAAAGTCTACGGCGACAAGGATGCCGAGACTGCAGCCGGGCCTGAGATGGCGAAGATTTTCGCGGCTGCCGTCGAGGCGCGCGACATGGCCAAGGGCACCAATGTTCAGGACTGGAACCAGGCCACCAACATGGTTATCACCGGCAAGGCCGGCGGCCAGATCATGGGGGACTGGGCGCAGGGTGAATTCCAGCTTGCCAACCAGAAAGCCGGCACGGACTATTCCTGCCTTCCCGGTCTTGGTCTTAGTGAATACCTCACCACGGGTGGCGACGCCTTTTATTTCCCTGTTTTGAAGGACGAGGCGAAAACCAAGGCGCAGGACGTTCTTGCCGCAACGATCGTCGATCCGAAAACGCAGGTTGCCTTTAACCTGAAGAAAGGCTCGCTGCCGATCCGCGGCGACGTCGACCTCAATGCAGCCAATGACTGCATGAAAAAGGGTCTGGCAATTCTGGCCAAGGGCAATGCGCTGACCAGCACCGACCAGCTGATTTCTGCCGATACGCAGAAACAGAAGGAAGACCTGATGGCGGAGTTCTTCGCGGGCTCGATGTCGGCGGAAGACGGGCAGAAGCGCTTCGCAGACATTATCGGTTCGGCGGACTGATTGTGATCTCTCCGGGTGGGAAAGCGCTTCGACGCTTTCCCTTCCAGCGTCCTGCCTGTGCAAAATCACTAGTACAGGCAGGGGTTTCATGCGGCGAGGCTTTTGCCTGACCGCTAACTGTAACGTTACAGGAGGAGGTAACATGGCAGGTCAAGCGCGCTCAGGGCGCCCCAACCAGCTTTTCCGCAATCTCAATTCCAAGATTGCCTCCATTCCCATGATCCTAACCGCCATGGTGATTTTCCTCGGCGGCACGATCTGGACGGTGGTTTATTCCTTCACCAATTCCAAGCTTCTGCCGCGGGCAAGCTTTATCGGCTTCGATCAATATGAGCGTTTGTGGGCAGCACCACGCTGGATCGTCTCCATCCAGAACCTGGCGATCTACGGTATTCTATCGCTGATTTTCAGCCTCGTTATCGGCTTTGTGCTGGCGGCGCTGATGGATCAGAAGATCCGCTTTGAAAACACCTTCCGCACGATCTTCCTTTATCCCTTCGCCCTGTCCTTCATCGTCACCGGCCTAGTCTGGCAATGGCTGCTGAACCCGGAATTCGGCGTCCAGTCCGTGGTCCGCTCGATGGGCTGGGAGAGCTTTACTTTTGATCCGCTCTATAATTCCCAGATCGTCATCTACGGCATCCTGATTGCCGCGCTCTGGCAGGGCACGGGGCTCGTCATGTGCCTGATGCTCGCCGGTCTTCGCGGCATTGACGAGGATATCTGGAAAGCGGCGCGCGTCGACGGCATTCCGATGTGGAAGACTTATATTCTCATCATCATTCCCATGATGCGGCCGGTCTTCATCACCACGCTGGTCATCATCGCCAGCGGCATCGTCAAGGTTTACGATCTGGTGGTGGCGCAGACGAGCGGCGGGCCGGGCATCGCGTCCGAAGTGCCGGCGAAATATGTCTATGACTACATGTTCCAGGCGCAGAACCTGGGACAGGGCTTCGCCGCCTCCACAATGATGCTCCTGACGGTCGCGATCATCGTCATCCCATGGGCCTACCTCGAATTCGGAGGCAAGAAGCGTGGCTAATATCAGCACATTGAACACGGTTGTCGCCGCCAGCGATGCGGTTGCCCCGGACCTTTCCGGTCCTCGCGGCAGGAAACCGAGGAAAACCTTTTCACGCCGCAACATCATTCTTTACGGCACGCTGTTTGTCGCCGCCGCCTATTACCTGCTGCCGCTATACGTGATGGTCGTGACCTCGCTGAAAGGCATGCCGGAAATCCGGCTCGGCAACATCTTCGCGCCGCCGGTGGAAATCACTTTCGAACCCTGGGTGAAAGCCTGGGCGAACGCCTGCACCGGGCTTAACTGCGACGGGCTTTCGCGTGGGTTCTGGAACTCCGTGCGCATTCTCGTACCATCGGTGGTCATTTCCATCATCGTCGCTTCCGTCAGCGGCTACGCGATGGCGAATTGGAAGTTCAAGGGATCGGAACTGTTTTTCTCGATCCTCATCATCGGCGCCTTCATCCCCTATCAGGTAATGATCTATCCGATCGTCATCGTGCTGCGGGAAATGGGTGTCTATGGCACGCTGACCGGCCTCGTCATCGTGCACACCATCTTCGGCATGCCGATCCTGACGTTGCTGTTTCGCAACTATTTCGCTTCGCTGCCGGAAGAATTGTTCAAGGCGGCGCGCATCGACGGCGCGAACTTCTGGCAAATCTATTTCCGCATCATGCTGCCCATGTCGCTGCCGATCTTCGTCGTGGCGATGATCCTGCAGGTGACCGGCATCTGGAACGACTTCCTGTTCGGTGTTGTCTTCACCCGGCCGGAATATTACCCGATGACGGTGCAGCTCAATAACATCGTCAACTCCGTGCAGGGCGTGAAGGAATACAACGTCAACATGGCCGCCACGCTTCTGACCGGGGCCGTGCCGCTGTTCGTTTATTTCGTTTCCGGCAGACTTTTCGTCCGCGGCATTGCCGCCGGCGCAGTAAAAGGTTGAGCTATATGAACAAAAGCGTTTCCATCCACGATCTTTCCCTGTCATTCGGCGCCGTTGCCGTGCTGAAAGACCTCAATCTCGATATTTACGACGGCGAATTCCTCGTGCTGCTCGGCTCTTCCGGCTGCGGCAAGTCGACCCTTCTCAACTGTATTGCCGGGCTTCTGGAACCGACCGACGGACAGATATACATCAAGGACCGCAACGTCACCTGGGAAGAGCCTAAGGATCGCGGCATTGGCATGGTGTTCCAGTCCTATGCGCTTTATCCGCAGATGACGGTGGAAAAGAACCTGTCCTTCGGCCTTCAGGTCGCCAAGGTGCCGAAGGAGGAGATCGACCGTCGCGTCAAAAGGGCGGCGGGCATTTTGCAGATCGAGCCATTGTTGAAGCGCAAGCCCGCCGAGCTTTCCGGCGGCCAGCGCCAGCGCGTGGCGATCGGTCGGGCGCTGGTGCGCGATGTGGATGTGTTCCTGTTCGACGAGCCGCTCTCGAACCTCGACGCCAAGCTACGCTCGGAATTACGCGTCGAGATCAAGCGGCTGCACCAGTCGCTGAAGAACACCATGATCTATGTGACGCACGACCAGATCGAGGCGCTGACGCTGGCGGATCGCATCGCCATCATGAAGAGCGGCGTCATCCAGCAGTTGGCAGACCCCGTCACCATCTACAACAAACCGCGGAACCTCTTTGTCGCCGGTTTCATCGGTTCCCCCTCGATGAATTTTCTGCGCGGCGAGTTGATCGAAAAGGACGGCAAGGTGGTCTTCACCACCAACGGCGTGACGTTCGCGCTGGACGGTTATCATGCGGAAACACCGCTGGCCGCCGGCCGCGCCGTCGTTCTCGGGGTGCGCCCGGAACATGTGCGCGTCGATGCCGATATCGTCGGCGGCGAAGTGCATGAGGCGATCGTCGATATCGAGGAGCCGATGGGTGCGGACAATCTGATCTGGCTGAAACATGCCGGGCACACCATGTCCGTCCGCGTCGGCGGCCACAGGCGGTTCTCGCCGGGCACGAAGGTGCGCCTCGGCCTCGACATGACGATGGCCTCACTGTTCGACGCGCAAAGCGAGGAGCGGCTCTAGAACGGCTCCGATTTCCCCACACAATCCCAAGACCCAGATCTCTATGGAGGAGACGATGACAGAACTCGGTTTTCAGCTTTACAGCGCCCGCAACTTCCAGCCTTTTTCCGATATTCTGAAAAAGCTTTCGGCAGCGGGTTATAAACATGTCGAGGGTTATGGCGCGATGTATGCTTCGCTGGATGAACCAGGCCTAAAAGGCCTGCGCGCCGAACTCGAAGCCAACGGCCTTTCGATGCCGACCGGTCATTTCGGCCTCGATCTTCTCGAGGGCGACCCGAAAAAGGCGCTCAATATTGCCACGGTTCTGGGTGTAGAGGCGATCTATTGCCCTTATCTGATGCCTGACCAGCGCCCGACAGACGCCGCCGGCTGGTTTGCCTTCGGCAAGCGTCTGCAGGAGGCCGGAAAGCCCTTCGTGGATGCCGGCCTGACTTTCGGCTGGCATAACCATGACTTTGAATTCAAGCAGCTTGCCGACGGCTCCACCCCGCAGGAGCAGATTTTTGCCGGTGGCCCGGACCTGAAATGGGAGGCGGATATCGCCTGGATTATCAGAGGCAATGCCGATCCGCTCGCCTGGATCGAAAGCTATGGCAAGCGTATCACCGCCGTGCATGTCAAGGATATCGCGCCGGCTGGCGAGAATGCGGATGAGGACGGCTGGGCCGATGTCGGCCATGGCACGGTGGACTGGAAAGGCCTCGTCGCGGCGCTGAAGGCGAAATCGGCCACCAAACATTTCGTGGTCGAGCACGACAATCCCAAGGATATCGATCGACTGATCACCCGCTCGATTGCGTCTTTCAAAACCTACTAAGTTTCAATTTTCGGAGTTTCCATCATGGCCAGAGATCTTGGCGTCGGCATCATCGGATGCGGCAATATCTCGTCTGCATATTTCTCCCTGGCACCGCTCTTCAAGGGCATCAAGGTGCTTGCCTGCGCCGACCTCAACCGCAATGCTGCGGAGTTAAGGGCGGAGGAATTCGGTGTCGTCGCGCAGTCCATCGAGGAACTGCTCGCCAACAAGGATATCGATGTGGTGGTGAATCTCACCATTCCCGCCGCGCATTTTCCGGTGTCGAAAGCAGCCCTCGAGGCGGGAAAACACGTTTATTCGGAAAAGCCGCTGGTGCTTTCGCTGGAAGAGGGTGAGGAGCTGCGGCGCATCGCCCGCGAGAAAAATCTCTCCGTCGGCTGCGCCCCGGATACTTTCCTCGGCGGTGCGCATCAACTTGCCCGGCAATATATCGATGACGGCAAGGTCGGGCGCATCACGTCAGGCACCTGCCATGTGATGAGCCCCGGCATGGAGATGTGGCATCCCAATCCGGGCTTCTTCTTCCTCAAGGGCGGCGGGCCGATCCTCGATCTCGGTCCCTATTACGTTGCCAACCTCATCAACCTCATAGGTCCGGTGAAGCGCGTCGGCGCGTTGACAAGCATGGCCAATCCGACCCGTACGGTGACCAGCCAGCCGCTGAACGGCGAGGTCATTCCCGTCGAAACGCCGACCAATATCCACGCGCTGCTGGAATTTGTGAACGGTGCGACGATCACACTTTCAGCCAGCTGGGATGTCTGGTCGCACCGCCACGCCAATATGGAACTCTACGGCACGGAAGGCTCTATCTACGTGCCGGACCCCAATTTCTTCGGCGGGGTTGTCGAAGCCAGCGGCCGAGACAAGAATATCCAGCCGCTGGAAGACTGGGCGCATCCGTTCGGCATTTCCAACCAGGAAAGTCCCCACGGCCCGCGCGCCAATTACCGTACGGCCGGCCTTGCCGATATGGCGTTTGCTATTCTGGAGGGCCGTGATGCACGTTGCTCGCTGGATCGCTCCCTGCACGGTATCGACGTGATGACCTCGATCCTGAAATCCGGTGAGGAAGGCCGCTTCATTGAGATGACAACGACCTGCACACAGCCGGCAGCCCTCGGCATCGAGGAGGCGCAGGCGCTGCTGCGCTAATGCGTTTATGATGCGGAAAGCGGCGATGGCAACTTCGCCGCTTTCCTGTTTTCGCGGCAGCCCTTCACAATCCCTTCGCTTTGCTTTAAAGCCGCGCCATATCCGGTCGCAGCCCACCCGGTCAAAACAAGGGATCCTAAATTATGAAAACTATCGTCATCTGCTCCGGCGGATTGGACTCCGTTTCGCTCGCGCATAAAATTGCAGCGGAACATGAACTTCTCGCTCTCGTTTCCTTCGACTATGGCCAGCGCCACAGGAAGGAACTGGACTTTGCCGCCGATTGCGCCAGGCGGCTCGGCGTGCCGCATCATATCATCGATATCAGAACCATCGGCGCGCACCTCACCGGTTCCGCACTGACCGATGATGTGGAGGTGCCGGATGGGCATTATGCGGAGGAGACCATGCGCTCCACCGTGGTGCCGAACCGCAATGCCATCATGCTCACCATTGCTTTCGGGCTCGCCGCCGCACAGCAGGCGGATGCGGTGGCGATTGCCGTGCACGGTGGCGATCATTTCATCTACCCCGATTGCCGGCCGGGCTTCATCGACAGCTTCAACGCCATGCAGGCGCACGCGCTTGAAGGCTATGCCGATGTGAAACTCTTCGCGCCCTACGTCACCGTTTCCAAGGCGGCCATCGTGACCGATGGCGCAAAATATGGAACGCCCTTCGGTGAAACATGGTCCTGTTACAAGGGCGGCTTGCGCCACTGCGGCCGCTGCGGCACCTGCGTGGAACGGCGCGAGGCCTTTCATCTGGCCGGTGTTACCGACCCGACCGACTATGAGGACCCGGACTTCTGGGTGGCGGCCACCCATGCCTATGCGGCGCAGGAGGTGCGCTGATGTTCCGCATCACCAAGGAATTTCACTTCTCCGCCTCGCACCAGCTGAAAAGCCTGCCATCGAATCACCAGTGCAATCGCCTGCATGGCCATAATTACATCGTCGAGGTGGAACTGAAGGGCGAAGCGCTGAACGAGCACGGTTTCGTGCGCGACTATCACGAGCTTGCACCGCTGAAGCATTATATCGACGACAAGTTCGACCATCGCCACCTGAATGATGTTCTCGGCCATGACCGGGTGACGGCGGAATGCCTGGCGAAGCATTTTTATGACTGGTGCAAGGAGCGCCTGCCGGAAACCAGCGCCGTGCGGGTCAGCGAAACTGCCAAGACCTGGGCGGAATACCGGCCATGACGGCGGCTGCACACAAGATTGCAGCGAAGGACACCACGATCCGCATCAGCGAAATCTTCGGGCCGACCATTCAGGGTGAAGGTCTACTGATCGGTCTGCCGACGGTTTTCGTTCGCACCGGCGGCTGCGATTATCGCTGTTCCTGGTGCGACACGCTGCACGCGGTCGATAGCGATTATCGCGACACGTGGAAACCCATGTCGGTCGACGCAATCTGGCGGGATGTGCGGCGGCTTTCCGGCGGTGTGCCGCTGACTGTCTCGCTGTCTGGCGGCAATCCCGCCATCCAGCCGCTTGGGGCTTTGATCGCGAAGGGACGCGGCGAGGGCTATCGTTTCGCGCTGGAAACGCAGGGCAGTATCGCCAAAGACTGGTTTGCCGATCTCGACCATCTGGTTCTGAGCCCGAAGCCGCCATCGAGCGGCATGGGAACGGACTGGCAGGCTTTTGAGGACTGTCTCACCGCCGCTGGCGAGGGGCCGCAGGTGGCGCTGAAGATCGTCGTGTTCGACGATGCGGACTATGCCTATGCCAAGGCGGCATCCGCACGGTTCCCTCATCTGCCTGTCTATCTCCAGCCCGGCAACCATACCCCGCCGCCGCCGGATGATGACGATGCGCGCGTGGATATCGACGGGGTGATGGACCGGATGTTGTGGCTGGTGGACAAGGTCAGCGAAGACCGCTGGTTTTCCGCCCGCGTGCTGCCGCAGCTGCATGTGCTGTTGTGGGGGAATAAGCGAGGCGTTTGAGGTATTACCTCCGTCATGCCGGGCTAGATTCGGGGTGACGGGAGATAACAGTACACGCTGCAGTATTGGAGGCGGCAGCTTACGCCGCCGCTCTCCTGCAACTCAAGCCGAAACGGCCAGCTCGCGCCTTTCCCGATCCGCAATGATCGACAGATCGAGCACCTTCTGCAGATTGGCGGCGTGGCGGAAGTCGGGATCGGCAACGCCACCTTCCATCACGGCCTTGGCGAATTTTTCGTAATTCGTCGGCACCGGGTCGACATCGATTGTCTTCCAGATCGCCTTTTCCACATCGTCACCGATGCACGCGCGCAGGCTGGAATAGTCAGGCGTGTGGATGACTTCCAGAGCACCCTTGTCGCCATGGATGCGCAAACGAAGTTCGTTCAGATGCCCCGTCGCCCAGCGGCTGGCATGGATGACGCCCATGGCGCCGTTTTCAAGTTCGGCGGTCATGGTAAAGCTGTCATTGGCGTCCAGGTCGTAGACGCCGATCTTGTTGCCCTCATATTTGTCGAAGGTCTTCAGACGCGTGAAGATGCGCTCCACATCGCTGCCCGCGCCATAAGAGGCGAAGTCGAGAATGTGGATGCCGACATCGCCGAGCACGCCGTTCGAGCCGTGCTTGGTGGAAAGCCGCCACAGCCACTTGCTCTCCGTCATCCAGTCGCCCCAGGCCTTGGAAACGAGCCAGCTCTGGAGATAGGAGGCTTCCAGATGCCGCACCTTGCCGATTTCACCGGCCAACACCATTTCACGCGCCGCCTGCAAGGGTGCGACGTTGCGATAGGTGAGGTTGACCATGGCGACGAGGCCTGCCTTTTCGGCGGCATCGGCCATTTCGGCCGCCTTGGCGTAGTTTTCCGCCAGAGGCTTTTCGCAAAAGACATGTTTGCCCGCAGCCAGAAGCTTCAGGCTGGTCGGGTGGTGGATCGCGTCCGGCGTGACATTGGCTGCCGCATCGAATTCGCCCCAGGCGATGGCGTCATCCAGTGAGGTGAAGGAGAGCGGGATGTTGTGGCGGAGCGCAAAGCCGCGCACCACCACGTCATCCACATCCACCGCCGCGACCAGTTCGACGCCGGGGATTTGCGAGAAATAAGTGGCATGGTTGTTGGCCATGCCGCCGGTTCCAAGAATGAGAAGTCTCATACCAGTATCTCCAAGCCCTTACCTGTAACCTGCTTCGCCTGCCTGATGCAGCTTGGGGCCGCGTTCTTCGATGGGCTCCAGCGCCTTGTCGACGGGAACATTGGGAGCGTCATGAATGCTCTTGAGAGCGCCAACCGGATTATAGGCCCATTTCACCGAATTGCTGATGACCTTCTGGACATTGGCGTCGTGATAGGTCGGGTAAGTCTCATGGCCGGGGCGGAAATAGAAGATATTGCCGGCGCCGCGACGCCAGGTGAGGCCGGATCTGAAGACTTCGCCGCCCTGGAACCAGGAGATGAAGACGGTCTCGAGCGGCTCCGGCACGGAGAACTGCTCGCCGTACATTTCCTCGTTTTCCAGCTCGAAATGTTCTGGCAGGCCGGCAGCGATCGGGTGGCGCGGATTGATGGTCCACAGACGCTCGCGTTCGCCCGCCTCACGCCATTTCAATGCGCAGGGCGTGCCCATCAGCCGCTTGAACGGCTTGGAGAAGTGGCCGGAATGCAGCACGATCAGGCCCATGCCCTCCCAGACGCGCTTGGCGACACGCTCGACGATCTCGTCCTGCACCGCGCCGTGATCCTTATGGCCCCACCAGACCAGTACGTCCGTCTTGTCCAGCCGCTCCTGCGACAGTCCGTGTTCCGGCTCCTGCAGCGTGGCCGTCGTGGCGTTGATCTCGGCGTCCTGGTTCAGCGCATCGGCGATGGTGTTGTGCATGCCGTTCGGATAGATCGAACGCACCGTTTCATTGATGTGTTCGTGGATATTTTCGCCCCATACAACGGTGTTGATGGTCATTGTCATGCTCCTCGGTGAAAGCCGGGACCTTGGGTGAAACCCGGCAGAAGTTGAAGTTTCAGGCAGCGCCACGCACGGGATTGCGGGCAAGTGCTTGGCCTTGATTGTCGAAACGGTGGATCTGCGCCGCGTCGGGCACGAGCGTGATGCGCTCACCAGCCTTGCGGTCGGTCACGCCTTCTTCGCGAACGACGACGGGTTCGCCGGCACCAATTTCGACATAGATGAAGCTGTCCGATCCGAGCATTTCCGAATGCACGATCTCGCCGCTCCAGCCGTCGCCCTCGGTGGCGATGGTGATGTGTTCAGGTCGAATGCCGATGGTCGCAGCCCCTTCCGTCTCGGCATATTTGCCAGTGAGGAAGTTCATCTTCGGCGAGCCGATGAAGCCTGCAACGAAGGTGTTGACAGGGCTCTCGTAAAGCTCGAGCGGCGTGCCGATCTGCTCGACGCGACCGTCACGCAGCACGCAGATGCGGTCGGCGAGCGTCATCGCCTCCACCTGATCGTGGGTAACGTAGATCATTGTCGTGTCATGCATTTCGCGATGCAGCTTGGCGATTTCCAGACGGGTGGCGACGCGCAGCGCCGCATCGAGGTTGGAGAGCGGCTCGTCGAACAGGAACACCTTCGGATCGCGCACGATGGCGCGGCCAATGGCGACACGCTGGCGCTGGCCGCCGGAAAGCTGCTTCGGCAGACGCTCCAGATACGGCGTGAGTTGCAGCATCTCGGCTGCCGCTTCGACGCGCTTCTTACGCTGCTCCTTGTCCGCGCCCGACAGTTTCATGCCGAAGGCCATGTTCTCGAACACGGTCATGTGCGGATAAAGCGCATAGGACTGGAAGACCATGGCGACGCCGCGTTTGGCGGGCGGCAGGCGGTTCACCGTGTCACTGTCGAAGGAAAGCGTGCCACTGGTAATTTCCTCCAGCCCGCAGATGAGGCGCAAAAGCGTGGATTTACCGCAGCCGGATGGGCCAACGAAGACCATGAATTCGCCGGAGCGGATATCCATGTCGATGCCCTTGATGACACCGAAGGCGCCAAAGGATTTGCGAAGATCGCGCAGTTGAATGGTGGTCATGAGATTTCTCCTAGCCTTTGACGCCGCCGGCGGTCAGGCCGGAAATGATGCGTCGCTGGAAGATCAGAACGAGGACGACGAGCGGGGCGGTGACGATGACGGAGGCCGCCATGATCGTGCCCCACGGGATTTCGAACTGCGAGCCGCCCGACAGGAGCGCGATGGCGACCGGCACCGTGCGCTGCTCGTTCGATGAGGTGAAGGTGAGCGCAAAGAGGAACTCGTTCCACGCTGCGATGAAGGCGAGAAGCCCTGTCGTGACGAGCGCCGGCCACATCAGCGGCATGAACACCTGTGTGATGATCACCCATGGCGTTGCGCCATCGACGATTGCCGCTTCCTCGATTTCGATCGGCAGGTCGCGCATGAAGGTTGTCAGCACCCAGACCGTGAAGGGCAGGGTGAAGATCATGTAGGAAAAGATCAGCGCCAGCGGCGTGTTGAAGATGCCCGCCCAGCGGATCAGTTCGAATAGCCCGGCGAGCACGGCGATCTGCGGGAACATCGAAACCGACAGGATGGTGAGCAGCAGCAGCGAGCGGCCACGGAAGCGAACCCGAGCCAGGGCATAGGATGCCGTGACCGCAAGGAACAGCGACAGCACGACGACTGACGATGCAACGAACAGCGAATTGCCGAGATTGCGCAGGAACGTGCCGTTGCCGATGACGAAGCTGTAATTGGTCAGCGAGAAGTCACGCGGCCAATAATTGACCTGGAACAGCGCAGAGCCGGATTTCAGGCTGGTCAGGATCGCATAATAAAACGGGAAGACCGAGATCACCATGATGATGGCGACCAGGGCGTAAAAGGCTGTGGTCTTGACGATATCGGTGAGGGTCATCGCGCGGCTCCATCGGTGTTGACGCGCCCGAGCCACATATAGACGACCGTGATCGAGGCGATGATGAGGAACAGCATGGTGGAAGCTGCAGCGCCGTAAGCGAACTTATCGAAATCGAACAGGTTCTCGCGCGCCAGCACGGACATGGTGCGGGTCTGGGCGTTGTTGGGCGTCAGGATGTAGATGAGGTCGAAGACGCGCATCGCATCCAGCATGCGGAAGATGACGGCGACCATGAGGGCCGGGCGGATCATCGGCAGGGTAACGCGGAAGAACACTTTGACGGGGTGGATGCCATCCACCTTTGCCGCCTCATACATGTCCTTCGGCACCATTTGCAGGCCGGCGAGAATGAGCAGCGCCATGAACGGCGTCGTCTTCCAGATATCGACGATCAGGACGGCGACCATTGCGGTATCCGGATTGGCCGTCCATGCGATCTTGTGGGAGATCAACCCGAGATTGAGGAGCAGGTCGTTCAGGATACCGAACTGGTCGTTCAGCATCCACGCCCACATCTGCGCCGAGACGATGGTCGGAATGGCCCATGGCACGAGGATGGCGGCGCGCACAAAGCCGCGTCCTTTGAACTCGGCGTTCAGAACCAGAGCGACGACGAGGCCTAGCACGGTTTCGAAGCTGACCGAGAGGATGGTGAATTTGAGCGTGTTGAGAACCGCGCCCCACCATGCGGGATCGGCAAGCAGGCCGCGATAAATGGTGCGGCCGCTGCTGAGCGTGATCCAGGTGAAATAGTTCTTGAGGCCGACGAATTGAGCCCCTTCGAGATTGGTGAGCGAAGCGTCGGTGAGGCTGAACCACACGGTGCGCACCAGCGGCCAGCCGGCCACCAGCGCAAGCACCAGAAAAGTGGGGGCCAGAAACAGCCAGGCGGATTTCAGGCGTTCCGATTGCAGGTCGGAGCCGGCGCCGGATGCCGCGACCGGTCTTTGAAGGGCGATGTCGTTCATGGGGATATCTCGCGGTTGGGGCGCGGGAAGCGGTCGCAAGAGACCGCTTCCCGCGCGGGCCGGATTACCAGCCGTTGCCTTTGAGATCGGTCAGTTCAACCTCGAGAAGTTCGAGATTTTCAGCCGCCGTGCCGTTGCCGGAGAGCGTGTTGTGCACAGCACCCCAGAACTTCGCCGAAACCTCGTTATATTTCACCTTCACCGCGGCGGAGGGACGCGGAACCGCAGTCTGGAAGATTGGTTTCCATGTCGGCATGAAGGGCTGCGCGTCGGCGACATCCTTGTCATCGTAAAGGGATGCGATCGTCGGCATGTTGGAGAGCTGGATCGCGCGCATCTTCTGGGTATCTTTCGACGCCAGGAATTTCACCAGCTGAATGGCCGCTTCCTGATCGTCGGAATATTTCGAAACGGCGAGGTTCCAGCCGCCGAGTGTCGAGGCAGGGGCTTCGCCTTCCGCACCGGCGGGCAACGGGGTGACGCCAAACTTGCCCTTGATGGCGCTGTCATCTCCATTGCCCAAGGCGTAGGCGTAAGGCCAGTTGCGCATGAAGACGGAATTGCCGGTCTGCCAGACGCCGCGCGCTTCTTCTTCCTTGTAAGCAAGTACGCCCTGCGGCGCGATGGTGCCGACCCAGCCCTTGGCGGTTTCGATGGCGGCCGCGGCTTTTTCATTGTTCACGGAGATATCGCCGTTGGTCTCGACGATATGGCCGCCACCGGCAGAGGCGATCCATTCCAGCGCGTTGCAGGTCAGGCCCTCATAGGCGCTGCCCTGAAAAACGAAGCCCCAGAGGTCCTTCTGGCCAGCCGCACGCTCCTTGTCCTGGATTTCCTTGGCGGTCTCGCTCAGTTCCTTCCAGGTTTTCGGCGGCTGCTTGCCGTATTTTTCCAGAAGGTCCTTGCGATAGAAAAGCGCTGGCGCGTCGGTGAACATCGGCATGGCGACGAGCTTGCCGTCCACGGTCTGCGAGGCGACGATGGAGGGGAAATGATCGCCGATGACGTCCTTGGTCGCTGCGGTCAGATCCACGAACTGGTCGGCCAGCTGCGGCGCCCAGATCACGTCCGTCTGGTAGACGTCGACATCCTTGTTGCCGGCGGCAAGCCACAGCCGGTACTGGCTGAACTGTTCGCTGGACGATGACGGCATGGTGACGAGATTGACCTTGTGACCGGTTTCCTTTTCGAAGGCGGCTATCCGCTCCTTGAAAAATGCGATGTTTTTGCCGGTCGAGTTGGCGGCGATCGAAAGTTCGGCCGCCTGAGCCGAAACGGCGCCGCAAAACACGGTTCCGCACAGGAACAAAGTCTTCAGGGAAATATTCATTGTCAAACTCCTCCGTTGACGCTTCCGATTATCCTCAAAATTGAAAGCGCTTTTGACTGGTGCGAGGCTCTCAAAAGCCGGGCGATCTGTCAATACTCTTTCTGTTTTCCCGGAATTGGGCTGCTTTTGCCTGAATTTTTTCGGCGTTTGCTATTCGTATTGACCAACTGTAAGGTTTCAGGTGGACAAAATTTGAAATCGTTTTCAATTTTTGTCTGCTTGAAAAATCTGCGGCGGCAACGCATGCAGGGGCAAATTGGCAAAAAATTATGAAGCTCAAGGAATTCGCAGAGAAAGTCGGGCTCTCGCCCACCACTGTCAGCCGGGCGCTGGGCGGCTACCCCGAGGTGCGCGAGGAAACGCGCCAGCGGGTGATGGAGGCTGCGCTGAAATATGGCTACCGGCCGAATGCCAACGCTGTGAGGCTTGCAACGGGCAGGGCCGGCGCCATCGGCGTTGTCATGGGTCGTTCAGGCGGCGGGCATTTCTTTTCGGAATTCATGGGCGGCATGGCCACCCGGCTCGAACGGGAAGAAACCGACATTCTCGTCAGCGTCACCGTCGATAATAATCTCGAAGAGGAACTGGCGATTTTCAGCCGGCTAGCGGCCAGCGGTCGGGTGGATGGCATAATCGTGCAAGGCCCCCGCCCCGACGACGAGCGTATTGCTTTGCTTCACCGGCTGGGCGTGCCTTTCATCGTGCATGGCCGCTCGAAGACGCCGTTCGAGCATGCCTGGCTCGATATCGACAATCACGATGTGACCTATCGTCCGACGATCCACTTTCTGGAGCGCGGCCATCGCCGCATTGCGCTCATCAATGGTCCGGTGGGCCGCACCTTCGTGCAGGACCGCGAACAGGGTTTTCGCGAAGCGATGGCCACCCACGGTATCATGCCGGATCCGCGTTTCATGATGAACGAGCACTTCAGCGAGGAGACGGCTTTCCGCTTTGCCCGCTCGCTTCTGGAGCAGACGCCGCGGCCGACCGCCTTTGTAGCGGGCGCGATGATGACGGCGCAGGGGGTATATCGTGCGGCCACGCAGATGGGGCTGACGATCGGCAAGGATGTGTCCGTCATCGCCCACGACGACGTTTTTCCTTACCTCACGCCGGAAAGCATGATGCCGCCGCTTTCCACCACTCGCTCGCCCATGCGCATGGCGGGGATGCGGGTGACGGACCTGCTTTTACAGATCATCGGCGGTCGCCCCGTCCGCGAGGTTCAGGAATTGTGGCCGGTCGAACTGATCTTGCGGGAGTCGGTCGGTCCGGCCTGAGCCTGGTGCCATAGCTCCCTGATTCCACTCCATTTTGTGAACGTCGTTTGATGACGTTCGCCTTTCGTCATCTATACGTCTGCGTCGTCTCATGTATAATCGGAACAGTCACGGGCGTTATGGAACGGGACCCGGGCCGGCGCGTTGAGGGGACGTGTCGAAGGAGGTGGACGGATGTTTGAATTTCTAAAGCTGCAACAGCAGACTGTGATCGATGACGTCGAGGCGACCGGCACCTATGCTGATGCGTTGCTCAATGTTCCAAGCCGGGAATTGACCCGCTCGACCGCTCGCGAACATGGTCACGAGGCCCATTCCCGCGACTATTGCGAAAATCGCGATATTTCCCGCAGCGCGCTGGGTTTCGCCTGAGCCGACGCAAAAAACCTCCTTAAAACGGAACGGACAGGCCGTCTCCGCGTTTTCCCTGTACGACCCGCAGGGCGGCGTAACCTGACCGAAGGGACCTGACCGGCATTTGACCGATGGGCGAATTGGGTGTTGCGCCGCCTGACTTGTTTAAGCGCGAAGGCGCTGTCCCATGCTATAAAACTGCTGCTTGTGTCCACGGTGGCAAAGCATGGTTATCAGGAGGCCGCCATGTCAGCCGTTCCCGTCGAGCCCTATCCCGAACCGCCGATGCCTGTGCCGCCGCAGCCGGATATACCGCCGGTAAAAGAACCGGAACCCGACCGGTTGCCGGATGAGGCGCCGATTCCCAACCCCGACGAAAATGACGAGCCACCGAGGGTGCTCTCGCGTTTCACGCCTCTCAATTCTCGAATTTCTTGCTGACGAATACTGAGCCTTTGAGCCCGAAGCGCCAAGGATATTCCGTCGCGCGGCTGATGCCGATTCGTCTGCCGCTGGTAACGGCGGTGGCTTCTTTCGGCAACTGAAGGAAAAAAGGTGCTGCGTTCAACGGCGCGCCATCCATCTCCCCCGTAATCGCCAGCGCCTGACAGAGCCTGCCCGGACCTGAGCAGAGAAGTTTCGGCTTGTCAGTTCCCCTTCGCAGTTTCATTATGTCGATGCCGGTCATGGGTTCGATGGCGCGCAGAAGCACGGCGGAACCCGGGGCGCAGACAAAGTTGGCGCACCAGTGAATGCCATACGACCGGTAGACATAAAGATGGCCGGCCGGGCCGAACATCGCCCTGTTGCGCGGGGTCTGCCCGTTGAAGCTGTGGGATGCCGGGTCGTCCGGATGATAGGCCTCTGTTTCCACGATGATGCCGCCAGTATCGCCGACGCGAAACTCCGCGCCGATGAGGGCGCGGGCGACATCCACCGCATCGCGCAGGAAGAAAGGCTCCTGCATTTCCGGGCCAAAGGCCTGATTCATCTGGAACCCTTCCGCTCTGCCGTCGTTGTGAATTCAGCGTCTAACCGTTTTCCAGCATCGGATTCGTACCGGTGCTTCCCCAGCCGGAGGGCATGTCATGCAACTTTCCACGACCTATGTAAAACGCAATAACGGAGTTATCTCCGTCGAGTTCGTCGGCAGCGACGGTGAACAGGTCTCGGTTCGCCTCGCCGACGGTCTTGAAGGGATCGACGATGCCGAGGCCATCAAGCGGGCGAGCGCTGTGATGGTGCAACTGACCGCCTTCGGAACGCGCCATGGTGCAGATGCGCCCTCGCAATTCACCGCTCTCGGCACCGCGCAGGACGATGCGCCTCACGAGCAGCTGCACGGGCAGGCGAGCGCCCGCACTGCGCGTGACCGCGAAATTCTGGAGGAAGAGCTTGAGGAAGGGCTGGAAGACAGTTTCCCGGCGAGTGATCCCGTCTCGGCGACGGTCACCTCCATTGCTTCGCGAAAAGGAGGGCAGTGAGATTGGTTGTTCGCAAAGTTGCACTGGTGACCGGCGCTGGCTCCGGCATCGGGCGCGCCGCCGCCCTTCATCTGTCGGCGCAGGGCTTCTCGGTTGGTCTGTTGGGCCGCACCGAATCGGAATTGAACGATGTCGCGCGTGAAATTGGAGCCGAATCCGGTTCTGCGAAGGTGCTCATGGCCGATGTGGCGGATGAGGCGGCCATGCGTCACGCGGTCGCAGCGCTGGTTGAGGATTTCGGCCGGCTTGATGTCGTGGTGGCCAATGCCGGCGTCAATGGTGTCTGGGCGCCCATCGATGAGCTGAAACCGTCCGAATGGGACGATACGATCCGCATCAACCTGCGCGGCACCTATGTCACCGTCCATGCCAGCGTGCCGCATCTGAAAGCGGCCGGCGGCGGATCCATCGTTATCATTTCGTCAATCAATGGCACCCGCACCTTCACGTCACCCGGTGCTACGGCCTATTCCGTGACGAAGGCCGGGCAACTCGCCATGGCGCAGCAACTGGCGCTGGAGTTGGGGCGTCACCGTATTCGCGTCAATGCCGTGTGTCCGGGCGAAATCGAAACGGCTATCGATGAAAATACCGATATACGCGGACGGGAAAAAACGGAGGTTCCTGTCCGTTTTCCAGCCGGGGATATTCCTGTGACAGGCGGCGTGGCCGGAACGAGCGACGACGTCGCCGCGCTGATCGGTTTCCTGGCGTCGGATGCGTCCCGCCACATTACCGGCACGCCGGTTTGGATCGATGGCGGCCAAGGGTTGCTCCGATAATCTGCAGCCTTTAAGCTCAACGCCAGCGGCATCACAGGCTTGTGTCCTTATGATTAACGAATGGGTAACGTCTGTTCACGAGACTTTGTCCATGGGCGAGGTTGCCGTGTTGTGGCCACCTTCGATAGTTAAGCGTCTGCCGGAAAGGCGGGCAAATCAGGCGGGCAAAACGATCCATGGGCATGCAGGCAATGCTGGATTTCGCGGTTGCGGGGTTGCGGCAAAAGATGAGGGCAGGGGCAAGAATGGCTGCGATCGCTGCGATCGGTGGCGGCCTTGCCGCGTGCACTTCCATGGGGCTCGATAGCGTCAAGAAAGACCCGCCGAAACTGTCGTCCAAGATGATGGCGCAGATGTCGGCCAAGAGCATGCGCCCGGAAAGCCCTGTCCTCGTTCGCATTTTCAAGCAGGAAAGCGAGCTTGAGGTCTGGAAGATCGACAAGACCGGAAATTACGCTCTGCTCAAGGCTTATCCCATGTGCCGCTGGTCCGGAAAACTCGGCCCCAAGATGAAGTCGGGCGACCGGCAGGCGCCGGAAGGTTTTTATCATGTCTCGGCCGGCATGTTGAACCCGAACTCACAATATTATGTCTCCTTCAATCTCGGTTATCCTAACCGGCTGGAATCGGCGCTCGGTTACACCGGTGAGGCGCTGATGGTGCATGGCGCCTGCTCGTCTTCCGGCTGCTACGCCATGACGGATGCGCAGGTTGGTGAGATTTACGCCATCGTCGCGCGTGCGCTCCAGGGCGGACAGGACCGTTTTCAGGTGCAGGCCTATCCCTTCCGTATGACCGCAAGGAACATGGCGGCGCATCGGGACGACCCCAACATGCCGTTCTGGAAGACGCTGAAGGAAGGCTACGATTATTTCGAGGTAACGCGCAGGCAGCCCAAGGTTTCCGTCTGCGGCCGCCGTTATGTTTTCAACAGTGAATTTGCCGAAGGCGAACCTGCCGATCCGTTGGCGGCATGCCCGCCGGCGATCAACCAGCAGGATCCGCTGGTGGCGTCGAAACTGGCCGAAGAGCAACAAAAGCTTGCCGCTGCCATGAGCGACGGAACTTCCCCCCCGCTCAGCGCGTATGTAGACGGCGGCATGCATCCAAGCTTCCGAGCCATTTTGAAATCCAGCGGCGCCAAGGCCATGGCGTCGCGGGTTTCCGGCACGAAGTATCCTATAAGCCGCCCCGAGGCGGCGCTGGCAGATCCCTTTGCCAGCGTGAGATGACGTAAATGAGGTTTTTCAATTGAACAAGACGATGACGACCCGGCGGGGTTTCCTGCTTGGAGCAGGTGGCGTGGCGCTTGCCGGCCTTGCGGGCTGCAACACGACGACGCGTGAGGCCGCGAGGCCTGCGCCGCCTGCTGACGACCCGATGTACGCCATGATGTATGGCCCCAAGCCGGACGAACAGTTCCCGCTGCCCGAGATTCCCTATAAGCGGATTCCGCGTCAGTTCCTGCGGCAGATGGTGGCGAACCCGACAGGTGAGCGCCCCGGCGTCATCGTGGTCGATACGGCCAATCATTTCCTCTATCTCACCTATGAGAACAATCAGGCCATGCGTTACGGCGTCGGTCTTGGCCGTGCGGGCTTTGAATGGTCCGGCCGCGGCGTCATTCAGTATAAGCGGCAATGGCCGCGCTGGACGCCGCCCGATGAGATGATCGCGCGCCAGCCAGAACTGGAACCCTATAGCAGCCGCAACGGCGGCATGGAGCCGGGCCTGAAGAACCCTCTCGGCGCGCGTGCGCTCTATATCTTCAAGGATGGCAAGGACACGATCTATCGCCTGCACGGTTCGCCGGAATGGTGGACCATCGGCAAGTCGGTATCCTCAGGCTGCGTGCGCCTGCTGAACCAGGATATCATCGATCTTTATAACCGCGTGCCCGACGGGACGCCGATCGTGGTGACGGCGCTCGGCCCCGCACAACAGGGCGTGCCGATTAGCCAGGACGGTGTGCCCGTGGCGCAATATGGTAACGGCGTGATCGGCGACGGCCTGTCGCAACCGACACAGACCTATTGACAAGGCACAAAAAGGCCGCGCTTCGAGGCGCGGCCTTTTTTGTTTGCATGGTTCTTACTGCGCGCGCTTCAGCGCATCGCCGAGGATGGAGACGATATCGTCGAAATGGGATTTTTCGGCGATCAGTGGCGGTGAAAGGGCGATGATGTCGCCGGTGACGCGAATGAGCAGGCCGCGCTCGAAGCAATCCACGAAGACATCATAGGCGCGTGCGCCGGCAGCACCGTCGCGCGATTGCAACTCGATACCGGCGATGAAGCCTATGGTGCGGATGTCGATGACATTCGGTAGGCCCTTCAGGGAATGGATGGCGTCGTGCCAGACATCCTGCAATTCAGCCGCGCGGGTGAAAAGGCCCTCATCGCGATAGATGTCGAGCGTCGCGATACCGGCGGCGCAGGCGACGGGGTGGCCGGAATAGGTATAGCCGTGGAACAGCTCGATCTGGTTTTCCGGCCCATGCATCAGCGCATCATGCACCTTGCGGCTGGTGAAGACCGCGCCCATCGGAATCGCGCCGTTGGTCAGTCCCTTGGCAGCGGTGACGATATCTGGCGTAACGCTAAAATAGTTGGTGGCGAAGGTGGAGCCCATGCGGCCGAAACCGGTGATGACCTCATCGAAAATCAGAAGGATACCGTGCTTGTCGCAGATGGCGCGCAGGCGCTCCAGATAACCCTTCGGCGGCACCAGCACGCCGGTGGAGCCGGCGACCGGTTCGACGATGCAGGCGGCGATGGTTTCCGCGCCATGCAGGGCAACCAGCCGTTCCAGATCGTCCGCGAGCTCGGCGCCGTGCTCGGGCTGGCCTTTCACGAAGCTGTTCTTCGCCGGATCATGGGTGTGACGCAGGTGGTCTGCAGGGATTTGCGGGAAAACGCGACGGTTGTTGACGAGGCCGCCGACGGAGATGCCGCCGAAACCGACGCCATGATAACCGCGCTCACGACCGATCAACCGGCTGCGGGTGCCCTGGCCGATGGCGCGCTGGTAGGCGATGGCGATCTTCAGCGCCGTATCGACCGATTCCGATCCGGATCCGGTGTAGAAGATACGGTCGAGCTTCGCACCTTCCGGGCCGGGCGCAATTTCCGCCAGCCGCTCGGCGAATTCAAAGGCAACCGGGTGGCCCATCTGGAAGGAGGGCGCGTAATCCATGGTCGAAAGCTGGTGCTTGACGGCAGACGCGATCTGCTGGCGGCCGTGGCCGGCATTGACGCACCAAAGGCCAGCCGTGCCGTCGAGAACCTGGCGGCCGTCATTGCTGGTGTAATACATGCCCTCGGCGCTGGTCAGCAGGCGGGGATTAGCCTTGAACTGCCGGTTGGCGGTAAACGGCATCCAGTAGCTGTCGAGTGAGGTGGAATTGGATCGGCTCGGGTTGTCCATGGTGATCTCCTGTTCGTTGCCGGTGATTGAAAGCTATTTTCGCGACTGAACAAGCCCTTTTCTGTCTTTGGCCAAGCCATTGAAAATGCTATAGTGATGAACACGGATTTTCGATATTTCGAACAAGGGCAACGGGGGCTCAGGCATGTCGGTGGATATAGGCGGGCGTTTGCGCCATTTGCGGCTGCGCCATAATATTTCCCAGCGGGAACTGGCAAGGCGTGCCGGTGTCACCAATTCGACGATATCTCTGATTGAAACCAACACCTCCAACCCCTCCGTTGGCGCGTTGAAGCGCATTCTTGACGGTATACCGATCGGCCTTGCCGAATTTTTCGCTTTCGAGCCGGAGACAAGCCGCAAGGCTTTCTACCGGGCGGATGAGCTGGTTGAAATCGGCAAAGGGCCGATCTCCTTTCGGCAGGTGGGCGAGAATGTGTTCGGCCGCAGCCTGCAGATCCTCAAGGAATGTTACCAGCCGGGGGCGGACACCGGCAAGGTGCCGTTGGTTCACGATGGCGAGGAGGGGGGCATCATCCTCTCCGGGCGTCTGGAAGTGACGGTCGATGAGGAAAGGCGGGTGCTGGGGCCGGGCGACGCCTATTATTTCGAAAGCCGCAGGCCGCACCGCTTCCGCTGCGTCGGTCCCGTGCCCTGTGAGGTCATCAGCGCCTGCACACCGCCGACCTTCTGATTCCAGCGGTTTTTGCGCCTCGTGATGCTATTAGAAGGGGCAAATCGGGGCAATTCCGTGAAAAACGGCTGGAAGCTATGACGATTTTGCGTGGCTGCCATGACCAGAACGCAGTTTCCTGCCACTCTTTTGCCGTGTTTGCGCCGCTTTAGCAATTTTTCCATCGCTTTTTCTTGGCGGCCCTGCAATGTCAGGCAAAAAATCCCGGCGGATATGTCAAATTTTATATGCATTGCCGCAATCTTGCTGCGACGCAAAAAATTTTTATATTCCGTTACAGACGTTGCTGTTCTTAACGTTCCTGTCTCATCTCGCCAAGACAGAAGAAACACATAAGAAAAGACTATCGTCGGTATAAAACCTAATACATGCCGGGGCGGCACCCATGCTCTCAACACATGGCCGTCGGCGCATTTGTTGCTTTTTTATGCAACCGTTAATATTGCTCGGACGTTGATCGGCCGTTCGCGCAAGAAATCGCATAGACGGTTATGGCCAATGTGCCTTACAAAAAATCCATTAGCATCAAATTCCGAACACAGACTTGTTATCTCCTTTAGACGGAAAGACGCGCCTCCGGGCACCGACCAATCGCAAAACATAAATGGAGTTCTCTCTATGAAGTCCGCGACCCAATCGGCTGAACAGACACTCAGCAGCTCCGAAGATTTCGATGTCAGTTTCCCTATCGGGGGCATCGCAAAACGCAGCTTCGATATGACATCCGCTGCGCTTGCGCTGCTCATCTTCAGCCCGATATTCCTGTTGATCGCCGTGCTGGTGAAGTTGTCCGATCCCGGCCCGATCTTTTATGGGCACCGGCGTGTGGGGCATAATGGCCGCTATTTCCATTGCCTGAAATTCAGGACGATGGCGATGAACGGTGATGAGATTCTCCGGCAATATCTTGCGGCCAATCCGGAAGCGGCCGAAGAATGGCGCGCCACCCGCAAGCTCAAGAACGACCCGCGGGTTACTGCCGTCGGCGCCGTGTTGCGCAAGCTCTCGCTTGACGAACTGCCGCAGCTTCTCAACATCATCCGCGGCGAAATGAGCGTGGTTGGCCCACGCCCGGTCGTCGATGAGGAACTGAGCTATTATGAGAGCGCCGCCGCTTATTATCTCAGCACCCGCCCGGGCCTGACCGGCCTGTGGCAGATCAGCGGCCGCAACGACGTATCCTACAAGACACGCGTCGCTTTCGACACGCACTATGTGCAGAACTGGTCGATGCGTCAGGATGTCTTCATCATCGTCAAGACCATACCCGCCGTGTGCCTTTCACGCGGAAGCTACTGAAAACCGATATTGAGTTCGGCTTTATCGATCTTCGTTTCGACACGCACCCCGACCGGGATCCCAAGTCCGGTCTTTGGGTGCGTCATTGGTGCTAATCATACCGGCCGCTTTTCGCGGCGCTGTGCAGACGGCCCTGCCCAGTTGCGCGACGGCCGGATCGCCCGTGTGGCGATCCGCTAACAGGGAGTTTCCCGATGAACGGCTTGTCTGCCGCCCCCCGCCCGTTTGTGGCCCTCGTATTTGCCGCTTCCGTCGCCCTTGCCGCGCCGCTCTCAGCCATGGCTGCGGATGGCGCCCAATATAAGCTCGGTACCGCTGACAAGCTGCGTATCCGCGTTGCCGAATGGCAGCCGGCGGATGGTAGCATCCGCAACTGGGATGTCATCAACGGCGATTATTCCGTCGGTCCGTCGGGGGCGCTCTCCCTGCCTTTCATCGGCCAGCTGGATGTTGCGGGCAAGAGCCCATCGGAGGTCGGCGAAGAGATTGGAGCCCAGCTTCAGAGCAAGTTCGCCCTTCGCAACCTGCCTTCGGCCTCCGTCGAGATCGCGCAGTTCCGGCCGATCTTCTTGAGCGGCGATGTGCAGACGCCGGGTGAATATCCCTATGCCGCCAATCTCACGGTGCTGAAGGCGGTCAGCCTTGCCGGGGGTCTGCGGCGCTCGGATGCCGGGCAGCGTTTTGCCCGCGACTTCATCAATGCCCGTGGTGACGCAGCCGTCTATGACAACCAGCGCGCAAGGCTGCTTGCCCGTCAGGCGCGGCTGATTGCCGAGGTCAAGGGTGACGCGACCATCGCCAAGACGCCTGAAATGGAAAAGATCGGCGATATCGACCTGCTGCTGGCCAGCGAAAGCGCGCTGATGAAATCGCGCACCGAACGTTACACCCTGCAACTCAAGGCGCTGACGGACCTCCACGCCCTTCTGGAGAGCGAAGTCGAATCCCTGAAGAAGAAATCGGAGACGCAGAACCGTCAGCTCCAGCTTGCCAACGAGGACCGCGACCGCGTCAACCGGCTGAACGAGCAGGGGCTTGCGCTGTCGCAACGGCGCATTTCTGCGGAAGAACGCGCCGCGGAAGTGGAATCCAACCTGCTCGATATCGATACGCAGTCGCTGCGCGCCAAACAGGATATCAACAAGGCGACCCAGGACGAGATCAATCTGCGCAACGACTGGGTGGCGCAGCGCTCCAAGGAACTGCAGGACACGGAAGCGGAACTGGACAAGCTTAACCTGCAGCTGACCACCAGCCGCGAATTGATGTCGGAAGCGTTGGCGCAATCAGCGGAAGCGATCCGTTTTGACCCGTCGGGCAAGTCCGCGACAATCAGCTATGTCGTGGTGCGTGAGGAGAACGGCAAGCCGAAGGAGCTAAAGGTGGATGAAAACGCCATGCTCCAGCCCGGCGATGTCATCAAGGTCTCGTCTGAAATCCTGATGCAGTGAGGTTTCAATGCGGATCGCCAAATCGGCGCTGATCGATCCCGAACGCAACGAAGTTTATGGAATGGCGGCCATTGCGCTGTCGTTCTTCGTTTTCGCCTATTCGTCGCGTTTCGGGCAAATCTCGGTTCTGGCCTATTATGGCATGTGGCTGCCGCTCGTTGTGGTCGATTATCGGCGCGTGCTCGGCAATTATCCGCGCTATCTCTGGATATTCGCCTTCGGAATCTTGACGGTTTTGTCCAGTTTTTGGTCAGAAGCGGCTTCGGTGACCATGCGTGCCTCCATCCAGTATATGACGCATATCGTCTGCGCGCTGATCGCCATGCGGGTGATCTCGATCTGGACGCTGACGCGCGGTGCGCTGATTGGCATCGCCCTCGTTCTGCTCTATTCGCTGCTGTTCGGCATTTATCTCTTCGATGCGCTGGATGGCACCTATAGTTTCGTCGGCGCTTTTTCTTCCAAGAACCAGCTCGGCTTTTATGCCTCGCTCGGCGTCATTTTTGCCGCCGCATCGGTGCTGGTGCTCAAGCAAAGGGGCATCTGGTTGCCGACTGCCGGCGTCACCGGGCTCCTGTCGGCCTATAGCCTCCTTGCGTCCCAATCGGCCACATCCACTATTACCACGGCGGCAGTGGTCGCCCTTATCATCGGCTTCATTCCCATCGGCATGCTGTCGCCGGCGAACCGAAAGATGACGTTTTTTGTGCTCGGTGGTCTCGGCGCATTGCTGGCGGTCGCTTCCCTGCAATTCGGCCTGCTGGACGCCATTCTCGGCATTTTCGGCAAGGATTCGACGTTGACCGGCCGAACCTACCTCTGGCAGCAGGGCATCGAGGCGGCGAAACAGACGCCGATCCTCGGCGTCGGTTATCAGGGGTTCTGGGTTGCGGGTTTTCCCGATGCCGAACGGTTGTGGAACGATTTCTTCATTACCGGCCGCAGCGGCTTTCATTTCCATAATACCTACATCGAGACCGTGGTGGAAAACGGCTTTGTCGGCATGCTGCTGCTTGGCATGGTGCTTTATGGCACTTTGCTCGGGCATCTGCGCTCGGTGCTGATGCGCAAGAGCGATCCGCAGGGCGTCATCCTGTTTGCGATCTGCGCCCTGTTTGTCGTGCGTTCCTTCGTAGAGATCGACATCATCTTCCCCTACCAGATAGGCTCGTTCCTGCTTTATTTCGCCGCCGGGAAACTATGTCTTCCGGCAAGGGTTTCCGAGGGGAGCGAGCAACACCCGGCAATCGGAATGCGGTTGCAAACGAGAGCCTAGAGATAATCCGCCGAGACGTGCGGACTGGCGTGGATGAAACTCCACATGTCCTTGCTGACCTCGACGATGTCGGCGATCGATTTTTCGAGCTGCCCGATTTCCTTCTCGTCCATGCGCTCGACCTTGCCGTAGCGCACCTGGCTGTCATCCTCCACCAGCCGCATGAGCTGCGTACTGGCAATCTCACCCTTCTCGTCGAAGGAATAGATGCAGTGATTGTATTTGTTGCGCGTCCTCGCTTCTTTCTTCAGCCGCGCCATGATGGAGAGTATGGTCTTGCGGTCTTTCGCATCGGTGGAAGGAAGCTTCGCCAGGCGCTCAATCAGATCCATTCGCGCCCGTGTGGTGTTAAGCGTCAGGAACACGACGATTGCCGCTTCCTTCTCCACTCTCAGGAGATGGACGATCAGATAGATCATCAGGCTTTCCGTGTTGGTCCACACGTAATTCAGCCTGCCGACCAGCAGCAATACATCCGACATCACCGCCATGCCCGCTTCTCCCACCCCAAAAGAATTATACGGGCATTATATGCCGACAGGGGTGGGATTGACAGTGTAAATCCCTGTTATTTCTTCATCTTTCCTTGAAAGCGCGGGACATGCTGTCCGAGATCGGTTTGGTCAGATATTCGAAGAAGGTACGCTCCGAGGTCTGGATCAATACGTCGGCCGGCATGCCGGGCACGGGATGGAAATTATGGACCTTGGCGATCTCTTCGTCGGGTATCTGGACGCGCACGATATAGACGTCCTTGACCTGAAGGCCGGCATTTTCCTCGATACTGTCGGCTGAAACGTAAAAGACCTTGCCGTTCAGAACTGGCGTGGTGCGGCGGTTGAGCGCTGAGAGGCGGATTGCGGCGGTCTGCCCTTCATGCAGCTGGTCGATGGAGGTTCTGAGCACCTGTGCCTCGAGAATGAGGGGAACATGGGCGGGCAGGATTTCCATGATCGGCTTGCCTGTCGTGATGACGCCCCCAGGCGTGTGATAATAGGCGCGCACCACGGTGCCGTTGACGGGGGAGCGGATGATGGTGCGTTCCAGCACTTCAGCCGCGCCGCGCACCTGTTCGCGCACGCTGTCGAGATCGGATTCGGCGGTTTCCAGCGCATCGAGCGCCGCCTGCTTGTTGGCGTTGACGGCAATGACCGCTTCCTGCCGGAACTTGGCGATTTCCGCCTCGCTCTGGTTCATTTCGCCACTCAGCCGGGCGATATCGCCCATGGCGTCGGCGATGGCGCGCTCCAGCGCCAGCATGTCGGTCTTGCGGATGACGCCGTCCTTGGCGAGCCGTTCCTTGGAGTCGCGCTCCTGTGTCAAAAGCGCCAATTGCCGGTCGAAGGATTGTTTTTGGCCTTCATACCCCGCATAGCGGAACTCCAGCGACTTGATGTTCTTGTCGATGAGGTTCAGCTGCTCTTCGAGCTTGATGAGCTTGCTGTGGAACACGATGTTCTGGCTCTGGATGATGGAATTGATATCCGGATCGCCGGCTTCCTTCATGACGATATCAGGCACCTTGAAGCTTCTTGCGCCCTGGGCCTCGGCGCGCAGGCGCATTACGATGGTCTCGAGGCGAAGCCGCCGCAGTTGCAGCATGCGCTCGTTGGCAAGCGCCGTCGTCTTGTCCAGCGTCAGAAGGACATCGCCTTCCTTGACCGTCTCACCTTCGCTTACCATCATTTCCTTGATGATGCCGCCTTCCAGATGCTGCACCACCTTGTTGTTGCCGGTGGCGACGAAACTGCCCTGCGCGATGATGGCGGAAGAGAGCGGTGCGGTGCTGGCCCAGAATCCGAAACCGCCGAACGAGGCGAGCAGCATGGTAAGGCCGATCGAACTGTGCAGGCGGATCGAGCGCGGCACCTCGCTGTACCACTCCAGCTGGCCCTGGGGTTTGACTTCGGCAATGGCGGTTTTCTTTTTGAACATGACGATCCTCAACCCTCGATTTGCGGGGACTGGTTAGCCTGGCGGCCATTGCCGGAAAGCGCCTTCAGCACGTCCATCCTTTCGCCGAACATGGCGACCGATCCGTCTTTCAGCACCATGATCTTGTCGACGCATTGAAGCAGCGCCGGCCGCTGGGTGATAGTGACGGTGGTGATGCCCTGTCTTTTGGCGTGGAGCAGCGCCTTGGCCAGAGCCTGTTCGCCCTGTGTATCCAGATTGGAGTTTGGCTCATCCAAAACCACGAATTTGGGATCGCCGAAGAAGGCGCGGGCAAGTGCGATACGCTGTTTCTGGCCGCCTGAAAGCGGTGCGCCATCGGCGGCGACCACGGTCTCATAACCCTGTGGGAAGCCGGCGATCAGTTCGTGCACATCCGCCAGTACCGCGGCCTCGTAAATCTGCCGGTCTTCGACATCGTCGCGCATGCGGCAGATGTTGGCCTTGATGGTGCCGGGGAAAAGCTGCACATCCTGCGGCAGGTAACCGATGCTTTCACCGAATTGCCGCTGGTCCCAGTTACGCAAATCCATGAGGTCGAGGCGCACATTGCCTGACGTGGGAAGGATGGAGCCGACCAGCATCTTGCCGAGCGTCGTCTTGCCGGAGCCGGAATTGCCAATGATGGCGAGCGATTCCCCTTTTTTCAGCGAAAAGGAAATGCCGTTCAAGATCACCTTCTTCTGCGGCGGCGGTACGAAGAGGATGCGCTCGACGTCGAGACGCCCTTCCGGGTTGGGCAGGCGCAGGCGCGGGAAGTTTAGCGGCGAATTGACGAGAAGCTGTTTGATGCGGCCATAGGAGGCGGCGGATTTGTTGAACTGGTGCCAGCCTTCGATCGCGCCCTCGATGGGCGCCAGCGCGCGGCCGGAAATGATGGAGGCTGCAATCACCATGCCGCCGGTCAGTTCGCCGGATAGCGACAGATGCGCGCCCCAGCCGAGCAGAGCCACCTGGGTGATCATGCGCGCGCCCTTGGAGACGCCTGAGAACATGATGTTGCGATCCTGCGCCGCCACATGCGATTTCAGCGAACCGGCGGTTTCGCGGCCCCACATTTTCACCGCCTCAGGGATCATCGCAAGCGCATTGATGATCTGCGAATTGCGCGACATGGAATCGAGGTGGAAATTGGCGCGGCTGAGATAACCTGATGCTTCGGCGAACTGTCTCGCAGTGAAGCGCTGGTTCAGCCAGGCAATGATGAACAGCACGACGCAGCAGACCATGATAATGATGCCGAGATGTGGATGGACGAGATAGACCACCACGATGAAAAGCGGCATCAGCGGGGCATCGAGAAAGGCAATGAGGGTGCCGGAGGTGAGGAAAGAACGGAGTTGCTGCAGATCCTGCAAGGTCTGATAGTCCTTGCCGTTGCCATGCAGGGAGGCGCGGGCGGCGGCGGACAGGATCGGCGCGCCAAGCTGCACCTCGAGTTCGACGGCGGTGCGCATCAGGATGAAGCGGCGGATGGCGTCCATGAAGGCCTGCAGCAGAACCGCGCCAATGACGGCGACAGTCAGCATCACCAACGTATCCATCGAGCGGCTGGTCAGAACCCGGTCGGAAATCTGGAACAGATAGAGCGGGATGGAGAGCAGCAGGATGTTGATGGCGACAGTGAACAGCATCACCACCACCATGTTGCGCCGCACGGCGGCGATGCCCTTGGCAAGGCTTGCGGCGAAATTGATCGGCTCGCTGCGTTTGTGAAAACCGCTCTGGCTTCCACCGCCGCCGCCGCCGCCACCACCGCCATTGTCCGTCGGCTCCTTGCCGCCGCCGCCCGTCACCGGCCGGCGTTCGTTTTCACGGACCGGCCCGTCATTATTGTCGATGGTCTTGACGAAAGGCAGGTCGCCATTGTCGATCTTGGCCTGTGGTTCCGGCGGGGAGGCGGGTTGCCTATCCCGTTGAGGTGCCGGCCGTTCTGGAGGAACATCCCGTAATTGTTCCGCCTGATCGGTTTTTGCATGGGGTTGGGAGATAACTTGTGGGGAGGCGGTCTGCGCGGGGGATGAAACGGTTTTTGCCGTCTGTTCCGCACCGGATAACTGGCGCAGGTTCTCGACGGCTTCATTGATTGCTGAAATACAGGCATCCGTCAGTTTGCTGTCTTCCGCTTCCTGATCCAGTGGCAAGTCAAGCGAGCGTCCGTCGGCGATGTTTTTTCTTGAAATATGATCCATTTTATATCGGTCCCCTCGGTGATCTAGCGGTGTTTGCGGTTCCGGCTGCGGCGGGGTGCGTTTGCAGTCCCGCTTGCCGGAGATTACGCAACGACCGTCTGCATGACGTCGGCCGGATGGGCATTCGACCATGACAGGTCGTGACCGGCATTGATGACGCCATTGGATTCGTTTTCGATGGTGGCGGGATCGTCGTGAAGAAAGGCGATGACCTCGTTCGCCAGCTGGCCTTGCTGGGGTTGTGACATGTCGTTTTCGATGATGCCGCCCTGTATCAGTATGGCGTCGGAATAAACGCCGCCGGCGACATAGGTGGTGGAGCCGAAGCTGTCGTAGTCGATGATCTGCGCCAGATTGACGACGGCATTGCTGCCGGTGTCGATATGGATGGTGGCGTCCTCGTTATTTTCGGCGAGCTTGGCGACCGCCTGCGTCACATCGTCGGAATCGCCCAGTACGCTCACCTGTTTTATGATGCTGACGTCATAAAGATTGCCGGTGATGTAGAGGACGTTCAGACCCTCATAGCCGACGAAATTGACGTCATGAGCAAGCGCATCCGGCATGTTGGGATCGCGCTCGTTGATGGCGTTCACTGTCTGGTTCATATAGTCCGGCATGGTTTCGAAACGGTCGTTGCTGCCGACGTTGTGAATGGCAGCATCGTTCCACAGCAAATTGTTGCCGGACTGGATGGTGGCGCCTTCCGGTGCATCGGGATTGGCGCGCGCCCAGTCATTGTCGTAGAGCACCGCCATCTGGCTGATGATGTTCATGTCCAGCACGTCGCCGCCGACGATGATCAGGTCATATTGCATGCCGATGCCGAGGAAGTTCGCAATGTTAAGTGCCGCGTTGCCGCCTGTCAGCAGGCTGACGGTGGCGCCGGAGGTCGTTATCGTCATCGTGTCGTTGTCGCTGACGAACTGGTACTGCTCGATCCAGTGCACAAAAGAAACGTCGCCTTCCAGCACACTGACGCGCCAGGCGGTTGGAAAAATCGGCGGCTCGCCGTTGCCCTGACTGCTGTTCTCCGTGTTTTCGGCGCCTGGATAGACGCTACGCTCGAAGCTGGCGATATTGAAGGCTGCCGTCGCCGCCTGATCTTCCGCGCGTGTGAAAACGGAGTCGATCTCGTCCCTGTCGCTATAGATATAGGCTTGGGTGATCGCGTCGATCTGGTGATAGTCGCCCATGACGGCGGTTACCGACGTCATGACACCGGTATTGACCAACGTGGCGATGTTGGCGACGACATTGGCGCCTGCGGCTACATCAAGGCTGTTGCCGGCAGGGGTGTCCTCATGCAGCGAAACATCGCTCTTTTCCGGCTCTTCCGCCGGCTTGGCGATACCGCGATCAGGCATGTAGTCGTCGAGCATCGGCTTTTCACTGGCAACCGAGCCGTTGATATAAAGCCCGTCGATGTCGTGGCCGGCAAGAACGAAATCCTGATCCGCGCCGGTGCCGAGCGACGTCACGTCGTTTTCGCGGGCGTGATCGATATAGTTGTGCGCAGATTTGGCAAGTGCCTGCAGGGCATCGTAATTGTCTGTGCGCTGGAAACCGGCAAAAGGCGTGAAGGTGGAGGCGTCGTTGTAGAACTCGACGGTGCGGGCTGTGACAAAGGTCGTATCGCGGGCCGCATAGGGGCCGTCCGTCATATTCAGGTAGTCGTCGTCCTGAAGAATATTGACCTGCGCCACATGTGCGATGACCGAGCCGGGACCGGTGTGAACCACCAGTTCGTACTCCTCCTCGAACGAAAGACGGCCGGGAAAACGGAAATGGGCGGCGGAAATATCGATAGGGACAGCATTTGCGAGCTGCTGCATGTCGTATTCGACCATGCGCGCGAAATGCGGCTGCAGATAATCGAAATCATAATAACCGGCGCGGTAGTTGACGCCGGGATCGTAGTCCTTGAGCGCAACATCATAATTTTTGTCGAGCAGTTTTGCCGCCTCATCGTCCGGCAGACGGTCCGGATTTGAGTGCGCCGGGCCTTCGCTGTAATTCGTTCTCAGCCGCGCGTCCTCGATCACTGTATCGAACAGGCCGATGAAATGCGCAATCATGTCCGAAATCTTGTCGATATGCATCGGAGGTCCCTCCCTGATCGCTGCGGCGGACGGGAGAGGCGGGCGGCACACTTCTCAGAGGCGGTGCTTCGTTTTACCCAGCCTGGTCGTTCAACCGCAAGCTGCACCGACAGGTGCCGGTGCAGCTATTTTCTCGAGAGGCGCCCGTCAGGCGCTGGTATCCTCACCGACGTCAGATACATGCGAGTTACCGCCTGTGATCGTGACATCAACTGCATTGGAGAGCATGTTGGCGCCCTGCACCAGTTCCAGATGGAAGCCGGAATTTGCAAGGATTGCCGATGCATCCGCAGTGCTGGTGCCTGCTGCGTCGTCGCCGGCCTTGAGGTCCCAACCCTTGCCGTCCATGCCTTCGGCGCCGTAGGCGTCACCAGCATTGGCGCTCAGGTGGTTTTCAGCGCCGCCGTTCTGCATCTTGACGTCGTAGGCCATATCCTGATCTGCCAGGTGGTTGGCCTGCACCATGCTGAAGCCGGTGTCATTGCCGTCGCCGTTGAGCGAGCCGTTGAGGATATTGTCGACGTCGAGGGTGAAGGAGAAGTCGTCACCCAGATTGAAGGTGAGGTCTCCGCCGGCAACGCCGAGATTGTCGACATCCTTGACGCCCATGATGTTGCCGAAGTCGTCATCCGACTTGTAGAAACTGTCTGCGGAGTTGAAGCTGTCGGAGGTCGTGGTGGTCTTGGTGGAGGTGTCGTTGTCGGAATAGGAGAACGTCTTGTTGTCCGTATCCGTAATTGTCTTCACATTGGTATCATTGTCGCTGTACGACTTGCTTTCATAGCTCCAGTCGTAGTCGGTTTTGATATCAGTGCTGGTTTCGGTGCTTGTTTTGACTGTCGTGTCGTTGTCGCTATACGACTTGCTGTCATAGCTCCAGTCATAGTCGTTGTCGCGATTGTCACCGTTATTGGCGTCAACATCGATCTTGGCGTCAACATCCACATTGGTGCTGTTGTCGCTGTTGTCGTTGTTGCGGTTTTCGCCGTTTGCGGTGCCGACATTGCTGTCATCTACCTTGGCGTCATTGGTCGAGGTGTTGGCAAAACCCTCGGAAAGCGCGCCGATCTTGGTGATGTCGTCGTCGCTGCCAGATGCCTTGTGATCATAACCCATTTCGATTTCCTCCGAAAAAGCTCGGAGCAGCTTTCGAAATCCCTCTCATCTCAAACGGGATTTTTTCGCGCTTGCTCCAGGTAGCATGAAGATTGACGTTTTGCAGATGCACTCGGTACGCATCATCTGCGGTTCGGCAGTGGCCCGTGAGCGGGCTCTTTTCGTTCAGCCCTTGTGCGCTACTCGGTAAAAAGGCGCACAAATCCGTTCCTCGCTCCAGCAGGGGAGCGCGGTGGCTTCGTCTTTTTGCTTGCATGTTTTCTTGAAAAGGGACCGGCGTTTTTCAAACACACGTCAAGGCCGGAGGTGTCTTTCCATCGGCCGCCGTTCAGCGACGGTCAGACTGTGCCGCAGAAAAATTGCGCTTCCTAGATATCAATTCGGGTTAAACCCATCGGCACTGTTACCCCGAATATATATGCTGCAGGGTTGTCCGGTGTGCCGCGTCGTAGGTTTGGCCGGAGATTAAGAGGGTTTCGGCGGGTAAAGAGGGCTTTTTGAAAACAGGGTTAATTACGGCGGGAAATGATCTTTATCCCGGAAAGGAACAGCTCCGCGCTTCGTTCGCTGGCAAGCTATGTAAAGAGATATCAACTAAAAGTTATATATTCCCGGATTGCAAAACCACAGCGAAAGCTTTTCCGATGCGCCTGTTTTTGCGGGCGTTCCCGAAGGGGTGATTCTATCGCTTCGTAGCCTGTTTTGTATGTCAATTGTAAAAAATAACCCGTTTGGGCCATTTATTTACACAGCTTTTCGTATTAGCGTGTATTAATTAACGGGTGATTAATAATAGTTGACAGGACTTAAAGCGGAGAATCACCCCCAAGTATGCCGGGGAAAAGATAGCCGGCGGACAACAGGCTGCACAACCAAAAGAAAGTAATGCGTAAGCGCTTGAGGGAGGCGTCAATGTTCATGGGAACGTCAGATTATGCGGCAAAACAAAAAAACGCCGTTGCTCCTATAAATGGAACTTTATTGATCATAGCGGATCCGGACCTGTTTTCCGAGTGCCTCACGGAGGCGTTGGGCAAAAAGTTCCCCACATTCGCGGTGGTAAGCGTAAGGTCGTCGGCGGAGATCGAAGACGATTACGGTAATAATGTACGGCTGGTTTTGCCTTACCGGATGTCTGGCGATCGTCTTCACGCCGTTCTATCGGAGGTTCGGGCAAAACATCCCGATGCGCCGATCGCGCTCGTTGTCGAAACCATCGATAAATTCGAGGAGTCGTTGAAAAGATTGGTGGGAATGCGCGTTATCGACGGCGTGTTGCCGCTCAACCTCAGGCTCGATGTCTTCATGGCGGCCGTCGATCTGCTGATGAAGGGCGGGGAACATTTTCCGGCTGCCCTTCTCGGCAAGCTCACGCCCTATTCTTCTTCTGTCAGCGGCAAGAGCGTTCAAAGCAACGCCGTTATCGCCAATCGCGCCGATGCACTTGCCGCAGGCAGGAGCGACATGGCGGCGTTGACGACACGCGAGGTGCAAATCCTCGATTTGCTTTGCAAGGGAACGCAAAACAAGATCATTGCTGATCGGCTGCATCTGTCCGAGAACACCGTCAAGGTTCACGTTCGCAATATCTATAAGAAAATGAACGTGCGCAACCGCACGGAGGCTGCGTCTCGCTTCTTTAACAAGGACGAAGACACGACCTTCCCCGGCGGCTGGAAGAACTGAGCGTCAGGACGGCTAGAGCCGTCCGGACGCCAGTTCCTTCCGGTGTTTCTCCAGGAGGCTCAGGGCCTCAGGAAGCAGCGGGATTTCTGCCCGAATCCGCTCGGTGAGCAGATATAGGGAGAAGAACCCGAGTAGGACTGTCGCGATATCGCGGGCGTGTCCGAGGCGTCGGCAACGAGCGTAACGGCCGCGTTGCCTGTTTTTTGATAACCGTAGGACGCCTTCGCCGGAGCGACCCGACCTTGGATCGCGGCGGTATTGGCCGACGCGGTCTTGATGAGAACGGCGTCTTCAACCACGGAGCATGAAGCCGTCGCGAAAGTGAAGGTTACAAGTGCTGCGGCAATAAGCGCGAAGCGACAATGGCGGGCTGCTTTGCCGCTATGGGAATAAGGCATTTCATTCGTCATGTGTGTCCCCTGAAATCGACTGTCTGTCGCATCTCGCCGGGCGGTTTTGTTCCCGGTGGACCGAGCCTTACAAAACCAGCATAGCCCCGACTGGTTGAGCGAAGCTTGCGCTAATGCTCAATAAGAAAGGCATAATAGAGGCATAGTTAAAAAGTATTAAATCAAGGGGCTATTTTGAGTAGTTTTGGGTAATCAATTGTAATATTTCGATAAAATGAAGTTGACCTGTTATCTGCTGCGCCTATCATGAAAGTTGAAATTTATCTGATCGAAAATATTAACCTCCAAAAGAAGTAAAAACCGGAGGGTGGTATTAAAGGTATCTTGCAATCTGGGGTTTGATCCAGTTTAGGTGAATCAGCTGCGCTGATTCCTCATGGGGAGGAGTGTGTAATGCGTAATTTCGTTCCCAACGAACACGACAACGGCGTCACCATCTACTCCGAATGGAGACCTGGCCAACGCGTTCTCGTTAACGGCGGCGCCGGTTTTCTCGGTTCTCATCTCTGTGAACGCCTGCTGAGCAGCGGCCACGAGGTGATCTGTCTCGACGATCTTTCGACCGGGCGCACCGCGAATGTGGCGCATTTGCGGGATAATAAGCGGTTTCTGCTGGTCGAGCACGATGTGCGCAAACCCTATGACATCGATGTCTCGCTGATCTTCAATTTCGCTTCGCCGGCTTCGCCGCCAGACTATCAGCGCGATCCGGTCGGTACGCTGCTCACCAATGTCCTGGGCGCGGTCAATGTACTGGAAGTGGCGCGCAGATGCGGTGCAACCGTGGTGCAGTCCTCTACCTCGGAAGTCTACGGCGATCCGCATGTCAATCCGCAGCCGGAAACCTATTTCGGTAATGTAAATACAATCGGACCGCGAGCTTGCTACGATGAAGGGAAACGCAGCGCCGAAACGCTGTTTTTCGATTATCACCGTAGTTTCGGTGTCGATATCAAGGTGGGACGCATCTTCAACACCTATGGGCCGCGCATGCGACCCGATGATGGGCGTGTGGTTTCGAACTTCATCGTCCAGGCTCTCAAGGGCGCTGACATCACCATTTATGGCGATGGCAGCCAGACACGGTCCTTCTGCTATGTCGATGACCTGATCGACGGTTTCCTGCGCTTCTCGGCCAAGCCGAAAGATTGCACCGGGCCGATCAATCTCGGCAACCCGAGCGAAATTCCGGTGCGGCAGCTCGCCGATATCGTCATCCGTATGACGGGTTCCCGTTCGCGCATCGTGCATCTGCCCGCTGCGATCGACGATCCGCAGCAACGCCGCCCCGATATTTCACGGGCAAACGAACTGCTGAGATGGCAGCCGCGTGTGCCGCTCGAGATCGGTCTGGAAAAAACCATCGTCTATTTCGATGCACTGCTGGCCGGTAAGGCTGTGGCGGAGGCCGTATGAGATGCCCCGTACAATCCTCGTCACGGGCGGGGCCGGATTCATAGGCAGCCACATCTGCAAGGCGCTTGCCCTATCCGGCTTCAAGCCCATCGCTTACGATAATCTCTCGACGGGTCACGCGGATTCGGTTCGCTGGGGGCCCTTCATCGAGGGCGACATTCTGGATCGCGGTCTTTTGAAAGCCACGCTCAGGGAGTTCTCACCGGCCTTCGTCATCCATTGCGCCGCCAATGCCTATGTCGGTGAGTCCGTCGAGGATCCACGCAAATATTACCGCAACAATGTCGGCGGGAGTCTTTCGCTGCTGGATGCCTGTCTCGACCAGAATATCGGCGGGCTGGTGTTTTCTTCCAGCTGCGCCACCTATGGCGTGCCGCCGCAACTGCCTATCCGTGAGGAGACGGCGCAGATGCCGGTCAATCCTTACGGGCGCACGAAGCTGATCTTCGAAATGGCGCTGGAGGATTATGCCGCTGCCTACGGTCTGCGTTTCGTGGCGCTGCGTTATTTCAATGCCGCCGGGGCCGACCCGGACGGTGAGCTTTACGAGCGCCATGAACCTGAAACCCATCTGATCCCGCGGGCGCTGATGGCGGCTGCCGCAAGGCTGCCGCGACTGGATGTCTTCGGGGCGGATTACGACACCAGCGACGGCACCTGCATTCGTGATTACATCCATGTCAGCGATCTGGCCGACGCCCATGTGGCCGCCGTCAATTATCTTGCCGAGGGCGGAGAGACGCTGCGCGTCAATCTCGGTTCCGGGCATGGTACATCGGTCGGCGATATCATCCGCGCGATCCACCGCGTGACGGGGCAGGAAGTTCCGGTCCATTTCGGCGCAAGGCGCGCCGGCGATCCGCCAGCCCTGTTCGCGGATATTAAGCGTGCGGAAGAGACGCTCGGCTTTGTTCCGAAGCGTTCGGATATCGACACCATCATCCGCACGGCAGGTCCCGGCTTCGGACTGGAGGTGCGGTCATGAAAACCCGTTCCGCCGCTTCCGTTCCATCGGCCCGTTCGGTCGCCGTCGCCGGCGCCCTGAGGATGCAGCCGGTTTTCATCGGCTGGAACCGGTTGGCCTATCGCCTCGGCATCGGCGGTTGGCTGGTGACGCTCGCCTGGTTCTGGATCTGGTGGCTTGATCGCGACCGCGTCATCGACTGGCCTTATTACACCGTTGTCACGATAACTCTGGCGTGGATCACGCTTCTGCCGTCCTATTTCATCTTCATCTTCCTGAATGCAAGGGTCGTCGACCGGCGCTCCCCTCTGCCACGGGGCAGGGTGGCGATGGTTGTCACCAAGGCGCCGTCGGAACCCTTCGCGGTGGTGCAAAAGACGCTGCTGGCCATGCTCGATCAGAGAGGGCTCGATCAGGGAGGGCTGGAATTCGACGTCTGGCTTGCCGATGAGGCTCCGGATGCGGAAACGCTGAAATGGTGCGGTGCGCACGGCGTTTTCGTTTCCACGCGACAGGGCGTTGCCGAATATCATCGCAAGACCTGGCCGCGGCGCACGCGCTGCAAAGAAGGCAATCTCGCCTATTTCTACGATCATTACGGCTACGAGCGTTATGATTTCGTCGCTCAGTTCGATGCGGATCATGTGCCGGAGCCGGAATATCTCAGCGAGATCATCCGTCCCTTTGCCGATCCGAGAGTTGGCTATGTTTCGGCCCCGAGCATTTGCGATGCCAATGCCGGTGAAAGCTGGGCCGCGCGCGGCAGGCTTTATGCCGAGGCTAGCCTGCATGGCGCGTTGCAACTGGGTTACAATAATGGCTGGGCGCCTCTCTGCATTGGTTCGCATTATGCCGTGCGCACGAAAGCCCTGCGCGAGGTCGGCGGTCTTGGCCCGGAGCTTGCCGAGGATCATTCCACCACGCTTCTGATGAACGCCGGCGGCTGGCGCGGCGTCCACGCCGTCAACGCCATCGCGCATGGCGACGGCCCGGTGACCTTTGCCGATCTCATCGTGCAGGAATTCCAGTGGTCGCGCAGCCTGATGACCATTCTGCTGCAATATTCAAGGCACTACGTGCCGAAGCTGCCTGCGCGTCTGAAGTTCCAGTTCCTGTTTTCGCAGCTCTGGTATCCGCTGTTTTCCGGCTTCATGGCGCTGATGTTCTTGCTTCCCGCTGTTGCGCTGATACGCGGCGATGTACTGGTCAACGCATCCTATCCGGCGTTTCTGGCGCATTTCCTGCCGGTTTCGCTGATCATGATCGTCTTTGCCTTCTTCTGGCGGGCCACGGGCGCATTCCGCCCGCACGATGCGAAGCTCTTCAGCTGGGAGGCCATGGTATTTCTGTTCCTGCGCTGGCCCTGGTCGCTGATGGGTGTGCTGGCGGCGGTACGCGACACGATCCGTGGCGACTTCGTTGATTTCCGCATCACTCCCAAGGGCACGCAGGCAAAACCGCCGCTACCGCTGAGGGTTGTTGCGCCTTACATCGTACTGGCGGCGCTCAGCCTTGCGGCCATGGTGCTGGCGCCCCGTGAAAACGGGGCGGAGGGTTTCTTCATCTTCGCCGCTATCAATGTGGCGATCTATGCGGGCCTCTGCGTGTTTCTGCTCATCCGTCATGCCACGGAAAACGGCTTGCCCAAGCTGCCGGCATTGCGCGGTGGAGCGACTGCCGCAGCCTGCTCGTTGCTGCTGGCGGCGGGAAGTGCTGTAGAGCTCAGTTCCCATGCAATCGGCGGCCTGGAAGCCCTGTCGCATGGGCAGCCCTATGTGAGTTTTACCGAAACGCGGTTCACGGTCGCCGGCGCGGGCGTGGAAGGTGCGAGATCGGTGCGTCTGAAACTGCGCATTACCGTACCGGGCTTGCGCAAACCGCAGGAAATGCAGGCGGAACCCATCGTGACGCCGCCGCCAGCGGTGGCGCCCGGAGAGATCATGCTGGCCGACAATAGGGTCGGACAATGAAGGAGGAGGCTGTGATGAAAACAACAATAAGCAAATGCGGATTCTCCGCTTTCGTACTCTGTCTTGCGGTGGTCTTGCCAAGCGCGGTCCATGCTGCAGGCGGCACGAAGACGCCGAAACCGCTCAGAACCAGCGAGGTCGTGAAGATGTACTTCGACAAGACCTGGAAATGGGAAACGGGCGGCGGACGCTTCATTGCTGAAGACCGCAAATTCATCGCTGCGACGCAGGAAAAGGGCCAGAAATCCACCGGTAAAGGCCGCTGGACTGTCGACGCCAACGGCACGCTCTGCATGCGCGCCACGTGGAAAAGTGCTGCGGGCAAAGGCAAGGCCGATACCTGTTTCGATCACGGCCGCATCGGCAAGGTGATCTACCAGCGCAAGCAGGGCGGGCCATGGTACGTGTTCCGGCACAACCCGCCACGCCCTGGCGATGAATTCCTCAAACTCGTCCGCAAGGACGATGTCACGCCGCAGATCGCCGCATACGACAAGGCGATGAGGGCAACAAGGTAGGGAGTAAGGTGTCATGCAAATAACAAGAAGAAAACTTCTGTTCGCAGGTGGTGCCGCCGCAGCCTTTACCGTCGGCATGTATCCGGTGCTCAGGCTCGACGCGCAGGGTGTCGCCCCCATGACGTCGACGGGCATGAAGACGCTTGCCGACAAAAGACCGACATTGCATGCGGACGGTATTCGTTTCGGCGCATACGATCCGCACGGCGATTTCACCGGACAGGCCGGGGTGGCGACGGAACATCTGTTCCTGCCCTGGGAGGACGTGGATCTCGACAGTCTGGCGCTTGCGGATGCCTATGCCATGGAACGCAAACGCAACGTGCTGATCACGGTCGAACCCTGGTCCTGGGACGTAAACTGGCGGCTCACCTCCGACGAATTGCGCCGCAAGGTGATGAGAGGCGATTACGACCAGAACATGCAGGCGATCGCCGCACGCATGTCTGCGATGAAGAGCCCGCTGATCCTGCGCTGGGGACAGGAAATGGAGGACACGTCCGGCCGCTTCTCTTGGTCGGGCTGGAACCCGCGTGACTACATCGCGGCCTATAGACGTATGGTGGACATGACCCGTAAGGCGGTTCCAGGCGTCAAGGTGATGTGGTCACCCAAAGGTCTGGATGGTCTGCGGGCTTATTACCCCGGAGACAGTTACGCGGATCTTGTGGGTCTCTCGGTCTTCGGTCTCGAGGAGTACGACAAGATCGAATATGGCGCGCCGCAGACCTTTACCGACCTGTTGCGCAAGGGCTATGGACTTGTCGAAAACTTCAACAAGCCGGTCTGGGTTGCCGAACTGGGCTATGAAGGCGGCGATTCCTATGTTCGTCCGTGGATGAACGACGTGACGCTGAAGCAGGCGGATTTTCCAAAGTTGGAAGAAGTTGTCTATTTCAATGACAAGGATGTTCATCCCTGGCCGCACAATCTCGGCAGACCTGATTGGCGCGTGGTCAGGCCGGCCAAGGTTTGATCGCCATCGATACCAGCGAGCGGCGATGCCGCTCGCCTGCAGCTTCGATATTATCGATCCGCGGAAAGCAGCGCCTCCGCCTCATATATGGCGCAGACGATGTGATAGAAGGTGCTTGCCGGCGCCGGCTCATCGAGCATCGGCTTATCCGCTGGCCATTTGTCGAACCAAAGGCCCTTGACCGTGGTGTCGAGGAAAGGTTGCAGCGCGCCGATGGCGCTGAGACCGGAGGCGAGGTAACGCTGCCGCTCCTCGCCGCTTGTGACGCTCGCAAGCCGTACCGCCGCTTTCAGCCATTCCGTCTGCGGCCATAACCGCGCCAGCCCGTCATGCACCGAAAAATCGTCGTAGAGGCTCATCACCGCCACCTTGCGGCGCTTGCAGATGCCATGTTCTTCGCCGATCTCGAACAGCCGTTTTGCCTTCCTGATCGCTTCATCGTTTCCACGCAGGGCCCCCCAGCGCACAAGAAGCCATGCCCATTCGAACTGGTGGCCCGGCTCCATGATCCGGCCCCTGTCGCTCTCATGGGGGGTCCAGTCATGGGCGAAGAACTCGCGCAACCCGCCATTGCCGCCATCGATGAAGCGCTCAAGTGCCAGACCGGCGATCTCATCGGCAAGCGCCGACCACGGGCCGTCCGGGTCCTGCGCCTCCCAGGCCAGCATCGCCTCGAAGAGATGCATGTGCGGATTGGAGCAGAGCGGCGTGCGCGGCGGGTTCGCTTCCTCGAAGCCGGCGACCGGATGTCTGTAGTCGCGTTCGAGGATGGCAAGAATATCGAGCGCCCGGTCGCGCATCTCGTCCCTGCGCTCGGGAAGGCTTGCGGCCGCCTGTGCGGCGGCGAAAAGCGCAAAGGCCTGATTGTAAAGATCGAAGGAGGGATCGATCAGCCTGCCGGTCTGGTCGGCAAGGTTGCCGTAAAGGCCGTTTTCAAGGCGATAAACCTTCTCGAACCAGGAAAGCCCGTGCAGGACCGCGTCTTTCCACGGCCCCTGCCAGCCATGCTGGCCGGCGGCGGCGAAACAATAGGCCTGGCGCGGCTGTACACGGGCGCGGCGGTCATCAGAAAAAATCGGCTTCGCATCCTGACCGAGACGCTCGTAAAAGCCGCCATCCGGGCGGGCCGAACCCGCCTCCCACCACAGGGGCAGGGCGTCCTCATCCAGCCATTTGCGTAATGTTCCGATCTCTTCGGCAAGCGCCTGCGCGATGCTCGGAAATTGCAATGTCATACGTCAACTCTCTGTTTTTACAGTTGAATAAAAAAAGGACCAATAAAAATACGTCATCATGGAGCCAAGTAGACCATGGGACATATTGCGCTGCAACCGCAAAAATTATCGATCTCTATCCAAACTAACCGATAACAAGGCAGTCGGTTCCGTCGTCTCATCGGTGGGTCGATGCACACTGTTGATTCGAAAGACCAAAATGTCAGAAATTACAACGCGAGTTTGATACTTCCTAAATTTCGTATTGCTTATTTGATACCCTCCCGTATTTCGTAACAATGGTCTGGTCATTAGTGATTCGGTCTCCTTTTAACCTGGGCGGCGTTGGGGAAATAAAGGGGCGCAAGGCAGTGAAATTTTCTGCCTTTACTTCATTGCTGTTCTCCGTTGCGGTTCTTTCGGGCTGCAATACTCCCGCGGGCGTTCGGTCCTTCGGGGGCGCACAGATGTTGTCTCCGTCCGAGGCGTTGGTTTTCCCGCCGCCCGGTGGTCCCGAAATCGTGACCGTGGTCAACCGCACCTATTCCAATGCCGTGGCGCAGCAGGTCATCTTGCGCTCTGAGGTCGCGACCCCCGGGCAGAACTATATCAAAGCCGAGTTTTTCGGTCCGCAAAAAGCAGGGGATACCGGTGGCGATGCGCTGACTTTTTCCGGTTTCAGGGCATCTTCCGTTGCGCGGGAGATCCGGTCCGAGTTTCCAGGCCAAAACATCGCCATGTCGGCAAATTACCTGCAGAACGGTTATGGCGCGTTTTCGTATGCCGCTGGCAGCGGCCGTGGCGATGATACCTGCCTTTATGGCTGGCAGGACATACGCTCGCCGGAAAGCATGCGGCAGGATTTCCGCAATCTTGGGCGCATCAAGGTGCGGCTGCGCCTTTGCCAGTCGGGCGCCAGTGTCGAGCGCCTGCTGGCGGTCATGTATAATTACACGATTACCGGCGCCTACGCCTCGCCAGGCTGGAACCCTTACGGCACGCCGCAGGCGGTGGATAAAAATCTCGGACGGCCGGGCCATCCGGTCTACCCCATAAAGGCGGATGAGGTGCCCATGCGGCCCGGCGGCGAGGTGACCGCGAGCGTGCCGCCCCGGCCCGTTCGTCGCACGGCTGCCGTTGCGCCGCCCGCCCAGCCGGAACAGCAGCCACTTCCACCCGTTGCTGCAGTCAGTATCCCGTCGCCCGCATCGGTTGGCGCCCCCCTCCAGCCCGCGAGGCCTACGGTGGCGGGCAGGCGCGTCGATGGTGCGCCGGCGGATGGCGGCCGACAACCATCGCAAGTCCCGCAGGTATCCATTCCGTCGCCCGCATGTCTGTCCGGCTCGGGGGTGACGCCAGGATGCAGGTGATCGCCAGAACCAGCGGGAAAGAGCACGCCAAGGCGCAGATCGCAAAAAATCCGGGCCGAAATTCCGGGTTGGGAAGACAACGGAAAGTTTCTGGATGAGCAAGGCCATCACAATCATTGTCTGGTTACTTGTGTCAGTTTGCGTTCTGGCCATCGTCACGATGCCGGTCAGCCTGCAGACACATCTGGTCGCCACGGCGATTTCCCTCATTCTGCTGGCGACGATCAAGAGTTTCAACGGGCAGGGTGCCTGGCGTCTGGTCGCACTCGGTTTCGGCACGGCCATCGTGCTGCGCTATGTCTACTGGCGCACCACCAGCACGCTGCCGCCCGTCAACCAGCTTGAGAATTTCATTCCCGGCTTTTTGCTTTATCTGGCGGAAATGTATAGCGTCATTATGCTGGCGCTCAGCCTCGTCATCGTATCGATGCCGCTGCCGTCGCGCAAGGCGAGGCCCGGTTCACCCGATTACCGGCCGACGGTCGACGTCTTCGTGCCGAGCTATAACGAGGACGCGGAGCTTCTCGCCAATACGCTCGCAGCGGCCAAGAACATGGATTATCCGGCCGACCGGTTTACCGTCTGGCTGCTGGACGATGGTGGCTCGGTGCAAAAGCGTAACGCCAGCAATATCGTCGAGGCGCAGGCGGCGCAGCGCCGCCACGAGGAGTTGAAGAAGCTCTGCGAGGATCTCGATGTGCGTTATCTGACGCGCGAGCGCAACGTCCACGCCAAGGCCGGAAATCTCAATAACGGTCTTGCCCATTCGACCGGCGAGCTCGTGACCGTGTTCGACGCAGACCACGCGCCCGCCCGAGACTTCCTTCTGGAAACGGTTGGCTATTTCGAAGAGGACCCGCGGCTCTTTCTCGTCCAGACGCCGCATTTCTTCGTCAATCCCGATCCCATCGAGCGCAATCTGCGCACCTTCGAGACGATGCCCAGCGAAAACGAGATGTTTTACGGCATCATCCAGCGCGGCCTCGACAAGTGGAACGGTGCATTCTTCTGCGGTTCGGCCGCGGTGCTACGGCGTGAGGCGTTGAAGGATACCGAAGGGTTTAGCGGCGTCAGCATCACGGAAGATTGCGAAACGGCGCTGGCGCTGCATTCGCGCGGCTGGAACAGCATCTATGTCGACAAGCCGCTGATCGCCGGGCTGCAGCCGGCCACCTTCGCAAGCTTCATCGGCCAGCGCAGCCGCTGGGCGCAGGGCATGATGCAGATCCTGATCTTCCGCCAGCCCCTTTTCCGGCGCGGTCTCTCCTTTACGCAGCGCCTCTGCTACATGTCGTCGACGCTATTCTGGCTGTTTCCGTTTCCGCGCACCATCTTCCTGTTCGCACCGCTGTTCTACCTCTTCTTCGACCTGCAGATTTTCGTGGCTTCCGGCGGCGAGTTTTTGGCCTATACGGCGGCCTATATGCTCGTGAACCTGATGATGCAGAACTATCTCTATGGCAGCTTCCGCTGGCCGTGGATTTCGGAACTTTACGAATATGTACAAACGGTTCACCTCCTGCCCGCCGTCGTTTCGGTGATCTTCAATCCCGGCAAGCCCACCTTCAAGGTGACGGCGAAGGATGAATCCATCGCCGAGGCGCGGCTTTCGGAAATCAGCCGGCCGTTTTTCGTCATTTTCGCGCTGCTGGTGGTGGCAATGGCCTTTGCAGTTTGGCGCATCTACAGCGAGCCTTACAAGGCTGATGTCACGCTCGTGGTCGGCGGTTGGAACCTGCTCAATCTCATTTTCGCGGGCTGTGCGCTCGGTGTCGTCTCCGAGCGCGGCGACAAGTCGGCGTCGCGGCGCATCACGGTCAAACGGCGTTGCGAAGTCAAGCTCGAGGGTAGCGACGCCTGGGTGCCGGCTTCCATCGATAACGTGTCTGTTCATGGCCTGCTGATCAATCTCTTCGACAGCGCGACAACCATCGAAAAAGGCGCCACAGCCATCGTGAAGGTCAGGCCGCATAGTGAGGGCGTGCCGGAAACCATGCCTGTCAACGTGGTGCGAACGGTGAAGGGCGAGGGGTTCATCTCGATCGGCTGTACGTTTTCGCCGCAACGCGCCGTCGATCACCGCCTGATTGCGGACCTGATCTTCGCCAATTCGGAACAATGGAGCGAATTCCAGCGGGTGCGCCGCAAGAACCCCGGCCTTATACGCGGCACCGCCATCTTCCTGGCGATCGCGCTCTTCCAGACGCAGCGCGGCCTTTATTATCTGGTCCGGACGCTTCGGCCTGCGCCCAGAGACGTCAAACCTGTCGGAGCGGTAAAATGACCGGCCGTCAACCCATCCGGGATTCTCTGGCAATATTGGTATGGGGAGTCGTCGCCACGAGCGCTATGGCGCAGTCCTCCCCCTTCGACATGTCGCCGGAACGGCCCGCCCAGACTGCTCCGACACCCGAGCCGCCTGCCGCACCGCGTCAGCAGCCGCCTGCCCAGATGCCGGCCCAGCCGTCATCTCAGCCATCCACCCCGCCGCCATTTGTCGTTCAGCCTGCGCCGCAGTCGCAGCAGAGCCCCGCCGTTACGTCGCCGCCGGTTGCGGCTCCTCCGCTTCAGGAGGGCGCAGGACCTGCTCCAGCACCGTCGCTCAACGCCGACAGCCGCCGACGTTACATCCTGCCCTATGAAAAGCTCAGCCTTTCCGGTGAGATGGATCGGCGGCAATGGAGTATTTATCTGACGCCGGAACAGGTGAACGCTGCCGTTTCGCTCAATATCGGGTATCAGAACGCCATTGTCGTCGCGCCGGAAAGCTCGAATTTTCAGGTCAGCCTGAACAATGTCGCGCTAGATCCGGCGCGTATCGAAGCGCCCGACAGCGAGGGCAATGTCTCCTTGAAGATTCCGCCCGGTGTGTTGCAGGTCGGCTCCAATGTCGTGAGACTGGGCGTACAGCAACGCCATAGAACCGATTGCACGATCCAGTCCACCTACGATCTGTGGACCGATGTAGACCCTGCCAATACCTATATCGGCTTTAAAGCGGATGTCGCCGGAAGCTTTACAAATATCGACGATATTCAGGCGACGGGGCCGGATGGCAAGGCGATGACGTCGATCGAGATTGTCGCACCGGCACTCGGAAATCCGGCATTTGCGGATTCTCTCCTGCGCCTTTCACAGGCGCTGGCGCTCCGAACCCAGATGCCGAACCAGACGATCCGTTTCGTGGCTGCTCCTTCCCCTGAACGCAAGGCGGGCACGCTGACGGTCTTCGTCGGCACCGCCCGTGAGATCGCCGGGATCGCAGGAACGCTGCCACCCGAAGCTTCGGCAGGCGCTTTCGCCGGCTTCGGCGCTGCCGCGCCGGGCGCTCTTTCCCCGCTTTTTGTGAGCGGTCCCACCTCGCAGGCGGTGCAGGCGGCAATTGAAACGTTGTTTTCGTCGATATCGCGCACCCCCGGTGCGCAGAGAACGACTTTTTCGACCCGCAGCTGGCATGCGCCGGATGTGCCGCTCATCATGTCTGATCGTCGTATCGCGCTTTCCGAACTTGGTCTCGAAAGCACCGAATTTGGCGGGCGGCGTTTCCGCAACGAATTTTATGTCGGCATGCCGGCCGATTTTTACGCATCTGCCTATGGTGAGGCGTCGCTTCTCCTCGACGCCGCTTATTCGTCGCAGGTACTGCCGGGTAGCCATGTCGATATCTACGTCAATGACCAGATTGCCTCGACCGTGCCGATTTCCAACAATGGCGGCGGCATTTTCCGGCATCTGCCGATCAATGTGACGATGCGTCATTTCAGGCCCGGGCCGAACAAGGTGACCATCGAGGCGGTGTTGATGACGGCACAGGATCAGGCCTGCGCCCCCGGCGCGCCCGCCAGCACGACGCCGCGTTTTGCATTGTTCGACACGTCGGAACTTCATATTCCGGACTATGCGCAGATCGGCCGCAAGCCGGATCTCGCCGCGATGGCGGGGGCCGGACAACCCTATCGGACCGGCGGAGCGCCTGTTGCCCTGTCACTCGACCGTTTCGACACCGATACCATGTCTGCGGCAGCGACGCTTATCAGCCGTCTGGCAAGCGTGGCGGGGCATCCCATCGACATTGAGACTGTCGCCTCGCCACTGGTGATCGGCGATCGCGACGCGCTGTTCGTCGGCACGATTTCGCAGTTCCCGCAGGCATTGATCGGCCAGTTCAATCTCGTTTCCTCCAGCCAGATATCCTGGAAAATGGGAACCGGCGTCCAGCCGCCCGTCCAAAGCAGCGATACCCTTTTCAACGACTGGCGCGAGCGGGTGGATGGCGGTGTCTGGGAGGGGCAGGTGTCCTCCCTCGAGGAGTGGATGAAGCGGAATTTCGACCTGAGTTCGGATACGTTGCGCTTCCTGCCGGCAGCCGAGCAGCTCTATGCGCCGCCAAGCAATGTCTCCTTCATGCTGGCCCAGGGGCTGAGCCCCTCCGGCGAGGGTGTGTGGACGCTTGCCACTGCACCGACTTCAGCCGAACTTCGTGACGGCATGGCGGCGATGACGCGGGAAAACCGCTGGAGCGGCGTGACTGGACGTGTTGCCGCTTACGATGCCGCTGCCGAAAAGCTGGAGACGGTGGAGGTGGAGCGGCCGTATTTTTACGTCACGCGGGCGTTTTCCCTTTCCAACTGGAGGCTGGTCGCCGCCAACTGGTTGTCTTCCAATGTTCTTTCCTATTCGCTGGCATTCATCGGTTTCGTGTCTCTCCTTGGCCTCGCCACTTTCACGATGCTGCGCATGATGGGACGGCATCGATGAAGAGCGGAATTTCGAAACTGGCCGGTATTTTCTTCCTGTCCATGATGATGGTGATTGCAGGTATTTCCGTCAGCCGCGCCGCTTCGGTTTCGCCGGAGGCGTGGTCCGCCTATAAAGGCGCGTTTCTCGATCCCGGCGGCCGCGTCATCGATACGGGCAACGGCAATATCAGCCATAGCGAAGGCCAGGGCTACGGCATGTGGCTTGCCGTGCTTGCCGACAACCTGTCCGACTTCGAACTGATCTGGAGTTTCACTCGCACCGAGCTCTTGGTGCGTGACGACGGGCTTTCCGCCTGGAAATGGGATCCACGCATCAAGCCGCATATAACCGATATCAACAACGCCACCGATGGCGATATTCTGATCGCCTATGCGCTGGCGCTGGCGGCCGGACAATGGAACCGGCAGGATTATGCAGAAGCATCGGCAGCCATCGCATCCGCCATTCTCAAGAAGACGGTGGTGCGACGCGGCGGGCGAACGCTGCTTCTGCCGGCGGCCAGCGGTTTTAACGAGGATGAGCGGGAGGATGGGCCAGTGGTCAATCCTTCCTATCTGATTTTCGAGGCCTTCCCGGTACTCAATCTTGTTGCGCCATCGCCGCTTTGGAAAGCCATTGCCGATGACGGCGCGGCGCAGATCGAGACATTCGCTTTCAGCGATCGAAAACTGCCGGCCGACTGGGTATCGGTGAAGACGAAGCCACAGCCAGCATCGGGCTTCCCGCCGGAATTCGGCTATAATGCGGTGCGCATACCGCTTTATCTGGCAAGGGCGAATATGGGGTCGCCGGTGCTGCTTGCCCGGCTGAAAAGCGGCATGACGCTGGAAAGCGGCGCTGCCGGAACCTTCGATCTGAGGAGCGGCGCGGTCAAGGATGTCCTGTCCGATCCCGGCTATCGCATCATCCCGGCGCTCGCAGCCTGTATCGGCGGCGGGCCGGCCGTTTCCGCCGAACTTAAGAATTTCCAGCCAACACTTTATTATCCTTCCACATTGCATCTTCTGGCACTGTCGTTTCTGGCAAGGAATAACGGGGAATGCCGATGAACAAGCCACTATCGACCTCGGCTCTCATTCTGCTTCTTATAGCGCTCGCGGCCTTCCACTGGCGCGACAGCATCCTCGGGCGAGTATCGGACGTGCATACCTCGGCGGTCGGCGACAACCGGGCGATGCAGCGTGTTTTACCGACGACGGCCAATCCGGCGCAGATAAATGCTTTCGTTAAGAACCGAGAAATGGCGCAGGTAACGCAGCCCGTGACACCGCCGGTGACGGTGCCGGCGACCGACCCCTTGCCGGTCGCGCCGTCTGGCGGGCAGGCGCCGCAAACGAAGACGGCTCAGGCGCCGGCCCCTCACGTCACCCGGCCTGCCTCGGCTGATATGCCCGAGGTCGATTTGAGCGCATTGCGCTATTTCGCGGCGAGGGGTGATAAGCAGCGTCTTCAAGCCGAAATCGCGCGCCTGCGCGCGCTCTATCCCAACTGGACGCCGCCCGCCGATCCTCTCGCCATTCCCGAAAACGGCGATCCTCAGCTCGACGCCATGTGGCAACTTTATGCCGATGGCCGTTATGCAGAGGTGCGGAAAGCGATTGCCGACCGCCAGCAGGCGGAGCCCGGCTGGCAGGCGCCCGAAAATCTGATGGGCATGCTTTCCCTTGCCGAAGCGCGCCAGCGCCTCGTTAATGCTTCCGATCTCAAGCAATATGCAACAGTGGTGGATACGGCCGCCAACAATCCCGGCCTGCTGACCTGCGGCGAGGTCGATGTGCTCTGGCGGGTTGCCGATGCTTTCGCCAATACCGACCGGATGGGACGGGCGCGCGACGCCTATCTCTATATCCTCAACAATTGCACTGTCGCCAGCGACAGGATCGCCACCGTGCAGAAGGCATCCGCGCTTTTACCGGCGGAAATGATGGACGAGCTGCTGGCCAGGGAAAAACCGGGTGCGGACGGTCAACTGGAATTCGAACCGGTCAAGAATGATCTCGCCCGTCAGTTCGTGGCAAAGGCAGGGGAGAAGGAGGGCGTCACCGTTCCCTCGACCTATGTGATGCGGCTTCAGCGGCTTGCCGAGACCGACAAGCTTGCAAGCGACGCCCTGCTGCTCGGCTGGTACAATATCCGGCAGAAGAACATGGCGGAGGCGGAAAAATGGTTCCGCAAGGCGCGGGAAGAAGAAGACAGCGCGTCGGCGTCGCAGGGGCTGGCGCTGGCCCTTATCGACCGTAACGAGCCGCGTGAGGCCGAGGACGTCATGTATAAATGGCGCAACACATCCGACGATGCGCTTGCGACCTACCTTGCCGCAACGGCCAATCTTATGGCGCTGGAGCCGCCGGTCGTTCTACCTCCCGATGTGCTGCAACGTATTGCCGCCGAAACAGTGGCGCGCAAGGATGCGGCGACGGCGCAGCAATTCGGCTGGTACTCGCTTGCGTTCCGGCAGACGCCGCTCGCTTTGCAATGGTTCAGTACGGCCCTTGGCTGGAAACCCGATGATGAGCCATCAGCCTACGGCATGGCCGTCAGCTATCACGATCTTCGCAATCTTGCCGGCCTGCGCGGCATCCAGCAGCAATGGGGAGGCCGTTCGCAACGTATCGCCGATGTCGGAACCGCGCGCATGGTGGACCAGTCGGGGCAGGCGGTTGCGGCACAGGTGACGGCGCCGCCCCTGCAGGCCAATGCCCCGCAGGGGGAAACGGCGGCGGTGTATAATCCACCCGTCGTCCAGCAACCTGAACCTTCGCGCAAGCAGGCGCGCCGCGCAGTGCAGGTGCAAAGGGAAACAAGCGCCGCATCGCGCCCACGCTCCTGCGTTGCCTATCCCGATCCGCAACGTTTGCCGCCACAGCAGGCGCTTGATCTCGGCTGGTGCCTGATGGAGACGAACCGGCCGGCGGAGGCTCTCAAAGCTTTCGAATCCGCGATAGAAAGCGGTCAGTCCAATGTCAAAAGCGACGCGGCCTATGGCCAGAGCCTTGCCTATCTGCGCATGGGCTTGACGGACCGTGCAGCCGTCTCGGCAACGAAGTCGCACATGGATCGCCCGCGTGCGACGGAACTGCAAGTCGCGATCCTTGCCGATCGAGCGGTTTCCGCATTCGGGTCGAAGCGATATGTTGAAACGCTTCTCCTGCTCGATCAGCGCGCGCGGCTGGCGGATGAGCGCACTGACCTGATGGTGCTGCGCGGTTATTCCTATCTCGCCATGCGCCGTTATGGTGAGGCCGCCCAGATTTTCGAAAGCCTGACGGCTATCGGAAACAAGGATGGTATCCGCGGGCTGGCTGCGGTGCGCGCCGCCCGGCCGAGCAACGGTCCCCAGGGCGGCTGACGTTCGGCTGATCGTGGCTGGATGTCTTCGGCCGCTGCTATTTTGTGTCGGACAGGTTGCGGATGATGCGCATGAAGATACGCGCGCCGGTGCCGATCAGCGCATCCGGAAAGTCGTAATCCGGATTGTGCAGGTTGGGATAATCCCGGCCTGCGCCGAGAAAGAACATCGCCGATGACGAAACGGCGCGAAAGCGGCCGAAATCCTCGGAAGCCCGCATTGGCAGACCCTCCGAACCGTGGGAGATTTTCTCCTCGTCCAGCGCCTGCCGGATGTGCCCGACCGCGTCGGGCGCATTTTCGCAATGCAGGAAAATATCGTCATAGGTGATGTCGAGCGTCAGCTTCTGTTCGTCCGCCGCCTTTTTAGCCAGCGTTTCCGCAGCCTCGCAGAGTTTTTCCATCCGGTCGTCGGTCAGTGTCCGGAGTGTCGCCCAGATTTCAGCATCGGCCGGGGAAATGCCGAAGGCGGCTTCGCCCATCACGGCATGGGTTATCGTCACCATCGAGAAATCGGGTTCAGGCGGGAAACCGGAGCCCAGTTCGGCCAAGGCCGGCATCAGCCAGGATATTGCCTGCATCGGGGAAATGCCATGTTCGGGCGAAGACGCATGCGCGGTCTTGCCGGAAAGGCGGAATTTGACCCCGCGTGACGCGCAGTTGACCGGACCTTCCACGACGCTGACATGGCCGAAAGGAAGGCCGGGGAGGTTGTGAAGCGAAAAGGAATAATCCGGCTTTATCTGCCCAAAGCGCGGGTCGGCGAGGACGGCGGCGGCGCCCGCGCCGGTTTCTTCCGCCGGCTGGTACAGCAGGATGACGCGGCCGGTCGCGGGCCGCTTCCGGGCAAGGCCGAGCGCCAGCGCCGTCAGAATGGTGGAGTGGCCGTCATGGCCGCAAAGATGGCCCTTGCCGTCGGTGCCGGAGCGGTATTCGGCGTCACTCTTTTCGTGAATCGGCAGAGCATCGAGTTCCGAACGGATCAGAATCGCCGGGCCGCTTTTGCCGCTGTCATAGACTGCAGCTACGCCATGGCCGCCGAGATCGGTGAAAAGCTGGTCGGGCTGCGCCCGCCCGAGGAAAGCGCGGATGCGCCGCGCCGTTTGCTTCTCCTCGCCGGAAACTTCCGGATGACGGTGCAGATCATGGCGAAGCTCAATGAGATCGAGCATGTCGTTGTTGGGCAGAAACATCAAAAATCCTTGCAAGTCGTCCGGCCGGTTTTTCCTGCCGCAACTTACAGGGCGTTGCCTTTAATGCAAAACCTTTGGCGGGTGCCAGCGTTTGCCCGCCGCTTTCGGCTTGATGGAGAGCGTGACGACATCGGCCGGCAGCGGAACCTTGGCCTTTGCCAGTTCCAGCCGGGCAAGGGCTGCACGGGCCTTTTCCGCATATTCCAGATGGGCTGCATCGTCCGAGTGATAGTGCTGCAGCCTGTCGAGGATTTCCGCACCTTCCATCGTTCTTTCAGCGGCAATCAGCGCCACGGCGCATTTGTAAAGCGCTTCCCGGTGGAAGGGCGCGCGATTGGTCACCTGGCGGAAGGCCTCGGACGCCTCGTGGTAGTGCTGCTGCGCCAGCCGCGCCTCGCCGATACGCAGCCAAAGGACGACGGGTTCCTGCCCGGCGGCCAGAAGGCTGAGAAAGGCGATTTCGGCCTCCCGGAATTCGCCCCGGTCGAACAATAGATTGGCGAGCCCGAATTGCGCGCCGAGATGGTCCGGCGCCGCAGTTAGTACCTGCGCGAAGGCAATATTGGCGGCCGCCTTCTGGCCGGTCTTGTAGAGTTTGAGGGCCTGTTCGTAGACAAAACGGATGCTGCGTGGGTGAAGCTTGCCGCCGAGATTGTCGCCTGAGCGGGTACGGAACAGCGTGCAGCTCAGCTTCTGTTCCTCCGGCCCGAAGAAATATTTGTAAGGCTCGTTGCCGCGCAGGAAATCATAGGTTTTAAAACCCTGCTCGATTGCCCTGCGAATGCAATGGCCATGCAGCACGAGGCCGGGGGAAGGGGTCTTCCAGTTTTCGTCGCGGCCGGTAATGTAGAACAGGACCGATTTCTTCTGGCGGTCGATGATATTGGCGAGTGCCCCCAGCGGCTGTTCGCCGAACCACAATACCGGTACTTCCAGATCGCCACGGATATAGACATCCATCAGCATCTGCCGCGTCGCGCCGATCAGAAGCTCCGTGCGTTCCTTGCCCTTGTGCGGCGCCCAGCGGATGCGCCAGAAATCGAAAAGGATGTCCATATCCCGCCTGATTGTTTCCCGCGTTGCAAAGGTGATGCGATATTCGTCGCCGCCCTCTACTTTTCTCAGGAAACGCCTGAGCTTCTGCCGGGTCTGGCTGCTCATATGGCTGTCGAGATAGCCGTCGAACGTCTCCGGCAGGCTCACCACCGGGCAGATGCAATTGTTGATGTTGTAGGGGTTGGTCGGCATGTTGTCGCGAAACATGACGAGCGGGCCCTGAAGTGCGCGGATCATCGCGTCGCGGCGTTCCGGCGGGCCGCAAAGATAATCGAGCTTCAGCTCGGTCCAGTTCTGTTGCCGTATGTATGAACAAAAGCCGGCGACGGCGTGATTTTCATAATCCGGCAGGGTGATGAAACCGGTGTAATCCGCCGCCGCATTGCCGGCCATGACGATGCTGTCGTGGAAGCGTCCGGTTTTTTTGTCCGGTTCGGTGACGATGCGCAGCGGGAAAAACGCCACATAGGCCGAGCCTTCCTGTCGTTCGCGCAGCGCAAGAATGAACCAGCGCCTGCGGCGCGGCATGTAATCCCTGAGCCACCCCCAGGAGAGGAAATGCCGGGCATGGGGATCGGCCATGAACACCGCATCCCAGTTTTCGCGGATCGCCTCGAAGCCGGCGTCCGTGTCGATGATATCGATGCGCATTCTTGCCCCCTCCCAATACTGATCACACATTCGGGAGGCTTCATTTTATGGGTAAACGGTCGGCTTCAAATATTCCCTTCGGGTGAAAGCCGTGCATCAAATAGGATTAGCCCGTCGCCGATCCGCCAACGCCGCGCCGCGACAAAAAAGACCTTGTCAGCCGGTGGCGGCGCTCTAACATGCCGGGCTGAATGCGCGGCCGGCTCAACGGCCCGCGTGGCACAGGAGTTCTCATATGGCTGTTCCTTTCATGCTTTTGACCGGCGCCAGCCGCGGAATAGGGCACGCCACCGTCAAGCTGTTTCAGGAAAAAGGTTGGAGAATTCTCACGGTATCGCGGCAACCGTTCTCCGAGGAATGCCGTTGGCCATCGGCGCGCGAGAGCCATATCCAGGCCGATCTCGAGGATTTGTCGCGGATCGACGATCTGGCGAACGAGGTGCGCTCACGCCTGCCGGAGGGAAAGCTTGCGGCGCTTGTCAACAATGCCGGAATTTCGCCGAAGGGCGAGGGCGGTAACCGCCTCGGTGTCATGGATACGACGGCGGATATCTGGGCACGGGTGCTGAACGTCAATCTCGTTTCGACGGCACTGCTCGCCCGCTCGCTTTTGCCGGAACTGGAAGCGGCAAAGGGTTCCATCGTCAATGTCACATCGATTGTCGGTTCACGGGTGCATCCCTTTGCCGGCGTGGCTTATGCCACGTCGAAGGCGGCGCTTGCGGCGCTGACACGGGAACTGGCGCACGAGTTCGGCCCGCGCGGCGTGCGCGCCAATGCGATTGCGCCGGGCGAGATCAACACCGCCATCCTTTCCCCCGGAACGGCCGAACTGGTCGACGCCCAGGTGCCGCTTGGGCGACTCGGCACCACCGCCGAGGTAGCGCAGACCATCTATTTCCTCTGCTCGGAACAGTCGAGCTACATCAACGGCGCGGAAATTCACATCAATGGCGGCCAGCACGTCTGACGCGCCGAGCATCAACCGAAAATGGAGCCTTTATCGATGACAATCCTGCCGAATTCTGTCGAGGCACGCGACATCGCCTATCAGATGCATCCGAACGTCAATCTGCGCAAATTCGAAAAGACCGGCGGTCTGGTGATCGAAAGCGGCGAGGGCATCTATGTCACCGACAGCAGCGGCAAGCGCTATATCGAGGCGATGGCGGGGCTGTGGTCGGTGGCGCTCGGCTTCGGTGAACAGCGGTTGGTGGAAGCGGCCACGAAGCAGATGCAGAAGCTGCCCTATTACCACACCTTTTCCTACAAGACGCACGGCCCGTCGGTCGATCTCGCCGAGCTGCTGATCGAGCTTTCACCGGTGCCAATGTCCAAGGTGCATTTCACCTCTTCCGGTTCCGAGGCCAACGATCTCGTTGCCAAGATGGTCTGGTATCGCTCGAACGCGCTGGGCAAGAAGGACAAGAAGAAGATCATTGGTCGCATCAAGGGCTATCATGGCGTGACCATTGCCTCGGCCTCGATCACGGGCCTGCCGCGCAACCATGAGAGCTTCGACCTGCCGCTGGACCGCATGCTGCACACGGCCTGCCCCTCCTATGTGCATTTCGGCAAGGAAGGCGAGAGCGAAGCGGATTTCACCGCGCGTATCCTTGGGGAGTTGGAGGATATGATCCTTCGTGAAGGTCCCGAAACCGTCGCGGCCTTCTGGGGTGAACCGGTGATGGGAGCCGGCGGCGTTCTTTTGCCACCGGAAGGTTATTGGGAAGGCGTGCAGGCGATCCTGAAGAAATACGATATTCTGCTAGTCGTGGACGAGGTGATCTGCGGTTTCGGCCGAACCGGCAAGATGTTCGCCTGCGAGACCTATGACATCAAGCCGGACGTGCTTGTCGTCTCCAAGCAGATTTCGTCGTCCTACATGCCGCTTTCGGCGATCATCATGAACGACAATTTCTACCAGCCGATTGCCGACGAATCCGACCGTATCGGCTCTTTCGGCCATGGTTACACTGCCTCCGGCCATCCCGTCGCGACGGCTGTGGGACTGGAAAACCTGAAAATCATTCAGGAGCGCGATCTGGTCGGTAATGTCGCCCGGCTGGAGGGCAAGTTTCTTAGTCATCTGAAGGCGCTTGCAGATCATCCGCTCATTCATTCCTCGCGCGGCATCGGCCTGATCGGCGCGCTGGAGGTGAAACCGTGGGAAGGCATGAAGCCGGGCGATACCACGCTCGCCCTTGCCGCGGCCATCGAAGAGGAGGGTGTCATCACTCGGCCTATCGGTGAAGCCATCTGCTTCTGCCCGCCGCTAATCATCACGGCCGAGCAGCTGGACGATCTGTTCGCCAGCGTAAGGCGCGGTCTCGATAAGGCATCGGCCGCGAAAGGCTGACACTGCACGGTTGGGAGTCCCGCAACGCAAAAGCCCGGAGTATCGCAAGATGCTCCGGGCTTTCTGTATTTGCCTGCCCGGGAAAACCGGGACAGGCAGGACCTTGGGAGGTCGTGTTATTCGGCCGGCTGGACCGATGCCGGAAGCTGATCCACATCGGCGATGCCGGTGAACTCTTCCTTGCCGCTCAGCACGCGGGCAAGCTGGTCCTGATCCAGTTCTCCTTCCCAGCGGGCGACGACGATTGTGGCGACTGCATTGCCGACGAAGTTGGTGAGCGCACGGCATTCCGACATGAAGCGGTCGATGCCGAGGATCAGCGCCATGCCGGCAACCGGAACCGACGGCACGACCGACAGGGTTGCGGCGAGCGTGATGAAGCCCGCGCCGGTGATGCCGGCCGCGCCCTTGGAGGAGAGCATGGCCACCAGCAGCAGCAGGATCTGTTCGCCGAAGGACAGATGGATGCCGGTCGCCTGTGCGATGAAGAGAGCGGCCAGCGTCATATAGATGTTGGTGCCGTCAAGGTTGAAGGAGTAGCCGGTCGGGATGACGAGGCCGACGACGGAACGTTTGCAGCCCGCCTTTTCCATCTTGCTCATTAGGCCCGGCAGGGCGGCTTCGGAAGACGACGTGCCGAGAACCAGAAGCAGTTCTTCCTTGATGTAGCGGATAAGCGCGACGATGGAGAAGCCGTTATAGCGGCAGACCGCACCGAGAACCACGAAGACGAACAGCAAGGACGTGATGTAGAAGGTGCCGATCAGCATCGCGAGGTTGGTGACCGACGAGATGCCGTATTTGCCAATGGTGAAGGCCATCGCGCCAAAAGCGCCAATGGGAGCGGCCTTCATCAGGATCGCGACCAGCTTGAAGATCGGATACATCAGGGCGTGCATGAAATCGGTGACGGGCTTGCCCTTTTCGCCGACGATGCCGAGCGCGATGCCGAAGAGCACCGAGAAGAACAGCACCTGCAGGATATCGCCGCTGGCGAATGCGCCGACGATGGTGGTCGGGATGATGTTCATCAGGAAGCCGGTGATGGTCTGCTCATGGGCCTTGTCAGCGTAGGTCGCGACTGCCTTGGCATCCAGCGTGGCGGGATCAATGTTCATTCCCGCGCCCGGTTGCACGGTGTTGGCGACGATGAGTCCAACGATGAGCGCAAGGGTGGAGAACGCCAGGAAGTAGATCATGGCCTTGCCGGCGACGCGGCCCACCTTCTTCATGTCGTTCATGCCGGCGATGCCGGTTGCGACTGTGAGGAAGATGACGGGAGCGATGATCATCTTGACGAGGCGGATGAAGCCGTCGCCGAGTGGCTTCAGCTGTTCGCCGAAGGCCGGATAGAAATGGCCGAGCGCGATACCGGCGATGATGGCCACCAGAACCTGGAAATACAGGTGCTTGTAGAATGGCTGCTTGGCCTGGCCTGCGGCCACGGCTGTCGTATCGATCATGTTTTTTCCTCCTCGGCCTCACCCTGCCTTTATTGGCCTCCCGGGATCGCCGTGTCGTTGACGGCTTCGCGCCGATTGCCGAGTCATGTGCAATACGCATGCCAGACTTGCTTATTTGCCGTAACCGGCTGATTTCAAAAGTAGTTTTTATTGAAGCTTCGCCGGCTCATGGGCGGCTGTGTGGAACTCCGGACAAAATCTCTTGCGATCTGTGCGTAAATCCGCACAATTGCCAAATGACCTATCAGGATCAGGCACCTCATTCCCAGGCGAAGCGGCGGGCGCAATGGCTGGCGCTGGCGGGCCTGTGGTTGCTCGTCAGTCTTGGCGTTCTGTTGGTGGCCGATGAGTTCGCCCGCAATCAGGCGCTGCGCATGGCCGGTTCCGAGGCCGCCACGGATGCCGAACTGAAGATCGCGCTCCTGAATGTCGCGCTGGAGCGGCCGCGCGCCATTCCCCTTGTCCTCTCCGGAGATCCCGATCTTGCCGCCGCGCTGGATGGCGGTGGTGCTCCCGCTCTCGACCGGTTGAACCGCAAGCTGGAAGGTCTGATCGAAGGCACGCAGTCCTCGGTGATCTATGTGACTGGGCCGACCGGACTTACCGTCGCGTCGAGTAACTGGCGGCAGGACGACAGCTTTGTCGGCTCCAATTATGCTTTCCGCGAATATTTCCAGGCGGCGATGAAGACCGGCATGTCCGAACATTATGCGCTTGGCAATGTCAGTCGCCGGCCGGGTCTTTATATCTCCCGCCGCATCGACGCCGCCGACGGGCGGCCGCTTGGCGTTGTCATTGCCAAGGTTGAGTTCAATCGGCTTGAGACCGACTGGAACATCGGAGGCAAACCGGTCTATGTGGTCGACAGAAACGGCGTCGTGCTGATGACCAGCGTGCCGGAATGGCGCTTCAAAACCGTCGCACCTATTGACGAGGCGCAGCGGAAAATCATTTCCGAGAGCCTGCAATTCGGCAATGAGGCGCTTTCAACGCTGCCGTTTCGCGCGGCGCGGCGCGCGAGCGAGGGCGTTCCGCTCATTCATGTCGATGAACCGGGGAGTGCACGTGGCGATTATCTGCGGCTGGAAGTGCCGGTGCCGACGACATCATGGACGCTGCATTATCTCCAGCCGGTGGCGCCGACGCTGAACGCCATAATTCGTGAGGGCAGGGTGGTGGCTCTGGCGACGCTGATGCCGCTGATGGCGCTTTCGGCCCTTTGGCTGTGGCGCAGGCACAAGGCGCTCAAGGAAAAAGAAGAGGAGCAACGCGCCCGTGCTGAACTGGAAATGAAGGTGCAGGAGCGCACCCGCGACCTGACGAAAACACGCGATCATTTACAGGCCGAAATCGCCCTGCATGAAAAGACCACCGGCGAGTTACGCAACGTGCAGCACGAGCTGGTGCAGGCCAACCGTCTTTCCATTCTGGGGCAGGTGGCCGCGGGTGTGGCGCATGAAATCAACCAGCCGGTGGCGACCATCCGCGCTTTCGCCGATAATGCGCGCACATTGCTGAAACGCGATCGTCTGGCCGAAGCCAATGAAAATCTGGAAGATATCGCCGCTCTCACCGAGCGTATCGGCACTATCACCACCGACCTTAAGATACTGGCGCGCAAGGGCCGCACCGCCGCCGAACCCGTGAGTGTCAGGCTGGTCATCGAAGGTGCGGTCATGCTGTTGCGTAGCCGTTTTTCAGGGCAGATGGATGCGCTGGATATCGCCCTGCCGGATCAGGATCTGAAGGTGCTCGGCAGCCGTATCCGGCTCGAACAAATCCTCATCAACCTCCTGCAAAACGCGTTGGAAGCCACTGAAACGATTGACACCGCTCGTGTCGAGGTTCGGGTGCGGGAGGAGAGCGACATGATCGTGATTTCGGTCAGCGATAATGGCACCGGCATTCCGGAGGCCATCCGCGCCCAGCTTTTTTCGCCCTTCAACACATCAAAGGAAAGTGGCCTCGGACTTGGCCTCGTAATCTCCAACGACATTGCTTCCGATTATGGCGGGCGTATCGAGGTGACGAGTAGCGAGGCAGGCACGTCTTTTTCCGTATATCTGAAGCGAGCATGACATGATGGCAGGTGGAACCATATTCCTGGTGGACGACGATTCCCAACTGCGCAAGGCGATGGTGCAGACGCTGGAACTCGATGGATTACCGGTTACTTCCTTTTCCCGCGCCGAGCAGGCGCTTGCGGCCCTGAGCGAAGATTTTGACGGTGTCATCATCACCGATGTGCGCATGCCGGGCATGACCGGGCTCGACTTTTTCGACCATGTCCGCAAGATCGACGCCGACCTGCCGGTTATCCTCATCACCGGCCATGGCGATGTGCCGATGGCCGTCGATGCGCTTCACAACGGCGCCTATGATTTCATCGCGAAACCCTTTCCCGCCGAACGCATGGTGGAGAGCGCGTGCCGGGCGCTGGAAAAACGCCGCCTCGTGCTGGAAAACCGCGCGCTCCGCCGGGCGGCGGGACAGGCGGAGGATGATCTGCCGCTGATCGGGCAGACGCCCGCCATGGAGCGCCTGCGCACCACGCTTCGGCACATCGCCGATACGGATGTGGACGTGCTGGTGGCGGGCGAAACGGGCAGCGGCAAGGAAGTGGTGGCGACGGCCCTTCACCGCTGGAGCAAGAAGCGCGCGAAGGGCAATTTTGTGGCGCTGAATTGCGGTGCGCTGCCGGAAACGGTGATCGAAAGCGAGCTTTTTGGCCATGAACCGGGGGCTTTTACCGGCGCGCAGAAAAAGCGTGTCGGCCGGATCGAACATTCTAGCGGCGGCACGCTGTTTCTGGACGAGATCGAAAGCATGCCGCTTGCCGTTCAGGTGAAGATGCTGCGTGTGCTGGAAATGCGTGAAGTTTCGCCGTTGGGTTCAAACGAGGAAAGGCCGGTCGATATTCGCGTGGTCGCAGCCGCAAAGGTGGATCTCGGCGATCCGGCCGAACGCGGCACTTTTCGCGAGGATCTCTATTACCGGCTAAATGTGGTAACGCTGTCCATTCCTCCGCTGCGCGAACGCAAGGCGGATATTCCACTCCTGTTTTCCCATTTCGTCACCAAGGCTGCCAACCGCTTCAACATGCCGGTGCCGCAAATCAGCGCCGGCACGTCCCGGCGGCTTCAGGAGCATGATTGGCCGGGCAATGTCCGGGAACTCGGGCATTTCGCCGAAAGGGTGGTGCTGGGCCTGGAGGCGGAACCGGCGGCTGCGTCCGCCTCGCAATCCGCCATTCCGGCTTCCGGCACCCTGCCGGAGCGCATGGACGAGATCGAGGCCCATATCATCCGTGAAACGCTGGAGCAGTCGAACGGAGACGTGGCGGATACCATCGCAACGCTCGGTATTGCCCGCAAGACCTTTTACGACAAGCTGCAGCGCCACGGCATCAACCGGGCGGATTATGTGAAAAGCGGTACGGCGTGAGGCAGCGCGGAGCGCTCATGGAAAAGCCGCGGACGTTTCCATCCGCGGCCTGACAATAACGGCAGTATTTAAGTTGGCGGTCTTCCCGATCAACCTGCTACGCAGAAATGGCGCTGACCATCGTTACCGACATAGGTGCCGGACCGGCTGTTGAAGCTGCGATAGCGCTGCGAGCAATAATCGTACCAGGCATTTGTCCAGGGCTCGATGGTACGGTAGGTCCGGCGCGGCTGGTAATAACCGGGATTATTGTCATAGACCGGCTGGGCGCGGTAAACCGGTGCCGGACGATAGACCGGAGCGGGGCGATAAACCGGCTGCGGTGCCGGCTGATAATAACGGTAATCCGGCTCTTCATACACGTAGCTCGGCTCATAGCGACGGGGCGGGTCGATATAGACGCGCTCATCATCCACCGGTGCCGGGCGCGACATTGCGGAGCCGACGGCGACACCGGCGGCAAGACCGAGCACACCGCCCAGAATCGCCGCGTCGCGACGATCATGACGGTCCCAGTCGCCAGCGGATGCGCTGCTCAAGGGAGCAATGGTAGCGGCGGCGACAGCGATTGTCAGAACTGTTTTAGCTGCAAAGGACGACATGGTGTTTTCTTCCATCCAAGTGGCAGGGCGCTGCCAGCTGCAAATTCGATGGTTAAGGAAATACAGCCCGGCTGCTGAACGGGCGCTGAATGAATTGTGGCGGACGGGCGGCGGCCCGCAATTCCTGTTTGCGCGCGCCGTACTTCGCGCTAGAACTCAGGATGAAACAGGACGCACCGATGAGCCTTTCCCACATTACCGTCAATCCCGATTCCTCGCATGAAGACCGAGCACAGGCCATTCGTGATACGCTGCGTGATGCCATTGTCGACCGACGGCTCGCACCGGGAACGAAACTGTCGGAAGCGGAAGTGGGAACCCTGTTCGAGGTCAGCCGCACGGTGGTGCGGGCAGCGCTTCAGATGCTGGCCTATGAGGGGCTGGTCAAGGCAGAGCGAAACCGGGGCGCTTTCGTCTCCAACCCGACGCCGGATGAGGCGCGGCAGGTTTTTGCCTCGCGCCGGCTGATCGAACCCGGCGTGGTGGATGCGGCGATCGAAAAAATCACTCCTGCGGCAGCGAAGAAGCTGAGGGAGCATCTGGTTGAGGAAAGCCGCCACCAGCTTGAGCGCGGCCCAACCGCCAGACGTGCGGAGATCAAGGCGTCGGGCGATTTTCACCTGATGCTCGCCGCGCTTGCCGGCAATGCCATTCTCGAGAAATTCATGGATGAGCTGGTGGCCCGTTCATCGCTGGTCATTGCGCTTTACGGTCGCTCGGGTGTCTCTAGCTGCGGCCATAATGACCATGCCGACCTTCTGGATGCGCTGGAGGCGAAGGATGCGGCAAAAGCCCGTGCGCTGATGCTGCGGCATCTCGACCACATCGAAGCTGATCTCGATCTGCGCATGAAGGAAGGACTGGCGCTCAAGGACGCGCTGGCGCTTTGATCGCTGCCCATCCCGCCTAGCCGGCGGGAAGGGCTTTCTATTCCGCGTCAGGCGGCGTAACGGCTGATCGCCAGATCGTGCGTATCTATCTCGGGCTTGTTCCCGCTGATGAGATCGGCAAGCACCCGGGCGGAGCCGCAGGACATGGTCCAGCCGAGCGTGCCGTGGCCGGTATTGAGATAAAGATTGCTGTATCGAGTGGCGCCGATGACAGGCGTACCATCCGGCGTCATCGGGCGCAGGCCGCACCAGAATTTCGCCTGGGTCTGGTCACCCGCGCCGCCGAACAGGTCTTCCACCGAATGGGCCAGTGTTTCCTGGCGCGCGGCCGGCAAATCCTTGCTGAAGCCGGCGATTTCAGCCATGCCGCCGGCGCGGATGCGCGAGCCGAGGCGGGTAATCGCCACCTTGAACGCCTCGTCCATGACCGTGGATACGGGCGCGCGCTCCTCTTTCACGATCGGAACCGTGATGGAGTAACCCTTGACCGGGTAAACCGGCAGGGTAAGGCCAAGCTGGCGCAGGAATTGCGGCGAATAGCTGCCGAGTGCGGCGACGAAAATATCGGCCTCCACCAGCCCCCGGGTGGTTTCCACGGCCTTGACGCGTCCTGCTTCAACGATGGGGCGCATGATGCCGGTATCGTAAAAGAAGGTAACGCCGGCTTCTTCTGCCATGCGTGCAAGTTCAGTCGTAAACATGAAGCAGTCGCCGGTTTCGTCGCCCGGCAAACGCAGGCCGCCGACGATCTTCTCCTTGGCGGGCGTAAGGCCGGGTTCGATGGCGGCGCAGCCGTCGCGGTCGAGAATCTCGAAAGGCACGCCGCCCGCCGTCAGCACGTCGACATCCTTGCCGATGGCATCGAACTGCTTCTGGGTGCGGAATACTTCCAGCGTGCCCTGCATGCGCTGGTCATATTCGATGCCGGTCTCGTCGCGAAGCGCCATCAGGCAATCACGGCTATATTCGGCAACGCGCACCATACGGCTTTTGTTGATGGCGTAACGCGCCGAGGTGCAGTTGCGCAGCATCTGGCTCATCCAGCGCCATGCGGCCGGATCGGCCGTCGGGCGGATGATCAGCGGCGCGTGTTTCATGAACAGCCATTTCATCGCCTTGACCGGAATGCCGGGGGCGGCCCATGGAGCGGAATAGCCTGGCGAAACCTCACCAGCATTGGCGAAGCTGGTTTCCAGCGCTGCGGCAGGCTGGCGGTCGATCACCGTCACCTTGTGTCCCGCTTTGGCCAGATACCAGGCTGATGTCACGCCGACGACGCCGGCTCCGAGGATAGTGACGTTCATGATCGTCTCACTTATGGCTGACAGATGTTGAAGCGATTGCCGGGCTTTCGCCCGGCTGAATATAGGTGCGGCGGTAACGGCGTCCGAGCCCGGTCAGGATTTCATAGGCGATCGTGCCCGCATCGTTGGCGATGTCTTCCAGCGTCTGGTCTGGCCCGATCATCTGCACGAGACTGCCTTGCGTCAATGTGTCTTCGGGCAGGGCGGATATGTCGAGAATGATGCTGTCCATCGAAACGCGACCCGCAATCGGCAGTCGCACGCCGTTATACCACGCTGCGCCACGATTGCTGAGCGAGCGCGGCAGGCCGTCAGCGTAACCCGCGGCGATGGTTGCCAGGCGTGTCGGACCGGCCGCTTCGAAGGAACCGCCGTAACCGACCAGCGAACCTGTGGGAACCGTGCGGGTCTGGATCACGGCGAGGTCGAGACGAACGACCGGCTTCATCGGATTGGGACGGGTAACAGAGGGGGCGCCGCCATAAAGCGCGATGCCGGGGCGCAGCAGGTGGTTGTGGTAATCACTGCCTAGAAAGATGCCGCCGGAATTGGAAAAGCAGATCGGTACATCAGGGAACGCAATGGCGCCTTTGCGCATCACTGAAAGCTGCGTGGCATTGGAGGCATGGTCCGGTTCATCGGCGCAGGCGAGGTGGCTCATGACGAAGGCGATGTCGATACCATCAAGCAAATGTGGCTGTGAGGCGAGGACTTCAAGCTCTTCGGGGGAAAGGCCGAGACGGCACATGCCCGTATCGATCTGCACGGCGGCGGCAAGCCTTCTGCCGAGCTTCTTGGTGTGGGCCGACCATTGGGCGATCTGCTCCAGCGAGTTCAGAACGGGAGTAACGGCCATAGCGGCACAGGAGGTCTCATTGCCGGGCTGAAGACCATTAAGAACAAAAATCCGCGCTTCTGCCGAAAGTCGGAGCCTGAGCGCCAGTGCTTCATCGATATGGGCGACGAAGAAATTGCGGCAACCCGCCTCGAACAGAACCTGCGAGACGATATCCGCACCGAGACCGTATGCATCGGCCTTGACGACCGCTGCCGTCTGCGATGCTGGCGCCATCGCCGCAAGCGCCAGATAATTATCGCGCACTGCGCCGAGATCGATGGTCAAATGGCCGCTTGCACCACCGGCGGCCTGCTGGCGGCTGATCTGCATGTCCATGGTCGTTCACCCTCATTTTTATCCCATGAGGGTATTGCAACGATTGTCGAATTTCTTGGCAATTATTCGAAGAATATGCGATAAATTACATAGTAGAGCAATTTTACTCTTATTATTGGAATATCCTATGTCGGCCCTCGATGCGACTGACCGCCATATCATCCGTCTGCTTCGGCTCAACGCCCGCATCAGCAATGCCAAGCTTGCTGCAGAGGTCGGACTTTCGGCATCCGCCTGCCTTCGCCGGGTCGATATTCTCGAGCGGGAAGGCATCATCCGGGGCTATACGGCGCTGACCAGCGGCCTTGCCGGCGGCGAGGTGATTTCGGTCATCGTGCAGATCACGTTGGATCGGCAAACGGAGGATTTTCTCAACCGTTTCGAAAATGCGGTGCGGCGATATCCGGAAATCCGCGAATGTTATCTGATGACGGGCGGTTCGGATTATTTCCTGCGCTGCGAGGCGGAAAGTGCGGGGGATTTCGAGCGGATTCACAAGGAGATTCTGTCGAAATTGCCTGGGGTTTCGCGCATTCATTCGAGTTTTGCGATCCGGAATGTGTTGGCGACGCCGAAGGCGCGGTAGTCGCATTTTACGAGCGGCAGAATATGCGGCCACCCCCTCTGTCCTCGCGTCACTACCCCCACCACCGATAAAAATGATGCACCGGCCCCCGCCCATGTCCAACGGCAAGCCCCCGCCCGGCATCGAGCGCCCCATTCAGATAGTCCTTCGAAAGCTCAACCGCCTCCCTTAACTCATATCCCTTTGCAAGATGAGCCGTAATCGCCGCCGCCAGCGTGCAGCCGGTGCCGTGGTCGTTCTTCGTTCCCACCCTCGGCGCGGAAAGCGCCTGCATGGCGCCATCCGCAAACAGATAATCCGTGCTCTGCGGCCCCCCACCATGGCCGCCCTTGATGAGAGCGGCTTTCGCACCCGCTTTCAGGATCGCCTCGGCCTGACGGGTGATCTCCTTCTCCGTGGTGGCCATCGGCGTGCCGGTCAGCAACGCCGCTTCCGGCAGGTTCGGCGTGACGACGGCGGCGAGCGGCAAAAGCTCGCGCCGCAATGTCTCGATGGCATCCTCATGCAGCAGCCGGTCACCGGAGGTCGCTACCATGACTGGGTCCAGCACCACTGGCTGTGATTGCCGCCGGAGCCGTTCGGCGATGGCGGCGATGGTTTCGATCCGCGATACCATGCCGATCTTCACCGCATTGACGGCAAGATCGGGGAATACCGCATCCATCTGCGCGATAATGGTGGCGACCGAAACATCCTCGACCGCCGTCACGCCTTTGGTGTTCTGGGCGGTGATGGCGGTGATGACGCTGGCGGCATAGACGCCGAGCGCGGAGAAGGTCTTGATGTCCGCCTGAATACCCGCGCCGCCGCCGCTGTCAGAGCCGGCAATGGTCAATGCAATGGCTGTCATGGCTGTCTCGCTTTCAGCGTGGCGTCAATTGCGGCGCGGAAGTCCTTGGTGGCGCTGGCAATATCGGCCGCGCGGAAAATGGCGGAAATGACCGCGACACCATCTGCGCCCGCCTCGATCACGGACGGCACACGCGAAAGATCGATGCCGGCGATGGCGCCCACCGGCATATCCGGTCGCCATTCCTTCAAAAGGGCGCGCAGCGTCAAAAAACCGTCGATGCCGACCGGCTTGTCCGGATTGACCTTGGAAACGGTTTCGAACACGCCGCCGATACAGGCATAATCGACGGGCATTGAGGCTGCCCGTTCGGCATCGGTGCGATTCTTGACGGTAAGGCCGATGATAGCCTTTTCGCCGAGAATGCGCCTTGCGGTCTTCGCATCCATGTCGTCGGCACCGAGATGCACCCCGTCCGCGCCAGAAGCGAGCGCCACATCCACACGGTCGTTGATGACGAGCGGAACACCGGTGCCGGCGATGGCCTCATGAATGGCGCGGGCGTTTTCGATCATCTCCCGCGTCGAGCCATGCTTGTCGCGATATTGCAGAATGGTCGCGCCATTGAGTGCGGCGGCCAGAGCAAGCTCCGGCAGCGGCGCGACATCGCCAAGGCTTGCGTCGACCAGCGCGTTGAGGCGGTAATCAACCTTGTTCATGCTCTATCCTCGCGTGATTGATGATGTCCTCACCGGAAATTTCGGAAAGCGCATCCAGAAATGCCGGTTCGAATGTGCCGGGGCCTCTGGCGTATTTTGCCGCGAGTTCGGCGGAAACGCCGGTGACGGCGAGGGCGGAGGCAGCCGCCGTTAATGCGTCTTTTTCCACCGCCATGAAGGCGGCGATGACGCCGCCCGACAGGCAACCAGTGCCAGTCACTTTCGCCATCCATGGATGGCCGTTGACGATCCTGACGCTGCGGGTTGTGTCGCTGAGGTGATCCACAGGCCCGGTCTCGATCCTCACCACATCTGGCACATCGCCGATCAGGCTCATTTCGGCGTGATTGCCACGCACGATGGTCGGGGAAAGTGCGATGAGTTCGCGTGCGAACTCCAGCCGCGATGGCGAGTAGTCGCAATGCACAGGGTCGACGATCCACGGCTTGCCCGATGCATTGGCGATCTCGATCGCCAGCCGGATGACCTTGCGCCGTTCGGCATCCAGCGTGCCGAGATTGACGGTAAGCGCATCCGCCTTGGCCACGAAGCTCTCAATTTCCTCGAGCGAGGTGGTCATGGAAGGAATGCCGCCGACGACGGTGATGCCGTCTGCGGTGAATTTTTGCACCACGGTGTTCATCAGGCAATGCACGCGCGGGCGCGTGTTGCGCACGCGCTCCAGTATGTCGGCGGCCTTTGCTGCTGTTGGATAAGTCGTGGTCATGGCTGTTGCAGTTCCACGGCAATGTCGTCCGCCGCCGGCGCCTGCTTGATCAGTTGCATCTCCTGCATGAAAGCGCCGAAACGGGCATAACGGGTGCGGTCGAGTGCGGCCGGGCGCTTGGCGAAACGCGGCAGCGTATCGAAGAAGGCCTGCTTGTTCAGCGCGTCATCAAGGTTCGGATAGGCCTTGATGAAAAGCTGCCAGGCTTCCTGCGGATGGTTGGTGATGAAGATCGCTGCCTGTTCTACCGCGGAGAGGAAACGCGGCAGGCGCCCGTCTTTTACGAGATCGCGATGGGTGACGAAGATCAGTTCGTCATAGGCCGGCACGCCATGTTCCTCCGGGAAGAAGGAGCGGCCTTCATGTCCCTCTAGCTTCATCTGCGTCAGCTCGAAATTGCGGAAGCCACCCAGCGTGGCATCCACCTTGCCGGCGATCAGCGACGGCGAAAGCGAGAAGTTGACGTTGATGAGTTCAACATCATCCTTCGTCAGCCCGTCCTTTTCCAGCATGCGCTTCAGCATGGCATCTTCAAAGCCGGAAACGGAAAAGCCGACCTTCTTGCCTTTCAGGTCCTTCAGGCTCTTGATCGGACCATCGGCCAAAACGGTGACAGTGTTGAGGGGTGTTTCGACCAGCGTACCGAAACGCACGAGCGGCAGGCCGGCGTCGTGATCGAGATAGAGGTTCGGCTGGTAATGCACGCCGATATCGGCCTGTTTGGCCGAGACAAGACGCGGAACGGCGGAGGGGTCTGCGGGGGGAACCAGTTCCACCTCCAGCCCGGCATCGGCAAACAGGCCGCGTTCCCTGGCGATGACCATCGGCGCATGATCCGGATTCACGAACCATTCGAGCAATACGGTGAGCTTGTCGGCCGCCTCAGATTGCATTGGTGCTAATACGCTTGCCGCCGCGACGACGAGGGAAAGAAGAGTTCGTTTCATGGTGTCGAAAGTCTCCGCAAGTAACTGAAAGAAATGGTGTGTTCTGTTTCCTTGGCCCAGGGAGCCAGATTGGCTGTCGATAAGTCGACGACAAGCCGCAGCAACACCGCCATGACGGCGAGAATGGCCATGGCGGCGAACATGGTGTCGGTCTGCATGCGGGCATTGGACTGGATCATCACAAACCCGAGCCCGGCCGATGCGCCCACCCATTCGCCGATGACGGCGCCGAGCGGGGCAAGCGGCGCGGCGACCCTCAGGCCTGAAATCAGCGAGGGCAACGCCAGCGGCGCACGCAACCGGGTAAGGATCTGCCAGTGGCTCGCCTCCGTCAGCGAGGCGGCGTCGAGGATGGCGCGATCGGTGCGGTTGAGGCCATCCGTCAAAGCGGAGGCGACGGGGAAGAATATGATGATAGCCGTCATGACCACTTTCGAAGCCATGCCGAAACCAAACCAGAGGACGAGGATGGGGGCGAGCACGAAGACCGGAAAGGCTTGCAACACCAGAACCATGGGCCAGACGAGACGACCGAGGCGCGGGATGGCGGCAATCGTGAAGGCGACGACAATGCCGCCAGCGATGCCCGCCGCAAGCCCGAGCGCCATTTCGCCAAGCGTTACCAGTGCCTGCCCGAACAGGAAGCCCGGCTGACGCCAGAACGCGCCAGCGACATCGGCGGGCGATGGCAGGATATAGCGGGGCGGTGAAAACAGCCACGTCCCCGCCTGCCAGAAAACCAGCAGAAGACCGACTCCGTTCAGCGCATGGGTGGCACGCATGAGCCGGACCTCAGACGCAGACGCACCGTGTGCGAAGGGCGGAAGGTTTCAGCATCATCATTCGTCTCCAGATGTGACAATCTCGGAGATCAGGCAAAGCGGAGAAGAGAAAGGGCCGCGCCTCTCGGGCGCGACAGTTCCGTTCCTACGCCGGCATGACCCGGATCAGGTTCAAGGGTCCGGCTCATCGCCATCTCAGCACCGTGCAGTGCTCCCCTCGGAAGAGTTTGTTTTGTAGGTCAAGTTTCATAAATGTCAACGTCCCGCCGACAATGCGTGGTGAGGCTCGATCACGAGCCCCCGTATTCCATGGACGTATTAGTTATTTAGGAAATTAGATTTATCGAAAATTAGTTATCTCTTGAAACTGCGTTTCAATATTATTCGGCTAACTTTCGCTCCGGGTAAAGTTTCCGGGGGCGAATTTGAAGGGCATCTGGCAGGATAAATCGGGAAATTTCGGCATTCTTAGCGCCCTGTTGATGGTGCCGTTGATTGGAGCCGCTGGCGTAGCACTCGATGTGACGCATGGCATGGCCGTCAAATCGGACCTGCAGATCGCAGCGGATGCTGCAGCCCTTGCAGTGGTTGCCGACACGTCGTCGAGTGTTCAAAAGGCGAAGGAAATGTCGGGCGATGGTGTTATTTCGCTCGGCGCTGATGACGCCTCGGCGTTCTTTGAAAGCAATGAGCGGGCCAATCCCGATTACAAGCTTCTGTCTCTTGACGTGTCGGTGACCAAGCACGGTAACGCCATCGAGTCCTCGGTCAGCTTCAAGGCTGCCATCGACACGACGCTTTCACGGATACTCGGGGAGGATCTCATTACCGTTTCGGGCAAGGCGACGGCCAAATACGAGACGGAAACATTCAGCGACTTCTATGTGCTTCTTGATAATACCCCCTCGATGGGCGTCGGCGCCACGCCAACCGACGTTGCCACCATGGTTGCGAATACGAGCGACAAATGTGCTTTCGCCTGTCACATCGTGAAAGACGGGGTGGTGGACAAGAACAGTTATTATTACAAGGCCAAAAGCCTCGGGGTCACGACGCGCATCAATGTGGTGGCGCAGGCGACGGCCAGCCTTATGGACACGGCAAAGTCCACCCGCAAAAGCAGCAATAAATATCGCATGGCGGTCTACACTTTCGGAGAGAAAGCCGAGGATACGAAGCTGCTCGAAGTCGTTCCCTTGACGTCGGATCTGGCGGCCGCGAAGAAGAAAGCTGGTGAAGTCGACCTGATGTCGATCCCGAAGCAGGGATTTAACAACGACCAGCAGACGGATTTCGACCGGGCACTCACTCAGATCGGCGACAAGATCGGCAATTCTGGAACCGGGGCGAGTTCGGCCAGCCCCGAGAAGATTATCTTCTTCGTTTCAGACGGTGTCGGTGATAGCTACAAGCCATCCAGCTGCACCAAAAAGACGACCAGCGGCCGCTGTCAGGAGCCGATCGATCTCAAATATTGCACGAAGCTGAAGGAAAAGGGTTTCCGGATCGCCGTGCTCTACACCACCTATCTGCCGCTGCCGACCAATGACTGGTATAATAGTTGGATCGAGCCCTTTCAGCCGGAAATCGGCGCACGCATGCAGCAATGCGCCTCTCCGGGCCTGTTTTTCGAAGTCAGCCCGTCGCAGGGCATCAGCGATGCGATGACCGCGCTTTTCAAGAAGGCCATCACATCACCCCGTCTGACGGGGTGATGACAGGGACGACCTCGGCTATCGTTCAGTTGATTGTGCGAAGCTGCTCAAACAGCGGACGATGGCTACTATCTGCACGATAGAACACCGCTGGTTCGCCGAGCGGCGCCGCCACGGTGACGTTGTGTCCGCCGGGATAATGCGCACCGCTCCACAGGTGTACCCATTCACCGTCGCCCGGAAGATAGAGCGAGCGTTGCGTTTCACCCGCTTTCCACACAGGTGCGACAAGTATGTCCGGCCCGTAGAGATAGCAGTCCTGAATCGCAAAGGTCTGGCGATCATTTTCGTAATGCAGGAAGAGCGGACGTTGCACCGGCAGGCCTGTTCTTGCCGCTTCCGCGGAGAGCGATTTCAGATAGGGGGCCAGCGCGACATAGATGGATGTCATGCGCGCGAAATGGGCAAGAACCGCCTCATCCTGATCGATCTGGAGATTGTCGCGCGGCCGGTTGCCCTCATGGGTGCGCATGACCGGCGTGAAGGCGGCCATCTCCGTCCAGCGCATGATGAGTTCCGCCGTGCGGACATTGCCGAACAGGCTGGTGTAACCGCCGATGTCGGAATGGTGATAGGCATTGCCCATGAGGCCCGAGGAAAGCGCGCCGCAAATGACGGTGACAAGTCCATCATGACGGGAAAAGTCGACCGACTGGTCGCCGCCCCAGATAAGCGGACAATGGGCCTGCACGCCGGTGAAACCGGCCCGCATGAAGAACAGCGCTTCGCCGGTCTTGCCGCGACTTTCGACGCCTTTCGCGTTGACCTCGGCCCAGAGCGTCGGCCAGGCATTGTGCATCAACTTGGCGTCGACGCCGTTGGAAAGCGTGATATCGATCGGCAGATATTCGCCGAAATCGGCCATCCAGCCGGAGAGGCCGAAATCGAGCATGTTTTTGCCGATGATCTCTTCGGCGAACCAGTCAGCGGCGGCCGGATTGGTGAAATCGACCACGCCGCAATCGAACTCGCCGAAATCCACCAGCGCCGTTTTGCCATCGGCGTCGGTTGCGAAATAGCCGGCTTTTTCGGCGACCGGGAAAAGCGGGCCGTCGACGCAAAGATAGGGGTTCACGTAACCCAGGAAGCGGACGCCCTGATCGGAGAGTTCGGCGATCTTCTGGCGCAGATGTGGATAACGCGTATCATTCGCCTGCCAGTCCCAGAACAGGCGGGCGCCGAAGGATGTCTGGCGCAGACCCACCCAGTCTTCGCACCACAGGCCTGATACTTTCGTTCCGGCCGCGCGTATTTTCTCCAGTCTTGTGAATGAGTTGACGCCGTCCTTTAACCCAATTATCGCGCCGCCATAAATCCATTCCGGCAGTTCCGGCTGGCGGCCGAACCGCAGTGAAAGCGCGGACACGATATCGGTAAAATGATCGCCGGCGAAGAATTCGATCTTTTCTGGGATGGCCCAGATTTCGATCTCATGGAAATCGTCGTTGCGGAAATCGAACACCGAATAGGCGCTTGTCTCCACGTGCAGAGCGTATTTGTGCGACGATAGGTAAGTCGGCTGCGGGTAGTTGGTATTGTAATAATCGCCACCCGCCTTGCCGCTGACATCGGACTTGAAAGTGATCTCGGTGGTCTTGTCGCGGCCGACCCCCGGCTCGGAGGTCCAGAGCGGGAAACGCCGCCCGCGCATGTCGAAATAGGACATCTGCTCGCCGCCGCCCCAGACATGCTCGTCCGCTTCCGCAACGACGCGCAGCCAAAGGCGGTTGATGGTATCATCCAGTGCGGTCAGGCGGATGGCGTTGCCGTCAAGTGTCAGGTGAAGGCGCGGTGATTGTCCCGGCGCGGACGAGAGCGTTGCGGTATCGCCGCTCACCTCGGCGTGGCGCAGCGCGATCCGCTCGATGACATAGTCTTCGATATCGAAATTGCCGCGATACATATCCATTCGCTCCTTGCCGAAACCGGCGAAGAAGGCCGGGTTATCGGCAGAATGGGAAAGTATGGTGCGGTTGCCGATCGTAAGCGCAAAGCCGTCTTTGGTCGTTTCGAAATGCATGACTTTACCTTTTAGCCCTTGAGACCACCGGCGGTGAGACCCGAGACGACCCGTTCCTGGAAGATAACGATCAGGATCGCGACAGGCACGATGCCGACCACCAGCGCTGCCGAAATGACCGGCCAGGGGAAAGCGAATTCACCCTGATACAGCTGGATGCCGACGGGAAGCGTGCGGAGCGCCGGATTGGAATTGAAGGACAGCGCCAGGAGGAACTCATCCCAGGCATTGACGAAGGCGAGGATGCCGGCGGTGAAAACGCCCGGTGCGCAGAGCGGCACGACGACCTTGAAGAGCGCGCCGATGCGGGTGCAGCCATCGATCATGGCGGCGTTTTCGAGATCGCGCGGAATGCTCTCGAAGAACGAGACGAGCATCAGCGTGCAGACCGGCAGCGAAAGCACGGTGTAGGGCAGGATCAGCGCCGTCCAGCTATTGAGCAGGTTCAGCGCCCGCATGATTTCGAACAGCGGCACCAGGAGCGTCACCAGCGGGAAGGTGGAAACGGCGATGATGAGTGAGAGGATCAGCGCTCGGTATTTGAGGTTCAGCCGCGCCAGGGCATACGCGGCCAGCACTGAAATCAGGATGGTGAGTGCGGTGGAAAGCAACGCCACCATGAAGCTGTTGAAGAGGAAGAGATGCAGCGGCTGATCAGAAAAGGCCTGCATGTAATTGGCAAGCGTTGGCGCATGCGGGAACCAGGTGATCGGCTTGACCGTCAACTCCGCTTCCGTCTTCAACGAGGTGAAGAGGATCCAGATGGCAGGAAACAGGCCGTTCACCAGCAGGATGGAGGCTGCGATGAAGCGCAGCGGCTTGCCGGAAAAGAACGAAGAAAAACCAGAGGTCGCAACGATGCTCATAGGATCAGTCCTTCGTCCTGATGATGCGGAGGTAAACGGCGGTAACGCACATGGAAAGCGCAAACATCATGACAGCGAGCGCCGAACCGTAACCGAGATCGAGGAAGGAAACGGTGTTCTGGTGGATGTACATGGCAAGCGTCGTGGTGGATGTGCCGGGGCCGCCGCCGGTCATCATGTAAGGAATATCAAAGGTCTGCAGCGCCGTGATCGTGCGGAAGATGAGCGCGACGACGATCGACGGCTTCAAAAGCGGCAGGGTGATTTCGAAGAACTGACGGATTTTGCCGGCGCCATCCACATCAGCCGCTTCATAGAGCGAGCGCGGAATGGTCTGAAGGCCGGCGAGGATCATCAGCGCCATGAAGGAAGACGTCTTCCAGATGATCGTCAGGCAGATGGCCGCAAAGGCCCAGTTCGGTGAGTTGAACCAGATGATGCCTTCGAAGCCCAACCGGTTCAGCACGTCATTGACCACGCCATATTCATAATGGAAGAACCACGCGAAGATGAGACCTGCAAAGGAGAGCGGCAGCGCCCAGGGAATGAGAAGCGAAAGCCGCATCGGCCACTGCATGGAAAAAGGCAGGTTGGCAAGCAGTGCGAGAGCAAGGCCCATGAACAGCGCGCCCGGCACGGTGATCAGCGTGATCAGAACCGTATTCCAGGTCGTTTCCCAGAAAATCGGATCATCGAACATGGCGGTGTAGTTTTCAAAGCCGATGAATTCCGCCGGCAGGCCCGAGGTCAGCGACAGGCTGAAGAAACTCGTATAGACGAGCCGCGCCACCGGATAGACAATGATGAGCGACAGCAGGATCGCCGCTGGCGCCAGGAGAAGCACGGCCAGCGACCGGTCGCCGAGGTCGAGCCACCGCGTCCAGCGCGGCAGCTGCTTTTCGTCCACCCGGACCATGGTTCTTTCCGGCATTGTCACGTCTGCCACTCCCGCAACTGGATTCACGTCGTCGTCTCCCGATCGGACCGGTTCTAATCCGGCCCGTTTATCGCGCCGCTAGGGCGCGTTTATTTCTGTCCGTCGAAGCAGCCGGAAAGGGCATGGCAGCCATGCCGCTTTCCGGCCTTGAAGCTTAGCGCAGAACGCGCCGCAGACGGCTTTCCATCTGCTTTGCGCCGTCCTCCGGCGTCATCACTCCCGCAAGCACGCCATTGACCGTGGTGCGGATCGTCTCGCTGACCTCGTTATAACGCGGCGTCACGGGGCGGGCCTTTGCTGTTTCAACGACGGGCAGGGCGTCAGCGAACCAGGGGATCGTCTTGGTCACGTCCGCATCCTTGTAAAGTGCGGCATAGGTGGGCAGGAGGGCGGCATTGATGGCCATAAACTTCGACACATCCTGACCGGAGAGATATTCCACCAGCTTCTTGGCTTCCTCCTGCTGCTTGGAATAGGCGGAAACGCCGAATTCCCAACCGCCGAGGCAGGTCGTCTGCTCGCCACCCTTGACGGCTGGCAGCCGGGCGACGCCGACCTTGTCGTTCACCTGTGATTCCTTGCCCTGGAAATGGGTCCAGGCGTAGGACCAGTTAACGGCGAAGAGAACCTTACCGGCCTGGAATTCCTTGCGGGTGTCGTCGGTCGCCACTTCCGAAATATTCTTCTTGGAAATGCCTTCATCGACAAAGCTCTTCCACAGCTTCAGCGAATCCACGGCTGCCTTGTTGTCGAAATTCAGCTTGCCATTTTCAACCAGAGATTTGCCCTCGCTCCAATAGGGCAGGAGGAAGGTGCAGACCGCGCCTTCGATCGCTTTACCCTGGAAGGACAGGCCCTGAAGTTCGGGATTCTTTTCACCTTCCATGACCTTCTTGGAGGCTTCCTTCAGCTCGTCCCAGGTGGTCGGCGGCTTGATGCCGTATTTGTCGAGCAGGTCTTTGCGGTAATAGAGGAACATGGAGTCGGCAAAAGCGGGCAGCGCCACGATTTTGCCGTCTACGGTATTTGCTTCGGCGTAGGTCGGCAGATAGGCCGACATGTCCTTGCCTGAGAAATCGCTGGTCCAGCCAGCGGTGGCGAACTGCGCGGGGCGGATGACGTCGAGCATCAGCACGTCAAGGCTCGAATCCTTGGCCGACATGACGGTATTGAGATATTGCGCCTGCATTTCCGAGGTGTTGCCGCCGGTCTCGATGACCACTTTCACGCCGGGCGTCTTCGCTTCATATTGATCGAGCGCCTTGCGCCAGACATCCGGCTGATGCTGGCTGGAAACGAAAATTTTCAGTTCGGCATCGGCGAAGGCCTGTCCCGAAAAGGTGAGCATGGTCGCGCAGAGCGCTGCACCCATGAGGGCTTTGCCCCTGATGGTTTTAAATGTCATGTGTTCCTCCCATTATTAAACCTGTTGGCCGCAGCGTCTCTTCGCCCGGCAATCAGTGAATCGAGCGTTCCGTTGTCGCGTCGAAAAGATGGACCTTGGATGGATCGACGCCGATCCGCAGTTCCTCATTCGGCGTCGGCCGAAGCTGCGGCGGCATGCGTGCGGTCAGCGCCGCATCGCCGAGGCTGAAATGGACGAGCGTGTCCGAGCCGAGCGGTTCCACCACCTGCACCTTGACCGTAAGCTGAGTGTCAAAGCCCTCGACGGGGCCGAAATGTTCCGGGCGAATACCGACGATGACTTCACGCCCGTCGAGGCCTGTTTCACGGGATGGCCGAAGGGTGGCCATCGGCAGGGTATTGCCGTCGGAGAATGCCAACCGGTCGCCGCTCACCTTTGCGCGGGCGAAGTTCATCGCCGGAGCCCCAACGAAACCGCCGACGAACACGCTTTCAGGCCGGTTATAGACCTCGTCAGGTGTACCGACCTGCTCGATATCGCCACCGCGCAGGATAACGATGCGGTCTGCCAGCGTCATGGCCTCCACCTGGTCGTGGGTAACGTAGATGATGGTGGTGCCGAGCTGCTGGTGCAGCCGCTTGATTTCCGTGCGCACCTGTCCGCGCAGTTTGGCGTCGAGGTTGGAAAGCGGCTCATCGAACAGGAAGACCTGCGGACGGCGCACGATGGCGCGGCCCATGGCCACACGCTGACGCTGGCCGCCGGAGAGCTGGCCGGGCCGCCGGTCGAGAAGGTGCTCGATGCCGAGCATCCTCGCCGCCTCATCGATGCTGGCATTGGCCTGCGATGCGCTCACGCCGCGCACCTTCAGGCTGAAACCCATGTTCTCGCGCACCGTCTTGTGCGGATAAAGCGCATAGTCCTGAAACACCATGGCGATGTCGCGCTCACGCGGCGGCAGCCGGTTGACGACGCGGTCGCCGATCCTCACCTCGCCGTCGGTAATGCTTTCCAGCCCCGCAACCATGCGCAGCGTTGTCGATTTACCGCAGCCGGAGGGGCCGACGAACACGACGAATTCACCATCGTTGATTTCAAGGTCGATGCCCTTGACGATGCGAAGCGCACCGTAACTCTTGTCCAGCTTGCGCAGGCTGACCGAAGCCATATTTTCCTCCTCACGACCGGCGCGTCCAGAATTCGAATGGACGCCATTGCCGGTATCAACCTTCAAGTTCCACGCATCGCATCGTCGAAAATCGATCCCGATTGTCTGGCGATATCGTGGGATGGCGAAACGCCTGTCTCCCTGAGGACGTGATATTACCTTTCAAAAAAAGGAAATCAATAGTGTATCAATTTTATTTCTGACAGAAATCAAAAACTATTAAGTCATTGATTTAAAGAAATATAACCGCAAAAGCAGTCCGCTGGCAGGTTGCTGCTTGCTTGCCTCCCGTCAAATTCTTTCATCCATGTAGAGCACGCGAAATTTGCGCAGTCTCAACGTATGCGTGAAACGTATCGTGCGACGGTATGGTCGAACCAGGTCCATGAAACTTCGGCCACGGCACCATCCTGCGCCTGGCTGAGGCGCAGAACCCGCGGCACCGACACGCCAGCTTTCTGGCCGAAAACCTCGGGCGTCCATGTGGGTACGTCGCCGAGATCGATGCGATCCTCCGCCTTCGATATCCAGAGGTTCAGGCGGGTGCGGTAATAGAGGTAAAGGGATTCCGACATGTGCTCGATGGCGATAGTGTCGACGTAAGAACCGTCCAGCCAGATTTCTTCGATGGCCGCCGGTTTGCCGGCGATGCGTCGCAGGCGTCTTATCCTGTGCCCTTCGGTCGATGTGCCGAAAGCGGGCAGGTCAGCGGGCTTGGCAAGGCGTGCCACATCCAGAACCTCCGCCGTTGGCAAGCCTCCGCCCTCGATCAGTTCAAGCCGGAAGAAGGCGTAGACGCTTTGCGGATCGCTGACGGCGCGAATGTAGTTGCCGGAACCCTGCACGCGCTCCAGCAGGCCGCGCTCCTGCAGTTCAGCAAGCGCCTTGCGCAGCGTGCCGACGGCGATGCCCAGATCAGCCGCCATGTCGCGCTCCGGCGCCAGCTTCTCGCCATCGATCAACCGGCCCGCCGCCACTTCGCGCACCAGCATTTCGGCGATCTGCATATACATGGGCAGGCTGCCGCCAGTGTGTTTCATATACCGTTTCCTCCCCCGAAACAAAAATTGATACATCATTGATTTACATATTTCTTGATGTTATGCAAGAAAAACGAGAGCGGCCCTGAGGAGGAATTGCATGACCGTCGTACCCGTTACATCCGCTGATCTCGATGCTGCCGAGGTCTCCTGGTTTTCCGCTTTGTGTTCCGATGACTACGCCTATCTTGGCGTGCCTGACGGTAGCTTGCGTTCCAGTTTCGAGCATTGTTCCGATATCGTTAAAAAGGCCGAAGAACTCGGTTTTCGCAATATCCTCTGCCCCTCATCCTATCAGGTGGGGCAGGATACGCTGAGCTTCGTCGCCGGCTGTGCGCCGATCAGCGACCGCATCAATTTTCTTGCTGCTATCCGTTGTGGCGAAATGCAGCCGATCATGCTGGCGCGCACTGTGGCAACGCTCGACCACATGCTGAAGGGTCGCCTGACGCTCAACGTCATCAGCTCGGATTTCCCCGGTGAAGTGGCCGACAGCGCTTTCCGTTACAAGCGCAGCCATGAGGTCGTCGAGATCCTGCGCCAAGCTTGGACGCGTGACACCATCGACCATGACGGCGAAATCTACCAGTTCAAGGGCGTCTCCACCGAGCCGGCACGGCCCTACCAGCAAAATGGCGGACCGCTCCTTTATTTCGGTGGCTACTCGCCGGATGCGCTGGAACTCTGCGGCGCGCAGTGTGACGTCTATCTGATGTGGCCTGAGACGAAGGACCAGCTGGCGGATCGCATGCGCGCCGCCAACGAGCGCGCCGCCGCCCATGGCCGCACGCTGGATTACGGCCTGCGTGTCCATATGGTGGTGCGCGATACCGAACAGGAAGCCCGTGAATATGCCGAGCATCTTGTCTCGAAGCTCGATGACGAGTACGGCCAGCTTATCCGCAACCGCGCCCATGACAGCGGTTCACTCGGTGTCTCCCATCAGGCGCGCGCCCGTGAACTCGCCGACAAGTTCGGTTATGTCGAACCCAATCTATGGACCGGCATCGGCCGGGCGCGTTCGGGCTGCGGTGCGGCGCTGGTCGGTTCCACCGACAAGGTGCTTTCGGCGCTGGAGGAATACCAGAAGATGGGCATTCGCGCCTTCATCCTGTCCGGTTATCCGCATCTCGATGAAGCGGAGCACTTCGGCACCAAGGTTCTGCCGCAGATGAAAACCTGCTCTCTGCCGCATGCTTACGGCCGGGTGCCTTCTGAAACGCCAGCGACGCCGCTCGGCAACGGGGAACGCCACTGATGGAACGTATCGCTCTTTCTGACAAACTCGAACTCAGCCGCATCGTTTACGGCATGTGGCGCATCGGTGACGACGCCGACACCTCACCAGCCCATGTTCAGGCGAAGATCGAGGCTTGCCTCGCGCAGGGCATCACCACCATGGATCAGGCCGATATCTACGGCGGATACACGGCGGAGGCCATTCTCGGCGCCGGCCTGAAGGCTGCGCCGGGACTGCGCGACAGAATAGAAATCGTCACGAAATGCGGCATTGTCGCGCCGGCCGGCCGCCACGCCGCCGCCCGTGTCAAACATTACGATACGACGGCCGGCCACATCAATGCTTCGGTCGAAGCCTCGCTACGTGACATGGGAACCGATCACGTCGATCTGCTCCTCATTCACCGCCCTGACCCGCTGATCGATGCGGAAGAAACCGGTAAGGCGCTCGATGCGCTGGTGGCTTCCGGCAAGGTCAAGGCAGTGGGCGTCTCAAACTTCCGCCCGTGGGACTTTTCGCTGCTGCAATCGGCCATGAGCAACCGGCTCGTGACCAACCAGATCGAAATGAGCCTTCTTGCCACCGATACCTTCACCAATGGCGATCTGGCTTACCTGCAGGAAAAGCGCGTCTCGCCCATGGCATGGTCGCCGCTTGGCGGCGGTTCGCTGTTTTCAGGCGCGCATGGCGGCACCATGGCCGCCTTGCAGCGCATCGGTAGAGAACAGGGCGTCGATGCGACGGCAGTTGCAATTGCGTGGCTGCTGCGTCATCCGGCAAAGATCGTGCCGGTTCTTGGCACCAATAATCTCGAACGTATCAGAACCGCGGCCGATGCGCTTCGCGTGACGATGGACCGCCAGACATGGTTTGAACTCTACACCCTTGCGATTGGAAAAGAGGTGGCGTGATGACAGTGGCAGAGGCAATCAAGATGCCCAATGAGCATGTATTCGTTCCCGGCGGCGAAAACAGCCGCAGTTTCCGCAATGCGCTCGGCGCTTTCACGACAGGCGTCACGGTGGTAACCGCCACCACGCCGGAAGGTCCGATTGGCATGACGGTCAATAGCTTTGCGTCGGTATCGCTCGATCCGCCGCTGGTTCTTTGGTCGCCGGCCAAAAGCTCGTCGCGTTATGAGGCCTTCAACGGCGCCACGCATTTCGCGATCCACGTACTGAGTGCCGATCAGGATGTGCTGAGCGCCCGGTTCACTCGTAATGGCCGTGCTTTCGACGATCTGGATTGGGAGCTGAACGACGAGGGCGTGCCGGTCATTCCCGGAACGCTCGCTCGTTTCGAATGCCGCCAGGCGGCAGCCCATGATGCGGGCGATCACACGATCATCGTCGGAGAAGTTCTGCGCGCAGCCCATCGTGACGGGGACCCTCTATGCTTTTCAGGCGGAGCCTTTGGCCGGTTTTCGCGGCAATAAAAGAGCCTGGCTGGATTTTTATAGTCGCTGGCGAGGCTCTGTTATTGCAGCTGTAGTGCCGCAGCGGGTTTCGAGGCGCTGGAGCGCCTCGAAAATCTGCGTTAAGCGGCAACGGATTCCGGTTCGCCGGGCCCTTCCGGCTTTTGCGGTTCGGTGTTTTTTTCCGCCCTTTTCCGGCGGGAAAACACCCTGGTGAGGAATTGGCCGAACCGGTCCATTTCCACGAAGATGACGGGCGTGATGAACAGCGTCAGCAATTGCGACACGATGAGGCCGCCGACCACGGCGATGCCGAGCGGCTGGCGCAGTTCCGAACTCGCGCCCGAGCCGAGTGCGATGGGAAGTGCCCCAAGCAGCGCGCAGAAGGTCGTCATCATGATCGGCCGGAACCGGCGCACGCAGGCCTCGTGAATGGCGGTTGCTGGTCGTTCCGCTTTTTCGCGTATCAACTCCACCGCAACATCGATCATCATGATCGCATTTTTCTTGACGATGCCGATCAGCATCAAAAGGCCGATCAGCGCGATGATCGAAAAATCCATGCCCATCACCTTCAGCGCCACCAGCGCGCCGAAGGCGGCGGCCGGCAGTCCGGAGAGGATGGTCAGCGGGTGGATGAAACTCTCGTAAAGCACGCCGAGAACCACATAGATGGTCAGCACCGCTGCCAGAATAAGGATGCCGGTATTGCCCTGGCTCTGCTGGAAGATCGCCGCCGTGCCGCCATAGCTGGTGAAGACATCCTGTGGCAGACCTATCGTGCTCTTGATCTGGTCTATCCGGCTCGTGGCATCGGACAGCGCCACCCCATCCGGCAGGTTGAAGGAGATGGTGGTGGAGACGAGCTGGCCCGTCTGGTTGATGGTAACAGGCGCCTGCGTGCGGGTAAGGGTGGCGAAGTTCGAAAGCGGAACCAGAACCCCGGATTTTGCCGAAAGAATGTTGATATCGCTGAGGAAATCGTCATTCCAGGGTTTGGAACTGTCGAATTCCACAATCACGTCGTAGCTATCGCCAGTAGACTGGATTTGCGCCGCCGTATAACCGCCGAAAGACATTTCCAGCGTCTTGCGCAATTGGTCATTGGTAATGCCGAAGGCGGCGGCCTTTTCCGGATCAACGGAGATCGTGGCGGCGATCGCACCGTTCTGGGCGTCGGAAGTGACGGAGGTGAAGGTGTGGTCGCGACGCATCGCGTCCATCAGCTTATTCGACCATTCGTTGGTCGTGTCGGCATTCAGACCCTGAACGACGAGCTGGTATTGGCTGGCGGAGCTGCGCCCGCCAAAGCGCAGGCTCTGCTGCGGATTGATATAGGTGCGGATGCCCGCCACTTTCGATGTGGCCTGACCCAGTTCCGCCAGCACCTGGCTGAGCGGCGCCCGCTCTTCCTTGGGCTTCAGTTCCACGAACATCGAGCCGTTGTTCAACGGATTGCGGGAATTGCCGCCGACGATAGAGGTGACGTGCACGACGGCTGGATTCTTGCGGATCTGATCGGCGACCTGCGCCTGGAGATCGCGCATCGCCGTATAGGAAATATCCTCACGCGCCCGTGTCGAAACCGAAAGACGTCCGATATCTTCCTGTGGAAAGAAGCTGGAGGGCAGGGTTTCGAAGAGATAGAGCGACGCCGCGACCGAAGCGAGAAACGATGCCAAAACGATGCGGCGGTGGGAGAGGCACCAGCCGACGGCGCGGCCATAGGCGCGCAGCGTGCGCTCGAAACCCGCATCGAACCAGCGGATGATCGCAGGTGGTCTGGAGGAGTGGCCGGAGAGGCGCGAAGCGAGCATCGGCGTCACTGTCAGCGAGACCAGCGCCGAGGCCATGATAGCCAGCGTGACGACCATGCCGAACTCGTTGAAGAGCCTGCCGATAACGCCGCCCATCAACAGAATCGGAATGAAGACGGCCACCAGCGAGATTGACATGGACAGAATGGTGCCGCTGACTTCCGCCGCGCCCTGCAAGGCCGCCTCGCGCATGGGCAGGCCTTCTTCATGCAGGCGCAGGATGTTTTCCAGCATGACGATGGCGTCATCCACCACCAGCCCCACCGATAGCGTCAGCCCGAGCAGCGAGATGTTGTCGATGCTGTAGCCCAGAACATACATCATGCCGAAGGCGGTGATGAGAGACAGGGGTACTGCAAGACCGGGAATGATGGTCGCCGTCAGGTGCCCGGTGAAGAGATAGATGACCGCAACCACCAGCCCGATGGTGAGAAACAGGGTGAACTGAACGTCTGAGATCGCATCCTTGATGGCGGTCGAGGCATCATTCATGACGTTGATATTGACGGAGGGCGGCAATTGCTGGTGAAGCGCCGGCAGCTTCGCCTTGATGGCGTCCACGACGTCGACGGTATTGGCGTCCGGCTGACGCTGCACGGCGAGAACGATGGCCTGTTCGCCATCGAACCAGCTGCCGGCATTGGTGTTGTCGATGCTGTCGGTGACATTGGCGATATCGCCGAGATGGATCGGCGCGCCATTATTCGTCGAGACGACCAGCGAGCGGAAGGCGGCCGCATTGGTGCGCTGGGTATCGGCCTCGATCGTCAAGCGCTGATTGTCGGTCTGCAAGGCACCAACGGGCACCTGATTATTCGCCTGGGCGATGGCCGTGGTGACGGTGTCGACGCCAAGCCCTCTTGCCTGAAGCTGGGCCGGATCAAGGCCGATGCGCACGGCATAGGTTTGTGCACCATAGATGCTCACCTGCGCGACGCCGGAAATTGTGGAGAGAAGCGGTGAGATGATGTTTTCGGCGATCTCATCCACCTTGCTGGTCGGCATTTCCTTGCTGTTGACGGCGAGCAGCAGTACCGGCGCATCGGCCGGGTTGGTCTTGCGATAGCTCGGCGTCGTCGTCATGTTGCTTGGCAATTGCCGCTGCGCGCGGGAAATTGCGGCCTGCACATCGGCCGCCGCGGCGTCGATATCGCGGTTGAGATCGAACTCCAGCACGATCGAGCTGTTGCCGAGCGTGTTGGTGGCGCTGATTTCGCTAACGCCGGGAATGGTTTCGAACTGCTTGACCAGCGGCGTGGTAACCGATGTGGCCATGGTTTGCGGCGAAGCGCCTGACAGCGACGAGGAAACGTTGATCGTCGGAAAATCCACCTTCGGCAGGGCGGCGACGGGCAGCAGGCGGAAGCCGGCAAGCCCGGCCAGCACCAGGCCTATGGCGAGAAGCGTGGTGGCGACGGGCCGGTTGATGCAGAAATTAGGGATCATTGGCCGCCAACCTGTAACTGCGGAATATTGGCGGCCAGATTGGCAGCCGCACCGCCCTTGTCGGAGAATTGCTCGACAACCGTCTGGCCGTCGGCAAGTTCGGATTGACCTTCAACGATGATATGTTCGCCACCATTAAGGCCGCTTGTTATGGCGGTGAGATTGCCATTCGAGCGGGCGACTTCCACCGGCGTCATGTGGGCATGATGCTCACTATCGACGGTATAGACGAAATTGCCCTTTGGCCCCGGCCGCACGGCGACTGTCGGCACCACGATCATTTCATCCCCCGAGACGAAATGGGCCGTGACGTTTACCGACTGGCCGGGCCATAAAAGACCGCGATCGTTCTTGAACTCCGCCTTGGCGAGCACCGTGCCGGAGGTCTGGTCCACCGTATTGTCGTAGAACCGCAGTACGCCGCTCATCGGTTCGCCTCCCGTCGCCGCGGGGTCGACATCGACTGCGGTATCCTTTGCCACGCCTTCACGAAGTTGCGGCAGGTAGCGCTGTGAAAGCCGGAAACTGACCGAGATCGGGTCATATTTGGTGATCGTCACGATGTTGACGCCCGCACTGAGATAGGCGCCGGGGCTGACCGTGATGTCGCCGAGCCGCCCATCGAACGGGGCGCGGATTTCCATATGTTCGAGCGCCACCTCATCGGATGCGAGCGTTGCCTTGTCGGCGTCGGTCTTGGCACTGGCGCTGTCGCGCGCTGCCCGTGCCTGATCCAGTACCTGTTGCGATTCAGCACTTTGCTTGACCAGATTGGCGGCGCGCTGGAAGGCGGCCTCGGTCTGTTCCAGCGTTGCCTGATCGGCGGCGATATTGGCCTTGTCCTTGTCGACGGCGGCCCGTGCGATGCGATCATCCAATTTGAGGATCAGATCGCCCGCCTTGATATGCTGGCCGTCCTTCGCGCTGATCTCCGTGACGAGACCAGCCTGAAGCGGCGCGATATTGGTGATATCCGCCGCAACCGCCCATCCCGTCGCCGTTGCATCCATCGGCAGCGTCGCCTTGGCGACGGCGATGGTGCTGACCGTGGGTGGTCCACCGTTACGCCGTCCGCCGCCCTGTCTTTGTCCCTGCTGCCGGGCTGGTTGGCCGCTTTGGGAGGACTGCGCCGCCGTTTCGGCGTCGACCTTGGGAGACACGCTGGCAAATTGCTTGAAATAGGGGACTTGATCGAGCGGCAGGCGATCCTTGAAATACCAGGCACCGGCGGCTGCGATGGCAAGAACGCTGAGAGCGGTCCAGAAACGTTTCATCTGACGATTCCGCGTAATGAGAGCGATACATGTTTCCCGAACATGTGCGGCAAGCCTTGGGAGCAGCTTTCCCCCACAAGACACCCAATGCGTTGCGAAATCACCTTAAACTTTTGTAATGGCGGTGATGATGACCGTCGCCAAATCCCCTGTCTTTCAAGGGTGGACGGCTTCGGTTCCTGCCCCAAGGCAATGTTTGATCACCTTCCTGTTCACCACTGGTTCCGGCCAAGGAAAAAGCCGTCTCGTTTCCGGGGCGGCTTTGGGATGAACGGCGAAACGCCGCCGTTTAAAAGGCGCGGATGGCGTTGCGGGTCGCAAGAACGTCCTCGGCGACATTGCCCGTCGTTGCCGGTACGGAGCCGACGAGATCCAGGAACTTGTAAAGTTCAGTGGCCTGCGAGTTGGTGACATAGATGATGTCGCGATCCTGCATCGGGAACTTCGTGGCGGCGAAGAATGTCGATGGATCGCGCAGATTGGCGCGGAAGATGACCGGCACGTCCTGTCCGGGGAACTTCGACGTATTGATGCCGAGCTTCACGAGAAGATCGCGCTTGACGATACGATAGACATAGACCTGAGCCGGGTCAGCGCGGGAATCGAGCAGTCCGCCCGCTTTGCCGAGTGCATCCGACAGCTTGAGATCGGCATCCTCGAACTCGAAACGCCCGTTGAGACCAGAAGCACCGAAGGCAAGGTAGGTGCGGCGTTCACGCTCCACCATGATCGTGTCGCCCGGAACTACATAGATGTTCTCGGACGGCGTGCTGACGAGGTGGTTGTAATTGACGCGGGAGGTCTTGCCGCGGCGGATCAGCGTGACATAGGATTCGATATTCGGAGCGCTGAGGCCCTTTGCGTAGGAAATGACGTCGAGAACCCGATCGCCCGCTTCCGAAAGCTGAACCTTCGTCGGCTCCTTGACGTCGCCCAACACGGAGGCCTGTGCGGAGCGGCTGGAAATCTTGGTGATGAGAACCTGCGGCTCGATGGCGCGGTTGGCGAGCCGTTCCTCGATTTCGCTCTGCACATCTTCGACGTTGCGGCCGGTGGCGCGAATCTTGCCCGCATAGGGAACGCTGATATTGCCTTCCCGGTCCACGGTCTGGTTCGGCAGGCTGATGAAGTTGCCGGGACGGCTGCCGGCGTCGTTTGGAATGAAGAGGCCGCCGGCCTGGCTTTCAAAAATTGCAACCTGCACCACGTCACCGACGCCCATCGGCAGTGCCGGAACGCCGCCCTTGCCGCCGCCGAAACTGCCGAGCAGGGTAGTGGTTGTGGTGTCGCCGACGTAATTGAGGACGGCGCTGTTGATGTCGAGCAGTGCGTAGTCGACGCCGGCGGTTTTCTGCTTGTCCTTGGAGGCGAATTTCACCGAAGCGTTAGATTCGATCGAGGCTGCATCGGGGCCGGAGGCTGCGGTAACCGTGCAACCCGCCAGTGCTGCAGAGGCAAGCATAATCGAAACATTCAATAAACGCATTTGGTCCTCGAAATGAATGCCGTCCGAAAAGCAGAAATAATTCGGACATCGTATAAGTTTTTAAAAATAAGCACTTCATAAATGACACCGGTAAAGGAAATCCAAACCGGCATTACATCCGTTCAGCGGAATCGCACCCCGGGATGTTTACGTCCTCTGTCAGGCATATGCCTAATTTCAGACGATGCTTCAAGTTCATCATCGTTCAACTGCGCCGAAAAATTCCGGGCGAGGCGCGATGGTCGAACCCCAGACGGTGTCAGTATTGTTGCGCTTCAATATTCAGTTGGACGCCATCATCTCTTCGATTGCTGCATTGCGCTAGTGCAGTTTTGTCACGCCTGCGCGGTTTCTTTCGTTATTGAATTTCGTGAAGCCCAATCATTTATTTTATGGATGTTTTTATGCATCCGTCATGCCCGTTCAGCCAGCGCGAAATTCACGGTATCCGCGAATTCCCGCAGGAAACGTTCGCGGGAGAAGCGGGCGGCGTTGTTGATGCAGGCGTTCTTGTCGAAGCGGTCGGAATTGTCGACGAACTCCTGTACGGCGGCGCAGATCGCCTCCGGTGTCTGCTCCCCGAAATAAAGGCCGGTCGGATGGTTGGAGGAGCCGAGCGGGACGACGGTTTCCAGTACGCCGCCCTTGCCGTAGGCGATGACCGGTGTACCGAGCGCCTGGGATTCGACGGGTACGATGCCGAAGTCGTCTTCTGCCGCAAAGACGAAGGCCTGGGCCTCGGCCATATATTTGTGAAGCTCTTCATTGCCCACGAAACCGAGGACTTCGACATTCGGCGCGGCGATTTCGCGGATGCGTTTCATGTCCGGACCGTCGCCGATGACGACCAGCCGTTTGTCCGGCATCGTTGAAAAAGCCTCCACGATAAGGTGTACTTTTTTGTAGGGCACCAGCCGCGACGCCGTGACGAAATAGTCACCTTTAAGGTCGGACGGGGAAAGATGGGACGTGTCCACCGGCGGATATATCACGGTGGAATCGCGGCCATAACACTTGCGCACCCGGTTGCGGATGAATTTGGAATTGACCGTCATCAGGTCGACGCCGTTGGCGGTGCGAATGTCCCACATGCGGATATAGTGAAGAACAGCGCGCGCGATCCACGAGGTGAAGCCGCGCGTCAGTCTGGTCTCCTTGAGATACTGGTGCTGGAGGTCCCAGGCGTAGCGTATCGGGCTATGGATATAGGAGACATGAAACTGGCCCGGGCCGGTGATGACGCCCTTGGCGACCGCATAACTCGAAGAAATAACGAGGTCGTAGCCGCTGAGATCGAACTGTTCGATGGCGAGCGGCATCAGCGGCAGGTAGGAGCGGTATTTTTTTCGGGCGAAAGGCAGCTTCTGGATGAAGGAGGTGTTGACGGGACGGCCGCCGAGAAAGCCGCGATCGCGCTCGCTCATGAAGTCGACAAGGCAGTAAAGATCCGCGTGAGGATAAATTTCAAGAAGGTTGTGAAGCACCTTTTCGGCCCCGCCTCTGTCGGTGAGCCAGTCATGCACGATTGCCGTCTTCATGATTTCCTCAATAATTTCAACGTAATAAAATTAGTTTTCCGCCATGGAATAAAGTTTGGCGGTATAAAGTATCAGGTCTTTCTGCAGCCCTTGAAAACACGGCTGACGGCGTCAAATAGCGTAACGATTAATAAAAATGCGCGGGTATGTCTGTGGTGGCGTAGCGTTAGTCCGCTCTTTAATAGCACTTTGTTCGCAAATGCGAAATATCCAACCTTGTTAATTCCCTTTCTTCCTTTGCAGTCAAGCGCCGGTCGTCATTCCCTCTCTTCCAGCCGGAAAAGATGGATATCACGGCGCACCGTTTTTTTGGAGAAACTCCTGTTTTTTCATTGCCTTAAACGATGCTGCCACCTTTCGTAAAGACCTGTCTTGCGTTTCGCCGATCATGGAAACCGATCATCGGGCCGCATTGTCATTGACAAGGCGTCTTATCGAGATATTCTGTTATAAAGACGTATATAACATAATAATGGAACACATAAGAGCTGGGAGCTTGACCATGAGACGTAAACTTGCATTTCTCGCCACCGCCGCTTTGCTGCTTGCGCCGGGTGTAATGATGGCTGCGGAGAAGGGCGGCGTCATCAATGTCGCCACGATCGGCGAGCCGCCGACCCTCGACCCCATGGCGTCTACCGCCGATCTGGTCGGCATCGTCACGCAGCATATTTTCGAAACGCTCTATACCTTCGACAAGGGTTGGAAGGTGACGCCGCTTCTGGCGGAAAGCTTGCCCGAGATCAGTGCGGACGGCAAAACCTACACGATCAAGCTCAGGCAGGGCATCAAGTTCCATGACGGCAGCGACATGACGTCTGAAGATGTCGTCGCCTCGCTCGGCCGCTGGATGAAGATCGCCTCGCGCGGCAAGCAGGCAGCCGGCTTTATCGACAATATCTCCGCGCCGGATGCCGGAACGGTGACGATCGCTCTCAAGCAACCCTATGCGCCGCTCGTCTCGCTGCTCGCCTTCAATAATTCGGCGGCGATCATCCTGCCGGCTGAAAAGCAGGCGGAGCCGATGGCCGAATTCATCGGCACCGGTCCCTATATGCTGAAGGAACGCAAGGCCGACCAATATATCCAGCTCGTGCGCTTCGATGGCTACAAGTCCCGCGATGGCGAAAGCGACGGTTATGGCGGCGCACGCCATCAGTATCTCGATGAAATCCGCTTCGTTCCGGTGCCCGATCCGAATACCCGCGTCGAGGCCGCCGTTTCCGGCCAGTATGATTACGTCGATTCCATTCCGGTGGAATCCTTCGACAAGGTGAAGTCGTCGTCGGCCTCGCAGCCGCTGATGCTAAAGCCTTTCGGTTATCCCGTCTTTGTCTTCAACACGAAGGAGGGGCTGTCTTCCAAGCTTGAAGTCCGCAAGGCGGTGACCGAAGCGCTGAACATGGAAGACATGCTGGCGGCCGCTTTCGGCAGCACGGATTTCTACGCGCTCGACGGCGCCTATTATCCTGATAATTTCTCCTGGCATTCCGAAGAAGGCGTCGAGGGCAATTACAACGTCGGCAATCCGGAAGCTGCCGCCGAGAAACTCAAAGCCGCCGGTTACAACGGCGAACCTCTCCGCATCCTCACCAGCCGCCAGTATGAGTTCCATTACAAGATGGCGCAGGTCGCGGCGGAATATCTGAAGCTTGCCGGTTTCAAGGTGGATATGCAGGTGGTGGACTGGGCGACGCTGACGCAGCGCCGCGCCGACCCGAAACTCTGGGATATCTACATCACTCACAGCCCCTTCCTGCCGGAACCGGCGCTGATCGGCGCGCTCTCCACCGGCTCGCCGGGCTGGTGGGATACGCCGGCGCGCAAAGCCGCGGTTGACGCCTTCACTTCGGAAGCCGATCCCGACAAGCGTATCGCGCTCTGGGCCAATGTGCAGAAGACGATCTATGCGGAGCTGCCGCTCATCAAGATAGGCGACTTCAATGCCGTGGCGGCCAAGTCCAACAAGCTGGAAGGCGTCGATCCGGCTCCATGGCCCTACTTCTGGAATGCTTCGGTTACGAAATAAGGCCTGTTTGGCAATCGGGTGCCGGGTATTGCATCCGGCACTCTGTCGCCACGGATCTAGGGTCCTTGCCGCTCCCCTCATTCCTGTGCTCGTCACAGGAATCCAGCCGACGCGCGTCTGCGTGGCGAAAAGAGTCCTTTCAGCCCAAGGACTTGGGCTGGCTAGATTCCTGTGATGAGCACAGGAATGAGGGTGGAGTATAAGGCGGACGTGAGAAGAGAACGCTCGATTTTACGACCGTGAGTGCCGGAATTGCATTGCTGGTGCTCATCGACACCATTCAACCGTCGCCTGATAGCGGCAATCACGCGCCTTGGAGCCTTCATACGTGATACGGTATATTTTCAAGAGACTTGCGGGAATGATCGTGGTGATGTTCCTCGTCGTCACCATCGTCTTCGTCATCTTGCGCGTCACGCCCGGAGATCCAGCCGCCGTGATGCTGGGGCCGGACGCCTCGGCGCAGGATATTGCCGAGCTTCGCACCCGGCTCGGTCTCGACCAGTCGCTCGGCGTGCAATATGTCTATTATATCGGCCAGTTGCTGAAGGGCGACCTCGGCCAGTCGATCTTCCTCAACATGCCGGTCGGCTCGGCACTTCTGGACCGGGCCGAACCGACGTTTTTCCTGACGATTTTTTCGCTGCTGATTGCCAGTGTCGTCGCGCTCCCCATCGGTATCTATGCTGCTTACCGGCGCGGTTCCTTCGTGGACCAGGCCGCGACCACCATCGCAATGCTGGCGGCAAGCATTCCGAGCTTCTGGCTTGGCCTGATCCTCATGCAGGTCTTCGCCGTGCGGCTCGATATGTTTCCGGTATCGGGTTATGGCGGACCGGGCGCGACCTTCCTCGAGCGCATGTATCACCTGACCCTTCCGGCAATAGCGCTCGGCCTCGTTTCCTCCGCCCTCATCCTTCGCTTCACCCGCGCCTCGATGCTGGATGTTCTCGGCGACGATTATGTCCGCACCGCGCGCGCCAAGGGCGTCAAGGAACGCCGGGTGGTGCTGAAACATGCTTTGAAGAATGCGCTCATCCCCATCCTCACCGTACTTGGCCTCACCGCCGCCGTGCTGATTTCCGGTGCAGTGGTGACTGAAACCGTCTTCGGCCTGCCGGGTGTCGGCAATCTTGTCGTCTCAGCTGTGCTCCGGCGGGATTATCCGGTCATTCAGGGCGCGCTTCTCGTTATCGCCGGGCTTTACGTGCTCATCAATTTTGCAATCGACATGCTCTATCTGCTCGTTGATCCGAGGGTTCGTTACTGATGGCCGATATCGTTTCCACCACCCCGTCGGCGCGCCACCCAAGCATCCTGTTCATTCGGCGGCTCTTGAAGCGCAAGACGGTCGCGGCCGGTCTCATAGTGCTGCTCATCTTCGTCCTGCTTGCCGTCTTCGCGCCGATGATAGCGCCTTACTCGCCGTCGAAACTGTCGATTGTGAACCGCCTGAAGCCGCCGAGCGAAATTTACTGGTTCGGCACCGACGAGTTCGGCCGCGACGTATTTTCCCGCACCATCTATGCCGGAAGACTGTCGCTTCTGGTCGGGGCCGCCGTGGTGGCGCTTTCGGCACTGATCGGCATCACGCTCGGCCTGCTCGCCGGTTTTTTCCAGAAGCTGGATACGCCGATTGCGCGGCTGATCGATGCGATGATGGCTTTTCCGGATATTTTGCTGGCGATTGCGTTGGTCGCGGCACTCGGCCCGTCGCTGACGACCGTCATCATCGCGCTGGCGGTTGTTTATTCGCCGCGCCTCGCCCGCATCGTGCGCGCCTCGACGCTGGTGATCCGTGAACTGCCCTATGTGGAGGCGGCAAGGGCGCTTGGTATTTCCACCTTCCACATCATGACCCGGCACGTGCTACGCAATCTGGTCTCGCCCATCCTCGTGCAATGCACCTTCCTTTTCGCCAGCGCCATGCTGGCCGAGGCGGGCCTTTCGTTTCTGGGGCTTGGTGTCAGCCCTGAAATACCCACCTGGGGAACCATGATCTCCGCCGGTCGCCAATATATCGGTCAGGCCGACTGGATGACCTATTTCCCCGGCTTTGCCATCATTCTTTCCGTGCTGTCGCTGCAAATGGTTGGCGACGGGCTGCGGGACATGCTCGACCCAAGACTGCGAAGGGATCTGTAATATGTCGTCCGGCGAACAGGCGAAAGCGCCTCTTCAAGCTCCCATTCTTCTCACCAATGTCAAACCCGTCGGTTTCGGAAAGGGTACATCACAGGCTTCGACCGATATTCTGATTGGCGGCGATGGCAAGATCGCCGCGGTCGGGCCTGCCATCCAAGCGCCCGTTGATGCGCGGCGCATCGATGCCAAGGGCGCCTTCATCTCTCCCGGCTGGGTGGATCTGCATGTGCATATCTGGCACGGCGGTACCGATATCTCCATCCGCCCCTCCGAATGCGGGGCGGAGCGCGGCGTGACCACGCTGGTAGATGCCGGCTCGGCCGGCGAGGCGAATTTCCACGGTTTCCGGGAATATATTATCGAGCCCTCGAAGGAACGCATCAAGGCCTTCCTCAACCTCGGTTCCATCGGTCTCGTCGCCTGTAACCGCGTGCCGGAACTGCGCGACATCAAGGATATCGACCTTGACCGCATCCTCGAAGTTTATGCCGAAAACAGCGAGCATATTGTCGGCCTGAAGGTGCGGGCGAGCCATGTCATCACCGGCTCCTGGGGTGTGACGCCGGTCAAACTCGGCAAGAAGATCGCCAAGATACTGAAAGTGCCGATGATGGTGCATGTGGGCGAACCGCCGGCACTTTACGACGAGGTGCTGGAAATTCTCGGCCCCGGCGATGTCGTGACCCATTGTTTCAACGGCAAATCGGGTTCCAGCATCATGGAAGACGAGGACCTGTTCAACCTCGCAGAACGCTGCGCAGGCGAAGGCATTCGGCTTGATATCGGCCATGGTGGCGCGTCTTTCTCCTTCAAGGTGGCGGAAGCGGCGATTGCACGCGGCCTGCTCCCTTTCTCGATCTCAACGGATTTGCACGGGCATTCGATGAATTTCCCGGTTTGGGATCTGGCCACCACCATGTCGAAGCTGCTGTCGGTCGATATGCCCTTCGAAAATGTGGTCGAGGCCGTCACCCGCAACCCGGCCTCCATCATCCGTCTCGATATGGAAAACCGCCTCGACGTCGGCAGCCAAGCCGATTTCACGGTTTTCGATCTCGTCGACGCCGATCTGGAAGCGACCGATTCCAATGGCGATGTCTCGCGCCTGAAGCGCCTGTTCGAGCCGCGTTATACGGTCATCGGTGCGGAAGCGATTGCCGCCAGCCGTTACATTCCAAGGGCGCGCAAGCTGGTGCGCCACAGCCACGGTTACTCCTGGCGTTGAACTCCACTGGAACGGCGAAGGTCAGTCCTCCGCCTTCCGCAGGCATTACGGGATACCCGTCCCGGTATTATGAGGAATTTGCGTGAAACAGTCTTCGCTCGACGCAGAAGGGCGGCTTTCGCCCTATGACCGGCTCGCCGCGCTCGGCATCTCCCTGCCGCCGCCGCCGCTGCCGATTGCCAATTTCGTCACCCATGTGGTGGAAGGCAACATGCTTTATCTTTCGGGGCAGGGGCCACGGGAAGAAAACGGTCATCTTTACGCCGGCAAGGTGGGCGCGGAAATCGGGCTGGAAGAGGCCTATAGCCATGCGCGCCTCACCGGCATCAACCTGCTTGCCGTCATGCATGAGGCGCTGGGGGACCTGTCGCGGGTAAAGAAGGTGGTCAAGCTGCTCGGCATGGTCAATGCGGTGAGCGATTTTCGCGATCACCCGAGCGTCATCAATGGCTGCTCCGATCTCTTCATCGACGTGTTCGGCGATGCGGGACAACATGCCCGCTCCGCCGTGGGTTTCGGCTCGCTGCCAGGCAACATCACCGTAGAGATCGAAGCAATCGTCGCGCTCAAAGGGTGAGGCCGTTTAATGGTTACGCCAGCCCATCAGTTTTTCGATCCGTTCTGCCGAAACCCTGACCTGTTCGGTGTAATGGTTTTCGTCCGCCAGCACTTTCTGTTCCGGCAGCACGATGGAAATCGTCGCCACGCATTCGCCTCTGTTGTCGCAGATCGGCGACGCGATGCAGGCGACGGCATAATCGGATTCGGCGACCTGGATCGACAGGCGGTCATGAAAAGCGGTCGCCGCCGATTGCGACAGGGTCTCGGGATTGATTTCCGCACGGCCCGTGGGCGAGGAACGGGCACAACGCCTGAAAAGTTCGAGGCGCTCTGCCTCCGGCAGGTGACCGACGAGCAGGCGACCGGATGCCGTCCAGTTCAGAGGAACGCGGGTGCCGACGCGCGAGGCAACCTGGAAATGACTGGGACCATCCGCCATGGCCAGCACCAGCATATGGTCGCCGTCGCGGCCGCAAAGCTGCACGGTCTCGCCCGCATGACGGCACAGATCGTGCATTTCGTGGGTGGCGACACCCATGAAATCCAGCGAACGGGCATAGGCAAGGCCATAATGGTAAAGCCGCGCGCCAAGCCAGATGTTGCCATCGGCATTGCGCGCCAGCATGTTCTTTTCAACGAGATCGTCGATGATGACATAGACGGTGGAAAGCGGCGCCTTGATGGCCTTGGCAATCGCGTAAGCGCCGGCGGGCGATCCGGTTTCGTAAAGGTAATCAATAACCTGAAGCGCACGGTCGATGCCGCTGACGCGCGAGCGCTTGGCCGCCTTCGCGTTCGCGTTTTCGGCGGCGTCGGACAGGGCGGTTGAAGGCGTTTCGTCCAGTTTATGGGCGTCCAATTTTTGGCTCCTCATGAATTTTGAGAAGCTATTACATTATTATGGCATATGTGTCGATGCCCATCGCATCGCAAAGGACAGGAGAAATACATGACCGAGGATATCAGAAGCAGGATCGGCCTTCGCCCGGTCATCAACGTCTCGGGCACCATGACCTCGCTCGGCGCATCGATTGTCGTTCCCGAGGCCGTTCAGGCCATGGCGGACATCCTGCCGCAATTCGTCGAGATCAATGATCTGCAACGCAAGGCGAGCGCGATCATTGCAAGGCTGACGGGCGGCGAGGCCGGTTTTGTCACGGCCTCCTGCTCGTCCGGCATCAGCCTTGCGGTGGCGGGCGCGATCACCGGCAACAATCTCTTGGCCATCGAAAAGCTGCCTGACGTGACCCCGGAAAAGAACGAGGTTCTGGTGCAGATGGGCCATGTGGTGAGCTATGGCGCGCCGGTGGATCAGGCGATCCGGCTTGGCGGCGGCAAGGTGGTGCTCATCGGGCAGGCGACATCGACCCACCGTTTCCACATGGAAAACGCCATCACCGAAAAGACGGCGGCGGCGGTCTATGTCGTCTCGCATCACGTCGTTGATTATGGCTTGCTGCATCTTTCCGAATTCGTCGAGATCGCCCATGCCAAGGGTGTGCCCGTCATCGTGGATGCGGCTTCCGAATATGATCTGAAGCTGTTTCTGGCCACGGGCGCGGATGTGGTGCTCTATTCCGGCCACAAGTTCCTCGGCGGCCCGACTTCCGGCATCGTCACCGGCAAAAAGGAGCTCGTGCGCAACGCCTTCCTGCAGAATATGGGCGTCGGTCGCGGCATGAAGGTCGGCAAGGAAAGCATCTATGGCGTCATGGCGGCGCTGGAAGCGTGGGAGAAGCGCGATCATGCCGGCATTCGCGAGCGCGAAACCGGCTATCTCAACCTCTGGAAAAAGACGCTGGACGGGCGCCCCGGCGTGACGGCGCTGATCGAGCCTGATCCGACCAACAACCCGCTCGACCGGCTGCGCGTCATCATCGATGCCGAAGAAGCGCATATCACCGCCTGGGACCTGACGACGGCACTTGCCAAAGGCAATCCTCCCATCATCACCCGCGATCATGAGGTGGAACACCGCTATTTCTATCTCGACCCCTGCAACCTGCATCCGGGCCAGGAAACCATCGTGGCTGCGCGTCTGACGGAAGAGCTGGATAGGGCGCGCGCCTCCAACGAGGTGATTGCAACGCCGTTCGAAGACCGCAGCCGCCACCGTTTCGACGGCATGCTGCGCTGGCCGGACTGATTAAGCGAGCGGGTGCCGCGAGTTTCTTCTCCCCGGCGGGGAGAAGAAACTCGGGGCAACCGCCCGCCCAAGCATTGCAACCAGAATAAAGAAAAGGGAACGATCATGACCATGCCGCAGTCAGCACCGCTTGGTGCCGAAGATGCCGTGCTCTCCGTCCGTAATCTCACCACGTCATTTCACGTGGATGGTGGCTGGAAACCGGTGGTGCGTGATATTTCCTTCGATGTCGGTCCGGGCGAGACCGTCGCGATCGTCGGCGAAAGCGGCTCGGGCAAGAGCGTGACATCGCTCTCCATCATGCGGCTGCTGGATCGGGAAAGCAGCAGGGTTCAGGGTGAAATCCTGCTTGGGCGTCGCAACCTGCTCTCCCTTTCCGAGGACGCCATGCGGCGGGTCAGGGGCAACGAGGTTGCCATGATCTTTCAGGAGCCGATGACCAGCCTCAATCCGCTTTTCACCATCGGTGACCAGATTTCCGAAGCTCTGTTGTGCCATCAACCGATGTCGAAAGCGGATGCGCGGGCAGAGACGGTCCGTCTGCTCGAAAAGGTTCGTATCCCTTCCGCCGCCTCGCGTTTCGATGAATATCCGCATCGCTTTTCCGGCGGCATGCGCCAGCGCGTGATGATCGCCATGGCGCTGGCGTCCCGGCCGAAGCTGCTGATTGCCGACGAACCGACAACGGCACTCGATGTCACGATTCAGGGCCAGATTCTCGATCTCATCAAGACGCTTCAGGAAGAGGAGGGCACCTCCGTCCTGTTCATCACCCATGATATGGGCGTGGTGGCGGAAATCGCCGACCGCACCGTCGTCATGTATCGTGGCGAGCAGGTGGAGGTCGGCGCAACGGCCGATATCTTCCATCGCGGCAAACATCCCTATACCCGGGCGCTTCTGTCCGCAGTTCCCGTTCTGGGCTCGATGAAAGGCGAGGAAAGACCGCTCCGTTTTCCCATCGTCGACACCACCACCGGGGAAACGCAGGAGCCGGCGCGCCCCGCCGACACTGTCAACGCCGCTGCACCGCCCGTTCTCAAAGTAGAGGGGCTGACCAAGCGTTTCGATATTCACTCCGGTCTTCTGGGGAGGCTCAGCGGCCGCGTGCATGCGGTGGAAAACGTGTCCTTCGATCTCAGGGCCGGGGAAACATTGTCGCTGGTTGGCGAAAGCGGCTGCGGTAAGTCCACCACCGGCCGCGCCATCATGCGGCTTATCGAGCCGGATGCGGGTTCGGTCGAGGTCAACGGCGAAAACATTCTCGCGCTCGACAAGACGGGCATGCGAGACATGCGCAAGACGGTTCAGATGATTTTTCAGGACCCCTTCGCCTCACTCAATCCGCGTATGACGGTAGGCGCGGCGATCGCCGAACCTTTTCTCGAGCACCGTATGGGAAGCGCCCGCGAGGCGAGAGATGTTGTGGCGGACATGCTGGGGAAGGTTGGTCTCCCGCCAGATATGGCTGCGCGTTACCCGCATGAATTTTCCGGCGGCCAGCGCCAGCGCATCTGCATCGCCCGCGCGCTGGCATTGCAACCGAAGGTTATCGTTGCTGACGAAAGCGTTTCGGCGCTGGATGTTTCGATCAAGGCGCAGGTCATCAATCTGATGCTGGATCTGCAGCAAAGCCTTGATCTCGCCTTTCTGTTTATTTCCCATGACATGGCGGTGGTGGAACGCGTCAGCCATCGTGTCGCGGTGATGTATCTGGGTGAGATTGTCGAAATCGGTCCGCGTGCGGCTGTCTTCGACAACCCGCAGCATGATTATACCCGCAAGCTGATGGCGGCAGTGCCGGTGCCGGACCCGGGCCGTCGCAATACACGACGCGGCGTTGCGAATGACGAGTTGAAAAGCCCGATCCGCGCGGTCGATCATGTCGTTACGCCACGGCAGTATCGTGAGGTTTCGCCTGGCCATCTTGTTGCCTGCTGACGGATCGGGCGTCTTCAGCAGCGTTTTCCCGTTCGCACCGGCAGATAGTTCGATTCTCTCGTTCGGAAGCTTTACAGGTGCGAGCATTTTTCTATACCGCTTCTGGCCGTGCAGCAGGGATGACGCGCGAAAGGCAGCCGGATGGCGATACTGGAAAAACAGGGGCGCTATAGCTTCGAGAGGGTGGCCGCGGCAACTCTGTCGCGCTTCGACAGTGCGCTCGGTGCGGTTGCCGCCGCGCTTCTCGCCGCGCTGCTCGTGGTGGTTCTGGTCAATGTCATCCTGCGTTATCTCTTTCACACCGGCTTCATCGGTTCGGAAGATCTCGGCATATGGCTGAATGTCGCCATGATCGCGGTCGGCGCGCCGCTCAGCCTCAAAAGCGCGCTTGCCATGCGGCTCGATGTCTTCGTGCGGTTCCTTCCGCAACGATTTCGCGCGGTGACCGAAATTCTCGCCGATGCCTTTTCTTTCGTCGCCGCACTCATTCTTGTCTTCGGCGGTGTGCAGATCGCGGCGATGCTGGGCGGCACGTCGCCTACACTCGGCCTGCCGGAATGGGTGCGTTTCGGCTTTCTTGGTGCAGGCGGCGTGCTGATCCTTCTTTATCTGGCGCTTCAGCGTGTCAGCGAAGGCAAGGCGTTTGCCGTTCTCGCATCTCTCGCCATCGCTGCCGTGGCCTATGTCAGCCTGCCGCAACTCTTCATTGACACGAACCTGCCGCCGAGCCTGTTTCTGGCGTTGACGGCGGCTGCGGGGCTGGTGCTGGCCGCGCCGCTTGCCCACGCCTTCCTTACCGCCGCCTATGTGGCGATCGCCTTCGGCAGCACCTTGCCGGAGCCGGCCATCGTTTCGTCGACGGTAACCGGCATGTCGAAATTCCTGCTGCTTGCCGTTCCTTTCTTCCTGCTGGCAGGGAGCCTGCTGACGATATCCGGTGTTGCCAGTCAGCTCGTCCGTTTCGCTGCCTCCGTCGTCGGTCATCGCCGGGCAGGTCTGGCGCAGACGACGCTTCTGACCAGCGTGCTGTTTTCCGGCGCATCCGGCTCATCTGTCGCCAATGCCGCCTTCGGCGCGTCCACCTTCCAGCCGGAACTCGTCAAACACGGCTATCCGCCGGCGCAGGCCGGCGCGATCATCGCCGCCACTTCCGTGCTGGACAATGTCATTCCGCCCTCCATCGCTTTTCTCATCCTTGCCACGGCCACCAATCTTTCGGTCGGTTCGTTGCTGGTCGGCGGCTTCTTCGCCGGCGGGCTGATGGCAGCCTGCCTCGGCGTGGCGATCCATTTCAGCGTGCGCAGCGACGATACCTTGCCGCGCGCCACCGGGGCTGAGCGCTGGCGCTCGGCCGTCGCCGCCATACCGGCCTTCGGTCTTGGCGTCATTGTGGTAGTCGGTATTCGCATCGGCATCGTCACCACCACGGAAGCCGCCGCCCTTGCCGCACTTTATACGCTGCTTCTCGGCTTCGGCTACCGGCTGGGCGCGGGCCGCATTTTCGCGACCTTCCGCCAGTCGGCGGGTGAGGCGGCGGCCATCGGTCTTCTGATCGGCACGGCGGGGCCTTTTGCCTTCCTGCTGGCGGTCGACAATGTCTCCGGCCTTGTCACGGACTTCGTCACTTTGCTCGGCGGCAGCAAGATCGCGGTGCTTCTGCTCTCCAACCTCATTCTGCTTGTTGTCGGTCTGGTGCTGGATATTGGTGCTGCCATCCTGCTGTTCGGGCCGATCCTGCTGCCTGCTGCCGTCGCGGCCGGCATTGATCCCATCCATTTCGGTGTCATTCTTGTGGTCAATCTGATGATCCATGGCCTGACGCCGCCGCTCGGGATGCTTATCTTCGTGGTCAGCGGCGTCACCCGCATTCCGGCGACAGCGCTTTTCCGGGCGGTCATTCCCTATCTCGTCGCGCTTCTCGTCGCCCTTGCCATGTTATGTGTCTGGGCCATAGTCTTCTAAGTCAGGGGTTTTCGTCATGACCTTTATCGACCGCCGTCATTTCCTCAAACTCTCCGCTCTCGGCGTCGCGACGCTTGCCGCACCTGGTCTGGTGCGCCCGGCGCATGCCAGAACCCGCAGCCTCACGGTTGCGTCGTTATTCGCCGACGACAAGCCGGAGACGAAAATCTGGGTCAGGATCAGCCAGCTGGTGGAGGCGAAATTGCCTGGCCGTTTCCGTTTCAACATCGTCAAAAGCGGTGCTCTGGGTGGTGAGAAGGAAGTGGCGGAAAACATTCGCCTCGGTTCGGTTCAGGCCAGCCTCTCCACCGTCTCTTCCCTGTCAGGCTGGGTGCCGGAACTGCAGATCCTCGATCTGCCTTTCCTGTTCCGTAATCGTGAGCATGTGCGCAAGGTGGTGATGGGCGAGACCGGCGAAGAGCTGAAGGCAAAACTTGCCGCGCAGCAATTCATTGCCGCCGATTTCATCAATTACGGTGCTCGCCATCTTCTGGCGAAGGAGCCTGTGACCCGCGCGGAACAGTTGAAGGGCAAGAAAATCCGCGTCATCCAGAGCCCGCTGCACACCAGATTGTGGAGCGCCTTCGGCACCACGCCGGTCGGTATTCCAATCACCGAGACCTATAATGCGCTGGCGACCGGTGTGGCCGACGCCATGGACCTCACCAAATCCGCCTATGCCGGCTTCAAGCTTTACGAGGTCGTTCCCTATATGACCGAGACAGGCCATATCTGGGCCTCGGGCGTCGTCTATTACGGCGCGACCTTCTGGAACCAGCTGGATGACGAAGAAAAGAAGGTTCTTTCGGAAGCCTCCAGCGAGGGCGCACAATATTTCAACCAGCTGATCGTCGAAGACGAAACGAAGTCAGTTGAGCTGGCGCTCTCCAAGGGCGGCAAGGTGCTGCAGCCGGAAGCACTGGATGAATGGCGCAAGGGTGCGCAGGGTGTGTGGCGGGATTTTGCCGGAACAGTCGGCGGCATCGACAAGATCGAGGCTATCCAGTCAGCCTGAGGTTGCTTGATCGAAAACGAAAGGGGAAGGCGCGGGAGCGCCTTCCCCTTGTTGTTAGCGGATATCCTCAGGCAGAACGTCCGAAGGGATGTTCTGGTAGGAAACCGGGCGCATGAAACGACGGATCGACATGGTGCCGACCGAAGTTGCGCCGAAGTTCGTGGAAGCCGGGTAGGGGCCGCCGTGAACCATGGCTTCGGAGACTTCAACGCCGGTCGGGAAGCCGTTGGCGAGAACGCGGCCGGCCTTGCGCTCGAGGATCGGCAGCAGCTTGCGGCCGAGTTCGGCGTCACCTGCGTCGAGATGCAGGGTGGCGGTCAGCTGGCCTTCGAAGCTCTTGGCCACCTCAAGCATTTCCTCGGTGCTATCAACCGTCACGATCAGGCCGAGGGGTCCGAAGACTTCTTCTGCTAGTGCATGGTTGGCAACCCAGTCCTTGCCGGAAACCCGGTAGAGGTAAGGTGTTGCATTGCGCAGGTTGCAGGTGGTGGTCAGAACGTCGCGCACGCCGTTACCGGCAGCGATGCGGTCGCGGCCATCACGATAGGCAGCCGCGATGCCGTCGGTCAACATGACCTGCGGGCCGACTTCGGAAAGCGCCGCGCGGGCGGTCTCGGCAACCGCGTCCGCCTGCTCGGAGAGAATGACGGCGATGCCGGGATTTGTGCAGAACTGGCCCGCACCCATGGTGAGCGAACCCGCCCAGCCCTTGGCGATGGCTTCGCCGCGGTTGGCAACCGCTTCCGGCAGCAGGAACATCGGGTTGACCGAACCGAGTTCGCCGAAAAAGGGGATCGGCTCGGGGCGCTGGGCGCAGAGATCGAACAGTGCGCGGCCGCCGGCGAGCGAACCGGTGAAGCCGACCGCCTTGATGCGAGGATGCTGAACAAGCGCGGAACCGACATCGCGGCGGCCGCCCTGGATCAGCGAGAAAACGCCGGGATGCAGATTATGCTTCTTGACGGCGGCGAGAACCGCTTCGGCGACGATTTCACCGGTGCCGGGATGGGCGGAGTGGCCCTTCACGACAACGGGGCAACCGGCAGCCAGAGCCGCAGCGGTGTCACCACCGGCCGTGGAGAAGGCGAGCGGGAAGTTCGACGCGCCGAAAACGGCGACAGGGCCGATCGGGCGCTGCATCAGGCGGATATCCGGGCGCGGCAGCGGCTGGCGGTCCGGCAGCGCTTCGTCATGGCGGCGGTCGAGATAGTCACCCTTGCGGATATGCGATGCGAAAAGACGAAGCTGGCCAACGGTGCGGCCGCGTTCGCCCTGCAGGCGTCCCGCAGGCAGGCCGGTTTCGGAGGAGCCGATTTCAGTGATCGCATCGGCGCGGGCTTCGATTTCATCGGCAATGGTGTCGAGGAATGCGGCGCGCTCTTCGCGGGTCGTGTAGCCGTAGCTCCAGAAGGCGTCTTCGGCCGCTTCACAGGCTGCATTCACCAGATCGACGGTGCCGACCGAAAAATCGAAAGCTTCGCCATGTGCAGGCTCGCTGCGGAATTTTGCTTCCGTTGCGACCCATTCTCCTGCAACCAGATGTTTGCCGTGCGGCTTGAAACTCATTGTGCTCTTCCCTGAAAATCTGATCCTGTGTGGAAAACCCACCCGACACCGTGACGTTGCACCGAAAGGCGACGGCATAAAACGCCATCAGCCGCGATCCACGCCCGGTTGCCATCTGCCTTAGCCCGTGTGGGGCCTGAGCGAAAGCCGGTTTTTCAACTATCTGACCAAAAAGTGTGATTAATGGGGCGAAGCGTGAAAAAGACCCGCTTCCGTTTACGCGCACGGCGCTCTATTGTGACGCCATGATGACAAATAGACTTCCGAAATATGTCGCCTGGTCGGTTTTTCTGCTGATCGTGATCGTTACAGTTTGCCCTATCGGCTTTCGTCCGCACACGCTGACGACGGTGGGCCTGGACCGCGCCGCGGCTTTCGCCTTTTGCTCTGCCGCCTTCGTGCTCGCCTATCCGCGTTACTGGCTGGCGATTATCGTGGCAGGCATTACGGCGGCTTTCGGTATCGAGGCGCTGCAATTCCTCTCGCCCACCCGCCATCCGCATCTGATGGACGCCATCGTGAAAGCCGCCGGCGTCATCGCCGGCGGGCTCACGACCTTTTCCTACCTGCTGTTCAGGGCGCGGCTGGCTCCAGGCTGACGGAACGCCCAAAGCCGGGAACATTGTTCAGCGTGTCCCACCCGCCAGCCCGAAACGGCCGTGCGATAACGTGCGTTCGATGCCGCGCAGCTCAGCCAACCCCTTCAGCCGGCCAATGGCGGGGTAACCGGGTTGTGCGCCGCGCGTCAGGTCATCGAGGATTTCCTGACCGTGATCGGGCCGCATCGGAATGGTGTGGTCTTCGCGGCCCTCCGCCCGGCGGCGCGCTTCTTCGGTGATGAGTGCCGCGATCACAGCGACCATGTCGGTTCCGCCTTCCAGATGTCCATCCTCGAAAAAGGAGCAAGGCACGGTGTCGGTGTCGCGCGTCACGTTGCGCAGATGCACGAAATGGATGCGATCGGCAAAACGGCTCGCGATGAAAGGCAGGTCGTTATCCGCCCGCGCGCCCAGCGAACCGGTGCAGAGCGTCACGCCATTGGCGCGGCTGTCGACCTGCGAGAGCATATGGGCGTAGTCGGCTTCGGTGGAGAGAATACGCGGCAGGCCGAGCAGCGGCCACGGCGGATCGTCGCCATGGGCGCAGATGTTGATGCCCACCTCTTCGGCAACCGGCGTCACTTCCGAGAGAAAGTCGATGAGGTTTTGTTGGAGCCTTTCGCGGTCGATACCGTGATAGGAGCGCAATTTTTCCAGTAGCTGGGTGAGCGTATAACCATCCGCTGAGCCGGGTAGACCCGCGCCGATATTGCGCCCGAGGGCGGCGATTTTCGTGTCCGGCATGTCGGCGAAATGTTTTGCCGCTTCCTCCGCCAGCCACTCCGGATAATCTGCCTTTGCCCCGGAGCGCTTTAGGATGTGGATGTCGAAGGCGGCGAAATCGGGAAGATCGAAACGCATCGCCTTTGCGCCGTGCCTTGTTTCCCAGCGCAGGTCTGTGCGGGTCCAGTCCAGCACGGGCATGAAATTATAGCAGACAGTGCGGATGCCGGAGGCGGAGAGGCGGCGCAGCGTTTCCTGCCAGTTGGTTATATGGGTTTTCCAATCCCCGGTCTGGGTCTTGATATCTTCGGAGACCGGCACGCTTTCCACCACGTCCCAATATAGACCGCCGGCCCTGATGGCTTCATGCCGTCTGGCGATTTCATCCACCGGCCAGACATCGCCGGTGGCGATGTGGTGCAGCGCGCTGACGATGCCTTCCGCACCCGCCTGAGCCGCATCCTGAACCGTGACCTTGTCGACCGGGCCGAACCAGCGCCATGTATGTCTCATCTTTAATCCTCAAATATCAGTCTGCGGAAAATGTCAGATGCACCTTGCAGGCGGCGGAGCGGTCTCCGGCCTGTTCGAATGCTGCTTTCGCCTCGCCAAGCGGGAAGCTGTGGGAAATGATCGGCCGTACATCGATTTTGCGGGAGGAGATCAGCCCCGCCGCGACAGCGAATTCCTCATGAAAGCGTTGCGAGCCGCGCCAGAGGATTTCTTTGCCCACCAGCGCATTGAGCGGGATGGTGATGTCACCGGTGACGCCGACCTGCACGATGGCACCGCGCGGGCGCACGCAGGCAAACGCGGTGCGGAGCGCGGGGCCAGCAGCGGAGCAATCGAAAATGACGTCGAAATAACCCTTGTTGTCCTGATAGGGCAAAAGCGCCTCGGCGTCTTTTGCGACATTGATCGTGCGGTCGGCGCCCATGGCGGGAGCGCGTTCCAGCGCCGCGTCGGTGAGGTCGGTGGCGACAATGGTGGCCGCACCGGCATGGCGGGCGGCGGCGATGGTCAACAGACCGATGGGGCCTGCGCCCGTCACGAGTATGTTTGCACCTTTCAGGTCGCCGGCCTGGGCCACGGCATGCAGGCAGACCGCGAGCGGCTCGGTGCAGGCGGCTTCTGCCGGTGAGGTCTCGTCTGAAAATGTCGCGCATTGTTTTGCCGGAACCACCAGCCAGTCGCGGAACATGCCCTGTTCATGCGGCAGGCGCATGGCGCTGCCCATGAAGCGCATCTCAAGGCAATGGATCGGCTGGCCCTTCAGGCAGAAATGGCAATGGCCGCAGGGCTGCGAGGGATTGACGGCAACGAGCTGGCCGATGGCAAGCCCGCTGACGCCGTCTCCCAGCGCCCGCACATGACCGGACGCCTCATGCCCGCAGATGATGGGCTCGCGCACCCGGACCGGGCCGAAGCCGCCATCCTGATAATAGTGGAGATCGGAACCGCAGATGCCGCCCGCCGCCATAGCAAGCAGCACTTCGCCCGGTCCCGGTGCGGGAAAGTCCTGCGTTTCGACGCGAATGTCCTTCTGGCCGTACAGGCGTGCCACGCGTGTCTGCATGACGAAATCCTTTCGAATGCATGTCGTGTCGAAGAAACTGCGCGGCGCGGACCGCGCAGTTTCAGTCCGCTCAGCGGATGAGGCCGAGCTGGGTCGGCAGCCAGAGCGTGACCGACGGAATAAAGGTAATCAGCGCGAGCGCCACCAAAAGCGGGATCATCCACGGCAGGATGGCGAGCGTGGTGCGCTCCACCGACATTTTCGAAATGCGCGACAGCACGAACAACACCATGCCGACCGGCGGGGTCAGAAGACCGATCATCAGGTTCAGCGTCACGATCAGGCCGAGATGGACGGGGTCGATGCCGTAACGGGCGGCGACCGGCATCAGGATCGGCACCAGAATACTGATGGCGGCAATGGTGTCTAGAAAGGCACCGACCACCAGGAGCAGGATGTTGACGATGATGAGAAAGGTCCACCAATTATCGGTCATCGCGAACATGAAGTCCGAGAACATCTGGGCCGCCTGACTGACGGTCAGCAGCCACGCGAAGATCGACGCCGCCGTGACGATGAAGAGAACCGACGCCGTGGTCTCAATCGTATCGAAGCTTGCCTTGGCCAATGTCCTGAAGGTCATGGTGCGGTAGCGCACCAGCCCAAGGAAGAGAGACCAGAGAACCGCGGCGACCGCCGCTTCGGTTGGCGTGAACCAGCCCATCGTCATCCCGCCGATCAACAATACCGGCGTCATCAGCGCCATCACGGCGGAGAAATCGTAATACCAGTCGAGCGCGACGAGCACGGCGAGCCCGATAAGGACCGCTATATTGATCGACAGTCCGGCAAGGATCATCAGATAGACAGCGACCGGGAAGCTTAAGACGATCACCACTTCCATGGAGGCGGAAAGAAGCTGCTTCAGTTCGAAGGGCGTGTCGGAGCCCCAGCCTTTGCGTTTGGCAAAAATATAGACTGTCAGCATCATCAGCGCGGTCATGACCACGCCGGGAATGACGCCGGCCATGAACAGCGCGCCAATCGAGGCATTGGCCATCATGCCGTAGATGACAAAGGGCAGGGACGGCGGGAAGATCGGGCCAAGCGTCGCCGAGGCGGCGGTGACGCCGACAGCCGCATCGACCGGATAGCCATGATCCTTCATCGCCTTGATCTCGATTGTGCCGATGCCGGCGGCATCGGCGAGCGCGGTGCCCGACATGCCGGAAAAAACCACCGAGCCGATGATATTGACCTGCGCCAGGCCGCCCTTCATCCAGCCGACGAGCGCCAGCGCGAAGCGATAAATGCGGCTCGTCACCCCGGCGATGTTCATCAGATTGCCGGCGAGGATGAAGAAGGGAACGGCGATGAGCGGAAAACTTTCAACGCCGGCAATCATGCGCTGGGCTGCGATAATATCGGGGGCAACACCATAAAGCACAAGATAAAGCAGCGAGCTGACGGCCATCGACACGGCGACGGGCGTACCGATAATGAGAAGCAGAAGAAATGAACCGATAAGCAGGAGCATGGCCTAGATTCCCTGTGTGCTGACGGCTTCCTGAGCCTTTTCCCGCACGGTTTTTTTGCCGGTGATGTCTTTGACGAAATTGTGCAGGGCACGCAGGAACATCAGCGCAAAAGCGGCGAAAACGGTATAAAAGACGATACCGCGCGGCAGATCGACGGTGACCATGCGCTCATCGCCGACGATTTCCAGATAACGCCACATCAGCCAGGTGATATAGGCGAAAAAACCAATGGCGACGAGATCGACAATAAGCTCCAGAATCCGCCCGACGCGTTTCGGCACGAAGCGGTAGATCAGGTCGACGTGGATATGGCGAAACATGCGCACGCACATGACCGAGCCGAGGAAGACGACAACAACGAGGCAATTGGCGGCAATCTCCTCTGTCCAAGCGAAACTGTCGTTCAACACGTAACGGGTGAAGAATTGCAGAAAGACGCAAAGGCCCATGCCCCAGAAGACGGCAAGCGTTATCCAGTCTTCCACCGCATAGGGTGAAAGATCGACAGGGCTGTTTTCTTCCTCGAAGGCATGCGCCATTTCTTCCACGCTGACGGGCGCGTGCTGCTGGTCAGTCATTGGCAGGAACTCCAGTTCAAGGGTCTCGGTCGGCGATATCCCGACGCCGGAAATGGCGCCGGGATAGGCTCAAACATCACTTGATGGCGCGGATGGCTTCCCAGTCGGCCTTTTCGTAACCGAAATCTTCAAGCTTCACCTTTTCGACCACGTTTTTCTCGAAGTCAGCCTTGTCGACGTCCGCGACGGTGATGCCTTTCGATTTGAACTCATCAACGAGCGCCTTTTCACGGGCTTCGATTGTCTTCGTCGTGCGGGCCGCGGCTTCCTGCATCACTTCGGTGAAGATTTTTTTATCCTCATCCGAGAGGCTCGCCCAGCGTGTCTTGGAAACCAGCGTGTTGAGATGGTCAACGATATGACCGGTCAGAACGATGTTCTTCTGCACCTCGTAGAACTTCTTCGCCTCGATTGTCGTCAGCGGGTTTTCCTGAGCCTCGACGGTGCCGTTCTGAAGCGCCAGATAAACTTCCGCAAAGGCGATCGGCGTCGTATTGGCGCCGCAGGCGCGCGGCATGGCCAGATAGGCAGGCACATCGGGAACGCGCATTTTCAGCCCTGCCATGTCGGCGCATTTTTCAATCGGCCGGTTGGAGGTTGTATGACGCGTGCCATAATAGCTGACGGCGACGATGTGGTTGCCGGTCTTGTCCTCGTAACCTTTCGCGAGCTTCTTGAAGACATCGCTCTTGGTATAGGCGATCAGATGGCTCGGATCGCGGAAGATATAGGGGAAATAGGTGACGCCGATCGGCTTGTAGTCACGCGCCGCGAAGCTCGATCCGGAAATGATGATATCGACGGTGCCGAGTTTCAGGCCCTGGTTGATATCTGCTTCCTTGCCAAGCTGCGAGGCCGGAAACACATCGATCTTGTAGCGGCCGTCCGTGCGTTTGGCGATCTCTTCCGCAGCCCAGACCGAATCCGTGTGGAACGGCTCGGAGGTTTCGTAGACATGTGCCCATTTGAGCGCGGTCTGCGCCTGCGCCGCGAGCGCGGAAAGCAGGATGGCGGCTGTTGCACCCATCAAAGTCGACAATCTGATTTTCATTCTTAACTCCTCCCGAATTAAAGCCAGATTTCTCATTTTTCCCGTCGCCGGTTGCGGCGGCGGTCATTCTTCTCCGATCGTTTCCTCCCCGAAACTTTCGGAAAATCTCTTTTGCGACAGCATCAGATGCTGCCGCATCGCCTCACGCGCGCCTTCCGGGTCGTTGGCGGCAATAGCGTCGCGGATTGCGCGGTGTTCCTGAACGGCAAGGTTCCATGTATGCGGCCCCTCGAAATAGCTGGCGAGCTTTTCGAAAAAGGGTGACAGGCTGCGCTCGTCATAAATCAGGCCGGTAAAGCGATTGAGTGCCGAATTGCCGATGATATCGGCGATGGCGGTGTGGAAGGCCCTGTCGAAATTGAGTGCCTGTGGCGAGCTGTCGAGCGCGCCGGCCATGCGTTCGATGATATCATCGAGCTTGGCGATGCATTCCGGCTTGGCAAGCCTTGCCGCTTCCTCCGCAATTGCGCTTTCGATGATGCAGCGCGCCTGCAGGATTTCGAATGGCCCATGCGCATCCGGCACCGGTGGCTTTTCCTTGGCCTGCTTGCCGGCTGCGCTGACATAAACGCCCGAACCCATGCGGATATGGATATGGCCTTCCACTTCCAGAACGATAAGCGCTTCGCGGACCGTCGGCCGCGATACGCCGAAGCGTTCGGCAAGATCCCGTTCCGCCGGCAGGCGCTGGCCTTCGGTCAGTTCCCCGCTTTCGATGAGCAAACGAATTTGTTCCGCGACCAACCGGTAAAGGCGGCGCGGCTCAAGAGCCACAAACATGATATCCTCCCAGCGCGAAGGTCTCCCCCCATTCGCGCAAGCGGTAAGATGGTCTTACCAATTTCATTAGGGCGCATTTATGCCGGGCTGTCAATTAGCCGCTTTGCAAAAGTCTGCTGTTATATGGAAATGGCTTTTTCAGGCTTTATTGCTCGTCAGCCTCAGGTTGCGGTTCTCCCCGATGACCGCGCTCACCTCGCCATATCCGCCAATGGAAAGATGAGAGGTTTCCATCGGGTGGGAGTGGGTGACGTTAATCACCACGACCGCAGCCCCCATTCGTTCTCCAGCCTCAATGCCTGCGGGTGCGTCCTCGAAGACAACGCACATTTCCGGGGCGACACCCAACCTGTCAGCGGCCTTGCGGTAACCTTCAGGATCGGGCTTGCCGTTGACCACATCGTCCGCACAGATCATGACGGCCGGAGGGGTGATGCCGGCGGCGGCAAGCCGGCGTTCAGCCAATTCGCGCACAGCCGAGGTGACGATGGCCCATTTACTTGCCGGCAAGGTCGCAAGAAATTCTGCCGCACCCGGTATCTGGATGATGCCATCCACATCGTCCATTTCGGCACGTAATATCATGTCGGCTTCTGCGTCGATATCAAGGCCGGGAACCGCCTCGCGACGGATGACCTCGGAGGCGCGCATGCCGTGAATGCGCTGAAGAAAGGCGTCTGGCTCGATGCCATTCGCGACGGCCCATTCCCGCCAGACGCGCTCGACGACGGCGATCGAATTGACGAGCGTTCCATCCATGTCGAACAGGAAGGCCCCAAAGTCTTGCGAAAATATACGGTTCTGCTGGGGGACTTTGCTGTGCATCTCATTCTTCCGTTGAAACTGTCGGGGCAGCCCGTGTCTATCTTATATGGAGACTTAACGGAATCGATTTTCCGAAGGAGTGGTCGATGAAGGCGTAAGGGAAGGTAGGCGACGTTGTATCAGAATCGGGCAACCATGATTCCGCTAAAACACGCGGCGGGCGCGGGCTCGGTCCAGAACACGCCCGACATGACCCCAAGTCAGCCCCCTGCAAGGATGGCATGTCATCATGAGCGTTCATAGGGTTCAGAATGTTGTGTAATCAAAGGGGTGGCACGGTTTTTGAAAGTTCCTTTAAAAGAAATTCACAAGGGAATTTTCTTAACGCTTTCGTCCATTTAGGGGTGGCGTTAACCATTTGTTAACCATATTCGAGGTACCTAATTGTCAATGATTTGTTTACCAAGATGACCAAAGTGCTAACAGACCAGCGTTCGATCCGTATCAAAGGCCGCTCCTTCCTCGCAGTCGTGCTGTCTCCCGAATCTCCGGTCGATCAATGGCTGGAAAGGCTGGATGATCTTGCCGCCCGTTCGGCGGGCTTCTTCCTCTCGCGTCCGGTGGTCCTGGATGTGTCGGAACTGTCGCTCGACAAGGCGGGGCTGAAGGAGTTGCTGGCGGCGCTGACGGAGCGCAATGTCGGCATCATGGGTATTGAGGGCGTTCGCCCCTCGATGATCGAGCCGGGTATGCCGCCGTCGCTGAAGGGCGGAAAGCCCGCTTCCGATGTCGAGGTTGAGCCGGTCGCCATCGCCGCCGAACTGCCGGAGGAAAAGCCGCGCGCTGCCGGTGAGGTCAGGGCCGTGGTGCAGTCGCTGGTCATCAACGAGCCGGTTCGCTCCGGCCAGTCGATCATGTTTCCCGAGGGCGACGTGACGGTCATCGGCTCGGTCGCCTCGGGGGCGGAAATCATCGCTGGCGGCTCGGTGCATATTTACGGCGCCCTGCGCGGTCGCGCCATGGCCGGTTCGCTTGGAAATGTCTCGGCGCGCATCTTTTGCCGCAAGCTCGAAGCGGAGCTTCTGGCCATCGACGGGGTCTACAAGGTTGCCGAAGACATTGACGACAAGCTACGCGGCCAGCCCGTTCAACTCTGGCTTGAAAACGATACGATCAAGGCCGCAAAGCTCGGCTGATAATATAGAAACGAACAGGAACAGGAGAGCCATATGGGGAAGGTAGTCGTTGTAACTTCCGGCAAGGGCGGGGTCGGCAAGACGACCTCGACCGCAGCGCTTGGCGCCGCACTGGCGCAGAATAAAGAGAAGGTCGTGGTCGTCGATTTCGATGTCGGCCTGCGCAACCTCGATCTCGTCATGGGTGCTGAACGCCGGGTGGTTTACGATCTCGTCAACGTCATCCAGGGCGATGCCAAGCTGACGCAGGCGCTGATCCGCGACAAGCGCCTCGAGACGCTTTTCCTGCTGCCCGCCTCGCAGACCCGCGACAAGGACAATTTGACGCCGGAAGGTGTCGAGTGGGTCATCAACGAGCTGAAGAAACATTTCGACTGGGTGATCTGCGACAGCCCGGCCGGTATCGAACGCGGCGCGACGCTGGCCATGCGCCATGCGGATGTGGCCGTCGTCGTCACCAATCCGGAAGTCTCCTCGGTGCGTGACAGCGACCGCATCATCGGCCTGCTTGATTCCAAGACGCTGAAGGCCGAGCGCGGCGAGCGCATGGAGAAACACCTGCTTCTGACGCGTTACGATGCTTCCCGCGCCGAGCGCGGCGACATGCTGAAGGTCGATGACGTTCTGGAAATCCTTTCCATTCCGCTGCTCGGCATCATTCCCGAAAGCACGGATGTGCTGCGGGCCTCGAACGTCGGTGCGCCCGTCACGCTGGCGGACGCCCGCTGCGCGCCGGCTATGGCCTATTTCGACGCCGCTCGTCGTCTGTCCGGCGAGGATATTCCGGTGGTCATCCCGGGTGAGAAGCGTGGCATCTTCTCCAAGATCTTCGCAAGGAGGGCTGCATGAGCATCTTCAGTCTCTTCCGCAAACAGAAGTCGGCACCGCTTGCGCGCGAGCGTCTGCAGGTGCTGCTCGCCCACGAAAGGGCGTCATCGGGCTCCGATCTCGTCGCCATTCTCAGGGAAGAAATTCTCGCCGTCATCGCCAAACATGTGCAGATCGACAATGACCGGGTGCATGTGAAGATGGATCGCGACGAGCATGTCTCCATTCTGGAGATCGATGTCGAAATCCCGCTCGGCGCTGACCTGCGCGCTGCCTGAAGACATTTTACCAAAGACGGATGCCGCCCGCCTCCGGGCGGCTTTTTATTCCGCTGTCGTGTCGACGGGGTTGCGAAAGGCTTCCTCCAGGTCATCTGGCAGCGGGCGTTTCAGGTTTATCCCGTTCGGCGGGATCGGCGTGTTGAACCATTTGTCGTAGATTTTTTCGATTTCGCCGCTGGCATAGATTTCGCCGAGCGCCTCGTTGACGGCGTCGCGGAAGCCGGTATCGCCGTGGCGGAGCATCAGGCCATAGGGCTGCGGCGGGGCGAGATATTCGTCCGAGATGACGTAGTCTTCGGGCTTGCCGGTTTCGGCAACGAAGGATCGCAGAAGTATATCATCCATGACGAAGGCTGAGGCGCGGTTTTCCGTCACCATGTCGAAACTGCCTTCCGTGCTGTCATTTTGCAAAACCGCGACGTTCAGTCCCAATTTGCGATTGAGCACGTTGAGTTGGGTGATGTTGATGGTTCCCGTCGTCACCACCACCGTTCGCCCGGCGAGATCGGCGACAGTGTTCAGGCCGCTCGATTTCAGCGCCACATAACGGGTGCCGGTGATGAAGTGGCTATAGGAGAACCACACGGCCTTGCGCCTTTCTTCCGTATTCGTGCTCGCTACGCATTCCATGTCCATCGTGCCGTCATTGAGAAGCATGATGCGGTTGCTGGGTGTGCGTTTGACGAACTCGACCTTCAGTTCAGGCAGGCCGAGCTTTTTCTTGATGGAATCCGCCACCCTCAGGCACAGTTCTATGCTATAACCGATAGGCTCCGTCCCGGCGCCGAGATAGGAGAAAGGGATGTTGCGATCGGCATAACCGAGCTTGATCGTGCCGGTTCTGGCGATGGTTTCAAGTGTCGGCGGTTGGGCGTCCTCGCTCACCGCCTGAACGGGAAGAAGACTTGAAAAAACCAGCATAAGCCATAATGTCGATCTCTGCATCGCGCATCTCCAGCCAAAATAATCCGTCAAAACATTTTCATGAAAATCGATACGGGTTGGCGCCTTGGGCGCTCAGTCCTGGTATTCGCTCGGATGTTCGTACGCCTGTTTCAGAGAGGCGGCCATCGGCAGGTTCAGGTTCATGCCGTTTGGGGGAATGGGCTTGGTGAACCACTTTTCATAAAGGCCATGAATGACCGGCCCGGTGAAAATGTGCCGAAGGCTTTCATTGACCGCCGCCTTGAAATCCGGGTCGTTGCGGCGGAAAACCAGGCCATAAGGTTCGGGTGCGCTCAGCGTTTCCTCGGAAAGCGCATAGAGGTCCGGATTCTCTGACGTTGCCGCCAGCGCCGCAAGCAATATGCCATCCATGACAAAGGCGGAAGCCTTGCCGGAAACCACGAGTTCGAAGGCCTCCTCATTGGTTTTCGTCGGCATAACAGAGATATTGAGGTTCTTCGCCCGGTTCACGGCGTTGAGTTGCTCGATATTGACGGTGCCGGAGGAGGATGTGACGGACCGCCCGGCGAGATCGGCAAGGCTTTTCAGATTGTCCTGCTTGCGAGAGAGAAACTGCGTTGCGGTCATGAAGTTGGGATAGGAGAAATCCACGATCTTGCGGCGTTCGCTATTGTTGGTCGTGGCCGCGCATTCAATATCGATCTGCCCGCTGCGGACAAGGATGAAACGGGTCGCGGGTGTCGCCTTGACGTATTCGAGTTCGATCCTGTCGAGCTTCAGCTTCCTGCGAATATCTTCGCTGATCGCCCGACAAAGATCGGTCGAGAAGCCGGTGACCTCACCATTCGGCAATTGATAGGAAAAGGGCGGTTCGGCCTCGCGATAGCCGATGCGGATCTTTGCGGTTTTGGCAATTTGCTGAAGCGTATCGCCTCCGCCTGCTGCCTGAAGGGGCGTGATGGGAACAAGGCATGCGAGGAAAAGGCAAAATACTGAAAGACGCATTTCATGTCCTCTGGGCCGGGAGCTGGTTTCTCAAATGGCTTTTTGTGGTGGGCAATAGGTTTCCTGTGTCGGCCGACCGGGATCGCCGAATTCATCCTGCGCGATCGAAGCTATGACGGCGCGGTTCTTCAAAATACGGGCAAGCGGGGCGGGCGCGGCAAAATAATAGCCCTGCGCTTCGTCGCAGCCGGAAAGCTTAAGCGCTTCCACCTGCTCCCTGTTTTCAACGCCCTCGGCGGTAACCTTCAGGCCGATCTGTTCAGCCATGTCGATGACGGTGTTGACAATGGCGGAACACATGGGATTGGACGGCAGGCCGGAGACGAATTCCCGGTCGATCTTTATCTTGTCGAAGGCGACATGGGTCAGCGTGCTGAGCCCCGCATATCCGGTGCCAAAATCGTCGAGCGCGAGGCGCACGCCCCTTTCCTTCAGCAGTTTCAGGATCCGCGTGCTGTTGTCGCGCTCCAGCATGACCGTTTCCGTGACTTCCAGTTCAAGCCGTTCCGCCGGTAAGCCGGATGTTTCAAGCGCCCGGTCCACTATCGGGACGATGTCGTCATTGCTGAGCTGAACGGCGGAAAGATTGACAGCCAGCCTGATATCCTTTGGCCATGTCATGGCATCCATGCAGGCTTGTCCCAGAACCCATTCACCCAACGGCTTGATGAAGTTGTTTTCTTCGGCAAGCGCAATGAAGCGGTCCGGTGCGATGAGGCCAAGCTTGCTATGCCGCCACCGGGCCAGCGCTTCATAGGCAACGATGCGACCGCTCTGCAGATTGACGACCGGCTGGTAATGCAGCTCGAATTCCTGGTTTTCGAGCGCCGATTTCATGTCTATTTCCAGCGCATGCTTGTGCTGCGCCGCCATGTCCATGCCGGGCTCGTAAAAGACGAAATAGCCGCAGCCCATGGATTTCGCCCGGTAAAGGCCGAGATCTGCATGTTGCAGAAGCTGCGTGGCGGATGTGCCGTGGCCCGGAGCGCAGGCAATGCCGATGCTGGTGTCGATGCTGATATCGCTGCCTTCCAGACTGAAGCTGCGCGAGACGGCATGCACTACCCGCGCGGCCAGCATCGCGGCATCGCTCTCGCAGTCGGCATTTGCCGATTGGATGATCGCGAATTCGTCGCCGCCGAGACGGCTTACCATGTCGTTTTCACCAAGCACGGCGGAAATCCGCGAGGCCACCGCCACCAGCAGGGAATCGCCGGCGGCGTGGCCCAGCGTGTCATTGACGGCCTTGAAGCGGTCCAGATCGAGCAGCATGACATTGAACGGCTGGCCTGACGCGGCAAGCTGTTCGAGACGGTTTTCCAGCGTCTTCATCAGCAGGACGCGATTGGGCAGCCCGGTCAGCGCATCGTGATGGGCCATATGCTCCAGCTGCTGCGCCATATCGCGAATCTGCCGCAGGCGTCCGCGTTCCAGAACCGCCTCGCGCAACGTTTCAATGGCGGTAGCCATGTCGCCGATTTCGTCCCGCCGCTCCTGAAATGGCGTGGCGACATCCGTTTCCTCGCGGGCGATCCGAAGCGTCGCCTGCACCAGCGCCGGGACCGGTTTTAGGAAATGCCGGGCGATGACGGTCACAAGTGCGCCGGTGACGGTCAAAACCACGATCAGGGCGGCGAGCGAATTATAGATCAGCTTGCGCTGCGCGCCATAAAGCGCGTCCGAGCCGCCAATGCTGACGGCGACCGCGCCGATGGGTTTCTTCGTTTCCGTGCTGATGATCGGCAGCAGGCCGATATAATGGCTGGATTCGCCGATGGTCGCAAAACCGGTGGAAAAACGCGCGGCGACCGCATCGCGGGAAAAGATGGGATCGGTCGCGAGCGGCTTTTCATCGTCGTCCGTGGCGTTGTCGAAGGCCGCCGCGATCTGCCGGAAGCCGGAATCCGCCTCGTCATAACGGAAAAGCCAGACGGCATTCTTGGTCTGTGCGCCGATAAGCGCGAGAACGTCGCTGGGGTTGAAGCCGGTGACGAGAATGGATTCGTCGTCGCCGATGGGTTTGTCGGTCAATATGCCGTTGACCTGCCCGTCGGCATCGGCGGTAACGCTGACATAGGTATAGATGCTGCGAAGCGTGGCGCTGGCGATCTGCGAATTGACGCGGGCCTGGTTGAGCCATTGCTCGCTGGCGGCGGCGACGAACATGTACCAGCCGACAAGCGCGCCGATGCTATAGGAAAAAATCACGCCGCCAAGGAATATGAGGGTTATCTTGCTGGCGAGCGAGCGCCGTCGCGAAAACCGGCCTGGTTCCGGCTGCGTTGGCGAGCGAAGCGTGTGGCCCGGTTCAACCTGTCTATCTGTCCCGCGATAGGCAGTCTCTTCCATTCGCGATAGTCCCCCGCGATGTCGCGTTATAATTGTTTTATGGAATTTTATAGGGCATGCATTTCAATGCTGTCTGCTAAATAATTCAACAAAGTTTAGATGCGATTAAGAATTAATCCCTCTTTTTATAGTCGTAGCTTATATAAGAGGTGTTGCTCTTGCACCTTAGGTTGAAAAAATCGGGGGATAGAGATGAGCCGTTAAGGATAAACTCCAAAATTCTGCGATCTCCGCCAAGTTTCCCGATCCGGTATGTCTGTCATCGATAGCGCAGCGATTGGCCTTGCCAACTGGCCGATAAACGGCATCTTGTGCGCAACATGCCGCTTTCAGGAAAGATATCATGGCTCATAAAGGCAAAAACATCGCGCAGCTTTCCGTTCTCCTCCAGAGCGGCCACCTCGATCCGCGTGCCCTGGTGGAAGAGACGCTGGATGCGATCGGCGGAAGGGACGATCAGGCCGTTTTTGTCGAGTTGACGGCAGCACGGGCGATGTCGGAGGCGGAAGACGCGGCAAAACGAATTGGTGAGGGTCGTTCTAGTGGTGTGCTCGATGGTATTCCGGTGGCCTGGAAGGACCTCTTTGACCTTGAAGGCATGGCGACCACGGCCGGCTCGACGGTGCTTGCGGACGATAAGCCTGCGTCTCGTGACGCGGATGTGGTGACGTCGCTAAAACAGGCGGGCATGATCTGCATCGGCCGCACCAATATGAGCGAGTTCGCGTTTTCCGGTCTCGGCATTAATCCGCATTACGGCACGCCGCGCAATCCTGCTTCCACGGATGGTCACCGTCTGCCGGGCGGCTCTTCGTCGGGTGCGGGCGTCGCCGTGGCTGCCGGCCTGGTGCCGGTGGCGATCGGCACTGATACCGGCGGATCGGTGCGTATTCCCGCCGCTTTCAACGGCGTGGTCGGTTACAAGGCGAGCCGCGGCCGTTATTCGATGCGCGGCGTTTATCCCTTGGCGAAAAGCCTCGATTCGCTCGGGCCGCTCGCGCACACCGTACAGGATGCCGTTTGGGTGGATGCCGCCATGCGCGGTAAGGCGGTTGCCGATCTCACACGCGCGCCTCTTTCCGGCCTGGCGCTGGTGGTGCCGGAAACGGTCTTTTTCGACGGCATTGAGGATGGCGTGGCTACCGCCTTCGAGCAGGCGGTGGAACGTCTTGTCCGCGCCGGTGCTTCGGTGCGGCGGCAGGCATTTCCCGTTTTTTCGGAGTTGTTCGATCTTATCAGGGAAAAGGGCGCGTTGGTGACGACGGAAGCCTTTGCCCTGCACAAGATACGGCTGGAATGTGCGGATGCGGCGCGCATGGACCCGCGCGTGGTTGCGCGAACGAAGCTCGGGGCGAATATTTCCATGCCTGATTATATCGCTATCATCGAGGCGCGCGAACGCATGACGGCGGCGTTTACCAACATGATCGACCGGCAGGAGCTGCTGGTATCGCCGACATTGCCGCACATCGCGGCCAAGGTTGCGCCGCTTCTCGATGATGACGATGCCTTTTTCGCCATGAATGCGAAAACTCTGCGCAACACCCAGATCGGTAATTTTTTCGATCTCTGCGGCGTTTCCATCCCCTGCGGAAAGGGCGATGCGGGCATGCCGGTCGGCCTGTTGCTTTCCGGTCTCCATGACACGGATGACCATGTGCTGGGCGCGGCGATGGCGGCGGAAGAGATTATTCGCGGCTGAGGAAAGGAAAAGGCGGCCTTGTTTGGCCGCCTCTCAACGTATGCTTCAACGCGCCGCCCAGTTGGCGCCGCGGCGGAACATGGTTTTCATCTGCGGCACGGAAAACTCCTTGGCCTGATGGCCGAGCGCGGAATAAAAGACGCGGCCCTTGCCGTATTTGCGTTTCCAGACCACCGGCATGACCACGCCGTCGATCCACCAGGCATGGTCGCCGGTGAACTTGGTTGTCGCCAGCACCTCGTTGGAGGGGTCGACATGCATGTAATATTGCTCCGACGTATAGGGGAAATCGGAAATCCCCTCCATCAGCGGGTCGTCGGGGCGGGTGATGTTGACGGTGTAGTCGATGATATTGCCGGGATGAGCGACCCATTGTCCGCCGATCATGAACTGATATTCCACGCATTCGCGAAAACTGTCGCCCGCACCGCCATGGAAACCGGCAATGCCGACGCCGTTTTCGACGGCGGTCGTCAGGTTCTTGATTTCTTCCTTCTCGATCTTCGACATGGTGACAATAGGTACAACAAGGCTCAGATCATGCACCGAAGGATCTGCAAAAGCCTCCGTTGAGTGCTCCACATAGACCTTGAAGCCATCCTCTTCCAGAATGTCCTTGACGATGGTGGCGCATTCCTGCGGTTCGTGGCCGCTCCAGCCGCCCCAGACGATGAGTGCTTCGCGCATTTATTTCCTCCTCGGGATTATTTGCCGAGCTGGCCGTCGACCAGCGATGTTTCGAGCGGGGCAGGGCGCTCCGCCTTGGTGGTGATGGAAACGGTGGTGCCGGTGTCCGATGCCGTCTGGAAGGCTTCCATCACCTCCAGCACATGCAGGGCAAGATCGCCATTGGCGCGGTGCGGGCGGTTCTCGCGGATGGCATGGGCCATGTCCGCCACGCCGATGGACCGGTAATTGCCGTCGGCATAGGGGGACGACAGCGCCTGCGGCTCGAACTCGCCGCCCTTTTTCAGCAATTGCACCTCGCCGCCGAAATGGTTGGGATCGGGCACGATCAGCGTGCCTTCCGTGCCGTAGAGTTCCAGCGGTACATGTTTGTGGCCGGCTACATCGAAGCTCATGCCGACCTGAACCACAGCGCCATTTTCGAAAGCGAGCACGCCGGAGACATGGGTGGCGACATGAACGGGAATTTTTTCGCCATTCTTCGGCTCGCTGGTGATGAGGCGCTCATTGCGTGGCGCAATGGCAAAGCCTGCCACCTTGGCGACCGGGCCGAAGAGGTTGACGAGATCGGTGATGTAATAGGGTCCCATATCCAGCATTGGCCCGCCGCCAACCTCGTAATAGAAGGCGGGGTTCGGGTGCCAGCGTTCATGGCCGGGGCACATGAAAGTGGCCGTTCCGCCGACTGGCTGACCAAGTACGCCATCGTCGATCAGCCGGCGTGCCGTCTGGTGGCCGCCACCGAGGAACGTATCGGGAGCCGAACCAATTCGCAGGCCCTTTGCTTTTGCCGCATCCGCAAGGCGCTTGCCTTCGGTGAAATTGATGCCCAGCGGTTTTTCGGAATAGGCGTGTTTGCCGGCGTCCAGCGCCCGCAGACCCACTTCCACATGTGCCTTGGGGATCGTCAGGTTGACGATGATTTCCACCGAGGGGTCAGAAAGAAGCGCGTCTACGCTTGTTGCCGGAAGGCCAAATTCTGCAGCGCGGGTTTTCGCCACCTCCTCGTTCATATCCGCGAGACCGCGAATGTCGAGAATGGGAAACGACGCCATGGCCTTGAGATAGGCGCTGGAAATATTGCCGCAGCCTATGATGCCGATGCCGACCTTGTTCATATGATTCCTCCCGTAAATTAGAAATGCCTGGGCCTGTGCTCAAAATAGCGGGTTAGAGCGCCGGTCCCGTGGTGTTCCATGGCGATTCGTAAAGCTCGTAGAGCGCAACGGCCGCAGCGCCCTGCGCCCATAATTCGTCGCTCGCAACGTCGAAAACCAGCTCCGCGACACCGGCAAGCGAGGGCGGCACGGCGGCGTTGTAGCTGTCGCGAATGCTGGCGATGAAGGGTTCGCCGAGTTCGAGGCTGGAGCCGGTGATGATGACACGCGGCGGCGCAAACAGCGTGACGATATTGGCAAGCGTCAGGCCGAGCGCTGCGCCGGCGCGCGAAGCGGCCGCGATGAGGTCGTTGTCTTCCGCCGCAATCAATGCATGGGCATGCTGCATGCCGCGACCGAGCCGGATCGCCTCGGCAAAGCGCCCATCCGCCGGGCGGGAGCCTAAAATGGCGTTCTCGCCTGCCTGGCTCGCGAGCCGTACCGTGCCTTCAGTGGCAAGACCGATGACGAGGTCGCCGAGATTGTGGCTGAGGCCACCGGCACCGCGAAACAGCTGGTTTTGATGCAGCACGCCAAGCCCAAGCGTCTGTTCGAGCGAAATCAGCACCATGTCTTCGAGATCACGCGCGTGGCCGAACCAGTGATGGGCGAGCGTAATGGCGTGGGCATCGCTTTCGATGATGGTCGGCGAATTCAGCCGCGCCGTCATTTCCTCGGCGAAATTGACGTTCACCTCCCGCAGGATCGGGCTACTGCGGATTTTGCCGGTGCGATGTTCGATGACGCCGGGCAGGCCAAGACAGACCATGTCCACATCTTCGAGTGAAAGACCCGCATCGACCACACAGCGCCGTACTCCGTCTTCAACGAGATCGGCGATAACGCCGATCGGCTGGCGATCGACACGGATTGGAAGAGCGAGGGTGGAAAGGACATTGCCGCAAAAATCGGTGACGACGAAAACCATACGGTTGGCGGCTATCTTTGCCCCCACGACGCGAGCGGCATCCGGGTTCAGCTCCAGCATCACGCGCGGTCTTCCGCGTCCACCTTCCGTCCTGATGTCGCCGAGATGGCGGGTGAGAATCAGCCCATCATCCAGAAGAGAAGCGGTGATGGCGGAAACGGTCGTCGTGGAAAGCTGGGTGCGTTCGCTGATCTCCACCCTGGAAATCGGTCCATGCCGGCGGATGCTGTCGAGCACGCTCAGCCTGTTGATCGCGCGCATCAATTCTGGGTCTGCGGTCTTCATGGGGTCCTGCTGCGATCAATGCCGTTGCCTCCCGATTTATATCGGAATACGGATTAAATAACGGGGTGAGGGTGGGGTGTGTCAAGCGCCAAGCGCAAAAAATCGGCATTGTGCCTTGACAATGAGCGAACCCTGATATGAATTAATCCGCATTGGGGAATAAATGAGGAAATCCCCGAGGGAGGATCACCATCATGACGATTTGGCACGCAGGCGCAAGCCTGAGCGGCAAGCTCGTAAGCTTTGCCACAACGACAAGTATTGCTCTCATGCTCGGCGCAGCATGCGCCTCGGCCGCGACGGTCGTAAAATGGATGCATGTGGAACTGGACCCGAAATCCGTGGCCGTCTGGGTGGAGATCGCCAAGGAATACGAGGCCAAGCACCCCGATGTCGACATCCAACTGCAGTTCCTCGAAAACGAGGCCTTCAAGGCGAAGTTGCCGACGCTGCTGCAATCCAACGACGTGCCCGACTTCTTTTATAGCTGGGGCGGCGGCGTCCTTGAGGAGCAGTCTAAGACTGGTGCGCTGAAGGATCTGACCGAGGTTTTCGATGCCGATGGCGGCAAACTGCGCCAGGCCTATAATGCGTCTGCAATCGACGGCCTGTCCTTTGACGGCAAGGTCTGGGCCGTGCCTTATCGTGTCAGCCTTGTCAGCTTCTTTTATAATAAGGAACTGTTCGCCAAGGCAGGTGTGAAGGCCGAGGATATCAAGACCTGGGCGGATTTCAGCGCAACCGTCAAGAAGATCAAGGACGCGGGCATCGTGCCGATTGCCGGCGGCGGCGGAGAAAAATGGCCGATCCATTTCTACTGGAGCTATCTCGTCATGCGCAATGGCGGGCAGGCCGTGTTTGATGCCGCCCGCAAGGGCGAAGGCGAAGGCTTCATGGACCCTGCCATCATCAAGGCGGGTGAGCAGCTGGCCGAGTTCGGCAAGCTTGAACCTTTCCAGCCCGGTTATCTCGGCTCCACCTGGCCGCAGGCGCTCGGCGTCTTTGGTGACGGCAAGGCTGCAATCATTCTCGGCTTCGACAATACCGAAGCGAACCAGCGCAAGAATGCCGGCGACGGTAAGGGTCTGGCCCCTGAAAACATCGGGCGCTTTGCCTTCCCGGTTGTCGAAGGCGGTGCCGGCAAGGCCACCGATACGCTGGGCGGCCTGAACGGTTGGGCGGTCACCAAGAATGCGTCCAAGGAAGCGATCGATTTCGCCACTTTCCTCACCAGCAAGGAAAGCGAAGAGAAGATGGCGACCGCCGGTATGATCCTGCCGGTCGCCACGGGTGCAGCCGGTGCGGTGAAGAACCCGCTGTTGGCGGATTCGGCCAAGCAGCTCGCCGCCTCCACCTGGCACCAGAACTTCTTCGATCAGACGCTCGGCGCCGCCGTCGGCCGCGTCGTCAATGATATTTCGGTCGAGATCGTATCCGGCCAGATGACCGCCGAAGAAGGTGCCCAGCAGATTCAGGACGCATTCGAGCTGCGCTGATCTGACGATTTCCATGGCAGCGCCGCGAATGTGCGGCGCTGCTTATCTGCCTCCATGAAAGCGGATAGAGATGACGGATATTTCCATGACTTCTGCGTCCATGCCGGCGCGTGGCGCGACAAAGGGTAGGCACAAGCGGAGTTCAGTCGCGCATGATCGGGCGCTGACCCTATTGGTGTTCCTGCCGCCCGCGCTGCTACTCTTTACCCTGTTCGTCATTCTGCCCATGGGTGAGGCGGCGTGGTATAGTCTTTATCGCTGGAACGGTTACGGCACACCGACCGATTTTGTCGGCCTGAAGAATTTCCAGGTCCTGTTCGGCAATGCCGCCTTTTCACAGGCTTTGCTCAATAACGGCCTGATCATCCTCATCTCGATCCTGATCCAGATACCGCTCGCCATCTGGCTTGCCATGATGCTGGCGCATCGCATTCCCGGCGTCGTTGCCTTCCGGCTGGTGTTCTTTCTGCCTTACGTTCTGGCGGATGTTGCTGCGGGTCTGATCTGGCGCTTTGTTTATGATGGCGACTATGGCCTCTTTGCCGCGATTTCCAACTTCTTCGGATTCGCCAATCCTTACGTGCTGGCCGACAGGGATGTGGCGATCTATGCCGTGCTCGGCGTCATCGTGTGGAAATATTTCGGTTTCCACATGATGCTGTTCATCGCGGGCCTTCAATCCGTCGATAAGAATGTACTGGAAGCGGCCGAAATCGACGGCGCGTCCGGCTGGCAGAAATTCCGCTACGTCACGCTGCCGATGCTCGGCTCCACGGTTCGCCTTTCCGTCTTCTTTGCGGTCATCGGCTCCCTGCAACTGTTCGACATGATCATGCCGCTTACCGGCGGCGGTCCATCCAACTCCACGCAGACCATGGTCACCTTCCTCTACACTTACGGCGTCATGCGAATGCAGGTGGGCCTTGGCAGTGCGGTGGGCGTTGTTCTTTTCGTCATCTGCGTGACGCTCGCCTTCGGTTACAAAAGGATATTCATGCGCCATGACTGACACATCCACTTCCGTGCGCATGCCGCTGCAAACCAAGCTTTATCTCTATATCTCGCTGAGCCTGATCGCGGCCATCGTGCTCATTCCGCTTCTGACGACGGCTCTTGGCGGCTTCAAGACGCTGGGAGACCTGCGTGTCAATCCGTTCGGTATACCGGCCGAATGGCAATGGGCCAATTACGGCGATATCCTGCTTGGCAAACGCTATTGGCTGCAGATATTCAATTCTCTGGTCATCGCGCTGTTGACGGTGTTCCTGACGCTCACCGTCTCGGCCATGGCGGCCTTCACCTTCGCGCATGTGAAATTCTTCGGCTCGTCCTTCCTGCTCAATTATTTCCTGCTGGGGCTGATGTTCCCGGCGGCGACCGCCATCCTGCCGCTGTTCATCCGCATTCGCGATTTGGGCCTTCTCGACACCTATTGGGGTGTGGTGCTGCCGCAGGTGGCTTTCGGCCTTGGCATGAGCATTCTTCTGTTCCGCAACTATTTCCGCAATTTGCCGGATGAGTTGTTTCAGGCAGCCTTTGTGGATGGCTGCGGGTATCTGCGCTTCTTCTGGCACATTTCAGTGCCGCTTTCGCGGCCGATCGTGGCGACCGTTGGCATCGTCTCTTTCGTCGGCAGCTGGAACAGCTACATCCTGCCGCTCATCATGCTGAATTCGGAATCGAAATATCCCTGGCCGCTCGGCATCATGGTGTATCGCGGCGAGTTCGGCACGGAATGGCAGCTGGTTCTCGCCTTCATCACGCTGACGATCCTGCCGACAGTCATCGTCTTCTTCCTCGCACAGAAACACATCATCGCGGGCCTGACGGCCGGTGCCGTCAAATCGTGACATGAAAGGAGCAAAATATGGCTTCCGTCGAACTTAAGGATATCCGCAAGTCCTATGCCGCGCTCGATGTCATTCACGGCATCTCACTCGATATTGCCGATGGTGAATTCATCGCGCTGGTCGGCCCTTCGGGTTGTGGCAAGTCCACGTTGTTGCGCATGATCGCGGGGCTGGAGGAAATCACCGATGGGGATATTCTCATCGGCGACAAGGTGGTCAATGGCATGACCCCGCGCGAGCGCAACATCGCGATGGTATTCCAGTCCTATGCGCTTTATCCGCATATGACAGTGGCTGAAAACATGGGCTTCAACCTGAAGCTTGCCGGCCAGCCGAAAAGCGTGATTGAAGAGCGCGTTGCGGAGGCCGCCCGCATGCTCGATCTCGGCAAGCTGCTAGACCGCAAGCCCTCGCAGCTTTCCGGCGGCCAGCGCCAACGTGTCGCCATGGGGCGCGCCGTTGTGCGCAACCCGGCCGTCTTCCTGTTCGATGAGCCGCTTTCAAACCTCGATGCCAAGCTACGCGTGCAGATGCGCAGCGAAATCAAGGCGCTGCACCAAAAGGTCGGAACGACCTCAATTTATGTCACCCATGACCAGATCGAGGCGATGACGCTGGCCGACCGGGTGGTGGTGCTCAATCAGGGCCGTATCGAGCAGCAGGGTACGCCGCTCGAACTTTACAAGACCCCCGCCAATCTCTTTGTCGCCGCTTTCATTGGCTCGCCCGCGATGAACCTGATCGAGGGTGTGGTGGATGGCGAGGGCGACCAGCCTGCCGCCCGGCTGAAGGATGGTACGGCGATCCGCATCGCCGCTGACAGAAAGGTCAAGCGCGGGCAGTCGGTCACGATCGGGCTACGCCCGGAACATATCGGTTCGGCGATCGGCGGAGATATCTCGCTTACGGGCAGAACGGTACTTGTGGAGCCAACCGGCGCACAGACCCATGTGGTCTTCGAACTCGCAGGCGATCAGGTGACCGCAGTGGTGGATGGCGAGCAGCTGGTGAAGGTCAATACGCCCTTTGCCGCCAGCGTTCATCATGAGCGGGTACATGTCTTCGACAGGGCGAGCGGGCTCGCGCTCTAAGCGCCCCAATGTTTTGATGGAATGCTGAAATTCTCTTGCCCTTTCGCTTTTGGGGCTTGTCTGAAAATAACGAGCGGTTAGCTTGGCGCTTGGGATCGAAGCGGGTTACCGCGCAACTGTATCGATGCAGGAGGAGATTTTAATGAGAACGATCAAGGGACCGGCGCTTTTTCTCGGCCAGTTCGCAGGCGATGCCGCACCGTTCAACAGCTGGGACAGCATAACCAAATGGGCGGCTGAGAAAGGCTATATCGGCGTGCAGGTGCCGACCTGGGCAAGCCAGCTGATCGATCTAAAAAAGGCCGCGGAATCGAAGGATTATTGCGACGAGTTCGCCGGTGTCGCGCGCCAGAATGGCGTGGAAGTCACCGAGCTTTCCACTCACCTGCAAGGTCAGCTCGTCGCCGTTCACCCGGCTTATGACGAGGCCTTCGATGGTTTTGCCGCACCGGAAGTGCGCGGCAACCCCAAGGCGCGCCAGGAATGGGCGGTGGAACAGGTAAAGTTTGCGCTGAAAGCCTCGAGAAATCTCGGCATCAAGGCACATGCGACATTCTCCGGCGCGCTTGCCTGGCCGTTCGTCTACCCGTGGCCGCAGCGCCCGGCTGGTCTGGTGGAAACGGCCTTCGACGAACTGGCGAAACGCTGGACCCCGATCCTCGATTATGCCGATGAACAGGGCGTGGATGTCTGCTACGAAATCCATCCCGGCGAAGATCTGCACGATGGCGTGACATTCGAGATGTTTCTGGAGCGCGTGAAGAACCACAAGCGCGCCAACATGCTCTACGACCCCTCGCATTACGTGCTGCAATGCCTCGATTATCTCGACAATATCGACATATATAAAGACCGTATCAAGATGTTCCACGTCAAGGATGCGGAGTTCAATCCGACCGGACGGCAGGGCGTCTATGGCGGTTATCAGGGCTGGGTCAACCGTGCCGGCCGGTTCCGCTCGCTCGGTGACGGGCAGGTTGATTTCGGTGCGGTCTTCTCCAAGATGGCGGCCAATGATTTTGACGGCTGGGCCGTGGTTGAGTGGGAATGCGCATTGAAACACCCTGAAGACGGCGCCCGCGAAGGGGCGGAATTCGTCAAGGCGCATATCATCCGCGTCACGGAAAAAGCCTTTGACGACTTCGCATCAAGCGGCACCGACGATGCGGCCAACCGCCGTATGCTTGGACTTTGAGAGCATTGCAGAGGAAACATTATGGCTATTGAAGGAAAGACAACCGACAAGGCGAACAAGCGGATTCGTCTTGGCATGGTGGGCGGTGGTTCGGGTGCCTTTATCGGTGGTGTTCACCGCATGGCAGCAAGGCTCGACAATCGTTTCGATCTCGTGGCAGGGGCCCTGTCCTCGACCCCGGAAAAATCCCTGGCTTCCGGCCGTGAGCTGGGGCTCGATCCCGAACGATGCTACGGCTCTTTCGAGGAAATGGCCGAAAAAGAAGCGCTGCGAGAGGATGGCATCGAGGCGGTGGCGATCGTCACCCCAAACCATGTCCATTATCCGGCCGCGAAGGCGTTTCTGGAGCGCGGCATCCATGTCATCTGCGACAAGCCGCTGACCTCCAATCTGGAAGACGCCAAAAAGCTGAAGGAAGTGGCCGACAAGGCGGACGCCCTGTTCATCCTGACGCATAACTACACTGGCTACCCCATGGTACGGCATGCGCGGGAACTGGTGGAATCGGGCGCTCTCGGCACGATCCGTCTGGTGCAGATGGAGTATCCGCAGGACTGGCTGGCGGAACCCATCGAGCAGACGGGCGCCAAGCAGGCCGTCTGGCGCACCGACCCGGCGCAATCGGGTGCGGGTGGTTCCACAGGCGATATCGGCACGCATGCATATAATCTTGGATGCTTCATTTCCGGCCTGGAAGTCGACGAACTGGCGGCTGATGTGCACACCTTCGTCGAAGGCCGCCGGCTGGACGACAACGCGCATGTGATGCTGCGTTTCAAGGCGACGGATGGCAAGCAGGCGGCCAAGGGGCTGCTCTGGTGCAGCCAGGTTGCGGTCGGTCACGAAAACGGGCTGAAAGTTCGTGTGTATGGTGACAAAGCCGGCATCGAATGGACGCAGGCTGATCCGAACTATCTCTGGTTCACGAAGCTCGGCGAACCCAAGCAGTTGATCACCCGCGGCGGTGCAGGCGCCGGGGCTGCGGCGGCGCGCGTCACCCGCATTCCATCGGGCCACCCGGAAGGCTATCTCGAAGCGTTTGCCACCATCTATACTGAAGCGGCCCATGCCATTGAGGCCAGCCGCGACGGCTCGGCGCTGGACAAGGCGGTGATTTATCCGACCGTCGATGACGGGGTAAAAGGCGTCGCCTTCGTCACGGCCTGCGTCGAATCCGGAAAAAAGAACGGCGGCTGGGTGAAGCTGTAAGATTGGACACGACCCTGCCCGCGCATTTCTTCTCCCCGCCGGGGAGAAGAAACAAGCGGTACGGGCTCGCTCCTTCGTTATCGCCTGGTCTCAAGGCTCAATACTATTGATAAGAGCTAGGAGACATCGACTGCACCCGTTGCGTTACGGGGCAACCGTCCTCGATCTTGGTCCAGGACGAAACGTTGAGCTTCATCTCGCAACGTGCGAGATAGGAGCCGCCATCGACCTTCAGGCAGGATGTCTGGCCGAGTTCGAACATGGCACCGCGATTTCGGCATTTGCAATTGTGGGCATCCGCCAAAGTCGGAATAAGGGCCACGATCAGGCCGAATATGAGTACTCCAGAACGCATGGCTGAAGCTCCAAAGGATATCGCGCTAGATTACTCCTCTCCGAAGGCATAGTCAAAACGTCTTCCCTCCGAGAAGCCCGCGTCGGAAGGCCCATAATAGTCACTGCAAACTTCTCCGCTATTACCCGATCAGAATCGCCCTGATATCATTCACATTCGTCAGGGTCGGTCCCGTGACGACAAGGTCTCCTGCTGCATTGAAAGCGGTGTAGCTGTCGTGGCTCATGAGCGACTGGCGCGGATCGACACCGGCTTTGCGCATGCGGGCAAGCGTGTCCGGTGTCACCACCGCACCTGCCGCATCCTCCACGCCGTCTATGCCGTCGCTGTCGCCGGCAATGGCCCAGATGCCATCCGCACCCTTCAGCGTCAGCGCAAGGCTCAGCAAGAACTCCGTGTTGCGACCGCCCTTGCCTGCCGGTCCCTTGCCGCCAACGCCCCTGTTCAGCGTGACCGTGGTTTCGCCGCCGGAGAGCAGGACGGCCGGGCCTTTGACCGGAAGGCCCTTGCGGCTGGCGGAAAGCGCGATGCCGGCCATGACTGCGCCGACATCTTTTGACTCACCCTCCAGTGAATCTCCGAGGACGAGCGGCGTAAGCCCAAGTTTCACTGCCTCATCCGCTGCCGCCTGCAGGGCGAGCGAGGGGGCGGCGATGAGCCGGATATCTTCCGCGATATCGCCCGCCTTCGGGGTTTCCTCGCCTTTTTCCAGCACCTTGCGCACGTTTTCGGGAAGATCGAGCGCATAACGGGAGACGATTTCCCGCACGGTTTGAATGTCACTCGGATCGGCAACCGTTGGCCCGGAGGCGATCTCTGAGGGGTCGTCACCCGGAACGTCGGAAATCAGCAGTGAAACAACCTTGGCGGGTTTGGCGGCCAGCGCCAGCCGTCCGCCCTTGATGCGGGAGAGGTGTTTGCGCACCGCATTCATTTCGGAAATCGTCGCGCCGCTGGCAAGCAAGGCACGGTTGACAGCCATCTTGTCCGCAAGCGTCATGCCTTCGGCTGGCGCGACCATCAGTGCCGAACCGCCGCCGGAAATCAATGCGATCACCATATCGTCGGCGGTGAGCCCTTCGACTGCGGCGAGAATGCGTTTTGCCGCTTCCGCGCTCTTCTCGTCGGGCACGGGATGGGAAGCCTCGATGATTTCGATACGCGCCGTCGGCACGGCATGTCCGTAACGCGTCACCACCACACCTGAGAGCTCCACATGTGGCCATGCCGCTTCAAGCGCTGCGGCCATGGCGGCGGAAGCCTTACCGGCGCCCACGACCACGCAACGCCCTTTGGGCGGGGAGGGGAGGTGGTGTTGCAGCACCTTTGCCGGATCGGCGCTGGCGACTGCGGCCATGAAAATGCGGTTGAGAGCGTCTCTTGCGGAGGTGTCGTTCCATGCGGTCATCAGGTCATGCTCCAAGCCAGAGGAAGCCGAGCGCAAACAATGCCGGCAATGCCTGAATGAACAGGATCTTCATATTGGCAGTGATCGCGCCGAAAATACCGGCGATCAGAACGCAAGTCAGGAAGAAAACCTTGAAGCTGAGCCCGTCATCGCCCTGTGTGAGCCCATAGATCAGCCCGGCTGCGAGAAAGCCGTTATAAAGCCCCTGATTGGCGGCAAGCACTTTTGTCTGCCGGGCGAAATCCGCCGAGAGACCAAAGGCTTTTCGGCCGGCCGGCTTTTCCCACAGCAGCATTTCCAGAATGACGATGTAGATATGGATCGCCGCAACCACGGCAATCAAGATGCTGGCGATCATCGGTGGTTCCTCCAAACCATGATGTCCGTTGCCTGCGGCTGTCGGGGGAAAACAGGCGGCGAGCGGACAATTCCGTTTTAACGATGGGGCAGAGCGCCGCAAGGCCGGAATCCTCTCTTCCCGTGCAAACTGTTGAATAGCGCCAACCTGTTGCTTGACTCTTTACCGAAATAGGAACAAAACAAGAACAATTAAGATGAATAACCGGAATTGAAACCTGTCATGCCATGCAAAAGCGCGCGGATCAGTTGCTCCTTGTCGAAGAGCTGCGTGAAAGGCTGGAAAGGATCGGTAACGGCGCTCCGCGCCTGCACGAAACTTTGCCTTTCGGCGTGGATGCCCTCGACCATCACCTGCCGGGAGGCGGGCTAAAGCTCGGCTGCCTGCATGAGGTGAGCGGCGGCGGCAATGGCGCTGTCGATGGCGCGGCGGCTGCCCTTTTTGCGGCCGGTGTGGCGGCAAGGCTTTCCGGCAAGGTTTTATGGTGCGTCACCCGACGGGATCTGTTCATGCCGGGGCTGACGCAGGCGGGCCTATCGCAGAACCGGCTCATCATCGTTGAATGCCGCGATGAGAAAGGCGTGCTCGATTGTTTCGAGGAGGGCCTACGCTGCAATGGTTTCGGCGCGGTGATGGGCGAACTGGCGAAATTGCCGATGAACGCCTCGCGACGGCTGCAGCTGACGGCGGAAACCTCTGGCGTTACCGGCATCGCCATCCGCCGTTTCAGGCGTCCGGCCGATGCGGCGCTGTTCGGCGAGCCGACCGCGTCCGTTACACGCTGGCGGATTTCCGTGCGGCCCTCTTCGCCTTTGCCGGTGCCGGGGGTGGGCAGGCCGCGCTGGTTTCTTGAACTCTTGCGATGTCGCGGCGGCGAAAGCGCCGAATTTGAAGTGGAAGCCTGTGATGCAAAGGGTCGTCTCGCTCTACCTGCCGACATGGCCGACGGATCGCTTCCGGCGTCTTTCGGGCAAGGACGCGCCGCCGGCTGAAAAGCCGCTGGTCATGATTGGCCGCCAGGGCAGCCGCCGGCTGGTGCTGACGCTCGACAAGGCGGCAAAGGCGGCGGGCATCCGCCCCGGCACTCCGGTCAGCAAGGCGCAGGCGCTGGTGCCGGGTCTTCTTATGGAAGATCTGGACTCGGCTGGTGATGCCCGCGCCCTTGAGCAACTGGCCTTTCATTTTTTACGCATCTACGCCCCCATTGTCGCTGCCGACCCGCCGGACGGGCTGGTGCTGGACACAGCGGGTGCTGACCATCTGCACGGCAATGAGACGCTGATGCTGAGCGGCATGGTCAACCGCCTGCATGCCGCAGGCTTTGCCGCCCGCGCCGCCATTGCCGATAGCTGGGGGGCGGCTCATGCGCTGGCACGTTTCAGCCGTGAAGAAATCAGCATCATACCGCCGGGTAGCCAGAGAGCGGCGATCAGCGGCCTGCCGCTTTCTGCGCTGAGGCTGGAGGAGCGTATCGTTTCCGGGCTGAAAGTGCTCGGCTTCCGCAGCATCGGTGAGCTTGCCGAAGCCCCGCGCGCGCCGCTGACCCTGCGTTTCGGCCCCGAGCTTGTCCGTCGTCTCTCGCAGGCTTTCGGAGAGATCGGCGAACCCATCGAACCGGTGCGGGTGGCCGAGCTGGTGGAGGTGCGGCGCGCCTTTCTCGAACCCATCGCAGCAGCGGAGACGATTGCCCGTTATACGCAGAAGCTCGTTGTCGACCTTTGCGCCGCGCTGGAAAAGCGCGGTCTTGGTGCTCGCCGGGTCGATCTGGTGCTGCACAGGGTCGATAGTGGTCTGCAGGCCATAAGGGCGGGCACATCAAGACCGGTGCGCGATGTCAAACAGCTGGTTCGGCTTTTGACCGACCGTATTGACACCATCGATCCCGGCTTCGGCATCGAGATGATGGTGCTGACCGCCACCCATGCCGAACCGCTTCTCGCCGCACAGGCCCGATCCTCGCTTCTGGAGGAGGGGCGTGCGGACATCGCCGATACGGTCGATGTCATCCTCAATCGTGGCCACAGGGTCTATCGTTACGCGGCGGTGGCGAGCGATGTGCCGGAACGCTCCCTTACCCCCGTTGGGGCGCTTGCGCCAGAAGATAGGCTCGGCTGGCCTGGCCACTGGCCGCGTCCGGTCCGGCTTTTTGCAAGGCCGGAACCCATCGAAACGCTGGCGCTGCTGCCGGACCATCCGCCGCGTTATTTCCTCTGGAAGGGCGTGCGCCACAATGTGCGGCGCGCCGACGGGCCGGAGCGGGTGTTCGGTGAATGGTGGAAACGCGACCGGGAAAAGGCCGCCGTGCGCGATTATTTCACGGTGGAAAATGAAAGCGGCGAGCGCTTCTGGATTTTCCGCTCCGGTGATGGCGAACATGCGGAAACGGGCTCTCAGGGCTGGTTCATCCATGGGGTCTTCGCATGAGCGCGACCCGTTATGCCGAACTTCAGGTGACCACGCATTTTTCCTTCCTGCGCGGTGCAAGCTCCTGCGATGAACTGTTCGAACAGGCCAAAAACCTCGGCATCGAGGCGCTCGGTATCGTGGATCGCAACAGCCTTGCGGGCATTCCCCGCGCTTACGAAGCCGCCAATAATCATGGCGTCCGCCTCGTCATCGGCTGCCGGCTCGATCTGGATGACGATATTTCCGTGCTTGCCTATCCCATGGATCGCCAGGCCTACGGCCGTCTTTGCCGGGTGCTTTCCGTTGGCAAAAAAAGAGGCGGCAAGGGCAAATGCCGGCTGACATGGGACGATCTCGTCACCTATGGCGAAGGACTGATCGTCGTGCTGCTCGCCGATCTGGCCGACGATCTCTGCGCGCTTCGCCTGCGCCGGCTCAAGGCTGCTTTTTTCGACCGCGCCTATATGGCGCTCAGTCTCAGAAGGCGGCCCAACGACCAGATGCGGCTTTTCGAACTGTCGAACATGGCGCTAGCCGCAGGGGTGCCGACCGTGGTGACCAATGACGTGCTGTTTCATGTGCCCGAGCGCCGCATGCTGCAGGATGTCGTCACGTGTATCCGGCACAATTGCACCATCGATGAGGCGGGGTTCCGCCGCGAGCGCCATGCCGACCGTTATATGAAACCGCCGGAAGAGATGCACCGGCTGTTCGCCCGTTACCCCGAGGCGCTCTCCCGCAGCCTTGAAATTGCGAAACGCTGCAAATTTTCGCTGAAAGAACTGGTCTACCAATATCCCGAAGAGCGCAGCCTGCCGGGGCTGACGGCGCAGCAGGCGCTGGAAAAGATGGTGTGGGAGGCGGCGCCGGGGCGGTATCCGGATGGTTTGCCGGATAAGGTGGAAAAGGCTTTGCATCACGAACTTGGCCTGATCGGCAGGCTGGAATATGCTCCCTATTTCCTGACGGTGAATGCTATCGTTCGCCATGCACGTTCGCTGGATATTCTCTGTCAGGGACGCGGCTCGGCCGCCAATTCGGTGGTGTGTTACGTGCTTGGCATTACCGCCATCGATCCCGTCAAGGTCGATCTCCTGTTCGAACGTTTCGTTTCCGAGGAGCGACGCGAACCGCCGGATATCGATGTGGATTTCGAACATCAGCGGCGCGAGGAGGTCATCCAGTGGGTCTATGATACCTATGGTCGCGACAAGGCCGCGCTGTGCTCGGTCGTCACCCGTTATCGCGGCCGCGGGGCGTTGCGCGATGTCGGCAAGGTTCTGGGGCTGCCCGAAGATTTGACGAAACTGCTATCCTCACAGGTCTGGCGCTGGAGCGAAGGGGTGGATGAGAAGCAGCTCAAGGAGCTGAACCTCAATATGGAGGACCGCCGCCTGAAGCTTGCATTCGAGCTTGCCAACCAGCTTGTTGGTACGCCGCGCCACCATAGCCAGCATCCGGGCGGCTTTGTTCTGACCCATGACCGGTTGGACGAGTTGGTGCCGATCGAACCTGCTGCCATGGACAAACGGCAGATCATCGAATGGGACAAGGACGATGTCGATATCATGAGGTTCATGAAAATGGACTGTCTGGCGCTCGGCATGCTCTCCTGCATGAAGCGCGGCTTCAACATGCTGGAAGAACGTACCGGTGATAAGTACGATCTCGCTACCGTGCCGCAGGATGACGATCCCACCTATGAGATGATCCAGAAGGCCGATACGCTTGGTACCTTCCAGATCGAAAGCCGGGCGCAGATGTCGATGCTACCGCGGTTGAAGCCGAAGATATTTTACGATCTCGTCATACAGGTCGCGATTGTTCGCCCCGGCCCCATTCAGGGCGATATGGTGCATCCTTATCTGCGCCGCCGTGATGGGAAAGAGAAAGAGCATTACCCTAAAGAGGAATTGAGAGGGGTACTCGGCAAGACGCTCGGTGTGCCGCTGTTTCAGGAACAGGCCATGCGTGTCGCAATCGAATGCGCCGGTTTTTCACCCGGCAAGGCGGATCAGTTGCGCCGCGCCATGGCAACCTTCAAGAATGTCGGCACCATCTCCAAATTCAGGCAGGATCTGATCGATGGTATGGTGGAGCGCGGTTATGAGAAAGAATTCGCCGAACGTATCTTCAAACAGCTCGAAGGTTTCGGCAGCTACGGTTTCCCTGAAAGCCATGCGGCTTCCTTCGCGCTGATTGCCTATGCCTCCTCATGGCTGAAATGCCATTATCCAGATATTTTCTGTACGGCGCTTCTCAATTCGCAGCCCATGGGTTTTTACGCCCCGGCGCAGATCGTGCGAGATGCGCGTGATCATGGCGTGGAGGTGCGCCCAGTCTGCGTCAATAACAGCCGCTTCGATTGCACGCTGGAGCCGACGGGCAAACGAGATGTAAATGGCAAGGAGCGTTATGCCGTGCGGCTCGGCATGCGTCTGGTGAAGGGGCTTGCCAACAAGCACGCTGCCGATATCGTCGCCGCCCGGCAGGACCGGCCTTTTGCCTCGGTGGACGATCTCTGGCGAAGGGCGGGCGTTCCGACCGCCGCCCTGGTCTGCCTAGCGGAGGCCGATGCCTTTCTGCCGTCGCTTTCGCTTGCCAGACGCGAGGCGCTCTGGGCCATCAAGGCTCTGAGCGATGAGCCGCTGCCGCTTTTTGCTGCTGCTGCCATCAGGGAAAATGCCGTTATCGAGGAGCTTCAGGAGCCCTCCGTTGCGCTTCGGCCCATGACTGACGGTGGCGAGGTGGTGCAGGATTACGGCCATGTGGGGCTGACCCTGCGCGAGCATCCCATGACCTTCCTGCGCCGCGATCTTTCCCGCCGCCGCATCGTCACCTGTGCGGAGGCGGCGCGTGTGCGGGATGGCACATGGCTGGAAACGGCCGGTCTGGTGCTGGTGCGCCAGCGCCCCGGTTCGGCAAAGGGCGTGATCTTCATGACGCTGGAGGATGAGACGGGTATCGCCAATGCGGTGCTGTGGGTCAAAACCTTTGAAAAATACCGGCGCGTGGTGCTGTCGGCCGGCATGGTCGGCATTTACGGCAAGATCCAGCGGGAAGGCGAGGTGGTGCATCTGGTCGCCCACCGGCTGACCGATCTGTCGCAGGCGCTGGCCAGTGTGGGCGAGCGCAACCGCGCCTTTCCCCTGCCGCATGGGCGTGGCGACGAGTTCCACCATGGCACGCCGCCGGAGGATCATCGCGCGTTCCGCAAACGTCCCCAACCTGTCTTGGAGAATGATGACACGGTCGAGCGGATAAAGGTCATTTCACGCAATTTCCACTGAGAAGCTTTTAAGCCGCATCTTCCAACCCGGCCGCATCTTTCCTGCGAAACTGGCTCGGTGGCGCACCGAGCACCCGTTTGAAGGCCCGGCTGAAGGAGGCTTCGGAATCGTAACCGAGCTTTTCTGCCGCCACCGTCACGCGCATGCCTTCGCGCAGCCAGAGCCGTGCCTGATGCATGCGCACGCGTACCACATAACGGGCCGGGCTTTCGCCCACTATGCGGGTGAAGCGTTCCGCGAAACTGGAACGGGATGCACCCATAAGCGAGGCGAGTTCTTCCACGCTCCAGTCTTTTTCTGGGTTGAGATGAATGGCGGCCAGTACCCGGCCGAGTTCGGGATTGCGCACGGCGGCGAGCCAGCCGCTGGAATCGCCGCAGCCATGTTCCACCCATGTGCGGATCAGGGTTGCGGTCAGCACATCGGCAAGCCTTGCCAGAATACCGCCTGCGCCGACGCGGTTCAGTTCCACCTCGCGCGCCATGGCGTCCAAGAGATGGGGAATTGCCGGGTCGCTTTTGGCCAGATCGCTGGTCAGCATCACATCCGGCATCAGCTGCAACAGCGGGTGCAGATTATCCATATTGAACCGCATCGAGGCGGTAAAGGCCACGGTATCGCCGCCCGCGCTGGCGCATTCCATATCAAAAATGCCCTGGCAAACTTCCTTTTTGCCAAACCGGTCAAAGGGAGAGGGCGTCACATTCTCGCCGCTGGCAAGCACATGGGCGTGACCCCTGGGCAGAAGCACGGCATCGCCGCATTTGAGCGTCTGCCATTCGCCGGAAGGCTTCTGCAGTTTCGCCTGACCGACGCCGATGAAATGAAACCGTGCGGCGTCCTGTTCGGGAAAAGCCGTCGCCCAGGGTGTTGCCATGCGGCAACGGCCGTATTCCACACCGTCCAGTCTCAGGCCACGCAGCATCTCGGTCAGGGCATCATTCATGGCAGCTCTCAAAATTCGGACGATCGGTTAAGGAATTTTGATTTTATGGCGTGAAAACGCCTGGATGTCACGTGCTGCGTGAAGAGCGGCCTGCGAAGCGGGCCACTGTGGTTCCGTGCCGGAGGGGGCTCTAAACCGTCTTGATCGCGTTCTGCGTGCGGTCCTTGCCGACCTCGATCACGTGACGCATAGCCTTTACCGCCGCATCCGCGTCACGCGCCGCAATTGCATGCACGATGCGCAGATGGTTGGAGGCGATTTCGGCGATGGTGCCCTTCGAAGCGGCTGGCGACGACAGCTGGAAGGAGATGGCCAGCGCGGCTTCAATCAGGCCGCTTGCCGAGCGCATGAAGGGATTGCCGGACATATGCGCCACGGCAAGGTGGAATTCGAGATCGACTTTGGCGATGCTTTCGGGCGTATGTTTCGGATTGTCGAATTTGGCGGCGATGACATAGAGGGACACGATGTCGTCATTGGAGGCCTGCAGGGCCGCTGCCGCTGCCGCCGCCGGTTCCAGCGCCAGGCGGATTTCCGCCAGATGCTTGACGAATTCCTGGTCTATGCCGGCCTCGCAGCGCCAGCCCAGTACATCCGGATCGAAAAAGTTCCAGCTCGAACGATCAAGAACGCGGGTGCCGACCTTCGCTTTGGGCTCCACCAGTCGCTTCGCCGCCAGCGTCTTCATCGTCTCGCGCAACACGGTTCGAGAGACGCCGAAGCGCATGGAAAGCTCCGCGTCGTTGGGCAGCAGCGAGCCTTCCGCAATTCTGCCCGAAACGATGGCGCTGCCGAGTTCGGAAACCACATGGGCGTGGCTGTTCCGGCGTTTTCGCCCGCTAATCGTCGTTTCGAGCAGCCCCAAGCAAGCCTCCCTTGGCAATTATGCCGGATGCGGTCCGGCCAGTCTCCTGTTTGAATACCAGATGATTGCCCGCTGCAACACGATGAAGATGAAAAGCAGCACACCGATGACGATTTTCGTCCACCAGGAAGAAAGCGTTCCGTCAAAAACGATGTAGGTCTGGATCAGCCCCTGTATCAGAAGGCCGATGAAGGTTCCTGCCACCAACCCCGTGCCGCCGGTCAAAAGCGTGCCGCCAATGACGACGGCGGCGATGGCGTCGAGTTCCACCCCCACCGTCGCCAGCGAATAACCCGACGAGGTGTAGAGCGTGTAGACGATACCGGCGAGGCCGGAGAGGAAACCGGAAAGCGCATAGATGCCGATGGTCGTCGCCCCGATCGGCACGCCCATCAGCTCTGCCGATTGCGGGTTGCCGCCAAGCGCGTAGACATTGGCGCCGAAGCGGGTGCGGCTGGCGATCAACGTGCCCGCCGCAAAAACGAGGAGCATCAGCATGGCCAGTGCCGTCAGCCTGCCGCCGCCGGGAAAGCGATAATAAAAGCCCTGTATCGCATCGATGAAGGGATGCGAGATCGGCACAGACTGGGTGGAGATGAGGTAAGCCGCGCCGCGCGCCAAAAACATGCCGGCCAGCGTCACCACGAAAGGCGGGATCGACAGGAAGCGGATCATCGCCCCCATCAGGCAACCGAACAGCGTCGAGACCGCCAGCACGATGGCGAAGGCGAGCAGCGGATGGATATTATAGGTGCCGACCATCACGGCTACGAAGACGCTGGTAAAGGCGATGACCGAGCCGATGGAGAGATCGATGCCGCCCGATAGGATGACGAAGGTCATGCCGACGGCCGCGATGCCGAGAAAGGCGTTGTCTGTCAGAAGATTACCTATCACCCGTGTCGAGAACATCGCCGGATATTGCAGCACGCAGAGGAAATAGGCGATCACGAAGATCGTCAGCGTAGTGAGGAAGGGCAGGTTGCGGCTATGGATCATCGCACGGTTCCTTCCTTGGTCATGCCATCGGCGGCGGCCGGTTTAGCGTTTGGCTTGGGTGGTCTGACGAAGCCCAGCACCGTGATGATTGCCGGCGATTGCAGCGTCAGCACGACCATGATGATGCCGGCCTTGATGATGAGGTTGAATTCCGGCGGAAAGCCCGAGACGAGGATGCCGGTATTGATGGTCTGGATGATGAGCGCGCCGATCAACGAGGCGGTAATGGAGAAGCGCCCGCCATTCAGAGAGCCGCCGCCGATGACCACCGCCAATATGGCGTCCAACTCCAGCCACAGGCCGGCATTGTTCGCATCCGCGCCGCGAATATCTGCGGTCACGATCATGCCGGCGATGGCCGCGCAGAGGCCGGAAACGGCATAGACGAAGAACAAGAGGAAGCGCGCCTGAACTCCGGCAAGAGCTGCGGCGCGGCGATTGATGCCGGTCGCCTCGATCAGGAAACCAAGCGCGCTCTTGCGCACCAGAAGGCCGATCAACAGCGCCGCCGCCACCCAGACGATGACGGGCAGCGGGATGCCTGCGAACGAGCCGGAGCCGATGGCGGCGAAGCTGTCATTGTTGAAGGTGAGAATGACGCCTTCGGTAATGAGCTGGGCGATGCCGCGTCCCGCCACCATCAGGATCAGGGTGGCAATAATCGGCTGAATATCAAGAAGGGCGACCAGCACGCCGTTCCACAGGCCGCAGGCAATGCCCACCGCAAGTGAGATGACGATGACCGAGGGAATGGAATGGCCATTGCTGATCAGCGTGGCTGCAACCGCGCCGCAGATGGCGATGACCGCGCCGATGGAAAGATCGATGCCCTTGGTGGCTATGACCAACGTCATGCCGATGGTCAGCAGAGCCACGGGAGCGGCGCGCACGAGAATATCCACCAGACTGCCATAGAGTCGGCCGTTCTGGAACGAAACATGCAGGAAACCCGGAGAAATGATTGTAATCGCTGCCAGAATGATGAAGAGCGCGGCAAGCTGCGGAGCAAGTCGTTTGAAGCGTCGTGTCATTGCTGCCATCATGCCGCCTCCGTTTTCGCCGCATCGGCAATCGCTCGCATGATGTTGTCGGCGGTCAATTCGCCGCCCTTCAATTCGCTGACATGGCGGCGGTCGGACAATACGACGACACGATGGGCGACGGCGGTCAGTTCTTCCAGTTCGGAGGAGATGACGACGAGCGACATGCCCTCGCTGCAGAGTTTTTCGATCATTTTCAGGATTTCCGCATGCGCACCGATATCGATGCCGCGTGTTGGCTCATCGAGGATCAGAAGCCGGGGATGGGTGGCGAGCCAGCGCGCCAGAATGGCCTTCTGCTGATTGCCGCCGGACAGGAATTTGATCGGCCGTTCGGGGTCGGCCGGACGGATGTCGAGAGATTTGATGAAGCTTTCGGCAAGTTCCGCTTTTTGCCGGCGGGAGAGCGGCCGTGCCCAGCCCTGCCGGGCCTGCAGCGCCAGCGCAATATTATCGGTGACGGAAAAGTCGCCGATGATGCCGTCTGTCTTTCGTTCTTCCGGACAGAAGCCGAATCCGGCCGCTATCGCGGCCTCGGGCGACGAAATCGCCACAGGTTTTCCGTCTATCGTCGCGTTGCCGGTATCGGGACGATCAATGCCGAACAGCAGAAACGCGGTTTCCGTTCGGCCGGAGCCAAGGAGACCGGCGACGCCAACGATCTCGCCTGGGCGGATGCCAAGATCGAAAGGGGCGATGCTGCCGCGTTTCCCGTAACCTTCGAAACGGATCGGGGGTTCACCCTCGATAACGGTATCGTCCGCCGCCTGATGTTCCTGGGTGATGTGCTGCATTTCGCGACCCAGCATCATCGCAATGAGTTCGGATCGCGGCAGACTGCCGATATCGCGCGTGCCGACGAGGCGACCATTGCGCAGAACCGTGACGCGGTCGGCAATATCATAGACCTGATTGAGGAAATGGGTGATGATGATGATGCCGATGCCGCGCGCGCGTAGGTTTCTCAGCACCCCGAACAGCATTTCGACCTCGTGGGCGTCGAGGCTGGCAGTCGGCTCGTCCAGCACCAGCACCTTGCCGGAAAGATCGACGGCGCGGGCGATAGCAATGATCTGGCGGATGGCGACGGAATAGCTGGAGAGCAGGGCGGTGACGTCGATGGCAAGACCATATTGCGTCAGCAGCGCCTGTGATTGCTTCTGCATTGAGGCGCGGTCGATCATGCCGAAGCGGTGGGGCTGGCGGCCAAGAAAGAGATTTTCCGCAACCGTCAGGTTTTCGAGAAGGTTCACTTCCTGGTAGACGGTGCCGATGCCGAGCGCCTGCGCCTCGCCGACATTGGCGGGCGCAATTTCTGCGCCCTCCAGAAAGATCGAGCCGCTGTCGCGGTGATAAACGCCGGTCAGGATTTTGATGAGCGTCGATTTGCCCGCGCCGTTTTCGCCGAGAAGCGCGTGGATCTCGCCCCGTCCGAGCGAAAAATCAACGCCGTCGAGCGCCGTTATACCCAGAAAGGATTTACCGATGGCGCGTGCTTCCAGAAGTGGTGCCGTTTCGGACATAGAGCAGTTTCCGTATTGCAATGGGTCTCGCCACGAGGGCGCAGAATGATCACATAAAGCGAGCGGTGGCCGCTCGTTTCTTCTCCCCGCCGGGGAGAAGGTGGCCCGAAGGGTCGGATGAGGGGGAAACATTGCCGGATTTCGGAGAGCTTGCCCCCTCATCCCGCTGCCGCGACCTTCTCCCCGGCGGGGAGAAGAAGCAGGCCACACCCGCTCGCTCCATGAAATCATTCAGTATCGGATTTTCGCCCGTCGTTTCACAACCGAAAGAAACGGCGCAGCTCCTGCGCCGTTTCCCCGAAGAAATAGCTTAGTAGCCCAGATCCTTCTTTGCCTCGTAGACCTTCATCGGGTCATCGGACGCCGTGTAGAGCTTGGATTCGGTCTGAATCCACTTCGGCGGCTCCTTCTTGTCCTTCAGATAGGCTTCAAGGGCGTCGAAAGCGGGTCCCGCCATGTCAGGCGTGAGTTCGACGGTGGCGTTGGCTTCTCCGGCCGCCATGGCCTTGAAGATGTCAGGCACCGCGTCGATGGAAACGATCTTGATGTCGGTTCCGGGTTTCAGGCCGGCTTCCTTGATCGCCTGGATCGCCCCAACGGCCATGTCGTCATTGTGGGCGTAGACAGCGCAGATGTCCTTGCCGCCGCCTTCCGCCTTGATGAAGCTCTCCATCACTTCCTTGCCCTTTGTGCGGGTGAAGTCACCCGTCTGCGAGCGCACGATCTTGATGTTGGCGTGGGAAGCGATGGCCTCTTCGAAACCCTTCTTGCGGTTGATGGCGGGCGAAGAGCCGGTCGTGCCCTGCAATTCCACAACCTTGCAATCCTTGGAGCCGACGTCCTTGACCAGCCAGTCGCCGGCAACCTTGCCTTCGTGAACCTGATCGGAGGTTACGGCCGTCAGGTAAAGATCGTCAGGAGCCTCTATCTGGCGGTCGAGCAGGATGACAGGGATTTTTTCTTCCTTGGCTTCCTTCAGCACGGCGTCCCAGCCCGTTGCGACAACGGGTGCAATCAGGATCGCATCGACGCCCTGCGCAATGAAGCCGCGAACGGCCTTGATCTGGTTTTCCTGCTTCTGCTGCGCGTCGGCGAACTTCAGCGTGACGCCGCGCTTCTCCGCCTGCTGCTTGGTGACGGTGGTTTCAGCCGCGCGCCAGCCGGATTCCGAACCGATCTGCGAGAAGCCGACGGTCAGCGATTGTGCGGAAACACTTGATGCAAGGCACAGCGAAACGGCGACAGTAACTGTCGCGAGAGCTTTTCTCATCTTAATCCTCCCAGAGATGATGTCAGCGTGACGCCAACACTATGAGCATATAGTAATACTCTTGAAAAGAGGCATTTTCGAATAATTGAATTTTCGGGCACGATATTCGTTTGCAAATTTTAGCATATAACGTTTAATATCAATTAGATGTATAATTCGAGTTTATCGTTTCGAACGATCTTGTCTGCCGCGCCTTCTGGTGTCGCCGCGCTTGACAGCGTATGATTTTATCTAATAGTAATACAAATAAGAAAACGATTTTTGCCGGAATTTTCGCGCCCCCGGGACGAAATTTAGTCGGCAAAAGAGGGAGGGAGATTCCGTTGCGTAATCCCGCGATGGGCGTAAATGCCGAAAAATATTCGGTTAAAGCCGAAGTGCAGCTCGATGCCACTCGTCTGGGCTCACTCTGTCGGTTATGCGTGATCTCCGAAACGCTGATTCCATTTTCCTTGTGCGCAACATAAGCTTGTCGCATTTCGTAATATTTTACCGTTGGCCACTTCCGGCTGGAGACCCGCATCATGACGACATCTGATAATCTTCCTGCAACTCAGGGCAAGCTGCGTTCGCGCGCGTGGTTTGACAATCCCGCGAATGCGGACATGACGGCGCTTTATCTCGAGCGCTACATGAACTTCGGTCTCAGCCAGGCCGAACTGCAGTCCGATCGCCCGATCATCGGTATCGCGCAGACGGGCTCCGACCTTTCCCCCTGCAACCGCCACCACCTGGAGTTGGCAAACCGCCTGCGTGAAGGTATCCGTGAAGCCGGCGGCATCGCGATTGAATTTCCCGTGCATCCGATTCAGGAAACCGGCAAGCGCCCAACCGCCGGTCTTGACCGCAACCTCGCTTATCTCGGCCTCGTGGAAGTGCTTTACGGTTATCCGCTCGACGGCGTCGTCCTGACCATCGGCTGCGACAAGACCACGCCTGCCTGTCTCATGGCGGCGGCCACCGTCAACATTCCGGCCATCGCCCTTTCCGTCGGCCCCATGCTGAACGGCTGGTTCCGGGGCGAACGCACCGGTTCCGGCACCATCGTCTGGAAGGCGCGCGAACTGCTGGCGAAGGGTGAGATCGATTACCAGGGCTTCGTCAAGCTCGTCGCCTCGTCGGCTCCCTCCACCGGTTATTGCAACACCATGGGCACGGCAACGACCATGAACTCGCTTGCCGAAGCGCTGGGCATGCAGCTTCCGGGCTCCGCCGCCATTCCGGCGCCTTACCGTGACCGTCAGGAAGTCTCCTATCTTACCGGCCTGCGCATCGTCGAAATGGTGAAGGAAGACCTCAAGCCTTCCGACATCATGACCAAAGACGCCTTCATCAACGCCATCCGCGTCAACTCGGCCATCGGCGGCTCCACCAACGCGCCGATCCACCTGAACGGCCTTGCGCGCCACGTCGGCGTCGAGCTGACGGTGGATGACTGGCAGACCTATGGCGAAGACGTGCCGCTGCTCGTCAACCTGCAGCCGGCCGGCGAATATCTGGGCGAGGATTATTACCATGCGGGTGGCGTTCCCGCTGTCGTCAACCAGCTGATGACGCAAGGACTGATCATGGAAGACGCCATGACGGTCAACGGCAAGACCATCGGCGACAATTGCCGCGGCGCGATCATCGAAGACGAGAAGGTCATCCGCCCCTATGAGCAACCGCTCAAGGAGCGCGCCGGCTTCCGCGTTCTGCGGGGCAACCTGTTCTCCTCCGCCATCATGAAGACGAGCGTGATCTCGGAAGAGTTCCGCAACCGTTACCTCTCCAACCCGAACGATCCGGAAGCCTTCGAAGGCCGCGCCGTGGTGTTCGATGGTCCGGAGGACTACCATCACCGCATCGACGATCCGTCGCTGAAGATCGACGCCAATACCATCCTCTTCATGCGCGGCGCCGGTCCCATCGGTTATCCGGGTGCGGCGGAAGTGGTGAACATGCGCGCACCGGATTATCTTCTCAAAGAAGGCGTCAATTCGCTGCCCTGCATCGGCGATGGCCGCCAGTCCGGCACGTCGGGCAGCCCGTCCATCCTCAACGCTTCACCGGAAGCGGCGGCCGGCGGCGGTCTCGCCATCCTGCAGACGGGCGACCGCGTTCGCATCGATGTCGGCCGCGGCAAGGCGGATATCCTGATTTCCGGCGAGGAACTGGCGAAGCGTTACGAGGCGCTTTCCGCAGAGGGCGGTTACAAGTTCCCCGACCACCAGACGCCATGGCAGGAAATCCAGCGGGGTATCGTCAGCCAGATGGAAACCGGCGCGGTTCTGGAACCGGCCGTGAAGTACCAGCGCATTGCCCAGACCAAGGGCCTGCCGCGCGACAACCATTAACATCCATCGTCGGATTTGCGCGGCCTCGAGGTTTTCCCGGGGCCGCTTTTCGTTTGGTTTGGCGGTAAACTGAAAATATCGAAGTTACGGCGCTTGTCTGGCGCAGTAGCCCACGCGCCCCGTAGCGATGAGGCAACGGAAAACCTATTTTGCCAATGGTTTAAAAGCCTGCCAGGCAGGCGTCAGACCACCGGGTAAAGCGACCAGAAGAACAGCTCATATTCCTGATCGCGGTCGTTATCGTGCGACTCGTCGTCGGGTCTGCGCGGCGTTTTGTCCTGAAACTCGGTCTCCATCCGCTCCTTGACGACGGGCATCCTTCGGCCGATGCCAAAGAGGTCAAAGGAGAGCATGTTGAAACCTGCTACCATGGCCATTTCCCTTCTTCACGCGAGTTAACAGTGTGTTAAGTTTCGCGCGTTGCCATGATTTCGTCAAGATTGGCCGGGGAATTTGTCTACCATTTTTAACGACAATGCCGTGACTGACATTTCAACGCCGCAGGATTCGGCGCAATGAACGTTTATCAGGGGCGTTGAACGCTGTTCGCAGGAGAGTCAAAATAGGTTTTTTCGGCCGCTTCCAGCGCGGAATCGGTATCTGCGGCATGGCCGAGGCTTTTCAGGGCGCTGGCGAAGGCCGCGATATTGGCTTTCACAGCCTCCGGATGCGCCCGCCGACCGGTGTGATTGAGCCTTATCAGTCGTTCAGCGCCGGGGCCAACACCGTAAGAAAGATCTGCGCCCTGTTTTTTGGATGCAGCCGCGAGAAAATCACCGGCTTCCACTGTGTCCGGCAGGATCGCCGTGGAAACGAGGGCGGAGGCGTGCGCCTCCTCCACCCAGGTCAGGATACCGAGCGCCCTGATGCCATTCCGGGTGGCCGCCGCCGCTCTTTCGTGGCGTTCGTTGGCGGATGCCAGACCTTCCGCCTCTATCCTGTCGAGGGCGGCCTCCAGCGCGTAGAATTCCAGCGGAGCGGGCGTTCCGGGCAGCGCGCCGCGGCCGGCATCGAGCCAGAGTTTTTTCTGGTCCAGAAGCGAGAGCATGGAGTTTTCCGGCGCCCTACCATGCGAAAATAGATCCCACGCCCTTTCACTGATGGAAATGGCGGAAACCCCGGCCGGGCCTGCCAGCGCCTTTTGCGGGCCGATGACGGCGATATCGATGCCCAGCCGGTCGACCTCGAAGGTATGGCCGCCGATGGACGCCACGGCGTCGACAAGGGTCACGATACCCCTTTGCCGAGCGAGCGCGGCAATGGCGGGCAGGGGGTTGAGAATGCCGCTTGCCGATTCCGCATGGACGATGGCGAGAAGATCGAAGTCCGGGCCCTCGTTCAACGCCCGCTCCACCTCCTCCAGCGTGACCGGCTTTGCGGGACTGGCCGTCAGGTTGCGCACCGTCGCGCCGCCTCTATTGAGCCAGCCGCCGAACCATGCGCCATAGGGGCTGGTGACGATGTTGAGCGCTCTAAGACCCGGTCGGGCAAGGCTCGCCGCCGCCGCCTCGAGTGCCAGCACGGCTTCCGCCTGTATGAGAAGGACGTCGTTGCCCGTGCCCATCAAGGCTGCCAGTCGATCAGCCAGAATGGCGTAACGCTCCGCGGGAAAAGCGGGTGGGTCGAGCAGCAATGCATAATCGGGAACGGGCATGTCTTTTCCTTACGTGGCAATGGTCAGGCGCGGTGCGGCGTCGATCAGGGTTCTGGCGGTCGAGGATTGCGGCGCCGAAACGATATTTCCCGTCCTGCCGATTTCAACGATCTGTCCCGCTTCCATGATGGCGACGCGGTGGCAGACGGCGCGGATGACCGCGAGATCATGGGAGACGAAAATACAGGAAACGGCCGTCTCCCGCTGTATTTCCACCAGCAGTTCGAGGATTTGCCGGCGAACCGAAACATCGAGCGCGGAGACGGCCTCGTCCAAAATGAGAAGCGACGGTTCGAGCGCAATAGCCCGTGCAATCGCGACACGCTGTCTTTGGCCGCCGGAAAGCTCGAAGACCGAGCGGCCGGCATAGCTGGCGGGCAGGCACACGCGCTCGAGAAGACGGTGTATTTCCGCCGCGCGGTCGCGTCTTTTCACCATGCGATGGATGCGCAGCGGTTCACCGATGGCATCCTCGACGCTGGCGCGCGGATTGAAGGCGCCATGCGTGTCCTGAAACACCATCTGCATATGCCGGCGGGCGGCGCGAAGCTTGCCTCCGTCAAGCGCCAGCCAGTCACGGCCTTTGAAATGGATCGTGCCTCCGTCGGGCGGGATCAACCGCATCAGAATGCGCGCCAGCGTCGATTTCCCGCAGCCGGAGGGACCGGCAAGTCCCAGGGTCTCGCCGGGCTGAAGCGAAAAAGAGATGTCGGCAAGCGCCGCCACTGTTCTTGCGCCGGTGCGATAGGTTTTCGACAATCCGTCGACCCGCAGAAGGGCTTCGTTCATGACGCGGCCTCGCTGATGAACGGCGGAGTGGAGAGATCGAGATAATCGGCAAGCAGCGCGCGCGTATAGTCATGGGCAGGCGTGGAAAGCACCCGCCGCGTCGGGCCGTGTTCCACCAGCAGCCCCGCGCGCAGAACCGCGATCTCGTCGGCAAGGCTGGAGGCAAGGCCGATATCATGGGTGATGAACACCAGCGTTTTGTTTTCCCGCCGCACCAGATCGTCCAGCAGCATGGCGATGGCGGCCTGGCTGACAGTATCGAGCGCGCTCGTGGCTTCGTCGGCGATCAGGATCGAAGGATTGGCGGCAATGGCGGCGGCAATTGCCACGCGCTGTCTCTGGCCGCCGGAAAGCTGGTGCGGATAGGCGGCAAGCAGGTGGGAAGGATGCGGCAGCCGCACCCGGTCCAGAAGGTCGCGGGCAAGATCGCGCGCCTTCCTCCACGACAGATCGAGATGCCGAACGGCGCCTTCCGCCACCTGTTCGCCGATGGTGAGAACCGGGTTCAGCGTCGCGCCGGTATCTTGAAAGATCGTACCGATATCGCGTCCGGGCTGCGGCCTGCCGTGAAACAGGCCGCTATCGCGGCTCCAGGAAATATCGCCGGAAACCCGCGCATTGCCGGGAAGAAGACCGGCAATGGCTCTGCCGAGCGTGGATTTTCCCGAACCGCTTTCGCCGATGATCGCCAGCCTCTGCCCCTGCCGGATCGTCAGCGAAACAGTCTGCAGTGCCGGTGCATCGCCTGCCGCATAAAAAACGCTGAGATCGTCGATCCGGCATAGCGCATTTCCGCTCATGGCTCTTGCCTCCTCGTTGCCATCGCCCTGTTGACGCCTTCTGCGAAAAGATAAACGCCGAGAACGGTGACCAGAAGGCCGATGCCGGGGATGACAGATAAAAACGCGGCCGAGCGCAGGACGTTACGTCCTTCGGCAATCATAGAACCCCAGGTGACGATATTGGGATCGCCAAGTCCGAGGAAGGACAGCGCCGCTTCGGTGAGAATGGCTGCCGCGACGATGATGGCGGCCAGCGCCAGAACCGGCGGCAGGGCATTCGGTAAAATCTGCCGGACGGCGATTTCTAACGGATGCATGCCGATGGCGCGGGCGGATTGGACATAATCGCGCTCGCGTATGCTCAAGACCTGCGCCCGCATCAGCCGCGCCGGATCCGCCCATGCGCCGAGCGCGATGGCGAGAATGACAATGGGCATGGAAGGGCCGATGGTGCTGACGAAGGCGAGCGCGAGCAAGAAATTCGGCACGATCTGGAAGGCGTCGGTGACGCGCATCAATGCTTCATCCACGAGGCCGCCTGCAAAACCGGCAATGGTGCCGATGACGGCGCCGATCACCAGCGCCGCGGCGGCGGCGCCAATGCCAACGAGCAAAGAGGACTGCGCTCCGTGGGCAAGTTCGGCCAGCACATCTCGGCCGAGCCGGTCGGTGCCGAGAGGCAAAGCGGCATCCGTAAAGGGTGCGATCAGCGGCTCACCGGCGATGGCCAGCGGGTCACCGGGAAAAACGACGGGCGCGGCGAGCGCCGTCATGGCAAGCAGCACCAGAATGATGGCGCCTGTGGCGCCTTCGAAACTGCGCAGCAGCCGGAGAGCGAAACTCATGCCTGTCGCTCCCCGCTGCCAATGCGCGGATCGAGAACTGCATAGAGAATGTCGACGGCGAGATTGACGAGGATGACGAAGACGGCGCTTGTTAGAATAATGCCCATCAAAAGCGGCGTGTCGCGACCGCTGACCGCCTCCTGCGCCAGCCGGCCAAAGCCGGGAATGGCAAAGACGCTTTCAACTACCACGCTGCCGCCCAGCATGGTTGCGGCCTGCAGGCCAAGCACGGTGACGAGCGGAAGAGCGGCATTGCGCGCGACATGGCGCAGCACGATCCGCCGTTTGGAAAGCCCTTTTGACCTGGCGAACAGCACGAAATCCAGCGGCCAGACCGCCGCCATGGCGGTGCGCATGACGCGCAGGAAAAGCGCGAGATAAATGAGGCCGAGGCTGGCGACCGGCAACACGAGATGGCGGGCAATATCGAGCGCCCTTGCAAATCCCTGTTTGCCCGAGGCGATGGTTTCGATGCCGGACGTGGGCAGCCATTTGAGTTGAACGGCGAAGACGATTGCGAGCACGAGGCCAAGCCAGAAGCCGGGCGTAGCGTAAAGCGCCAGCGAAAACGTTGAAAGCACGCGGTCCGCCAGCCCGCCAGGACGCGCCCCCGCAACGATGCCAAGCCCGGTGCCGAGGATGAAGGCGAGTGTGGTAGCGCTGCCCATCAGGAGAAGCGTGTTCGGCAGTCGCTCGAGGATCAACCCCAGCACAGGCCGGTCGAAGGCAAGCGACCAGCCGAGATCGAGCCGCAGCACCGAGCTGGCATAGAGCCAGAAACGGGCCAGCACCGAACCGTTCAGGCCATATTGCTCGCGCAATACATCCCTGAGCCCGGCATCACCGCCGCCGATGGAGACGAGATAGGCGTCTACCGCGTCTCCGGATGCGTTTTCAAGCAGTACGAAGGTGAAGACGAGGACAATCAGCAGCACCGGAATGGCGCTGACTGCCCTACGCTTCAGCAATGTCGTTGCACGCTTCACGGCGCGTCCTCAGCCGTCGACCGTCGTATCCGCCCAGTTGGAAACGGCCCAGCGGGGATTGCTGGCGACATGTTTGACCGTATCGCGCGCCACGGTAATGAAGCCCCATTCGGCAACGTTGATCAGCGGCAAATCGGCGGCGACCTGCTTCTGGAAATCCTTGTAAAGCGCCGTGCGTACCGCCGTATCGACCGTTATCGCCGCATTGTCGATCAGTTCGTCCAGAGTCTTGTTCTCGTAACCGCCCTGGTTGGAGAAGCCGACGCCCGTCGGAATGCCGGAACGCACGAGAATGGTGGTGGAAATTGCCGGGTCGCCGCGGAAGACCGGCGGCGCGATGGCGAGATCGAAGGCATGATCGGTGTAAACGGCCTTCTGGTGAGCGGCTGAATCATTGTTGACCAATTCGGCATCGATGCCGATTTCCTGCAACGCCTGACGAAGATAGGAGCCGAACTGCCTGGTTTCATTGAAGTAAGGCGCCGGCAGAAGTTTTAGTGAGAAACGTGTTCCGTTCGGGCTGCGCGCATAACCCGCCTCGTCCAGCAGGGCGTTGGCCTTGGCCACATCGAAATCATAGGTCTCGACATCGTCGGTGTAGAATTCAGGGGCGTTCTTCGGTACCGGGCCGGTGGATGCCGTGGCGTAACCGAGGAAGACCTTGTCGATGACGAATTTTTTGTCGATGGCGTGGGCGATGGCCTTCCGGACATTGAGATCGGCCAGTTCCTTGCGGCGATGGTTGATTTCCACCACCAGTTGATAGGTCAGCGCCTCGTAACCATCGGCGATAACCTTGATCCCAGGCACCTTCGAGATGCGGTCGAGATCGGCCAGCGGCACGGCGGAGAAGGCGGCCAGCTGTATTTCTTCCGCTTCCAGCGCCGAGGCAGCGGCTGCGCGGTCGGGCAAGACGCGATAGATGATCTCTTCGAGCTGCGGTTCGTCCTTGCCCCAGTAATTGGGATTGCGGGTCAGGCGATAATATTCGCCGGGTTTGTATTCGGCAAAGACGAAAGGCCCGGTGCCGACCGGTTTGGTATTGGCCGGGTTGGTGGCGATATCGGTGCCTTCATAAAGATGTTTCGGCACGACGCTGGTAACGACCGGCAGCGCGTTGCGGATGAGCTGGAACGGCGTTGGCTTGGAGAAGCGGAGGATTGCCGTGTGTTCATCCGGCGTGTCGACCTTATCGAGATTGGCAAAGACCAGCCGTCCGAGGTTTTGCAATGGTTTCCAGACGTAGAGCGCCGAAAAGGCAACGTCCGCGGAGGTAAAGGGTTTGCCATCATGCCAGGTCACGCCCTCACGCAGCTTGAAGGTGGCGCTTAACCCGTCATCCGATCCCGCCCATTCGGTTGCGAGGCGCGGTTCCAGGCCGTCCTTGCCGTTGAAGGAGGCCTCGGCCAGCGGCTCGATGATCTTGCTGGCAATATAAAACACGCCGTTTGAGGCGACGATCGCCGGATTGAGGTTCTTCGGCTCCGAATCGGCCGCAACGATCAACCTTCCGCCGGGCGCCGCCTGCTGCGCAGCGGCAATGCCTGCCAGCCCCGTGGTTGCGGCAAGAAGAAGCGAGGTCTTGAGAAGCGAGCGACGGGACAGATGGACAGGCGACATGATTCACTCCGGAAATGAGGGACGGACGGGCCTTTCCGCTTGGGCCGCGGCAGGCCGATCTTAAGGCTGCAACCTCGGCAGTGTCCACGTTAATTCGCGGGCTTTACAGCAATGATTTTACGTTGCGCGCACCTTTGCGGAAACAATATGCTTTCCGGCGGCAATACGCTTTTCTCACCGTGCCGTCTTGCCCTCGGTAATGCTCTGAAAATTTGATATAGCCTAATAAAATTAAGTGGTTGGAATGCCGTTCCCTCGGTGGCATGTGCCCCGTGCGGCGTATGGACGAAACGAAAATCTACCTCATCGACCCCGTTTGGAAAGGGGTAATTAACCTTTATTTTTTATTTCAGGGAGACCGAAATATGTACGTTTATGATGAGTGTGCACGCTGCCATGAGCTTCTCCCGATCCAGATTCCAGAATTCGTCCAATAGCGTAGGGGAGGGGAGCGAGAAGACTCGTCATGCCGGCGGCCAGTCGGTTGCCGGTCAGCAGACGGCGGCGATGAAGGCCGGCGCGGCACCCAAGCCGAATGCCGATGTCAGCGCAGCCGACGCCATCGAAGGCCGCGCCGAGATGCCCGGCTGGCAGAATGCTTTCGTGCTCGGCCCGAATGTCCGTTTCACCCGCACGCCGGAAAGCGCGTTTGCGCGGCGCATGCCGGTCGAGACCCCCAATATTCCGGAGGAGGAAGTCCTGGCTGTCGCTCCGGCTGAAGCACCGGAGCCGGAAGTGGTGGAGCAGCAACAGGCTGTGCAGCAGGAGGTTGCTCCTGTCTCTCAGCCGGTCATAAAGCCGGCGGAGCCGCGCATGCCGCCGCCGCGCATGCCGTTCCTGCCGCAGCCGCCGGAGGCCCGGGGTGCGAGGGCGTTGACCTACAAATTGCGGCTGGAGCTTGCCCGCAAGCAGGCGGAAGAGGCGGCTGCCGCTGCCCGGGCGCCGGTTCAGGCGGAGGTTTCCCTAGCTTCAGAAGCGCCCGCGCAGCAGATATTCTCGCCGGTTCAGCCGCCATCCGTCGAACCCGCCATCGATGCAGTTCAGACCACCGCGCCGCAGGCTGCCATTCCGGCTTTCGCCGCCCATCTGCCTGATGAGCTGTTCTGGGAAGTGATGACGCTTGATTTGCCGGGCGCTGCCGGCGAGGGCGTCTCCGCGTCCGCGCGCGCCGTTCTTGCAAATTCGGTCACGGCACCTGCTGTTGTCGCGCCGGTCGCCCTTGCATCGCCGGCGGCCGCGGCGACCGTACTTTCGTCCGTGCCTCCGGTCATCACCGTGCCGGGTGGTTCCGCAATCCGGCTTTACCGCGAGATCGGCGTGCGCCAGTCCGTCGTTCCTGCGGCCCTTCCGGTCGTTGAACAGGAAGTCGCGCCGCCGGCCGTTGCGGAAACGCCAATGGTTGTCGAAGCGCCGAAACCTGTGGAGCAGGTTCAGCCGGTTGAGAGAATTACGGCAGAGCCGCGCTTTACGCCGCGCGCACCCATCCAGGCCTCGCAGCCGATGTTCCGCGACGCGCCTGTCTTTGCCGAAGGCGAATATGAATATCCCTCCATCGATCTTCTGCAGGAAGCCCGTGTCCAGCAGACCACGACCATGACGCCGGAAGCGCTGGAGCAGAGCGCCGGTCTTCTCGAAAGCGTGCTGGAGGATTTCGGCATCAAGGGCGAGATCATCGATGTTCGTCCAGGCCCGGTCGTCACGCTGTACGAATTCGAGCCCGCGCCCGGCGTCAAGTCCTCGCGCGTCATCGGCCTCTCGGACGATATCGCCCGCTCCATGTCGGCGCTTTCCGCGCGTGTCGCCGTCGTACCCGGCCGCAATGTCATCGGCATCGAATTGCCGAACCCGGTGCGTGAGACGGTTTATCTGCGCGAATTGATCGAAGCGACCGACTACGCCGAGACCCGCCAGAAGCTCGCACTTTGCCTCGGCAAGACCATCGGCGGCGAACCTGTCATCGCCGAACTGGCGAAGATGCCGCACCTTCTGGTCGCGGGCACCACCGGTTCGGGCAAGTCGGTCGCCATCAACACCATGATCCTTTCACTGCTCTATCGCCTGAAGCCGGAAGAGTGCCGCCTGATCATGGTCGATCCCAAGATGCTCGAGCTCTCGGTTTATGACGGCATTCCGCATCTGCTGACGCCTGTGGTCACCGATCCGAAAAAGGCGGTGATGGCCCTGAAATGGGCCGTGCGTGAGATGGAAGACCGGTATCGCAAGATGTCACGTCTCGGCGTGCGTAATATCGACGGTTATAATGCAAGGGCCGCTGCCGCCCGCGCCAAGGGTGAGACGGTATTCTGCAACGTGCAGACCGGGTTTGATCGCGCCACCGGCGAAGCGGTCTACGAGCAGGAGGAAATGGACCTCACGGCCATGCCTTACATCGTAGTCATCGTCGATGAAATGGCTGACCTGATGATGGTCGCGGGCAAGGAAATCGAAGGGGCGATCCAGCGCCTGGCGCAGATGGCGCGCGCCGCGGGCATCCATCTCATCATGGCAACGCAGCGCCCGTCGGTCGATGTCATTACAGGCACGATCAAGGCCAACTTCCCGACCCGCATCTCCTTCCAGGTAACCTCGAAGATCGACAGCCGCACCATCCTTGGCGAACAGGGCGCGGAACACCTGCTCGGCCAGGGCGACATGCTGCACATGATGGGCGGCGGCCGCATCGCCCGTGTCCACGGCCCCTTCGTCTCCGATGAGGAAGTGGAGAAGGTTGTCGCGCATCTGAAGACCCAAGGACGTCCGGAATATCTCGGCACCGTCACCGAAGATGCTGATGAGGCCGATGAGGAGGTCGAAGAGGAAGCCGCTGTTTTCGACAAGACCGCCATGGGTGAGGACGATAGCGACGATCTCTACGAGAAGGCTGTCAAGGTGGTGATGCGCGACAAGAAGTGCTCCACATCCTATATCCAGCGCCGCCTGTCCGTGGGCTATAATCGCGCAGCTTCGCTGGTCGAGCGCATGGAACAGGAAGGCATTGTCGGGCCTGCCAATCATGTCGGCAAACGCGCGATCATCGCCGGCGAACGCTCTTCTTACGATGCCACGGGAGCGGAAGACTGATTGAGCCTTCGGGCGCGCGATATTCGGTTGCAAAAACGCGCCCCGTGAATAGCTTGTGCGGCATGGATTCTGGAATTGGGAGGATTCCCTTATGGCGCACAGCACTGAAAAAGCCACTGTCCTGGCGAGGCTGGATGAGCTGGAGCGGTTTTGCCGCGCCGTTTTCCTGGCCGCCGGCACCGATGACGAAACGGCCGATGCAGCGACGCGCGCCATGATGCACGGCACAAGGCTCGGTGTGGACAGCCACGGTGTCCGCCTGCTCGCCCATTATATTACCGCGCTCGAAGGTGGACGTCTCAATCGGCGGCCGCAGATCCGCCGCGTTTCGGGCTTCGGTGCGGTGGAGACGATCGACGCCGACCATGCCCATGGCGCCCGCGCGACTTATGCGGCGATGGACAGCGCCATGGCGCTCGCGGAAAAATTCGGCATTGGCGCGGTGGCGATCCGCAACTCATCGCATTTCGGCCCCGCCGGCGCTTATGCGCTGGAAGCGGCGCGACAGGGCTATATCGGCCTCACCTTTTGCAATTCCGACAGTTTCGTGCGCCTGCATGATGGCGCCATGCGTTTCCACGGCACCAACCCCATTGCCATCGGTGTGCCGGCAGCGGACAGCATGCCCTGGCTGCTGGATATGGCGACGAGTGCCGTGCCCTATAACCGCGTTCTGCTTTACCGCAGCCTCGGCCAGCAATTGCCGCAAGGCGTCGCTTCGGATGGCGACGGCGTCGATACGCGCGATCCCAATGCCGCCGAGATGCTTGCCCCTGTTGGCGGTGAGTTCGGGTTCAAGGGCGCGGCGCTTGCGGGAATGGTCGAGATTTTCAGCGCTGTTCTCTCCGGCATGAAGCTCAGTTTCGATCTCGCTCCCATGGGCGGTCCGGATTTTTCAACGCCGCGCGGGCTCGGAGCCTTTGTTCTGGCACTGAAGCCGGAGGCCTTCCTGGAGCGCGACGTGTTCGACGAGGGCATGAAACGTTATCTCGAGGTCCTGCGCGGATCCCCTGTGCGGGAAGACTGCAAGGTCATGGCGCCGGGTGACCGGGAGTGGGCGGTGGCGGCAAGGCGGGAGAGGGAAGGCGCCCCTGTCGATCCCGTCACACGGGCGGCCTTTTCAGAACTTGCGGAAAAATTCTTGCTCAGCCTGCCCGCCTATCATTAAAGCGGCCAGTACATGAGGGCAGTCTGCGCTGACATCGCTGGATCAGGCGGGGCGCAGCAGCATGTTGGGGCGCGGATAGGGCGCCGCCGCCGCGCTCAGCCTCTCGGCCCCGACCGGACGCCCAATATAATAACCCTGCGCGTAGTCGATCTCCATCTGCCGCACGAGCCTCAGCTGTTCCTCGGTCTCCACGCCTTCGATCAGGATCTTGTGGCCGCGATTGCGGATGAGGCGGATCATGTCCTGCAGCATCGCGCGTCCGCGCGGGGCCTTGCTGTCGTGCAGGAAGGAGCGGTCGATCTTGACGGTATCGAAATCCGTCATGCGCAGCCAGGAGAGCCCGGCAAAACCGGTCCCGAAATCATCAAGCCAGATATTGATACCAAGCGTTTTCAGGTCGTTCAGACACCGTAGCACGTCTGAGTGCATTTCCATGTCGACGCCTTCGGTGATTTCGAAGGCGAGCCTGTTGCCGGCAATGCCGGCCTCCACGAGAATGGCGGCCACCGAGGTTGCGAATCCGGGATTCTTCAATTGCATCGGCGAGACGTTGACGCTGACGACGGCCACCTTGTCATCGGCCAGTATTTGTTTGCAAACCGTCTTGATGGTCCACAGGCCAAGTTCCATGATCGTGCCGGTACGTTCGGCAATCGGGATGAAGACGCCAGGCGCGACGGGAGTGCCATCCAGCAGGCGGAGCCGCATCAGCGCCTCTACCCCTGCGGTCTCGTTGGTCGAAACGTTGAGAATAGGCTGATAGACGAGGGAAACGAGATTTTCCGCGACGGCGATTTTCAGCAGGGCGGCAATATTCTCGGTCTCGTCGCTGGTCTGCGGATCGTTCGGATCGAACAGCTTCATGCAGTTGCGGCCATTGCCCTTGGCTATATAGAGCGCGCGGTCGGCTTCATTGATGATCTTTTCCAATTTGCCGTCTGGATTGGGACGGGTGAACGACGCACCGATACTGACGGTGACAATGAAGGTGCCATCGCGGCGCTGGTCATGCGGGAGCGACAGACTTTCAACTGTGTGGCGGATCGTCTCGGCAAGCTCACCCACCTGCTGCCTGGTCTTGAACGGCGCCAGCACGATGAATTCTTCGCCGCCATAGCGGCCGATGGAAGCGCCGTGTTCGGTGATCGCATCCTGCAGGGCGTTGCCCACAGTCACCAGGCATTTGTCCCCTTCCTGATGGCCGTAACGGTCGTTGTATTTCTTGAAGAAGTCGACGTCGATGAGGAAAACGGCAAAGCCTTCTTCCTTCCTGATCCAATTTTCCCACAAAAGGCGCAGATGGTGGTCGATGGCGCGGCGGTTCTGCAGGCCCGTCAGGGAATCGGTATTGGAAAGCCGCAACAGCGCCTGGCCACGCTCGTCCGCCGCCTTTTGCTGGGCCTTCGCCTCCAGTGCGTTGACGAACACATGGTAGCGTTCCCGGTTCAGGTTCCAGTTCACGTAAGAGGTGAAGACGAAGCAGGAAATGTAGAAGGTGCCGAAGGCGATCTTGTAGAAGCCATCTTCGGGAAACTGCATAGCCGCCACAAAATAGGAGACGAGAATAATACCTGAAGACACCAGTGACAGATGGAAGCGGAAGGTGAAAAACAGATTGGCGCCCATCATGAATATTGCCCCGAAAACCATGTAATAGGACATGTTTTCAGTATTGTCGGTCAACAGCGAAGGGAGCAGCCAACCGATATATCCCATGACGAGAGCCGTGGCGCAGGTGAGATCGAGCGCGGCAGTACTTGCACCCTTGCGCAGCTGGATTTCCAGCGTCAGCAGGGATGACAGGACGACGGCGAAGCGTGCAAGAATGGTATACGACGCGACGTCGGGTATGAGAATGATGTCGGTTGCGGCAAATAGCAGATAGATTAAAACAGCGGTCCACAGGCCCCGGCGGATCGAACCACGGCGGCTGCGTTCACCTTCCTGCTGGTAAAGGGCAAGAAGTTCATCAGAAAACCGGGAGTCCGGCCGCCGATAGTCTTGCTGTCCACTCACCTCTCCCAATGTGTGCTTCATGCACTTTCCCATAGTGTTGCGTATACTTTATTAAGTAACTGCTTATTCCACTTTTCCGTGTGCTTCCGCACCCGTTGCGGGTTCCCGTCGATCTCTGCCGATGCGTGCGGAGAACATGGAAAGGAAGAACGCATTATACGTTCGCAACATTAAGTTTCACTAAATCGCGTATCTGCTTTCTCCCGTCCTCACGAGTGTGACCAAAAAAATACGCTAATTTACTAATGTATCCCTACACCGCTCAAAAATCGAAAGCGAGTGGCCATCCGCCTCCCAGAAACGTATAGTTAACAATGTGTTAATACTGGAGGCTGAAGTGGTGCGGGTAAAGAAAAAAAATCTTGATGGGGCAAGTCTGATCACCCCGGATACTGTCGCAAAGGAGATTTTTGCGCGCAGAACGGAAACATTCGATGAGCAGTTCGCAGTTGCGAAAGCAGAGGTGGCGCTCATTCTCGAATTGGCACAACAGCAATTCGACAATCGTGTTTCAGCACGTGAGATAATACATAGAATAGCAGGTGCACTTCATCTCCTGCGTGATAAGCTCCACTCCAGCGTGTGGGCTGAACTGATACCGCTGGTACAGAATCACCCCGTTTCGCACCGTTTTCTGGAAGACCCGTTCACGCGTTGGTCCTTCGAAAAGCCGCGCGGCTATTCGGGCGACGCGCAGTTGCTGGATTTCATTTATGGCCACGACAGCGTTGCGGAACTGGTGAAAAAGGCCACGCCGCTCGGTGCGGCTCTTTACGACTACACGAAGGACGCCAGTTCCTCGGTCGCCGTGCGCGAGCGGCGCGATTTGCTGACGCGGTTCGTTGACGAGGCCGCAGCCCGGCATGGCGATGAGACGGAAATCCTCACCATCGCTTCCGGCCATCTGCGCGAGGCGGATGCCTCCGTGGCGCTGAAAGAGGGCCGGATCAAGCGCTGGGTGGCGCTCGATCAAGATCCCTTGAGCGTCGGTTCCGTCGCCCGTGATTTCAACGGCAGCCGCATTGAGGCGATCGATGGTTCCGTGCGTGATATCGTGCTGCGCACGCAGGAACTCGGCACTTTCGACCTGATCTATGCGGCCGGTCTTTACGATTATCTGAACGACCGCGTGGCGATCAAACTCACGCGGCGCTGCATGGAGATGCTGAAACCCGGCGGCATGTTCCTCTTCGCCAATTTCTCGGAAGACATCGTCGTCGACGGTTACATGGAAACCTTCATGAACTGGGCGCTGCTGTTGCGCTCCAAGGCGGATATGTGGCGAATCGTCAATGCCAGCGCCGATCCTGCGAGCATCGAGGCGGAGGTGTTTTTCGGTGAGAACCACAATATCGTCTACGCGACAATGCGGAAGAAGGTGTGATGTCCTTCGGACCGATCTCTGTTTGCCAATAACTATTTGATTAAACGCCGGCGCGGCCTTAAGAATCCGCGCCGAATGCGTTGCTGAATGGAATGGCTGAAATGAAGAGATATTATTCGGATATGGGTGGTCTGCCGGGACAGACGGAACTTCTGTCGAGCAAGGCGGTGTTCAAGACCGCCTATGCGGTCATTCCCAAAACCGTCATGTCCGATATCGTAACAAGCGTTCTGCCGCACTGGACCGGCACTCGCGCGTGGATCATCGCCCGGCCGATGACGGGTTTTTCCGAAACCTTCGCGCAATATATCGTCGAGGTGCAGCCGGGCGGCGGCAGTGAGCGGCCGGAACCGGACGCGCGGGCTGAAGCCGCGATCTTCGTCGTTGACGGCGAAATGACCGTGGAATTCGAGGGCGTGCAGCACGCGCTGCGGGAGGGTTCATTCGCCTTCCTGCCTGCCGGTTCCCGCTGGCGGCTTCGCAATTCGGGCAAGGCGCCGGTCAAGTTCCATTGGGTCCGCAAGGCGTTTCAGGCGGTCGATGGACTGGAGCTGCCGCCGGCGATCTTTTCGCATGAAGACGCGATCGCCCTGTCGGCCATGCCTGACACGGAAGGCAAATGGGCAACGACCCGTTTCATCGATCCGGAAGATGTGCGCTATGATATGCATCTCAACATCGTTACCTTCGAGCCGGGCGCGACCATTCCCTTCATGGAAACCCATGTGATGGAACATGGTCTTTATGTCCTGGAAGGCAAGGCCGTCTACCGGCTGAACGAGGACTGGGTAGAAGTTGAGGCGGGTGACTTCATGTGGCTGCGCGCCTATTGCCCGCAGGCCTGTTATGCGGGTGGACCGGGCCGGTTCCGTTACCTGCTCTACAAGGATGTGAACCGCCACGTGAAGCTCTGGTAACGGGCATCATAGTCACAAAGCTCAGGAATTATCGCCCAATCTGACGGTTTGCGCGATAAATGCTTGCGTTAAATCGAATATCCCTAATAAATCCGGAGATGCGGGCGGCCATTGCTGCCCCGCACCCTTTCGGCCTTCATCCGCATTTACCTCAAGAAGAATGCCCGCATGAGTGAGACGACCGATACCAGCATCTTCAATCTTGCGCCCGTGGCGATGTGGATAGAAGATTTCAGCGAGGTGAAAAGCCAGTTCGATATCTGGCGGTCTCAGGGCGTGGAGGATATCAGGGCGTTTCTTCTCGAAGATTTATCAAGGGTAGCGGCCTGTTCGCAGAAAATCCGTGTGATTAAGGTCAACCCCAGGACGCTGGAGCTGTTCGAGGCCCGTGATCAGGCGCATCTCGTTGACAATCTGCACCGGATTTTTCGTGACGACATGCTGGAAAGCCATGTGAACGAGCTTTCCGAACTCTGGGCGGGCAAGACGGAGTTCACCAGCAACGCGGTCAATTATTCAATCGGCGGCAAGCGACTGGATATTCAGCTGCGCGGCGCGGTCATTCCCGGCCACGAAGAAACACTCGGGCGGCTGCTTTTGACCACCGAGGATGTGACGGAGCGGGAGGAAGCCCGCCGCAAGGAGCTTCTCAACCGTCGTTATGCCGAAGGTATGTTCAAACACTCACCCGTTTCCCTGTGGGTGGAAGATTTCAGCCGGGTGCGGCGATTGATCGAGGAGGTCAGGGACCGCGGCATCGTCGATTTCCGCGTGTTCATGGATGTGCATCCCGAATTCGTGCGGCAATGCATGAGCGAAATCCGCGTCATCGACGTCAACCGCGCGACGCTTGACCTGTTCTGCGCGCCGGACCGGCAGGTCCTGTTGCAGCGGCTAGGCGATATTTTCCGTGGCGAGATGGAAAAGCCGTTCCGGGAACAGCTGATGGAGCTTTGGAACGGCAATCTCACCCACCATCGCGAGGTGGTGAATTATGCGCTTGACGGCTCGGAGCGGCACGTTCTCCTGCATTTTTCCGTTTTTCCGGGCCATGAGCACGACTGGTCGCTGGTGCAGGTGGCGCTGACGGATATTACCGCGCGCAAGAAGGCGGAAGCCTACCTCGAGTATCTCGGCAAGCACGATGTGCTGACCAAGCTGCACAACCGCGCTTTCTATTCGGACGAGCTGAACCGGCTGGAGCGCAGCGCGCTCAGGCCGGTTTCCGCCATCGTCATCGATCTCAACGGCCTGAAGGATGCCAATGACAAGCTCGGCCACGATGCCGGCGACGCGTTGCTGCGGCGGGTGGGCGAGGTGCTGAACGGTGTGGTGACTGCGCCGAACCATGCCGCGCGCATCGGCGGTGACGAATTCGCCATCCTTCTCCCCGGCGCCGACAAGCAGGTCGCCGCCGCCATGGTGGAAACCGTCTACGAACTGCTGAAGATTAACAACCAGTTCTATTCCAGCGCGCCGCTAAGCCTCTCGCTGGGTGTGGCGACCAGCGAGGCCGGCGAGACGATGGAATCGCTGGTGCGCCGGGCCGACATGAATATGTACGAGCAGAAGAACGCCTATTATGCGGCATTGCGCAACAGAGCCGCCGACAATAACGACACGACGAAGGGCGGCCCGCAGCCGGAGCCGAACTCGCTGAAACGTCTGTCCTAAGGAAAGGCGAGGGGAGTTCTTGTCTTCCGCGACGGTTTGCATGGTCTCGACGACATCCCTGCGCTTGTCTTACTGCTGTCCGGTTTAAATTTCCGGACAGGCTGCAGTCTCTTGAAGTCGGTGATGAAGGGTGAGCATTCCCTCAACGTCATCCTCGGCCTTGTGCCGAGGATCTAACCACGTCGAATAAAATCGATACGGTGGCAGATCCTCGGGACAGGCCCGAGGATGACGTCGGCGCAATTGGCCCGACTCTCCCTCGCATTTCACGGTTCCGCTCTTCCTTGGTGTTCTTTCAGGGTCGCACACATCTTCACAAGCGCGTGAGAGCACTTTTGCACTGCAGCAATTCTATTGCCGAAATTTTACATACGTATTAGTATGTATGTAAATGTGACCTATTTTATGGATTCGGAGCGCAGTATGGCGAAGAGATTTGGGCAGATCGTAGCGGTGTTGTTGACAGGCATCGTCCTGGTCGGGTGTAGCGACGAGCAGGCGTCCGCGCCCGCCGCCCCGCCGCCCGGTGCGGTCAAGGTCGTGACCGTGAAGCCGGAGGAACTGCCCATCACCAACGAATTGCCGGGACGCATCGCGCCGACGCGGCTTGCCGAAGTACGTCCGCGCGTTTCCGGCATCATCGTCGAGCGGGTGTTCGAGCAGGGCTCGCTGGTGAAGGAAGGCGACGTGCTCTACCGGATCGATCCCGCACCCTTCCAGGTGCGCGTCGATAGCGCCGAGGGTACGCTGCGCCGGGCGCAGGCCGCGCAACTGCAGGCGCGGCAGACCGCCGACCGTCAGCAGCAGCTGCGCCGCTCCAATGTCGGCTCTCAGCAGGAATTCGACAATGCCGTCGCTTTGCTGGCGCAAGCCGATGCCGAAGTGGCGGTGGCGGAGGCCGGCGTTGCGGAAGCAAGGCTCAATCTGCAATATGCCGATGTGAAGGCGCCGATCGGCGGCGTCATCGGCCGGGCGCGCATCACCGAAGGCGCGCTGGTCAGCGCGACCGGTTCTGAAAGCCTGGCGACGATCCAGCAGCTCGATCCGATCTATGCCGATTTTACCCAGCCGGCCGCCGATCTCATTCGCCTGCGCAAGGCGCTGCAAGACGGCCAGCTGATGACCGGCAAGAACGAGGCCGAAGTCAACCTGCTGTTTGATGATGGCAGCCGTTATCCGGTGTCCGGCCGCCTGCTGTTCTCCGAGGCAGCGGTGGATGAAACCACCGGCCAGGTGACGTTGCGCGGCGAATTCCCCAACCCGAATGGCGATCTTTTGCCGGGCATGTATGTTCGCGTCCAGATCCAGCAGGGTATCCAGAAGGCGGCCTTTGCCGTGCCGCAGCAGGCGGTCCAGCGCGACGCGGGCGGGCAGGCAAGCGTTCTTGTCGTGAATGCCGAAGACACGGTCGAACAGCGGCGCGTGAGCGTGGGACGCTCCATCGGTGATCGCTGGGTGATTTCGGAGGGGCTGAAGGATGGCGATCGCGTCGTTGCCGAAGGTTTCCAGAAAACCGCGCCGGGCGCGAAGGTGAAGCCGGAACCGTGGTCGCCGGAGCCTGATGTCACTGCCGCCGCCGGCAGCGAGAGCGCTGTCCCGGCCGCAAATCAATAAGGACCGATTTCCATGGCACGTTTTTTCATCGATCGGCCCATTTTTGCCTGGGTCGTCGCCATCTTCATCATGCTGGCGGGCCTGCTCGCCATTCCCATGCTGCCGATTGCGCAATATCCGAATGTGGCCCCGCCACAGATTTCGATCGGCACCAACTATCCGGGCGCCTCGCCGGAAGACATCTATCAGAGTGTTACCCGGCCCATCGAGGAAGAGCTGAACGGCGTTCCCGGTCTCATCTACTTTGAGTCGACGTCGGAATCCTCCGGCCGTATTTCGATCAACGTGACCTTCGAGCCCGGCACCAATATCGGTGAAGCCCAGGTCGAAGTCCAAAACCGCATTGCACGCGTCGAACCCCGTCTGCCGCGCTCTGTGACGCAACAGGGACTGCGTGTGGAACAGGCCGGCACATCGTTTCTGATGATGGTGGCGCTGACCTCCGTCGACGGCAACACCGATGCCATCGGTCTTGGCGATTATCTCAGCCGCAACGTGCTGGGTGAATTGCGCCGTGTGCCGGGTGTCGGCAGCGCGCAGCTGTTCGCCACCCAGCGCTCCATGCGCATCTGGATGGATCCCGACAAGATGTTGGGCCTCAGCCTGACCTCGGACGATGTCATCAACGCCATTCAGGCGCAGAACTCGCAGGTGGCCGCTGGCCGTATCGGCGCATCGCCGAACCCCGTCGGCCAGCAGATTTCGGCCACCGTCAACGTTCAGGGTCAGTTGACCTCTCCGGAGGAATTCGGTTCCATCGTGTTGCGCGCCAATCCCGATGGCTCATCGGTGCGGCTGCGTGATGTCGCACGTGTCGAAGTGGGGGGCGAGAGCTACAATTTCTCGAGCCGTCTCAACGGCAAGCCCAGTGCGGCCATCGGCGTCCAGCTGTCGCCGACGGCAAATGCCATGCAGACCTCCGAAGGCGTGCGCGCGACGATGGAGGAGTTGTCACGTTATTTCCCGCAGGGCATCGAGTATGAGATACCCTATGATACCAGTCCCTTCGTCAAGATCTCGATCGAGAAGGTCATTCACACGCTGATAGAGGCAATGATCCTCGTCTTTGTGGTGATGTTCGTCTTCCTGCAGAACATCCGCTACACGATCATTCCGACACTGGTGGTGCCCGTGGCGCTGCTCGGCACCTGCGCCGTCATGTATGTCTCGGGGTTCTCGATCAACGTGCTCACCATGTTCGCCATGGTTCTCGCCATCGGCATTCTGGTGGACGACGCTATTGTTGTCGTGGAAAATGTTGAGCGCATCATGGCGGAGGAGCATCTGCCGCCGAAGGAGGCGACCCGCAAGGCCATGGGCCAGATTTCGGGCGCCATCATCGGCATCACGCTGGTGCTGACCGCGGTGTTCGTACCGATGGCCTTTTTCCCCGGAGCCGTTGGCATCATCTACCAGCAGTTCAGTCTGACGATGGTGGTTTCCATCCTGTTTTCGGGCTTCCTGGCACTGTCTCTCACGCCCGCGCTCTGCGCTTCGTTCCTGAAGCCGATCAAGGCAGGGCATCACGAGAAAAAAGGATTTTTTGGCTGGTTCAACCGCAATTTCGATAAGGCGTCGCACAAATACTCCTCGTCGGTGGGGGGCATCATCAAGCGCTCCGGCCGTTTCATGATCATCTATGCGGCGCTGCTTGCCGGTCTCGGCTGGGCCTATATGCAGCTGCCAAGCTCGTTCCTGCCCAACGAGGATCAGGGCTATCTGATCGTCGATATTCAGGCGCCGGCGGAAGCCAGCACCGAGCGCACGCTGCAATCCATCCAGCAGATCGAGAAAATCTTCATGGAAGAGCCGGCGGTGGAGCGCGTCATTGCGATCTCGGGATTCTCCTTCTCCGGCTCCGGCCAGAATGCGGGTCTCGCTTTCGCGACGCTGAAGGACTGGAGCGAACGCGGGCCGGAGGATTCGGCTGCCGCTATCTCCGCCCGGATCAACGGCAAGCTGTGGGGACTTCCAGACGCGATGTCCTTTGCCTTGTCGCCGCCGCCCATTCAGGGTCTGGGCAACTCGAGCGGTTTCACCTTCCGTCTTCAGGACAGGTCCGGCGCCGGTCAAACCGCACTCAGCGCGGCGGGCGCCCAGCTCATGGCCGCCGCCCGCCAGAGCCCCATCCTCGCCGGCCTTCGCATCGAAGGCATGCCGGATGCGGCGCAGGTCAATCTCGTCATCGACCGTGAAAAGGCCAATACCTTCGGTGTGACCTTCAGCGACATCAACGCCACCATCTCGGCCAATATGGGGTCGTCCTATGTCAACGACTTCCCCAATGCCGGCCGCATGCAGCGCGTGACGGTGCAGGCGGAGCTGGGCCAGCGCATGAAGACCGAGGATCTTTTGAACCTCAACGTGCGCAATGCCAATGGCGGCATGGTGCCGGTCAGCTCATTCGCTTCGGTGGAATGGGTGCGCGGTCCCTCGCAGGTGGTCGGTTATAACGGCTATCCGGCGATCCGTATCAGCGGCCAGTCCGCACCGGGTTACTCCTCCGGCGATGCGATTGCCGAAATGGAGCGTCTGGCGCGCGAACTGCCGGGTGGTTTCGGCTTCGAATGGACCGGCCAGTCGCTGCAGGAAATCCAGTCTGGCTCACAGGCGCCGGCCCTGATCGGCCTCAGCGTGCTGTTCGTCTTCCTGCTGCTGGCCGCGCTTTACGAAAGCTGGTCCATACCGCTCTCCGTCATGCTGGTGGTGCCGCTCGGCGTCATCGGCTCGGTGGCGGCTGTCATGCTACGCGGCATGCCGAACGACGTCTACTTTCTGGTGGGTCTTGTCGCCATCATTGGTCTCTCGGCCAAGAACGCGATCCTGATCATCGAATTCGCCAAGGATTTGCGGGCGGAAGGAAAATCCACCTATGATGCGACGGTGGAGGCGGCGCATCTGCGTTTCCGGCCGATCCTGATGACGTCGCTTGCCTTCTCGCTCGGAGTGCTGCCGATGGCGATTGCATCGGGCGCCAGCGCGGCGAGCCAGAACGCCATCGGTACCGGGGTTCTCGGCGGCATGATCTCGGCGACGATCCTCGCGATCTTCTTCGTTCCCGTGTTCTTCGTCTTTGTCATGAAGTTTTTCGGGGATCGGAAGAAGGAGGACAAGATTGCTGCTGACGCTGTGTCGCCGGCGGAATAAAACGGGTGTGACAGCTGGGCGAAAAGTCACATGAATCCGTTCATTTGGCTGACAGCCCGGCACTGCAAACAAGGTACGGTGCGAAAGCGCCGTGCCGCGACTGGAAGGAGGCATCAGCATGCGCCGAACCAAGGCCGAGGCAGAAGAGACGCGTCAGGCGATCCTTGCCGCCGCCGAGCGGGTGTTCTTCAAAAAGGGCGTGGCCAACAGCTCGCTGGATGAGGTGGCGGCTGCGGCCGGCGTCACGCGTGGTGCCATATACTGGCATTTTTCCAGCAAGACCGATCTCTTTATCGGCCTCTATCAATCTGTGTCCCTGCCGGAATCGGATTTGCTCGATTTCGGCGACCCCGACGTCAAGGGGCTGGCTCTGCTCGCCAAGATCGAGGAAGCCGCCTGCAAATGGCTGACGCTTCTTTCAAAAGATGAACAGCGCCAGCGCATCATGACCATCAGCCTGCGCACCAATTACTCCGATGAGTTCGCTCCGGTGCTGCACGCGCAGGAAGAACTGGATCGGTATCACAAGGATCGGCTCGAGGCCGCTTTCGCACGGGCGCAGGCGGAAGGCGCATTCAACGACAACTGGACGGCGGACTCTGCGCTCGATGCGCTATACTGGCTGCTGAAAGGCATGTGCTCCGACTGGCTGCTGTTCGGCAAGCGTTTCGATCTGGCCAGGGAGGGTGCCGAAGCCGTGCACCGCCTGATGAAGGGTTTCCAGCGCTCCTCCGCATCATGACGGGACTTCCGGGACCTTCCGGTTTGCGGTTCATACGGTCAAATTTGAGTGTATTCTAAAAGACCAGCGAAAATTGCTTTACGTACCTCAAAACGAACGCTAGCTTCTTCTTCGGGCTTTGGGAGGAGTTCGCACATGGTCATTTCAAATAAAATTAAGGGACAAGCGCCGTCCGTTCTTACGGGACACCGGTGAGGGCGCATGGCTTTTGCTGACGAATCTCCAGACCCGGCCTTGATCCGGACGGTTGGGCTATCGAAGTCTTTCGGTCCGGTACAGGTTCTGAAGGACATCGAGATTGCGGTGCAGGCCGGCGAGGTCCACGCGATCATCGGTGAGAACGGCGCCGGCAAGTCGACGCTGATGAAGCTTCTTGCCGGCAATGAGAAGCCGTCGGGCGGGGAAATCCGCATCGATGGCGAGGCTGTTGCGCTCACCGGACCGGTGGACGCCGAACATCGCGGCATCGTCCTCGTGCATCAGGAAATATTGCTGGCCCCGGATTTGACGGTGGCGCAGAACATCTATCTCGGCCGTGAATTATGCAAAGGTCCGACGGTGGATGATCGCGCGATGCGCGCCGGCGCCCGCAAGGCGATCGCCGATCTTGGCGGTACGATCGATCCGGACGCCATTGTCGGCAGCCTGTCGATTGCCCAGCGGCAGCTCGTGCAGATCGCCCGTGTGCTGCTGGTGCCGCACCGGGTGGTCATTTTCGATGAGCCGACGGCGAGCCTTACCCCCATCGAAACGGATGCGCTGCTGAATGTCATCAGGGACATCCGGGCGAAGGGCGTGGCCGTGCTTTATATTTCGCATCGTCTGCCAGAGGTGAAGGAGATCGCCGACCGGGTGACGGTTCTGCGAGACGGCAGACTGGTCGCCTCCCATCCGGCATCGACGCTGGAGCCTGCGGATATGGCGCGTCTGATGGTGGGGCGCGACGTTGCCAAGCTTTATCCGGACCGTGTCGCCGGCGGAGAGCACGAGCCGGTTCTGCAGGTGGAGCATTTTACCGTTCCGGCCTATGCTCAGGATGCCGGTTTCAGCCTGGGCAGGGGCGAAATCCTCGGTTTTGCCGGTCTGGTCGGCGCGGGCAGAACGGAGCTCATGGAGGGAATACTCGGCCTGCGCGCCGGTCGGGGAACGGTGCGTCATCACGGCAGGCCGGTGCATTTCGCAACGGCGGAAGACAGCCTGAAGGCCGGAATCGTTTACCTGAGCGAGGACCGCAAGGGCAAGGGCCTGCTGCTCGCCAAGGATTTGCGTGTCAATCTCACGCTTGCCGCGCTCAAGAAATTCAGCCGGCTGTTTCAGATCGATACCCGCCGGGAAACGGCGGCGCTCGATGATGCGGTCCGGGATTTCGACATCCGCACCGGCCGCAAGGATTTGCTGGCGGGCCAGCTTTCCGGCGGCAACCAACAGAAGCTTCTGCTGGCCAAGATGATGCTGCTCGATCCATCTATCGTCATCATCGACGAACCGACGCGCGGCATCGATATTGGCACCAAGGAGCAAATTTACCGCTTCATCGCCAGGCTTGCGGATGAGGGGCGTTCGATCATCGTGGTTTCTTCGGAAATGCCGGAGCTGATCGGCATTTGCGACCGCATTCTGGTGATGCGGTCGGGCCGGATCGTCGGTGAGGTGACGGGTGAGCGCATGACCGAGAACGACATCGTGACACTGGCGACGGGTGTTCATACGCAGGAACCCGCCTGAGCGCCCGTGTCCCGGGAAACATGGCCTGACAAAAGAGACTGAGGGGAAATATGACTGAGGCCGCATTTGACAACGGCAAAACGCCGAAGACCTCGAAGGACTGGGACCTGCGCGCCGTCGCGCCGTTCGTGGCGTTGGCCCTGCTGCTGGTTCTCGGCGCCATCGCCAATCCCAATTTCATCGGCATCGACAATTTGTTGAACGTCACTACGCGCAGCGCCTTCATCGCCATCATCGCGCTCGGCGCAACTTACGTCATCACATCGGGCGGGCTTGATCTTTCCGTCGGCGCCATGGTCGCATTCGTCGCCAGCCTGATGATCCTGTTCATGAATAGCGGCGTCATCGCAAGTCCGCTTTTAATGCTGCTCACCGCCATGGCGCTGGCGCTCGCCATAGGTGCTGCCTGTGGGCTGACGAACGGTCTCATCACCACCATCGGCCGTATCGAGCCCTTTATCGCCACTCTCGGCACCATGGGCATCTATCGCGGCTTGACCACATGGTTGTCGCAGGGCGGGGCGATCACGCTGCGCAATCCAGAAATCCAGACGCTTTATCGTCCGGTCTATTTCGGCAATGTCTTCGGCGTGCCGGTGCCGGTCATCGTCATCTTCGTCACCGCTGCAATCGCCGCCTTCGTGCTCTATCGCACCCGTTACGGCCGGCATTTGACGGCCGTCGGCTCCAGCGAGGATGTAGCGCGTTATTCCGGTATTTCGGTCACCCGGGTGCGCACCATCGCCTATGTGGTGCAGGGGCTGTGTGTCGCCGTTGCGGTGCTGCTTTACGTGCCGCGCCTCGCTTCCACTTCGGCCACCACAGGCATGTTGTGGGAGTTGCAGGCCATCACCGCCGTCGTCGTCGGCGGCACGGCGCTGAGAGGCGGGGTAGGGCGCATCTGGGGGACGATCTGCGGAGCCTTCATTCTGGAGATCGTCGGCAACATCATGATCCTGTCGAACTTCGTCAGCGAATATCTGATCGGCGCCATTCAGGGGGCCATCATCATCATCGCCATGCTGGTGCAGCGCTCGCTCAGCCGCAGGTGACGTATCACGCCGCGCCAGTGGGGCAGGCGCGGTCGAAGGAGGAACGCCCCGGTCTTGGGAGGAAAGAGACTATGCGTAGAAAATTCATCGGCGTGGCCTTTGCCGCGCTGGCTGCGGTGCTGGCGGGTCCGGCTCACGCGCAGGACAAGAAGGTCACCATCGGCGTTTCCATTCCAGCGGCCGATCATGGCTGGACGGCGGGCGTCGTCTATCATGCCGAGCGTGTGGCGAAGCTGCTGATGCAGGAGCATCCGGGCCTCAACGTCATCGTCAAGACGTCGCCGGACGCCGCCAATCAGGCAAATGCGCTGCAGGATCTTGCCGTGCAGGGGCTCGATGCGCTTGTCGTGCTGCCATCCGATCCCGATCCGCTGGTCAACGCCATCAAGGAGATCAAGGACAAGGGCACCTTCGTCGCGCTGGTCGACCGCGCGCCGAGCGTCAACGACAATTCGATCCGCGATCTCTATGTTGCCGGCAACAACCCCGCGCTTGGCCAGGTGGCCGGCGAATACATCAAGAAGACGACGCCGGATGCCGAAGTCGTGGTCATTCGCGGTCTGCCGATCCCGATCGACCAGCAGCGTCAGGATGGTTTCGACAAGGGCATCGCAGGGTCGAACGTCAAGGTTCTCGACCGCCAGTACGGCAACTGGAACCGCGACGACGCCTTCCGTGTGATGCAGGACTATCTGACCAAATACAAGAAGATCGACGTGGTCTGGTGTCAGGATGACGACATGGCTATCGGCGTGCTGGAAGCCATCCAGCAGGCGAAACGCACCGATATCCAGTATATCGTTGCGGGCGCCGGCTCCAAGGACATGATCAAGAAGGTGATGGACGGCGACAAGCTGGTGCCTGTCGACGTACTCTATCCGCCGGCAATGGTGGCGACAGCCATGCAACTGACCGCTGGGCACTTCTACGATCAGGTGCCGGTCGCGGGTGAATATATCCTCGATGCGACGCTGATCACCAAGGACAATGCCGAGCAGTTCTACTTCCCGGATTCGCCATTCTGATCTGATTTTCCGCTAGTACCGACGCCCGCCGCAAGGCGGGCGTTTCATTTTGCGGACTACCCGTTCTTCCTGAACCAGGCCGAGAGATAGTCCACGAAGCTGCGCACCTTGGCGGGCAGGTAGCGGCGATGCGGATAGACCGCATAGATACCCCTGTCCTTGGAAATATAATCGTCGAACAGCGTCACCAGTTCGCCGGACTGGATATAGGGTCTGGCGATGAAATCCGGCACGAGCGCGATGCCGAGCCCGGCACGGGCGGCGCGCAGCGTCGCCTGCGGGCTGTTGACCTCGATTGGTCCGCTGATGGTGACGGAGTTCGAACCGCCATCCGGCTCCAGATACCGCACCGTATTGTGAAACCGTGTATTGGTGTCGATGATGAAGGGGACGCGGGAGAAATCCTGCGGGCCGTGGAGTGGCCCGTGTTTCGCTACGAAATCTGCCGTCGCCACCGCATAGACCCGGAAATCGGAAAGCTTGCGGGCTATGAGGCCCGAGTCCTCCAGTCGGGTTATCCGAACCGCGAGATCGAAACCCTCCTCGATCAGATCGACGAATCGGTCTTCCGCGACGATTTCGAGCGAGAGTTCTGGATTTTCCTTGGCGAAGTCGATCAGGCTCTGGCCGACATCGGCGTCGATGAAGGTGCGGGGAACGGAAATCCTGAGCTTACCCTTCAGATCGGCATTCTTCTCGCGCACCAGATCGGCAAGGTTATCGATCTCCTTCAAAATGTCGGAAGCCGTGCGGTAATAGGTGTGCCCGGCCTCCGTCAGCGAGAACTGCCGGGTGGTGCGATTGAGGAGCAGCGCGCCGAGATCGTCCTCCAGTTCCCGAACATATTTGGACAGGAGCGCCTTGGATCGCCCTGTCTTGCGCGCCGCGGCGGAAAAACCCTCCGCTTCGACGACATCGATAAAGGCGCGGATGCGGGTGAGCGTGTCCATGAAAATCCTCCGGTTCGTTCCATATAATTGAACGGCGAGGACGGACTGTTCAACCCTTAATTCATTGCCGAAAAAATCCGCTCTTTGGTGAAAAAATCCTCTTGATTATGACTGCGAATATTCTTATCTCCCGTGCTGCCCAAAGTCGCACGTGCCCATGTGTGTCCGCCGAGTCCTCGATGTGGTGAGGATTTAGGTAAGGTACCTGGAACTAACCCCTCCAGTCGCTATTCCGGCCAACCGGGAAATGCGAGGACATACGAAGCAACGACGGTGCGGGCCTTTCTGGTTCTCTGCCGGCTTTCCATCAGCCGGGGTACTAAAGAGGCACACCATCATTGCCTGAAGTGCGGTCGGGTCATTCCCTCCAATCAATGGCAGACAAAGCCGAATGATGCTCTGGCAGGGCGTCGTTCACATTCGCGCCTTGAGCGTATGCTATCGATTCTGCGCCTCCACCGGCTGATTCGAATGCATATCTCGAGCGTCCTTTGTCCTTCGGATTTTTCCGAAGCCGGTTTAACAGGGAATACATCGATGACGACTGCACGCATTCTCGACTTCATCAAGACCCGACGTCCCGAAGGCCCTTGCCTCGTGGTTGATCTCGACGTCGTGCGCGACAATTTCAACGCTTTCCGGCATTCCCTGCCGAACAGCGCCATCTATTATGCCGTCAAGGCAAACCCGGCTCCCGAAATCCTGAAGCTGCTCGCTTCGCTCGGCTCCAACTTCGATTGCGCCTCCGTGGCTGAAATCCAGATGGCGCTCGATGCCGGTGCGACGGCCGACCGGATCTCCTTCGGCAACACCATCAAGAAGGAACGCGATGTTGCACGCGCCCATGCGCTCGGCATCGATCTCTTCGCCGTGGACAGCCATGAGGAAGTCGAGAAGGTCGCCCGCGCCGCTCCCGGCGCGCGCGTCTTCTGCCGCGTGCTGACGGACGGCGAAGGTGCGGAATGGCCGCTGTCGCGCAAGTTCGGCTGCGTGCCGCAGATGGCTGTCGACGTTCTCGTCTATGCACACCAGCTCGGCCTCGAATCTTACGGCGTATCCTTCCACGTCGGTTCGCAGATGATGAATCTCGACGCATGGGATGCGGCGCTGGCCGATGCCAAGCGCGTCTTCGCGTCGCTCGCCAAGCAGGGCATCCACCTGCAGATGGTCAACATGGGCGGCGGTTTCCCGACCAAGTATCTGCGCGACGTCCCGGCTGCCGAAGAATACGGCCAGGCGATCGACACGGCGCTGCGCAAGCACTTCGGCAACCAGATCCCGAAGACGATCATCGAGCCGGGCCGTGGCATGGTGGGCAATGCCGGCGTCATCAAGGCGGAAGTCGTTCTTGTCTCGAAGAAGTCCGACAATGACAACCACCGCTGGGTGTTCCTCGACATCGGCAAATTCGGCGGTCTCGCCGAGACGATGGACGAGGCGATCCGTTACCCGATCCGCACCGAGCGCGATCAGGACGAGATGGAGCCCTGCGTTCTTGCCGGCCCGACCTGCGACAGCGCCGATGTGCTGTATGAAAAGAACATGTACCCGCTGCCGGTCTCGCTGACCATCGGCGACGAAGTTCTGATCGAAGGCACGGGCGCTTACACGACCACCTATTCGGCGGTCGCCTTCAACGGCTTCGAACCGCTGAAGGCCTACGTCATCTAAGCATCGGGCCGAAAAGTGTAACGCGGTTTTCGGAAAACCCGATGCGCAGGTCAAAAAGTCCGAGCGCCGTCCGCTGAAAAGGGCGGCGTCTCGACCAAGCTTCCGTTCCGGCCCTGCCGATTGTGCTGATGCGCAAATCCCTGCTTGCTGCACCTCTTCCAGCCGAGGAAAGCGTGTCGGCGGGCCGGAACGGCTCCACCAATTTTTCATCAAGGGCCGCGTGTGGGCGGTAGTGTGACGGGAGGCCAAGGATGGCCGCTCTTTTGAATTCGGTACGGGCATTTTTCACACCGCAGACATTTCATATCGATCAGGAAAATCCGGGCGACGTCGTCGCCCGTGAGAACCTGCTGGACCGCGCCATGGGCGCAGGCCGCCGCCGCAAGTCTTCCGAAAAGCTGCGCGCCGGCCGCGTTCCGGCCGAAGGCCTTGCTCTCGTTGCTCGTGATGAGGACGGCCATGTCATCGCTACGGTGCGCCTATGGAACGTCGAAGCCGGCATCTCCCGCGAAGGCCGTCCTGTCGAGGCGTTGCTTCTCGGTCCGCTTGCCGTCGATGCGGCCCATGAGGGCAAGGGCATTGGCTCGGCACTGATGCGTGCTGCCATCTCCGAGGCCACTAAGCGTGGTCACGGCGCTATCCTTCTGGTTGGCGACGCCCCTTATTACGAGCGCTTCGGCTTTTTCGCCGACAAGGCGCAGCACCTTATCATGCCCGGTCCGTTCGAGCGCAGCCGTTTTCTGGCGCTGGAACTCAAAGCGGGCTGGCTCGAAGGGGCTGCCGGCCTGCTGGTGGCAAGCGGGCGCAGGCTCTCGGCCTGAGACGGCCCTCGCTGCTGATGTCAAACCCCGGCCCAAAAGCCGGGGTTTTTTGTTTCTGCTCTATGGCCATCGGGTCGGCCGTTGCCCGCCGATAATTGTGCGGAGTCACGCAAAATGACCGGGGAAATACTTGAATCCGGGTATTTTTTGCACGTCATTTTGACCGGGGAGTCAGCTTGAAATGGCCAAAACCCGTAAAGTATTGATTTCAAAAAATAATAACTGCTGGATGTGGCTGGATTTTTTAAGCTTTCGCTCGTTAGCACTCTCCAAAACTCGACCTGTCAGTCACGGCTAGGCGCGAATCCAACAGCGGCTCCGCGAGTTGTCCCTTGCGTGGCGAGCGGTGATTGTTTCTAAATTGAAATCAAGGAGTAGAACCAATGGACGATCCATGCTCAAGTGAACCCCAAGGTTCCAATCGACTAAAGCTTGATCATTTTGAAGAGGAAGCGGCACGCTCCCGGTTGTACGCTGAAGTGATCAGGAATTGGACCGCAGCAGGTGCAATCCAATATGATTTAGACGACCTTCCCGAAATGATTGATGAAGGCCGTGAGATTTCGTTTTCGGACTTGGGAATTGAAGACAACGCATTTTTGATTCGCTGCTGTGAAGGAACTAGCCCCTATCTCGATGAGATGCATGAAATCTTCGTAGAGGGTGTCATTGTTTTTAAGCAGAGGTACGAAGGCAAGAACGGGGCTTTTATCACGCTTGTCGCAGGTCGATCAGGTCATGTTAGCGACTGGTCAGAGGGTACAGCGAGGATAGCGAGCGGCTGGATTGACGCGGATCGATCTGTGGACGATGGATTAGCCTACTTTGGACTGGTGGGTGATCCCTTAATACTGGGCTCTGCTAATCTGTTTGACGTGGAGATGTTCCTGGAGAATGCGATCGCGCGGGTTGGTGCGGGTGAGCGGCTCAAAGCTCGCCCATCAAAACCCTACAGCTCCTAACAGGGTGCCGTGGCTCCGGCGCTGTCGCGCCACATTGTTGGCTGCAACTCGAATACTCCATCTAGCTCGCGCAAGACCAACTTGCTCGGCAGCGCCTCTGTGGTCGCCCGGGCGGTAAGGGTGCTGCACTTAAAGTGCTGGTCGACACAGCCTTTCAAGAAAGTATGTATCCGCCAACTCGCCTTAGCTCGGCGGGATATTCTCGTCAGACTGGAGTACGGTTAGCGAAAATCTAAAGTGGCAGCTAAACCAAGGAATATGTTGGCTGTCCCATTTTGGAGCATCTGAATTGTCAACAATTACAAAGGTTTGCTTAAATTTCTTGCTTGCAGGCGTCCTTCCGATGTGCTCAAGTATGAACAACATTGGTAACCGGGCAGCGTCGCAGAGAAGGAGGATATGAGCTATGCAGTATGTGCATCAGACCCGAAATCATATCCCGGCGTTTGACCAGTCGGTTGCATTTGATGCCCTTCACGGCTTGGACGAAGATATCCTTGCCGGTCGCACTATTCTGGCTTCTCAGTCAGAAGAAGTCTCTTTAGCCGATTCCATACGTCGTCGAAGACGACGATGGTTAACGGCAAACAAGGAGACATCATGCCGAATCTCGATCTCAACAGAACTGGTCGACAAGAAGACATTGGCGGTCGGAGTATTCACACGGTAGCTTCAGCTTCCGAAGTAAATATCTTTGAGCATGGAAACGAGGATCGCTTCCATGTCAGCTTCGTGGGTGGACCTGACGAAATCTATGATCAGGTGAAAGAATGGCTGGAGCAGCGTCCGGGCGACCTTGGCGACATCGTCACAGTGCGGAAGAGCGGATCACTAACCTTCGAAGATGCGCCCGATGGTGACTGGTCGGGCCGTTACGTCGATGTGATCTGGGAAGAAACGCTACCGGTGTGGGACTTGGATGGTCCTGACGGCGAACCCATGGGAGCCTTCGATGCCGAAGTTCTTCAGCGTTTGATCGAAACTCACCCGCAATCGTTCAAGGCTCTTCTCGCGAATGAGGGAGAGAATGATGAGCGGAATAACCCGTTCCTTGCAGCGTTCTATTGCTACTAGAATCGTAGCCCCGGAGTTGATCCTCTGGGGCTTCGTATTTTTTTCGGGCCGAACGCTACGCCCTCTATTGACCTGACAGAGAAGTTTGATCCAACTGCATGGTTGCACGTGATGCACTGAACCCGCTCGGCGTTTACGGCAGGCTTGTCGGTGGCTCACCTTACACGATTGATGAGCGCGGCAATCCTCCAATATTCGTAGGTTAGCCTATGATCGGTAGCCTGCGAATGGCGGACTGAAGCTCCTTCGGCCCGATTGGATGTTGACAGCTTTGTACAAGTTTCGGCCGTGGGACATATTCATATAATGCTTCGGTCTATGATCAGAATTATGCACGGTAGACCAGTATCGTAGGTTAACTTTGCTTCCGGCAAAACTTAATTTCCTTAGCCGATCGTCGGCACATGAGACCCTAGTCGTTTCTCAAGTATGAACGCGTCTAGCCTGCGTGCCATCCAACGATACTTCTCCGCAATGGACGGACGCCTTTTGTTTTCTGAAAGTCCCCGCTCGATGATGGCCCTCAGAACATTCAGTTTTGCGATCGCCTCTGGCTTCCAAGCGTCATTGTCGTCGTTCCAGTCAGCAAACAGATTTAGATAAGGGACGTCGTAGGCGTCCTCTCTTACCAACCGTTGAAGGAGCATGTTCCGATCTTTTGATTGTACGACGTATGCCTTTGCGTCGGCCATCACATTGTCACTAAGCATAACGCGAGGATGCAAGCTGATGTTGGTTTCTAGTTGATAAGCCTCGACTAGAGCGGGGCCGAAAATAACCTCGGCTGTATGGAGGATGAATCCTCTGACAATAGCACCCCGAAAAAGCATGCCCAGACTGAGTAGCTCTTGGCTGAAATTGTTTATCAAGCCCATGATGTGAAACAAGCCCGCAGGAGAGACGGGTATCGAAATCACGACGTTGTCTGAGAAACTGGTGATCTGAATGCCGATCTCTGGCGATCTCGCAAGTTTCGCCCGCCGAGTGATTCCGTCCAGAGCCTCATGTACCGCAGTGATAAGCTTGGGTTCCAACGCCGTTTTCGAGATGATGCTTGAAAATCCCAAGACGTCGATGAATGCCAGATAGCATTCGCTGTAGCCTGTTGGGGTAGATTCAAGCTGCGATGTCTTGGGGTTCATTGCGATGAGCCTTTAGGACCGTCTCGAAAATGCTCTTTGCCAGAAGAGGTGGGACTGCGTTCCCGACTTGCTGTTGTTGAAATCCGATTGAACCCTTGAAGACGAAGCTATCAGGGAAGGACTGAAGACGGGCTGCTTCTCTGACGGATAATCCCCGGTCTTGATGGGGATGGATCAGCATGTTCTTTCGGAAATTCCCAATGACAACCGACGGCGCATCCGGACGGAGACGTCGGTAGATTCCTGTGTGGCAACGCGTGCGATCCTGATAGTTGGTCATCATCTCTTCTGGTATATCCGCCCAATTGCCTCCTTGGGGGATGTAGCGGTAACGCGACACCACATAGTCAGAGTTTCGAGACACGATATTGTTTTCGCTTTCGAGAGCTCCGTGCCGCATCAACCGGGAGTAGGTTGACACGGCAGGCGCGCGATAGGGAAGGCGGGAAACACTTGCCCCGTTTACAAGCTCAGGCAAGTCGGCAATCGCTTCATCGACGCTCACAAGCGCAGTTCCCGGCGGCGGCGAGGGGAGCGCGGGCGCTTCCTCGCCGAAACGGCCGATAAGGAAAAACCTCGATCGAACCTGTGGCACGCCGAATTCGGCCGCGTTGAGCAGCCCCTTGGTCGTGCCATACCCTAATCCTCTAATGTCTGCCTCTACCTGCTCGGCGAACATCCCGCCCTCGGTCTCGAGGATTCCTCGGACATTTTCAAAAATTACCCAACCAGGTCTGATACGTTTCACGAAGTTGATGAACGACTTATAGAGCCAATTCTTGTCGTTTTCGACAGACCGTGTCTTCTGATTTGATGTGGAGAAGCCCTGGCACGGTGGCCCGCCGAAGACCACTATATCGCGGCTGTCGAATGGAACGGAAATGTTCAACAGGCTCTGCACGTCAGCCTGCAAGACGAAGGTATCTGGATGATTGTAGGCGTAGCTGGCAAAGGCAGATGCATCGAAGTCAATCGCAAGCTTTGTTTTAAGACCAGCCATTTCAGCACCAAGGGACATGCCGCCGGCTCCTGAAAACAAGTCGATGCCAATCATTCCGCTTCCAATCACAAATTGCCACCAATACGATGCTGACTAGAATCACCTTGCAGCTCACCGGTTGTAGAGTCGTGGCAGCTGATTCCTGTGTCAATCCTTTTCAAATCTACCGGACGGAACTTGGTCTTGGGAAGCATGAACGCACACGATGTTACCCCTTATCCAAGTGAGATCGCTCCGTCATTGCGGAATCTGGGATATAGCCTGAAGACAGCAGTCGCTGATTTGGTGGACAACAGCGTGTCCGCCGGTGCGACGGAAGTTCAAGTGTCGTTCTTCTGGAACGGAGAGCTCTCGTATATCAGAGTCAGCGACGACGGTGGTGGCATGGTCGAGTCGGCACTGCAGGAGGCGGTTCGCTTTGGACGTGACCCAAGCAAGGAACGGCAACCCGGTGATTTAGGTCGTTTTGGTCTCGGCCTCAAGTTCGCAAGCTGGTCCCAATGCCGGTGCATCACGGTGCGGTCAAAGACGATAGGCAGGCCGCCCGCTACGCGGCGTATTGATTTGGACCACATTCTTTCGACCGACCAGTGGGAGGTATTGGAAGACGCCAAGCCTGGCTCTGACGAAAGGCTGGATACCATCGCGCGGTACACAAGCGGAACGGTAGTATTGTGGGAATGCTTGGATACGTTGAACAATTCCGGGACCTTGGCTTCTAGCGACCTCTTTTGGCAAGCCGTCAGTGAGGTCGATGGACACCTGTCCATGACGTTCCACCGTTTCCTAGAAAGAAGAACGTTGAAGATCAAGATAAACGGAAGTGAGGTACGGCCGTGGGACCCGTTGATGGCCGGGCATCCGCAACGATCCTCGACGCGCGTTGAATACATCAGAGGACCAAACAACCGGATGGTGATTTTTGAGGGACATGCCCTACCCTCGAAACGCTTCCTCACCGACGAGGAGTTCAAGTCCGCAGGAGGTCCCAAAGGTTGGATACCCGCCCAGGGTTTCTATCTCTATCGCGGTGACCGTCTGGTCCTGGGCGGTGGCTGGTTGGGTCTCAGTAAGGGGACTCAAGAATGGAAACAGGACGCCGCCTTTAAAAACGTCCGTATTTCGCTTGATATCTCCAATGCAGCTGACCTTGACTGGGGTCTCGATTTAATGAAGTCGACGGCGCGACCGCCCGCCGCTTTTCGCCCCCGCCTAGTGCAACTTGCCGACCACGTACGGAGGATGGGGCGTTCTATCTCCGCGGCCGAAAGCAAGTCCTCGAAGATTTTGGTCGGCGGAGACGGACTTTGGAAACGCAAAGACGTAGGCACGGCCTCGCGGTTCACCATCAATCGTCGACATCCCCTTGTGAGGCAGGCGCTGGCGGAGACGACGGAAGCATCTCGCGCGTCCCTCAAATTGCTTCTCGATCTCCTTGACAACACAGCGCCGATGCAGCCGGCGACCGCGGCGACGCCGCAACCGACACCGCTGTCTCCAGAAGAACAATCTCTGATTCAGCTTGCGAAGACAATTTTTTACACTCTCAAGAGAAGCGGCGGCGTCTCAAACGCCGAGGCTCTTATGCGACTTCTTGAATTACCCCAGTTTGCCAGCCGACCTGACCTCGCCGAAGCCGGCGCGGCCGAAGCGCGCGCAACGGAGACGTGAAATGGCAGAACAGTATGACGCCGCGCTTGCAGTGGCCCAAATTCTCATCGGGAACGTTTTGCGCGACGGCCAAGAACTGACCGCGGAAATCATCAAATCCCAAGCGGTGTCGGCTTCGAGCGTATTCGGCGGAGGAATCGACGCCGAGCAACTCGCTGCCGATCTCGTAGAAAAGTTCAAAGTATTCGTGGGCCCCGCTTCGGTGCTTGTCGATGATAGCTCGGCTGAGCCCTGGCTTCCTGGAACAGACCGTTCATCGTGGAAGTACTGGCCGCGATACGAGAAGTATCTTCTTCATTCGCTCCCCAAAACGGTTGTGACGCAATCTGACGCCGATACCGATCTGGTACTCGGTCTCCTCGGCGATCCGCAGAAAGCAGGAGCATGGGATCGGCGGGGTCTCGTGGTGGGCGAAGTGCAGTCAGGCAAGACGACAAACTACACGTCCCTCGTATGCAAGGCGGCAGATGCTGGCTACAAGGTCATCATCGTACTTGCCGGTGTGCATGAAAGCTTGCGGATGCAGACGCAGATTCGTCTTGACGAAGGGTTCCTCGGTAGGCGGAGTGATACTCGTGAAGCAATTGGCGTAGGTCTTATCGATCCAAGTGCGGAGGCAATATCTGCAACGACCCGCTCATTGCGAGGCGACTTTAACAAAACGATCGCACGGCAGCTCGATCTACCTTTGAATTCGGGTCCACCAATCCTTTTGGTGGTCAAGAAGAACGCGAGGAACCTGCAAAACGTTCGCAATTTCCTCGCGGGCACCAATGACGAGGTTCCCGCAAACCACATCAGAGGCGTCCCTCTTCTGATCATCGACGACGAAAGCGATCATGCTTCCGTCGATACTCACGGACAGTCGTTTGGCAACGACATGCAGCCCGACCGAAATTTCGAACCGACGGCGATCAACAGCGCCATTCGGCAAATCTTGCGTTTGTTCGAGCAGAAAGCATACGTGGGATATACCGCGACGCCGTTTGCCAACATTTTCATCCACTTTAAAGGCCTTACGGACAAAGAAGATAAAGACCTATTTCCCAGAAACTTCATCGTCAATTTGCACCCGCCGAGCAACTACTTTGGTGCAACGCGAGCGTTCGGCCTAGAGCGTGACGATGGGCTGTCTCATGGCAATGCGTTGGTTCGGGTAATCGACGGAACGGATAATGACAAACTACAACTCGCGAAGTGGATGCCCGCTCGGCACAAGCAGATACACGAGCCGGCTGACGTGACGAGCGATGGTTTTCCATCGACGCTGAGACGCGCGATCCTTTCGTTTTTGTTAGCCTGCGCGATCAGAAAGCTGCGAGGGCAGGTCACTGAACACAACTCGATGCTTGTCCACGTAACGCGCTTCACGAGACTTCAAAAGCTGGTATTCGACCAGATTGACGAATTCCTCGCGAAAACCAGGCGCGCTCTTAGGTATGAATCTGACGGTCCTGGAACGATCTGGGACGAGCTTCGCAGACTACTTGACGAAGACTTCGGGAAAACGACGGACATATTGCGGATAGAAGGTCTTCAAGACTTGGGCCGCATTCCGGATTGGCGAACAATCGCGCCAACCCTAGCTAGCATCGCTGATAGGGTTCGGCTGAAGGAGATCAACGGCCAGGCTGGCGACGTACTGGACTACGAGAACTTCAAAGGCGAGGGGATTGATGTCATCGCCGTCGGAGGAGACAAACTCTCACGTGGACTGACGCTCGAAGGGCTGACGGTTAGCTACTTTGCTCGGCAGACCGAAATGTACGACACGCTTCTGCAAATGGGGCGCTGGTTCGGCTACAGGCCAGGATATCTCGACCTTTGCAGGCTTTATACCACGTCGATACTAGAGGAGGCCTTCGAGCATATCGCGGTCGCTAGCGACGAGCTTAGGCGTGAGTTCGACTATATGCAAAGTTTGAGGATACGCCCGATAGACTATGGACTCAAAGTCCTTAGCCACGAGCGGCTCAAAGCCACAGCGGCGAACAAGCGCAAACATGCTGCTGACATCCTCATCTACGACACATATGCAGGTAAGGTCAGCGAGACAAAAAGCTTCAGCCTCGACAAAACCGTGCTCGAAAATAACCGTGACGCGTTGGCAAGCCTTCTCAAGGCCCTCGGTGTTTCCGGCAAATCGACATCGCCCTTATACACCTCTGGTGATCGGGTGCGGTCCTATGATAAGTCGCTGCTTTGGAAAGGCGTTCACAGCAAGCTAATTCTTGAATTCCTCTCGGATTACGAGACGGAAAAATCGGCTCGCCTTGCAAATAGCAGGCTTTGGCGGAGCTACATTCTCGAACAACTCGAAGAAAGCGGCGACCTTAAAAAATGGAATGTCGCCGTTATTAACGGTGACGACGATGGTAAGCCCTTCAAAGTCGGCGGGCTGGACATCACAGGCCGAGTCCGTCGTCCCGACATCCTGGTTAACCAAAACTCGGGTTACAGGATAAAGCGTCTCGTCACCAACCGCGATGTCGGCATCGATCTCGATGACGTGGCGTGGGACCGCGCTAGAGGGTACGATCCCACCGACCCTCTCTCTGGAGCCCCCTTGCGAGAGCCGACGTCGCAGTCCAACTGCTTGGTGCGTGAAAACATGGGTCTAAACCCTTTACTCCTCGTATATCTCCCTCATGAGAAAGATTACGATGGTAGCCTGCCGATCGTTGGCGTTGCCATAGCGTTCCCTGGAAGCGAGAGGGCCAAGCGTAAAGCCGTCCGCTATACCGTGAACGCCGTCTACATCGAGGAAAGCATCCGCGGCCAAGAGGTGGACCTATGAACGCGACCGCCGAGAGGGAAAATTCGTCGGAAGCAAAGCTTCTTGCAGCGCTTCAAAACCTCGCGGCCAGCGTGGATACTGAGGCCGACGCTCGAAAGCTAAGCGACCGGCCGCTACGACCCGAAATTTATCTTGAGCAGATGTTGGACCAGTATCTTCCGTCCCGCGGTTTGCCCGACGCGCAACTCGGCTCTCATGCCGGCATGAAGGGAAACATCAAGTCCACCGTGGGCGGATGCACGGTGAGTGACGACGGGAAGAGGCTAGTCGTTTTCAACATGGACTATCGGTCGGCCACGGAACTGTGGACCGCACAACGACCAGCTCTGATTTCTCTCGCTAGCCAGACATTGCGCTTCTTGAAGGACGCCTTGAATAAGACGAGCACGGGTCCACTCTCCGTCGATGCTAGAGCCGTTGCAGATCGCATAGTTGAATCCTTCGATCACGTCGAAGCCGTGACCATTGTCTTGTTTACCGATGGCGTTTTTACCGGAAAGGAGATCGATCTCGATCCAATTGACGGCCGGAGCGTGGAGTGCGAGGTGTTCGACATCCGGAGTTTGTCTCGCCTGACCGACCGCTCCGTCCGCGATGTTAGTGTGCCTTTCGTGGATCGCGTTGGAAATCCACTAGCGCAGATATCCAAACGGGTGGACGACACCAGTTATGAGTGCTCCCTGATCATCCTCCCGGGAGAATTCCTTGCAGACCTCTACGAGGAGTACGATGTCGCCCTGTTGGAGCATAACGTTCGCGCCTTTCTAGGAAGCAGCAACAAGGTGAACGTCGGAATACGCCGTACGTTGAAAAACAACCAAGAACGCTTTCTCGCCTACAACAATGGTCTGTCCGCCACGGCTCGCGACGTCGAATTCAACGAGGACCGCTCCGCGATAATATTCGTTCACGGGCTGCAGATCGTAAATGGAGGTCAAACCCTCGCTGCGTTACATCACGTGAAATATGCGGAGAAGACCGATATTTCGAGGGCAGAGGTAATAATGAAGTTGACGGTCGTCCGCGAGGGCGACCAAGCTCAGTTCGTCGGCGAACTGTCGTCTTACGCGAACACGCAGAGCATCGTGCAGATTGCAGACTTTTCGGCCAATCGCCCTTTCCACATTGAAATCGAACGCCTATCGCGGAGCGTTTGGATACCTGGTGAAAGAGGTCTTTGGTTCTTCGAGCGAACTCGTGGACAATATAACGTCGCCCGCTCGCGCGAAGGCAACTCGACAGCTGCCAAAAAGAGATTTAAGAGTCGTTGCCCGCCTGCTCGGAAATTCTCGAAGACTGACATTGCGAAGTTCATCAACGCATGGAGCGGTGCGCCTCACCTTGTTTCGAACGGGGCTCAATACAATTACCAGGCCTGGTTGGATCGCGTGGAAGAGGAGGACTGGACGCCTACTGAGGACTGGTACAAAGCGTTGATCGCTCAAGCCATAATCTTCAAGGCTGCGCAAAAGGCTGTCAGAGAGGGAAACTTCCCAGGGTATAGGGCTCAAATCGTTGCTTATCTCGTAGCCTTGGTGGGTGATCGTATTAAGGATGAGATCGATCTCAACGTGATCTGGCAGCGACAGGGAGTCTCGCCCGAATTTCAAAACCTGCTGTCCCTTTGGGCTCCCATGGTGGAAAATAGTCTAAAGCAGGCAGCGGGACGGAGCAATGTAACGCAGTTCTGCAAGCGACCTGAGTGCTGGGATGCGGTGTGCAAGGTGCCGACGTCTACGATAGAACTGGCGCTCCCCGAGTCGCGCGAGATCGTCGGAAAGTGAAGGAGCTGCATAGGCGTACCCATTAAAGTCTTCTCCGGCGATCTGGTGAGCTGTCACACCACGGCTGTAGGCGTGGTCTCCGACGGAGGCCCATTCCGCCACGCTTTCCGTTCCCAGAGCGAATTTCCCAACGCGAGGCGAATGCCGAGTGCACTCTCTCCCAACGGTCTCTTGCGTCAAATTCTGGCCACTCGGGCAAGTCAGCCCCGACGGGAGCAATCCTTTCCGTAGCGCATCCGCTTTCTCAATTTTCGTCTCGGAGCGCCTAGAGCGTTTCGGGGCGAAAATAGGACACCATCACCTCGGAACGTCAAAGCGCACACCAACCCTCGAGCTGTTAAAAGGCATGACGCAAAATCACGATCCTGCTGGCGTCCAACTTTCAGACTTTAGGCTTTGGTGTGACAACAGCATTACCTCGTTCCGCATCATTGTAGGCGTCCCAGAGGTCATGGCCCACTCTAACTTGGTCCAAGACGAACTTCACTTGCGCGACGTCGAGTTTCTCTAGGTGTTCGCTGAGGTTTGGAATCCCTTCGCTGTGGTCTTCCAATAGGACTTCGATCCATGCATTGCGTCTTCCAGCATCGTAAATATTTCGAGCGAGGGTAGTGTGCTCGATATTAAGTTCCAGCGCCAATTTCTCAATCTCCTTTGCGATCAGACTCTGAAATACTGGACCGCGTAGTCCTGCGAGAGCTTCGAGTTTGATTAGTCTCGATGATCTCACTGTCTTGTCGCGCAAACGACAAGACAGTGAGATCATTTCGAGCCACCTTGGCGGTGAAACTGCCGTCTCACCTAATAACGTCATTAAATTGACGTTAAATTTTTGGTTGTGAATGTCAAAATGCGGATGTGGCAGTTCCCTTATATCGTAGACCTCGTAGCTGGAAGACAGACCGTATTCAGAAAACTTTCTCTTCATGCGCAAGGGACCGTCGCCGAAGTAAATTACGATTTGACGAAGTTCGAACGGCTTGGTCCATTTGCTTTTTGCGAACGCCATCGCTGTTCGGTAATTGATCATACGCCAGCCCATCGCCGGGTGATTGGTGGATTGAAATTCTAGGTGAAGAAAACGACCGTCGTCGAGTTCGTACCAGTCGTCAGCAAACCGCGGAACGCCTAACAACAAGTCGGTGCTTTGTTGGTTGACGACTTTTTTACCAAACAGGTTTGCAATTATTTCGGTTCCGTCTGAATCGAAAATGTTCTTCAGATTTAAATCGTATGTGCCCATTTGCACCTCCGATAAATCGTTTAGTGGTAATTTGTTACCGAAAACCTCGGCATTAGGTAGCAAAAACCACCAGACCTGAAATTGCATCCCGACTACCCTGGTTTCCGGTGAAAACGGAGCCCCGAATGAATGTGGCGTATGAGTTGAAGCAGAAGCGAGCCGCCTTGACTGACAGGCTGCAGCAGCTTGAAAGGGAGCGGGTAGACATTCAAGAACTGATGAGAGCGCTGGACCGCGTCATCCTGAGCTACGAGCCCGACTATCAGAGATCGGCGCTGACGGCACCTGAACAGGGTAACCGCTCTCGAAAGGCCAAGCCGTTATCGTCGGCGGTGAAAGCGGCCATGAACGGCGTAAACAAGCGCCAAGCGGTCTTGGAGGCCCACCGCGAAGCAGGAGAACCGATTTCGGTGACCGACTGCGCCGCGAAGTTCGCTTCCAAGCTTGGCATCGCGAGCGAGCCAGCAAACCTCTCCGACATCGCACACCGTCTGTCCGCGGTCCTTACCCAACTGACGACTGCGGGACGCGTTCGGCAGTCCGGCCAGTTCGACGGTCGTAACGTTCTGTGGGAGGTCGCCGCTTAGCCTTCCCAGATCAGGTCCGGCGGCTTGTTGCCCTGCCAGTACCCACACAGATAGCGTGACGTCGGGCGAGACAGTGCCTGGCCCAGCACCTGGAGCGTATGACTGCGATTGCTCACGTGTCGGCAATCCTCGCGCCATGCGAGCTCGGCCACGTACCAGTCGAAGTATTTCAACGAAAACCGATGGTGGATGCCGACATAGGCCCGTTGGACCCGCGAGAAGAAACTCTCGACCTGGTTGGTGTTCGTGCCATCGTCGGTCTGATAGGCCTTTGAGTGGTTGACGCGTTGCAGATCGTTGAGGCCAGCCAGATCGTTATAGCTGCCATGCTCGTCCGCGAAGACCGTTGCCTCCCGCGACACGTGATCCCGGACGGCCGCCCAGGCTGCGTTACTGTCTTCGTCTCGGATGATCCGGGTGAACGTCTGGCCTCCCAGTCCGCGCTGGCGGATCGCAAGAGCGCACAGACGCTTCATGTTCTGGTACTTCCTGAGGCGGCGGTCGATGCGATCCTCAGCCTTATTTTCAGGGCGGATGTGGCCGCCAGCGTACTTGCCGTCAATCTCGACCTGGCCATCGAGTACCATCTCCTCCCTGCGCCACGCGATGGCCTCGCGCAGCTTCATGAGGAGCACCCAAGCCGTCTTGTATTGAACGCCGATTTCACGCGAGAGCCGGAGCGCCGCCTTGCCCTTCACCGAGTTCGCCGAGAACCAGATCGCGATAAGCATCTTTTTGAAGCTCAGCTTACGTGCATGAAACACCGTGCCTGAGGTGACGCTGAACACCGCCTTGCAGGTCTTCTCGGTGCATTTGAAGCGATTGCGGCTCATCGTGTGGCGGCGCAACGTTCCGCAGTTGGGGCAGTAAGGCTCGCCCTCCGTCTCGTGCCAGCGCAGGCGCTTAAACCAGTTGTAGGCAGTCGTGTCCCGCATCTTGGCGAGATCGAGCACCGTCAGCGTTCGGCAATCTGGCGAGAGCAGGAAATGCTGGCCCTTGGGCGTGCCTTCGGGGTTCGCCATGGCTCAACCCCTCCGCCATCCGGAGGAAGGCCGGGCGTATTTCCAAGCCCCCGCCCAAGGCACTGACGGCCAACACTGCAGCGTGCGGACGATGGACAGGGGTAGTGATGGCGATGAGGGTCATGTTCAGGCTTCCAGAGGTCGACAGCAGGCACGGCGGATCGGCGACCGAAGGCCGCGGGGAGATCAGAGCTGTATGCGTATCATCCTGAACATGACCCAAGTTCATACCTGGACTTTCCGCGGGAGTCGATCGAAGGAGGCATAAATGGTTAATATCGACGAGAGGTCGAAAGACCTTCACGGCGATTCGTGCGACCCGCGACTGCTTCCGGTCCTCAGCGGACATTCGACTGCTGGCCGGTCAGAGCAGGATGGGACCGGATGCCTGCCCGCGTCGAAAAATTTCCACTGCCAATTCCTCGGTCGGTAGCTCCTCTTTCGGGTGGAAGATCATGTCGCTGACGGGGATGTGTGGGAAGCTGTTCTCAAGAGCGCCGAGACAGAATTGGGTTTTCATCTCGTCTCCGCCGCTCAACAGGCGCAGACACTCGGCGATTTCCTGCTCGGTCAGGTCGGACACCGAGGGGGATCGCCCCAGGGCGACAAGCTCCGCGAATTCCCGAGGGCTCGTCCAGCCGTGAAGCTCGGCGAAGGTGTCACGGGTGTATCCGGGCGAGCCGGCCTCCGCGTCGATCAGCGCGATCAGCGCATCACAGTCCCGACCGCCTTCGACGTCATCGACAATGCGGCGAACCAAGCCTTCCAGCTCTGCGATCTGGTCTGGCTGCGGTGAAGGCATCAGAGCCTCGATCCGTCCTGTCATACAATCTCCCCAACACCGGAATGTCCACTGTCCATCCTACTTCGCCGTCGAGGCGTCGCGCAATTCGATTTTTTGAATCGGTTTTGCGTCTGACTTTTGCGAAGCAAAAACACGTCGCCAACGACTATCAAAATCCATACTATGCATTGACCGCTAATGGCGCGCTTTGCGGACGAAGCGCAATGACAGCTACCTCGCGACGTTGTCACTGGCCGATCAATGTCTGCGGCATTATGGAATGCTTTTTCTGTTTCAATACAAAGGTGTAAGACGCTTTTGGTGGTCTTTGCTACCTAATGCCGGAAAACCTTGCGAGGTGATGCCTCCTTCGGTAGTTGGTTAAAACCTTTAAAGTTGAGCGTTTTATCGCAAAAACTTTGTGGTGGCCCCTATCATTTGATGTACAAATCGGGAGCTCTTGGAAAGAACAACGGAGACGCCGGCGTTTCGCTCCCCTCCTTATCTGAGCGTTCTCTCCGGAAACATAATCAAGAAAAATCGATATCTCCAGCCGCATTCGACACCAGCGAAGCAGCGTCAATCAGTAGTTCAATCTGCGCGCGATCGTAGAAAGCGCAGCCACCCTTCGCAGTTGAGATGGCCGGCGGCACCCCATTCGTTCTAATCATATAGCGGACCTGCCGCTGGCTTAGCCCGGTCGCTTTGATGAGCTGGTTTACGGTGACGTAGCGTTTGCGGAATTCGACAAGTTCGGCTCGCGATGTCACGCGATAGACGACCGCACCGTTGTCAGAGCTCACTTCGTCAAAGCCAATCAAATGATTGTTTTGAAGGGCCCGAAGACTAATTTGGGAAATTTCGAGAATGCCAACGGCTTCGGTGTTGACGACGTGAGTGTCCGAAAATTTGGTGCTCATTAGTTCAGATGGATCGACCATTACGTCATCGACAAGCAAGGGCCGCCCACTGAGTGCTACGCGCTTGAGTTCGCCTTTGGCGATTTTTGCAAGCAGACTGACCCGGTGGATTCCCATTCGCTCGGAAGCTTCTTTGATCGATAGCATATTTTGCTCAAGCGCGCTGGTGGCGACGTTGTGGATCGTGTTGTGCAGTTCATTCACCTCGACCGTTGAGAGCAAACGGGTGTTATGTCTTCCTCGGTGACCGATTTGATCGAAGTCGAGACGACGCAAGACGCCGCCGGCCACAAGTTGGCTAACAAACATCGGCCTGCATCTCAGGATACTTGCCGCTTGGCGATATTGGATCGTACCACCGGACATTCTTTCGAATAGCGACAGCGCTTTGACGGGGATCGCTTTCGTGTTGATCTTCGCATCGACCAGGCGACGTCTAATCACAGGTGAGGACAACCCGGTCACATCCGCGATGTGAGCAACCGTCGTCCATTTTTCCTCGTTTGTACGAGCAAACTTCGTTACCGACGCGGGAAGAGGATATCTGTCAGCCACATGGGCTTGGAACAGTTCGGAGATATGTTGATAGCTATCTTTGTGCTGACTTTGCCGGATATGGGTGTAGAAGCGACCGTAGCGAAGAAACGCGCCTGCCGCCGCACCTGCTGAAATGCGGTCGAGAGCATCGTGAAACTGATCCATACCTCCAGCCAACACGTTATAGCCAATATCAGTGGCGTCGCAGATCGCGCATTGCGATAACTGCTCCAGCGTCTGGTCTCTGCCGTGAACCATGGCCACGCCCAGCACGCGGCTGATATTGAGTACTACCGCAGTCTCAAGTTTGTCGATTAGCGGCCCGTGGGACGCATCGCCATAGAACCTATCACGAATGAACAAGTCGACCGGGCCGGCGGGACGTTCGGAAGCCCCAGAAGACAGTCGCTGAATTTCCTTATGCTCGGCGTCTAGTTCCACGCAGAAGTCAAACGAGGGGTTCGTTTTGCGCCCCGGAAGTTCGAGAAGTTCGCAGCCGTGGACATGGCAGGTGCGATACGCCTTCACAAGCCACAACGCCCGGCGATAGCGACGTGTTCCAGGGATACGACTATCTTCCAGTTCGTCGGCCTCAAAGCATTTGGGGCAGAAACGCAATGTATTACGAAGCAGCAAAGCCTGTTCAAAAGTCTGCCCGAACATGGTCACCGAACGATAACCAGAAACCGTCGTAGCATGGTGCAACAGCTGCTCACTTGGCAAGCCAACCAAAGATGAGAGCATTTCGATGGTATCAGATTTGCCGTGGTTAAGACCGTGGAATGACATTTCGTACGATTTGCAGAAATAATCGAGAGCACCCATGCGGTTGGCTTTCGCCAAACGGGAAAGGTACCCCATGAGGATTTCATCTCGGAAGAGTGGCACTTGGAGCATGTGTAGGATTTCTCTTGCTATAACTCGAAGGGCTTCCCGTGTCGGCAGCGGGATCAATCAACGAGTGTTGTTGTCAGCCTTCCGTTCGCATCAACTTCTCGAACAATCTTGAACCAATCTTCGGCGAGGAAGACGTTCGTGCTGTTGTCGCAGTTGCTGAGCCGTCGATACCCTTCTGCAAAGTGATCATGATTGATGACTTTGTGGTGTGAGGTTTTGTCGTCGAAGATGGCGCACTGGATAGCGAGCTTCATCAACTGCACTACCATTCCAAACCGCTGCAATCCTCCATGCATCAACCGCATGATAAACTTCTTCGTGGGTTTGAACGAAATGGTGAATCCGACAGTAGATGCCAGTTCAATCATTACCGACGCTACGAACGTGATTTCATTCTCCGTTAGCTGCTCCATTTCTACGACACGCGTTCGGCGAGATGTCTGCTGATGGGGGTCGGCCTCAATGATATTCATCATGTCGTCCACGCCACTCATAATCAGCCAAACCGGCCAAGTGTCAGATTGCATGATCGCTTTGACCTGATTGGCCGGATGCTCCTTCGACTTGCTCGTCGTAGCGTGGAGAACGTGCTGGAACTCATCAAAGAAGACGATCTTGTACTCTTTAACCATCAGGGCATCGCGCAGCTTGTCCCAGATAGCTGTTTCGTTTTTGAGCGTGCCGCCTGGGTAACCCGCAGCCTTGAGGGCATGTTCGCCGAGTGACTTCATCGAACATCCAGCGGGTGTTTTTACCCAGAGACAAGCCTGCTTCGTGTTGCCATACTGGTCAACATAGGGCTGGAGGCCGGGGTGTGATTTCAGCCGGTGGCGGATCATGGTGCTTTTCCCGCTGCCGGATTTACCCGGCACCGCAATCGCATACCCTTCCGGCATGTTACCTGCGGCGATCTCTGAAATCATGATGTTGAACTCATGGCTGAATTTTTCATCCGTCTTTGTCGCAACATAGAAGTTCTCCAGCTTAGCAAGCAGTTCGCTACGTGAGCGTTGTACCGGGTCCATAGTCGAACGCAGAAACTCAAGCATGGTTTTGGGGGCCTGCGAAGTCATAGTATTACTCCTTCGTTTCGACACGTAGCGTGACTAGGTTGATGTCGAGTTCGTCATCTTCGTCTTCATTCTCGGCAGGGCGGAGAGACTTTGATTTTGTTGCCTTTTGCGTTTTGGTTTTACGAGGAACATTATGCGCTGTGCGCGTCTCGTTCGGCTCTTCCAAAACCCCTGCGTCAAAGGTACCAGTTGGGTTCATATGGTCATCCTCCGAGGCGCTAACGACTGGTTCGACGGTGCCTTCCGAAACTGGGCGCTGGGACGGATCAGCAAAGTCGACGTAGAGGTGTTTGGACCACTGCCAGTTCATCATGTTCTTGCGTTCGAACATTTTGATCGTCTTCTCTGAAATCAGAGGGCTACCAATCTCGTGAGCCAACCGCGTTGCGTTAGCGGTCTTCTCAACAGCCGCTAGCGTGTCAGCGACGATCCGACGTGCGCGCTCCTTGCCAGGCGCGTTGTGGCCAAATTTTTCGCGGATGTAGATCACCGTTTCCATCCATTCGGGCACCGATACACCTTTAAAGCCTTCGAAGGTGGCGTATGCGTCATACCACTCGCCATCACGAGGGTCTTTGAAAGAGATAGCGGACATGTCGCGGTCGTTCATTCGTACTTCCACTTCGCTATTGAGTTTGTGCATCGCGAGATCATCGAGTTCTTTTGACGCGTAGACGTTGCCGAGGATTGTGATGCCGTGCCGTCCGACGATGCGAAGAAGTCGGATGCCGAAGATGTCGCGGTATTGCTCCACGGTCGGCGGAGGAGATACCCCGCGCTCCTGCTGGGAGCCACGATACCAGCGCTCAAGCGGCGTCTCGCCGCTAAGGGATCGATGGGGCGTGTTGTGATAGCAAATGACGATGAGCTGAACGAGGAGTTCACACAGCATCTCGCGGGTGATGTGAGCGTGCTTCTCTGGCTTGTACTGTCCTTTCAGCAGGATGTTCTCGAACGTCTGACCCGAGAAGAAGTGCATGTAGCGGGTACTCAATGACTTGAAGAACCGCTCGACGCGGCTGCGAAGATGGGGATGTTTGCTTGGAGGAATCGCATGCTTGCCAGTGAGAGCCTGCACGACGAGAGGGAACTCGTCGTTTGCGAAGCCCGCTCCAGCATCAGTGTGTACCCGGTCGGGGATGCCACACTGGGGCCATTCAACGATTTCCTGGGAAAGCGCCGTTGTGTACTCTTTGTCACGAACAGCCATCGCCAAGGTGGCAATGGATTCCGCTGCACAAGGTGCGCCAGCAAGAATCCTCATTCCGAGGATAGAACGTGAGTAGGCGTCGAGAGCGATGCAAATCCAAACGCGGCGAATTTTCTCGATCTCAGCCTGGATTTCGGGGGCGAGAAATTCCCAGAAACCGAACATTTCGCAAATCACCATCAGGTCGAGGTTCTGCTCATCCATCTCCACAATGTGGAGTGGGTAACGCGGCTGAAGGCCTTTCCGGCTAATGGCGTGCCGACGGGTTGTGAGGTGATGGTCTTTATCTCGGGCAAGTTTTACGGCGAACTCGTCCGTCGCCGCCACCATCCGGCGGAAAGTGCCATAAGAGCAAAGTCGGCCTGGCTCCTTATTGCGCGTATGGTCGCGTTCCATCTTTGAGAACGCGGCCCACATGCTAGGCACGTTTTCGTTCAAAAACTCATTGATGTAGACGCCGAAATACTTCAGTTCGTCCGCGGTGAACTTGCTGCCAAATGCTACGCGTCCTCGATGTTTCCACACAAGGCTGCCATCCAAACGGTTACCGTTCTGGAAAACCTTTAGCCAGCGACGGAACTGACGGACAGAAACGATCCCACGCTTTTTGTTGCCGCGTGTTTTCCGGGCATCGTCAGCCTTCTCGATCAACGCCGCGTTCTCCAAGCGGAATTTGCGGAGGAACTTCTTGATGTCGTCGTCAGACTTCGTCAGCGTTCCCTCCTCAAGCTCTTCAAGGAATTGGCGTACGGCTACCGTTTTGAGTGCCACATCCGCGCGTAATTTATCGAGCGACCGTTTGGCGGCACGCTTGATGGCGTTCTCTTTCGAGAAGTAACCTCGCTCAATGACCAATTGATCTAGGTGGATGTGCTCCCGGATTTCCATCCAGGTTAGCACCACCGTATTTTGCGGGCGATCGTCATCAGACTTGATGACCACCCCATCTTCCAGTCGCTCGTCAAAACGATACGAGCGTCCAAAGAACTCGAGACGATCATCGGTCCCGATTTCTGTGTAGGTTACCTTTTTGGGATTTTTCTCTTTCTTCGTCATTTAGATGCCTTTACGAGAGTTACGCGGGAGAGGCGTGTCATGATCACCTCTTCAGCATGCGGGTGGTCGTGCTGAAGCTCGTTGTCGTCGATAAGTCCCCATACGGCGGTCCAGCTGTCGGCGAAGGTGACCGCCGGATAGAGTTCGGAGAAGAGGTCGAAGAGCATCGCCGTACCTCCCATCATCCGAAGCTTTTCCACTAGCCGTTGGTTGGTCGCTTCGTTCTGAAGCTTGCGTGCTCGCAGGCGTTCCTCGGCGTGCAAGACCGCGGGCTTGTTGATTTGACGCTCAGTGTAGATGTGGATGCGATGCGCGAACTTTCCGACGCATTGCTTGGTCAGCAATTCGTGGGTGGTCTTGAGATCGCGCAGGTTACCTTCCGCACGGACGAGATAGAGCGTCCGACAATTGTTGTCGAAGTCTGCGCAGATGTCGGCGTAGTGGTGGTGTAATTTCCCACGATGCGTGAAAGGCAGCGGTCCGAACTGTGTCCGTACACGGACAACTCGCGGATTGCATGCGAGCAGCGTCAGCAGGCCGGCTTCCAGTTGGCTTTCGAGACGATGGCTGGTGCCGCTATCACCGAATGGCATAGTGATGCGGTTACTAACGATGCTCATCCGTTCTTCTACGGGGACACTGTCAGGTTTGTTTTTAAGCGAGATGTCACGGTCGCCTTCTACGATGACCGGATACGAGCGCCCGCGACGACGACCGTCACCTCCATTGCCGTTATCACTTGGTGACGCGAAATTTGTCGTGCGCACATACGGGACGGCTAGAATGTCGCGGCCCTTACGGCGCTCATGAAGAATCTGGATAGCGAGCGGAATTTCGACTTCCATGCTTCGTCCTTTCCCATGCGGGATCGCTCCGTCAGCCTTTCGGCTACAGAATTGAACACGCCGTCGGTCTTCGAGGTCGACCGATGACAGGCCTGTCGCTGCGGTTGCGGCTACAGACGTATGAGGAAGGGGAGGGGTGCAGAGTTGTAGGGAAGGATTGCGTTCGATAGGGGATAACCAAGCGCGGCGACCTGGACTAACGATCCGGAAATGAAGCCAACCTGAGTATGGCTTTGCGTAGCTGTGTTGTTGAGCATGCTGGTTCTCGACCTCATTGCGATCATCTCGCTGGCCAAGGTGTCCTGTCGGGATTACCTAGCTCAGTGAGACGCGAAACACACCTTGTTCGATATTCGCATGAGTTACTCTCCGAGGTTGGTGTCGGCTGTGTGCTGCGACACGTGAGCTAGGACGCGTCCCCATAAACGGGGTTCATGTGGCGAGCGGATTATGATTCACTCCCCTTGAAGGGAGATCGTCATGCGCCGTCACGAACTGAGCGACGAAGAATGGGCCGTCATCGAGCCGCTGCTTCCCACCAAGAGCCGTGGAGTGAAACGCGTTGATGACCGCCGGGTGATCAATGGTATCCTTTGGCGGTTTAGGACGGGTTCGTCCTGGCGCGATGTGCCCGAGCGCTATGGCCCGCGAACGACGCTCTACAATCGCTTCTCTCGCTGGCGAAAGGCAGGTGTCTGGGATCAACTTCTTGATGCCGTGTCAAAGCGTTATGCGGGTGACATCGTGATGATCGACAGCTCGTGCGTTCGCGTTCACCAGCACGGTGCCAACGCTAAAAAGGGGGCTCTGCCGATCCTTGCATGGGACGTTCCCGTGGCGGCCTGACCACCAAAATCCATGCGCTCGTGGATGCCGATGGGCGGCCTGTTCGTATGGAGCTGACCGCAGGTCAGGCTGCCGACGCTCCCATGGCGGAAAAGTTGCTGAGCGGATTGCGGCCCGGTGCGACGCTTCTTGCGGACAAGGCTTATGACACCGACGCGATCCGTCGCTTTGCCAAGCAACGGAAATGCTGGGCAAACATTCCCGCCAAGGCCAACCGCAAACAGACCTTCAGCTTCAGCCGCTGGGTCTATCGTCAGCGCAACCACGTCGAGCGTTTTTTCAATCGTATCAAACAGATGCGCGGACTTGCCACAAGATATGACCGCCGGGCCGACAACTATCTGGCAGCACTCAAGCTCGCAGCAATAAGGATATGGATTGCATCATTTAACGAGTCCGCGCCCTAGGAGAATGTTCCCATGCGAACATTACTTGTTAGTTAACGCTAATATAGCGTTATCCTTCGCTGAACGCGGCGGGTGAGGTCGAGGTCAATTGAGCTCACAGTGGAGCTCTCTGAGCGATTGGCCGTTAGGGCCAAGGACAGAGCTGGCATGGGTTATCCTTTCCACACGAAGACCTGCAGGTGCGATATAGCGCCCGCGATGATTGACGATCAGAGTCTTAGGAAAGGAAATTATTTGGTGGTGGTACGCATCGGGCATCTCCTTGAGAGGGAAGTGGTTTAGCAAAACACTCTCCGGGTTAACCCACCCCGGGGAGCATGCTTGGTACGTGATGCTAACGTACCTCCACCGCGGGGACAGTTGTCGTCCTGGGCCGCGCTATCTCTCTGGCAAATCCCGTGTTACTCGGCGGACCATGCAACTCTTAGGTCGCCGCATCGGATTTGCAACTGCGCATTTAACGATCTTTTCGATCGCGTCAACTGAAATCGACCGAAAAAAGAAAATAATCTAAGTCATTGTTATCGCGTACTAATTGTAAAATTTTAGCAATCGGAAAAACCCATTTATTTTTCCGGGACTTAATCAAACGTGAAGTTTGAACGAGCAGTTCCCCACCAATCTATGGCCTTCCCTCTGTCGCGATGATCGCAACGGAGGTCGCTGATTTCCGCGTGGGGGCCATTGAAAGCCATCCGGGTGTGCTCTAACTTTTTTGCCAACAAGACTGTTGCGAACGCTCGATTTCAGAAAGGGAAGGCCAGCAAATGACGAAGAGCATCTGCCTCGAGCTTCTCTCTACCGTTTCTGAGTTCGACACCGACCGCGCTCAACACCGCTCCACTGAGGTTGGAACTTTAGGGATACCCCTCAGAGTCCCAATACCCGACAGAAGGAGCCAATATGTCTGTAAAATCCCGCACCTCGCGTACGATTAACAAAGCCCCGCATCCAACCATCTCCGAGGATACGCACGCGCGTCGCATTCTCGAAGCGACGTCGGTGGTGGCTGGTTTCCTGATGGCTTTGCTGGCCGATAAACCTCATCGCTGCCTTGATGGCATGTTGATGGTCGTGAGCGCTCAGAATGTCACCTTGGTCCCCGATGGTTCCATTGCCGAGAAGAACACCGCGAACATTCCGATGCCTCGAGGCACCCAAGTGCGCCACGTCCTGGATGCATTGAATGTGGTAGAAGGCGACGTCGAATTGGCTATCAAGCTGCTCTCAGTCCGATTTGCGGAGGCCAACGACACGGGAAAGACTTTGAACATGTACACCGACGAAGAAATCGGTGGACCGAGCGTGGCCCTATACCTGGCGATCCGGGCTTTGGTTGACGGCAAAGCTTGAAATAAGACCTACAGAGCGGCCGGACGACAGCTAGACGTCGTCCGGTCTTTTAAAAAAATTAGAACACGCTTATTGACGTTCGGTGATTTGTTCTGTATTTGTTCGCGTATGGAGCATCTGACCCACCTCATACGAATAGGTTGATCCCCGCCCGCTGCGAGTTTCGCGGCGACGATCAACAGTATTGCGTTGGGGAATTCGAGATGGGTATCGCAGACGCCGCGAAGTCACTTCGCGCAAACCGCAGCTCCGCATCAATCCGTACTTTCGAGCCTTCAGCGACCGTCAAGTGTGATGGTCCAGCTGTCTTCCGTTCTCAGGTGGCGAGAGATACCGCCTGCCTATTCGACGTTAACCCGTCGATCACTTCCTGGCACTGTATGCCGATATCGCTTGATTACGGAGGAGGTGCCCACGTTCCAGATTTTGGTATTGTCGATGATGACGGAAGTCGCTTGTTGATCGATTCACCCGATAGAGCCTCTCCGATCGACACTATGGAGATTGAGGCCTGCGCCTCTCGTCACGGGTTGAGGTATCGGCGTCTCGTCCGTCAGGAAGTCTACGAGGGGTTCCGATTGCAGAATGCCAGGGACCTGCTCTGCTACGGCAACCACACTTTAGCACTTGGTGACCGTCTGAGAGTACTAGCAGCATTGAGCGAACATGGCACGCTCAGCGTAGCAGATTGTTTGACTGTTTTTGCTGAAACCAAACCAATTGCCGGGCTCGCACAGTTGATTTTGCGCGGCTTCGTAGAAATCGACCTCGATACGGAGTTGCTCGGTCCGGAAACGATGGTTCGGCGAATACGGTTCTGACTGACACGCCAGCGTACCCGTTTTCTCCATTATCCGAGGCAGCCATGGAATCCTACAGCGAAAACCTTTTCGCCAACCGCGACCCATTTCACAGCGTTAAATACGAACTCACACTGGCCACACAGCTGGCAATCGTCTCCATCTCGAGGCCAATCAAACGGCTTCTAAAAAGACGATCGTCATTTGTCGCAGCATTCGTTCTGCCGCCGAAAGCAGACCCACATGCGCACAAAATGGCGGCCAAGTGGCTGCTCGCAGGGACAAATCCGACTAACAGTGAACCCGGCAATAACTACGTGTTATTCATTGACGAAGAAACCGATCTTTCCGAGGAGTTTGCTGGGTTCCGGAAGCTCCGAGAGGTTAAACGGGCAATCATTCTTCTTCGGGACGACGCACTGTTGACTGATGAGGTGCGCATTGCATCCGACATTATCGTTTCATTGTCCGAGCCATCTGCCCGTGACTATCGTATAGCAGCACACCGAATGGGCGTCGCAATCACGACGGCTCAATCCGAGTTCCTGGCAGCACAATCCGTAAGGCGAGTCGAACTCGCTTGGAGGCGCGGTCGATCCATGGCGGCCAGCGTCAAGCGTCTCAGTCGATATCCGGCGACAGTACAAGGGACGCGGTCTGCGGGCTACGTGTCATCTGGGCCTACGCTACATGAACTGGCAGGATATGGAGAGGCGAGAGACTGGGGGATTTCTCTCGCCGAAGACCTGAAGGCTTGGAGAGAAGGAGGGCTTTCCTGGGCGGATGTCGATTGTGGTATTCTCCTTTCCGGACCTCCCGGATCGGGCAAGACGTCATATGCCGCAGCATTAGCGAGGACGTGTAACGTACCATTGATCCTCGGTTCAGCAGCGAGGTGGCAGGCAAGAGGCCACCTTGGAGATATGCTAAAAGCAATGCGCAGAGCGTTCGCTGATGCCGAAGCACAATCCCCGGCGATCTTGCTGATCGACGAGTTTGACAGTTTCACCAACCGTGATGACAGAACTGGTAGTAGCGACAACTACCATCGCCAGGTGATCAACGCGCTCTTGGAGTTGTTGGACGGTGCGCAAGCACATGAGGGCGTCGTTGTCATTGGAGCAACAAACTACCCAGGTATCATTGACCCGGCGCTTCTTAGGGCAGGGCGGCTGGAACGCAACTTCTCAATCCCGCTTCCCGATGCTTCCTCCCGCCAGGACATCTTTCGTTTCTATCTCCGAGAAGCCCTTAGAGGAGAGACTTTGGATGGCGTCGTGAAGGGAAGCGAGGGATGGTCTGGAGCAGACATCGAACGCTGCGTCCGCGAGGCGCGTCGAGCTGCAAGGAGAGCAATGCGGCCAATCTCGCTTGACGATCTCCTGGCCGCCATGCCGCCTTGTATCCCGGTGCCGCTGGCAGTCCAACGCTGTGTAGCTGCCCACGAGCTAGGGCATGCAATCCTCGGTGTTCTGCTTGAAACAGAACCTTTGGTGTCCGTTTCGATTGCAAGGACGATCTATTATGGCAGATCACCTCAAACAATGGGGCGTACCGAGTTCGATGAACAGCCTTTCAATCGGAGAACGGTACATTACTTCCAAGACAAGATTGCCACTCTGCTCGGTGGTGTCGCAGCGGAAGAGCTGCTGTTTAGCAATTTCGAGAACGGTGCGGGAGGCGACATTACCGCGGACTTAAACCGCGCCACCGATCTCGCCACCATGATGGAAATCACGTGGGGTTTAGGTAATACGCTAACCGTCGAGCCTGGCAACAGCCCTCGCGAACTGGCGGCATACCGCAATCGGCGGAAGGGTCTAGCCAAGGCCGTAGAGGCGACGTTGCAGACGGAATTTGCGCGCGCGAAATCTCTGCTCGAAGAACGCCGGGAAGTTTTGATCGATCTTCACGCGCAGCTCGTAAGGGAAGGAACTCTGACCGCTGCGGTGGTTCAAGCTGCAGTGGGTGCGCACGGGAGGTAGGATTATCTCATCAATCCAAAGCCGTCGGAGTCGAACTCGGTCAATGAGAACAGAGCCGCATTTCCCTCTCGGCCGAGGTCAGTGTTGCAGCGATGGAACGGACCTAGCCGAGAGATTATTCGACGACCCATTGCCACATCCATTTCCGAGCTTGAACAACCAAGCTCGGGAGCAAGGATCGGAGTATTGCTGTATCCGCGGGGCCAGCTGAGTTCCCGTAAGGCGGGCGGACATGTGGCTGGTGCTTATCGCCATCGTCTGGGATGAGGAAAGCGTTATCCAAACACGGGAAGTCATGGTCTATGCCAAAGCGGTTAAAGCCATCATCGAAGGAGTTAGTGAGCGGCGCAATCGCTAATTCTCGCTTGGCTGGTTTTAATACGCATAAAAACACCGTGGAAGTGATGGTCCGGATTGCAGAAGGCGATATGTCCGTCGAGGAACTCGAGGTTTGGGAAAATTAGCAGGCCGCGCTGATCAAAGGTTATTCGGACTAAGCTATTTCCAATTTGCGGTTGCAGCTTTGAAACTCGTCAGAGCAGCGCCGCGCGCTCTTCTCAAGTGTTTCTGGATGCCTTCTAGGTGTAGTTCAGAATCGATGCCGTGAGCAACACGGTCTCTTTCCAATACCAATGCAGTAAGAAGCTCTTGTTCGAACTGCTTTTTGTTCCTTCCGCGGAACAGCAGTCCCTCTATCCCTTCGGGTGTTATTGCATTGAAGCGACCAGCTCCCAATTCCTCGAAATTGAGAGAGACTATGAAGTTCGGTGCGATTTCCATGTGGGAGAAGTCTTTGTCGTCCCATTCAATGCGATCGCTATTGCAACCGAAATGGAACTCGATAATCGCATCGTCCGGATCGTTGAGTAGCTCCTGCCGGAATACGTCGATTACCCTTTCCGCCTCGTACAGCTGTCCGGCGGTCAACTCTACCCCGTCGAAGTTGTAACAAAAATGCCATTCTGCAGTCGACGTCTCAATCACACCACACCCCCATTCTGAAATTCGGATGGAGATTTGGAGGCCGAGCGTAAATTATCGGTTAGCGCTTAATGTCAGCGAATGACAACTCAGTTCTTTGGTAAAGACAGCGTAACATGGCGTCCCGCGCTCTGCTTCTTTCATAATCCCCAAATCATCCGCTTGGCATCCTTCCGCAAAATAGTTGAGCGTTACCTCTCGTCCGCGTAAGGATAGAGCTTGGAGCAAGCATTCAGGGCGTACGGGGGCGTGGTCGTGTTAAAGCGTTTTGCAGTGGTGGCGACTTCCTTAATGGGTGTCTACTCTGGGATCGCTCATGCGGAGATCACCATCGAGCGAGTGCCAATCGACGACGCTACACCCGTCCTCCTGTTGAAAGGCGAATTCACCTCAACCGATAACCCGGAGCAATTGGTACGAGAGGTCGCCTCTAGCGGTGCCAAAGTGATCACGTTCAATAGCGATGGGGGAAATGTTGTCTCGGCGATGGCCTACGGTAGGACGATCCGAAAGCTGGGTCTATCGACACTGCAGCTCCGGTCGACACAATGCGCATCCGCCTGCACGCTCGCGTTTGTCGGAGGTATCATCCGTCAAGCTGAACCAGGCGCGATTGGCGTGCATCAATCTTCCTTCTCGCCCGACGCAGCAATTGACGGGCCAACGGCCGTCGCAGCCGTTCAGGCGTTGACCGCCCAGATCATCACGTATCTTGTCGAAATGGAAGTGGACCCAAAGCTACTTCAGTTGAGCCTATCCGTGCCCAGCGACGATATGCGGTATCTCACTTCAAACGAGATGCAAACCTACAAAGTGACTTGGGGCAACCTCGCGAACTCGAAGTCGACCGCTTCGAATGCGCAAACAGTTCCGACGACCGAACCTGCTGAAGCTTTGGCCACCGAAGCTGCCCCACCCACTGCCGAGGAGAAAGCACGAGCCTTCGTGGCGGAGTATTATGGTGCTTGGTCACGCAAGAACTCCGACGCGCTTTCCTTCTTGGAAAAGGCGTACGCTAAGACGGTTGATTTCTTTGGCAAGCCTACGCCCAATAGCTCTGTGCTCGCCGAAAAGCGAGACTTCGCAAACAGATGGCCAATACGTGCTTATAGCGTGAAGGCAGGCTCGATGCAGGTTACCTGTACTGAAACCTGCAAAGCTGAAGGTGTCGTGGATTGGTATGCAAAGCGCGATGTCGGTGACCGAGTTTCGTCCGGTTCCGCAGAGTTCTCCTTTGTGTTGGATTGGAGCTCTGGTGTCGTCCTATCCGAAAGCGGGAAGGTCATCCTGACAGACAAGAATGTCACCCGGCCCGTACGTTTGATTGCGCAGTGGGAGGAACTGAATTCCTCGTGTCGCGGCGGTAGCGGCGATTTGCCCGAAACACACTTGGCTTGTGAGCGCCGGGAGTCCGTTGGCGACAAACTGCAAGCTGTCGGTTGGTGTTACGGGCGAGAAGGTGAGTATGGCTACCAGATGCAGTGGCACGCTTGCGAGACGACATCCTACAAGGTGGAGGGCTCGGCGGGGGGCTCTTCTACCTCCACGTTCAAGCGCCCGGTTCCTTCTGATTATCCCGTCCAAGCTCGATTTTCGGGCCAAACGGTGATGCCTGACTTTAAGGGCCGCGACCGAGAGTACAACAGTTTTAGAACCCGAATCCGTGACGGCATGCGCAAAGGCCCAGATTTCGCCGGCCGCTACACGCTGATCCAGATCGGCTGTGGCTCAGGGTGTTCCTTCGTTGTCGTCGCGAACAATCAGACATGTCGGCCTAGTTCGTTTCCGCGCGGAGGCGAAGAACACATGTATCTCAGCTTGGACTTCCGTCGCGACAGTCGCCTCGTTGCCGCTCAGTGGTTGAACTACGAAACCAAAACGTGCGTCGTCGAGTTCTTCGATTTCGAGAGGGATCACTGGAAGGCAGTTTCTAAAACCAGTGTCGGCGGCGAAGAGGCTTGTTATCGCACGGTCACACAGAACCTGAGATAAAAAGGTTTCGTACCCTTCTTCTGAGGGTCTGCGATAGGTGACACTATCAGAGCTGCGAGGCAAAAAGAGAACCTCTCCAAATCAAAAAAAGCTTGCCTCAAAACAGAGACGTCGTGAGAACCTTCTCTAGTTGGAGCATGGCGCAGGAACTCGGTGCCGAAGCACCAACCGAGGGCGACATGAAACAATATCTGACGATCGGAAAAATTGCATTGGCCGATCTGGTTGGTGATGGCGCATAGTTCAGGCGTCGCCGCAGTCATCAGGTTAGAGGATTACGCAAAGTAGGTGAAGTATGCGTCTGACGCTTGGCGTTGGGCTCGGTAACGATCATGATCGTCGTCGGTTGTGCCAGTGACTGAACCCGCCAGTTCGCGGACCAAAAGCCGCCAACGCCATTCTGCAACCGAGTTTCCGACTAAGCCGTGCGGCCAGACCTGAGCTACCTCTCTGCCATTATGATAGCCAACCCAACGATCCGTGTCGGGAGGCAATAGCCAGCGTAACCTATGGATCAACTTACTTCCCTTGTGATTTCCTCGTTGCCGCCCTTGAGTAGTTCGCAGGTGAATCTGGCCCACACGAGATGGGAGTGCTTTGTTAGAGAGATGTTCGTAAGCCACTCCATCTGAGGATCATCGGCCACGCCTCTTCTTGTCTTGTGGCCCACTCATATCCCGGCCGACCCATTTGAAGAACACTACAAGTGCGATCCCGATCAAAAGAAGGGGTACAAGAGCTTCAAGATCGAACATCGTCCATATCTCCGTTCACCGGGAGAGAACTATAGTCGCCCGGTTTTGACGAAACATCTGGCAAAAGTGGGGGGCGACTTCTTACCCCGCTCTTTACGGTCCGCGATGGAATACCGTGCCGTCCCGACGGCTTGGTGCAAAGAAAATTCTGAAGGGAAAACGGCCGAACCCCTCGTAAGCCCGGCCGAGCTGCGACGCGTTACATCCACAACCGCGACGATCCATCCACGAGGTTCCGGTCTTCGTCAATAAGGGTCGGTAGCGTAGGTGTCGGAGATCGTTTAGCGATAACAGTAAGGGCAGCACCTCCGCTGCTGTTGATGATGTCCCGAGCCGCGTGCGCGCAGCCGCAGCCAAGCTCCACGGCCGGATTTCCGTGGTGGTCAGACCTTCAGTTATAATAACTGGGCTTGACGATCTGACGCCTGTCTGTTGGTTGTGAATTTCATAAAAATCAACCGAAGGGCGATGATATGTTTACGTCGGGGATTAGCACTTCACACGGGTCAATTGCTTTTATCGACACAAAAGGGGCCGGCGTTCCTGTGGTGATGGTACATGCCAACTCGCTCTGCAAAGAGGCGTTCAGGCCTCAGATTAAGGCTCTATCTGGAGTGCGACGTGTGATCGCGTTCGATCTCCCCGGACACGGTTTTTCTGACGATGCAATTGATCCCCAGCGCACATACAGCATCCCTGGTTATGCGGACGCACTGCTTGAGGCATTGTCGGGTATGAACGTGGACCGGTTCGTGGCGCTCGGGCACTCCCTGGGTGGACATGTCGTCCTTGAAATGTTGGCGAAGAAAGCTTCGATAGATGGAGCCATGATTTTTGGGACACCGCCGATCGCAAACTCTCCTGAAGGCTTGCAGGCGGGATTCAAACCTAGCCCCGAAATGGCCTATACAGGCAGTCCGGTGTTGAGTGACGATCAGGTGAGGATGGTTGTCGAACTCGCTCTGGGAAGTGACGGTGCTGATGAAGAATTCTTTCTCAATGCGGTGCGGCGAACTGACGGTATTGCGCGCCAGCTTATGATCGAAGCGGCCGTGAGAGGGGAGGGTAGCAATCAGCGTCATACTGTAGAGACTTCACCGATCCCCATCGCGATCGTAAATGGTGAGAATGATGCGGTGATAAACCTCGAATACATCGACGGTCTGGATTTCGCGAACCTCTGGGAAGGCGAGCCAATTCGCATTAAGGAAGCTGGCCATGCCGTTCACTGGGAACAAACGACGAGGTTCAACGAGCTGCTTCTTCGCTTCGAAGATTTCGTGAACGATCAAGCTCAAATCTTACAGCGTGGTCAGGTTTTGGGAGACTGACCATAACCAGCGTTCGAGACCATGAGGGTCTTTGGCCCGAAACTCATCTGGAATTTCCAGCCTCCCCATATGCGCAGGCGAAGATGTATTTGAAGAACTCGCGGTTTGGTATTCGCTCGCCGACGTTCACAATTTCACAGGAATCGGTTATTGTGAGACGTCAGTGAATGAGGGTCACGTGCGGGAACCTATAGCTATCTGGGAGCGGAAAGACGCTGAAGGTCGAATATCAGAAGTCTTTGACGCTGCGCGTAATGATCGCCCTCAAAGTGTACGTGACGAGAATGGATTCTTCGAAATCACATTCAAGCCTCGGCCGAAGGGGCCTGTTGGCGCTTTACTATCTCGTGGCGGTCCGAAAGACCGCTAAGCGTATTTCATCGTCGAATAGCTGCCCCTGTTTGGACTTACTGATTGTTCGACAACCCACACTGAGAACGCCGGATTGTAAACTCCAGGCAGTGAGAAGTATCGGGCTATCAGCGCGAAATCTTTTCCGTTGAGCGTTGCTATAGGCATTCCGTGGACTATGGAAACGGCCGCTATAAACAGGTCTTGCCCCGGTTTTCGTCTCCTTGGATTTTCAGGGTTTGTGTACCAGAGATGATTTAGCGGTTCACAGCATTGAAGCTTGGCTAAAGTTTTTGCAACTTCATGGTTGATTTCTGGATACTTAAAATCCCACTCAAGTAGTTCGTCAAACCAGGCAATTATTTCTGCGGCGAGACTTGGATGACTCGCGCCGATGTCGACAATCCCTTGTTGGATTTCCAATAGAACCGGAAATGGAATTGCCAAATCATCCTGCTCGGAAAGCCACTCTGCTACAGAGGGATGGGCTTTTTTATATTGCGCTTGGCTCAAAACACTTGTGTCTAAAAGAAACATCCCCGGTTCTCCAGTCGGGACAATACAAATGTGATTTGGGAAGTGTCGAATGCGATCAGCATTCGGTCAATGATAAGTAGTTGTGATTCAGAATTTGGTTCGCGCGGCTAGGGGGCACACCGTTCATATTAGCACGCCGGATTTCGAAGTGGATGTTCTCGCTGGCAACTAGAAGAGTTAGCTCGAGAGCGACGTCGTTTGTGGCGACACGGGTCTCCTTACTTTGCAGGAAACCTGGCGGGGCTCGAAGCGCTAAACCCTACTTCTCGTAGGAAAACAACTGATACCTGTGGTCATTCACTTTCGACGATTTTTCCGAATTTTAAACCCATTAAACTTTCGTATGGCTGTCATCAGCTACGCTTGTCTCCGTCGTGACATTTGTCGCTTCTACGGGCCCCTTTTCTCACATTGACAATCCTGATGGGCCAGCGAAGCTCGATCCCTTCACTGGGTGGGTTGCGGCGTACGACATCCGACATGAGAATTGTCGGAGAACATCGAGGCGTACGACAGAGCCTGACATGACAACCATGGATTTCGCACCACTCAGGGAAATTTTGATCGGGCGCATTTCAGAACTTGGATTCCAACCTGATTTTTACGGGCAAGCGCACCGAAGGTCGGCGACGCAACAGGCATTCACACTTCCTCGGAGGCCGGAGCGAAGCGAGATTTGCCAGGATGCCTGACGTCGGGACGCCGATCAGAGAAGCCACTCGGAAGAAGGCGCATCTGTCGCCGGGATCGTGGTTGTTGGGCTCAGGTTACTGTGAAGATTTAAGGTAATTGCGGGCCGGTATCTCTGTGGTATGGTTAAGCCTCAGCGAGACGGGAGGGGGAGAGCCTGTAATGTCTGAAGATGCACTGGAAAAAAACCAAACCTTACCTGAGTGGCTCGAAAAGCGCAGCAGCGGAGACTTAGGGACTGCTCTGTATGGTACAGTGACGTTTGAGAACGGGTTCCCTGAGCCGCTGGTTCAGGCAATCGCTGATATCGACTATGAAAAAGCACTAGAATTCTCAACACACGCGCGCGCGTTCAAGTGGGTACCGCACAGCGTGATACGAACTGACGATGTCCATATACTTTGCGCCACCCAGGGGCTTCGGTGCCATCACATCGCGACCTGCGGCGCTGGCTGCATGTGCTACGGAATTGGCATGGTTTACACCTGTACCCGTCCCCGCGCGATATACAGGTTGTCCAACCCGATATCTGGCTGAACTAGGCGGGGACCATTTCTGTTGCCAGAGCGCGGTCGCAATCGTAAACAGCTCATCACGCGGCGGATTGCGGGTCATTTCGGAACGCGTCGTCTACCTTCCCCAAGGCACTGCTTTGTTGGACTTGCAGCTTACAGTATTACCGGCCGTAGGTGGGCAGGCAGTACTATACGTATATATAATCGAAATCAGACGCTGGAGTGATTAAGCTATACAGGTATCTGGTTGAAGTCCAATTGGGGGACAGTCTCGGGCATGACTCGTACTGACTATAGGCAAAGGCCCTTGATTGATCGCTACGAAAGGGAGATCACCTATCTGCGCGTTTCGGTGACCGATCGCTGCGACTTCCGCTGCAGCTACTGCATGTCCGAGCACATGACCTTCCTGCCGAAGAAGGACCTTCTGACGCTCGAAGAACTCGACCGTCTCTGTTCCGTCTTCGTCGCGCGCGGCGTGCGCAAGTTGAGGCTGACCGGCGGTGAGCCGCTGGTGCGCAAGAACATCATGGCGCTGGTGCGCAACCTCGGACGTCATGTCCACACCGGCACGCTGGACGAACTGACGCTGACCACCAACGGCTCGCAGCTGTCGAAGTTTGCGGCCGAGCTGGCCGATTGCGGCGTCAGGCGCATAAACGTTTCGCTCGACACGCTCGACGCCGACAAGTTCCGCCAGATCACCCGCTGGGGCGATCTGGCACGCGTGATGGAAGGGCTGGATGCAGCCCTTGCCGCCGGGATCAAGGTGAAGCTCAACGCGGTGGCACTGAAGGATTTCAACGAGGCTGAAATCCCTGAACTGATGCGCTTCGCCCATGGCCGCGGCATGGACCTGACCGTGATCGAAACGATGCCGATTGGCGAGATCGAGGAAGACCGGACCGACCGCTACCTGCCGCTTTCCGAACTCCGGGCATCGCTGGAAGAGCAGTTCACCCTGTCGGAGATCGATTATCGGACGGGCGGCCCTGCCCGGTATGTGACCGTTGGCGAGACAGGCGGCAGGCTCGGTTTCATCACCCCGATGACGCACAATTTCTGCGAGAGCTGCAACCGCGTGCGCCTCACCTGCACCGGCACGCTCTATATGTGCCTGGGCCAGGACGACGCCGCAGACCTGCGCACCGCGCTGCGCGCCTCCGATGACGACGCCTATCTTTCAAGGGCCATTGACGAGGCCATTCTGCGCAAGCCCAAGGGCCACGATTTCATCATCGACCGCACCCACAGACGCCCGGCTGTCGCCCGCCACATGAGTGTCACCGGGGGGTAAGAAGAGCTTCTCAGTTTGATAGACTATAATTGCGCTCGGTTCATAGGGAAGGAACCGAGCTTTCCTGGTGTTGCAATGCTTTCCTTTAAGCTGGGATCGACGTTACCAGCGTGCTCCCGGCGAAGAACTTGGTTTGCGGTATATTGAGTGCGGCAAATCGGGCTGTTGTCGAGGGATGATGTGAAGCTATCCCAGCATTTGAAGATGTACTCGACCGCCTCAGTGAATTTCTTTTCCCTCGTGGTTGCCATAACTGGATGGTATCTCGACAGTTGAAGGACGGCAGTGGCTAGTAGCTCAGCACCGGAACGAAATCTTGACAGTCAATCCTATTACATCCTCTATTACTCAAAGAGGGCGGCAGGGTGCTATCAATGCGTAAAATGTCTCTCACACCGGAACTGGTAGCGCTTTGCGAACGTGCGGTCGCCGAGCCTCCGCCAGACGAAAGATGGACGCCGCTTTCGAATGCTGACTACAGTGGACTGGTCTCTCGCTTTTCTGAGGAAATCGGCGACAACGATCTCTGGGTGTTTGCGTACGGTTCACTCATTTGGAAACCAGAGTTCGAGGTAACAGATCGAATGAAAGGGATGGCTTATGGTTGGCATCGGTCGTTCTGTCTTGAACTCCTCACATGGCGAGGGACACCCGAGCAACCCGGGTTGATGATGGCCCTGGAGCGGGGTGGGCGGTGTGACGGCTTCTTGCTCAAAGTCGCCAGAAACGATCACAATAGAGCAATCGAGCGACTGCTAAGACGTGAAGTTTGGGATCACGAGAGCGTTTACACAACCCGATGGATCAAGGTTTTATCCGAGAAAGGCCCCATTCGTGCGTTGAGTTTTTGGGTTGGTCCCATCGGTGGTGAAGGGGTGATACTTCAGCAGTCCCTTGAGCGCGTGGCGTGGACGCTGGCTAGGGCTTGTGGTTATGCCGGGTCCTGCGCGGCCTACCTATACAACACCGTCCTTCATCTTGAAGAATTTGGTATACATGACAGAAAGCTATGGCGTCTGCAAAAATTGGTTGCGGACGAAATTAGACTGCTTAATCCAGAGAGAGCCGAACCGACGCCCGACGTTGATACTCCCGATCAAACGTCGGGTGAAACCTCTCGCGGTACACGCTTGCCACTAAACATAGGCTTTCCGGCCGACAACCCCCCAGACTCCTCCAACTGAAAGCGACGTGCGTCACGCTGTCTGACAAACCGCGCGATTTCATCGATCTCATGAAGTTCAGCACCCATGATTTCAAGCGCCTTTTGTCCGAGGACCATCGCCGACTCGAAGGTTTCGCGGATGTGAAAATCGGAACCTGCGTTTTGAAGCTCGAGGGCATGGCGTCGGTCGGCCGCGCGCGCCAAAACTGGGACCAACGAAAACTCGGCTTTAACGAGTTGAACAATCCGAGTTGCGTCCTCTGATTTATCGACGCAAACTATAATCGCTTGGGCGCGTTCAGCGCCGGCTGCGTGAAGGATATCGAGTCGTTTTCCGTCTCCGTAATAGACCTCGAATTCGAATTCTCTCGCGGTGTTTATCATCTCAACGTCGGTATCGATGATCGATATGTCATGGCCGCGGTCGAGAAGAAGCTGACTAACAATCTGTCCCACTCTACCGAAACCGATGATTAGAACACTACCTTTAAGGTTCTCCGGTCGCCGAGCGCCTTCCATGGAGGGGGGGATCGACTTTTCCACAAAACTCAAAAGAGCGATCATCAGCGGCGTCAGTACCATGGAAAGGATGATGATTGACGTGAGTACTGCGCTCTGTTCAAGGGTAATTATTCCTGCCGCCAACGCAGCCGTGTAAAGGACGAATGCGAACTCTCCACCCTGTGCCATGAATATTGACCGCTCGAGAGCCTCCCAATGGGAGGACTTTAACAGTCGAGCGATCGCGTAAATAACGATGGCTTTAATAACCATGTATGCGACTACGTAGAATAGGATGGTCTGCCAGTTCTCGGCGATAACGGTTAGATCGAGCGACATACCGACTGCCAAGAAAAACAGGCCCAATAAAATGCCGCGGAACGGCTCAACGTCGGCTTCCAATTGATGTCGAAAAGTCGACTCTGATAATAGTACACCGGCAAGAAATGCGCCCATGGCCATAGACAGGCCACCGAGTTGCATCACGTAAGCTGAACCAAGCACCACAAGAAGTGCCGCCGCCGTCATAACTTCGCGCGCACCAGCGCCAGCGATCACCTCGAACAATGGATTTAAGAGATAGCGTCCAGCCAGAACCAACCCCGCTATCGACGCGACTCCGATGCCGATTGCCATCCAGTTTATGCCCTCATTCGCCGCCGGAGTACCTGGAACGATTGGAGCGAGGAAAGCGACCAAGGCGAGTAGGGGCACAATTGAGATATCTTCCAATAGGAGGATCGAGACAATCCGCTGGCCCTTTGGCGTCGAAATCTCACCTTTTTCCTCAAGAAGCTGCATAACGATAGCAGTCGAAGTCAAAACAAATCCGGCACCAGCCACAAATGAGGGCGCTAGTGGGAAACCGGTAAGAACACCAATGGCAGTTAGGCATACGGCGCATAACCCCACTTGCGCGACGCCAAGCCCAAAAATTTCACGTCGTAAACCCCACAAACGTGAGGGCCTCATCTCTAACCCGATTATGAAGAGGAACATCACGACGCCGAGTTCGGCTACGTTCAAGATGAAAGCTGGGTCATTCAACAGCCGCGCGCCGAACGGGCCGATCACCACGCCACCAGCAAGATAACCAAGGACTGAGCCAAGGCCGAGACGCTTGAATAGTGGAGCTGCAACAATTGCAGCACCGAGGAGCCCTATTACGGGCAGTAGCTCCATACCGTGTGCTTCTGAAGCCATTTTACACTCCCCGACCACGTGGAAAACTCTGGGTGCTGCGCCTAACGTTGCTCTACCGGGCGTCAAATAAGCAATTGGTTTCTCAATAGGCAGCAAAAATTCACACACATCCATTGATGGGTGGAGGTCAAGTTTACGCAATTTGCAGCAACGCTTGGCCCCGGCGAATTATCGCCGGGGCTATAAGGGGGAGATTAGGCGGTGAAGTCTGTGGAAACTGCGAGGTTTCGCCATTGCGCAAGTTCCTCGGCAACACTCGCGTTTTGCTCCTCGATCTTCGCGACAGTATCGCTGCCGAAAGGCATGCGCAGGGGCGGATTGGCGGCATTTGCAAGGGTCATAATGCCCTTTGCGAATTTTGCCGGATCACCGGGCTGACCATGATTCGCTACTGCTGCGAAATCGCGCATATCTCCTGCGGGCGTGCCGACATAGTCTGCGATTGTGGCCGGGCTAACTGCTAACGAGTTGTCGTTCAGGAAGTCAGTGCGGAAGAACCCTGGCTCAACGATTGTGACCTTGATGCCAAATGGTGCAACCTCGGTCGCCAGCGATTCAGAAAGGCCTTCGACAGCGAACTTCGTAGAGCCGTATACTCCCCAGCCAGGGTAGCCGAAGTAGCCGCCGATTGAGGAGAAGTTCAGGATATGACCAGATCGTTGGCGGCGCATGTGCGGTAAAACTGCACGGGTTACTTTCAAGAGCCCGAATACGTTGGTGGCGTAAATTGCCTCGATTTCCTGGTTCGTGGCTTCCTCGACCGCGCCGAGCAGGCCATAACCTGCGTTGTTGGCGAGTATGTCGATCCGGCCAAAACGCTGGATGGCGACCGCCGCAGCTTCATTTGCCTGGGCTTCGCTGGTAACGTCAAGCGCGACAGGCAGTAGGTTTGGATGCTCGCCGATCTGCTCGATGACTGTCTTGGGATTCCTTGCCGTGGCAACAACAGCGTCGCCGGCGGCCAAAGCTTCTTTTGTGATCAGCGCTCCGAATCCGCGGGATGCGCCCGTGATGAACCAGACTTTCATGATGGTCTCCTTCCGAAGTGATATTAACCAGCTCGCTGCTGATGTGTGGAATTTGACCGAATTCGGACTGATGTATAAGATTGCTTTTATTTGAAACAATGATGAACTAGGCTCATCAATGAGATCGACAGACCTCTCGGAATTATCGGCCTTCTCAGCAGTCGCCCGCCACAAGAGTTTTCGCAAAGCGGGGGAAGAGAGAGGGGTTACTGCATCCGCCATCAGCCACGCAGTTCTCAACCTAGAGCAACGGATCGGAATCCGTCTCCTCAACAGAACGACGCGTAGCGTATCGTTGACCGAGGCGGGCGAATTACTTCAATCGCATCTCGATCCAGCGTTTGCTGAAATCGCGTCTGCCCTTGATGCGCTCAACCGCTTCAGGCATACGCCGTTTGGAAGAATAAAACTAAATGTCCCGAATTCGATCGCACCCTTCGTAATTGGGGCCGTCATTGGACCATTACTGGAGAAGAATCCGAACCTAGAACTCGAAATAAGCGCCACGGATAGACTCGTCGATATCGTAAAAGAGGGCTACGACGCGGGGATTCGCTTTGGTGAACGCGTAGGCGAAGGAATGATTGCGGTGCGCATTAGGCCGACATTGCGCCTCGTCGTCGTGGGATCACCGTCATATTTTCAGCGAAGGCCTGTGCCGGAGACCCCGCATGACCTGAAACGACACCTATGTATTCAGAACATGTTTCCGTCTGGCGCGCGCTATCCGTGGGAGTTCTCCAAAAACGGTCATACGATCACTTTCCAGCCTACCGGACCACTGTCGCTTGATGATCACGAACTCATGACAAGAGCAGCATTGGACGGAGTGGCGCTCGCTTACGTATGGGAAGACCGGGTTGCGGCCTCCGTTGCCGCGGGAAGGCTGGTCAAGGTTCTGGAAGATTGGTGCCAGCCAGAGGAGCCACTGTACCTGTACTACCCGAGCCGCAAAAACATGTCGGCAGGATTTCGAGCCTTCATCGATGCCATCAAGGCATAGCCAATCAAGGAAAAACCGTAGGTAGACGCACAGATGCGTATAGCCGTGTTGCAAAGCGATGTGAACGGCAAAAATACGAGACAGAGAGCGGATTGCTCGTTCAAGCGATTGCCTCGCGCGAAGCATCTATCGCGGGTTGCTCCGCAGACAAGCGGCTTTCGCCGGTTGGCCTAGCGGCGAATAGGCATTTTGACATGGAGAGAACGTAGCGCGAAGGTGGAGTATCGACGCGATATCCGAGAAAGAAATTCAAGGGTAAAGTCGGTTTGAAGGGACGCAGTACAACATCTAAGTTTCCGAGTCCCTCGACCGACATGGGGTTCACCAGTCCGACACCAACGCCGCTGCTGATCATCGAAAGCAATGTCATACACATAGGCGTCTCGGCAACAACGTTAAACTTGTAGCCATCCCTTTCCATTAACTCTGCCATCGCGCGCCGCATTCGAGCAGCCGGCGTATGAGCGATGTATTCGGCTCCATCGAGGTCAGCTGGTGTTATTACGTCCTTTGACGCCAGCCTGTGTCGCGGAGACATAGCGCACACCGCAGCATCTCCAGAGAAATGATGGTACTCGATCCCAGGAAGGTCGGTCTCCTTGGGAGCCACTCCAATATCGACTTGGCCAGTACCCAATGCCGTCCATACTTCCGCGGTGGACATCAATTGCGATGAAACCGTGACTTCTGGATGCAGGAGGCGAAATTCGGTCACTGCGCGGGCCACTACCGGCAATCCAATCCCAGGCATATTGGCAACCCTCACAATGCCCGGGCCACGTTCGCGAATCTGAGATGCCGAATGCTTCAGAACTTCGAGCCCTACGAAGGTTCGCTCGACGTCAGCGTAGAAAATTCGGCATTGGTCTGTGGGCTCCAACCGACCACGGACCCTGTCGAATAACGGGAACCCGATTGTTTTCTCCAACTCCGCAATCAAACGACTAACAGCGGGTTGTGTGATTCCCATTATTTCGGCCGCTCGTGATGCGGAACCGGCCTTCATAATCGCTCGAAGCGCTTCAATCTGACGGATGTTCATCTTAAAGCCTATCAGGTTCGGTAATAGTACTGCGTGGATTTGGAATTTGACGCCCTTCCTCCAGGGATTTATCTTGTCCCGAAGGGGGAATTTCGTCAATAATGCGATGACCTAAGTCTAGTTTAGTACTGCTTTATGATTACCTAAGTGTTCCTGTAGCTCATTGGAATAATTGACTACAGGGGTCGACCGGGGAAAGCTGCATCTAACGTGGATCGCTCCTACTGTATCGGCATATACGTAATTGCCGTTCTTTGTTCAGGCGTCCGCGCCAACAATTGAGGTAGCCATATGACTGCTTGGAACGAAGTTTACTCGGCACAACGTGTTGGAGAGGCAAGAACGTCCTGTTCCCATGTTTGTGGGAGGCGCGTAGCGCGGGCTTTTCGACGTGGGGCTTCTGTCCGGGGCAGGAGCGCTCCGCAAAACCCGCGCCACTCATGCAGATCACTTAAAGTCAACCGAAGCTTGTATTTGCGCGATGTCGTCCGTAGATTGCCGTGACTATCTTAACCCGATAAATGGCGAAGTACTCTGGTTTGACGACGACAGAGTATTTTATAGGGTGGCCTTGCAAAACGGCGAGCCACCTTCACTTGTTGTCTTTCCCTCCGATCGGGGTATTGCCCACGGATACCTTCAACGCCTGAGCCGTGAGTTCCAGATCAGGGATCAATTGGATGAGTCTTGGGCTTTACGACCTCGCAGATTTGAGGCTCAATCCTGTTTACTTTCGTTTGATGACCACCTGTGTCGTCCGCTTTCCGAATACCTTCAAGCCCAGGTCGGCCTAACTGACTTCTTGCGCGTGGCTGCGGCTGCGAGTCGAGCCATTGCGGCAATGCATGCCAGCGGACTGATACACAAGGATATCCGACCAGATAACCTCTTGGTTTGCGAAACGTTCGACGATGTTCGAATTACAGGATTTGGCCTTGCGTCTCGCTTACCTCGTGAACGGCGTACAACGGTGCCTCCCGAGGTGATCGAGGGCACCCTTCAGTACATGGCTCCTGAGCAGACAGGTCGAATGAATCGCTCCGTGGACGCAAGAAGCGACCTCTACTCACTCGGGGTTTCGTTGTACGAGTTCTTAACTGGGGCATTGCCTTTCGTCGCGCAAGACGCGGTCGAATGGATACATTGTCATGTGGCTCGTCAGCCAAAATCACCTAAAGAGTTACGACCCGACATTCCCGAGGCTGTCGAAGCAATCTTGATGAAGCTAATGGAGAAGGCCGCCGAGGCCCGTTATCAGTCCGCGACGGGACTTGAGAAAGACCTTAACCGCTGCCTGACTGACTTACTTCGCGGTAACTCCTTTGAGGTCTTCGAGCTGGGCAGCGGTGATGTGTCTGCTGAACTCCTGCTACCAGAAAGTCTTTACGGGAGACAGCAGGAGGTCCAGAGACTCGTCACCGCTTTCAACGAAATGGCCGAAAGCGGTAGCTCAAGCCTTGTACTGGTGTCGGGATATTCCGGAGTTGGAAAAACGTCCGTCGTCAGGGAGTTGGAGAGGGCACTTGTGCCGTTTGACGGGCTGTTTGCGGCCGGAAAGTTTGATCAATACAAGCGCGACATACCTTACTCGATTTTCGCAGAGGCGTTTCAGGGGCTTGTCCAGCAGCTACTTGGAAGGGAAGAAGCCGAACTAGCCACTTGGCGAGATAACTTACTAGGCGCGCTTGGTACCAACGGCGAACTTATGGTCAACCTAATTCCGGAACTAGAAGCCATTATTGGCTACCAAGTACCAGTCCCAGTATTGTCTGGGCCAGAAGCCCATACGCGTCTAATGACCGTTTTTCGGAATTTCATTGGGGTTTTCGCCACCAAGGAGCATCCTCTGGTATTGTTCCTTGATGATCTGCAATGGCTTGATCTGGCCACGCTCGATCTCTTTACGCACATTTCAACACGCGAAGACCTCAGGCATCTGATGATCATTGGAGCGTTTCGAGACAACGAGGTGGGGCCGAGCCACCCTTTGAGCCACCGTCTGGACCTTGTCCGCGCAGCCGGTAGGCCATTCGAAGAGGTTCGGCTATCTGAAATATCGCCTGCTGATGTCTCGATGATGCTGAGCGATCTGCTTGAGACAGAGCCCAATAAAGCTGCTCGCCTATCCCGGATTATCTGCAGCAAGGTCGGCGGGAATCCGTTCTTCATCTTGCAATTCATTGGCGCTATGGCCGACGAAAATTTGATCTACTACGATACAAATGCGCTTGAGTGGCGTTGGGACGAGGATGCGATATCGACCAAGCAGATAAGCGAGAGCGTCGTAGACCTCATGATAGCACGATTAAACAGGCTTTCCGGTGAAGCTCTGCAGGCTCTGAAACTAGCCGCCTGCATGGGAAGTTCAATTGATCTTGAGCGGTTCCATCTCGTCCTCGGGAAAGGGGAGCGCGACACACAAGACCTCCTGAAGGTAGCCCTACGAATGGGACTGCTCATCAGGGTAGACGGGGCATACGCGTTCGCCCATGACCGCGTCCAAGAGGCCGCCTATGCGATGCTCTCCGAAGATGAAAGGCTTTCGGCGCATAGAGAAATTGCGTCAAAGCTTGTTGCGCTCTACGGCAACGATGTGGAGGACCAATTATTCGATGTCGTCGACCAGTTTAACCGAGCAGCAATTCCCAACGATGAGCCGACCAGGCTACTGGCCGCATCTTTGAATCTCCGCGCGGGGATTAAGGCAAAGTCTGCAAGCGCATACGTTGGGGCAATCGACTATCTAAGTCAGGGCATAGCATATCTCCACGATGGGTGGCAAACGAATTACGACCTGACATTCGCCCTCGCCATGCAGAAAGCAGAATGTACGTTCCTAGCAGGCAAACTAAATGAGGCAGGGACCCTGGTGGAGCAACTTCTCCACCACGCCGAAACGACTGTCCATGTTGCAACGGTCTATCGTCTTAAAGTTGAACTTCATCTAGTCCAATCAGACAATTTTGCGGCCGTCCGAAGTGGACTTGCAGCATTGCGTCTGTTCGACATCGACTTTCCCGAACATCCAAATCAATCCGACGTCGAAAGGGAGTTCGAGTCACTCTCAAATGCCTTGGACGGGAGCCCGATCAGCAGTTTCTCCAAGCTCCCAGCTATGACCAACCCCGAAATGCTCGCGGTGATGAAAATACTTGCAGAAATGTGGCCACCCGCTTTCTTCACAGATTTCAATCTGACAACTTTGGTCGCCTGTCGGATGGTAATCATCAGTTTCCAGCATGGCATAGCACCTTCCTCTAACCAAGGTTTTGCAATGCTTGGCTGGATCATGGGCCCGGCGTTCGGGCGCTATGACGAGGGTTATCACATCGTACGATTGGCATGCGACCTTGCAGAAAAGCAAAAGGCACCAGTAGACTTGGCTCGCGTTTACAACACAATGAGCCTCACTTCTTCTTGGACCCAGTCGTTGTCCACGTCGATTGAGTGGTACCGCACCGCCTATAGGGCTGGAGTTGAGGCGGGCGACATTTTCTTCTCGTGCTTTCCTTGCGCGTTTATCGCGATGACACTTTTGCAGAGAGGGCGAGACCTCCATCAAGAAGCCGCGGAGTTAGCGGAATTAAGAGAGAGGACTCGAAATACGGGATATCGAGACGGTGCCGATATGGCCTTAGTGCCTGAGCGAGCCAGCGCGTGCTTGCGAGGTCTTACGGAACACATCTCCGATTTCAGCGACGCGGAATTCGACCAAGCCGCTTTTGAGAAGGATTTGGGTGGAGCGAGAGCGCCGACCGTCGGCTGGTTCTATTGGACCCGTAAAGTGATGCTGCACTATCTGGCCGGGGAGTTCGTTTCAGCTGTGAGTGTTCTGGACAAGGTCGTGACCGGGACCTGCAAAGTTGTTCAGATTGAACATCTCGACTATCATTTTTATGGTGCTTTGGCCTGCGCAGCCCGCATTCATGAGGGTGGAGAGGTGGCGGGTGGTGACCTTCGTAAACGCTTCGACGGCTTCATGCACCAGTTGCAGCTATGGCTAGACCAAACACGCTCACCCACGTTCAGGGGAAAACATGCGCTTGTGAGAGCTGAAGCCGCACGGCTCGATGGCCGCGATCTCGAAGCGCAACTCCTTTACGAAGAAAGCATTCGGCTATCACAGGAGAACGAGTTCTTGCAGGACGAGGCGGTCGCCTACGAGGCCGCTGCGCGATTTTACCTCGCGCGTGGGTTAGAGCGCGCTGGCTATCTCTTATTGCGGGAGGCGCGCGCGCGGTTTCATAAATGGGGCGCGGATGCGAAGGTCGACCTCTTGGACAAGGAGGTGCTCCCATCGGCGGGCGCGGTCAATGGTCCGGCTTCGTCATCAGAGCTCTCCAAAAGCTCTGCTTCGTTGGAACAGTTGGACCTCGCTACGGTGATAAAAGTCCTTGAGGCGGTATCCAAAGAGAACGTTCTGGAAAGTCTCGTAGACATCGTGATGAAGGCCGCGATCGAACATTCGGGCGCGGAACGAGCTGTTCTTTTGTTCAATACGGAAGTCTCCAGACTTCGAGTGATGGCGGAGGCTTCGACGCGGCATGGCGACTTGAGTATCAACCAGACCGATCATGATTTTTCTTCGTTCGGCCTTGCTCGATCAGTAGTTCTTTATGTCGCTCGAACTGGGAGCGCGGTTGTACTCGATGACGCTAGTAGGAGAGACCTTTCTAAGGACGATCTCTACGTTCGTGATAACGGCCTTCGATCAGTTCTATGCGTTCCACTAATGAACGAGGGCAACGGCGTCGGCATTCTTTATTTAGAGAACAATCTGACCCCGGGAGCCTTCACGCCGGAACGGATCGCTGTTTTAAAGTTTTTAGCATCCCAAGCGGCGGCGTCCGTCGAGAAAGCGCGCCTAATCCGCGACCTCAAAGAGCGTGAATCCCGAATTCGCCGTCTTGTGGACTCAAACATCATCGGTATCTTCATTTGGGGGCGCGATGGCCGTCTTTTGGACGCGAATGACGCGTTCCTCAGGATGACGCAATATACAAGGGAGGACCTTGCGAACGGGCTAGCCTGGTACAATATGACCCCGCCGGACTGGCAAGCTGAAGTCGAAGCTGAGCTAGCGGAACTTACAGCGACCGGTGCCTTGCAGCCGCGCGAGAAGGAATATTTTAGACGCGACGGAACCCGGGTCAGGGTACTTATTGGTGCTGCCGCATTCAGCCCTCCCGCAAGCGAAGGCGTTGCCTACGTTCTCGACCTGACACAGCGTGAGGTGGCCGAGCGAAAGGCTATCGAGAGTGAGCGGCGTTTCCGCGACCTGCAGTCTGAGCTCGCGCACGCGAGCCGGGTTTCGACAGTTGGCCACCTCTCAACCTGGATCGCGCATGACATTCGGCAGCCGTTGGTCGGGATGGTTGCGAGTGCGAATGCTGGACTACAGTGGCTTTCTTCGACGCCACCCAACGTGGAGGCTGCACAGCGTTCATTGCGCCGCGTCGAAGAGGAAGGGCATCGAGCCTCGGAAATCCTCGACAAGATACGGGCCCTCATCAAAAAAAGTGTGCCTGTTTGCGAACTCATCAACGTCAATGAACTGGTGCTCAGCACACTTGCGTTGCTGCAATCTGAGGCTCGACACAGGGCAATAAATATCCAAATGAAACTCGCCGAGAAAGCGCCGCTAGTGTCCTGCGATCGAGTTCAGTTGCAGCAGGTAATCGTAAACCTGGTCGTCAATGCGATTGACGCTATGTCGGCGGCAGAGGGGAGCGAGAAACGCCTGACTATTTCCACACAGATTGATAAGCAAGGCGGCGTCACGACTACGGTCATTGATACGGGCCCCTCTCTCCCGCCCAAAGAGTATGATCGGTTCTTTAAGGCGTTCTACTCGACGAAGAAGCAAGGTCTGGGAATAGGCCTAGCTATCTGCAAAACCATCGTCGAAAGCTACGGTGGACGAATATGGGGTGAGCCTTGCCCGCCACATGGGACGAGTGTCGGTTTCTGGCTACCCGAGGCAACATCTGGATCAAGCGCATAAATCACGACGCCGCGATATGTCGTTGGTGCTACCTTTAAATAGGATGCTAGTCGGCAGCCTTGAGCGCGATGAAACAAAAAATCTTACATAAACGTATAATTGAGTTGGGCGCGAAGTACGGATACGCTGCCTGACTGTGTGATCGATCAGCTCCACATAACTAGAAATGCTCTTCTGGCTTGAGACCGTTCAATTACCGTTTACATAGCCGTCTTCACTTGGAATATTTTTAGCGCCACTTAGGTATGCTAGGCTCATTGCATGTGCCCGAGGGAGGTGTGTTCAGTGCCGGTTGGAGAAAGCCTTGTCATTGTCATCGACGACGACCCAGCTGTGCAAGTTTCCTTGTGCGATTTGTTCACCTCCGTTAGCCTTCGTTGTACTGCGCTAGGCTCGGTTGCCGAATATCTGGCGGGACCCAGACCCGAGCAAGCCAGTTGCCTTGTCCTTGACATCAATTTACCGGACATGAGTGGTCTCGAGTTTCAGGCGACAATTCATCGCGACGATCACCCGCCCATTGTATTCTTGACAGGGAACCCGGACATCCTCTCTTCGGTCAGTGCCATGAAGCTCGGCGCTGTGGACTATCTAGTCAAACCGTTTGCAGGAGCGGCGCTCCTAAGCGCCGTGCGAGCGGCGATCGAACTCGATGCAAAGCGCTTGTCTGAGCGAGAGGAACTTAAAGCACTCAGGGAGCGTTTTGAAAGTCTTACTCGTAGAGAGCGTGAGGTGCTGCCTCTTATTGTGAGCGGTCTAATGAACAAACAAGCGGCAGTCGAGCTGGGTATCACTGAAATTACGTTGCAGGTTCATCGGGGACACGTCATGCAGAAGATGAAGGCGGCCTCGTTGGCGGACCTTGTGCGTATGGCGGCGAAACTAGATATCTCCATTATTCACTCCAGGTATTCCGTAGCGGGTCCACAATGAGCACCCAAGGTAACACCGTAGCCATCGTGGACGACGACCCAAAAGTGCTTGAGGGCCTGCGAGACCTACTCGAGTCGAGAGGCTTTGCGGTCTTCTCCTTCAATTCCGCGGAGGACCTCCTATTGGACAAACGATTGGCAACAATCGATTGTCTGATAACCGATATTGCAATGCCCGAAATGAATGGGGTGGAGCTAGGCCGCCAGACTGCTCTCGCGCGGCCTGAACTTCCGGTATTTTACATCACCGGGGATTTAGACATGGTCTCGTTTGCCAAGTCGAATTGTCAGAGCAAGGAACGAGTTTTCCAGAAACCGTTCGACAGCACGGCGCTAATCGCTGCCCTAAAGGCGGCAATTTTCCTAACTCCGATTTAAGGACGCTTCTCGCGAACTTAGAGAAGCAAAAATTCACTTTTCTTAATTTGCCGAAGGGGCCTTTCGACGTGCAGCATCACCACTGAGCTTCGCAGAACTGAATCGTCGTGCGAAGGCACGTGTTTGGTGAAGTGATGGATGCGCCGCAACTCTTACAAATCGGAACGACCGAGTACCGTCGCCTGTCGGTGGCCATGGTTATGGCTGGTTTCTCCACGTTTTCGCTTTTGTACAGCGTTCAGCCGCTCCTTCCAGAGTTCGCGAACGCCTTCCAATTGTCACCCCAGAACGCAAGCCTCGCGGTTTCGCTCGCCACTGGCCCGATGGCCGTTGGCATTTTAGTAGCGAGTTGGGTCTCGGACAGGTTCGGGCGGCGAACCGTGCTGAAATACTCACTGGTGTTTGCCGCACTTTCGGGGTCCTTGGCGGCACTCGCACCAACTTGGGAAATTCTCCTCGTATTTCGATGCATAGCCGGATTGGCACTCGCAGGAGTTCCTGCCGTTGCAATGACCTACGTGGCGGAAGAGGTCACACCTAGCGCGATTAGCCCAGCGCTCGGCTTGTATATTGCGGGATCGGCAATTGGTGGAATGATTGGACGCCTTGGTGCCTCAATGGCTGCCGAATGGCTCGATTGGCGTTGGGCTTTGGCTGTGATGGGGTTGTTCAGTACCACAGCCGCGATGATCTTTTGTATAACTGCGCCCCACTCCAGGGGATTTGCACCAATATCGCGACCCTTATCGGGTTTCATTCGCGTGTACGGCAAGGTGCTCGCCGACAAAGTTCTCCTTGCCTTGTATGCATTTGGCTTCTTAACGATGGGTGTTTTTGCCACTGTTTACAATTATGCACCTTTCCGCCTTGGGGCATCCCCTTACGAGCTCAGCCACTCAGAAATCGGAATGATTTTTCTGCTGTATATCGTTGGTTCTGTAAGTTCAGCACTGTTTGGAAAGTTGGCAGGAAGAATTGGCGTCCGCTCGACCCTGGTCTGGCCGGTTTTAATGCTACTTGTCGGACTTCTTCTGACAGCCGCCGCGCCGCTTTGGCTGGTGATACTGTCGATAGGCGTCGTGACGGCTGGTTTCTTTGGCGCGCATACAGTCGCCTCGAGCTGGGTAACACGCCGAGCTTTCGGTAACCGAGGCCATGCAAGTGCCCTCTATCTCTTTGCTTACTATGCAGGTTCGAGCGTTCTTGGTTCAGTCGGAGGGGTTATCTGGGACCGATCCGGCTGGGCGGGGCTAGTGATCGCCACAATGACCGTAGGCGTCGCGGTGCTCGTCCTTGTTGTCGCTATTTCACGTAGCAAACCGCTTGAAGACCCGCTCAAGCCGAGAATGGGTCAGGAGTTGCCAGGATAGATGGGACTCAAGCGAAGACATCTAAAATCAAATGTACCTCTAAGGAGATGACGATGACGATCCGGATCAACAACTACATAGGTGGCAAAAACGTAGGAGCCTCTGTCGATGAGTTCGGCATCAAAGTCGATCCCCGGACCGGAGAGAAATTGAAAGAGGTGACCTACAGCAGCGCGGTGGAGGTGAAAGAGGCAATCGATGTCGCGGATGACGCATTTTCGGATTGGCGTGATATGCGGCCCTCGGAACGTGGCCGGATATTGGTTGAACTCGGTCGGGTAATCCGCGCTAACGGAAAACATCTCGGTGAGATCGAAAGCGCCGAAACTGGGAAGCCTGGGCACGAGATGCCGGCTCTCATCGACCTCACAGCGCAGTTTTTCGAGTTCTACGGCGGTATTGTGAATGTTATGGATGGCGAGATTATCAATCAAGGGCCCGACTATCACGTCTACACACGTCGCGATCCGTTTGGGGTTATTGGGGTGATCTTGCCATGGAACGCCCCGTTGCATCAGGCTGCACGCGCAATTGCTCCGGGCCTCGCGGTGGGTAACACAATTGTTGCAAAGCCATCAGAACACACCCCGGGCTCCCTGATTGAGTTAGCTCGTCTAGCCGTAGACGATGCTGGCCTACCAGCTGGAGTACTCAACGTCATAGTTGGACGTGGAAGCATCGTGGGACCCGCCATGGTCGACCATCCGAGAATGCAGAAAATTTCATTTACGGGAAGCGTTAGGGCAGGGCAGGAGTTGGGACGCATCGCTGCAGATCGCATTTTGCCTCTAACCTTAGAATTAGGCGGTAAATCCGCGAACATCGTATTCGATGATTCCGATCTGAATGCTGCGGCAAAAGGGTCTGTCCGTGCATTCACTTGGAACAGCGGACAGTGGTGCTGTGCGGGAACTCGTCTTCTGGTCCAGGAGAACATTCATGACGAATTTGTCGAAAAGTTCGTTGCCGAAGTGAAAGCGCTACGTGTCGGCCCCGAACACGACGCCACATCGGGACCGATCACGACTCACGCGCAATTCCTAAAGGTTCAGGAGTATCTAAAGATCGCCGAAGAAGAGGGAATGACTTGTGCGGTTGGGGGCAAGGTGGCCCACGGCGCAAATCTAGGTGGCGGGTGGTATATTGAGCCGACGGTGTTCACTGGAGTCACTAACGAAGCTACACTCGCAAAGGAGGAAATTTTCGGCCCCGTCGTTGTAGTCATTCCATTCAAGGACGAAGCCGACGCGGTGCGTATTGCCAACGATTCCGATTTTGGACTGGCAGCTGGAATTTGGAGCAGAGATATTGGCCGTATTCACCGCGTTGCAGCAAGGTTGGACGCTGGCCGAATTGTCGTCAACGAGTATGGCGGTGGCTTTGTCCAGACGCCTTGTGGTGGGTTTAAACACAGCGGTTACGGGCGGGAGCAAGGCATCGACGCCTTGGCGCACTATACTCAATTGAAGTCCGTAATCATCCGTCTATGACTGCGTATCCGCGGAAGGCCTGAAGCGTTTCAATCGAGTTGTGAGAAGCGACCTTTCAGACAGTGAAAACGTAAAGAGGTCAGCAATGCAGCGAGCGTTGCTGGCCTCTTTTCGATCGCGGCTACCTAGCGACTATTTCGTCGGGGGGATGCTCAGTGCCGATTGGGTGCTGAGGTCCATGTTTCCAGCAAAAAGGGCAGCCGCTGCTGCCCTCTAAATTTGCAGGGGGTATCTCCCCTTTAGGCGACTCGCAAGACCGATGCGATTTCGTCGTCGCTCAATCCAACGCTCTCGAGGACGTTCTTGTTGTGCTCGCCGAGCCGAGGCGCGACGGAATGCTCAACAGCGCTCATATCCACGCTGTTGATCGGAAACCCCGGAACCCTGATCTCGCCAAATTCGAGGTGAACCAATGGAAGGAGCATCTTGCTCGCCGCCAACTGGGGGTGGTTCATGAGGTCGTCATAGTCAGAGACTGGGGAACAAAGAATGTCCGCATCTCTCAACACACTCAGCCACTCGTCGCGCGTGCGGCGTATAAAGTTCTCTCCAAGCACCTTTTTCATTGCTTCGCGGTTGGCGACGCGCGAGGCGGAGTCGATAAAACGGGGGTCGGTCTTCAAATCGGGAATTCCCAAGATGTCGCAGAGACGCTCCCAGCGGCCTCCGTTGTAGGCGGCCAGCATGAACCAGCCATCCGACGCCTTGAAGGCTTCGTTCGGTGCGGAGTAGGGGGCTGCACTTCCGATCTTTTTTGGCACTGCACCATCCGCAAGATAATTTGACAGGGAAACCTGTTGGAGCGCGATCGCCGAATTGAACAGGTTTACATCAAGGTGCGCGCCTTGGCCTGTCTCGGTTGTCTTCCGTAGCTGAGCTAGTATTCCCATCACCGCGACGTATCCAGTGAACACATCGATGATTGGTGCCTGGACCTTTGACGGTTCGGCATTCTCAGTCCCAATTGTGCTCATGAGACCACTGTCGGCCTGCAGAATGCCATCAACGCCGGGGCGCTCGGCATAAGGCCCAGATTGCCCGTAGGCGGAGATCGAGCAGTACACGACGCGCGGATTCAATGTGCGCAGCGCATCGAATCCAAGGCCGAGACGGGCCATCACTCCCGGGCGCATGCTCTCAACAACGATGTCCGCATTGCTGACCAGCTTCCTTGCCGCATCTACACCAGCGGACGATTTTAGATCGAGCGTCACCCCTAGTTTGTTTCGATTGAAGCCGTGGAAGAGCGCGCTGTCCTTCCCGATCCAAGAGGGGCCTAGTTTTCGTCCAAGCTCGCCTTCGGGGGGCTCAATCTTGATGACCTTCGCGCCCATGTCGGCAAGGAGCATCGTGGATGTCGGGCCTGCGCCGATGTGCGTGAAATCGATGACGGTGACGCCATCCAGAGCTTTGCTCAGCATTGTGCAATCCTTTTCCCGAACGGAGGTGTCAGTTCGTACTGCGCGCAATAATGACGCCGGCGGCGCGCTCCAATTCATCGATGACCACCGTCATATCCCGGCCGGTCATCCCGTTTTCGTTGGCGATGTCGTAAAAACTCCGGGCCAGAGCTGACACCGGCATTGGCACTCCTGCGGCCTCAGCCTCGGCAAGGCAAAGGCGCAAGTCCTTGCACATCAACTCCAGCCTGAATCCGAAGTCGAAGTTGCGGTCGAGTATCCGCTTCTCGATCAAGTCCTCAGTTACGAAACTGCGAGCCGTGCTGGCATTAAGCATCTGCAGAACGGTTTCAGCCTCGAGACCGAACTTGACGCCGAGCAAGACTGCCTCCACGGCCACTACGAGGTTCGCACCCACGATCATATTGTTGACGAGCTTCAAGGCTTGGCCTTGGCCGGCCTCCCTGCCGACGAGCTTGATGTTCCGCCCAAAGGATTGGAACACCGGGAGAACAGATGAAAATGCTTCCTCGGCTCCCGAAACCATCACTGACAGTGTGCCCGCCTCTGCGCCGCGCGACCCGCCAGCCAAAGGGGCATCGAGCGACTTGATGCCCGCTTTAGCAAGTTGATCGGCGACCTTTCGAGCCACCGTGGGACCGGTTGTGGAATGGTCGGCATAAAGCTTGGCCCGCCTGCCATGTATAAGCCCGTCCGTCCCGAGAGCTACCTGTTCGACGATCTCGGGAGTGGGCAGGCAGACGAGGACCGCCTCGGAGGCATCCGAAACGGATCGCGGGGATGAATGTGCGAAGGCACCAATAGCGCTTAGGCTTTTCGCTGCATCGTCGTTGGCATCAAAGACATGTAATCTAAAGCCGGCATTCGCGATATGCCGCGCCATGTGTGCTCCCATCATTCCGAGTCCAATAAAGCCGATGTCCTGCATTTGCTCCTCCGACAGGATTTCCCCGGGCTCGGGCGGTATAGCCCGTAAGCGGGGGACTAAATTCTCTGGCGTCCCGATTGGCATCCTCCCATCGGAACAAGCATTTAGTAGCTATCTGGAACGACTTCACAGCAAGTGAGATTTGCGCGACGATGGTTGAGCAAAATTCAACGATCAGGATCGGTATTTTAGTTGAGTTTTAGTCAACGGCTGGCAACCTAAAACTCGCTCACGCCGCGACGGTCTTTCTGAGAACGTATGTCCCCACGGTCGTAACCGGCCGATTGACTGGCAGCACGAAGGAGGAGCGCGATGTCAGAAATTGCCATACCCATTAAGGATGAAACCCGCCCGGAACCTGTCGGTTCGCTCTCAAAGGCCCAGAAGAAGGCGGTTGTCGCGGCGACGCTCGGCACGATCGTCGAATATACGGACTGGGTGATCTACGCAACTTTTGCATCGATCCTTGCCCAGCAGTTCTTTCCGGCCGGAGACAGTCTAACCGCGCTTTTGCAGGTCTTCGCCGTATTCGCTGTCGGTTTCGTCATGCGACCGATCGGTGGCGCGGTTCTCGGCGCATTCGCAGATCGTTATGGTCGGAAGGCCGGCCTCACGCTCTCGATTTTGCTAATGTCTTTGGCATCGCTCGCTATCGGCATCTGCCCCGGATACGAGACGATTGGGGTCGCAGCGCCGATCATTCTTGTCCTGGCGCGCCTCGTACAAGGCTTTTCGGCAGGTGGAGAGTTTGGCTCGGCTTCGGCCTTCCTGGTGGAGTCCGCGCCTGCAGATCGGCGAGCCTTTGCCGGATCATGGCAATGGTTCGCCATCAACGCAGGGACGTTGGTCTCGTTCGTTCTAGGCTATGTACTCGCAGTGGTCGGCAGTGAATCTGGCCTTGCTGACTGGGGCTGGCGCGTCGCGTTCATCGTCGCCGCTCTTCTAGGCATGATCACACTCTGGATTCGGCTTTCTGTCGGAGAAACAGAAGTGTTCAAGAAACGGGTGGCGGTCGAGGGCGTCCCACGAAATCCGCTTGGCGATGTTCTCTTCAAGCACAAGGGCGATGCCCTTCGAGTGATCGGTATCGCGATGTCTGGGAACCTGCTGAACTACGTCTGGATGGTCAACTATCCCTCTTACATCCATATCGTCACCGGGATGTCGCGAGCGGACACTCTTCTGATCGGGACTATATCGGTTGCACTCTCGCTTGCTGTCATTCCCTTTATCGGGATGCTCGCCGACCGCATTGGCAGGAAGCCCGTACTCATAACCTTCGCGGTGCTTTCCGCGGTCTGGGCTTGGCCAAGCTTTGCATGGCTGACGCCGAATATGAGCTTCGGAGCTGCGCTGGGGATGATGACCGTCGCAATGCTCATCATGACGGGTTTCGCTGGTGCGGCGGCCGTGATGATGGTCGAGCAATTCCCCGCTCGCGTTCGAGTTACGGGGGTAGCTCTTCCTTATGCCCTGTCCGTGACACTGTTTGGTGGCACCGCGCCCTATATCATTACTGCGATGAACGGCGGCGGTTACGGCGGCTACACTTGGCTCTATCTGACGAGTGTTTGTATCGTCGCAGCCGTTGTATATGCCATTTTGCCGGAAACAAAGGGCCAACCACTTCGATAGCATATCGCCTTGTCAACTTAAAAGACGGATACGCGGTCACGGCGTATCCGTTTTCGCTTGTCAGGGAATCTAAGGATTGTCTCTGAGGCCCTTGCTGTGTCTCCCTCAATCGGACAGGTTTGTTTCCAAGGTCCTGAAGCGGGTATTTCGTCGTTTTACCGAACGAAAAGTCGGGATTTGTGTTTAGGCGTGGAGTATTGGCTCTGACTCAGTTTTGATGCAGTTGTGATGATGCCACCATGCTGATTTCCACAAAGGAATCAGCCTGATGAGATGGCGTTTGAGCCTTCCGAATGGGAGGTGACGACGCTTCTGGAAGTGTGGGCGCTACCCCGCGTGACCGTCACGCGTCCACCGGAGGAGCAGTTCCTTGCGATCGGCATGCGGCCGAATGATTGCCACGCGAATTGCGCGGCACAGGAGGCAAATGACCCGGAAGGACGGAGCCGCCATGTTTGGGGATGGTATATTTATGGTTCCGATCTGATACTGCATTCGGTCGTGGATATCGGAGGGGACTGGTATTGTCTCACGCCGCAGACAACCAGTTTACCTTCACGGTTCCAGTTCATCCCCGACAGCGTCATAGAATGGCGGGTTTCATCCGACGGAATGGGTATGGACGCATTTCGGGGTGGGAGGGCGCTGCCTTTGGCACTTCGAAAAGACCCTCAGGTACATATCCGAATGCGTGATGAGTTCATGGCTCTGATCGCGGCGGGCCTGGCTCCGGTGGATGCACGAGACCAGGTGGCTGCCAACTGGGGTGCGAAACTCCTGAAACTTGATGCTATCAGTTAAAAGTTGGTCGCTACGGATACGTCAGAGACAATCCTTAGAGGCCATGACATCGCTCACAGACGAATTCTCAAAATCGGCACCGGGTGGAGGGGCGATGTCAGTAGCTAGTGAGGTAGGGGGCATTCCAAACAGCGTATGCTGATTGGCCGGAGTGCGGAGCAAGCCCACAGCAAGCAGGGAAGTTTCTGCTAAGCGGAAATTGGGCGGCTCGGATCAGTACGCTTTCGTGATCGACGCCGCCCAACGTTTCTAGCTCAATGCGATCCTTGCTAAAGCAAGTTCTCGATCATGATAGGCAGTTCGTGTACCCGCTTTCCTGTTGCGTGGAATATTGCATTGGCGATTGCGGGGGACACTCCAACCAAGGCAATTTCACCCAAACCCTTAACACCAAGCGGATTGACGAGCGTGTCTTCTTCGTCAACGAAGTGTGCCTCCAAGTGGGGCGTGTCGAGGTTGACCGGGACAAGATAGTCAGCAAGATGGGCATTAATCGGCCGACCGTTGCGCTTGTCGAGCACCGTCCTCTCCATTATCGCCATGCCGATACCACCTATCATCCCACCAGTGCATTGGCTGGCCGCCAGCCGCGGGTTTACCACTCTACCCGCACCATATGCACCAACTAGCCTACGGACCCGGATAGTAGCGACGTCGGGATCGATCGCCACTTCAGCAAACACCGCACCAAAGGCATGCATTGAGTAGCCGCCGGCGATCTCCGCTTCCCGAGACGCGCTGCCCTCGCCGATAATTGGTTGTCCATCGGAAATGGCTGCGATTTCTTGGTAGGAAATTCCGGCTTGTTCTCGGTTCTTGGCGAACAACAATCCGTTTCGCCATTCAAGCTGTTCCCGCTCTATCCCTGAGAATGGACTGCCGTTGCTCAACGTGGCCGCATTCATAGCCTTCGTCTGTGCGTCGAGGCATGCCGCACGAACAGCTGAGCCGACCGAGCCCATAGTCATCGAGCCGCCGTGCGGCGGAGTCGCCGGGAAGTCTGAACGGCCAAGGGCAAACTTGATCCGGTCCACCGATAGGCCTAAAAATTCGGCGGCCACCTGTGTCATCGACGTATAGGTGCCGGGGCCCATGTCGCTCGCCGCCGCCTCGACTTCCGCCGTGCCGTCGGGCATCAGTCGTACTCTCGCATTGGCAGGTGCAAACAGACACGGATAGGAGCCGGTCGCCATCCCGTATCCGACAAGCAACCGACCGTCACGCATCGAACGAGGTTCCGGTGTACGTCTGCTCCAGCCAAAGCGTTCGGCCCCGAGATCGTAACACTTCAGCATGGATCGGCTGGAGAAAGGTACGTTTCGCCCCTCGTCAATTGTGGGTTCGTTGATCCTTCGCAGTTCTAGTGGGTCCATGTTGAGCTTGTAGGCAAGTTCATCCATGGCACACTCCATCGCGTGGACACCACTAGCTTCGCCCGGACCGCGCATATAGGTTGGCGTGCTGGTATCCAGCGGTATTAGCCTGTAGCTGGTACTGACATTCGGACATGAGTAGTTGAATGTGGTGACCGAGGTCAGCGCCTCCATAAACTCCTCGTAGCGGCTGGTCTCGCCCGAGCCTTCGTGGATTATGCTCGTCAACTTGCCGTCCGCATTGGCACCGATTGCCATGCGCTGGAGCGTGTACGGGCGGTGGCCGGTAGTGAAGAACATTTGCTTGCGGGTCAGGACCAGCTTTACTGGACGTCCTACATGGCGGGCAGCGAGAGCGGCGAGCGTTACATGCGGCCAAGTACGCAGGCTTGTCCCGAAAGCCCCACCGATGAACGGGCATATCACCTCGACGTTCTCAGGTGGAATTCCGAAGACCGCTGCGATCTCCGCCTGTTCGTTGACGACGAACTGGCTCTTGCTCCATAACGTCAACCGGTCGCCGTTCCAGGCGGCCACTGTCGCGTGAGGTTCCATTGGGTTGTGGTTCTCACGTTGGATGACATATTCCAAGTCGACCTTGACGGGAGCGGCATCCAGCGCCGCCACTGCGTTACCGCGCTCGATGTCTGCATGCATTCGCGAGCCTGGCCGCCGTGCGGTTTCCGGCAGCACCTTTTCCGCGCTGTGGGCATCGACTTGCGGAGATCGCGCGGCATAGGTAATCTTCAGGGAGTTCGCGGCGTGTTCGGCATGGTCTAGCGTATCGGCTACGACGATTGCCACGGGCTGGCCAAAAAAACGCACCTCGGCATCTTGCAGCACGTGAAGGCGTTCGCCAGCGGGCGGATCAATCGGACCGCGGTGAGCCGCATATGGAAGGCGTTGTGCGTTCAGATGCGAGATTACTGCGACGACGCCGGGCATTTGCTCTACCGACGCCACATCGATCGCCTCGATCCGGCCAAGGCCTGCCGTACTGCCGACAATGACCGCGTAAGCCTGCCGGTCCTGGTTGAATTCGGCCGCATATTTTGCCTGCCCGGTCACTTTGAGACGTCCGTCGACACGGGCCAAAGGTGTTCCAATCGACGTTGTCATGCGCTTTCTCCTACCATCTCAAGTGCCCTGGTGATTGTCGCGGGTAAAAGCTTCACTTTGAACGCATTCCCCGATTGGGCCTGCGCTCCTTCCGCCGAAATTGCTGCAGCGGACTCGAATGTCTGGCGTGTCGCTGGTTTGCCTACCAAGGCCTGTTCGACAGCTGTCATGCGCCACGGACGCGTTCCGACACCGCCAGCAGCGATACGCGCTTCCGTGACGCGCCCGTTCTCGATCTGCAGCGCCGCGGCTGCTGACACTAGGGCAAACTCATAAGACTGGCGGTCGCGTACTTTCAGATACCGGGCACTTCTAGCGTACGGGATATTGGGTATTCGGACCTCGACGATAAGTTCGCCGGGCCGCAATGTGTGTTCCAGATGGGGGGTGTCGCCAGGCAGACGAAAGAGTTCAGCGACAGGGAAACTGCGATCTCCATTAGGGCCACGCACATGGAGCGTCGCGTCGAGGGCGACCAATGAGACCGCCATATCCGAAGGATGGGTGGCGATGCAGTGTGTGCTCGTTCCAAAAATCGCAGTACCTGCGTTCAAGCCGTCGATAGCTGAACAGCCGGACCCTGGCGCTCGCTTGTTGCACGGAGCATCCAACATTCGGAAGTATGGACAGCGCACGCGCTGTAGCAGATTGCCGCCGATGGATGCCACATTCCGGAGCTGGGGGGAGGCTCCCTCGATCAACGTTTCTGCAACAAGCGGCTGTAATCGCCGAACGTCTTCGTTGGCAGCCACGTCTGACATTCGAGCCAGAGCTCCGATCACGAGTTCATCGTTTTCGGCTCGAATGTAGTCCAGCGGTAGCCGGTTTATGTCGACGATACTTTCGGGTGTTTCAACCTCCTCGCGCATCAGGTCGACAAGGGTCGTACCGCCCGCTAGGTATCGTGCCCCGACAGCTGCAGCGCTGATTGCATCTGCTTCACTTGATGCCCGCTGATAAGCAAAAGGTTTCATGTGCGGCTCTCCCGTTCGGCTTGCTCTATTGCAGCAACAATCCCGGGATATGCACCACACCGACAGATGTTGCCGCTCATCCAGTAGCTGATATCCTCGCGCGAACCTGCGTGCCCTTCCTTGATGCAACCGAGGCCCGACATGATCTGCCCCGGCGTGCAATATCCACATTGAAAGCCTTCGTGATCGATAAAGGCTTGCTGAATCGGTTGGAGCTCTTCGCCGCTGGCGACCCCTTCTATTGTGGTGATCGACGTGCCTTCATACATCACCGCTAGAGCGAGACAGGCATTTACGCGGCGATCGTTGATCAGTACGGTGCAGGCACCGCAAGCGCCCTGGTTGCAGCCTTTTTTCGTTCCTGTCAGTGACAGCCGCTCGCGCAGCAAATCGAGCACAGATTGGCGCGGATCGACCTCCAGTGCGACCGGTTCCCCGTTCACTGTCAGGGTAAGGTCGACCTGTTCTCCTAGCTCAACCGCAGCCGGTTGAGCGCTAGATATACGCGGCAGGAAAGGCAAAGATGCAAACGCCGCCGCACCAGCGGAAAGTTGCAGTACTTCACGGCGACTAAGACAGTACGGAGACAGAATGTCTGCCCAAGCGCTATCAGCTTGATCATTGTCCTCTGAGTTCGAGTCTTGGTTTGACACCTCAGTTCTCCCTTCGTCAAAATGATACGGTCATCCGCAATCGGGATCGTGGAATTCTAGCCTCTGAAAGAATAGCAAGGGCCGGGCGGATGGCGCATGTTGAGAGTTGTGAATTTATGCTGCCCCGTGGTGCTGCCGAAGAATAAGTTCGACTACGCGATCATCGTTTAGTCGCGTCGATCAAAGGTTATTACAGCTACGCCCATGCCGCCTCTGGAAACCGCTGCCGAGTTTTGGGTGGCTTGAGACGTCAGCCCTGACCTGCAGGGACAGGCCATCAACGCGCTTCCACGATAGCCTGCACGTCAACCTTTTAGAGTTTGCGCCAGAGCTCGAAACGGGATCAGACACGTCAGTATGCAAAGGTGGTCAGAGTCGTGCGTGAGAACTGCCGCGGCTAATATAAAGCTGCTTAGGCTGGCTGACGCCTTTGAGATGGTGAACGCCTGCGTCCACGAAAGCGATACGCACTTCTTGAGGCAATAACGCGAGGAATTCTGAGGAAACAACGAGGGACCCACCTGTTGCCGTTGAGGTGGACGCAATGCGGCATACTTCGTTGACCGCGGGGCCGATCACAGTGAAGTCCAACCGCTCGTCGCTGCCTATGTTGCCGTAGAACACCTCGCCCACGTGCAGTGCTAAGTAGATATCGGTGGTAACATCACTTCGGCTTTGGCGTTGCTGATTCAGCAGTGCGACGCGTTCGACAAGCTTTCGTCTCGCTTCCAGAGAGGCCAAGGCTGCATCGCTTAGTGATGGGCTGCTGAAGATTGCAAGGATTCCGTCGCCGACCAGCTTCAAGACGTCACCACCATTTTCTGTCACAGAGAGGATAGCCGCCTCGGCGTAGTCATTCAAAAGCGCGATCAAGGTGGCACTATCGACTTTCTCGGATATTGCCGTGAAGCTCACGAGATCGGAGTACCATAAAACTGTGTTGATGCTCTCTAACGAACCTCTTGAGATACGGCCTTCGAGCACGCGGCGTCCTGGGTCGCGTCCGAGGTAAGCGCTGACTAGAGATTGGGCGATATGTCGCAAAGCGGCGGTTTTGATGGCCAGCGCAAGCGCTGGGACGAGGTCGCGAAGTACGGCGATATCGTCGTCAGTGAAACCGCCAGGTTTGGTCGTGGACCACCGCGAAAAGAGGTTGTCCATCTCGCCAATCGCGTCATCTCCACTGAGGGGATGAATCATGGCAAAGTAGCCGGTGTGGCCGGCTTCACGAAGCTCGGTGAGGATGGGGAACCGATCCGAAACCTGGTCGGTCAGATCGACACGATAGTCGGCGTTTCCTTCCAGTTGCATATGGAAGAATGGGCTGGCGCGCCAGCGGTCGGCATTATCCGCTGCAGCCGACCGTGGGAATGGCTGGGTCTCAGCTTTACCGACCTCCGCATCCCAGTGAAAGCCCCACGATTCTAGGACGGGATGCAAAGTGTCTACGAAGATCACGGCATGCACCAGGCCGAGCCCGGCTTCGTTGCAGCGAGCGCAAAATCCGGTGAGCATCTCAAGCTCGTCGCTTCCGACCAAACCCTGTTGGACAAGCCAGCTTTGTATTGGATCGATATCAACCAGAGCCATGGCGACCCCTCCGTTAGCTCGAACTATTCGGTCTGGTTGTCGCCTCGATCAGCTTGTTCGGCCTGAGCGAGCAACCACTCGCGAAAACGACGGAATGCAGGACTTCTAAGGCGGTTGCGTGGGTAAACAAAGTAGTACGTGAAGTCGCTCCTATCGAGACTGAAGTCGATGGGTTGGACAAGCCGCCCCACGCGAATATCGTCGAGGAAAAGGGCTTTCTGGGCCATCATTATTCCCTGGCCCTCCAGAGTCGCTTGGTATGCCAAGGTGGAACTGGCATACTTATCACCCGCATAGGGGTCGACCTCTTCATTGCCAGCAGCCAATAGCCAAAACCGCCAATCGTCCGGACGGACAAGCGAGTGTAAAAGGCGTACGGATTGGAGGTCGTCTGTAGTTCGGATCACGTGCTCGGAGGCAAACGCGGGGCTGCAAAGCGGCACCAATTCGTTGCGCATAAGTCGATCGACCTCAAGCCCGGGCCAATTGCCGTCACCTAGTCGTACTGCGCCATCCACACTTTCGCGCTCGAAGTCCACTGTTTCGTTGGATGTCGTAAGCCGCACCTCTGTAGAACCGTTGGAATCTGAGAACGTGCGAAGTCTCGGAATTAGCCATTTCATAGAGAAAGTGGTGTACGCTCTGACACGCAATATTTCCTTAGCCCTCTTCCCGGTCAACTTTTGCGTTTCCTCCCGGATTGCATCGAGATGACGGCTGACTGCAGCCAGATATTGCTCGCCCTCTACCGTCAATACGATCTCGCGCGGATCGCGACGGAACAACTTAATGCCAAGAAAGGTCTCGAGGCGCTGGACCTGTCGACTTACCGCACCGGGCGTCACGAGCAATTCCTCGGCGGCACGACGTATGCTTTGCAGTCGGCCGGCTGCTTCGAACGCTCTCAGGGAGTTCAGCGGGGGTAGCGTGTCCATGGGGAAACTTAGTTTAGATGTTGTCTTTTAGTCAACACCCATACCCCGCTTTGTCGTTCTTAACAACGACGCCTGTTGGGTAAACTGCTGCGACTGAAATACATCGCATTTGTGGAGGAAATCACATGACCTCGATTGAGGTAGCTCACCGGCATGAGGCTGGAGGGCGCGACGATCTCGTTCGACTTGAGGCATCCCGCGATAGAGAGACGGGCAAGGGCGTGTTCCCAAGACTTCCGGCAACTTCACCGTCGGTTGATCGCTTCGAGCCGATAACGCTTTCGACCGAAGCGACACTCTACAGCCATACGACGATTCACCCAAATCCAAAGATGGGCAAGCCGCCATTCACGCTGGTCTATGCGGATTTTCCTGAGGATGTCCGTGTGTTTGGACGCCTACATCTTCGGCCGGGCGAAAAGCCCGTCATCGGTTCGAAGTTGCATGTCCATGCAGACGGGAACCCGAACACAACCTACTTTTTCACGGTCGTAGAGGAGGGGAAATGATGTCGGCAGAAGTGTACGTCGCCGGTGCAGCAATGACTGCGTTTGGGCGTTACGCAGATTTGGGCATGCAAGACCTTGCGCAACGCGCCGTATTTGACGCTCTCAAAGACGCCGGGGTTGCCAAGTCGGAGGTGCAGGCGATCTATGCCTCCAACGTGTACGGCGGAATGGTACTCGGTCAGGTGCTTATGCGGGACATGGGTATAACGGGACCCGCCCTCTACAACGTCGAAAACGCATGTGCGAGCGGAGCGACAGCTGTCCACCTCGCATGTCAGGCCCTCAAGCTTGGTCTTTACGAAACGGTCGTGGTCTTTGGCGTCGAGCAGTTGACCAAACTGGGCGGTGGAACGATTCCGCTTCAGCGCAACGACTACAAGACCGAGCTTTACGCTGCTCAAGGTATGACCCTCCCGACGGTCTATGCGATGCGCGGTTCGCGCTATTTGTATGAGCGCGACGAGTCTCCCGAAATTCTCGCGCAGATCGCGGTGAAGAACCGTTCGCATGGCGCACTCAATCCGCTTGCCCAGCAGCGAACTAAAGTTTCCGTTGAAGAGGTTCTCGGCTCTCGTCAAATAGCGGAGCCTCTGACACTGCTGCAGTGCTGCCCGTCGGCGGTGGACGGCGCTGCGGCTCTAGTTCTCACCACCCGACGGCCGCTGAGCTTCACTCCGGCAGTTCGAATATTGGCGTCTGCTGTTCAGTCGGGCTACCAGGAACTCGGTTGCGACGACATACTCGATGCGGAGATTACAGCGCGCACTGCGAACATGGCATACGAACAGGCGGGGGTCGACCCTCGAGATGTTGGGGTCGTGGAGCTGCACGATGCCTTCACGATAGCTGAACTCATCTACTACGAGGCGCTTCAGCTTGCAGCGCATGGTGAGGGAGCTTCGCTTTTGAGAAGCGGCGAAACAGCTCTCGGTGGCCGTGTTCCAGTGAACCCGAGCGGCGGTCTTCTCGCCAAGGGCCATCCTCTCGGCGCGACCGGGATAGCTCAGATGGTTGAAGTTGCCTGGCAGCTGCAAGGACGTGCAGACGGCCGGCAAATCGAAAGTCCCAAGATCGGCTTAACGCAATGCACAGGCGGCGGCATTGCTGGCGTAGATCATGCTGCATCTGCCGTACACATTCTGGGAGTTTGACATGGGCAATAAGCAGATAGCGATTGTCACCGGAGGGGCGCGCGGCATCGGCCTCGGCATCGCCAAGAAGCTCCTCGAAGCAAACCACGACGTTGCGATACTGGACTTTGACCCCGCCGCGCTGCAGGCGTCCGTAGACGGACTAAGGCGCTCGTATAGCGTAGAGCGAGTCTCCGGCCTAAAGACGGACATCACAAGTCGTGCGGAAGTTGAAGACGCAGTCCGTCAGGTTCGGGAGCGTCATGGTCGAATCGACATTCTGGTCAACAATGCCGGCATCGTGCGTGACCGTAGGTTGGTCAAGATGGAAGAGGACGACTGGGATAGTGTGCTTGCCACCAATCTCAAGTCGCAGTTTCTCACTTGCAAAAGCGTTGTGCCGACGATGATCGAACAGCAGTTTGGCCGCATCGTAAATATCTCATCCAGAGCGTGGCTTGGGGGATTTGGGCAAGCGAATTATTCAGCCGCTAAAGGAGGAGTCGTTAGTCTTACACGTAGTCTCGCGATCGAACTCGCAAGCCAGGGTATCACCGTCAATGCGGTTGCTCCGGGAATCGTGGAGACACCTCTGTTTCAGACGTTCGCAGATGATGTCCAGGAACGCTTGAAGAAGAGCGTTCCAATGCAACGCATTGGAACGCCAGACGATATCGCACAGGCCGTGCTCTTCTTTATCGCTAGAGAGAGCTCCTACATCACTGGACAGCTGCTCTACGTGTGCGGTGGCCGTTCGCTATCGAGTCCGAGCGTATGAGGCGGGAACATGTCAGTTGAAACGACAATCGAAAATCACATTGCCACAATTACAATCAATCGTCCCGAGAAGCTAAACGCCTTGGATGTCGAACATCTTGTCGACCTTCGAGCAGCGATCGCGACGGCCAACGACGACATTTCGGTCAGGGTGATGGTCCTGACGGGAGTAGGACGAGCTTTCTGCGTCGGCGCTGATCTAGGGGCCACAATCGAATCTGACCACAGTTTTGTGGAAGCGTTCGCTTTATCGCGCCTCGCCGCTTCGGAACGCGGTTTGTACGTAAAACTTTTTGATCTCAAGTCTCTTGAAATCAAAAAGCCCCTGATCGCGGCCGTGAACGGATTCTGTCTCGGCGGGGGACTGGAACTCGCGTTACAATGTGACTTCATCATCGCGGCGCAAGATGCCTCGTTCGGTCTTCCGGAAGTGGTCGTTTCTAGCCTTCCGGCTGGCGGCGGTGTGCCTAGCATCCTTCGGGCACTTCCCAAAAACCTTGCAATGCGAATGCTATTGACGGGAGAGCGGATTGAAGCGGTAAGAGCCTACGAAGTTGGGTTAGCAACGGAAATTGTGCCGACTGAGGAACTGGACGCGGTCGCGCAGAATGTCGCTGGGACGATCGCCGCAAACGGCCCGCTTGCCGTTCAACTCGTAAAGATGTTGGCATCGGAGACTGCTCACCTCCCGATTGAGCAGGCGTTTCGGATGTCTGAGCTAGCGTGGGGCGTCCTCAGGGATAGCGCCGATCGGCGTGAGGGAAGGTTGGCTTTCCGAGAAAAGCGTAAGCCTAAGTACGTCGGGCGTTGACAGGCAACATCGATTCACTTGCCCGGAGTATTCGATGATGGGAGGCTATGCGCTGAAAACGACAACCACAGTGATGGTTAGGGTCGAGGACAGCGAGATGGATGTGGATGCAATCAATCTTGGCAAATGCCAATTGTTGCTGAAAAAGCGTATATTGATGGCCGATGGGAAGCCAGCTCAGATTGGTTCGAGGGCCCTTGATATCCTTCTTTATCTTGCTCGTAGACAGGGCCAGACCGTAAGCATAGACGAGCTTATGAAGGCTGTTTGGCCCAATACGACGGTCGAGCAGAACACACTTCGTGTGCAAATCAAGAACCTGCGGCGTGCGCTAACGGAATCCGGGAGTGGCTGTTTTGTCGTGAATAGAAGTGGGCGAGGGTATTCATTGATCGTTCCCACGCAACGGACGGGCCTCCGTCTGAGCTCGGGACTTGCGGAAACAACGAGTGCGCTTCCCACGAGAACAAGGCTGATCGGCCGCGCCGGCACGATTGCAGAGGTGTCCGAGCGGCTACTAAACCATCAACTTGTTACCGTCACTGGTCCAGGCGGTATAGGCAAAACTGGTGTGGTCAAAGAGATTGCTGCGCGCTGGGATAGCTGGGGACGTAGGGAAGTCTTCTACATTGACCTCGGTGGTTTACAGGACGAGAGGCTCTTGCTCGCCCATGTCGCACGGTCGGTTGGGGTTAAACAATCGGATGCCGATCCACGTGAGGTGCTGCGAGCATTATCAGGCGTCAATGGCTTACTCGTCTTAGATACCTGCGAGCACATGATTGATGCAGCTGCAGACTTGGTTGAACAGCTTTTACTGCAGGCACCCAATCTAAAAGTGCTCGTGGGGAGTCAGGATTCACTGAGAATTTCGGGAGAGTGGGTCACACGGTTACCACCGCTGGCATTCCCCCGGATGGACGATGCTGACGAGCTTGTTACCGCCGAGGCGTATCCTGCAATTGAGCTTTTTTTGGAACGGGCGTCAGGCGCAGGGTGTGCTCTAACGCTTGCGCCAGAAACGATCGGGGCGATAGGGCGTATTTGCGCTCGTCTGGACGGACTTCCTCTCGCGATCGAACTAGCAGCTGCCCGGGTAGGGCAATTTGGAGTCGACCACCTTCTTTCAGCCCTTAATCAACATCTAGGGATTTTGACCGGAGGACTTCGTACGGGCGTTCCACGGCAGCGGACAATGCGAGCGGCGATCGAATGGAGTTTTTCTACGCTCACTGACTACGAGCAGGAACTTTTGCAGAACTTGTCCGTACTGAAGTCTCCGTTTGTTTTAGAGATCGCGACGGCCGTTGCGGGGGAAGGTCATCCTGACCTTGTCGATCAAGACGTGATGAACGGTTTAAATGAGCTTTACAGAAAATCGATGCTCAATGTGGTCGTTGTCGACGACCGTCAGCACTTCTGCTTGCTTGATACAACGCGAACTTACGCATACGAGTTGTTGAGGCGGCGGGGAGGAGAGGATATCGCTCGATCGCGCCACCTTACCTATGTTCAGAATATGCTAAGACAACGGCGCGAGTCTCCCTTTGTTTGCGCGACCTTACAGTCCCAGCACGAGCTCAACGAAGTTCGAGGCGCGTTGGACTGGGCTTCCGAACATGGCGAACTGATGGAGACAGTGGCTAACCTCACACTGGCCGCGATCCCGATGTGGTTTGAACACTCACTCGTGGGTGAATGCCGCATGTACGTCGAACGCATCCTCTCAAGAATGAGCGATCGGGGCGCGGGCGATGCGCGCATCCTTCAGTTTTACGTCGCACTCGGCGGCGCATACATGAACATTCAAGGGGCTGGGGAAGACGCTCGATCAGCCTGGACCGAAGTCTACAGGCAAGCTGGCCGCACGGGAGACATCGGTAACCGCCTAAAGTCTCTATGGGGTCTGTGGGTCGACGCCCGGAATCGTGGTGATTTCGTATCCGCTTCTATTCTGAGCAAACGTTTCTCGCGTCTGTCCAGGAAGTCCAATGATCCGCTCGTGCTGGTCAATGCAGACCGTATGTCCTCGATATCGCATTTTTTCCAAGGAGAATTTGCGGTATCTCGAAGGCTTGCCGAGCGGGTGGCGTCGAGCCCCCATGCAGGACGGGATGTTGTTTCATTCCAATTCCACCAGCGTATCACTGCGCGATGCTTTCTTGCGCAGGCCTTATGGCTGCAAGGGTTCGCCGACAAGGCCATTGGATTGGCCATCGGTAATGTGGAAGACGCAATCGCGATAGGGCATCCTGCGACGATTTCCTACGCACTTACCGAGGGTGGGTGCCAGGTCGCCTGGAATGTCGGCAATCTCTCACTGTTAGAGCACTACAGCCAGCTTGCACTTTGCCGGACCGCCCGTAACGGGTTAGATGTCTGGCACACCATCGGTGGATGCTTCAGCGGCATTTTGCAATTGAAGCGAGGAAACGACGTCGGCCTCGAAATTTTATATGACGCATTGGGTCAACTGAGGAGGGCGCATCGAGCGCCGGTTTTTTCGAGGGCGCTTGCGTTCTATGCCGATGAATTAGCGAAGCGTGGCCGGACTGGCGAAGCAATTGCTGCCATAGAAGAGGCCCTCTCTCGCGCGCGGCTTTCCGGAGAGAAATGGTGCGAACCGGAACTTCTGCGATTGAGGGGGGTGATTAGGAAGCGGTTCGGGTTGCCATACGAAACTGATCTTCATGCGTCTATGGCTCTTTGCAGACAACAGGGCGCTCTCGGATGGCAGTTGCGAACAGCAATAAGTCTTGCGGAACACTATCTCGACCGGGGCGATGAGCGAGCGGCAGTTAGCTGTCTGATCGAAATTTACCGAAGTTTCGACGAGGGTGGCGGAAGTGAAGACTTGCGAAAAGCGGAGGCTTTCCTTGATCAATTCCGTCAGCGATTAGCGGTTGGGTAGTCTCGCTTTGCAGGCTTCACATCCGCAAATCTACGAATGTAAGTTCACCAGGACCTGACTGTTAACAGCGGTGGCGCATGCAGGCACAACAATGCCAGAATAAAAGATGGGTGAACCAGCTATATCCCGAAACGTGCGTCCGAAACCTACTACATAACGATAACGTCCTGCTGAGGAGTTGACCCGGTAGACTTCGTGCTGCTGATGTTCGGCAACGATCGTAATGCTCAGCGCTTTAACAAATGCTGCCCTGTCGTCGTCATGTACTCTGGCGACGTACGCATCGACAGGCAACCCCATTCCTGCCTCTCGTGCGTCCAGCCCGAAAAGCTTGGCGACCGTAGTATCAGCATAGATCAAGTTCTGTGTGAGGTCCCAAACCGTAAGCGGTGTCTCACTGGCACGTCGCCTGACAAACGCTATCCCTCGAAGCTGGAAATGATGGTCGTTAGTTCCTTCATGTCGGCGAAGGTGACGTCGGCTCCATATGGATGATTGGGTGGCGATGGGCTGTACAGCAGCGCTACCATTCCTGCAGCCTTTGCCGCTTGGATGCCCACGAGGCTGTCCTCGACCACCACGCATTGGTGGGGTTCAAATCCCATCTTGCGCGCGGCATGTAGAAACAGGCCGGGATCGGGCTTAAAGCTTCCGACGTCATACGAACTGTAGAAATCGGTGCCAAAGTATGGGGCTAGCCCGCTCAATTCCAATGTCTGGATGATTTTGTCCGGCGGCCCGCCCGAGGCAATACACCGTGGGTGTTTCAAATGTTCCAGCATCGGCAAAACCCCGGGAATGGGTTGCAGACCTTGGGCAAAGCGTTTCGACAAGGTGGCGCGATAAATCGCCTCGAAGTTCAATGGCAGCGTTCTGGATAACCGGTCCTCGATGTCCTGAAAGATCGAAGAGAGTTTCTCCCCTCGGTAACGCTGCAGCAGATGTTCAACAGGATCAGAACAGTCTGGCAGCAGATCGGCCAGCACTTGAATACAAATGACCTCGCTATCGACAAGCGTCCCATCCAGATCGAATATGACGCATATGTCCCGCATGCCTTGGCCTCTCTGGCGGTTCAAGCACGAACGCCTAGACGCCTTTGATAACGTCGCCTCGCGGATAATTCCACGGTAGCAACTCACCAATCTGGCTTTGCTTGTGGCCGTTGATGATGGAGGTGAGCGCCTTTGTCAGGTAGGCCTGCGGATCAACGCCATTCAACTTACACGTCTCGATCAACGAGGCGATGGTCGCCCAGTTCTCTGCTCCAGCGTCGTGCCCTGCGAAGAGTGCGTTCTTCCGGTTCAGCGCAATCGGCCGGATAGTCCGCTCGACACTGTTGTTGTCGATCTCAATGCGCCCGTCGGTCAGGAAGAGCTTCAGGCCGTCCCAATATTTGGCGATGTAGGCCAAAGCCTCGCCGAGTGGGGACTTCGTGGAGACACGGGCGCGGTGATGGACAAGCCAGCCATGCAGGTCTGCGACGAGTGGCGCTGATCGTTCCTGCCGAGCTGCAAGGCGAGCTTCAGGATCAAGGCCGCGCAGGTCGGCTTCGATGCGATACAGTTCTCCAATCCGTTTGACGCCGTCTTCAGCAATGGGCGCTGAGCCGTTGCGGGTGATCTCCACCAGCTTCCGCCGGGTATGCGCCCAACAATAAGCGAGCTGAATGTCTGGACCAACACGCTCGGGGGCGATCAGCCTGTTGTATCCAGCATAGCCATCGACCTGCAGGATGCCGGAGAAGCCCTGCAATATCCGTTCGGCATGAATGCCACCGCGACCGGGCGCATAGGTGAAGGCGACACCTGGCGGAGCACCGCCGCCCCATGGGCGATCATCCCGCGCCAGCGCCCAGAAGTATCCGGTCTTGGTTTTGCGGGAACCGGGATCGAGAACCGGAGCACGGGTCTCATCCATGAACAGCTTGGTCGAGCGCTTCAAGTCGGCGATCAGTGCATCGAAGACGGGCCGCAGTTCATAGGCTGCCCGACCGACCCAATCGGCAAGTGTTGATCGGTCGAGATCGATGCCCTGGCGGCTCATGATCTGCGCCTGCCGATAGAGCGGAAGGTGATCGGCGTACTTGGACACTAGAACATGGGCGACGGTGGCTTCCGTCGGCAGCCCAGCCTGGATCAGCCGTGCTGGTGCCGGAGCCTGAACGACCCCGTCGGTGCAGGCACGGCAGGCATACTTAGGGCGGCGGGTGACGATCACGCGGAACTGTGCTGGGATCACGTCCAACCGCTCGGCGACATCTTCGCCAATGCAATGCAGGCAACCACCGCAGGCGCAGATCAGGCTTTCTGGCTCGATCACCTCCTCGATACGCGGAAGATGCTTTGGAAGGGAGCCGCGATTGATCGCACGTGGCTTGGCGATCCTGTTTCCTGCAGGAACGTCCGCCTCATCCTCGGCATGGATGACAGCCATGGCCGTCTCCAGGTCTTCCAGCGCCAGGTCGAATTGGTCAGGATCGGTCTTCTCGGATTTGCGTCCGAAGGCTGCCTGCTTGAACGCTGCGACCAGCTTCTCAAGCCGCTCGATCCGCTCATCCTTGCGGGCGATATGCTCGTCCTTGCTGGCTATCGCGACGTCCTTGGCTGCCTCGCGTGCCTGCGCCGCAATCAGCAACGCCTTTAGGGTGGCAACATCATCGGGAAGGTCGGCGGCATCAAGCATGGCCGGAAACTACCAAATCCCGAACCGATTTGCCCTCGGAATCTGCCTCGCTGAGTCATCGTGCCGCAGCTATTCGATGGCCTCCGGCGTCCTCGTCTGGACGGCATGAACCCGCCGCCAATCAAGGCCTGCGAACAGGCCTTCGAACTGGGCGTGGGTCAATGTCATCAAGCCATCCTTGATGCCCGGCCAAGTGAATGTGTGCTCTTCAAGCCGTTTGTAGGCCATGACGATTCCGGAGCCATCCCAGTAGATCAGCTTCAACCGGTCCGCCTTGCGCGACCGGAAGACAAAGACCGTACCAGTGAACGGGTCTTTGTGTAGCTCGTTCTTCACCAGCGCCGCCAGGCCGTCATGACCCTTGCGGAAGTCGACGGGTTTGGTCGCCACCATGATCCGTACGCGGTTCGACGGAAAGATCATGTCGCTGCCGCCAAGGCGCGGGCGATAGCCGCGATCCGGGATGCAGACGCGCCTTCCTCAAGACGGATCGTGACAGGGCCTACGACAATCTCGGCGCGGGAAGCAACCTTGACGGCCTGTGGCTCCGACGCTGGAGTATCGACAACGATGGCCGCAAACTCGACTGCATCGTCCGGCTCTGGCAACACCAGCTTGCCTTGTCGCGCCAACGTCCGCCACGATGACAGGTGGTTGGCCTTCAGCCCGTAGCGTTCAGCCACCTCATTCACCGTCACGCCTGGTCTCAGGCTCTCCGAAACGATCCGTGCCTTGACCTCGTCAGGCCAATGGCGGTGAGGCTCACGCCTGTTTCGCCGCGTTGTGAGAACCTCCAATGTAGATTCCATGGAGAAATTCCTTGTCTCTCATCCATGGAACGTCGATCACAGATCAGTGCGCGGCAGACAATGTGGGGGCGGAACACCGCTTACCCCAAACCAATAAGCCTGCGTCCTCAATCTCTTCCCTGGGCGCGCGGGATTTCCGAACCAAATTCTCGTATGTCATGCGAGGAGCTCCCAGTCTGATTTCAGTGAAATAGTACGGGAAACGGTAGCACTGGGACAAGCCTGGAGCCTGGGTGCTAAGCGTTATATGATGTTGCGTTGTGATGATTTGTGAAGGATGCCATTTGGCGCAGCACCTTTAATCGAGTTTCAACATCGTTTCACGCGAAACTTCGTAAAATTACGGATAAGCTCAAACCGGTGGAGAACGACGTGAGCAAGTCCGATAGCTTTGCACTAAGCAAACGAGCATTTTTGACGGCCGATCATTGTCTACGTGCGCGATTATTATAGCGCAGGCCTCCCGCTGCGCTTGATGGCAGTCCAGGTTAGCTGGTCTGCTAAAGAGGGCCAGCTGCGTACCGCCAGCTGGCCCTCTCTGTTAAGTGCCGTCGCATCCTTGCCGGTGCTGGGAAGGGTCATCACTCTATGAACCTTGAGTGCCCCCCATTTGAGGACGCATGGTTCTATGACTCGGCGCTGCTCTCGAAAAAGTTACTACATCGCGTCTCACCGCGTTGTCTTCTTATAGAAAACCATAATGGTTGCACCGCCGACGGATCGGTTAGTCTCACCTGAAAGCGTTTAGCGATCGGGGGGATACCCATGAGAAGCGAAGCAGAATTCGGTAAGGCGATGTCGAAGAATTTGAATGCGAGTCTCCTATCGAAGTTGCGGGATGCAAGTCCGAAAAATTTTAGCCCAAGCGACGTCGTTGATCCGGCAAAATGCGCTGACGTTGACGAGACCGTATCGTCCCCGGTGGTGCTAAACGTTAGCCCGGAATACTTCGATTTCGGACCATTTCGACTTTTTCCGCTTGAACGACGCTTGCTTAAAAATGGCATGCCAGTTCAACTAGGTAGTCGCGCGCTGGATATACTCGTTCTGCTGAGCGAACATGCTGGCGGCGTAGTCGCCAAAAAGCGCATCGTTCAAACTGTTTGGCCCGGCATCAATGTCGAAGAAAGCAGCCTACGCGTGCAGGTCGCAAAGCTCCGTAAAGCACTTGGCGAGGGACAGGAAGGCGCGCGTTACATCGCAAATATTGCTGGACGAGGCTATAGCCTTGTTACGACCGTTGCAAAAAGCAGTCAGCCTCAGCCAAGACTATTCAACCATATTAGCGTTCAAACCTTACCACGGATCGTCAACCCCGTAGGGCGAGCCAAGGACATTGCTAGAATCAAGGACTTGGTTTCCGCATCAGGATTTGTGACGGTTCACGGCTTTGGCGGTATCGGCAAAACCACGGTGGCAGTCGCTGTAGCGGAAGAGCTCGCTCAGCATTTTACGGATGGGCTGATCTTTGTAGATGTTGGCTCTAGCCGAACGTCTGACGAGATGGAATCCAGCCTCGCGCTCCTGCTCGGCTCGGAAAATCGCGATTTATGTCGACGGGAAGCGATTTACCATGCGCTCGTAGGCAGACAATTGCTGTTGGTGTTTGATAACTGTGAGCATTTGCTAGATGCCACGACCGACCTCTTGGAGGAAATTCGTCATCGCTTCCCACACCTGGCATTGCTGGTCACGAGCCGTGAGCTACTGAGAGCTCACGGTGAACACGTATATTCGCTTCCGCCGCTTGAATTGCCTGCCGACGTGCACACTGTCTCGGCCGAAGAAATTTTGCGTTATCCAAGCGCACAATTATTCATGGAGCGCGCGGTCGCGACCGGATATGAACCGGAGCGCACGGATAAAGAGGCACGTTACTTAGCGAGAATCTGTACTAAACTCGACGGGTTGCCCCATGCTCTCGAGTTGGTAGCGAGTCGCCTTGTGGTTCACGGTCTTGAGGAAACCGATGCTCTCTGTGCTGCCGGATTAGCACTCTCATGGCATGGCAGGCGCACCGCGGTCCCACGCCAGCAGACATTGATGTCCTCACTCGATTGGGCGTATGAACTTCTGTCCGAAACTGAAAAGGTGGTGTTAAGGCGGGCCTCCGTCTTTCCCGGATTGTTTACGCTTGAGGACCTGTACACGGTGGCCGTGGACGAGACCGTCGTGAGGCAACACGATTGTATCCCAGCTTTTAGCCAATTGGTGGCCAAGTCATTCATCGTCGGCGGCTGCAATGGAACTTTTCGGACGTACCATATTGTTCGCGCTTACGCTTGGGGAAAGTTGCTGGAGGCAATGGAGGTTGAGGCTGTGACTGAACGCTTCCAACAAGACATAACACGAGCCCGAGATTCCTCCGTGCCGCATCGTCGGACGACCCGGTTTGCCAGTGCTGCGGCTCCTCAGTTGTATGAATTCTTCGATGGTCGTCTCAACGAGATTCCCGGCTGGTGAGGCTACCACGGTCGGGTCGGCAACTACTTTCGTGAGTATATCGTCAGTACTCAAGCGTGATGACTGCGCTTACCGAGCGATTGATATTTATTTGCCGCTGCCCGAATCCTGCAAGGGGCTGAAAAAGTATCATGGTTTCGGAGTAGCCTGGGAGCAATCTCACTGAGCGTAAATTCACGGGGCTTCACGGAACTAAACTCGGCCACCACCAAAAATTAGCCCATGCTGAGGAAATCGAGGGCTTGAACTGGAGGTTACATTTTGGACTTGATGGAGCGAGAGAGCTTTGTTTCTCAATTCGTGCGGCTCGTAGTCAAAAGCGTTTAGGGGCCGGGCAACTTTAAAGCGACATCTTTCTTTGCCGCCTTGACGGCTTCGATAACAACCTTGAAACCCTCCCGTCGCATGGTGGGATGAATATTGCCACGACCGACATCGTGACCCGCAAAATGTCAGTCGTTCTAGGAACTAGGCCCCTTGGTCGGCTCGACCAGCCTTTCATTCCCTAATCGCCCATCGGGGTCACCAAGTTTAACAATGTCATTACTCTCGAGCTTCTGAGAGCTGTTCCCCAAGGCGCTTGATGACCATTCAAGAAAGGAGACACGCATGCCGAAAACAATCCTTGTCACTGGAGGGGGGGCTGGCTTCGGAAAAGAAGCGGCAATAGGGATGGCCAAAAATGGCCACAACATCATTGCAACCTGCCAAGTTTCACCGATGGTCACGGCAATGCGAGAAGAGGTCCAGAAACTTAACCTAACTGACAGAATCCGTGTTGAGCGGCTCGACCTTAGCGACCATTACGATATCCAGCAGGCGCAGAGATGGGATTTCGATATTCTGTGGAACAATGCCGGACAAGGCGAACCAGGACCTGTCTGGGAGATTCCTGTCGACATCGTACGCCGCAACTTCGAGACTAACGTCTTCCTCCCCCTTGTTTTGACCCAAGGTGTCGTCCAGCGATGGGTTCGTGAAGGTAATCACAATGGAAAGAAGATAGTCTTCACTTCGTCAATGGGTGGTCTTTTCACACCAGCCAACTGGGGCACGTACGTTTCTACAAAACACGCCCTGGAGTCTATCGCTGAAGCACTGCAGCAGGAGCTGGCCGCATACGGCATTAAAGTCCAGACTATCAACCCCGGCGCTTACTATACTGGTTACAACGAAACCATGGCCGACAATCCGTTTCGATGGATGGATGACAGCAAGAATTTTACAAAGCGCGCGGACCTGAGAAAAGGCTTCGACGACTTCTTTGCGACGCCAGAGGGTCGAATGGATGCTAAAGAAATGATCGATCGCATGATCGAAATCGTTCCAGCTGACACTGGCAAATTCCGAAATGTCTGCCCCAAAATCATCGAAGACATGCTCAAGGAGCATCAACTCAAGGCCTGGGATAATCAGATTTGACCGTAGCTAGGGTGGCTGGTTCCGCTCCTCGCTCTCACAACCAAGCGAATTCCTGAGAAGGAATAATGAGATGAGAAACAGAATATGGCGAACAGGCGTCCATGGATATATCGTTGTCCGGGCGATAGCCGTCCTCATGACGTTGGCAACATCGGGGACATTTTTGGAAGTAGCGCACGCGACTGACCAGTTGGAGAACAAGCAGATTGTGCAACGTGCATTTGCGGCATGGGCGCGTGGAACAGGAAGTCCCTACGACCTTTTGGCCGACGACGTGAACTGGACTATCACCGGTAACTCCCTCGCTTCCAAAAGCTACTCCAGTAAGGCGGCATTCATTGGTGAAGTTATTCGACCGTTCAATGCCCGAATGAGTGTCGGGCTAAGACCCACAATCCGCAACATCTATAGCGAGGGTGATACCGTCATCGTGTTTTTCGACGCGAGTGGGACAGCAAAAGACGGCAAGCCATACGCGAACACCTATGCGTGGTTCCTTGACCTAAACGAAGGAAAAATTGTCAGGGCTTCGGCTTTCTTCGACAGCATTGCTTTTAACGATCTTTGGACAAGGCTTCCCGTCGAGGTCGTGCAGTAGAGCTGACCATCCGCTGTGTTTGGTCGACATTGTAACCGCAGGATATCAGTTCAATTCTTTCAGGAGGCGGAGATGAAGACGTGGTTTATTACCGGCGCATCCCGCGGGTTCGGTGCCCGCATCGCAGAACTGGCACTTGAGCGAGGGGACAACGTGGTTGCCACGGCCCGCAATGCCGCTGTACTAACCCAGAAGTTCGGCGAACGGAAAAACTTGATGGCTGCCCCGCTCGATGTCACGAACGAAGATCAAGGACGTCAAGCCGTTGAAGGTGCCGTCGATCGCTTCGGACGGATTGACGTCCTGCTCAACAATGCGGGGTTTGGGTTGCTCGGTGCCGTCGAAGAGGCTTCGTCGGAGGAAGTCGAACGGCTCTATCGGACCAATGTGTTTGGGCTGTTAACGGTCACTCGCGCGGTGCTTCCACAAATGCGCAAGCAGCAATCGGGGCGGATACTCAATATTTCTTCAATCGGAGGTTATCGAGCATCGGCTGGCTTCGGCGTATATTGCTCAACGAAATTTGCTGTGGAGGGTTTGTCTGAAGCGCTGCATGCCGAACTCCTGCCTCTCGGAATATTCGTGACGGTGATTGAGCCTGGCTACTTCCGAACAGATTTCTTGGATTCGTCTTCGCTGTCCGTCAGCAAGACCCGGTTCGCTGACTATGATCAGACGGCAGGGGCTGTCCGAGAACACGCAGCCAACTTGAACCACAGTCAACCGGGCGATCCAGAGAGGTTCGCGCGGCTGGTTGTCGAATTTTCGGATGCGGATGAGCCGCCGGTACGATTGCCAGTCGGAAGTGATACGATTGCCGCCTTGGAGGCGAAACATAAATCCGACGAGCACATTATCGCCAATTGGAGAGACGTGTCGGTGTCGACCGACTTTGACAGTCCCTTGTTCAAATCAGCCTAGTCGGCGCGCTATGGTCCGGTGCGTATGACTTACGGTATCTCGACGTGCCGTTAGTGGGCGCACGGAATAGTTTGCGTGATGGGTTGACCGAGATTCACCGAAGTTCACGACACTTCACGCGCGTAACGTCGCGCCCGATGCCATCTTTAGCTCAATGTTATGAAATCCGGATGAGAAAGCGCGAGCTGGGGCGCTTGCTCCGTTGAGATGGGCGGCACCGAAGCGGTTCTGTGTCATGCCCGTCGCCGAGGCAGGTGTCACTCGTGACTGGAGAGCATTGGCGGCACTCGAGCGTCTTGGCGAATTACGGTCGCGAAGTGTCCAGACTAACCACGAAAGCCTGCGGCGGAAAGATATGACCATGAGTTTCAAAGAACTCTCGATGATGTCTCGGGAGCCTGTCAAAGTGGAAGTGGCAGACGACGATGCTGAAGTCCTCAAATTTGCTGCGGATGCTTTTCGACAGGGCGGCGCTGCGCTTGCGACCCTTGTGGAAATCAGAGGAGGAGCAGCGAGGGCGATCGGTTCACACGTCGCCATTGCTGCTGATGGAAGATTTTGCGGTTGCGTGTCCGGAGGGTGTGTCGAAGCGGTGGTAGCGGCGGAAGCGCTGTTGGCTATTGCGGAGGGAAAAGATCGGCTCATCGAACTGGGGGCAGGCTCACGCTTCTTCGATATTGCCTTACCTTGTGGCGGAGGAATAACGATTGCTATCCATGTACTGCGGGGTGTATCGCAAATACAGCATGTAGTTCATGCACTCGCGCATAGAAGCCCGGTCGCACTCCGGTACTCATCGCGTGATGCAAGTCTATCCGTTGTATCGCCGCCGAGACGAACGTCATGGGGCAACGGTGAACTTGTGAGAGTATATCGCCCAACGACACGATTGTTGATTTCAGGAAACGGCATGGAGGCCCGTGCTGTGAAAGCGATCGCTGATGCAGCAGGTTTCAATGTCCTATGGAAACCAGAACGAAACTTCGATTTCGCAGAAGCTACAGATGCTCACAGCGCGATCGTTCTTCTCCATCACGATATCGAAAAGGAGATTCCGATCTTTGAGGCCGTACTTCACTCGAATGCCTTTTACATCGGAGCGCTAGGGAGCGAGCGTACCCACCGTGAGCGAACCCGACGTCTTGTAATGACTGGCATGGCCCCACATCAAATTTCTAGGATCAAAGCGCCAATTGGAATCTTTGGCCCTGCGCGCGACGCTAATTCATTGGCACTTTCGATTGTTGCCGACGTCGCCGCAGCGCGCTTAACCTTGGTGCCGTAACTACTAAAACGGATAGCGAGAAAGCGTGAACGTGAATGGGGTGTGAGGCTGGCAGACAACCAAAGGCGGACGTCTCTATTGTCGTCCTGGCGGCCGGCCGAGCGAGCCGAATGGGTCGAGAAGGCCATCACAAACTGCTTGCTGAATTTGATGGGATACCATTGGTCCGACGCTCGGTGATAGTGGGTTTAACAAGTCGAGCGTCGACAATTATAGTTGTATCGGGACATGAGCGAGAAAAGATTGAGGGCGCGATTTATGGGTTGCCGATCAATATCGTTTTCAATCCAAACTTCTCTCAAGGGATGGCTTCCTCACTCGTAGTTGGCTGTTCGCAGGCTTCGGCAAGGGCTTCCCAAGGTGTTCTCGTGATGCTGGCTGATATGCCGGGGCTGACGTCGAATCACCTCGACACACTGATTTCAGCTTTCCTAGCTGAGAAAGGAAGATCGATCGTCCGAGCATTTAGCGGCGAAACACCCGGTAACCCCGTCGTATTACCGCGCTCCCTGCTTTCTAAGGTTATGACCCTTCGTGGAGATGTCGGCGCTCGGGATATTATCAAGGTATCGAAATTACCTGTGCTTGGTGTTGAGATCGGTCCTGCAGCGCTCTTGGATGTCGATACCTTGGACCAAGTTACTGCTGCGGGCGGCTCATTCGTATGATCTAAAAGGATTGGATCAGAGTTGGATTATGAGCGCGGGCAACGTTCGTCGGAGCCCAGGCATCAGCGATTTTTTTGTCTTCGAGCGGTGGGTACTTGTGAACCTAGCCTTGTTGCCTTCTTGATTGGCCAAGGTCGTATCCATTTCACCCCGACCTCGATATTCCAATCTTCAAATAGATGGAGGAACGGCGCTGCCCCAGACCCTCAATGCTTTCTTTGTAGATGCAGGGATACCGCGTCAGGATCATGCAAAGAGATATCGCGGAGAATAAAAGCGATGATTGATCCGACCTCAAAGGATTCATTGAACGATCGGTTAGCAGTATTTTTGGGAGGAGTCGCCATCGGTACTCTCGGGGGGCTGATAGGCCTTGGCGGCGCTGAGTTCCGGCTACCTCTTTTGATCGGACCATTCGGATTTGCGGCATTGGAAGCCGTAATTCTCAACAAGGCGATGAGCTTGGTCGTGGTCGTTTTTGCACTGCCATTTCGAACTGGCACAGTTCCCTTTGACCAGATTGCGGCGCACTGGGAGATCATCGTAAACCTTTTGGCCGGAAGCATTGCGGGTGCCTGGCTCGGCGCGGGTTGGGCAACACGACTGAAGTCTGAGGCGCTCTACAAGGTGATTGCCGTATTGCTGCTCATAATCGCGGCCGTGCTGGTGTCAAGTCACGACATCGTAACAGGTTCTTCACTCGTTACCGGGACTACGCAGATCATTGCGGGCGTGATCGTAGGTCTTGCCATCGGCTTCGTCGCGTCGCTGCTAGGCGTTGCAGGCGGCGAACTACTTATACCGACCTTCGTCCTTGTTTTCGGAGCAGACATTAAGCTCGCCGGAAGTCTCGCGTTGGCGGTGAGCCTGCCGACCATGATCGTTGGCTTTGCTCGCTACAGTCGTGATCAAAGTTTTATCGTTATCAGAAACAACCGGATGTTCTTGCTAGTCATGGGCGTCGGGTCGATTTTGGGCGTGTTCATCGGCGGACAGCTTCTGGGGCTCATTCCTAGCGCTGTGCTTCTACCAAGCCTCGCCTTGGTCATCGTGATCTCTGCGCTAAAGGTATGGCGACACTCGTGAACAACAGCCTGCTGCTTGCAACCAACTGATCGACAGTGGACTTGCGAGAGGAACTTTCACGGTAGCAATTCATCAATCCCGCTCTGTTTGTGACCCCTGACGATAGCGGTGGAGTGAAAATGAAATAGGTCTGCCAATCGAAGCTAGGCAATGCACTACGAGACCTACCGTTGCGCCTCATCGGGTGGTGCGCTCGGAGTGGCAATTACCCCTCGTTCTTTGTGAACTCCGCTTTCTTCAGTTGCGTTAATAAAGCTTCACAGTGTTTCCCGACGTTTAACTACCGGGACGTGCCGCAAAAAGTCAAAATGACTCGTATTCCGCGGTTCGTAAGTGGGGTTGCCATCATGCATCTGCGTATTGATTGGCAGAGTCCAGACAGCCGTATAACCACCATCAACGAAAGGGGTTTGTCATGAGGAAACTGCTCGCTGTCGCCATCGCGTGTTTTTCGGTTGATGGCATGGTTACACAAGCGAAAGCCAATCTTGAACCAATTCCGGGTAGCATCACTTATGGCGGTCAGCCAAACAGTTTGCTCACCAGGTCACCAATTGGGAGTACATTCTCTCACAGCTTTTTCGACAATATGCACAGAGAAGTGCATGAGACTTATAGGATAAATGCCGACCGAACACTGGAAATAAGAAACCGGCGCTATCGCAACAACAATTAGCCAGAGACAAAAGTGAGTTGCAATCTCGTCTGTGATCTGGAAAAGCCAGATCGCTATTTTAGAAGATAATAATTTATCACTGAAGATGCTGAAATCACCGTTCATAAGGCGCGATTGCAACCGCTGGATGGAAGACTGATCGTACGATGGCCTTCGTCGCTCCATGACGAACAAGATCGCCGTGGGGGGACGATCGTGCGGTGTTATGGATCAGTTGCCATGTTCCATAATACCTCGATTGTGTCCGGTCTTTTTGTGATGGGGTTCACAGAGGCTGACTTTCGTGAGATGAGGCGATACCTGCGCGAGCGTTTCACTTTTCCAAATTGGATGATTTGAAGTTCGCGAAAACTCCCGCTCGCACCTTCATCATCTCGTCTTTGATTATTGGAAGGAAATCATCGGAGCGCGCTGTATCAATGGTTCTCTGATTTTCCAGCATTAAAGCGGCCCGCAACGCCTCGTTAATTGCTTTCCGATGCCCGACGCCTCCTACGAACGCATCCCAGGCTGGTGGCATTTCGGTGTTTGGTGGCAGGCTTGCTTCGTTGACAACGTATTCACGCGCGACCCGCCGAAGGCTGAGTTCCACCTGATCGGTAGTGGGCACTTTGCGCTCGAGGATCGCGCGGACGAAATCATTCCCCTAATCCAGGGCTTCCTTGGCCGCATTTTGGGCAATAACCTTCACTTCGGATAATGAGATAAACAGGGCTAGCACGTCTGGCGCTGTTTTTTTGTTGGGGGGCAACTCGCTATTGATGTTTGATGTTGGTCATGTTTTCTGCCGTTGCACTTATTGCATGACCGACGCAGGTTGGGTCGGGCGCTTCGATCAAAAGTGCAGGTGATGCGTGTTGCTACTACAGCGCAGGGTTATGGCCAATAGCGGTCGGGAGACGCTCGTACAGATAGTCTCAAAAGCGACTAGGTGACTATGCTTTAAGCCAGATTACGGACCCGATGCACGCCAGTTCGACCGGGCAAACAAAAAATGCAAAGCGGAGAAGCGACACCCGGTCGTGCCGCTACCCAGACAACGGTTAACTCTCAAGCCACTGGCTCCCCCTTGACCTCAACTCAAGTTGAGGTTGTACGAATTTCGAGATGGTCGCCTTGATTTCAAGGGCACCACTTCAGAGGGGGGCGTCTTGGTCACATATTTTCGCTATTGGAAACCCCAATATCCCTGGGGAACATGTCTTATTGCAGCCGTCGTTTTGCAGTTGCTCGGTACTGGATTCCTGGCGTTCGTCTTTTGTCTGCTGGATGCGCTCGCGGCAAAACCAACGATAATTCTTGGTCAGTTTGTACCATGCCTAGTGGGGAGCGTCACCGGCTTTCATTTTGTGGCTTTTCGTCGTCCAGCTACGGACGGTCAACTTTACCTTATGGCGACATCGTTCTTGGCATTTGGGACACTTTACTGGCTGGTGTCGTATCCATTTGCCAGACCTTTTGCTAGCAAGATTGATTTCCGGGTTTGGACTGGGTGTGGTTGTTGCAGGAGCTTTCCAATGTCACTTTCTGGAAAATCCGGCAGTTCCCCGCGTCCGATAACCTCTTCGTCCACTTTGGGCGGATACGATTGAGAAAGATACGGGCTGAACCGGGACGCCCTCAAGGAGGTATACGGGGGGGGAGTGTTCAGTGCAACGTTTGCGCGCTTGACCGGCCCGTCCGCCAGCCACCATCATCAATTATCGATGAGCAGTGGAAGACGATATGCGTTTCATTTTTGCTGAACAACTCCTGATAAAGGAGTTTGCGCAAGCCCTAAGTTCCACGCGGAGTGAACTTCAAAGCCTTGTGATGGCACAGCTCGACACCATTGAATTCGAGATATCTCCTGGGCAAGCCGAGCTGAAACACCTTTGTGCCACGCAGAAAGCGATTTGGATATCTGAGATTCGGTCCGCCCTGGCTCGTCTGGTTGGTTCTTTATTACTAAACGTCATCCCGGCCTGCATCGCTTTTTTGTCTGTCCTGTTGTTCCGCGAGCGCATTGCAGGATATGCCGCGTTTGCAGCTTCAGGGATCGCGTCCTGCTGGATGCTGAGTCTTTTTTTGAAGTCTTACCGGGAACTCAGAATAAGCGCGCGCCGCGGGTTTGCGTCGACCTCACCGCATGTTTTTAGGAACCACGGCCGAAGCGTATGGTTTGTCGGTACGCGAGGTCTGTACGTGGCCCTTAATGGTTTTGCACAGTATAAACCCCAGTGCGAGTTCATATCGTTCCCTGAAATCGGAAGCATTGACGTCTCAAGGTTCGACACCGAGACTTTGGTAACACTCTGGTCGACCACACACCATCTGGTTCGAGTGATGATCTTTCCGGGCCCGCCCACCGACAGCATCCCTGGACTGGCTCGCCTCCTTGCCTCGTTTAGTATGACCAGTAATCGAGATCAGCGTTGCGACTGCGCGTCCGATCAGTGTCAGTCATTGGCTCACCACGGCACATTCTCCTGACGGATGTCCCGTCGATGCTGTACTGCGTTTCAAGCGCGTCCATTATAAGGAAAAATTCGACGCGGTGTTCGTGGATGAACCTACCGATCTCGATCAAAGTTGAACGTGGAAACAGTGCTTTGATGGGATTGGCCCACATCGCAAGGGCCATGTCGCTCTGGCCGAATATGAGGACACCGAATACTGATCCGGCCCCGCGCTTTGATAGCCGTAGGTGTTTGACGTAGTTCTCAACATCAAAAGAGTCGGATCGAGTTGGTTGAGAAACCCTATAAGCGTTTCCCGCCCATCCCGCCAGATAAACCCACAGCTTCTCGGCTCGGCTCGCAGCCGATAAGTCGCAGTACATGGCCGCGGAGATATAATCACCCATTTGCACGCTAATGCGCGTTACCGGGAGGCCGAACATGCAAGCGACGAGACCGTGTCCGCCTTCGTGGGCCGCGCGACGTGGAACGTCACTCATTTCTTTTCTTTCATAGGCAAAGCCTGAGCCAGATTTTTGTAGCGAAAGAATTACTGGTCCTGTTACCGCACAATCGTTACCAACATGTTCCCGCTAGCCAGTTCAATTGGGGGAATACGTGGCATCCGGGAACCTCGATTTCTGCCGGGCAGCGCTCGCCTCTTTGAGCCTAGTCGAAATATGGGAAACCGTGTTGATTAACGGCCGCAAACGCCCTTGGGTAGATAGGGAACAGTTGATTTTACTTCTGATCACCGTCAAATATTCAAGCAACAATAAGTTGTTTGCGCCGCTATTTTCTTACGAATGTCAATGTGAACTCCCGAGGATGACACACCATGGATGGAAATACGCTCATTGTTGGTATCAAGCCATTTCTTCACCGTTTTGCGATCGAACGGACCGGTGAGATGGAGATTGAAGGCTCCTATTCCGAGAGTGAAGACATGTGGGTAGTAGCAACTCCAAGCGGCAGCAGACCGCTGATCGACCTTGCTGGATCGCAGGTTGAAGTCCTGACGAAAACTATGACCCAACAAGAAGCTGACGACGAAAAGCGACTCTCCATGCTCGAACTGGCGACCAAGAGTGACGGCGTGCAAGAATCTGATGATCGCGCCGCCTCTCCGGCGATGTCCCTCGAGCTCGCTACGAAGACCCATGCGCAGATGGAAAGCGATGACACGAGAGCCTCCGAAAAGCTCTTGGTCTAAGTTCGATGACGTTTCTCATTGTAACGAACCGACGCGACCTCACGACTGACTACATTGTCCGCGAGCTCAAGCGCCGCGAGCTGCCGTATCTGCGTCTCAATACCGAGAGTATTGCCGAAGCCCATGTTACCATAAACCCTCTCGAAGGCTCTTTCACGCTTCGACTTCGGGAAAGGACACAGCGGCTCGAGAATGTCCTCGCGGCTTATTTCCGGCGACCGGAAGAACCATCCAAACCACGTGCGGATATCACGCCGCATGACTGGGAATATGCGGCAGGAGAGTGGAACGGCCTTTTGAAATCCATCTATGTCTTCGTCGGAAAGAGGTGGTTTTCCCATCCAGCCTACATCATGCTCGCCGAGGACAAACCTCGTCAGCTTATCGCGGCGGTCAGGATTGGCTTCAGGATACCCGAGGGCGTTATTACCAACGATTTCGTAGAGGTCGATCGCCTCATGAAATCCGGGCCGGTGGTGGGCAAACCCCTGAAGACGTCGATTGTTTCCGAGGAAGGTCCAGGCAGCATAGTCTTCACTTCCGCTTTGGCAGGAATTCTGCCTGAAGACGCGCCGGCGATTTCTCTATGTCCCGCCATCTATCAACGCGAGATAATCAAAGACGCCGACATACGTGTCACCGTGGTGGGAAGCCTTGTCTTCGCGGTCGCGATCCACTCGCAGGTGACGGAGGTGTCGCGCGTCGATTGGCGACGTGGCTCCAATCCCGAACTGTTACACGAAGCCATCACGCTACCCGCGCCGATAAAGGACAAATGCGTCGCGCTGGTCGAGGAACTGAACCTTCGGTTCGGCGCTATTGACCTGATCCGCGACATCAACGGCGAATACTGGTTCCTCGAGTGCAACCCGAACGGCCAATGGGCCTGGATCGAAAACCGAACCGGCGTTCGTATATCGGCGGCTATTGTCGATGAACTCGAAGAGATCGCCAAAAAATGAAGGATTTCGCCGATCTCCTATGGCCGCGTATACTGCGGCTCACCGCGGCGCAGATCGACGCGCGAAACAAGGAAGACGACCAAGACGTCGCGGCCATACGCGCTGCGGACTGGAGCCAGGACAGCGAGCTCGCACTTGAAGAAGCAAGAGGCTTGGCGGCTGCTGAAAAGGAGCGTCGGGCCGGGGCCGAAAGCAAGGCCTCCATCTATCTTGCCGCCGTCGCGGCAGTTGTACCTATCGCGCTACCGATCTGCACTGCCTTTTACGGTGAGACGTTCGTCAAACTCCCTCTCCCACTTCAGTTCGTGACGCTCTTGCTGTTCTTTGCCACTACCGCCTATCTCATCGGCGCGGCGTGGTGGGCGTTTAGGACCTTTCGTGTTTCGGTGCATCACAGGATAGACGCGGTCGAGTACGCGAGAATTTGGTCCGAGAAAGGCCAGAGTGCGCGGTTGATAGCCGAACTTTTCATCGTTACGAGACTAAACCGGCATATGGTCAATTGGAAGACGACATGTGTCCGCCAGGCACACGAATTTCTGCTTCGTGTCCTGATTTCCTTCACGGCCCTCTTCATGCTGGTGGTTTCGTGGCAACCGGTCCTCACCTTGTGGAGATTTTCGAAGAATTACGTGGCGCGGCTTCTGGAGGCTTGCTGATGCCCGTAACATGACTGCTTTCTCATACAGAAGTGCTTGGCGGGTTGCTTGACGCAACCGGCGTCAGATCGTTGGGGCAGGTATCCCCATTAATTAGGTGTTCAGAAATCGCCGTTGTTTGCTCGCTCCTTCTTGGAAGTGAAAATTCGCAAGGGTTGACAAAAAAATACTGCAACCATTGAGTTAGTGATGTGCGGTAAGCTTTTTTACTCGATTCGGTTTAAACGTTGGGCAAGGTTGATGAAAGTCGGTTTTTTCGACAAACGACTATTTAAGATTTTTCTTCAGATTACGTCTGTTGTCAGCGCCTCCCTGTCGACATTGCTTCTTTTCGTGGATTTGCCTGACGAATATAAAGCACTCTCGCTCGCGGCGTTCGCGTTCTTACTGCTCGCGGCTTACGTCAGTGTCTGGATTTGGTCTAATCAACTCAATCACGTCGAGATCAAAATTGATGGCACGAGTGTTGCCATTAAGGTCGGGGATATCTTTCTGCAGCCCGGTCTCAAAGCGATAGCATTCAACGAGTATTTCGACACGCAGGTGGATAATAGGATCATCAGCGAGAAATCATTGAACGGGCTCTTTGTGAAATCCCACCTGAAAATTCCGGTTGAGGAATTGGATCAGAAAATTGCGAGCTTCGTGTTCGAGGAAGATGAGGTCCTGGGGGCAACAGAAAAAATGCGGCAGGGAAAAAACATAAAGTATCGTTTAGGTACAATCTATGTTTACGACGATTATCTACTGACAGCAATGTCAAAGTTTGATGAAAGTAATCGTGCCGTACTAACTATGCCGGAGTACTTGGAGTTTCTCGTCCGGTTTTGGGATCAGGTGAATAAAGTCTACGCTCAGCAAAGCGTCTCCACCCCGATATTTGGATCAGGTATTACTCGTATCAAGGGTCACAAAAACATTAGTGACGAAGATTTACTTAAAATAATGCTATGGACATTTCGCATTAGTGAAATGCGATTCAAGTATCCAGCGAATTTATCGATAATAATACACAAGGATAAGATCGATCAAATCAATCTTCTGGACATGAAGCTCCTTAACAATGGCGTGTAATATGTGTCAAAGGATCGATGTAAGTTGATTAACCCTCGGATGAGGAGGTTGTAAATCTTGAATAGGACAGGTACGTACTTTGCTTTCGATGGTTTGGGGCAAGCAGACCCAACGAAATCCGATTTCCGATACTATGCGACTGTACAAGGTTGGAATAGCGCAGGACATATCGATTTCAAATTTGTGAACAGCCACGACAAAGCAAGCCCCGTCCGAGATTCGAGCAAATTGAGTACGCTTCAAGCAAGCATACGACAGCGCTTGTCAGGCTCGAAGAACATGGTCGTAATCATATCGAGCGACACGCGACGGACTGGGAGTTTACTCTCTTGGGAAATTGAGATGGCTGTGGACGTTTACGAGATACCGCTGATTGTTGCGTACACTGGATATGCTTCTATTCTCGCCCCTGCCGCTCTGTCGGGATTATGGCCAGCGTCTCTTGAAGCACGTATAAATAACGGCTCGGCTCAAGCGATTCACGTACCATTCAAAAAGGACGCGATGTTCGATGCCATGAAGCGATTTACGGTTAACGGCGAGAAACTTTGGGGACCACTGGTTCATTACACGAGGCTCGCCCACGCGAATTGGGGCTACTTGAGTTAGTTGGTTCGTTTTCCAATATTGTCGAGCAATCTGGGGGCGCGAAATTTAGAAGCCGTACCAATGCCCCTGAAGGTCGCCCTTCAGTGACATTGGGGAGCACGTCGATCATCTATGGGATACCGGAGCGACGTTTGGCAGGCCTTAGGCGACTTGGCTACACTCCGGTCAGCTGAAGAGCACATGCTCATTGGGGCGAATAATCAGGCCGAGCCTTCATATGTAGCCGGTCGCAACCACGCTGTAAGGAGTAAGCCTTCCCACCACGTCTCTACCTTTCCACGTTCCGTCCGCGTAGTCGCATTTATGCCACCACTGCCTTCCTTTAAGCCGAACTATTTATTGACGAATGCTTTGCCGACCGTGCGTTTGTTCATAGGCTAGGTTGTTCTCTACCCGCCCTTTGAATTAGAAAAAGCGGAGCTTCAGTGCTTCGCTCCCATCGGGTCGAACCTTGTCCTTAAATGCGGAAATCAGGTGCTTTTGCGTCGCGCAACTACCCGTCTCTTCCGCAACGCTAAGCGTTCTATCAAGAGCTCTTCCCAAGGTTTCACCTTGCCACGCCAAATTCGTCTGTCGTCTTTCTCTATTTTGTACAGTTCGAGGGCCGGCGTAAATATAGCCTCCAGAGCGATGACGGCACGTCACGCTGCAGCCTGAACGTTCGCTTTGCGTGGAATTGCTTTATCAGTGGCAGGAAACAAAACGATGTAGTTAAGTAGAAATATAATAAAAACAAAAAATATCTAGTGGAATATGATGTGAGTTGCTGTTATAAATTGAAATAATGTATCTGATATTGTAATTTCAAGCTTTGTCCGTTGAAAATAGCGCTGCAATATTATGTGTTCTAGCCATCAATCCCATCGACGATCGTTGATTTTCGATTTGCATTTAGCAAAATCAAAAGATGCTAGGGTCGTTTTGGTGACTCCCGGTCAGAATCCGTGACTCCGTACAATAATTTCTCGGGGCGCCTCTTGCGCACAGAAATTTACGGGTATATACCCGAGATAAATGCCAAATGATAGTTGCCATTGCATTCTGTTGCGCAAAGCATCCCGCAAGGTTTCGTCCTATTATGACGAGGCCCTGGCGCCGCTTGGCGTCAATATCGGTCAGTTCAGCCTGTTGCGGAATATCAACCGCACCGCGCCGGTCTCGCTGACCGATCTGGCTACGCGGGTGGAACTGGATCGCTCCACAGTCGGCCGCAACGCCAAGGTGCTGGCTCGTATGGGTCTGGTGGCCATTGGTCACGGCGAGGATCAACGGGAAGCGATGCTGACCGTGACGAGGGAAGGGCATGCGATCCTGAAAGCGGGCTCGCCGCTCTGGGATGGGGTGCAGGATGAAATCGAGGCCCGGCTTGGGCCTGAGAAGACAGCACAATTGCAGGAACTGCTCGCAGCCCTGTAATTTTTTGGGACATAAGCGGGTATCTGCCCGCAATATGGGGTATATACCCGTGAACCATCGGCCGCAGCGGCTGGAAAGGGAATTTGAACATGCTCTCCACACGCCTCGCCAGCTGGATGGCCGGCAGAAATCTGCATTATGGCTGGCTTGTTGCCGCAACCACCTTTTTGACCATGCTGGCCACCGCCGGTGCGATGGGGTCTGCGGGGGTGATGATCCAGCCGCTGCATCAGGAATTCGGCTGGGATATTGCCGATATTTCCTCCGCAATGGCCGTTAGGCTGGTGCTTTTTGGCCTGCTCGGACCTTTTGCCGCCGCCTTCATGAATCATTTCGGCGTCCGGCAGGTTGTTTCCACCGCGCTTGCCCTGATCATGGGCGGCATTGTCGCCTCTTTCTTCATGACTGAGGTATGGCAATTGCTGCTGCTCTGGGGCGTGGTGATCGGCGTCGGAACGGGCATGACTGCGCTGGTATTGGGCGCGACCGTGGCGACACGCTGGTTTTCCAAGCGTCGCGGACTGGTCATCGGCCTCATGACGGCGAGCAATGCCACCGGCCAGCTGGTTTTCCTGCCGCTGCTGGCGGCGCTGACGGAAGCCTATGGCTGGCGAACCGCCTTGACCCTTTCCGTTGCGGTGATCGCAACCGCCATGGTCCTCGTGCTTCTTTTGATGCGTGACCATCCTGCCGACGTCGGCCTGCCGGCCTATGGCGAGACAGCGGTGGCAAAACCGGTCAAGCAGGATCACAATCTCCTCGCCACACTGGCCTCGCCGCTGGTGACCTTGAAGAGCGTATCGGGTAACCCGGTCTTCTGGGTGCTTTTCGGCACTTTCTTTGTCTGCGGGCTTTCGACCAACGGTCTCATTCAGACCCACTGGATTTCGATCTGCGGCGATTTCGGCATGGCCGCGGTGACGGCGGCGGGCACGCTGGCGGTAATCGGTATTTTCGATTTCTTCGGCACCATCTTCGCCGGCTGGCTTTCCGACCGGTTCGACAATCGCTTCCTGCTGTTCTGGTTCTACGGTCTGCGTGGCCTGTCCCTGCTTTATCTCTCATTCTCGGGGTTCAGCTTCGTGGAGCTCTCGGTCTTCGCCGTTTTTTATGGGCTGGATTGGGTGGCGACCGTGCCGCCGACGGTGAAGCTCGCTGCCGAGAATTTCGGGCGCGAGAAGGCCGGTCTCGTTTTCGGTTGGGTGTTTGCCGGCCATCAGTTGGGAGCCGCCACCGCCGCCTTTGGCGCCGGTTTCTTCAAGAGCGATTTCGATACCTATATGCCCGCACTGCAGATTGCCGGTCTGATGTGCATGATCGCGGCCGTCTCGGTTCTGCTTCTGCGCAAGCCGGGCTCTGCAACCCTGACGCCCCAGGCCGCGTGATAGAGGTGATGCACTGGAAGGAGGCCTGCAAATGCAGGCCTTTTTTGTATTTTTCCGGTATCTGCCGGGCGCGTTGTGCATCCGCTTTTCGACCGCCGGACGGCGCTTGTTGCGTAATTGTCACAATGTTTGCCGGTCAATCGTTCCGATCCATGATCGGGGTCCTGGTTTGATCCATCTCAATCGGCCTGCCTTTCCCTTCGTCATAGTGGCTCCGAAGCGGCTGCGGCAGGCGAAGATTCGCTAAAGCCCGCCGTCATCAGCCGGTTCCGGGGACTTGCCCGGTTGCGGTGCGCTATAGGAGAGATGGAATGACGAACAGAAACAAAAAAACCGCCTTGCTTGCCAGTGTCGCGGCTGGTGTTGCGGCCATGCTGGTATCCGCCAATGCCATGGCCGCCGATCTGGCGCAGGCAGCGCCGGCCCCCACCGCCGAAGAGGCGATTGCGGCGGCAAGCCCGTGGATGCTGCGTGTGCGCGGCCTCGGTGTCATCACCCATGACAGCGGCAGCGTCCATGGCGTGCCGGGCGCGGGCCTGTCCTATTCGGACACCGTGATCCCTGAACTCGACATCAGCTATTTCTTTACCGACAACTTCGCCGCAGAGCTTATCCTCGGCACCACCTATGCCAAGATCAACGGCGAGGGTGTGCTGGCCGGCACGCCGGTCGGCAAGACCTGGCTGCTGCCGCCGACGCTGACGCTGCAATATCACTTCACCGATTTCGGCGCTTTCAAGCCCTATATCGGCGCGGGCGTGAACTATTCGCTGTTCTATAACCAGACGGAAAAGCCCGGTTTCAGCAATCTCGACGTCAAGAACAAGCTTGGTGCAGCCGTACAGGTCGGTTTCGATTATATGCTGGACGAGCATTGGGGCGTGAACTTCGACGTAAAGAAAATCTTCCTCAAGACCGACTGGACCGCCGAACTGGGTGGCACGCCGATCAGCGGCAAGGCCAAGCTCGATCCCTGGCTGATCGGCGCGGGTATCACCTATCGCTTCTGATCACGGGATCGGCTGAGCGCTGCCTTTGACGGGCGACGCTTTCTGAGCTATAGGGACGGCCACGGGCGTAAGAGCCCCGGCCGTCCGCAGGTGTTTACGCCCCTGGTGAAGCTCTTTCTTCAATAACGGTCATCCCATGTTTTGCATGTCGTCGATGGCAACGCGGACCCCCTTCGGAATAGTCGGCATGCGCATGTTGGAGAACCGTTATGAACGTGTCCAAACCGCTTCCCGCGCTTGAGGGGCTGAAAGAACAGGCAAAACGCCTGCGCGCCGCCCTTGAGGATCAGGGGCAGGCAATCACCCATTCCAAAGCGCTGGAACTCATCGCCGCGCAATATGGCTTCCGCGACTGGAACACCCTCCACGCATCGGCCGGCAACCGCCCCGCCTTCAACCCCTATCTTCTGGGGTCAAGGGTGGAAGGTTTTTACCTCGGCCAACCCTTCGTGGCTTCCGTTCTAGGTGTGCAGGCGCTCGGCGGCGATCCCGAACGCTACCGGCTGACCCTGCATCTCGATGATCCCGTGGATGTGGTGACTTTCGAAAGCTTTTCCGCTTTCCGGCAGCGCGTTCATTGCAATGTCGATACGTCCGGCCGCACCGTGGAGAAAACCTCCAATGGCCGGCCGCAGGTGGAACTCGTCTGGTAAGGCGCTGGCGGAGATTCTAGCGATAGTGCGAGCACCCGCCGACTGGCGGGTGTCCCTTTTCGTAGGCAAGTTTAGATTCTCTTCCCCGCCGCATCGAACAGGTGAAAATCCTTTGCCTGTGCGGCTATCTTCAGCGTTTCGCCGATGCGCAGTTGCGAGCGGCCGTGAACGCGGAAAACGATGGTGGTGCCGTCAGCGAAGGAGCCGTGCACGTAGCTTTCCGCGCCCACCAGTTCCACGGCGTCCACCTGCACGGTTCCGGTGAAGGCGGCATCTGCGGGGGCTTCATCGGCAAGAGTAATATCTTCGGGGCGGATGCCGAGCGTGGCGACGCCCTGCGGCAGTGCCGGGGTTCCCTGCACCGACCAGCCGGAAGAGCTGTTTGCCGATGTCGCGTCATGGTTCAGCAGGTTCATGGAAGGCGAGCCGATAAAGGTGGCGACGAAGGTGGTGGCCGGTTTTTCGTAAAGCTCAATCGGCGTGCCCATCTGCTCGATACGGCCGGCATTCAGCACCACCAGCCGGTCGGCCAGCGTCATCGCCTCCATCTGGTCATGGGTGACATAAACGCTTGTCGTGGCGAGCGAACGTTGCAGGCGGCGGATTTCCACGCGCATCTGCACACGCAGCTTGGCATCGAGGTTGGACAGCGGCTCGTCGAACAGGAAGGCCGCCGGCTTGCGCACGATGGCGCGGCCCATGGCCACACGCTGGCGCTGGCCGCCGGAAAGCTGGCGCGGTTTGCGCTCCAGGAACTGTTCGATCTCCAGCGCCTTTGCCGCCTCGGTAATTCGCCGTTCGATCTCCTCCTTCGGCGTATTGCGGTTCTTCAGGCCATAGGCAAGGTTTTGGCGCACCGTCATATGCGGATAAAGCGCATAATTCTGGAACACCATGGCGATGTCGCGGTCGGAAGGTTCGAGATCGTTGACGACCCGGTCGCCGATGACGATCTGGCCGCCGGAAATACCTTCCAGACCGGCGATCATGCGCAGTAGGGTAGATTTTCCACAGCCGGAGGGGCCGACCAGCACGATCATTTCGCCGTCGGCGATGTCCATCGACACGCCCTTGATGGCCTCGACATTGCCGCCATAAACCTTGCGGACGTCTTTCAGCGCAATTTTTGCCATTACTTTTCGGTCTCCACCAAACCTTTGACGAACCAGCGCTGCATCAGCACCACAACGATAATCGGGGGGATGATGGCGAGGATCGCCGTCACCATCACATAATTCCAGGGCGTCGAAGCGTCGGTAAAATCCACCATGCGCTTGAGGCCGATGATGATCGTGTTCATCTTGGCGTCGTTGGTCACGAGCAGCGGCCAGAGATATTGGGTCCAGCCATAGATGAACAGGATCACGAACAGAGCGGCGATATTTGTTCTCGACAGCGGCAGCAGGATATCCCGCATGAAGCGGAACGGGCCGGCATTGTCGATGCGCGCCGCCTCGACCAGTTCACCGGGAATGGTCAGGAAGAACTGCCGGAACAGGAAGGTCGCCGTCGCCGACGCCATTAATGGCAGCGTCAGTCCCGCATAGGTGTCGATCAGCCCAAGATCGACGATGACCTTGTAGGTCGGCAGGATACGCACTTCCACCGGCAGCATGAGCGTGATGAAGATCATCCAGAAAAAGCCCATGCGGAAGGGAAAGCGGAAAAACACGATGGCGAAGGCCGACAGGAACGAAATAACGATCTTGCCGATGGCGATGGCGAGCGCCACGACGAAGCTGTTGAACAACAGCCGTTCGAGGCTCACACCGACCACTCTTTCGACACCGCCAACCATGGCCTCGGCGTAATTGGCGCCAAGATGGTCACCGGGCAGGAGCGACATGGGCGGGCGGATGATATCCGTCGACGTCATGGAGGAGGCGACGAAGGTGTAATAGATCGGGAAGGCCACGATGATGATGCCGAGTACCAGCATCAGATGGGCGACCACACGGGCGACCGGGCGATTTTCAATCATGGGAAATCCTCAGCCGTAATGCACGCGCTTCTCGACGAAGCGGAACTGGAAGGCGGTGAGCGCTATGACGATCACCATCAGGATCACGGATTGCGCGGCGGAAGAGCCGAGATTGAGGTTCACGAAGCCATCATTATAGACTTTGTAGACCAGTGTTTCCGTCGCCTTGGCAGGGCCGCCACCGGTGACGGCATGGATGATGCCGAAGGTATCGAAGAAGGCGTAGACCGTGTTGACGACCAAAAGGAAGAAGGTGGTCGGTGCTAGCAGCGGGAAAACGATGGTCCAGAAGCGCCGCGAACCGCGCGCGCCATCAATGGAGGCCGCTTCCAGCAGTGATTTAGGAATTGCCTGCAAGCCTGCGACAAAAAACAGGAAATTGTAACTGATCTGCTTCCAGGCGGCAGCCGCGACGACGAGCAGCATGGCCTGGTCGCCGTTGAGCAGCGGGTCCCACATGATGCCGTTACGGCGCAGGATATAGGAGAAGGTGCCCATGGCCGGGTTGAACATGAAGAGCCACAACATGCCGGCAACCGCAGGGGCGACGGCATAGGGCATGATCATCATGGTGCGGTAAAAGCCCTTGCCGCGCACAACGCGGTCGGCAGCCGTCGCCAGAAGCAGCGCCAGCCCCATGGAGACGAGTGCGGTCAGGATGCTGAAGATGATCGTGACCTGCAGCGAGTTCAGATAGCTTTCGTCTGAAAGCACGGCGGAAAAATTCGCCAGACCGACGAAATTGCTGTTCAGCCCGAACGCGTCCTCGCGCATGGTCGATTGGTAAAGCGCCTGGCTTGCCGGCCAGAAGAAAAAGATCACCGTGAGGATGATCTGCGGCGCGACCAGCAGATAGGGCAGGATCTTGTTGGGGAATACGACGCTTTGCACGGCGATCTCCTGATGAGATGGGAATGCCGCCCGCACCATGTCGAGGATGCGGGCGGGGCAGGGGATCGTTTAGTTGCCGGCGGCCTGCTTGATGGCGGCGTCACCGCGCTCCACGATCTTGTCGAGGGCGGCTTTCGCGTCCTGCTTGCCGGCCAGCATCGCCTCGAACTCTTCATTCATGATATCGCGCACCTGTGGCAGGTTCACGAGACGCACGCCCTTGGAGTTTTCTGTCGGCGGCTTGCCCATCATCTGCAGCAGCGGCGTTTCACGGGCGGGGTTCTTGTCATAAAATCCGGATTTCTTGGTTTCCTCATAGGCCGCGATCGTCACCGGCATGTAACCGGAGACCTGATGCAGGCGCGCCTGTATCTTGGTCTGGGAGAGGAAGTGGAAAAACTCGGCCACGCCCTTATATTCGGCGTCGGTTTTGCCGCCGAAGACCCAGAGGCTCGCGCCGCCGGGAATGGTGTTCTGCGGACCATGGCCCTCATAATAAGGAAGCTGGCCGATGCCGTAATTCATGCCGGTCTTGACGATATCGCCAAGGCCGCCGGAGGATTCGGTCAGGATGCCGCATTCGCCGGACATGAACAGCTGCTTGGCTTCCGAAGTGCGGCCGCCATAACGGAAAGTGCCGTCCTTCGCGAGGTCTGCAATCGCCTGGAAATGCTCGACGAAGAGCGGCGCGTTGACCGCAAGTTTCACATCCGTGCCAGCAAGACCGTTTTCATTGCTGCCATAGGACACGTTGTTCCAGGCGGCGAAGTTCTCGGTCTGGATCCAGGTAAGCCAAGTGGAGGTGAAACCGCATTGGGCGGCGCCGCTGGTCTTGATCTTCTTGGCGGCTTCGAAAACTTCCGGCCAGGTCTTCGGCGGGTTGTCGGCGTCGAGGCCGGCTTTCTGGAAGATATCCTTGTTGTAATAGAGGATCGGCGAGGACGAATTGTAAGGGAAGGACAGCATGGTGCCGTCGGGCTTGGAATAATAGGCCACGATGCCGGCCAGATATTCATCCTTGTTGAAGGTGTATCCACCTTCCTTCAGCACGTCCGCCACGGGCTTGATGGCGCCGGCGGCCCCCATCATCACACCCGAGCCGGCGTCGAAGACCTGAATGATCGCCGGCGGCTGCTTGGCGCGGAACGCCGCAATGCCCGCATTCAGCGTTTCCGGATAGGTGCCCTTGAACACGGGCGTGATCTTGTAGTCTTTCTGGCTTTCGTTGAACTCTTTCGCCAGCGTATCCACGACCTCGTTATTCGCGCCGGTCATGGCGTGCCACCATTGAATCTCCGTCGCAGCGAAAGCATTCGATGTGACAAAAAACGAAAGCGCGGATGCCGCAGCAAGGCGGTAGCTGAGTTTTTTCAAGGCGATTCCTCCCGTTATGAAAACAGTAAAAGATACAGCCCCTTATTGCAGTCGTTCCTCCGTGATCCGGCTGCGGGCGATCTTTTCTGCATTAGCGATCTGATTAAAAGCGAACTCTAATGAAAATGCAAGAGAACGTGGAACGATTAAAACGAAAGTGAAGGAAACGGTTTTATTATTCCATTTTTTTCGTTCCGTGGTTTTTTCATGCGCCCGGCCGTTGGTGGCGTGCTGGGGCCGGTTTAGCTCGCGTCGGAAATCTAATAATCGCAATTGATATGTTATTACATAACGTATTATGGTGCGACGAATTTTTGGATGGTGAAGGTGCGGATGTGTTCGGAATGAAGCGGAAGAATGCGGTCGATCCCAGGGACGATTCGGCCGTCGCGCCACCTGCCCGCACAGTGCCGGTTACCCTGCTGACGGGTTTTCTGGGCGCTGGCAAGACGACGTTGTTGAACGCGCTTCTGACTGAGCCGGCCATGCGCGACGCCGCGGTCATCGTCAATGAATTCGGCGCAGTTCCCATTGATCACGGTCTGGTGCGGAAAGGTTCTGAGCGATATTTCAGAACGACGACGGGCTGCATCTGCTGCACCGCCACCAGCGATATCCGCACTTCGCTTTACGAGCTGCATCAGGCCTTTCTGGAAGGGGTGATGCCGGAAGTATCGCGGGTCGTCATCGAAACCACCGGCCTTGCCGATCCTGCGCCTATCATCAACAGCCTGATCGCCGGCGGCACGCCGGCGCTTGGCCTGCGCGATCACATCGTGGCGCGGCATTTCCATCTTTCGGGCGTGATCACGGCTTTCGACGTTGTCTCCGGCCCGGCGATGCTCGACAGCTTTATCGAAGGCTGGAAACAGCTTGCCTTTGCCGATCATATCGTCCTGACGAAAACCGATCTTGTCGATGCTGCAGCCGTGGACCGCGAAAGCCTCGTCGATCTCAATCCTGCGGCCTCGTTTCATGACCGCAATGCGGTCGATTTCGATCTGATGTCGTTGTTTGCAGCCTCGGATTATTCGCTGCGCGGCAAGCCGGAGGATGCGCCGGGATGGCTTGCGGCCGACAGGCTGAGCCTTCATGCCGCCCACCAGCACGATATCAACCGCCATGGCGTCGGGGTCGAGGCTTTCGATCTTACCTTTGACGGCGCTTTTGATCCGCAGGCGATTGTCACTTTTCTGGAGCTCGTCACCAGCAATGTGCATTCCGGTCTGCTGCGGCTCAAGGGCATTTTCGGCGCGACGGATGATCCGGAGCGGCCGGTTGTCGCCCATGCGGTGCAGCATCGGCTTTATCCATTGACCCGCCTGGAGCGCTGGCCGGATGGCAATCGTGGCACGCGCATCGTGCTGATCGGCATGGACATGCCGCAGCAGCCGATCCGCGCTCTCTTCGAGACATTGGCCGCGCAGGCGGGGCGAAAGGGCAGGGCATGAACAATCCGCTTGCGCGCAGCGGCTCCGCAATCGTCTCCCAGGCTCGTCTTGTGAAGCAATGGTCCCGCGATCTGCTGCATCTCCACCCCGAAGACATTATTACAGTCACCGAGCTTTCCTGCGCCCTGCCGGATTGCCCGCCGCGCGAAACGGTGATCGTCATCCTGTCGGCTTCCGGTACCAGCCGGCAACTATCCATCCACAAGGCGCTTCTCGCGGTGGGTCATGACGATATCGTGCGCGTCATCGCCGCGAATTCTGCTTGAGAGCCCGTTTTCAGGCTCAAGATGCGCTTGACCGCCGCCGCCCTCATCCGCCACTTCAGGGGCAACGACGGGATTCGCGGAGGATGAAGGGCGGGCAATGGCCGATCTGGCGGTATATGCGGGTTTGTTCCTGACGGCGTTCATTGCAGCGACCATTCTGCCCATGCAGTCGGAGGCCGCACTGGCCGGCCTCATCCTTCTGAAATCACAGCCCGTCTGGCTGCTGGTCGTCGTGGCCAGCGCCGGCAATGTCGCAGGCTCCTTTGCGAACTGGCTGCTCGGCCGCGGCATCGAGCGCTTTCGGCATGAACGCTGGTTTCCGGTCGGTGAGGCGACGCTGGAGCGCGCGCAGAACTGGTATCGGCACTATGGCAAATGGTCACTGCTGCTCAGCTGGGCGCCGCTGATCGGCGATCCGCTGACGGTTGCCGCCGGGATCATGAGGGAACCGCTGCCAGTGTTTCTGCTGCTGGTAACCGTCGCCAAGGTTGGGCGTTATCTCGTTCTGGCGCTGGTGACGCTGAATTTCCTGTAGTGTTTTGCAAGAACGGTGCGGCCTGTTTCTTCTCCCCGGCGGGGAGAAGGCGAAAGGCGCATCTGTCCGGCCAAAATGAGGGCGAGGAACGATCAAGCCGCCTGCCGGTCCCAGCTTGCGAAAGGATCGGGCAGGTGCCGCCATGCATCCGGTGTGAATGCCTCGGTATCGATCAGGCAGGCGTCGAGCTGCGCGCGGATGCGCGCCTCGTTCATCGGATCGGAGCCGATGAAGACGATTTCCTGCCGGCGGTCACCGAAGACCGGATCGAGATAGGGCTTCATCATATCGAGGAACTGCTTTTCGCGCGGCCATTGCTCTTTCGGCACGGCGGACCACCACAGGCCCATCTTTCCGGTACGCACCAAGGCGCCGGCCTGGCTGATCTCGCCGACATAACGCGGACGCGTCGCCAGCCAGAAGAAGCCCTTGGCGCGCACCACGCCTGGCCAGGCGCGATCGATGAAACGCTGGAACAGCACGGGGTCGAAGGGCTTTTGGGCACGGTAAACAAAGGAGCGGATGCCATATTCCTCGGTTTCGGGAATATGATCCTTGAAGCCGTGCAATTCCTTGAACCATAGGGGGTGCTCTTCGGCCCTGGCGAAATCGAAACGGCCGGTGCCGAGCACCTCCTTCAGCGCCACCTTGCCGAAATCGGCCTCAATGAGTTTTGCATCCGGGTTCAGCCCAACGATGATCTTGCGGGCGGCGTCCCGCTCCTCCGGCGTCGCGGTGCCGATCTTGTTGAGGATGACAACATCGGCAAATTCGATCTGCTCCACCAGCAGATCGACGATGGTGCGGTTGTCGCCATCGCCTGCCGTTTCGCCCCGGTCGGCCAAAAAATCGGACGAGCCGTAATCGTTGAGAAGATTGGCGGCATCCACCACCGTCACCATGGTGTCGAGACGCGCGACATCTGAAAGGCTGCGGCCGTTTTCATCGCGAAAATCGAAGGTCGCAGCGACCGGAAGCGGCTCGGCGATGCCGGTGGATTCAATCAGCAGGTAGTCGAAACGGCCCTGTTCGGCCAGCGCCCGCACCTCGGTCAGCAGGTCGTCGCGCAGCGTGCAACAGATGCAGCCATTGGTCATTTCCACCAATTGCTCCTCCGTGCGGGAGAGATTGGCGCCGCCATCGCGCACCAGCGCGGCGTCGATATTGATCTCGCTCATATCATTGACGATCAACGCCACACGCAGACCATCGCGATTGGCGAGAATATGGTTAAGGAGCGTCGTCTTGCCGGCGCCCAGAAAGCCGGAAAGCACGGTGACGGGAAGTTTGTGCGACATAAGGACCTCGTTCTTTGGCAACGCTCGCGTGCACCTCATGGCGACCACGCGGACGATCTGAAAACGACGGGTTCGCTGCTACCCCGTCTTTGTTTGGTAACGTAATAACATTACATATCATCCGCCTGTCAACGGGCGACAGAAAAAAAGTGTCCCGCTGTGCGGGCGCTGTGACTTATGCGAAGCGCAACGTATCTTTCCGATAGTTAATGTTATTTCATTACGTATTCGTTTGACGAATGTAATAGCATTACATATCAAGGGCCATCGAATGACATCCTGCCTTGGAGGGATCGATGAGCGATCCGTGCCTCACCTTCAAAAACCTGACGCTTGGATATGCCGGCCGCGCGGCCGTGCATCATTTGAATGGCGATATCGCCAAAGGCTCGCTCACTGCGGTGGTTGGTGCCAATGGCTCTGGAAAATCGACGCTGATGAAAGGCATTGCCGGCATTTTGAAGCCGCTCGGCGGCGAATGCCGGGTAAGCCCAAATCTGTCCGTCGCTTATCTGCCGCAGCAATCGGAACTCGACCGCTCCTTTCCGGCGCAGGTGCGGGATCTGGTGGCGCTTGGTCTCTGGCCGAAACGCGGCCTGCTTGGCCGCCACCGTTCCGAAGACCGGGCGGCGATGGGCCGCGTGATGGAGGCGGTCGGGCTTTCCGGTTTTGAAAAGCGAAATATCGACTCGCTGTCGGGCGGCCAGATGCAGCGCGCCTTGTTTGCCCGTGCGATGTTGCAGGATGCGCAGCTGATCCTGCTCGACGAACCCTTCAACGCCGTCGACGAGCGCACTGTTTCCGACCTTATGGTCCTGATCAAGTCATGGGTGGCCGAGGGGCGCACGGTGCTGGCGGTCCTTCATGACTTCCAGCTCGTGCGGCAGCATTTTCCAGAGACCCTGTTCCTTGCCCGAAAGCTTGTCGGGCTGGGTCCGACGGCCGAGGTGCTGAAGGCGGAGAACATCCGGCAGGCGCGGTATTTCCATGAGGCGTGGGAGGAAAACGCCCCCTGGTGCGAGCCGGCCAAGGCGCCTTCGCTGCAGATCGTCGGGACAAGTCCGCAGGCGGCATCCGTCCATTCCCCAGCCCATTCCCATGCGAGTTCGAATGTCCGTGGCTGATATCTTCATCCAACCCTTCGTCCAATATGTCTTCATGCAGCGGGCGCTTGCCGGTGCGCTGATCCTTGCCATCAGCTGCGGCCCGGTCGGCGTTTTTCTGATGCTGCGCCGCATGAGCCTGACGGGCGACGCCATGTCTCATGCCATCCTGCCGGGGGCGGCGGTCGGGTTTCTGTTCTACGGGCTGGAAATTCTGCCCATGACCATCGGCGGGCTGGCTGTCGGCCTTCTTGTCGCGCTCGGCGCCGGTGCTGTGTCACGCTTCACCATCCAGAAGGAAGACGCCTCGCTTGCCGCCTTTTATCTCATCTCGCTTGCGCTCGGCGTGCTGCTCGTCTCATGGCGCGGTTCCAGCGTTGATCTGATGCATGTGCTGTTCGGCACGGTGCTGGCGCTGAACAATGAGGCGCTCGGCCTGATCGGCGGCATCTGCATCGTGACGCTTCTGGTGATGATGACCTTCTGGCGGGCGCTGCTGGCGGAATGCCTTGATCCCCTGTTCCTGCGCTCGGTCAGTAAATGGGGCAGCCCGGTGCACTTCCTCTTCCTCGCCATTGTCGTGCTCAATCTTGTTGGCGGCTTCCAGGCGTTGGGAACGCTGCTGTCGGTCGGCCTCATGATGTTGCCCGCCGCCGCCAGCCGCTTCTGGTCCAACCGCGTCGCACCCATGTGCTTCATTTCAATCGGCATCGGCATGATCTCCTGCTTTGCAGGCCTGCTCCTTTCCTATCACGCGTCGCTGCCGTCAGGCCCGGCGATCATCCTGTCCGCGGGCGTCATCTATGCGCTCTCCATCCTCGTCGGCACGCGCGGCGTGCTCAGCGATCTTCTCGGTTCCGGCCGTCACAGGACGGCCTGAAAACAGCGTCCAAAAAGGAGAACCCTCATGTTCAAAACCCTCCGTCTGGCCACCGGCGTCAGCCTTCTTTCCCTTTCCCCGGTTCTGATGGCGCAGGCGTCCGCCGCTGAACTCAAGGTCGTGGCGAGTTTCTCGATCATCGCCGATTTCGCCAAAAACGTCGGCGGTGATCGGGTCCAAATCACCACGCTGGTCGGGCCGGATGGCGACGCCCATGTCTATGAACCCCGCCCGGCCGATGCCGTCGCCGTCAGCAAGGCGGATGTGGTGCTGGTCAACGGTCTGGAATTCGAAGGTTTTCTGAAGCGTCTTATCGACACCAGCGGCACCAAGGCGCCGGTTGTGGAATTGACCAAGGGCGTTGAGCCGCTCAAGCTTTCCGACGAGCCGGCTGGTCACGCCCATCCCGAAGCCGAAGAAGAAGGCCACCACAAGGCCGAAGAGGCTGGCCACAAACACGAGACCGCTGAGGCCCATGATCACGATCACAGCCACGAGGGACACCATCACGGCGAATACGACCCCCATGCCTGGCAGTCGATCAAGAACGCCGAAATCTACGTGAAGAACATTGCCGGCGCATTTTGCGAAGTCGACAAGGCCGGTTGCGCCACCTACACCGCCAATTCTGATGCCTATATCGCCAAGCTTGCCGCGCTGAACGAGAAGGTGAAGACCGAAATTGCGGCCATCCCGCCGGAAAAACGCGTCATCATTACTTCGCATGACGCCTTCGGTTATTTCGAGCATGCCTATGGTCTCAACTTCCTCGCGCCGGAGGGCGTGTCGACGGAATCGGAAGCTTCGGCCGCCGATGTCGCCAAGCTCGTTGACCAGGTAAAACACGACAAGGCCTCGGCGATCTTCGTCGAGAACATTACTGACAAGCGGCTGATCGACCAGATCGCCAGCGAAACCGGTCTCAAGGTTGGTGGCACGCTCTACTCCGACGCGCTTTCGACTGCCGACGGCCCGGCTTCGACCTATATCGACATGATCAATCACAATGTGCAGACGATCACGGCGGCGGTTCTCAACCAATAAAAAGTGCAGTTTCGCCACGAATTAGGGGAGGGTGGCTTGCGCCGCCCTCCCTGCATTTTGTGACGCCTCTTCGGCTTGCCGAGGAACGCGAGACGACATCGGGACGAAGTAATCTCGTACCAATCGCCTGTTCCTTTGGCTATTTTCAATTCGGTGCTACACAGCCTCTTCATGGCTGACGCGCTTCATATCTTCACCGACGGCTCCTTCGATGATGCCTCCCGATCCGGAGGGTGGGCTTTCGTCGTCTATAAAGAAGGCCAGCAAATTCATTCCGCCTCGGGCAAGGCAGTTGGAACATCAAACAATACGTTCGAAGTCCTCGCCGTTTTGAACGCAATGTCGTGGATCGCCGCCGAGGCGCCAGCATGTGCAGTCACGCTCTGGACGGATGCCGTTCACGTCATTGAGGGCTGCCGGCGATATCGGGCGATCTGGCGCAACAATGGTTGGAAGCGCATAACGCCCAACCAGCGCACGCGCCGAAGACCGATCCCCGACAGGGAAATCTGGAAGCAACTCGACACGCTGCTGGAGCGGCATACCCATGTGGCCGTGGAATGGTGCAAAGGGCATTCGGGCATGGTCGGCAATGAGCATGCCGATGCATTGGCGCGTCAGATCGCACGCGAGACGGCGACCTGACCGGCAATCGCCACCCACCCGGACGCAGCGCAATCAACTCTTCCGGCAACGAGCCGCACTTTGACTTTTAAATGTCAGGGACCGCGTAGTTTGATTTTTTTGCTGGACCGGTAACCCGCGAAGCTGGGTTGATCATTCTAGGATATTGATTATTTTACAAAAGCTTACGGAATATTTTTGAGAGGTGTGTGCAGCATTCCATTGCCCGTTGACATTCCTTTTACCTTTTGAAATGGTAAGATGTCAGACCAATTTAGGGGATGCGTCTTGGACAGATCCAGCCGGGAACTCATGCAGCCGATTCCGCCGAGCGACCGCGTGCGCCAGGTGGAGGCAGCACTTTCCGACTATGTGGAGCGGGCTGGATTGAAGGCAGGAGACCGTTTGCCGGCGGAGCGCGAGCTGATGGCGGCATTGGGTGTTGGCCGATCCACCATCCGCGAAGTCATCCGCAAGTTTCAGGCTCTCGGCGTCATCGACAGCCGCAAGGGCAGCGGCAATTACCTCTTGAAGCCGATTTCCGCCGCCACCGTGCACATGCCGATTTCCATCGATGCCGAAAGCCTGCGCGACGCGCTGCTGATGACGCTGGAAGTACGACGCGGCATCGAAGTGGAGGCCTCCATGGCCGCCGCTCGTCGCCGCACGGCAGACGATATCGCCACCATGGAAGCGCGGCTCGATGAGATGGAGCGGGTGCATCTGGCCGAAGGCACCTCCGGTAAAGCCGACCTTGCCTTCCATCTGTCGATCTATGACGCCACCCATAATACCCTGTTCAAGCAGCTTCTGGAGCAGATGCGCGAAGGTTTCGAACGTTTCTGGTCGAAACCGTTCGACCGCCCGGATTTCGCCGGTCGCTCCTTTCCCTTTCACCGAACCCTGTTCAACGCGATCGCTGCGGGCGATGCGGAGACCGCCCGTGAAGAAACACTGAAAATCCTCGCCGTCGTCGAGGAGGATATCAAGGACATGTCGAAATGAACCATGGCAACGATCTCTTTGATCCCGCCTCCCTGATCGTCGCCCATGACGAGGCCCACGCTTTCGAAGCAGTGGTGCCGCCTATTGTCCAGACGTCGCTTTTCACCTTTTCCAGCTATGACGAGATGGTCTCCACCTACCGCGGTGAGAAGGTGCGGCCGGTCTATACGCGCGGGCTGAACCCCACCGTTCGACTGTTCGAAGAAATGCTGGCAAAGCTCGAAGGCGCTGAAGATGCGCTCGGTTTTGCAAGCGGCATGTCGGCGATTTCATCCACCGTGCTTTCCTTCGTGTCGCCGGGTGATCGGATCGTCGCGGTGCGCCACGTCTATCCCGATGCCTTCCGGCTGTTCGGCACCTTCATGAAGCGCATGAATATCGAGGTCGTCTATGTCGATGGCCGCGACGAGGCGGCGGTTGAAAAGGCGATGCCGGGCGCAAAACTGTTCTACATGGAAAGTCCGACAAGCTGGGTGATGGAAGCCCATGATGTCGGCGCGCTGGCCGCCATCGGCAAACGGCATGGCGCCGTTACCGTCATCGACAATTCCTGGGCGAGCCCGGTCTTCCAGCAGCCGATCTCGCTTGGCGTCGATCTCGTCGTCCATTCGGCGTCCAAATATCTCGGCGGCCATAGCGACGTGGTCTCCGGCGTCGTTGCCGGTTCGAAGGCCATGATCGACCGCATCCGGGCGGAAACCTATCCCTATCTCGGCGGCAAGATGTCGCCTTTTGATGCGTGGCTGCTCATTCGTGGGCTTCGCACCCTGCCGCTGCGCATGAAGGCGCATCAGGCCTCGGCGCTTGATATCGCAACCCGTCTTCACGCGCTCGATGTGGTGGAAACGGTCTGCCATCCGGGGCTGGCGAACCGCCTGCCGCCCGGCCTCAACGGCACCTCCGGCCTGTTTTCCTTCATCTTCAAGGAAGGGGTGGATGTGCGTGCTTTTGCCGACCGTCTCAAGCTTTTCAAACTGGGTGTTTCCTGGGGCGGGCATGAAAGCCTGATTGTTCCGGGTGAAGTGGTGCTCGAACAGAAGGCGCAGCCAAACTCCGCCCACACCTTCGGCATCAGCGCACGGTCCGTGCGCCTGCATGTCGGACTGGAGGGCACGGAAGCTCTCTGGAACGATCTGGAATCTGCGATCAGGGCGGCCACCACCGCCTGACGTGTTTTAACTGACCACAAAAAAGGGGAGAACGACATGAAAAAACTGGCAACAGCAGCAATCTTCACCGCCCTGATGACCGGAACGGCGCTGGCGGACACGACCTTGAAACTGGTCGAGGTCATTACAAGTCCCGAGCGGACGGAAACGCTAAAGGGCATCGTCTCGAAATTCGAGACCGCCAATCCCGGCACCAAGGTGGAAATCATCTCTTTGCCTTGGAGCGAAGCCTTCCAGAAATTCGCCACCATGGTGTCCGCCGGCGATGTACCTGACGTGATGGAAATGCCCGATACATGGCTGTCGCTTTATGCCAACAATGGCATGCTCGAAAGCCTTGAACCCTATCTCGCCAAGTGGGAGCATACGGCGGGGCTCAGCGAGCGCACGCTGGAACTTGGTCGCGATGTGAAGAACACGGCCTATATGCTGCCCTACGGCTTTTACCTGCGCGCCATGTTCTACAACAAGAAGCTGCTGGAACAGGCCGGGGTGAAGGAGCCGCCGAAGACGCTCGACGAATTCGCCGATGCCTCCAAGAAGGTCGCTGCCCTTCCGGGCAAATACGGATACTGCCTGCGCGGCGGCCCGGGTGGCCTCAACGGTTGGGTGATGTTCGGCGCTTCCATGGCGGGTTCGAACGAGTTCTTCACCAAGGACGGCACCTCCACCTTCGACAGCCCCGGCTGGGTGAAGGGCCTGACCTATGTGATCGATCTCTACAAGAACGGACTGGCGCCGAAGGACAGCGTTAATTGGGGCTTCAACGAGATCGTCGCCGGTTTCTATGCCGGCACCTGCGCCTTCCTCGATCAGGATCCCGATGCGCTGATCGCGATTGCCCAGCGCATGAAGCCGGAAGATTTCGGTGTCATGACCATGCCGAAGGGACCTGACGGCAAGACCTTCCCGACCATCGGTTTCGCTGGCTGGTCGATGATGGCGAAGTCTGAAAACAAGGACCTTTCCTGGAAGCTGATCGAGACGCTCGAAGGGCCGGAAGGCAATATTGAATGGAACAAGAAGACGGGTGCGCTGCCGGTGCACAAGTCGGCGGAGAAGGATCCCTTCTATGCCAGCGAGCAGTTCAAGGGCTGGTTCGACGAACTGGCCGATAAGAATGCCGTGCCGACGAAAATGCCGACCTATCTTGAGGAATTCGCCTTCTTCAAGGACTCGCTCGTAATCAAGACCTCGCAGGAAGCGCTTCTTGGTGACATCTCGCCGGAAGACCTCGCCAAGCAATGGGCTGACTACATGACGAAGGCGCAGCAGAAGTTCCTGGCCTCCAAGTGACGACATAAACCAGCCGTGCGGGCAAAAAGTGCTCGCACGGCTGTCTTACCGGCTTTTGCTGCGAGAAGCCCTTTCTTGAAATTTTCGGATCGGCTGGCCTAGAGGCCGAAAACCGGTCTGTCCATCGTCCGATCAGGGAGCGATACAATGTCCTATGCCCATGGCACCGGGCCGGTGGCCGCGCGCAAACCGACCGGCAAACCCGCGATGCGACGGTTTGCCGACTGGGCCGAACCCTGGCTCTACAGCGCGCCGGTGCTGGTGCTCATCGTCGCCGTCATGCTGGTGCCGCTGGTGCTTGGCCTCTCCTATGCCTTTCGCGATGTGCAGCTGCTCAATCCGTTTTCCGGCGGTTTCGTTGGCCTCAAACATCTGGAGGCTCTGTCGCAGGATGCGGCCTTTTACCGGGCGCTGAAAAACACGCTCTGGTGGACAGGCGCTTCGGTTTTCCTGCAATTCTTCTTCGGCCTCATTCTGGCACTGTTGCTTGACAAACCTTTCGCAGGCAGGGGGCTGGCGCAGGCGCTGGTGTTTCTGCCATGGGCCGTGCCGACCTTCCTTGCCGGTCTCAACTGGGCATGGCTGTTCAACCCGGTCATCGGGCCGCTGCCGCACTGGATGGTTTCGCTCGGACTTCTCTCCGCACCCAACAATATCCTCGCCGATCCGCAGCTTGCCATGTGGGGGCCGATCATCGCCAATGTCTGGTGGGGCATTCCCTTCTTCGCCATTACCCTGCTGGCCGCCCTTCAGGCCATCCCGCGCGATCTTTATGAAGCGGCGGAAATCGACGGGGCGAATCCGCTGCAGTGTTTCACCTCCATCACCCTGCCGTTTCTCGCCCCCACCATCGCCATCACCATCCTGCTGCGCACCGTCTGGATTGCCAATTTCGCCGATCTCATCATCGTCATGACCAACGGCGGACCGGCCGACCGCACGCAGATCGTCGCCAGCTACATCTTCACGCAGGCCTTCCGGCGGCTGGATTTCGGTTATGCCTCGGCCATTGCGCTGGTGCTTCTGGTGCTGCTGCTTGCCTATTCCATGCTGATCGTGCTGCTGCGCCAGCGCCTGATCGAGAAGGACTGACCGATGACCTCAAGGATATTTCTCACCCTTGCCCATCGTCTGGCGATCCTTGCCTATATCGCCTTTGCACTGTTCCCGCTGTTCTGGCTGCTAAAGGTGTCCGTAACGCCGAATGATCTGCTTTACAGCGAAGGTGTGCGAATGTGGCCATCGCGGGCGACCTGGGATCACTATCGTTTCGTCATAGAAAACAGCGCCTTCCCGACTTTTTTTAAGAACAGCGTCATCGTCGCGGGCTCCACGGCGCTTGCCGTAACGGTACTCTCGTCACTTTCGGGTTACGCGCTGTCACGCTTCCGTTTCAAGGGCAAATACTGGATCGTCGCCCTGATGCTGATCACCCAGATGTTCCCACTGGTCATGCTGGTCGCGCCGATCTTCAAGATGCTGTCGCCGCTCGGCCTTACCAACAGCCTGACGGGTCTCGTCATCGTCTACACCGCCTTTAACGTGCCTTTCGCCACCTTCCTTATGCAGTCTTTTTTCGACGGCATTCCGAAGGATCTGGAGGAGGCGGCGATGATTGACGGGGCGAGCCGGTTTACGGCCTTCCGCCAGATCATTCTGCCGCTGACGCTGCCGGGCATTGCCGCCACGCTCGGCTTCGTCTTCACCGCCGCGTGGAGTGAGCTGCTGTTTGCGCTGATGCTGATTTCCGGCAACCAGAGCGCCACTTTCCCGGTTGGCCTTTTGACCTTCGTTTCGAAATTTTCCGTCGATTTCGGGCAGATGATGGCGGCGGGCGTTCTGGCGCTCATTCCGGCCTGCCTCTTCTTCCTGCTCATTCAACGTTATCTCGTGCAGGGCCTGACGGCCGGCGCGGTGAAAGGATAATCCCATGGCTTCCATCGAGCTGAAGAATGTCGGCAAGACCTATGGCGACCTTGCCGTGCTGCACGGCGTCGACCTTGATATCAGGGATGGCGAGTTTATCGTCCTCGTTGGCCCCTCCGGCTGCGGAAAATCGACGCTGCTGCGTATGATCGCGGGGCTTGAAGAGATAACCTCCGGCGACCTGTCCATCGACGGTGAGCGCGTCAATGATCGCCGGCCGAAGGACCGGGATATCGCCATGGTGTTTCAATCCTACGCGCTCTATCCGCATATGAGCGTTGCCGACAATATGAGCTATAGCCTTCGCCTGCGTCGCAGCCCGAAAGAAACCATCGCGGCGGCGGTGGCCGGTGCTTCCGCGAAACTCGGCCTCGATCCCTATCTCGCCCGCCGCCCGAAGGCGCTCTCCGGCGGCCAACGCCAGCGTGTCGCCATGGGCCGCGCCATCGTGCGCCAGCCCAAGGCCTTTCTGTTCGATGAACCACTGTCCAACCTCGATGCGCGGCTGCGCGAGCAGATGCGCGCCGAAATCAAACGCATGCATGCCGATCTCGGTGCCACCTCGGTTTACGTTACCCATGACCAGATCGAGGCCATGACGCTCGCATCCCGTATCGTCGCCATGAATGCCGGCCATGTGCAGCAGATCGGGGCGCCGCTCGATCTCTATGACCGTCCCGCCAATCTCTTCGTTGCCGGCTTTATCGGCTCACCGGGCATGAATTTCCTCGAAGGCCGGATCGGACGGGAGAATGGCGGCAGTTTCGTCGTGCTGAGTGACGGCACGCGCCTTGAGCTTGGCCGGGATGTGAAGCTGGCTGATGGCGAGCCGGTCACGCTCGGTATCCGCCCGGAACATGTCACCGTCGCCCCCGCGGAAGGCGGTGTGGAAGCGGCGGTCGATCTGGTCGAGCCGACCGGCCTCGGCGTCATCCTGCATCTCACCGTGCGCGGATTGCCGTTCAAGCTGTTTTCGTCGGACCGGGCACTGTTGCAGCCGGGCAAGGTCCTGCGGGTCGGATTCCCGCAGGAAAGGCTGCATGTCTTCGACAGGAATGGCGTCAGGATAGGGGAGCCGTGAGGTTTCGGCCTAGATCGCCCGTCCCTTATCATCGAACCTGTGAATCTTGGTCTCATCGGGGGTAATGAAGACGGTATCGCCGTGTTTGCATTCGAACTCGCCATCGGTTCTGGCGGTGATGGGTCCGATGCCCTGGACGTCGAGATGCAGGAAGGTATCGGAGCCGAGATGTTCGGCGACGGTTACCTTGCCCTGCCACAGACCGGCCTCTTTTGACAGCGCCAGATGCTCCGGCCGCACCCCGGCGGTGGTGGCATTCTTGCTGCGGGCATAGTCGCCGGTAATGAGGTTCATGCGCGGCGAGCCGATGAAGCCGGCGACGAAGAGGTTGGCGGGCGAGCGGTAAAGCTCCATTGGCGAGCCGACCTGCTCGATATTGCCGCGGTTGAGGACCACGATCTTGTCGGCCATGGTCATGGCTTCCACCTGGTCGTGGGTGACGTAGATCATCGTCGTCTTTAACGTGTTGTGCAGCTCGGAGATTTCCAGCCGCATGGTGCCGCGCAGCGCCGCATCGAGGTTGGAGAGCGGCTCGTCGAACAGGAAGGCCTTCGGTTCGCGCACGATGGCGCGGCCGATGGCCACACGCTGGCGCTGGCCGCCGGACAGCTGTGAGGGCCGGCGTTCGAGATAATCGGTGAGGTTGAGAATGCGGGCGGCATCCTCGACCTTCTTGTCGATGACGGCCTTGTCGAGCTTGGCCATCTTCAGCGGGAAGGCGATGTTGTTCCTGACACTCATATGCGGGTAAAGCGCATAGGACTGGAACACCATGGCAAGGCCGCGTTCGGCCGGCGCCTTTTCGGTGGCGTCCTTGCCGTCGATGACGATCTTGCCGCCGGAGACGTCCTCCAGCCCGGCGATGAGGCGCAACAGCGTGGACTTGCCGCAGCCGGAGGGACCGACGAAGACGACGAACTCGCCGTCATGGATATCGAGATCGATCGACGGGATGACTTTCGCCTCGCCGAAGAGCTTGGACACGGTCTGAAGGGAAATGCTGCCCATGTTTGTCGTTCCTTATTTCACGGCGCCAAAGGTCAGGCCACGCACGAGTTGTTTCTGCGAGAACCAGCCGATGACGAGAATGGGGGCGATCGCCATCATCGAGGCGGCCGAAAGTTTTGCCCAGAACAGCCCCTGCGGCGAGGAAAAAGAGGCGATGAAGGCCGTCAGCGGGGCCGCATTTGTGGTCGTCAACCGGATCGTCCAGAAGGATTCGTTCCAGGCGAGGATGACGTTGAGCAGCAGCGTCGAGGCAATGCCGGGCACCGCCATTGGCGTTAGCACATGCACGATCTCGTTCCACAAGGATGCGCCATCCATGCGCGCGGCTTCCAGGATCTCGCCGGGGATTTCGCGGAAGTAAGTGTAGAGCATCCAGATGACGATCGGCAGGTTGATGAAAGTGAGCATGATGGTGAGCCCGATGCGGGTATCGAGCAGGCCGGCATTGCGGAAGATCAGATAGATCGGCACCAAGACGGCGACAGCCGGCATCATCTTGGTGGAGAGCATCCACATCAATATGTCCTTGGTGCGCTTGGTCGGCGAAAACGCCATGGCCCAGGCGGCAGGAATGGCGATGATGAGCGCGATGATCGTCGAGCCGAGCGACAGCACCACCGAGTTCATGAACGGCTTGAAGTAATCGCGCTGGGTCTGCACCGTCACGTAATTCTCAAGCGTGCCCGAGGGAATAAGGCTGAAGCCTGCGATCGCTTCCGGCTCGGTCTTGATGGATGTGAGGAAGGCATAGAGGATCGGGAAGAACAGCAAAAGCGCCACGGCCCATGCCGCGATGGAAAAGCCGATCTTTGCGCGAGTGGTTGTCTTGCGGGCCATGATGTTTCCCCTTTACCGGTCGAGGTTCTTGCCGACGGCGCGCATCAGGAAGATGGCGACGATATTGGCGAGGATGACGGCGATGATGCCGCCGGCCGAAGCGCCGCCGACGTCGTAGCCCAGAAGCGCCGTGCGATAGATGAGGAAGGCAAGGTTGGTGGAGGCGTAACCCGGGCCGCCATTGGTGGTGACGAGGATTTCCGCGTAAACGCCGAGCAGGAAGATCGTCTGGATCAGGATGACGACGGTGATGGCGCGCGACAGGTGCGGCAGGGTCAGATAGATGAAACGGTTGACGAAATTGGCGCCATCCATCTCGGCCGCTTCCTTCTGCTCGCCATCAAGCGACTGCAGGGCGGTCAAGAGAATGAGCGTCGCGAACGGCAGCCATTGCCAGGCGACGATGATGACGATGGAAAGCAGCGGAAACTGCGCGAACCAGTCCACCGGCTGGAAACCGAGGAAGCGGGCAAGGTCGGCCAGCACGCCGTAGCCGGGATGCATGATCATGTTCTTCCACACCAATGCTGCCACCGGCGGCATGACAAAGAAGGGCGAAATGATCATGATGCGCACGATGCCCTGACCGAAAATGTCATTGTCGAGCAGAAGCGCAATGGCGATGCCGCCAACCACCGTGATCAAAAGCACCCCGCCGACGATCAGCAGCGTGTTCCAGATCGACTGGAAGAAGGCCGGGTCGGTATAGAAATACTGGTAATTGAACAGGCCGGCAAAGCTGACATTGGCCGGGTTGAGGAGATTGTAGTTCTGGAACGAGAACCACAGGGTCATCGCCAGAGGCACGATCATCCACACCAGCAACAACAGCACCGACGGCGCAAGCATTACCCGCGCAAGTCCGCTCGTGTTTCGGGTTGCCATGAGTTTCCCTCCCTGACCGATAGCCGCAACGTCTCCCGCCGGATATCCGTATTTAATGGTTGTCTTAGTGGCGGCCTTCGCCCGTCGCCGCATGGTAGGTCGCCAGCACCTGATCCACTGCCGCGACCAGAACCTCCTCCATATTCTTTCCTGCAACTGCCGCGAGTGGCAATTCGCCGAGATACTGGCGCAACAGGGTTTCGGGAATTGTCTTCCCATCCAGCGCCTTATGCAAGGCGGAAACGGCCGCAAGCGCTTCCGGCCGCGTCCAGTAATAGCGGATACGGTCGCTGTAGCTGTAGTGGCGCTGCAATCGCAGCGTGATGTCATCGCCATGATAGTGTCCGCGCCAGTCGCCGGGCGAGGAGAGCATCAGTTCTTCCATGGTCCGCGCCAGGGTACGGTCGCCATAATCGCCGATCATCTCGGATGCGATCATGTCGAGGGCGTAAAGTGCTTCGCGATAGGCGAAGGTCAGGCCGGGGCCTACTTTCAGGATGGGATATCCATCGCATACCAGTGTCGTAAGGGCGGCCTGCGTCTGGTAATCGGTGGAATGGGCCTCGAAGACCAGTTGCGGTTCGGCGTCCAGCACTGCGCTCAGGGCGGTGGCTGCCTGCGGATCGTAAGCGACGACATTATCGCTGCCGAATTCCACGCCGGGCTGCACGACAAAGGCGATGACCCGTTCGAACGCATCGGAAAGGCCGTGTTGCGTGAATATTTCGCGGTGAAGGTCGATGGTCTGGCGCGCCGCCTGCGGCTGCGTCGGTGCGACCGTGTCGAGCACATGGTCCGCACCGCCCGGCACAGGCACCTCGGTGCCGAGAATATAGAGTGGTTTCGGCAGGCCGGCAGCCGTGGCGGCCTTTTCGGCGACGGCCGCAAGTTTGGCGGCGCGGTTGGCTATGGTGTCGTCGTCCAGCGCCGCCGGTTCGCCGGCGCAGCCCATCGATGCATCGAGATGGATTTTGCGAAAACCCGCTGTCACATAGGCGTCGACCATCGCGGCGGCTTTTGTCAGCGCCTCCTCGGCCGGTTCCGTGCGCCAGGGATTGGGGCCGAGATGGTCTCCGCCAAAAATCACCAGTTCGCGAGGCAAGCCTTCTTCCTCGGCAATGCTGTTGACGAAGCTGACGAAATCTCGTGGCGTCATGCCGGTGTAACCGCCGAGATGATTGACCTGATTGCAGGTTGCTTCGATCAGCACCGGTGTCCTGCCGCCGGCAGCGCGGCGGATTGCAGCGCGCAGAACAACGGGATGGGCGGAGCAGACGGAGGTGATGCCGGCGGGCTTGCCGGAGCGGCGCGCGGCGGCCAGATTTTCGAGTATACCGGTCACAGGATTTCCTCCGACTGTTGTTCTGCGAGAAAGGCGTCGAGTTCGGAAAGGCTGGCGGCGCCTTCCATCGGGCCACGGCGGGTGACATTGTGCGCGCCGGCGGCATTGGCATAGGCGAGCGCCTTTTGCGGGTGCATGCCGAGGCGGCGGCAGGTGAGGTAGGTTGCACCGAAACAGTCGCCGGCACCGGTCGGGTCGATTTCGCGGACCCTCAGGCCGGGCACGTCGATGCGCCCATGGGCGCGGCTGAAATGGCTTGCGCCATCCGCGCCGCGCTTCAGCACGATTTCGCCGATACCGGAGGCAAGCAGCTTTTCAATCGCCTCCTCCTCGCCATTCAGCCCGGAGGCCGCCTGAAGTTCTTCGCCGGAGGGCAGCAGGAGGTCGGTGATCTCAAGCAGATCATCGATTAGCCTGCGGCCGGCATCGCCCTGTGCCAGTTCCTTGCGGATGTTGGGATCGAAGGAGACCGAGCCGCCGTGCGCCTTGACGCGTCTGATGGCCTCAAGAATGACTTCGCCAATGCCGGCAATCGCAAAGGCCGATCCCATGACATGCACATGGCCGGCTTTTTCGATAAGAGCCTGCGCTTCATCGGTCATATGTGTTTCGCTGGCCGCCGAATGGGCGATGTTGAAAACGAAGTCCCGTGCGCCGTTTTCCCGGTAACGCACGAAGGCGCTGCCTGTCGGCCGGTCGTGGATGGTGGCTATGGCCGAGACGTCAACGCCGTCGCGGCGCAGCCTCTCGACATTTAGACGGCCGAAATCATCGTCACCCACTGCGGCAATGATACCGGCGGCTCCGCCGCAGCGCGCCACCTGGTCGATGAAGATGGCCGGGGCACCGCTCGGGAAGGGGCCGATCAACGCCTGCGGCTTCAGAAAGCCGTCGCCCACCGTCGTCGCCATGATTTCCACGAGGATTTCCCCCGCCGTGATGGTCGGGCCTTTCGTGTGCGGCGAAAGTGCGGATGCCTGTCTCATCGTCTCCTCCATATGCATTCGGCTCCCGTCTTTTTGGTGGATGCAATGCCGCTGTCCTGAGGGCTTCCGATTTTTGGATATCATTCAAAAATTTACACGCGTCAATATATGATTCGATGAAAATTTTGTTGCGCCGCAGCAATGGGAATGCCTATTGAAATAATTTTCAATGATATTATTTGTTTTAAAACAGTAATTTATTTTCGAACGCGACGATGTTTCCATACTCCGGTTTATTTCCGGATGTTGACAGAAGAGCGGAATTTGCGAGATAAAAATTTACGCATGTATTATTGTGCGTAGACATCCGTAAAGGAGGAGCGGGTCTCATGAGCAAATTTATTGGAATTCTGTCATCGTCCGTCGTTGGCGTCGGACTTTTCGCCGGTCTGGCGCAGGCCGAGGAAATCAACATTGCCACCGTCAACAATGGCGACATGATCATCATGCAGAAGCTTTCCAGCGCCTGGGAGAAGGAGACGGGCAACAAGATCAACTGGATCGTGCTGGAAGAGAATGTCCTGCGCGAACGCGTCACCACCGATATCGCCACCAATGGCGGCCAGTTCGACATCATGACTATCGGCGGTTATGAAGCGCCGATCTGGGGCAAGCAGGGCTGGCTGGCGCCGGTCGACGATCTCGGCGACGATTACGATTACGCCGATCTGCTTGATCCGATCAAAAAGGGCCTGACTGTCGACGGCAAGCTTTATGCCGTGCCGTTCTACACCGAAAGCTCGTTTACGCTTTATCGTAAGGACCTGTTCGATGCGGCCGGCCTCAAGATGCCGGACAATCCGACCTACGACCAGATCAAGGATTTCGCCGCCAAGCTGACTGACAAGTCTAAGCAGCAATATGGCATCTGCTTGCGCGGCAAGCCGGGCTGGGGCGAGAACATGGCCTTCCTCGGCACCATGATCAACACCTATGGTGGCCGCTGGTTCGACATGGACTGGAAACCGCAGCTGACGAGCGAGCCATGGAAAAAGGCGATCTCGGATTATGTGGCGCTGATGACCTCCTACGGCCCGCCCGGCGCGGCCGCCAATGGCTTCAACGAGAACCAGACGCTGTTTTCATCTGGCCGTTGCGCCATGTGGATCGACGCCACCTCGGCGGCGGGCCGCGTCTATGACCCCAAGCAGAGCCAGGTTGCCGACAAGACCGCTTTCACGCGCGCTCCGGTGGAGGCGACGCCGAACGGATCGAGCTGGTCCTGGTCGTGGAACCTCGCCATTCCGAACACCACGAAGAAGCTCGAAATCGCCAAGTCCTTCGTCAAATGGGCGACCTCGAAGAACTATGTGAAGACGGTCGGCGAAAGCGAAGGCTGGGTGGCCGTGCCGCCGGGCACACGCAAATCCACCTATGAACTGCCGGAATACAAGAAGGCGGCGCCCTTTGCTGATACAGTGATGAAGGCCATCATGTCGGCCGATCCGTCCAAGCCGACCAAGGATCCGGTGCCCTATACCGGTGTGCAGTTCGTCGCCATACCGGAGTTCCAGTCCATCGGCACGATTGTCGGCCAGCAGATCGCGGCCGCCCTTTCCGGCCAGCAGACCGTCGATGCGGCACTCGAGGGCGCACAGAAACAGGTCGAGCGTGACATGAGCCGCGCGGGCTACATCAAGTAGCCGCGCCCTCCCGGCGTGCCGCCCGTTCGCCTTTTGGTGGCGGGCGGCATGGGTGGACTCACACACCCGCCACCCTCATTCCCGTGACAAGCACAGAAATGAGGTTGCGTGGGGTGCGCTGGCATATCAAATCTTTAGCCGGTGTACCGTGTTCGGGTTTGCCGGAAAAATGCAACTAACAACAAACGCATGACCGGGTTCAGCCTGTGTCCGCAATGCATCACGGAGATCGACATGAGATTGAAGAACAAGGTCGCGCTGATCACCGGCGCCGCCCGCGGTATCGGCCTTGGTTTTGCGCAGGCTTTTGCCGATGAAGGCGCGAAGGTGATTATTGCCGACATCGATATCGCCCGCGCGACGGCTTCCGCCGCCGCCATCGGCCCTGCCGCCAAGGCCGTGAAGCTGGATGTGACCGATCTTTCCCGGATCGATGCCGTGGTGAAGGCGGTCGATCAGGAATTCGGCGGCATCGACATTCTCGTCAATAATGCCGCTATCTTCGACATGGCGCCGATCAATGGCATTACCGAACAGAGTTATGAGCGGGTCTTCGACATCAATCTCAAGGGGCCGCTGTTCATGATGAAGGCGGTCTCGAATGTGATGATCGAGCGGGCGCGCGGCGGCAAGATCATTAATATGGCGAGCCAGGCCGGCCGTCGCGGCGAAGCGCTCGTCACGCTTTATTGCGCTTCCAAGGCAGCGATCATTTCCGCCACGCAGTCGGCGGCGCTGGCGCTCGTCAAGCACGGCATCAATGTCAACGCCATTGCACCGGGCGTGGTGGATGGGGAGCACTGGGAAGTAGTCGATGCAGAATTCGCCAAATGGGAAGGCTTAAAGCCCGGCGAGAAGAAGGCGGCGGTGGCTAAATCCGTGCCGATCGGCCGTTTTGCCACGCCCGACGACATCAAGGGTCTTGCGGTTTTCCTCGCCTCTTCCGAGAGCGACTATATTCTCGCCCAGACATATAATGTCGACGGCGGCAACTGGATGAGCTGAAAAGCCGGAGATGACCATGCATGCCATTCAATTCGTCGAGAAGGGACGCGCCGTTCTAGCGGAAGTTCCCGTTGCCGATCTGCTGCCGGGCCATGCGCTGGTCCGGGTCAAGGCTTCGGGGCTTTGCCACACCGATATCGACGTTCTCCATGCGCGTTACGGCGACGGTGCCTTTCCGGTCATTCCGGGGCATGAATATGCCGGTGAAGTCGCGGCCGTGGCCGCCGATGTTTTGGGCATAAAGGCTGGCGACCGGGTGGTGGTCGATCCCAATCTGCCCTGCGGCACCTGCCCGAGCTGCCGTAAGGCGCTCACCAATCTTTGCAGCACGCTGAAGGCCTATGGCGTTTCCCATAATGGCGGTTTCGCAGAATTCAGCCTGGTGCGCGCCGATCACCTGCATGGCGTTGGTTCCATGCCCTATCACGTCGCGGCGCTGGCCGAACCGCTTGCCTGCGTCGTCAACGGCATGCAGAGCGCGGGCATTGGCGAGAATGGAACGGTGGCTGAAAATGCGCTGGTTTTTGGCGCCGGTCCCATCGGCCTGCTGCTTGCCCTGTCGCTGAAAGCGCGCGGCATCGAGATGGTGACGATTGCCGACATCAACGAAAGCAGGCTGGCTTTTGCCGAAGGTCTCGGGCTTCAGGTGGCAGTTTCCGGTTCGGAAGCGCTGCTGCGGCAACAGAGGTCTTTCGATGTCGTCGCTGATGCCACGGGTATCGCCCCCGTTGCGGAAGCGATGATCCCGCTGGTTGCCGATGGCGGCACGGCGCTGTTCTTCGGCGTCTGCGCGCCGGATGCCCGCATTTTGGTTGCGCCCTTCGAAATCTTCCGGCGTCAGCTGAAGCTTGTCGGCTCGCATTCGCTGAACCGCAACATACCGCAGGCGCTCGCCATTCTGGAAACGGATGGCGATGTCATGGCGCGGCTGGTGTCACACCGGTTGCCACTTTCGGAAATGCTGCCGTTCTTTACGAAAAAACAGTCTGATCCGGCGACGATGAAAGTGCAGTTCGCGGCTGAATGACAGTTTGGGCGTTGAAAACCATTCGACCGGCTTTTCGTGCAAAGGCAGGTCGATATAGAGTACCACATGTAATATTTCATGGGGGCAAGCACTTTGGCCAAATCTATCAGGACGATGGAGGAATTTTCGGAATTCGTCGGCCTTTCCCGCCCGACTGTTTCGAAATACTTCAATGATCCGGCCTCGGTCCGCAAGAAGACCCGGGACGCCATCGAGGATGCGCTGAAGAAATCGGGCTTCAGGCCCAATATTTTCGCCGTCAATCTCAACCGCCGCCGCTCCAATATCATCGGCATCATCATCCCGAACTCAACCGATCCGTTCTATATGGCGCTGACGAGCCGTATTGAGCTCATCGCCAACGAGGCGGGCTTCCTTGCTTTCGTGCTGTCATCGGATGGCAAGGCGGAAATCGAAGACCGCGCCATCCGCACGTTCAAGTCAATGAATGTCGCCGGTGCAATCATCGCGCCGCTAGGCGTCAAATCCCACCGCGCCACGCTGGAGCAGCTGGCGGCCAGCATTCCGATTGTTTATGTCGATTCGCCCCTCGACGAGACCTCGGCATTTGTCGGCACCGACAACCGCCAGAGCGTGGGGCTGATGGTGGATTATCTCTGCCGCTCGGGCGAGCCGCCCTGTTTCTTCGACATGCCGCAGGTCAATACCAATGCCGCCACGCGTCGCACCGCCTATGAGGAGGCGATGCGGCGCCTTGGTTTCGAGCCGCAGGTGATCAACGTTTCGGACATTGTCACCTGGGATTTCGAGCGTTTCGCCTTCGATGAAGCGGGCCGGCTGCTGGAAGGGGCGGGGTCTCTGCCATCGCGCACGATTCTCTGCGCCAACGACCGTATCGCATTCGGCGTCATCGCCGCGGCCTTCCAGAAGGGGATCAGGGTCGGCCATGGCGTGGATTATGACCTCAGGGTCGCCGGCCATGACGATCATCCGCTGTCGCGTTATGCCTGCCCGCCGATTACCACGGTGGCGCAGAACTATAACGAGATCGGCAGGCTGTCGATCGAGCTTCTGTTGCAGAAGCTGGACGAGGAGGCGGATGACGCGACGCGGATGCGCGAGCGCATTCTCCTCAGCGCCGATCTGATGCTGCGCAAATCGGCCTGATGATTTGTTAGATAAGCTAAACAAAGAATGTGATTTTCTAAATAGAACTAATATTTGAACGCTCCTACTCTGTTCTCAAGGTTGCTTTGGGAGGCGACCGCGAGAGCCGGCGCAAAGGCGTGCCGGTATCCGGGAGGAACGTTAGATCGTCATGCCGTCCGTGCCGCGAGGGATAAGCCTTCGCTGCCTCGGTATCGCATGGCCTTCGCCGGGCTGACTGGACATTCTCGCCAGCAATTTCCCCAGCGAAGGATGTCAAAGCATGAATCTCTATTCTCTTCTGTCAGCGCGTGCAGCCGGCGGTAAACCTGTTCGGGTGGGTCTCATCGGCGCGGGCAAGTTCGGCTCCATGGTGCTGGCGCAGGCGCAGCGCGTTGCCGGTTTCCACATGGTCGCCGTCGCTGACCTCAATGTCGGCAAGGCGAAGGAATCGCTGGATCGCGTCGGCTGGCCGAAGGAGCGTTACGATGCGAAGAGCTGCGCCGAGGCGCTGAAGAGCGGCAAGACCTATGTGACGGACGATGTGAACGAGCTTTTCGCCTGTGGAGAGATCGAATGCGTGATCGAAGCCACCGGCCATCCGCTGGCCGGTGCGCGCCATGCGCTCGGCGCTATCGAGCACAACAAGCACGTCGTCATGGTCAATGTCGAAGCCGATGTCATGGTCGGGCCGATCCTTGCGGAAAAGGCCCGCTCCAAGGGCCTGATCTATTCCATGGCTTATGGCGACCAGCCGGCGCTGATCTGTGAACTGGTCGACTGGGCGCGCGCCACCGGCTTCGAGGTCGTTTCCGCCGGCAAGGGCATGAATTTCGAGCCGCGTTACCGTTATTCCACGCCGGACACGGTCTGGGGTTATTTCGGCTGGACGGACGAGGAAGTGGCCAAGGGCGACTTCAATCCGAAAATGTACAATTCCTTCACCGACGGCACCAAGGCGGCCATCGAAATGGCGGCCGTCGCCAACGGCACGGGGCTGGATTGCCCGGATGACGGTCTGGCCTTCCCGCCCGCCGGCCTGCACGATCTTGCCCGCGTTTTCCGCCCCGTTGCCGATGGCGGCCGCATGTCGCGCTCCGGCCTTGTGGATATTGCCGCGAGCCAGGAGCCGGATGGGCGCGAAGTATTCAACAACATTCGCTACGGCGTTTTTGTCACCTTCAAGGCGCATAATGAATATGCCCGCGCCTGCTTCAAGCAATATGGCCTGCTGACCGATCCCTCGGGCTGGTACGCTTCCATGTGGCGTCCGTTCCATATCATCGGTCTGGAAACCTCGATTAGCGTACTGTCCGCGGTGCTGCGGAACGAGGCCACCGGTTGCTCCAAGGAGTTCCGCGGCGATGCCGTCGCGACCGCCAAGAAGGATATGCAGCCGGGCGAGATGCTCGATGGCGAGGGCGGTTACGCGGTTTGGGCGAACGCCATTCCGGCCACCCGCAGCCTCGATATGAAGGCGCTGCCAATCGGCCTTGCCCACAATGTCAAGCTGAAGCGCGCCATTAAGAAGGACCAGATCGTCAGCTTCGATGATGTTGAGCTGGTCAATGATCTCGATGTGGTGAAGCTGCGTCAAGATATGGAAAACCGATTCCGTCCGCAAAAAGAGGCCGCAGCGTGATGGGGGGAGAAGCTGATATGTCCAATGGCGCTTTCGTGGTGATCGCGGAATTTCGGGTGAAGCCTGACGCTATGGATGCCTTTCTCGATGCCGCGCGCGATGACGCCCAGCATTCGGTTCAGGATGAGCCGGGTTGCCGGCAATTCGACGTGGTGCGGGCGGAAACGGGAAACAATGTGGTGTTTTACGAGGTCTACGACGACCGGCAGGCTTTCGACGATCATCTCAAAACACCGCATCTCGACCGGTTTCGGGAAGCATTTCCCGCCCTTATCGAAGAAGAACTGCCGGTGCGTTTCCTGAACCGGCAATGGCTCTGAAGGATGGAAACGATGGCTGACATTCGCCGGATCGCCGTTATCGGAACGGGTATCATGGGCGCTCCGATGGCGGGGCGTCTGGCGGAGGCCGGGTTTTCCGTCAAAGCCTGGAACCGCAGCGCTGAAAGAGCTACGGTTCTGGCGGCAAAGGGCGTGCAGCCGGCGGCAACGGCTGCCGAAGCTGTAATCGAAGCCGATGTCGTACTCTGTATGCTGAGTTCCGGGCCGGTCTGCGACGAGGTTCTGCTCGGTGCCTCGGGTGTCGTTTCCACCATGAAGCCTGGTGCATTTCTGCTGGTGATGAGTTCGATCCCGGTCGATAGCGCGCGGGAACAGGCGGAGACGGCAAAAGCTCAAGGCGTCGCTTATGTCGACGCACCGGTTTCTGGCGGCGAAAAAGGGGCGACTGAGGGAACGCTCGCCATTATGGCCGGCGGTGAACAGCGGGATGTGGACGCATTGCGGCCACTCCTCAATTGCCTCGGCAGTGTCACCCATGTCGGTCCGGTGGGCTGCGGCTCATTGGCCAAGCTGGCCAACCAGCTGATCGTCGCCTCGACAATCTGCGCGGTTGCGGAAGCTTTGACGCTGGTTGAAGCGGGGGGAGCCGACCCGGCGCGGGTGCGCCAGGCTTTGCTTGGCGGTTTTGCCGATTCCACCGTCTTCCGCCAGCACGGCAAACGCATGGTGGAGGGCGCTTTCCGCCCCGGCGGGCCGGCGAAATATCAGGTGAAGGATACGTCCACGGCGCTGGCTTTCGCCAAAAGCCGTGGCCTGAAATTACCGGTCGGCGAGGAGGTGGACCGGCTGTTCCGCTCCATGGTCGAGCATGGCGCGGGCGAGCTTGATCACAGCGGTGTGATCCTTGAAGTTAAACGCATGAATGCGTTCGGAGGAACGCTCGAAACTGTCTAGAGACAACAACGGGAGGAACACATGAAAATTTCAAAACTTTACGGGCTGGCTCTCGCCGCCACCATGCTCGTTGCATCGATCGCTCAGGCGGAAACGCTCACGCTTTCGACGCCGGATCCGGACAATTCCGAAATTACGCTCGCGGCCAACAGGTTTGCCGAGCTGGTGTCCGCCAAAACGAATGGCGAAGTCACCGTCAAGGTCTTCCCGAACGGCTCGCTTTACGGCGGCGATCCATCGGGCGCCGTCAAGCAGCTTGCGGGCGGATCGCTCGACATGCTGCTTCTGGCGACATCGCTTTATGCGAATTTCGACCCGCGTTTTTCGGCGATTTCCATTCCCTATCTTTTTGACGATGAAGAACAGCTTCGCACCTATCTGGAAGGTGAGCAGGGCAAGGAGCTGATTGCCGGGCTGGAAAAGATCGGCATCAAGGCGGTCGATCTGTGGCCGCGCCCCTTCCGCCAGATGACCAATTCCAAGCGCCCGATAACCTCGCCGGATGATTTGCGCGGCTTGAAGTTCCGCGTTCCCAACAATCCGCTCTGGGTGGAATTCTTCAAGAAGATGGGCGCCGCACCGACGCCGCTCGCCTTTGCCGAGGTTTATAACGCCCTGCAGTTGAAGGTCGTAGACGGGCAGGAAAACCCCATCAACGTCCCATTGTCGGCGAAATTCTACGAGGTGCAGAAATACGTCTCGATCACCAACCATATGGGTGACGGCTGGGTTCTGGGCATCAGCCCCGCCAAGTTCAACGCCCTGAGCGATGCGCACAAGGCGGCCGTTGAGGAGGCGGCGAAGGAAGCGGAAGTGTGGAAGGTGCAAAACGACGCCTCGAGCGCGGAAGCGACGATCGCCGAACTGCAGAAACACGGAATGGAGATCAATCGCCTGACGCCGGAGCAGCAGAAGGCGTTCGTGGAAGTCTCGAAGGGCCTCTATCCCGTCTTTGCCGGGCTGGTGAAGGATCAGGCTTTCTTTGACAAGACCATTGCCGCCGTCGGCAAGAAGTAAGGCCATCAGGTCTTCCGGGCCGGCGCGCAACCGGTCCGGTTGGGAGGACAGGTTTATGGACGAAACGTCATCATTTTTCGGCAGGGTCATCAGATTGGCGACCGACGTGCTGGCCGGTCTGGCCGCTATCGGGGTTCTGGCCGTCGTGCTTCTGCAGGTGTCGACCCGAATGTGGGGCACTCCGGTCTCCTGGACCGAGGAAGCGACACGGTATCTTTTCATATGGATGGTGTTCCTGGGTGTGGCGGGCAGCTTCCGCACCGCCGACATGGCGCGGGTAACGGTGTTCATCGCCCTGATGCCGGCCTGTGTGCGGCGTCTTGCGCTGCCCATTTACGTGCTGTCGTCGGTCGTCTTTTTCGGCCTGATGATCTGGACGGGCTGGACGCTGGTGCGCCAGCAATATGTGATGAATGAAGCCGCCGCGACGCTTGCCACGCCGATGTGGATGATCGGCGTCATCATTCCGCTCAGCGCGGTTCTCGGTTTTGCCGCCATCGTGGAATCCCTGCGCCAGCATCGTGACCGCATCGAACTGCCGGAAGGCCTGCAGCCTCTTGCCGATGCCGATCTGGTCGTTGGAAATATGGAGAAACTGCCATGAGCCTGACGCTGCTTGGACTTTTCCTTCTCATGAGCGCTTTCGGCGTTCCGCTTGCCGTCGCACTTGGTCTCGCCAGTCTGGCGTCCATCGCGCTTTATACGTCGATGCCGATGGACCTTCTGGCGCAAACCATGTTTTCGGCCATGAACTCCTTCCTTCTGGTTGCAGTGCCGCTTTTCATTCTTGTCGGTGTTCTGATGGAACGGGGCAAGGTCGCCGAACGGCTGTTCGACTTTGCCGAGGCGATTGTCGGCTGGCTTCCCGGTGGTCTCGGCCACGTCAATGTCGCCTCGTCGGTGATTTTCGGCGGTGTCTCCGGTTCATCCGTCGCCGATATCGCCTCGATTGGCGCAATCGAGATCAAGGCCATGGAGCGTCACGGTTTTCCCAAGGGATATGCCGTTGGACTGACGCTTTGCACCTCCACGCTCTCGTCCATCATCCCGCCGTCGATCCTCATCGTCATTGCCGGCTCAGTGGCAAATGCTTCCATCGGAACGCTGCTCGTGGCAGGTCTGGTGCCGGGCCTGTTCCTTGCATTCGTCTTCATGGTTTTCAACCATATTTACGCCGTGCGTCATGGCTTCAATCCGCCCACACCCTTCAATGTACGGCGTGTTTTGACGACGGGTCTTGCGGCCATCCTGCCGATGCTGACGCCGGTGATTTTGCTGATTGGTATCGTCGACGGATATTTCACCCCTACGGAGGCGGCCGGCATCGCCGTTGTGTACACGCTGTTTCTGGCGGTGATCCTCTACCGCACGATCCCGTTTCCCGCACTGCTCGGCATCTTCATGGAGACCGCACGTACATCGGGATCGATCCTCTTCATCGCGGCGACGGCAAAGCTGGCCGCCTGGGTCTTCACCTTCGACGGCCTACCCGCACAGGTCGCGGTCTTCCTCGGCCATATCAGCACCGGGCCGACCATGGCGATGGTATTGATATTTTTCTTCCTGATCGTCGTTGGCATGTTCATGGACGCAATTGCCGCGATGTTCATTCTCATTCCGGTACTTCTTCCGCCAGCGGTATCGCTGGGGGTCGATCCCATACATTTTCTGATCGTCATGGTCATCACACTGACGTTGGGGCTCGTCACGCCTCCCGTCGGCGTATGCCTGTTTGCCGTTGCGCAAGTCGCGAAAATGTCGATCGAGGATGTGATAAAAGGCTCCCTTGCGCCAATGGCCATTCTGGTCGCCGCCATCTTCGCACTGGTCCTGTTCCCGGATCTGACGCTTGCGCCCATCCGGCTCATGGGGCTTTACTAAGTCCACGCGAAGACGACCGAAAAATCACACAACGCGACAGGCTTGCCACTCGTCGCGTTGTTTTCGCATCCATTCCAGAAACAGCGTCACTTTTCTCTGCCGCAGATGGGAATGCGGACAAACAATCCATTGGGTGACCAGCTTGATACGTGGCGCGTCGATGACGGGACAGACAAGCGCTCCGGTGCCAAGTTCCCGTTCCATCATCAGCGTGCTTTCCAGTGCCACGCCCAGGCCGCCGGCCGCCGCATCAATTGCCATATGGCTACGGTCGAACAGCACACGCCTCCATCGCGTGTCGGAATTGACACCGGCCATCGGGAACCAGTGCGTCCACTGCGCCTGCGCTTTCACAGAATGAATGAGCCGCAATTCAAGCAGGTCCGGGGCCTGAAGGCTCCCGGCGGCAGCGTAATCCGGTGCGGACACCGGCAGGAATTCCTCCTCCACCAGCCCTTCCACGAAGAGGCCCGGCCAGCGGCCATCGCCGTGGCGCAGCTCTATATCGACGAGTTCCTGCGAAAAATCGGTAGGCTCGTTGGTGCCGTCGAGGCGCACTTCCAGTTCTGGATGTTCCTCCAGAAACGAGCCAAGACGAGGCAGCAGCCACTTGTTGGAAATGGTCGGCGTCGCCCGGATCGTCAGCATGGTGACCGAGCGGAAGCCGCGAATGCTGTCGGTGGCGTCCGCAATCTGTTCGATCTGCGCCGTGATCATCGAAAAATAGCGTTCACCCGCTTCAGTCAGCGTTACCTTGCGGCCGGTTCGCGCCATCAGTGTCGTGCCGAGCTGGCCTTCCAGCACCTGGATCTGCTGGGAAACGGCGGAGGGCGTAACGCTAAGTTCCTCCGCCGCCCGCGAAATGCTGCCCGCCCTTGCCGCGGCGTGGAAAACGAGGATCGATTTTATCGGTATCTGCATGAGGAGGTTTTCGCTTAACGGATCACGGCGATCACCTGAGTATCACAGGTGACCGCCGTGTTGAAAAGCGTTGAACGAGAGGCTTTTAGCGGTGGCTTGGCAGTTTCGGCAGGAATACCGTCAGAAGGCCGAGCAGCGGCATGTAGGAGCAGATGCGGTAGACGAATTCGATGCCTTCCTTATCCGCATAGACGCCGAGAACCGCAGCGCCGATGCCGCCGAAACCGAAGGCGAAGCCGAAGAACATGCCGGCGATGAGGCCGACGCGCCCCGGCACCAGTTCCTGCGCGAACACGACGATGGCCGAGAAAGCGGAGGAGAAGACGAAGCCGATGACAACCACCAGAACCGCCGTCCAGAACAGGTTGGCATAGGGCAGCATGAGCGCGAAGGGAATGACGCCGAGGATCGAGAACCAGATGACGACGCGGGAGCCGAAACGGTCGCCGATCGGGCCGCCGAAGAACACACCGAGCGCCGAAGCCCCGAGGAAAAGGAACAGCAGAACCTGCGCGTCCTGTACGCCAAGGCCGAACTTGTCGATTGTATAGAAGGTGAAGTAGCTGGACAGGCTGGCGAGATAGGCGTTCTTGGTGGCGGTCAGAACCACCAGCACCAGTAGCGTCATCATCACCGTGCCGCGCGAGAGGGGCAGGGCGCGGCTGGCCGCGGCCTTGCCGACGGTTGCGCGGCGGTGGCGGGTGTACCAGACGCCGACCCAGGAAAGCACGCCGAAGCCGAGGAGCGCGATCAGCGAGAACCAGCTCAGGCTCGACTGGCCGAGCGGAATGACGATGAAAGCGGCGAGCAGCGGGCCGATGGCCGTGCCGGTATTGCCGCCCACCTGAAAGAAGGACTGCGCCAGACCGTGGCGGCCGCCGGATGCCAGGCGCGCAACGCGAGATGCTTCCGGATGAAAGATCGCCGAGCCGATTCCGATAAGGCAGGCTCCGATCACCAGAACCTCGAAACTGTGGGCGAAGGCGAGTGTGATGAGGCCGGCGCAGGTGGACAACATGGCGGTGGGCAGGGAAAACGGCATCGGCCAGCGATCGGTCACCATGCCGACGACCGGCTGCAGCAGCGATGCGGTGACCTGAAAGGCGAAGGTGAGCAGGCCGATCTGTACGAAATCAAGTGCGTAATTGGCTTTCAGCAACGGGTAAAGCGACGTCAGCAGCGATTGCATGATGTCGTTCAGCATATGGCAGAAGCTGGCGGCTGCGATGATTGAGAACGCCGTGCGTTGCGGGTTGAACCCGGTGCTGGTGACGGTGGCCATGATGTATCCTCTTCAGATTCCCGCTCAAACAATGGGAAACACGTCTTTATTTCTTCCCGCTTTTATTCATATTGTTTCTGGCCTGCATTTGTGTTCTGGACGATTTTCTTTGTGAGTGGGCCAAATGGCTAAAATCAAATCTGCACAGTCCGAGGGCGTGACGCTTGAAGAGCATGAGCGTAGCCTGAAATTGATTGACGGCACCAACGAGCCGGTACTGGCGCTTCATCGGGTTTATCCGACCGGGCATCGCACACCGCCCCATAACCATAGCCGTGTGCAGATTTGGTGCGCGCGCCGGGGTGTGGTGCTCGTCAGCACGGCGGACGGGCGCTGGATGATACCGCCCGGTCACGGGCTGCTCATTCCCGCAGGCCTGCAACATGAGGCCGAAATCATATCCACGGTCGAGATGCACTCGATCTACGTCCATCCCGATCTCTTCCAGGCAATGTCTCCAAAGGTCGTGGAAGTAACCGATCTGGCCTCGAGCCTTATTTCCGAATTGTTGGCCGAAGAACACCAGCCGTCGGTCTTTCACCGGCAGGGCCTGGTGCGCGCCCTTTTGCTGGATGAGGTGAATCGCCTGCCGGAACGCCCTTTGGGTTTGCCTTTTCCGAACAATCCGCGGCTGGCTGCGCTTTGCCGTGACTTCCTTAAAAAGCCGGTGGCGCGGGTGGAGATCGACGACTGGGCCGCGGCAATGGGCATCAGCCGCCGCTCCTTCACACGCCTTTTTCGTCGGGAAATGGGGGTGAGTTTCGTTACCTGGCGCCAGCAGGCCTGCATCTTTGCCTCATTGCCGAGATTGGCGGCGGGCGAAGCGGTGACCAATGTGGCGCTGGATGCGGGCTATGAAAACATCCCGGCTTTCACCACCATGTTCCGGCGGATGCTCGGCAGTTCGCCGCGCGCTTACCGCCAGGCGGCGCGGCAGCGCAGCGCCGCTTTCGCCGATAGAGGAGATTAAGCCGCCGTCGCCCGCATGTCGCGGCGGAAATCGGAAGGCGACATGCCGGCGATCTGGCGAAAGGCCTTGTTGAAGGCGCTGACCGAGCCGAAACCGCTTTCCATGGCGATTTGCAGAATATTGTCCTTGCCGGTCATCAGCATCGCCTGTGCGCGGGAAAGCCGGAGCAGGGTGAGATATTTGATAAGTGTCATGCCCGTGGATTTGCGGAACAGGTTCATTGCATATTTCGGGTGCAGCGAGGCGGCACGGGCAATTTCCGTCGCGTCGATATCGTCGAGAAAATTGGCGGCGATAAAGTCGCACATGCGCACCACGCCAATGGAGGGCGCCATGCCCTCGTCATCCTGTCTGCGGTTTCCATTCAGGGCCGAGGATATGACGGAGTAAGGCTCCAGAAACATCCGCTCGACCCGGAGCAGCAGTTCCTCCACCGCGTGCTGGGCTTTTGCCGGATCGCCCGAGGTGACGTAACGGAACCAGCGGCCGAAATTTTCCGCATCCGTTCCGTCCGTCTCGGCGCTCACCATTGTCGCACCACCCATCAATTGGCTGGAGACGGCGGCCGGCAGGCGCATGCGAAAGAAATGCACGAGCGGCAGATGCGCACCCGCGTAAAAGGAATCATCGGAGGAACGGTCCATCTGGTGCGGCTGGCCGCCCCAGAAGATGCACATCTGGCCGGCGTTGAGCGTCAGGTCGTGATCGCCCATGCGGTAATGCACCGATCCCGACATCAGGTAATTAACCTCCACCTGCGCGTGCCAGTGGGGCCGGAGCATGATGGGCGGATGGTTATGGAAAAGCTGAAGCGTTGTCGGCATGCCTTCGATGCTGCTCGCACCCGGCTGGTAGAAGGCTCTTTCGGCAATCTTACTTTCCGCCAAATCGATATTCCCTTTTTACGAGACAGATTTCCTGTCGCCGCTAATGTGCCCATGTTCGCTGAAGAACGGCAATTGAAAAAGGGAGGTTTTCAATGTGCTTGAAATTTCTTGGCGCGTCTACGGCCATGCTGCTTCTCGCAGCCCCGGCTTTCGCGCAAACCGAAACCGTCACCATCTGGAGCTGGAATGTCGCGGCTTCCGCGCTGAAATCCACGGTCGAAGGTTTTAACAAGCAGAATCCGGATATCAAGATCGTCGTTGAAGACCTTGGAAATAATCAGGTTTTTGACAAGACACTGGCCGCCTGCGCAGCCGGGGGCGATGGTCTTCCTGATATCGTCACCATCGAGAATTTTGAGGCCGAACTGTTCTGGAGCCGCTTTCCCGATTGTTTCGCCAATCTGACCGAACTTGGCTATACGCCTGAGAAACAGGCACTTTTCCCTGACTTCAAGCGCACGGAACTGGAGGTTGACGGTGTCGCCTATGCGGTTCCATGGGATTCCGGTCCGGTGGCCGTGTTCTACCGCCGTGACTTCTATGAAAAAGCAGGCGTCGATCCCGCCACGATCAAAAGCTGGGACGATTTCATCACTGCCGGCAAGAAGGTGATGGCCGCCAATCCCGGCACCGTCATGGCGCAGGCCGATTTTAACGGTGATAGCGAATGGTTTCGCATGATCGCCAACGAGCAGGGATGCGGTTACTTTTCGACCGATGGCCAGACTATCACCATCAACCAGCCCGCCTGTGTCGCGACCCTCGAAAAGGTTAAGGAGATGAAAGACGCCGGCATCATCATGGCGGCGATCTGGGATGAAAAAATTCAGGCCAATACCGCCGGCAGGGCCGCAAGCCAGATGTATGGCGCCTGGTACGAGGGCACCATCCGCTCAGGCTCTCCCGATCTCTCCGGCAAATGGGGCGTCTATCTGATGCCGAGCCTGACGCCGGACGGTCCGCATGCCGCCAATCTCGGCGGTTCGTCGCTGGCGATCAGCTCGACATCCGAGCACAAGGAAGCCGCGTGGAAATATATCGATTACGCGCTCACCACCAATGAAGGGCAGGTGACGATGCTGAAATCGTTCGGCCTCGTTCCCTCGCTGCTGTCTGCCATCGACGATCCTTTCGTCAAGGAAAAACAGCCCTATTGGGGCGGCCAAGCGGTTTGGACCGATATTCTCGCCACACTGCCGAAGATCGTGCCGAGCCGTGGCACGGCGTTCCAGTCGGATGCGGATGCGATCTACAAGGCGACGCAGACCAAATATTTCGCGGGTGGGTTTCCCGATGCGAAGGCGGCGCTCGATGATGCGGCAAAGCAGATCGAAACGGCGACGGGGCTCCCCGTAGCGCAGTAAGCCGGCGGCTGTTTTATGGACCGAGAGGGTGCTGCACGTTTCTTCTCCCCGTCGGGGAGAAGTCCGCAGCAGCGGGATGAGGGGGCGAGGGTAGCGATATCCGGTGAGCTAGCCCCCTCATCCGACCCTTCGGGCCACCTTCTCTCCCTCGGGGAGAAGAAACCAGTGGCACCGTTGTGCAAAAGCATTCCCCTCAACGGGGGAAGCTCTTTCAAGCTTTTCCATTTATCCGGCCATCGTCCGGCTTCTGGAGGTCGTCATGCCGTCTAGGAACAGGATCGCTTATGCGTTCCTTGCGCCCTATCTCCTGATTTTCGCCACCTTCTGGGTCTGGCCGATCATCAGCTCGTTCATGCTGTCGTTCCAGAATACCCGCATCAACCCATGGCGGTTCGCGCCCTCCATGAACTGGGGGCGGCTCGTTTCCGATCCGGCATTTTATAATGCGCTTTATAATACGCTGATCATTCTGGTCATTCAGGTGCCGGTCATGATCGCGCTCGCCACCGTCATGGCGGTGCTCTTGAACTCGCCGCTGCTGAAAGCACGACCGCTTTACCGTTTTGCCTTCTTTGCACCTGTCGTTGTCGGCGAGGTAGCCTATGCGGCGGTTTTCCGGCTGATGTTCAGCGCCGATTTCGGCATCATCAACAAGCTCATCACCTCCGTCGGCCTTTCGCCCGTCTCGTGGTTCGACAATGCCAATGCGGCCATGGCGCTCGTCATCATCGCGGTCACCTGGCGTTGGGCGGGGTATAACGCCATCATCATCCTGGCCGGTCTGCAATCCATTCCTGGCGATGTCTATGAAGCGGCGACGCTGGACAAGGTCAGCAAGCGGCAGCAGTTCTTTTACATCACCCTGCCGTTGCTTAAACCCATCATCCTGTTCTGCGTCGTGCTGTCGGTCATCGGCACCATGCAGCTGTTTGCCGAACCCTTCCTCATCACTAACAGGGGCGGGCCGGGCGGCGGCACGGAAACGCTGGGGCTGTTCCTCTATCGCCAAGGCTTCACGTCGCTCAATTTCGGTTACGCCTCGGCCATTGCCTACACCATGGCGGCGCTTGCCATCGCCATTTCACTCCTCAATCTCTGGGTCGGGAGGGAGCCGAAATGAGATCGAAATCGAGATCGCTTTTCTGGCAGAAGATGGCCCTGCATGCGGCGCTGACGCCGCTTGCCATCGTCTGGCTGTTTCCGCTGTGGATGATGTTCGTATTCTCCACCATGCCGGATTACGGCATTTTCAGCCCTGATATCGTGCTGGCGCCCTCCACCAACTTCATCGAGAATTTCAACAACCTGCAGGCGGATACCAATTTCCTCAGGGCCATGTTCATCTCGATCACCGTTGCCGTCATCTACACAGTTCTTTCGGTGTTCCTGACCTCCATGGCGGGCTGGGCGCTGGCGCGTTACCGCTTTGCCGGACGCAGGGTGGTGATCGCCATCATTCTCGGGACCATTACCTTGCCTTTTGCCGTTGTCGTTATCCCGCAGTTCATCATGGTGGCGCGCGAATTCAAGCTGGCCAACACCTGGGTGGCCCTGATCGTGCCGCCGCTGTTCAATTCCCTCGGCGTTTTGTTCATGCGGCAATCCTTCTCGATGATGCCGACCGAGCTTTTCGATGCGGCAAGGGTGGAGGGCGTCAAGGAATGGCAGATTTTCCTGCGCATCGCCCTGCCACTGGCACGGCCCACCATGGCGGCACTGTCGATCATTCTCTTCCTGGCCTCGTGGAACAATTACCTCTGGCCGCTTCTCATCAATTCCCGCCCAGGAATGATGACCGCACCCGTGGCGCTTGGCACCCTCATCGGGCTGACCAAAGTGTCATGGGGCGGCATCATGGCGGGGGCCGTGCTGCTCACCGCACCCATCCTCGTGGTTTTCGTGGCTTTGCAGCGCCACTTCATCGCCGGCATTTCCGCCGGGGCAGTCAAGTAAGGGGAGGCCGCATGGCGGAACTTTCGCTCAAAAACGTTGTGAAGCGTTATGGCGCGCTGGAGGTGATCCATGGCGCAAATCTGGAGGTAAAGGACGGGGAATTCGTCGTTTTCGTCGGCCCGTCCGGCTGCGGCAAATCCACGCTTCTCAGAATGATCGCCGGGCTGGAGGATATTTCCGGTGGCGATATCGTGATTGGCGGCAAGACGGTCAGCGATGCCGATCCGGCCGATCGCGGCATTGCCATGGTGTTCCAGTCCTATGCGCTTTATCCGCATATGACGGTGGCCGAAAACCTCTCATTCGGGCTCAGGATGAACGGTAACCCCAAGGCCGATACGCAAAAGCGGGTCAACCGCGCCGCGGAAATCCTGCAGATCAACGAGCTGATGGAGCGACGCCCGAAACAGCTTTCCGGCGGCCAGCGCCAGCGTGTGGCCATCGGCCGCGCCATCGTGCGCGAACCGCAGGTATTCCTGTTCGATGAGCCGCTGTCGAACCTCGATGCGGAATTGCGGGTGCAGATGCGCGTGGAAATCTCGCGGCTGCACAAGCAGCTCGGCACCACGATGATCTATGTGACGCATGACCAGACCGAGGCGATGACGCTTGCCGACAAGATCGTCGTGCTGCGGGCGGGCAATATCGAGCAGGTCGGCGCGCCGCTCGATCTTTACGACGATCCCGCCAACCGTTTCGTTGCCGGTTTCGTCGGTTCGCCGAAGATGAATTTTCTCGACGCCACCATCGTCGGCAGCAGCGCGGAGGGCGTCACGCTCTCCCTCGACAGCGATCCTACGGTGCGGCTGAGCCTGCCGGTCACGGCCCGTTTGAACGAGGGAGCCAGAGTGTCGCTCGGCATGCGGCCCGAACATTTTGCCGATGCGGGCGCGGGCGATGCCGATCTCACCGTTCATGTCGATGTCGCCGAACATCTCGGCAATACCAGCTATGTCTATGCCCGGACCGAAGGCGGCGAGCAGCTCATCATCGAGCGGCCGGAATCGCGCGATGTCGGCAATCGCGACCGACTGACTGTCGGCCTTTCCGCCCGCAGGGCTTTCCTTTTCGACAGCAAGGGCGACCGCCTGCGCTGAACCCTTTCCCAAGCACCCAAGACTGATATGAAGGACGAGGATTTCATGACGAACGAACAACCGATCCGCTGGGGCATCATCGGCCCGGGCACTATCGCCAGAACTTTTGCCGATGGCATTGCCCATTCCCGAACCGGCAGGTTAGAGGCCATCGCCACACGCAATCCGGACCGGCCCGGCCTTGCCGAGGCCTTTGCCGGTGCGCGTGTGATCCATGGGTACGATGCGCTGCTTGCCGATCCCGATATCGACGCCGTCTACATCGCCACACCCCACACCGGCCATGCCGAATGGGCGATCAAGGCGATCCGGGCGGGTAAGAACGTGCTGGTGGAAAAACCCATCGCGCTCTCAGCCTATGATGCCGACGCCATTTTCCACGAGGCGAAAAAGGCCGGCGTTTTCGCCGGCGAAGCCTATATGTATCGCCTGCATCCGCAGACGTCAAAATTGCTGGAACTCGTGAAAGCCCGCGCCATCGGCGATATCCGCATCATCCGCTCCAGCTTCGGTTTCAACATGGGCTCGTTCCGGGGCGATCACCGGCTTTTCGCCAATGAAACGGCAGGTGGCGGCATTCTCGATGTCGGCGGCTATCCGGTTTCCATGGTGCGGCTGATCGCCGGCGCCGTGGACGGAAAACCCTTCGCCGAACCGGAAAAGGTGGCGGGCGTCGCCCATCTCGGCCAGTCGGGCGTCGATGAATGGGCCTCGGCCGTGCTGAAATTCGCAAACGGCATTGTCGCCGAAGTTTCGTGCTCGATCATGGCGGCGCAGGACAATGTGCTGCGCATCATCGGCTCGGAGGGCCGTATCGAGGTCAAGGACTTCTGGTTCGCCGCCGGCCACAAGGGCGGCACCGGGCGGATCGATATTATCAGGGGCGACAAGGTGGAAACCATCGAGTTGCCGGAGGATCGCTGGCTTTATTCCTTCGAGGTCGACGCGGCCGGCGAGGCGATCCGGCATGGCAAAATGGAATTCGACGCACCCGGCATGGCCTGGGTGGACAGCCTCGGCAATCTGCGTGTCATGGATCAATGGCGGGCTTCCGTCGGGCTTGAATACAGCGTTGAAAAAGCAACGTCGCGCGTCGCGAATATTGCCGGCGGCAAGGTCGTGGCCGGAAACGCAGTGCCGAAGCGGCAGATTCCGGGCCTTGCCAAACCCGCTTCCGTGGTCGCGCTCGGTTTCGAATTCTTCCCCAATTTCGCCTCCGCATCGCTGACGCTGGATGCCTTCTATGAAGCGGGCGGCAACCTCTTCGATACGGCCTATGTCTATGGCGCAGGCAGGACGGAGACGATTTTCGGCGACTGGCACACCAGCCGTAACGTGCCGCGCGAAGAGATCGTGCTGATCGGCAAGGGCGCACATTCGCCGCTCTGCTATCCTGATATGATCGCAAAGCAGCTCGATCAGTCGCTCGCGCGGCTGAAGACGGATTATGTCGATGCCTATTTCATGCATCGCGATAATCTGGAGGTTCCGGTCGGCGAGTTCGTCGACGCCATGGATGCCGAAGCCCGGCGCGGGCGCATTCGCGGCATTTTTGGCGGCTCCAACTGGACACGCGAACGTATGGATGAGGCGGCCGCCTATGCTGCGAAGAACGGCAAGCAGGCGCCGGCCGCGCTTTCCAACAATTTTTCGCTGGCGGAAATGCTCGACCCTATCTGGGCGGGCTGCGTCGCTGCATCGGATGACGAGTGGAAAGAATGGCTGCAATCCCGCCAGATTCCCAATTTTGCCTGGTCCAGCCAGGGGCGTGGATTTTTCACGGACAGGGCAGGGCGTGACAAGCGTGACGATGAAGAAATCGTTCGCGTCTGGTATTCCGACCGCAATTTCGTTCGCCGGGACAGGGCGATCGAGCTTGCCCAGAAACTTGGGCGGCACCCGATCCATATCGCGCTCGCCTATGTCATCGCCCAGCCTTTCCCGGTCATTCCGTTGATCGGGCCGCGCACGATTGCGGAGCTGGAGGACAGTCTTTCGGCGCTGGATATCAGGCTGACAGCCGAGCAGGTGAAGTGGCTGGAGGCGTGAAAAGTAATGAGGCGGCGGGTTTATCCGCCGCCTCAACGATATTGGGCAAGATGTTGTCGCCCGTTTCTTCTCCCCGCCGGGGAGAAGGTGGCCCGAAGGGTCGGATGAGGGGGCCAGCTTTCCGGATAACTCTACCCTTGCCCCCTCATCCCGCTGCCGCGGACTTCTCCCCGGCGGGGAGAAGAACAAGCGGGAAGCGCTCGCGCAACTGACAATACTCGGCATAGAGATGTCATCTTCCACCTTCTTTCCTCTCCCGGTGACTGCTAAAGCGTAGGTTCACAAACCTGCCGCCAAACAATCACCGGGGTTCCCATGAGCGATATCGACCGAAGCCGTGCGCAGCAGCTGATGCGGGAGGCGGACATTGATGCGCTGGTGTTGTTCCAGCCCGAAGCCTTCCGTTATGCCGTCGGTGCTCCTGCCGGCGTGGCGACCATGTGGGGCAGGGCTGGTTCAGCGATTGCGCTTGTTCCAGCCGATGCCGGGGTGACGCTCGCCGCCGTTGTCAGCGATCATGCCGCTCCGCTCGTCAGGAAGGCGGTACCTGATGTCGATCTGCGCTGCCATCGCATCTGGATCGACATGGTCGATCTGTCGCAAGTCAAAACCATCGCGCAGGTGGACGACGCCTATCGCCACAACAACTCCGGTGGCCCGAGACCGGAGACATTCGACCGCGCCGCCTGTTTCGGCCTGCTGGCCGACCTGCTGCGGGAGCGCGGACTGTCGGGCGCGCGCATTGGCGCAGACCTAGAATTCATGCCCGCCGCCGATTTTCTGGCGCTGTGTCAGGCGCTGCCCGATGTCGAATGGGTTGACGGATCGCCCGTGTTGCGCCGTCTGCGCGCCGTGAAATCCAAGCGTGAGATCGAGCTTCTGCGGCGCGCGGCGGCCGCGGCTGAGGCCGGGCTGGTCGCGATGGCCGCTGCCGCCAGGCCAGGTGCGGAGCTCGGCGGGCTTTCTGCTGCCTGGAAGGCTGGCGCACATGCCCATGCCGTAAAATCCGGATTTTCGCTGAGCGGCCATTGGGATTACATATCCGTCGGACCCGCTTTGTCGGATATGGCGGCGGTTGTCACGCCGGGAGCGCTCATCAAGGCCGATGTCGGCACGCTGGTCGAAGGTTATTCATCGGATGGCGCGCGGAGTTTTTCGTGGGGGCCGGTCTCGCCGCTGGCCGCCGATGTTTTCAGCGCGTTGGAGGCGGCCTTTGCCCGTGGGCTGGAAGCGCTTCGTCCCGGCAACACATTCGGTGCGGTGCACGCCGCCATGCTGGCCTCGATGCGCAGCGATGGTTTCAGCGAATATTATCGCGGCCATTTCGGCCATTCCGTCGGCGGCGGCGTGGGCATTGAGGAATGGCCGTTCTTTTCCCATGACAATCCGGAAATCATTCTTCCCGGCATGGTCGTTGCGGTTGAAGCGCCGTTTTATGGCGAAGGACTGGGAGCGCTGATGATCGAGGACCAGTTCCTCGTCACCGCCTCCGGCGCGGAATGCATGAACAGCCTGCCACGCACCCTGCGGGATTTATCGGCGAACTGAGCGCCGGATCAGAGGAAATCGTCGCGGCGCGGGGTAAAGCAGTCGATCAGCTCGCCCTCTTCCAGACATAGGCAGCCATGCTCGATATGGCCGGGAATGACGAGACTGTCGCCCTTCTGAAGATCATAGGCCTCACCGTCGCGGTAAAAGCGGAAGCTGCCGCTGGCGACATAGGTGGATTGCACATGCGGATGGCTATGCAGCCTGCCTTCGGCGCCGGTTTTGAAGCGGAAGGAGACCACCATCAATTCCGGCGCTTCGGAAAGCACGGTGCGCTCCACGCCATCGTCGGGGGAAACGGTGGGGAAGGTCGGAAGCTGCTGCATATCGTTCTCCTCGGTCATGCAATGCGGTTTTAACTGGCGATCTCAGCGCGGCGCGCGCAGCATGGAGCGATAACGCGTCTGGCTGCTTTTCAGGTGGCTGCGCATGGCGCTGCGCGCCGCCTCTTCGTCACCGTCCTGTATCGCGATCAGGATCGCTTCGTGTTCACCGACGAGTCGGGCGAGATCGGCGGGCGAAAGCACGGTTTCCGCGCCGTTTTCGGCCACGGCGCGGCGCGGAATGAGGGTGGGGCCGAGCACCTGCAAAAACTCGCTGAAGCGGGGATTGTTGGTCGCTTCGGCAATGGCGAGATGGAAGGCGAAATCGGCTTCCGCCGTCGGCACGCCCCTGGTGGCGCTGGCGCGGAAGGCATCGAAGGCCTCGATGATCTTTTCCTCCTGCGCCGGCGAGCGGCGAATGGCGGCAAGACCGGCGGCATCACCTTCGACGGCGGTGCGCAATTCCAGCATTTCGATCAGCGAGGAGACGCGCGCAAGATCGACATTGTGGAAGGGACGTCGCTCCGTAGGTGCGGGTTCCAGTACGAAAACACCCGCGCCCTGACGCGGCTCCACCAGACCGTCGGATCGCAGCGAGGCGATCGCCTCCCGCACCACGGTACGGCTGACACCGAATTCCTGCGTCATCTGCGCTTCGGAGGGCAGACGTTCGCCCGTCTTGTAACGGCCCTTGGCGATCTGGCTGCGGAGTTCCTCCGAAACCTTCACCACAAGCGTTCTGCCTTGTGGAGGTGTCGGTTCGGAGCTTGTCGCTTTTGTCATCTTGGTCGCCGTTCTAAAAAATTGTCGGTTGCGTACACCGTTCCTCGATACGTCATTCGCGGCCTGGCATGCAATCCCGCCGTTTTAGCGGGAAACGTCCGTGCGACATTTCACGTCTCCTTGAAGATCGGGTTGTCGACAAACACGCCACCCTGAAAGCGGACAATCGGGTCGCGCGCGTCCGGCTGCGGCGTCGTTTCGGCAATCTTCCGGCGGAAGGCCTCGGCATTGTCCTTCGGTTTCCATCCAAGAAAGCCGAGATGCGAATTGTCCCACCAGCTCGCATCGTTGGCCGACGCCCCCCAGACGACGGGGCAGCCGAGCACGGGGGCGCGGAACGCCGCCGCGATCAGCGAGACGAAATCGTCATGCGAAAACCAGGTGGACAGCATGCGGTAATTAAGGGGTTCCGGCGTGCAGGAGCCGATGCGGACAAGCGCGGTCTCCTGGCCGAATTTCTCGAAATACATGCGGGCAAGGCTCTCGCCGAAACATTTGGAGACGCCGTAAAGCCCATCCGGGCGGAAGGGAACATCCGGTCCAAGCCTCTCCGTCTGCGGGTAATAACCGATCGTATGGTTCGAACTGGCGAAGATGATGCGCGGCTGGCCGTGGGCGCGGGCGGCCTCATAGAGATTATACAGCCCGATGATATTGCCCTGGAGAATCTGCTCGAAGGGCTTTTCCACGGAGATGCCGCCCAGATGCACGATGCCGTCGCAGTCGGCCACCATAGCGTCGACGGCTGCCGCATCGGCCAGGTCGCATTGCACACATTCCTCGTTAGGCCCAGCCGGATCGAGCGGGGCGAGATCGGCAAGGCGCAAAATCTCCGCCATTGGCGCGAGACGTTGACGCATCATGCGACCGAGTTGGCCTGCCGCTCCGGTAACAAGAAGCCGTTTCATTGCCAGTCTCCCTTAGCGCTTGCACGTCTCCGATGCGGTCGAGATATGGCTTCACCCCTTGACCTTGTCATACAGATCGTACAAAAAGCGGATAACATATACTATGTGCTATACGCAACAATCATGAGGGATGAGTTTCATGTTGACCGTTGAAACAAGGCAGGCCGTGAACCCGGAATATGCAAAAACGCTGGATACCGAAGGGCTCCGTCGGCATTTCCTCGCCAACGACATGTTCCGTTCCGGCGAAATCAGGCTGATCTATACGCATTATGACCGCTTTGTGATGGGCGGTGCTGTGCCGAACGGTGCGCCGCTGACGCTGGACAAGGTGGAAGAAACCAAAACACCGTCCTTCCTCGACCGGCGCGAGATGGGCATCGTCAATATCGGCGAGACCGGAACGGTCAGCGCCAGCGGCGAGACCTACACCCTCAATCGCGGTGACGTGCTTTATCTCGGTGCAGGCAGCGGCGCGGTGACCTTTGACGGGGCAGGGCGATTCTACATCACCTCCTGCCCGGCGCATCGCAGCCTGCCGGCGAAGCTCGTGACGCTGGCCAGCAGCAAAGAGGTCAAGCTCGGCGCGACCGAAACCTCCAACAAGCGCACCATCAACCAGTTCATCCATCCGCTCGTCATGGAAAGCTGCCAGCTGGTGCTGGGTTATACGACGCTGGAGGACGGTTCCGTCTGGAACACCGTTCCCTCGCATATTCATGACCGCCGCATGGAGGCCTATCTCTATTTCGGCATGGATGAGAAGTCCCGCGTGCTGCATCTGATGGGTGAGCCGCAGGAGACCCGGCATCTGTTCATTTCGAATGAAGAGGGCGCGATTTCCCCGCCCTGGTCCATCCATTCCGGCGCCGGCATCGGTTCTTACACCTTCATCTGGGCCATGGCGGGCGACAATGTCGATTACACCGACATGGACTTCATTCAGCCGGGGGATCTGAAATGAAGAATCCCTTTTCGCTTCAGGGGCGTAAGGCGCTCGTGACCGGCGCGAATACGGGGCTTGGCCAGGCGATTGCGGTTGGGCTCGCCGCGGCCGGTGCGGAGGTGGTCTGCGCCGCCCGCCGCGCGCCAGATGAAACGCTGGAGATGATCGCCAGCGACGGCGGCGAGGCCAGCGCATTGTCCATCGATTTTGCCGATCCGCTGGCGGCGAAGGACAGTTTTGCCGGCGCCGGTTTCGATATTCTCGTCAACAATGCCGGTATCATCCGCCGTGCCGATTCCGTCGAGTTTTCCGAACTCGACTGGGACGAGGTGATGGACGTCAATCTCAAGGCGCTGTTTTTCACCACCCAGGCTTTTGCGAAAGAGCTGCTGGCGAAAGGCCGATCCGGCAAGGTGGTCAATATCGCTTCGCTCCTTTCCTTTCAGGGCGGTATTCGCGTGCCGTCCTATACGGCGGCGAAACATGGTGTCGCCGGCCTAACCAAACTCCTGGCGAATGAATGGGCCGCCAAGGGCATCAATGTGAATGCCATTGCGCCCGGTTATATCGAAACCAACAATACCGAGGCGCTACGCGCCGATGCGGCCCGTAACAAGGCCATTCTCGAGCGCATCCCGGCCGGCCGCTGGGGGCGCTCGGAAGACATCGCCGGGGCCGCGGTTTTTCTGTCATCTGCGGCGGCGGACTATGTGCATGGCGCCATTCTGAATGTCGATGGTGGCTGGCTGGCGCGCTGATCCGCGCCAGTTTTCAAAATTCATCATATAACTTGTATGATGAATTGTTGACAAATCTGTGGTGAGCAGCTTAGGTGACGTTCAGTCAGTGAACTTGCAGAGGAATTTCGATGATGAACCCCGAACAAATCAAGACGGCGCTCGGCTCCGGTCTGTTGTCCTTCCCGGTCACCCATTTCGATGCCGAGGGTCGTTTTGCCGCTGATAGCTACAGGGCGCATGTGGAGTGGCTCGCCGGTTACAAGGCGCCGGTGCTGTTTGCCGCCGGCGGCACGGGCGAATTCTTCTCGCTAAAGCCGGATGAAATTCCGACGATCGTTTCCGCCGCCAAGGATGTGGCCGGTGAAACCGCCATTGTTTCCGGCTGCGGTTACGGCACCGAGATTGCCGTCGATATTGCCCGCTCCGTGGAAAAGGTCGGTGCCGATGGCATCCTGCTTCTGCCGCATTACCTTATCGATGCGCCGCAGGAAGGGCTTTACGCCCACATCAAGAAGGTGTGCCAGTCGGTCGGCATCGGCGTCATGGTTTACAACCGTGACAATTCCGTGCTGCAGGCGGATACGCTGGCGCGTCTTTGCGACGAGTGCCCGAACCTCGTCGGTTTCAAGGATGGCACCGGGGATATCGGCCTCGTACGCCAGATCACCGCCAAGATGGGCGACCGCCTGATGTATCTCGGTGGCATGCCGACGGCGGAACTGTTTGCCGAAGCCTATCTCGGCGCTGGTTTCACCACCTATTCTTCGGCGGTCTTCAACTTCGTGCCCGGCCTTGCCAACGAGTTCTATGCGGCCCTGCGTGCCGGCGAGCGGGCCACCTGCGAGCGCATTCTTGTCGATTTCTTCTATCCGTTCATGGCGATCCGCAATCGCGCCAAGGGTTACGCCGTCTCCGCCATCAAGGCTGGCGTGCGCCTGCAGGGCTTTGATGCCGGTCCGGTGCGTGCGCCGCTGAAGGATCTGACCAATGAGGAAGTCGGAATGCTCGAAGCCCTGATCGGCACGCACAAGCGCAAGGCCTGAGGACGGAATGACGGGAGGGGAGCGATGAAAATCACAGCGGTGCGGACGCATCTGCTTGAACATCGTCTGGACACGCCGTTCGAAAGCGCCTCCATGCGTTTCGACCGGCGGGCCCATGTTCTGGTGGAAATCGAATGCGACGACGGGACCGTCGGCTGGGGCGAATGCCTCGGTCCGGCGAGGCCCAACGCGGCCGTGGTTCAGGCCTATTCCGGCTGGCTCATCGGCCAGGATCCGCGCCAGACCGAAAAGATCTGGGCGGTGCTTTATAATGCCCTGCGTGATCAGGGCCAGCGCGGCCTCAGCGTCACGGCATTGTCGGGCATCGATATCGCGCTCTGGGATATCAAGGGCAAGCACTACGGCACTTCAATCTCGATGTTGCTTGGCGGGCGCTGGCGCGAAAGCGTGAAGGCCTACGCGACCGGCAGCTTCAAGCGCGATGGCGTCGACCGAGTCTCCGACAACGCCTCCGAAATGGCGCAGCGGCGGGCAGAGGGTTTTCATGCCTGCAAGATCAAGATCGGCTTCGGCATCGAGGAAGACCTTCGCGTCATCGCCGCCGTGCGCGAGGCGATCGGGCCGGATATGCGGCTGATGATCGACGCCAATCACGGCTATACCGTCACCGAAGCCATCACGCTTGGCAACCGTGCCGCTGAATATTGCATCGACTGGTTCGAGGAACCGGTGGTCCCGGAACAGCTCGATGCCTATGCCCGGGTGCGGGCGGGCCAGCCGATCCCGGTTGCGGGCGGTGAGACCTGGCACGGGCGTTACGGCATGTGGCAGGCGCTTTGCGCCGGTGCCGTGGATATTCTCCAGCCCGATCTCTGCGGCTGCGGCGGCTTTTCCGAAACCCAGAAGATTGCAGCGCTCGCCACGCTGCACGGCGTGCGCATCGTGCCGCATGTCTGGGGCACCGGTGTGCAGATTGCCGCCGCCTTGCAATTCATGGCGGCGATGACGCCCGATCCGGTGCGGGTCAATCCCATTGAGCCAATCATGGAATTTGACCGCACCCATAATCCGTTCCGCCAGGCCGTGCTGCAAAAGCCTCTCGAGGCGGTGAACGGCATTGTCGCCATCCCGGATGGTCCCGGTCTCGGCATCGAGATCAACCGCGACGCATTGACCGAATTCGGAATGCCAGACCCATGAGCGAACTCGTCAGAAAACTGAGCGGCGCAGCGCCGAATCCCGCCTTTCCGAGAGGCGCGGTCGATACGCAGATGCACATGTATCTGCCCCACTATCCTGCCTTGCCGGGTGGCCCTGGCCTGCCGCCGGGCGCTCTGCCTGGACCGGAGGATTATCGTCGCCTCATGCAATGGCTCGGCATAGACCGGGTCATCATCACGCAGGGCAACGCCCATCAGCGCGATAATTGCAACACGCTCGCCTGCGTCGCAGAGATGGGTGAGGCAGCCCGCGCCGTGGTCATCATCGATGCGACGACGACCGAAAAGGACATGGAAAAGCTTACCGCCAGCGGCGCGGTCGGGGCGCGCATCATGGACCTGCCGGGCGGTGCGGTAAACCTGTCCGAGCTGGAAGCCGTGGACGAGCGCGCGCATGCGGCCGACTGGATGGTGGCGGTGCAATTCGACGGTAATGGTCTTCTCGATCATCTGCCGCGCCTTCAGAAAATCCGCTCGCGTTGGGTGTTCGATCATCACGGCAAGTTCTTCAAGGGCATCAAAACCGATGGCCCGGAAATGGCGGCGCTTTTGAAACTCATCGACCGCGGCAATCTCTGGTTCAAGTTCGCCGGCGTTTACGAAAGTTCGCGTGAGAACTGGCCCTATGAGGACGTCGCCGCCTTTTCGCGCGTTGTCGCCGCCCATGCGCCGGAACGAATCGTGTGGGGCACCAACTGGCCGCATAATTCCATTCGCGAGACGGCCGCCTATCCCGACGATGCCCGCCTTGCGGAACTCATACTCGGCTGGCTGCCGGATGAAGCGGCGCGCCATCGGGCGCTGGTAGAAAACCCGGAAGCGCTGTTCAAGCTGCCGCCGGTCAGCGCGACATAGCTTTATTCGGGATCATTGGGGAAGGGAGGCCTCACGATCCTGTTCGAGTGAAAGGACTTTGCATGCCGGCCCGGATGGGCGTCAAAAAATCGGCCCGATAGCCTTGGAGGGGCGGGGCCGTTTCAACAATGGAGGAGGAAAGCATGAAAAAGATTGCAAGCATTATGTGCGTCGCGATGGGGATGGCGCTGTCAGGTGTTTCCGCCAGCGCACAGGAAATCACCCTGCGCTCTGCGGACATCCACCCGGATGGTTATCCGACCGTCGAGGCTGTGAAATACATGGGCGAGTTGCTGGCTGAGCGAAGCAACGGCCGCATCAAGATCCAGGTGATGAACAATTCCGTTCTCGGCGGCGAGAAGGACACGATCGAACAGACCCGCTTCGGCGTCATCGACATGAACCGCGTCAACGCCGCCCCCTTCAACAATCTGGTCAAGGAAACCACCGTTCTTGGTCTGCCTTTCCTGTTCCGCTCGACGGAGCACATGCATAACACCGTCGACGGCCCGATTGGTGATGAGGTTCTGGCGGCCTTCGAACCGCACGGCCTGATCGGTCTTGCCTTTTACGATTCCGGTGCGCGTTCCTTCTACACCACCAAGAAACCCATCGAAAAACTGGCGGACCTCAAAGGTCTTAAAATCCGCGTGCAGCAGTCGGATCTGTGGATTTCGATGATGCAGGCCTTCGGTGCCAATCCGACGCCGATGCCGATGGGTGAGGTCTATTCCTCGCTGGAAACCGGTGTGGTGGACGGCGCCGAAAATAACTGGCCGTCCTACGAATCCGCCCGCCATTATGAAGTTGCGAAAAACTATTCGCTGACGGAACATTCCCTTAATCCGGAAATCCTTGTCATTTCGAAGATTTCCTATGACAAGCTCTCGCCGGAAGACCAGAAGCTGCTGCGCCAGGCGGCCAAGGATTCCGTCGGTAAGATGCGCGAGCTCTGGAGCGCCCGCGAAAAGGCGTCGGAAGAAAAAGTCCGCGCCGGTGGTGCCAACGTCATCAAGGTCAACAAGGAGGAATTCGCTGCGGCGATGGGTCCGGTCTACGACAAGTTCGTTACCGATCCGACGATGAAAGACCTTCTGGAACGGGTGAAAGCGGTCAAGTAACGCGCGGAAAACCGGCCTTGGAAACAGGGCCGGTTTTCTTTTGTCGCCGTTGATGCGGGAGGAAAAGACAATGCGAAATTTCATGCGGGCAATCCGCCCCCTTCTCGGCGCGCTCAGCCACGCGTCGCTTTATATTGCCGGTATCGGCATGATCGCCATGACGCTGATCGTCGGCTGGCAGGTCTTTGCGCGGTATATTCTCAACGATTCACCCAGTTGGTCTGAGCCGCTGTCGCTGCATCTTATGTCATGGTTCATCATGCTGGGTGCAGCCGTTGGCGTGCGCGAGAGCGTGCATCTGGGGCTCGATATCCTGCGCTACATGATGCCGCCCCGTGTCCAGAAAGGCATGGACATGACCAGTCTAGCGCTCATCTTCTTCTTCGGCGCTGGCATGGCATGGTATGGCACGTCGCTTTCCATGGGCACCTGGACGGCGACCATTCCGGTCCTTGGTTGGCCGGGCGGAACGGATTTCTTCCCGCTGATCGGTGGCGGTTTCCTCATCGCGCTTTTTGCCGCTGAACGTTTCGTCGATCTTGCCATTGGTGAAGACATCTCGGCTGACGTCATCGTGCAGGAGGCCGCATAATGGCTTACACCATTCTCTTCGGCGTCTTCACGCTGCTAATGCTGATCGGCACGCCAATCGCTTTTTGCCTTGGCATCGCTTCCTTCGCCACGGTGCTTTATCTCGGCCTGCCGCCCATTGTGGTGTTCCAGCAGATGAATTCCGGCATGAGTGTCTTTGCAATGATGGCGATCCCGTTCTTCATCTTCGCAGGCGACCTGATGGTACGTGGCGGCATCGCCCATCGCCTCATCCGGTTTGCTGCCGGTCTCGTCGGGCACCTGCGTGGCGGTCTTGGCCAGGTCAATATCGTTGCTTCGACGCTGTTCGGCGGCATTTCCGGCTCGGCGGTCGCCGATGCTTCAGCCGTCGGCGGTTTGATGATCCCGCAAATGGCCAAGCGTGGTTATGACAGGGACTATGCCGTCAATGTCACCGTCAATGCCGCCATCATCGCGCTGATGATCCCGCCATCACACAACATGATCCTTTATTCGATCGCGGCGGGCGGCAACGTCTCGGTGGCCGATCTTTTCACCGCCGGTATCATTCCGGGTTTCATGCTTGCTGCTGCGCTGATGGTGACAGCCTATATCGTCGCCCGGCGTAAAGGCTATCCGTCCGAGCCTTTCCCGGGTTTCTCCAGGCTGATGTATTATCTGCTGGCCTCGTTTCCCGGAATTCTCTTGATCGGTATCATCTTCGGCGGTGTGCGTTCGGGCATCTTCACGGCGACGGAAAGTTCCTGCATTGCCGTGCTCTATGCCTTCTTTGTCGCCATGCTGGTCTATCGCGAGCTGAATTGGGACGGTTTTGTGGAAGCGGTGATGGGTGCGGTCCGCACCACAGCCATGGTTCTGCTGGTCATCGGCACGGCGGCCTCCTTCGGCTGGCTGATGGCCTTCTTGCAGGTGCAGACGCTGATGATTGCCGCAATCAGCACGATTTCGGACAATCCGATCATCGTCTTGCTCGTCATCAACGTCATACTGCTGCTGCTCGGCACCTTCATGGATATGGCGCCAATGGTCATCATTGCCACGCCGGTGCTTCTGCCTGTCGTAAAGGCCTTCGGCATCGACCCCGTGCATTTCGGCGTGGTGATGATCCTCAATGCCGGTATCGGCCTCAACACGCCGCCGGTGGGAACGGTGCTCTTCGTCGGCTGCGCGGTCGGCGGTATAACGATACGGGAGGCGATGCGGACGATCTGGCCGTTCTTCGGCGCCAGTATCGCCGTGCTGCTGGCCGTTACCTATATTCCGTCCCTGTCCCTATGGTTGCCGTCACTGTTCCGGTAACTCCAGTGCTTGCAAACACAAGGCCCCGCTATGCCGGGGCCTTTTCCATTTCATTGGCAAGCAGCCTTTGCTGTTCGTGTTCGTCAAAGGCCATGAGATTGCCGTGCCGGCTGCGGCGTATCCGGTTCATATGGTCGCGCGGACTTAAGCCGAGCGTGCGCTTGAACATGCGTGAAAAATAATAGGGGTCGCCGTAACCCACCTCGGCGGCCGCTGCCGAAACCGAAAGACCCGCCTCAAGAAAATGCATGGCGCGTTCCATGCGCTTGAACTCCTGATATTTGCGCGGCGTCCGACCGACCCGCTTCTGGAATTCCCGCAAGAAATAATCGCGATTATAGGGAGCCGCCTCGGTCGCCCTGCCGGCAATATCTGGGTCGAGCGGATTGGCCGAGATCATGGTGATCGCCTTCATCACGGCGAGATCGAGGCCTTCCGTCCCCTCCGGCTGGAAACTCGGGCGGTCGATCCATCCGAGGAAGGCGTCGTCGATGAAGGCGATGAGAAGCACCATGAAAAGATGGTGCTGGCCAAGCGTGACGGAGGAGGGTGGGGCGCTCTGCCGATAGTGGCGCACCAGCGGTTCCAAAAGCGGCCAGCGGCTCAGCTTCACTTTCGGTTTCAGGTCCATCTGCGCGATCAGGTTGTGGCGACCGTAAATATCCAGCGTGAAATGCTGCGCCACCCCGCGATAGGTGACGGCCTGCTCGTTCCAGCCGATAAAACGCTGACCCCGAAAAATCAGCATCGCGTCACCCGGTTCCAGCATCCGCGCCTCGCCATCGATAAGATAGTGTCCGCACCCTTCCAGACAAATGATCAGATCGTCGACCGGGTTGGATTTGTCGATCTGCCAGGTGCGCGAATGTTCCATTTTGATCGTGGCGCGCGTCAGGTTGAGGTTGAGCGCCGCAGGCGGAACGGACGAGAGTATGCCACCTTCGATTTCGTCCATCTTTTTCCTCGTCTTTGTTAATTCACCTTGGCGCGGAAATTTGGTTTTGTCACCGCATAAATTGCTTTTATGCGCCGTATCAATGAGGGAGGAGATCGGTCGCGGCGAGAAACTGCGCCATCACGCGCGCCCGCCGCCGGCCGTTCCGGGAGAATCACTTGTACGAAATTGTATTCTGTCATTCGCGTTCCGTCGGGACGCGGGGAGGAGCATTATGAAATCTCAGCGTTTCCTCGGGCTGGGATATCTGACGCCTTATATCGTCGGGCTTTTGGTCTTCACGGCCATCCCGTTCCTCGGCTCGCTCTATCTCAGCTTCACCCGTTACGATCTAATGAGCGATCCCACATGGGCGGGGCTTGCCAATTATGAGCGGCTTTTCACCCGCGACCGCACGTTTATGAAATCGCTGAACGTCACCCTGTTCTACGTGTTCCTGACGGTGCCGCTGAAGCTTGCCTTTGCCCTCTTCATTGCTGCGATCCTCAATTACAAGCTGCAATTCATCAACTTCTTCCGCACTGCCTTTTATGTGCCGTCCATCCTTGGCGGTTCGATCGCGATTGCGGTGCTGTGGCGCTATATCTTCGCGAGCGAGGGGCTTGCCAATATGGCGCTGGCCGCCGTCGGCCTGTCGCCGGTGGACTGGTTCGGCGATCCTGGCAACGCCCTTTTCACCATCACGCTGCTGCGTTGCTGGCAATTCGGTTCGGCGATGGTGATCTTTCTCGCCGCCCTGCAATCCATTGACAAGTCGATTTATGAGGCTGCTGCCATCGATGGGGCCGGCAAGGTGAGAACCTTCTTCTTCATCACGCTGCCGCTTTTGACACCCGTGATCTTCTTCAACCTCATCATGCAGATGGTGCAGGCGTTCCAGGAGTTCAACGGACCTTACATCATCACCCAGGGCGGGCCGCTGAAGTCCACTTACCTGTTGCCTCTCTACATCTATGACGAGGCCTTCAAGAAGTTCAACATGGGTTATGCCTCCGCCATTGCCTGGGTGCTTTTCACCATCATCACCGTGCTGACCCTCGTGGCCTTCTGGTCATCGAAGAAGTGGGTCTATTACGCCGGCGACAAGCGGAATTGATGCCATGACCGATATCGCAACCCTCAACGACATGCATGCGGCCCGCCGGGCAAGGCTCAGGCTGCTTTCCACCTCCGTGCGCTACGTGCTTCTCTTCGCGGTCGGCCTCGTCATGCTCTACCCGCTGATCTGGCTGGTGGGCGCAAGCTTCAAGACCAATTCGGAAATCTTCTCCGGTGCCGGTTTCATCCCGGAAAACCCGACACTGGACGGCTATGTCCGCGGCTGGGAAACCTCGACGCCTTATACGTTCGGCCGGTTCTTCTGGAATTCTTTCCTGATCATCCTGCCGAAGGTCATCGGCACGGCGATTTCCTGCACCATGGCGGCCTATGCCTTTGCCCGCTTCGATTTTCCGCTGAAGAAAATCCTGTTCGGCTCGGTCATCGCCATCCTGCTTTTGCCGAATGTCGTCACCCGCATTCCGCAATATATCCTGTTCCGCGATCTCGGCTGGCTGGACAGCTTCCTGCCGCTCTGGGTGCCGTCCGCGCTCGCCGGTGATGCCTTCTTCGTCTTCATGCTGGTGCAGTTCCTGCGCTCGCTGCCATCGGATATGGAAGAGGCCGCCCGGGTGGATGGCGCCAACAGCTTGCAGACGCTTATTTACATCGTCGTGCCGATGCTGGCGCCGGCGCTGATTTCGGTCTGCCTGTTCCAGTTCATGTGGACGATGAACGATTTCCTCGGACCGCTGATCTACCTGTCCTCGGTCGACAAATATCCGGTGAGCCTTGCGCTCAAGCTCTCCATCGACACCACCGAAGCCTTCGAATGGAACCGCATCCTGGCGATGTCGGTGCTGACGATCGCACCTGCGCTGATCGTGTTCTTCGCGGCGCAACGGTATTTCATTGAAGGGATCTCGTCCGGCGGGGTCAAGGGCTGAAAATGGCAAGCGTTCAACTTAAAAATCTCGAAAAAGTCTATGGCGGCAGTTTCAAGGCGGTGCACGGCATCGATCTCGATGTCGAGGATGGTGAGTTTATGGTATTCGTCGGCCCTTCCGGCTGCGCCAAATCCACGACGCTGCGCATGGTGGCGGGGTTGGAGGAAATCACCGGCGGCGAAATCCTGATCGGCGACCAGCGTGTCAACGACCTGCCGCCCGGCAAGCGCTCCATCGCCATGGTGTTTCAGAATTATGCGCTTTATCCGCATATGAAGGTGCGCGGCAATCTCGCCTTCGGCCTGAAGATCGCCGGTGTCGCAAAACCCGAAATCGAAAAGGCAATCGACAATGTCGCGCGCATTCTCGAAATCGAGCCGCTGCTAGACCGTCTGCCTAAACAGCTTTCCGGCGGGCAGGCGCAGCGTGTGGCGCTGGGCCGCGCGCTCATCAAGAAGCCCGGCGTGTTCCTGTTCGACGAGCCTCTGTCCAATCTCGATGCAAAGCTTCGCGCCTCCATGCGGGTGCGCATCACCGATCTGCACCGTCAGTTGAAGGCGGAAGGCCTGTCTTCGACGGTGATTTACGTCACCCATGACCAGACGGAAGCCATGACCATGGGCGACCGTATCTGCGTCATGCAGGCCGGCCGCATCATGCAGGTCGCGACCCCGAAGGAGCTTTATAACCACCCCGCCAATCTTTTCGTCGCCGGCTTCATCGGCACGCCGGAAATGAACCTGGTGGATGTGGCAATCGAGGGCGCGGAGTTCGCCATCGCCGGCCAGCGCCTGCCCATCGGCGCGCATCTGGAGCAGCGGCTATCGGCCAGCCCCGCGGATGCGGTCATCGGCATCCGCCCGCAACATCTGTCATTGACGGAGGCGACCGATGGCCCGGCGCTGCAGGCGAAGCTCACCAATGCGGAATTCATGGGCCACGAGGTCTATCTGCATGCCGATCTCGGCGGCCAGAAGCTGGTGAGTGTGGTCGGTGCGGCCGAATTCGAGGCGCTCGGGCGTGACGACATCCTGCGGCTCAAACCGGATCCGGAGAAGCTGCATATTTTCGATAAGGCCGATGGCCGCAACGTCTCGCTGTGAGGAGGGAACGGGCGTGCCTGATTTTTCGAGGAGGAGAAGAACAATGAAGACGATGACCAGAATGATGGCGATGCTTGCCGGTGCCGCCTATGTGGCGATGGCAGCCGCTCCGGCGGCAGGTGCTGCGGAACTGCGAATGTCCTGGTGGGGCGGCGAAAGCCGCCATGTCGCCACCCAGAAGGCCATTGCCGCCTGCGGTGAGAAATATGGCCATACAGTCAAGGGTGAATTTACCGGCTTCGACGGCTATCTGGAAAAGCTGACCACGCAGATGGCCGGCAAGACGGAAGCAGATATTGTTCAGGTCAACTGGCCATGGCTGCCGCTGTTTTCCAAGAACGGCGAGGGTTTTGCCGATCTGCGCCAGCTGAAACCGCTCGATCTTTCCCAATGGGCCGAGAGCGATCTGGACGCCGGTTCGATGAACGGCGTGTTGCAGGGGCTTTCCGTTTCCACCACCGGCCGCGTCTTCTTCTTCAACGTCACCACCTTCGAAAAGGCCGGTGTTGAAATTCCGAAGACATGGGACGAGTTCTTTGCGGCAACCAAGACCATCAAGGAAAAGCTCGGCAAGGACTATTACACCTTCAATGCCGTGAAGGAGACTGCCCAGCTGCTGGTGACGCTGGCTGTCGTGCAGAAGACCGGCAAGGATCTGGTCGATCCCAAGACCAACCGCGTGGCCTGGACGCCGGAGGAACTGGCAGAGGGCATCTCCTTCGTCGGTAAGTTGGTCGAAACCGGTTCCATCCGCTCCCAGAAAGAGGAAGCGGCCGACGGTAACGTCAATCTCTATGAGAAGCCGTCCTGGTCGGAAGGCCGCATCGCCGGCTCCTATGAATGGGATTCGACCTATTCGAAATATGCCGACCCCCTAAAGGAAGGGCAGGTTCTGAAACCGGTACCGATGCTGAAGCGTGCCGATGCCGTGACAGAGGGTGTCTATCGCAAGCCTTCTATGGTGTTTTCGATCTCGAAAAACTCGAAGAACCCGGAAGCGGCTGCGCAAATCCTTAACTGCCTGCTGAACGAACCGGAGGGCATCGATGCGCTTGGCACCTCGCGCGGTTTGCCCGCATCGAAGGCCGCGGCGGCGCGTCTGGGGGGCAAGGGCGAGCCGGAAGTGCGGGCCGCCAACGCCATCGTCATGGCGGCATCGGGACCAGTGGTTTCGCCCTTCAACGAACATCCTGAAATCCGATCGGGCTTTATCGATACGCTTGAGGAATATGCCTATGGCCAGCTGACGGCGGAAGAGGCCGCCGAGCAGATCATCGATACGACCAACGATGTTCTTGCCAAGTTCGATTGATGACAATGGCCCGCCGCCTCCGGTGGCGGGCCCTCTATCCGGACGCCGGACGATATGAAGCATGTCCGCCAAGTGTTTGGTCGGCTATGCAAAAAAGACGAGAAGAGAGCATGAACGAACCCGTTATCATCGCGTCTTCGGCGCGAATGGCTGCGCTTTGCCTTGCTGCGCCCGGTGCCCGATATTTCCTTCCGTCCAAAACGGAATGGCGTCTGACGTCGCCGGATGGCGACGAACGGCGCGGTGAAACCGCGTCCGTGGTGACGCTGCTGGATGATCTCTCCCCGGATACCCGTTATCTCTTCGAGGCGGAGGGGTTCGCGACGCTGGCGTTCAACACCGCCTCCTGCGCCGGGCTTGTCGAGGCTGCGGCATTTTCCCTGATGTCGAATGTTGCGCTTGATGATGAAGAAGGTGCGCGCGCCAACGCGCAGGCGCTGGAAAGGGCCGTGGCCGCGGTGCCGCACGGCGGCACGTTGCGTCTCGGGGGCGGTCTCTGGACGGCATTTCCCGTACGCCTCAAAAGCAATATGACCTTCCACCTTGCCGAAGGAGCCGTGCTGCGCGCGCCCTCCACCCGCAGGGGCTGGCCGATCCTGCCTGCCCGCGATGAGGCAGGCCGTATGCTCGGAAGCTGGGAAGGCTTGCCGGACGCCTGTTTCGCCGCGCCGGTTCATGCGATTGCGGTAGACAATCTCGTCATCGAGGGCAGGGGCGTTCTCGACGGTTCGGGCGACAGAGGCGATTGGTGGAGCTGGCCGAAAGAAACCCGCGATGGCGCGCGCCGACCGCGCGGCCTGCATCTCGTTTCCTGCCGGAAGACAAACCTGCTCGGTTTCACGATCCGAAACGCTGCCTCCTGGACGATCCATCCGCAGGGCTGCGAAGACTTGATTGCCGCCGGCCTCAGCATCGTCGCGCCCCATGACAGCCCGAACACCGATGGTTTCAACCCGGAAAGCTGCCGCAACGTCACGATATCAGGCGTGCGCTTTTCCGTCGGCGACGATTGCATTGCGGTGAAGGCGGGAAAGCGCGGTCCTGATGGCGAGAACGATCATCTTTCGGAAACGCGGGGCGTTCGGGTGCGCCATTGCCTGATGGAACGAGGCCATGGCGGGCTGGTGATCGGTTCGGAAATGTCCGGCGGTGTGCATGACGTGGCGGTTGAGGATTGCGAGATGGTCGGCACGGATCGCGGCCTGCGCCTCAAGACACGGCGCGGGCGCGGCGGCACCGTCAGCAACGTTGCCATGCGCCGGGTGCTGCTGGATGGCGTGCAGACCGCGCTTTCCGCCAATGCCCATTATCATTGCGATGCCGATGGACATGACGACTGGGTGCAATCGCGAAACCCGGCACCGGTCGATGGCGGCACGCCTTTTATCGACGGCATTAGCGTGGAGGACGTCGAGATCCGCAATCTCTCCCATGCGGCCGGCGCTTTTCTGGGCCTTGCCGAAGCGCCCATCCGCAACGTCGCCATCCGCAAACTCACCATCGTCTCGCGCGATCCTTCGGCCATCGCAACGCCGCCGATCATGGCCGACGGGGTGCGTCCCATGCGCCATGAGGCGATTGTTTTCGAGCAGGCGCATATAGTCTGCGATAATCCTGCCCTGTTGAGCGATGCTTCCGTTTCCATTGTGTCAGATTCCGATTGAGAAAACAGATGAAAGCCACTGAATATTTTGATCAATTCTCCAGTCTTTATAAACATTACAAGGGCGGAAGCTGGTGTTATGAGGATGGATGCGTTTATCGCGGCCTGCAACAGCTGTTCGAGGCGACCGGGGAGGCGCGCTGGAACGATCATCTGCATCGTCTCGCCGATGCGCAGATAGCGCCAGACGGCACGCTCGCCGGTTACGATCCGCACGAATATAATATCGACCATATCCTTGCCGGCCGTATCCTCTTTCCCCTTGCGGCGGAAACGGGCGATCCGCGTTACCTCGCTGCGGCGGAACATCTGGCGGGGCAACTGCGCAGCCATCCACGCATCGCATCCGGAAATTACTGGCACAAGAAGCGTTATCCGCATCAGGTCTGGCTGGACGGGCTATATATGGGGCTTCCTTTCCAGATAGAATATGCGCAGGCGACGGGCCGGACGGAACTGATCGACGATGCGCTGCGGCAGTTTTCAGCAGCGCTCGCGGCGACGAAGGATAGCGGCGGGCTGTATGTCCATGGTTATGACGAGAGCCGCAGCCAGCGCTGGGCCGATCCTCAAAGCGGAAAATCTCCCGCTATATGGGCACGCGCGGTGGGCTGGCTCGCCATGGCGCTGGTAGACGCGCTGGCCACCCTGCCGGATGACGATGCGACGGTGGCGCTTCGCAACAAGACGCAGTCGCTTCTGGCCGGTATCATCGCCCGGCAGACCGAGACCGGCCTTTGGATGCAGGTTCTCGACAATCCGGACCTTGCGGACAATTATCAGGAAACATCCGCCTCGGCCATGTTCGCCTATGCCTTGCTGCGCGCGGCGCGGCTTAAGCTCGTGCAGAGCGAAGAGGCGAATGCCGCCCTTTCGGCGGGTCGCCGCGCGCTTGAGGCACTTCTTGAAACGCGGCTGAAAGCCGATGAAGAAGGCGTGACGCGCCTCACGGGCATCGTGCACGTCGCGGGCCTTGGCGGCTTCGAGGGCAATTATCGCGATGGAACGCCGGAATATTATCTGACCGAGCCGGTGGTGTCTGATGATGCCAAGGGCGTCGGGCCGTTGATGATGGCCTATGCTGAAAACCTGCTTCTGGCCAAACGGCAGGCGCAGGCTGTTTCAGCGGCGTGACGTCACGCCGCCCTTGCGAAGGTCACGGTCTGGATAAGGCCCTGTTTCTTGTGGTTGGCAATGGTGATCGTGCCGCCGAAGCGCTCGATGATTTCCCTGGCGATGGCAAGACCAAGACCCACGCCGGGGATTGATTTGCGCCGCGCGAGGTCCACCCGGAAGAAGGGTTCGAAAACCCGCCCGATCAGTTCCTGCGGAATGCCGGGGCCTTCATCCCTGATGGTCACGACGATTTCGCTCTCGTCTCCGATCAGATCGATATGAGCCTTCTTGCCATGGGTGACTGCGTTCAGGATGAGGTTGCGCAGGGCTCTCTTGAGCGCCAGCGGGGCCGCCTTGATGGTCATGGCGGCTTCCGGCTCGATGAAGACAAGCGAGCCCGCATGACCGAGACCGGAAACATCGCTAACGATTTCGCTGAGAAGCCTGCCGATGTCGATCGTCTGGATGCTGTCCTGGCGGACCTCTTCCCGTACCAGCAGGATGGCGCTGTCGGCGATGGCGTCCAGTTCCTCGAGATCCGCCAGCCATTTGGCCCGTTCCTCGCCGTTTTCGATGAATTCCGCCCTGAGCCGCATGCGGGTCATCGGGGTTCTGAGATCGTGGCCGGCGGCGGCGACGAGGCGCATGCGGCTTTCCATCGCCGCCTTCAGGCGGGTGGCGAGTTCGTTCAGCGCCCGCGCCGTGGCGCGGATTTCGCCCGGTCCGATTTCCGGCAGGTGCGGCAGCGAACCGTCAGGCCCGATGCTGGCGGCCGCATTTTCCAGCATGTCGAGCGGGCGGGTGATCTTGCTGGCGGCAAAGATCGAAACGGCGGCACTGCCGAGAATGATCAGCCCGATCCACATGCCGAAAATCTTCCAGCCGCCCGGCGGCGGACCCATATGCGGAATTTCCGCAACCAGCCAGCCGCCTTTTTCCAGCGTTATAGCCGCCACGGGGGCAGGATTTCCCGGTGAGCGGATGACCATCGCGGTGCGCGGCTCTCCGACGCGGGCCAGCGCCTTTTCCAGAAATTCCGAAAGCATGCCGTCGAGATCGCCTTGCGGCGGCTTCTGTTCTATCTGGAAATAGCCGGGCTGCTGCAGGGAAGGATCACGTTCGGCCATGGTCACGGCAAAGGCGAGGCTGCGGGCCAGCGGCTCGATAGTGGCGTCGGGCGGCGGCGGCTGCAACGTCCGGTCCGCCACAAAAGTCGCAAGTGCGATGACGGCGATGATGGAGACGATCATCAGCGCCGTGATGCGGTTTTTAAGCGAGCTCATCGCTGCACCGGTAGGGTTCTGACCTGAACCGTCATCTGGTAACCGCCATTGCGCACGGTCTTGAAGATCGGCGTCTGGGTGTCGGCGTCCAGCTTCTTGCGCAAGCGGCTCATCAGCACGTCGATGGAACGGTCGAACGGGCCGCGATCCTTGCCCTGCGTGAGATCAAGAAGCTGATCGCGGGAAAGCAGCCGACCGGGCCTGTCGAGAAAGACTTTCAGCAGATCGAATTCCGCTCCCGTCAAATCTATCTTTTCACCGCTGGCGCGGATGACGGAGCGCTGCTCGGGATCGGCGGTAAAATCCGCAAAACCATAGGCGGCGGATGAGGGGCGGGGAGCCTCCTGCGGTGTCGCGCGGCGCAGCACGGCCTTGATGCGCGCGGTCAGTTCGCGCGGATTGAAGGGTTTGCCGAGATAGTCGTCTGCGCCGATTTCCAGCCCGACGATCCGGTCGACATCTTCCTTCAGCGCAGTCAGGAGAATGACCGGCGTGCGCGGCCGGCGGCCCTGCAGATCGCGGCAGATATCGAGGCCGGAGCCATCGGGCAGCATCACGTCGAGCACGATGAGATCGGGATCGGAGCTGGCGATCTTTTCCTCGAACTCACGCCTGTCGGCGGCCATCGACACGCGAAACCCCTGCGAGCCGAGATATTTCGCGAGCAATGTGCGTATTTCCGGATCGTCATCGACGATCAATATATGTGTCACCGAAACTGTCGTCATATCGTCCAACCTTTTGATGCCACTATACATAAGCGCTGAAAAGAAACGGCGTATTTTTGCAACGAAAGCTTTCCGGGGCCGTTCTGGCAACATTCGGTTACAAATAGGCGGTTTGCGGAAGCAGCCTGGAAACATTCGGACCAAAGCCGGAAACGCGATGCTCCTATCATCCTTTCATGTTGGAAAACGGAAGGAAGGTAAGATGAGACACTCGCTACTGGCCGCCGCCATCGCGACAGCAACTATGGGCGTTTCCGCCGCCGCGCAGGCAGCAGAAGAGAATGCGCCCGCACCCCAGGCGACCGAACAGGCTGCGCCGCCGCCCGCCAATCTCGATCTCGGCCCGGACATCGGCCCGGATCGGGGTCCGGATGAAAGGCCGCTGCCGCCGCATATGCGCAGAATGCCCGGCCCGGATGTTCTGGGGCTGGCGACGAAGCTTTCGGCGGCCGAAATCTATCTCGGCGTCACGCCGGAACAGCTCGGTCCATGGCGCGCCTATACCACGGCGTTGATCGATCTCGTTTCCCCCGGTCCGGAGCGCAATCCGCCGCCGCCGGTGGCGGGTGAAGGCAAGGCCAAGCCCGAGCCGCGTCTTGCGGGAGAGGAACTGGCAGGCATCATCGCGCAGAAGGCGGAAAAGGCCAAAGCCCTGCAGGACGCCGTTGCGGCGCTGAAACCGAAGCTTTCGCCGCAGCAGGTGCTGAAGCTTGCCGAACTCGAGCGCGCGCTGATGCCGCCTCCGCCTCCCGGCCCGCGTCATGGCCCCGCAGAGCGCGGCGGCTTTGCTCCCCCGCATGGCGATATGAGGCCGCCGGTTCCCGAGGCGGAACGGGGCTGAGGCAACCTTTCGAAGTTTCCTCCTTTAATCTGCCCCCCAGTAAAGGAGGAAATCAGCCGGCAACGGCTGGAGCCGGGGGATCGCACGCCTGCGATCCCCCGCGTGATTTTCAAGCAGGAACATGATGATGAGATATTTCTATCTGGTGCTGGCAACGGCTTTTGGTTTGAGCTTTGCCTGGTCGGTGGCCGTGGCAAAGGACAAGCCCGTGCAACAGCCGGCGGCCAAGTCCCGGCAGGATGAACAGCGGCGCCAGCCCGCCTGTGCGAAGGATCTGCGCGGAAAGACGGACTCCAGACGTCTTCGCAGCACCTGCCGCAAGGCCGCGGTGCGAAACTCGGCCTCTGCCTATGAATGGATCGAAGCGGAGAGGGGTTTCATCCTCGTGAAACACGAGATGACGCCGGTTTCTTCCTTCGAGTGAACCGGCTGGACAGGACATCAATATGAAAACGGCACGCAAGGCAGGCGCATTGCTGGCGGTTGTCGCTCTCGCTGTGGGCGGCTACTGGCTGTCCTCGCAATATACGCGGGCGGCCACACCCGGCTATATCACCGCGCCGGTGACGCGCGGCGATATCGAGCGGACGGTGCTGGCGACGGGAACGCTGAAACCCGTTCGCCTTGTCGCCGTCGGCGCGCAGGCCTCCGGCCGCATCACCGCCGTCAAGGTGGCGCTCGGCGATACGGTCAAGGCGGGCGATCTGATCGCCGAAATCGATTCCGTTACCCAGACGAACAGTCTGCGCACGGCGCAGGCGGCCCTGGCGAACGTGAAGGCGCAGCGGGTTGAGAAGCAGGCGACGCTTCTTCTCAACCGCCAGAGCCTTGCCCGTCAGCAGGAGATGGTGTCGAAGAACGCGGCCTCCCGCGCCGATTTCGAAAGCGCCACCGCAGCCCTTGCCGTCACCGAGGCGCAGATCGAAGCCATCGACGCCCAGATCGAGGAAGCGCAGGTCGCGGTGGAAACGGCCGAGGCCAATCTTGGCTATACCAAGATCACAGCGCCCATCGAAGGCACGGTTCTGTTGATCGTCAGCCAGGAAGGGCAGACCGTCAACGCCACGCAATCCGCGCCAACCATCGTCATTCTGGGCCAGCTCGACCGGATGACGGTGCGCACGGAAATTTCCGAGGCGGATGTAACGCGGGTCAAACCGGACCTGCCGGTCTATTTCACGGTGCTCGGCGAGCCGCAGCAGCGGTATGACGCAACGCTCGCCTCGATAGAGCCGGCGCCGGAATCGGTGCGCAGCGATTCCAGCTTCAGTTCCTCGACCTCTTCATCCTCCAGCTCATCCTCTTCCAGCACGTCGTCATCCGAGGCTATCTATTATAATGGCGTGTTCGAAGTGCCGAACCCGGAAGGCAAGCTGCGTACCTATATGACGGCGGAGGTCCATATCGTTCTCGGCGAAGCGAGGGACGTGCTGACCGTCCCCTCGGCGGCCCTTGGCAGCATGAACAGCGACGGCAGCTATGCGGTGCGTGTGGCCGGTGCCGATGGCAGGGTTTCCGAGCGCAAGGTCGAGATCGGGCTGAACAACAAGGTCACTGCGGAAGTGCGTTCCGGCCTTGCCGAAAACGAGCGCGTGGTGACCGGCGAGCGTTCCACCGACACCGCCACAAACGCCATGCCGGGGCCGGGCGGCCCGCCGATGGGGCTTTGAACCATGGCTGAACCTTTGATTTCGCTTAAATCCGTGCGGCGGGATTATCCCTCCGGCGAAGGCACGATCAGCGTGCTGAAGAACATCGACCTCACCATCGAGGCCGGTGAGATGGTGGCGATCGTCGGCGCGTCCGGGTCGGGCAAGTCGACGATGATGAATATTCTCGGCTGCCTCGACCGCCCGACATCGGGTAGCTACAGCATCAGGGGCCGGGAAACGGGTAATCTCGATGCCGACGCGCTTTCGGCGCTCAGGCGTGAAAATCTCGGCTTCATCTTCCAGCGCTACCATCTGCTGGCCGAACTGACGGCGCTGGGCAATGTCGAAATTCCGGCAATCTATGCCGGCAAGACGCAGGGCGACCGCAGGCAAAATGCCGCAAGGCTGCTTGGCCGCCTCGGCATGGCGGAACGCCTCGATCACCGTCCCGGCCAGCTTTCCGGCGGCCAGCAGCAGCGCGTTTCCATCGCCCGCGCCCTGATGAACGGTGCAGAGATCATTCTTGCCGACGAACCGACCGGCGCGCTCGACAGCGCCAGCGGCGACGAGGTGTTGCGCATCCTCGGCAAGCTGCATGCCGAAGGCCGCACCGTCATCATCGTCACCCATGATATGTCGATTGCCAGACGCGCCGGGCGGATCATCGAAATCAGCGACGGAACGATCATTTCCGACCGCAGGACGGATGCAACGCTCGTACCGCAGGTCGATGCCGAACCCGCTGCCGTTTCCGTCGGGTCTTCGGGTCTTGCGGGTCTCGTTTCGTCTCTGCGCGAGGCGTTGCGCATGGCGCTTCTGTCGATGCGGGCGCACAAGCTGCGCACCTTTCTCACCATGCTCGGCATCATCATCGGCATCGCCTCGGTCATCAGCGTCGTGGCGCTGGGGCAGGGGTCGCAGCAGCGGGTGTTGCAGAACATATCGAGCCTCGGCACCAACACGCTGGAAATCTTCGCCGGCAAGGATTTCGGCGACATAAGGTCGGGCAAGATCACCACGCTCGTCGTTTCCGATGCCGACGCGCTTGCCAAGCAATCCTATGTCGCGGCGGTGACGCCGACGGTCTCGACCTCCAGCACGGTGCGTTTCGGCGCGAAGGAGGCGAATGCGCTGGTGAACGGCGTCAGCGAACGCTATTTCGTCGCCAAGGGCACCAAGCTGTCGCAGGGCCGCTTTTTCGATGGCGGAAGCGTCGCGCAGAAGGCGCAGGACGTGGTGATCGACGAAAATACCCGCAAATCGCTGTTTGCGGATTTCGACGGCAGCCCTGTCGGCCAGGTCATTCTCATCGGCAAGGTGCCGGCCCGCATCGTCGGCGTCACGCAGGCGCAGCAGGGTGGTTTCGGCTCAAGCCAGAACCTGTCGCTTTACCTGCCCTATACCGCCGTCCAGTCGCGCTTTCTCGGCAACCTGTCGCTGCGCAGCATCACGGTGCAGGTGGCTGACGATGTCGATGCCTCAATCGCCGAGCAGGCGGTGACGACACTTCTGACCCAGCGGCACGGCACACGGGATTTCTACATTCTCAATACCGACGATATCCGCCAGACCATCACCAGCACCACGCAGACGCTGACTCTTCTGATTGCGGCGATTGCGGTGATTTCGCTGCTGGTCGGCGGCATCGGGGTGATGAACATCATGCTCGTTTCGGTGTCTGAACGCGTTTCGGAAATCGGCGTGCGCATGGCGGTGGGCGCGCGCCGCACCGATATTCTGCGGCAGTTCCTCATCGAGGCGGTGCTGGTCTGCATCATCGGCGGTACGCTGGGCGTGCTCGGCAGCCTCGGCTTCGGCGCGCTTTTCTCCGCCTTCAGCAGCAATTTCGCAATGGTCTATTCCACGGCGTCGATCATCGCCGCCTTCGTCTGCTCGACGCTGATCGGTGTTGTCTTCGGTTATCTGCCGGCGCGCAATGCGTCGAAGCTCGATCCCGTCGCAGCTTTGTCTGCGGGGTAAATCCCCCCGTCGGTCACGCCTTGTTTTTTTCGATGAAACGGATGGCGTCGCCGACGGTCAGGATCGTGCTTGCGGCGGAATCTGGGATTTCCACCCCGAACTCCTCCTCGATTTCCATGACGATCTGAACCGTCTCCAGAGAATCCGCGCCGAGATCGTCAGCAAAATTGGCATTGTCCACCACATTGGCTGGGTCTGCGCCAAGCTGGTCCACGATGATTTTTCTGATACGTTCTGCAATGGTGGACATGGTGAGACTCCGCGAAAGTTGCCTGTCGCCGAACCATCTGAATTTGCGCCGAAGATATCCAAGCGAAATCAAACTGAAGTTTCGAAAGGACAGGCCGGAGAGTCAAAGGCTCGGAAGATCGATGACATCCGGACGTAGCACGCCTTTCGCAGCCGCGAAAGAGTGTCGATCACCCGTTAGTATTCCATAATAATATGGGACGTTCGCCACGTTAAACAGTTTGTGACTGGCGGCGGTGAACCGCAACGCGGTAAAGCTCGTTGCCTGTGAACCTCAAATCCGTCAGCCACACCGAGCCTCATGCCATGGTCCAGTCGCCCCCGGAACGCTTCATCTTGCTCGACGGCATAAGGGGCGTGGCCGCTCTTTTCATCGTCCACCGCCATGCCGAAAATCTCTTCGGGAAAAGCACGGCTTCGAGTTATCTCGCCGTGGATCTGTTCTTTGCGCTCAGCGGTTTCGTGCTCGCGCACGCCTATAGCCGGAGGCTGGCCGAAGGGGCGATTACGCCAGGCTTTTTCATGAAGGCGCGCTTCGCACGTCTCTACCCGCTTTATGTGCTGGCGCTGGCGCTGATGGCGGCCTATTTCATCTGTCTCTACGTGCTGGGCCTGCCGACGCCGATCGACGATCTGCACCGTCTCATCGATCCGGGCGAGCTTGCTTTCGCCTTGGTAACAGGGCTGCTCTTTCTGCCGGCGCCCTTTACGCTCACGCTGAACGGTGCGCTGTTTCTCGTCAGCCCGGCATGGTCGCTTTTCAATGAGTTGGTGGTGAATGCGTTTTACGCCCGCTTCGGTGTCCGGGCCACGCCGAAACAAACCGCCGCGGTGCTCACGGTCAGCGCCCTTGTGTTGATGATGGCTGCCGCCGAGTTTGGCCGTTTGCATGCCGGTTTTCGCTGGCATGAAATGTATGCCGGCATGGGGCGAGTGTTCTTCTCGTTTTTTGCTGGCGTGCTTATTTACCGTTTCCGCAATCGCGTGCCGCAGTTGAAACCCTTTCAGGCGGTGCTTTGCCTTCTGCTGGTCTGCTTCATTCTGGCCGTGCCGATGTCGCGCGAGCTTCGGCCGTTCTTCGATCTTGCGGTTGTCCTTGTCGTCTGGCCGCTCCTGCTGTTTATCGCCAGCAAGACGGTTCCGGGGCGCGGGGTGTCAATGGTGTCGGTGTTTCTCGGCACGGCGTCCTATGCGGTCTATGTGCTGCATATTCCGCTTCTGGCCTGGACGGAGCTTCTTATCCCCGCGGTGCACCGGGAAAACCTCGCTTTGTCGGCCGGCCTTGTTTTTCTCATCGGCACGACATGCCTGTCATGGTTGCTGACGGTCTATTACGATCAGCCCGTTCAGAAATGGCTGAAGAACCGGTTGAGAAAGCGGAGCGAAATCCGCCAGCCGGTATGACCCTGCCTCGCGGCCGAAAACCTCAATAATGGGCGAAAATCGGGGCTGTCAGCACAAAAGCTGCGACGAGGCTGATGATCGTCAGTTTCGCCGCTCGCATGCGGCGCATTTTGCGGCCGCTCCAGTCATACGTCATACTCACCTCCACGCAGACGCAAAACTTACCGGTATGGGAAACAACCGAAACCTGGCGCAGACCTGTCATGGCCCCGCAACGCACCGGATGCACATTCGATACCCAAACTCCCGGACGCGCCTGATCGCGCGCGGGATGCTCAATTTCAGTGTTGCCTGATATACGACTTTTGCCAAGCCGTTATTTTCATCGGTGATTTTGAAGGCCGCCACGAATAGGGTGGTAAGCCCATCACTGGTAAAGAGGCGGCAGGCCCTGAATGGCGTAACGCGGCAGCGGTTTCCACGGTTTGACGCGCTCATGTTTGTGAACGCCGAACAGGAACAGCATTTCCTTCGAAATATCGGCAGGGTCGGTCAAGCCATCCTGAAAGAGCTGGATCACCTTGCGGGCGGCATTGTTGTAGAGAATGACTTCGTCATCCATGGTGCGGCTATCGTAACCGAGACCTTCCAGGACTGACTGAAGCATTTTCAGGTCCTGCGATGTGATGATGCAATTTTCGTGTGCGGAAGACATGAGGTCGTCCTTTCCTGCGGGAGTTAGAAAAAAACCGGAGCGTCGCGCTGCCGTCCAGAGATGGCGCTGGGACGCTTCAACGTTTCGAAATGCGGACGCGTCAGATAAACCGTTTTCGGCGCGTGCTGTCATCCATGTCGCGTGAATTGCGGATCGTTACCGCCGGCAACAGGCGGGACAGGGCTGAGGGCGCAACAGACCAGACGGTGGCAACGCCGCTTAGTTAACTATCACGGAGCCTGCGCCGTTTAAGGGGAATAGGCAAGTTAATTCCGCTAAACACGGTGAGAGATATAGCCGCTGCCGCAGGCAACAAAAAAGGCCGGGGCAATATTGCACCGACCTTCCTCATATCGCTCTCAACACCAGTGCCAGTACATCCGTGGTCAAAAGTCTAGAAGCGACTGGAGCAACTGCGAACGTCGATTTCATTCGCGCTCACCAGCAGTTGCTATGGAAGACATTTAGTTTGGCAATGTGGCTAAATCAAGACCTGCATTCATGGCGATGCATTTATTCGTTCTGATTTCCCAGCCACAGGGGGCGTCATGTCTTCTTGCCATCCCCGGTGGTTGCATTGGCAAACTTGACCTGCGAGCCTGGCGGGGCTGCTGCAGGTGTTTTCGTCTTGTCTTTTTTAGGTTTGCGGATTTCCTTGTTGCTGCGCAATTGACCCTTGGCCATGGTGTCCTCCTCCTGCTGAATTCATGAGGTCTCGAGCGGGTATTAATCATCCCCTCAAGACCCGTTTGACGGGGCGGTTCTGGAAATCCCGTCCGGCTATTTCTTGCCGGATCGTTTCTTTGCGGATGCGGGCGCGTCAGCGATAAATGACGCTTCCTGTGCCTCACGAAGCTGGCGAAGGCGCTCTGTTTTGCGGGCGCGCTGGTCGGCCTCGGTATTTATGATCTGTTTTGCGGCGTTATCCGTCAGTGATGCTTTGTCCTGTGCGGATAGTTTGCCGGGCTTGAAGAAAGCTTCTTTAGTCGCGGCCATGTCATTCTCCTTGACGTAAGAGAGCAGTATCAAAGGGCTTAGCGGGTGCGGGCGGCCTTCTTTGGGCCCGGCAGCAAGCCTTCGCGTTGCATCTTCTTCTTTTCCATCTTGCGATGGCGGCGTACGGCTTCGGCCTGTTCGCGGACACGCTTTTCCGAGGGCTTCTCATAGGATTCCCGCGCGCGCATTTCGCGGAAGATGCCTTCGCGCTGCATTCTCTTTTTCAGAACACGAAGGGCTTGGTCTACATTGTTGTCGCGGACGAGTACTTGCAAGAAATTCTCCTTCAGCAGCCCATGCTGCTACTTTCTGACTTTAATGGAACTCAGGTTCACCCAGCTGGATCCCGCTTCGCGCACCGAAGTGTTTTCGCTGACGCGTGGCGTCGGCGTGGTGGACGCTGACAAATCTATTTCGTCGATCGCAATACTGCGTTCGAAATTTTCATGCTGGAAGCGCACCCTGAGACGAACGACGCCCTGTCCCTCCGGCATCACGGACATCACGCGCGCAGGACCCTTGGGCTGGTTGTTGCCGATGACGCCGGGCTTCAGAAAAACCGTGTCGCCGCACTTGTAGGAATTTTTACGCATAGGACCTCCATGGCCCAAAAACAAAAGGCCGGGCTTTGACCCGACCTCTCACAGTCATCCTAACCTGCAGCCAGTACATCCGTGGTCTGCGAGTTGGAGATGACGAATATCAAGCTGCCTGAAGGTTATCAGCCGAGCTCTTGCCGGACCGACGGTCCTGGACGATCTCGTAGCTGATCTTCTGGCCATCGTTCAGCGAACGCATGCCGGCGCGCTCAACTGCGGAGATGTGAACGAAAACGTCCGTGCCGCCATTGTCAGGCTGAATGAAGCCGAAGCCCTTGGTGGCGTTGAACCACTTTACAGTACCAGTGTTCATAACGATTTCCTTTCGTAGAATCGTTGTGGTTCCCGCGATACCTTGCGGGATAAGATCGATTATTTGAGAGGAAATCCGACGGGGAACAGTCTGTTCCAGAACGACGTCACAAGCAATGGTCGATGAAGAAAATATAGGCGCAATTTTTGATTTTGCAATGGGCCCTGAAGGAAAAAGCGCCGGCGAGCAACGCTTGATCCGCTAAGTATCTGTTTTACGGCGTTATTTCCCGATGGGCCAATGTTAAGCCCGGTCTGGCGCTGCCTTTGGTCTCACGCGCATCAACCTCCGCCGGGAGACACGTCTTTCGCATCGTCATCCGGCAGACTGCCTGCGCCCGGCGTCTTGTCGCAGTCAGTGAGGGAAGGTTTGGCGTGCGGGCCGGCCGGGGGGATGTCGTTCGGGCTGGAAGGCCCTTTGTCGACAGTTTTCGGCTTCGTTTTCTTCGTCATGTCGCGTCCTCCTTTTAGCAGGAAAACGCCAGGGAAAAGGCGCGGGTTCCGTTTCCACACCGCGCGGGCGCGCTTTTCCGCCGTCAGCGGCGGGAACGCGGCTTTTTCTCTTCTCGGTTCATATCTCGTCCGACCCATTTGAAGAACACAACGAGGCTGGCGCCGATGATGATGAGCGGAACGAAGGATTCAAAACTGGACATGACTCACTCTTTCTTCCCCCGGCGGCCATTTTACCGGCCTGAAAGAAGAGCGTAATCTGCGGAATATCGTCGGTTCTTTTTTGGCGATTGCCGTCTGCGGCCCAGCTGCCGATGAGGTCGCAGACGACAGCGGTTAAACGGGCAACGATTTCACCGTTGCCGTCCCGCCTTCACGGGCGCTTTTCAGCGCCGCCACGCCGGTCAGAACGGACATGGCGCCGGCGCGCGACCCCGCCCGCTGCCGCAGCCGGTCGTTGGAGCCAGGCTTGAAGATCATGTCGCGCATGCGGTTGTCGCCGCCATAGTGGCCGCCCGGCTCATGCGGCACCCAGATACGTTCCACGCCGCCGCCAAAACTTTTCACCAGCAGGATTTCATCGGCCGGCGGTTCTGTCCAGGGCTGCTTTTCATACTGGCGCATCTCGATGCGCCCCTTATGACCGTTGAAGGCGATATGGTGGCCCTCGATCGGCATATAGGTATTGAGTGAATAGGAAACCTGCACGCCGCTGGCATAACGGATCGAGGCGCTCATGGTGTCGGGAATGTCGATTTCCTCGCGGAAGACGCAGGCATCGCGCACATAACCGTCCACCGTCGAAGGATCTTCATATAGCGCATCTAGAAAAGGATCGGCGCCCAGATCCATGAAGTAATCGCACTCGCTTTTGTGCGGACAGGTGCGACAGCGCGTTCCCCGGAACGGACCGTTCTTGCCATAATGCAGCAATTGTCCGAACCCCTTCACTTCCATGGGATCGGAATCGAGATACCAGTTCAGGAGATCGAAATGGTGGGTGGCCTTGTGCACGAACAGGCTGCCGGAATGTTCGGTGAAGGCATGCCAGCGGCGGAAGTAATCCGCGCCGTGGTGATTATCGAGATACCAGTGGAAATCGACCGAGGTAACCGTGCCGATGGCGCCGTCATCGATCAGTTCCTTTATGCGAGCGGCCGTGGGCGAAAAACGATAGTTGAAGGACACATCGACACGTCGGCCGCTTTTGGCTTCGGCTGCGCGAATGCGGTCGATCTTTTCCGGGGTGGTGGTCATGGGCTTTTCGCTGATGACATCGGCCCCGCCTTCCAGCGCGCGGATGATGATGTCGTCATGGGTGTCGTCCGGTGTGCAGACGATCACCAGTTCCGGGCGTTGCTCCAGCATCATCCGGTCGAAGTCGTCGTAAAGCGGCGCGTTCGATCCCATCATTGCGCGGGCGCGCTCGGCGCGCATCAGGTTCAGGTCGCAAATGCCGACCAGCTCGACATAGTCGCTCCAGCCGGCCAGCAATTCGCGGCCCCACATGGTGGTGCCGCGATTGCCGGTGCCGACCAGCGCGTAACGTTTGCGTTTCACCTTTTCAGGCATTGTCTCTCTCCCGGATATCTCAACAAACAGTCTTGAAGCGCTCAACCACGGTGGCGAGGACCTCATCCATCGGGCGTGCCTGCCAGCGATGCGAGAAAATCTCAACTTCTTGGGGGCCGTGGAAGCCGGCGGCCTCGATCATGGCGCGAAAGGCCTTGAGGTCAATCACGCCGTCGCCCATCATGCCGCGATCATTGAGCGGATCGGTGGTCGGCACCAGCCAGTCGCAGATATGGTGGGCGAAAATTTGCCCGTTCCTGCCCGCACGCGCCACTTGCTCCTCCAGTTCCGGGTCCCACCAGACATGGTAGACGTCGATGGCCACACCGGTGCCGGCGCCCAGCCGGTCGCAAAGATCGAGCGACTGTTTCAGCGTGTTGAAGCAGGCGCGGTCGGCGGCATAAAAAGGGTGGAGCGGTTCGATGGCCAGCGGCACGCCGGCGGCGCGGGCATAGGGCAGAAGTTCGGCCATGCCGTCCTCCACCATCTGCCGCGCACCCTTTAAATCACGCGAGCCGGCGGGCAGCCCGCCCACGACAAGCACGAGGCAGTCAGCTTTCATGGCGGCGGCCTCATCGACGGCGCGTTTATTGTCCTCAATGACGAGCCGACGGCCTTCCTCGGTAGGAGCAGGGAAAAAGCCGCCACGGCAATGGCCGCTGAGGCGCAGCCCATTCTGCTCAACGATGCGTGCGGCTTCAGTAAGACCGACGCCGTGTACCTGTTCGCGCCAAGGCGAAATGGCGGTGATGCCATGGGCGAGGCAAGCATCGACGATTGCGCCAAAATCTCCGCCCTGACGCACGGTGGCGAAATTGATGGAAAGGCCTTCAAGGCTCATCTCGGTATCTCCCCTCGTTTTGCTTCACCCGATGCCGCGGACGGCCAGAAACGCCTTCATGCGGTGCGTGGCCAGATCAGGCTCGGTCAGCACATTGGCCTTGTCCGCCAGTCGGAAAAGCTCGGCGAAATGCTGCGTGGAGCGGGTGCTTTCCTGCCCGCCGATCATCGTGAAATGATCCTGCAACCCGTTGAGATAGGCGAGGAACACCACACCGGTTTTGTAGAAGCGGGTGGGAGCCTTGAAGATGTGGCGCGAGAGCGCCACCGTCGGCTCCAGAATATCGAAGAATTCATTGTCCGCCCCGTGCTTCAGGCAGGCCAGCGCTTTCGAAGCCGCCGGCGCTATGGCGTCGAAAATACCGAGCAGGGCGTCCGAATGGCCGTTCTCATCACCGGCGATCAGTTCGGCGTAGTTGAAATCGTCGCCGGTATACATGCGCACGCCTGCCGGCAGACGGCGGCGCATGACGATTTCCTTTTCCTTGGAGAGAAGCGAAATCTTGATGCCGTCGATCCTGTCAGCATTCTCCTCGATCATGGCAAGGCATGTTTCCATCGCCGCCATATGGTCATTGGCACCCCAATAGCCCTCAAGCGCGGGGTCGAACATGTTGCCCAGCCAGTGGATCACCACTTTCTGCTCGGCGCGGGAGAGAACCCGCGCATAGGCCTTGAGATAATCATCCGGCGAGCGGGCGGTCGCGGCCAGCGCGCGGCTCGCCATCAAGATCACACGTCCACCTTCTCCCTGAACAAAATCAAGCTGTTCGAGATAAGAGTCGATAATCTGGTTCAGGTCGTAACCGCCGCCATTCAGATGGTCGGTGCCGACGCCGCAGGCAATCAGAGCATCCTTGCGGCTGGCCGCTTCCTTCAGCGAACGGGAGATCAGTTCCTGCGCCTGCGGCCATGCGAGCCCCATGCCGCGCTGCGCCGTATCCATGGCCTCGGCGACACCGAGGCCAAGGTCCCACAGGCGGTGACGGAAGCGCAAGGTCGCGTCCCAGTCGATGGCGGGTGTCAGCCATGGGTCGTTCTCGGCAAGCGGATCGGCCACCACATGGGCGGCGGCGAAAGCGATGCGGTTGAAATCCGCAGCGCTTCGTTTTTCAACCGCGACAGGCGTGCCTGATAGCCGGTAGAGCTCGATGCTGCGGTCGTCCTTCGGAAGCTTCAGTTCACTCACGTCAGCCTCCTCACGAGATGGCGGGAACGTCGAGCCAGCGGCGTTCCTTCCACGATCTCAGACCCAGTTCGGCAAGCTGCACGCCCTTCACGCCTTCCATCAGCCCATAGGGCCACGGCTCGTTGTCGACGAGGTGGCGCACGAACATTTCCCACTGCGCCTTGAAGCCGTTATCGTAGACGACATTGTCTGGCACTTCCTGCCAGGTCTTGTAGAAATCGATGGTCTGCGGCTGGTCGGGGTTCCACACCGGCTTAGGCGTATTGGTGCGGTGCTGGGTAAAGCATTTGGTCAGGCCCGCCACCGCCGAGCCATGGGTGCCATCGACCTGGAAGGTCACGAGGTCGTCGCGACGCACCCGCACCGCCCATGAGGAGTTGATATGGGCAATGGCGCCGCCTTCAAGTTCGAAAGTGGCATAGGCCGCGTCATCCGCATCCGCTTTATAGGCTTTGCCCTGCTCGTCAAAACGTTCCGGAATATGGGTCGCGCCGAGGCAGCTTACCGATTTGACCGGGCCGAACAGATTGTCGAGCACATAACGCCAGTGGCAAAGCATATCGAGAATGATGCCGCCGCCATCCTTCAGGCGGTAATTCCAGGAGGGACGCTGCGCCGGTTGCCAGTCGCCTTCAAAAACCCAGTAACCGAACTCGCCGCGCACGGAGAGAATCTTGCCGAAAAAGCCGCTATCGCGCAGCATGGCGAGCTTGCGCAGGCCGGGCAGGAACAGCTTGTCCTGCACGACGCCGTGCTTGATGCCCGCACTTTCGGCGAGCCGGGCAATCGCCAGCGCCTCTTCCATCGTGTCGGAAATCGGCTTTTCGCAATAAACGTTCTTGCCGGCCTTGATGGCTTTTTCCAAAAGGCTGCCTCGCATCTGCGTCGTGCCAGCATCGAAGAACAGCGTGTCATCAAGGTTTGCAAGCGCCGCATCGATATCGGTGGTCCAGCGGGCGACATTATGTTTTTTCGCGATTTCCTCGATCTTCGCGCCGTTTCGCCCGACCAGAATGGGGTCGAGCATGACCCTTTCACCGCTCTTCAACAGCACGCCGCCCTGATCGCGAATGGCGAGAACGGAGCGCACGAGATGCTGGTTGTAACCCATGCGGCCGGTGATGCCGTGCATGATGACGCCGATACGTTTCATGAATTTCCTCCCAAGGCGGCCTTTTCCCGAAAGCCGCTTCCGTCAAACATGGCAATTTGTAACCATTTGGTTATTTGTGTTCGTGAAAGATGCGATCTGTCAAGGTGTTTTTGACAGGAAAAATTCATGAGGTGAGGATCGCTGAACTTACGGGTCTCCACCGCGTCGCAAAAAGAAAACGGCGCGCTTCGCGGATGCGAATGGCGCGTCGTCGCTGTTGTTAAAGAGAAAATCGGTTCGGCCGGTTCAGGCCGGCCGCACTGCAGCAAGCAGGGTATCGACGATATGCTGGCCCCAGCGTTCCAGTTCGGCAGGGTCGGTCAGGTCGCGCTGGAAGATGGTCGACAGCGTGAACCGGTTCGAAAGATAAAAGGCGCCGAGCGAAGCAATGGTCAGATAGACGTCGATCGGATCTAGACCGTCACGGAATTCGCCGGCGTCGCTGCCCCGCCGCAGCACGTCTTCCAGCTCTGAAATGAAATTCGAGTGCATCGCCGTAATCGTCGGGGATTGCCTGAGATAGCGGGCTTTATTGAGGTTTTCCGTGGCGAGGATGCTCAGGAATTCGGGGTGGTCGAGGAAGTAGTGCCAGGTAAAAAGCGCAAGTTCCCGCAGGCCCTCCGACGGGGCCTTTCGGGCCAGGTCAAGCCGTCTCTCGGTGTGGCGGATATGGCGGTAAGCGTCTTCGAGAACGGCGAGATAAAGCGCATCCTTGTCGCCGAAATAATGGTAGATCATCCGCTTGTTGGTGCCGGCGCGCCGGGCGACGACATCTATCCGAGCCCCCGCCAGCCCCTTAGCGGCCACCTCACGGCGGGCGGCTTCAAGAATGGCGGCGCGCGTCCTTTCCGGGTTTCGCACCTGTGCCGTCGCGCGTTTGCGCTTGGGCGACGGCGTGTTCTCCATGGCGGCATCGGGGGCCGGATCGGACGGCTGGTTTGTTGTCGTTTTTTCCATTTCAGCACCCGCTTGACAATGTTTGCGATCAGTGATCCCATGTAACCAATTAGTTATAAAACGGCAAGCGTCGTTTACGTTCATCATCAATTGGCAGTCAATAGGGAGGAGTTGCCAATGCCCGTGATGCTTCACAGGAGAGGTGTGCTTTCAGCGGGGCTCGGCGCCCTGTCGCTTGCAGCACTGGGAGGTGGTTCAGCGCAGGCCCAGGCCGCGCGCCTTCGCATGTTGTGGTGGGGTTCGCAGGAGCGCGCCGACCGCACCAACAAGGCGATAGCAGCCTATAAGCAGGTCAAGCCGGATCTCGACATTGCCGGTGAATTCGCAGGCTGGAGCGACTACTGGCCGCGCCTTGCCACGCAGGTGGCGGGCCGCAATGCGCCTGACCTGATCCAGATGGATTATCGCTACATCTTCGAATATGGCCGGCGCGGCGCACTTGCTCCGCTGGATGACTATATCGGCAAGGGCCTGAAGATCGAGGATTTCGGCAAGATGAACATCGATTCCGGCCGGGTCGATGGCAAGCTTTATGGCATCAATCTCGGCGTCAATTCCAGCGCCGTCTTCTTTGATGAGGCGGCCTGGGAAAAATCCGGCGCGACGCCGCCGTCGATCGGCCAGACCTGGGAGGAGTTTGCCGAAAACGCCGCCAAGCTCAGCAAGAACAAGCCGAAGGCCGGTTATTACGCAACGGCCGACGCCAGCGGCGTGGAGCCAAGCTTTGAAAACTGGCTGCGCCAGAACGGCAAATCGCTCTACACGCAGGATGGCGGGATCGGCTTCGATCCGACCGATGCCACCAAGTGGTTCACCCTGTGGGCTGATCTGCGCAAAAGCGGCGCCTGTGTGCCAGCCGACGTGCAGGCGCTCGACCAGCTCAACATTGAAACCAACCCGCTGACGACGGGCAAGGCGGCAACTGCATTTGCCCATTCCAACCAGTTCGTCGGGTATCAGAAGCTGAACAAGTCCAAACTTGCCATAAGCTCCTATCCGAAGAGCACGAAGGATGGCCCTTCTGGCCATTATCTGAAACCCTCCATGCTCATCAGCGTCGCCAATGGCAGTGCCGGGATAGAGCAGGCGATTGGGTTCATCAACTTCCTCGTGGCTGACCCGCAGGGCGTCGACATTCTCGGCGTCGAGCGTGGCGTTCCGGCGTCGGAATCCATGCGCAGCCAGTTGAGCAGCAAGCTCGACGAGGTCAGCAAGACGATGGTGGACTATATTGCCGAGATTACCCCCGGCGTCGGCGATCTGCCGCCGGCGCCGCCTCCGGGCGCGGGCGAGTTCGCCTTCGTTTTGAAACGCACGGCAGAAGAAGTTGGCTTCGGCAAGATCACGCCGGAAGAGGGCGGTGACCGCCTCGTCAAGGAATCCGAAACCGTTATCAAACGGAAGTGATGGTTTATGGCCTTTCGATCTGAAACTCTTGTGGAGGAGAGCCGTGGCGCGGCTCTCCCGAAACGGGGCGGCCTGAAGCGGGTTTTCGACCGCAACATTCACGCCTACCTGTTTCTGCTGCCCTGGCTGATCGGCTTTTTTGGCCTCACGCTTGGCCCGGCGCTGGCGTCGCTTTATCTGTCCTTCACCAATTACGATCTGTTGCAGTCGCCGGATTGGGTGGGTGCGGCGAACTATGTGCGCATCGCCACCGATGACCCGAAATTTGCAGCAGCCATGCAGGTGACGTTTACCTATGTGCTGCTGTCGGTGCCGCTGAAGCTCATCTTCGCGCTGCTGGTGGCGCTCGCCTTCAATCGCGGCATAAAGGCGCTAACGCTCTACCGCGCGATCTTCTATCTGCCGTCGCTGCTGGGTTCCAGCGTCGCGATCGCCGTTCTCTGGCGCCAGCTTTTCGCGTCCGATGGCCTCGTCAACATGCTGCTCTGGCAGGCTTTCGGTTATGAAGGCCCAAGCTGGATTTCCAATCCTGATTATTCGATCTACACGCTGGTTATCCTGTCCGTCTGGCAGTTCGGGTCGCCGATGATCATCTTCCTTGCGGGTCTGAGACAAATCCCGCAGGACATGTATGAGGCCGCCGATATCGACGGCGCGAGCAAGGTGCGGCAGTTCTTCCGCATTACCCTGCCGCTTTTGACGCCGGTGATCTTCTTCAACGCCGTCATCCAGACGATCGACGCCTTCAAGGCCTTCACGCCCGCCTTCATCATTTCCGAAGGCTCCGGCGGGCCGATCAACTCGACGCTGTTCTACACGCTCTACCTCTATCAGGAAGCCTTCGGTTTCTTCCGTATGGGTTATGCCTCGGCGCTGGCCTGGATTTTGGTGATCATCATCTCGCTGTTCACGGCCTTCTCGTTCCTCAGCGCAAAATACTGGGTGCATTACGATGACTGACGCTGTTACCGCCCCCCGGCCGGGACAAGGCCCGCAACGCTCGCCGCTGAAATCGGTGATGCTCCACACGGCGTTGATCATCGCGTCCTTCGCGATGCTCTATCCGATCCTGTGGATGATATCGGGCTCTTTCCGGCCGCAGGATGAGCTGTTCGGCTCTTCCGCGCTCATTCCCTCGGCAGTCGATTTTGGCGGTTATATCCGTGGCTGGACGGGGCTGCAGGTGAGTTTCGGGCAGTTCTTCTGGAACTCCTTCTTCATCTCGGTGCTCGCTACCATAGGGAATGTGGTCGGCTGCTCGCTCACCGCCTTTGCTTTTGCAAGGCTTCGGTTCGGCGGGCGCAATTTCTGGTTTGCGCTGATGCTCGGCACGCTCATGCTGCCCTATCACGTCGTGCTCATCCCGCAATATATCCTGTTTCTGGAAATGGGCTGGGTGAACACGTCGCTGCCGCTGATCGTGCCGAAATACCTCGCGACGGATGCCTTCTTCATCTTCCTGATGGTGCAGTTCTTCCGCGGCATCCCGCGTGAACTGGACGAGGCGGCGGTCATGGATGGCTGCTCGCCCTTCCGCATCTACTGGAAGATTATGCTGCCCCTGTCGCTGCCGGTTCTGGCGACGGCCGCGATCTTTTCCTTCATCTGGACATGGGACGATTTCTTCGGTCCGCTGATCTATCTGAACGACATCAACACCTACACCGTGCAGCTCGGTCTCAGATCCTTCGTGGATTCCACCGGCAGCTCGGACTGGACCTCGCTTTTCGCCATGTCCAACCTGTCATTGGTGCCGGTCTTCCTGTTCTTCCTGTTTTTTCAGCGGCTGCTGATCGAAGGTATCGCGACGACGGGAATGAAACGCTGAACCGAGAAAACATTTTATAAGACCATCAACACTGTCGCGGCTGCCCTTTGCGCGGCGCGACAGTCGGGAGAAACAGCATGGCAAGCAGCATTACTCTGGAAAAAATCGTCAAGCGGTTCGGCGCTTTTCCGGTCATCCACGGCATCGATCTTAAGATCGAACCGGGCGAATTCACAGTTTTCGTCGGCCCCTCGGGCTGCGGAAAGTCCACGCTTTTACGCATGATCGCCGGACTGGAAGAAATCTCCGAGGGCGATCTTCGCATCGATGGCGAAAGGGTCAACGAAACCGCCGCCTCCAAGCGCGGCATCGCCATGGTCTTCCAGTCCTATGCGCTTTATCCGCATATGAGCGTCTACAAGAACCTCGCTTTCGGTCTTGAAACGGCAGGCTACAAGAAACCGGAAGTCCAGGCGCGGGTGCAGAAGGCCGCCGACATCCTGCAGATCGGGCCCCTGTTGCAGCGCAAGCCGAAGGCGCTTTCGGGCGGTCAGCGCCAGCGTGTCGCCATCGGCCGCGCCATTGTGCGCGAGCCGAAGATATTCCTCTTCGATGAGCCGCTTTCCAACCTCGATGCGGAACTGCGCGTGCAGATGCGCGTCGAAATCGCCAAGCTGCACCAGACGCTCGGCAGCACCATGATCTATGTGACGCATGACCAGGTGGAAGCCATGACCATGGCCGACAAGATCGTCGTGCTGCGCGAAGGCCGCATCATGCAGGTCGGCCGCCCGCTCGATCTTTACAACAACCCGGCAAACCAGTTCGTCGCCGGTTTCATCGGTTCGCCGAAGATGAATTTCCTCTCTGCCAAGGTGGCTTCTGGCGACAGTTCCAACCGCACCATAGAGGTGGCCGGTCAGCGCATCGTGCTTGAAAAACCGGTCGCCGCGCAACAGGGCGAACCGCTCACCTTCGGCGTGCGCCCGGAACATGTGAACCCGCAGGCGCAGTCCGCCTCGCTCGGTGAGGCTTCCATCCAGCTCGTCGAACATCTCGGCGGCTCGACGGTGGTCTACACCGCGACCCCCGACGGCCAGCCCGCCACCGTGCTGCTGGACGGCCAGCGCCATATCCGCATCGGCGAGACCATTCCCTTTGCGTTTGATTTGGCGAAGACGCATCTGTTCGGGGCGGATGGGCGGCGGATATAGGGTGCAGAACCGGATGCGGGAGGAGCAAATCCTTCCGCTATCCCCGCGCCTGTCACATGGATGATAGCAGGATGCGTTCTGACGGATAGCGAGGTTTAGTTTGCCCGCTGGTTTTCAATCAGGGAAAAAGCGGCTCTACGAACCGGCAAGAATTTGCCGCAGCGTCACCGTATCTTCCAAAAACTGACCGACGCCGTCACCCTTGACGAATTCCAGCATCGCATAAGCCGTCTTCGTCCAGCCGCTCGCAGGTATCGCATCCATGCACGCCCGCCAATACTCCGCGCGTTCGTGAAGCGGCAGGCGGCTGGCGTCGGCCAGCCAGGCGAAGACGTGGAGATGGCAGATGCGTGGGCCGAGTGCGGATATTTCCGTGAGTGCGTCCTCCAGCGGCAGTCCGGGGGCGGGTTGCCAGTAAAAGAAGAGGTTGGGCATCGGCAAGTCCTGCATGAGTTGCAGGGCCGAGGGCAGGGTGTCCGTCAGTGAGTTGGGGTGATATTCGAGGCCGATTGTGATGCCATCGTCGTGCGCCCGGCGGGCGATTGTCGCCAGTGCTTCCGCCACCGCGCGGCGTTCGCCAGGGGAGTAATCGGCAGACGGGCGTTTGCGGCTGCCGGGCCAGATACGGATATGGCCGGCACCGAGGGCCTTTGCGGTTTCGAGCACGGCAGCCACATCTTCCGGCGTAGAATCCGGCACAAAGATATAGGAGCCGTAGGACGAGACGGAGAGGCCGGCCTCTGCCGTCCGCGCCGCCACATCCCTTGCATTTTCGAGATCGCCGGGCGGTACATGGGTATCCGCACCCCATTCGATTGCCTTGATGCCGTTTGCGGCGGCAAGGTCGATGACGGCCTGTGACGACAGGGAGCGGAAGGTGACGGAGCAGAGGCCCGGCTCGAATAATCTCATGCGATCAGTTCCAGATGTTCCGGCCGCACCTGCTGTTGCAGGGGTGCCGCGCGGCAGAAGCGTTCGATTTCGGCAATGGCCATGTCACCGAGCCTTGCGCGTTCAAGGCCGGTGGCGCCGGCGATATGCGGCGTCAGGAACACGTTGGGCAGGCTAAAGAGGGGTGAAACCGGCGGCGGCACTTCCGGGTCGGTCACGTCGATGACGGCTTCGATGCGTCCGGTTTTCAGTTCGGCCAGAAGCGCGTCTTCATCAACCAGCGCGCCGCGCGCCGTATTGATCAGGGTCGCACCGTCCTTCATGCGGGCAAGCGCTGCCGCGCCGATCATATGCTGTGTCTCCGGCAGGGAAGGCGCATGCAGGGAAATGACGTCGCTCACCGCCACCAGCTCCTCAAGCGAAACGAGACGTACACCGAGCTTTTCCGCCTCCGCAACGCTTAGAAGCGGGTCGAAAAGGATAAGGTTGAGATCGAAGGGCTGCAACAGATTGATGACGCGACGTCCGATGCGTGAGGCGCCGACAATGCCGACCGTGAGGCCGAGATTGCCGATGGCCTGCGCCTGCAATCGCTCGACAGGGGCGCGATCTCGGTGCTCTAGATAGAGACGCCGGAAGCCGAAGGTGCGCTTGCCGGCGAGCAGGATCATCGCCAGCGAAAATTCGGCGACCGGCTGCGCATTCGCCTCCGCCGCACTGCACACGGTAACGCCACGATCGAACACCGCCTGCGACAGGAAATATTTGACCGTGCCGGCGGCATGGGAGATCAGTTTGAGGCACGGCATCAGCGCCAGCTCCCGTGCGTCGATATCCGGACAGCCCCAGCCGGTCAGAAGAACATCCGTCCGCGCCAACTGCTCTTTCACTGCGGGATCGTGGAAATCGCATATCCGCCCCGTATCAAGAATCTCAACGCTCTGCGACAGCCTTTCAAGAGCCTGCGGTGTCAGCACATGCTGGGTTCGCTCCGGGTCCATGGCGAGGCTGAGACGCGGAAGCGGGCTCGTCATTGCGGCTCTCCCGTGGCCGCCATGCTGCTGACAGGAACGCCCCGTTCCGCAAACAGGCGGTCGAGCGCCTCCATGTCCGGAAGTGCCGGAACTGTCGCCAGCGCTTTCTCGCTTTCTGGCCCGGTCACCCCGGCAAAGACCGCGCAGGCAAGCAGGGTTTCGCCCGCCGGAATCTCGCCCCGCAGTTGCGGCACCGTGGTTTTGGCGTTGACGAGATTAGTGTTGGGCAGCGCCTTCAGCGCCACGCCGTCGCGGGTTATGCTGGAGCCGAGATCGATGATGGCGGATATGTCGGCACCGCAATCGGCAGTCGCCCGGCCCGACTCTTCGCGCACGGCGTCGCGGTCGCCGTCGTTGCGGTTGATAGCGAAGCCGCCTTCGGTCACCGAAAGGGGACGGGCGGAGGTGATCCGGTGCAGCCTTATATGCCAGTCGCCAGCCGCAATCAGCGTGGTTTCAACCGCCACATCCGGGAGCGGCTTCCATGTCGCCCGCAGGCTTTCCCCGGCCAGCAGAACCTTTTCGTTGGTCTCGCGCACGCGGTAGTGCAGGCCGTCTTCGGAAAAGGCCAGCATGTTGTCGAAACCATTGGTCTTGAAACCACGCTCGTCCACTTCCACGCCGAAACCGTAACGCGAGGAATAGGCGAATTTGGCATATTTCTCCGGCCCGCCACGCATGGAAAGGTTTTCCTGGCCACTGGAAAGTGCCGTGACATTGCCAGCGGCCCGCATCAGCACCATGCCGGGATGAGCAAGCGGCTTTGGATTTGCGGATGTTTCAGGCTGTTTTTCCTGCGCCAGCCAGAAGGGGTGGCTTTCCGGCAGGGCCAGCGGCAGGAAGGCCTTGAAGGCCCAGTAGGGCGAGCCCGCCGAATTATAGCTTTCGGACATGGTGAGCTGCGGATAGGCGTAGCCGATGGAGAGCACGCCGTCGCGGTCGGCAATCGGCTTTTTCGCCCACCAGCGCAGATGCTGCAGATAAAGCCCCTTGATTTCGCCCCAGGGCAGCGCCTCCTCATCGGCAAAAGTGAGACCCGCCCAGAAGCCGCCGCAGGCGAAGCGGTAGGTCATGGAGCGGCCGAAGGCGAGCGTGCCGCCATCCTCATCGAACCAGCTTGCGAAATCGCCTGCAAAGAGGCGCGCTCGCTCGCGATAGCGTGCGGCGTAGGCATCGTCAGGCTTGCTGAGTTTCGCGTAGATCAGGCCGTAAAAATGCATCGCGAAGGCGATGTAATGGTCGATGCGGCGGTAATTGCCATCGCGATACCAGCCGTCGGCGATATAGAACTCGTCCAGTTCCTTCTGGAATGTCTCGGTCAGGCTGCGGTCGAATTCGATGCCGAGATGATCAAGCGCCATATCGACCATCACCCGGAAGAACTTCCAGTTATTATCGGCGTAATTGCGCTCGCGCGCCGCCAGCAGATAACGCCGCACATTGTCTTTCTGCGCGTCGGAAAGCGGTTCCCACAGGTGCTGCGGCGCAAGCCGCAGCGCAAACCCGATTGCTGCAAGCTCCACCAGCCGCTGGTCTTTCTGCCGCACGTCGCCCCAATATTCGGGATGGGAAGGATCGGTGCCGTTGGCTATTCCCTGTGCCAGAAGCGGCCAATGGTCGAATTGGTCGCCGCTCAGCGCAAGCGGTGCGATGCCCCAGAGCGGCCGGGCGAAACCTTCCAGATCCGCCGCCGCCCGGTCGAAATGCGCGGCAGCCCCGCTGAGCGTCACTCTTGCGCCACCCGGCGAAAAATAGGGAAGAAGTGGCGCGAAACTGTCATCCAGCGCCCGTCGGACATCGGCGCGGCTTTTGAGCGGATTGCCATGCAGCGGATTGAATCTGGCCATGGCGGGCTTACTCATGGTGTCATGCATCGCGTGCTGCCTTTCCCGTCTTTTTCGCCTTGCCGGCCGTCTGTCCTTCCACCAGCTGCACGCCAAGCTGCACCTGACGGGCGTTGGCGGAGGGTTCCGTCAGCCGGCGGCGCAGCAGCTCCACCGCCTCGCGGGCGATTTCGCGGCGGTCGACGCGGATCGTGCTGAGACGGGGGGTGGAAAGTTCGGCAAAGGGCAGGTCGTCGAAGCCGATGATGGAAAGATCGTCCGGTACGGCGAGGCCAAGCTCCTGCGCTGCCCCGAGCGCACCGAGCGCAATCGCGTCATTCATGCAGAAAATGCCGGTGAGTTCAGGGTTTTTGGCCAATAGCTGGTGAACCGCATCGCCCGCCTGTCCGAAGCCGCTATCCGCCGTCGAAAGCAGGAACTCCTCATAGGTCGTTCCCTCTTCCTCGAGAATTGTGTGGCGGAAGCCGCGCATACGCTCCCTTATGGTGTGGCGATGATGCGGGCCTATATAGGCGACCTTGCGGTGACCGAGTTCCAGCAGCCGCCGCGCCGCCAGCGCGCCGCCGTAAAAATTGGAAGGCGAGACGCAATCCAGCATCATCGAGGGATCGGCGCTGTTGACCAGAACCGGTTGCAGCACACCCTGCGTGATGCGGTGGATGATCTCGTCCTCGGGGTCGAGGCCGATGGCGAGAAGGCCGTCCACCTCGCAGACCCGCTGGGTCAGCGCATCATCCACCTGTTTCTGGTGCAAAAGCCGGATGTCGAGTTCGAAACCATCCGTCTGGGCAAGGCTGCGCAGCATGTCGAAAATATCGTGATAAAAAGCGCCGATATCGCCGGTCGCCCTTTCGGCGGACATGAGTGCGAGGATTTGCTTGCCCTCCAGCGGCACGCCGCCGGTCTGGTTCGCGGCCGGTCGCAACGGGTAGCCAAGCTCCGCGGCCACCCCCAGAACCTTGGTCTGGATGGATGCGCTGATACCCTTTTCCCCTGCAAGAACGCGCGAGACGGTGCTGATGGAAACGCCGGCGCGCTGGGCGATATCTGACTGGCGCGGGCGGCTGATGTCGGGCGTATCGTTCATATCGTCTCCTGCGCTTGCAAAAAAATCTATTATGATGCAAATATTGCAAACTAAGAAAATTTGCAAGAATATAAGCGACATCTGAAAAATTTGCAAAACGCGGGAGGAGCAGATGCAAACTATCGACAGACGTGGATTTTTGGTGACGGCGGCGCTGGCCGGTCTGGGCGTGGCGGCGGGTGGTTTTCGCGCGGCCGCGGCCGAAACCCGGCTTCGCTGCGTATGGTGGGGATCGGCCGACCGCAGCAAGCGCACCAACGACGTGATCGCCCTTTACCAGAAGGCAAACCCGCAAACAGAAATCAGCGGCGAAATGATCGCCGGTTCCGATTACTGGACCAAGCTTGCGACATCGATGGCGGGGCGCAACGTTGCCGATATCTTCCAGCTCGAACCTTCCACCATTGCCGATTATTCCGGCCGTGGCGCCTGCATGGAGCTGGACCAGTTCGTCGGCAAGTCGCTCGATCTTTCCACCTTCGGCAAAAGCGAGGTCGATCTCTGCCGCATCGACGGCAAGCTTTACGGCGTCGGCCTCGGGCTGAATTCCTTCTGCATGATGTATGACGCCGACACGCTGAAGGAAGCCGGGGTTTCGGTGCCGCAGGACCAGATCACTTGGAAGGCGCTTTCGGAACTGGCGCGCGATTTCAAGAAGAACGGTCCGGCAAAACGGAACTACTGGGCCGTGCCCTATGGTGCGCGTTATCACTATGTTTTCGATGTCTGGCTACGCCAGCGCGGCAAGCTGCTGTTTCAGGACGGCACCATCGGCTTCAACAAAGAGGACGCCAAGGAATGGTTCGCCTATTGGGAGGATTTGCGCGAGAACAAGCTCTGCGTTTCCGCCGATATCCAGACGCGTGACGACAATACCATCGAATCCAACGCCCTGACGCTGGGCAATTCGGCTATCGGCTTTGCCTATTCCAACCAGCTTGTCGGTTATCAGAAGCTCAATAAACAAACGCTGTCCATCGGCATGCTGCCGGGCGAGGGGCCGGGCAAACCGACCGGTCATTATTACCGACCGGGCCTCATCTGGTCCATATCGTCCACCTCGACCAATGCGGAAGCGGCGGCGAAGTTCATCAACTTCTTTGTCAACGATCTGGAAGCCGGCAAGGCGCTTGGCGTCGAACGTGGCGTGCCGCCGGCCAAGGCCGTACGCGAGGCCCTGTTGCCGACACTCAATGAGACCGAACGCAAGACGGTGGATTATATCGAAAGCCTTTCCGGAAAGACCGATGCCTATCCGAAACCCGCCCCGATCGGCGCCAACGAGTTCGACCGTGGCGTGATGCGCCCCATTGCCGATTCGCTCGCCTTCGGCCGCGCCAGCGTGGATGAAGCGGCGCAAAACCTCGTCGACACCGGCACGCGGACCCTGCGCAAGCGCGGCTGACGACGAAACGGGCACCGCCACGCGGTATCGAGACCGTGTGGCGGTGCTCTTTTTTATGAAGTGACTGGGGTGGATGGCGCTTCACGCCTCTCAAAAGCGACTGTATGACAAACAGCACTGGACAAGTGCAGGGCATTTAAGCCAGAAATTCTGATCTGGATCGATAAATCTGAAGATTAGAATATGGCGCCCAATTTTCTCCTCGTTGATGCTGAAAAAGAATTTGATGTCCTGAAGGCAGCGGCGTCGCTCATCCGCGTGCAAATATTGAAGCTGCTGCATGAGGCGAGCGGCCTCAACGTCAACGAAATTGCGCAGAGACTGGAACTCCCCCAGTCCACCGTTTCCGCCGGCGTGGCCGTTCTCGAGGAGGCGGGGCTGCTGCGAACCGAAACGCGCAAGGCGCGCAAGGGCAGTCAGAAAATCTGCTTCGCCACCTGCGACGAACTCATCGTTTCGTTCCGAAAACCCGAGGCGCCTGTCACCTCAAATTATATCGCGGTCGCCATGCCGCTCGGTCTTTACACCCAAAGTTCGGTCACCGCGCCCTGCGGCATCTGCTCGCCGGAGGGAATTATCGGGCTGCTTGATGTGCCCGATACATTCATGGATCCAGACCGCATGAAGACGGCGCTTCTGTGGTTGACCTCCGGCTTCGTGGAATATCAATTTCCCAACAACGCCAAGATTCAGGGGCGGGAAGTCGAGGAAATCGAGTTTTCGATGGAGGTCAGCTCTGAAGTGCCCGGAACGCACAGCAACTGGCCGTCCGATATTACGCTATCGGTCAACGGTCGGGAAATCGGGGTCTGGACCTCACCCGGCGACTTCGGCGACAAGCGCGGCACGTTTACGCCGGACTGGTGGAAGCTCTCCGGTTCCCAATATGGCATGCTCAAGACCTGGCGCATCACCGCGCAGGGAACCTATGTCGACGGAACCCGGATTTCGGATGTGACACTGACGGATATCGATCTGGCCAGCCACCGTTCCATCCGCTTGCGCATCGAGGTCAAGGCCGATGCAAAACATCCGGGCGGGTTGAATATCTTCGGCCGCGGTTTTGGCAATTACGATCAGGACATCATCCTGCGCCTGCGTACCGCAGGCTGAACTCCAAATTTTCAAAAGTATGATTTTCGCGGTTGACAGGCGCGGATTCCCTCGGCAACTATATTATCAAATATGGTTCATATCATATTTTGAGATATAAATGCGCAGGGAGGAGAGCCTTATGAAAGCGCGGGTTTCAGTCCACCGGGACTTCCGGATTGGGCGTATCGACGATCGTCTTTATTCCGCCTTCATCGAGCATATGGGGCGTGCGATCTATGGCGGGATTTATGAGCCCGGCCATCCGCAGGCGGATGCGAACGGCTTTCGCAAGGACGTCCTGAAATTCGTGCAGGACCTGAAAATTCCCGCGATCCGCTATCCCGGCGGCAATTTCGTTTCGGCCTATCGCTGGGAAGACGGCATCGGCCCGCGCGATCAGCGCCCCATTCGCCTCGACCTCGCATGGCGCTCCAAGGAAACCAATCAGATCGGCATCAATGAATTTGCCGACTGGGCACAGATGGCCGGCATCGAGATGATGCTCGCCGTCAATCTCGGTTCCCGTGGGCTGGACGATGCCCGCAACTTCCTCGAATACGTGAACTTTCCAGGAGGCACGGCTCTCAGCGATCTGCGCCGCAGCCACGGCACTGAAAAGCCCCACGGTGTGAAAATGTGGTGCCTCGGCAACGAGATGGACGGCCCTTGGCAGATCGGCCACAAGACGGCTGTGGAATATGGCCGCCTCGCCAATGAAACCGCCAAGGCCTTCAAGGGCTTCGACCCGACGATTGAAGCGATTGTCTGCGGCAGTTCCAATGACGGCATGCCGACCTATCCCGAATGGGAGCGCCAGGTGCTGGAGGAGTGCTACGAGAATGTTGATCATATCTCGCTGCACAAATATTTCGGCAATAGCAGCCGCGACACGCTGAACTATTTCGGCAAGATCGAGGAAACCGGGCGCTATATCCAGACGATTGCCGGGGTCATCGATTACGTGAAGGCGAAGAAACGCGCCAAGAACGATGTTTCCATCTGCTTCGATGAATGGAACGTCTGGTATCACATCCGCGAAGAAGACGGTAAACGCATCAAGAGCTGGGACTGGCCGGAAGCGCCCGCACTTCTGGAGGAAACTTACAACTTCGAGGATGCGCTGTTCGTCGCCGGTCTGCTCAACGAGTTCATCCGCCGTTCGGACCGGGTGCGCATCGCCTGCATCGCCCAGCTCGTCAATGTCATCGCCCCCATCCGGGCGGAAAAGAACGGCCCGGCCTGGCGGCAGACGATCTATTATCCCTATCAGTTCGCCTCGCTTTATGGCCGTGGTGTCGCGCTGAACATCGCCGTCGATTGCCCGACTTACGATTGCAACGCGGCCGATGACGTCAAATATCTCGATGTTGCCGGTGTTTATGACGAAGCGGAAGGTGTGGTGACACTGTTCGTGCTCAACCGACATCTGACAGAAGCGGCAGAGATCGATGTCAGCTTCACCGGCTATTCATCCGCCACGCTCAGCCTGCATCTGGCCATGGCGGGATACGATTTGCGTGTCGGCAACGGGCCGGACCAGCCGGATCGCGTCGTGCCGGTGCCGGGCAGTGGCGTCGCCGTGGAGGACAGGGCATTGAAGGGTTCGGTGCCAGCGCTGTCCTATCACGTGCTTCGGCTGAAGGTTCAGTGAGGCGACCATGGGTGTCCGTCTCAACAATGTCGCCAAGTCCTTCGGATCCTTCGCGGCCATCCGGGATGTTTCGATGGAAATTCCAGCCGGTAGCTTTGCGGTCTTCGTGGGGCCTTCCGGCTGCGGAAAATCGACCCTGTTGCGCATGATCGCAGGCCTTGAGGAAACCAGCGGCGGGCGCATCGCCATCGATGAGCGTGATGTCACCGCGGTCGAACCGGCGGATCGCGGCGTTGCGATGGTGTTCCAGAACTATGCGCTCTATCCGCATCTGACGGTGTTCGAGAACATGGCGTTCAGCCTGCGTCTTGCGCGCCGGCCGAAGGCGGAGGTGACGGAGAGGGTGGGCGAGGCCGCGCGCGTCCTCCAGCTCGAGGAGCATCTGCACAAACGGCCCTCGCAGCTTTCCGGCGGGCAGAGGCAGCGCGTGGCCATCGGCCGCGCCATTGTCCGGCAGCCGAAGGTATTCCTGTTCGATGAACCGCTGTCCAATCTGGACGCCGAACTGCGTGTGCAGATGCGGCTGGAACTGACCCGGCTTCACCGCAAGCTGGGCGCGACGATGATCTATGTCACGCATGACCAGGTGGAGGCCATGACGCTTGCGGACAGGATTTTCGTGCTGAAGGGCGGCGTCGTGCAGCAGGCGGGTGCGCCGCTCACCCTTTATGACGATCCGGACAACCGGTTCGTCGCGGGCTTCATCGGCTCACCGGCGATGAACTTCCTGCAGGCGCAGATTGTCGAACAGCGAAACGGCGTCGTGACGCTTTCGCTCGATGGTGGCGACAGACATCTCGAAGCACGGCTTTTGCAGCCTGTTTCCGCCGGCCAGCGGGTCGAGATCGGCGTTCGGCCCGAGCATCTGACGATAACGCAGGAGGGCGCCTTGCCCGTCAATGTCGAGGTGGCGGAGGAGCTGGGGGATGTTTCCTATCTCTACACCCGCGCGCCCTCGGGCAAGGAAATCATCGTGCAGCGGCAGGGCTCACGCGAGAGTCTCGATGGCCGGTCCGTGTCGCTCAGCGCTTCGCCCGAACACATTCTGGTGTTCGACAGCGACGGCAAGAGATTGCGATAGGCGCGAGGAGGCGCCTTTCGATTGAGCAGACCGCCTCTTCAAGGGGTATTTCCACATAAACGGGAGGAGTGAACGATGCGACTGATCAAGACATTGCTTGTTGGCACGGTTCTGGGTTTGACTGCCCTGCCGGCGCTGGCCAAACAGGATATCGTCTGGTGGGACTTTCTGTCCGGCGGCGACGGCGTGCGCATGAAGGCGTTGATCGATGCTTTCAACAAGGAGCACCCGGATATTCAGGTCAAGGGAACGACACTGGAGTGGGGCGTGCCCTTTTATACCAAGGTGCGGACCGCCTCAGCCGTCGGCGAGGGCCCTGACGTCATGACCTATCACCTGTCCCGCGCGCCCCTGGCGCTGCAGGAAAAGGTGCTGAGCGAAATCACCGACAAGGACCTTGAAGATGCTGGCCTGAAGAAAGACGATTTCTTCAGCGCCCCGCTTGAGGCGGCGACCCATGACGGCAAGCTTTATGCCGTGCCTTTCGATATTCACGCGCTTATTCTTTACTACAATGCCGATCTTCTCAAAGGCTCGCCCTATATCGATGCCGAGGGCAAGCTCACCGGCATCAAGACGATGGATGACTTTGAGAGGGCGTTGGCCTGGGCGAAGGAGAATGGCGTCGAGACGCCGGTAACCTACCAGTCCGGCGGGGAAGCCGGGGTCTGGCGTGTCTTCTACACGTTGTTCTCGCAACAGGGCGGCGAACTCGTCACCAATGGCGAGGTTCTGGCCGGCGACAATGCCGAAAAGGCCGCCAAGGCAATCGACACCATGTCGAAATGGCGTGAAAACGGCTGGGCGCCCGAGCAGGCGGAATATCCTGCCTCCGTCGCGCTTTTCTCTGCCGGGAAATCCGCCTTCCAGCTGAACGGCGTCTGGGAAGTGCCGACCTACAAGGATCTGGAGAAAAACAACAAGCTGGGCTTCAAGTGGAGCGCGGTCGAGGTTCCACCCTTCATGGGCAAACGCGCTACCTGGGCGGATTCACATGCCTTTGCCATCCCCAACCAGGGCGACAAGACCGTTTCGGGTGAGAAGCGCGCAGCCGTCATGAAAGTGATCGGCTGGATGGAAAAACACGCCATCAGCTGGGCCGATGCCGGCCATATCCCGGCCTATAAATCGATCACCGAAGGCAGCGACTACAAGGCGATGCAGCCGAATGCGACCTATGCGTCGTTGGCGGAAGCGGCGGTGTTCGATCCGAAAACGACGATCACCGGCGTTGCCTCACCCGCCTATGATGCGGCGCTCAACGTCATCGCGCCGGCCATTCAGGGCTTTATGAGTGGCACGGATGCGGTGGCACAGATCAAGGAAGAGCTGCAAAGCAAGCTGAAATGACAGGAAACCAGCCCTCCGGTCCATGGCCGGAGGGCGCCTGCAATGCGTGAGGTCCCGGAGATATCCCATGGCTATGATTGAAAACCGGCGCAAGAAATCGCTGATCGCGCTGTCGATGGTGACGCCGTTCATCGTGGTCTTCGTCACCTTCTTCCTTTATCCTTTGATCGAGATGGTGCGCATCAGTTTTACCAATGCGCCGCTGATTGGCGACGGTGACTGGGTAGGGCTGGCCAACTACACCAAGTTGCTGAGTGACAAGCTTTTCGTCACCTCCCTCAAGAATAACGGCTATTTCGTGCTTCTGACTGTCGTGCCGACAACAGTCATCGCCCTGATGATCGCTCTTGCCGTCAGCCGCCTGTCGGGTGTCAAGCAGACGATCGCAATGAGCCTGTTCTTCCTGCCCTATGTGCTGCCGGTGTCTGTCGTCACTGAAATCTGGGCATGGATGCTCGATCTGCAGTTCGGTATTCTCCAACCGGTGATTTCGCTGATTGCCGGAAAGCCGGTCGCGGTATTCAAGAACCCATATTGGGTGATGCCGATGGTCGCCGTCGTCACCATCTGGTGGACGAATGGCTTCAACGTGTTGCTGTTCATCGCGGGCCTTCGCAATATTCCGGCCGAGCTTTATGAGGCTGCCTCGCTGGACGGTGCAACGACGTGGCAACGCTTCTGGCGCGTCACCTGGCCGTTGTTATGGCCGGTGACAGCTCTCGTGCTCACTCTGCAACTGATCCTGCAACTGAAGATATTCGACCAGATTTATCTGCTCAGCGGCGGCGGACCCTTCAATTCCAGCTTCGTGCTGCTTCTCAAGGTCTATCGTGAAGCCTTCCAGCTCAACAATGGCGGTTACGCCTCCGCTGTCGCTACCGTGCTGTTCCTGCTGATCATGATCGTTTCCATTCTTCAGTTCCAGCTGCTGCGCATCCGGAGGAACTCATGAGCCTCACAAGAAGACTAGAAAACATTATCCTGACCGTGCTGACCTTTTCGGCCGCACTGGTCTGGATTTTCCCGCTCTACTGGACGTTCGTGACGTCCATCCGTTCGGATGAGAATGTTGCCGGCAACACATCATTGATCCCCGATGAATTCCGGCTGAGCGCCTATGTCAGCGCCATCTTCAACACGAAATTGATGAACTGGTATATCAACTCCGTTGGCACGGCGGCCATCGTCACTGTGTCGGTGCTGCTGATCTCGATGTTATGTGCTTATGCCCTGTCGCAGATACGTTTTCCGGGCCGGCGGCTGCTTTATGGCATCGTGCTCGCCAGTTTCATGGTGCCGGCGCAGACGCTGGTCGTCACGCAATTCATCCTGATGAAGAACCTTAACCTTATCAACACCTGGGCGGGCATCATCCTGCCGCAGCTCATCACGCCCATCGTCATCATTGTCTACAAGCAGTTCTTCGATAGTGTGCCGAAGGAGATGCGCGAGGCGGTGGTTCTGGATGGCGGCGGCGAATATACCATTCTTTTTAAGGTCTATCTGCCGCTTAATTGGGGCATCACCACCGCTATGGCGATTGTGACGTTTATCACAGTGTGGAACGCCTTCTTCTGGCCCTTCCTCGTCGTCACCTCGGAAAACATGATGACCATCCCTGTTGGCATCACCCAGGTCAACGACACTTTCGGTGTCGCCTATGCGCGGCTGATGGCCATAGCCATGCTGGCGGCGCTGCCGGTCATCATCGCCTATGTCATCTTCCAGCGGCGCGTAACGGAAGCGATCATGATTTCGTCAGGCGTGAAAGGGTGACGGCCGGACCCGTCGCATGATGCGACGCGCCTGCCAAACAGGCTTGATCTTAATTGCGGGTCCGGCGCGGAGAGAGAATATTCCAAACCGTGCCGGACATGTCTCGCAGAAGGGTCAAACCGCGAGCAGCTTCTCGTTTATGCTTTGGGGTGTCTCCGCCATACCTTCCGCGTCGATCCGTTTGCCGGTGGCCGGATCGAAAAAATGGAGATGGGCGGGTGGAAGATCGAGATGGATGCGCTGGCCGGGTTTTACGGAAAGGTCCTCACCGATGGCGGCGGAAAAGGTCTCGCCTGCGATATCGGCATGCACGATGCGGCCCGAGCCCAATTCTTCGACGAAATCAACAACCGCCGGTACGCCGGCGCCATCCGTGCTGACCACGCACTGCTCCGGGCGGATGCCGACCGTCACGTCGCGACCGCGCAGTTCCAGCGCGATTTCGGGGAATAGTTTCACCGGCGCGCCATTCAGCATCACGGCGGGGGACTCCACCTCCACCCTTGTGCTGAACAGGTTCATGGCCGGCGAGCCGATGAAGGACGCCACAAAGGTGCTGGCCGGGCGGTGATAAATATCCAGCGGATGGCCGACCTGCTCGACATTGCCCTTGTTCATCACGACCAGCCGGTCGGCCAGCGTCATGGCCTCCACCTGATCGTGAGTGACGAAGATGGAGGTGGCGGAGAGGCGCTGGTGCAGCTTGCGGATTTCCGCGCGCATGGTCACGCGCAGCTTGGCGTCGAGGTTGGAGAGCGGCTCGTCGAACAGAAACACCGCAGGTTCGCGGATGATGGCGCGGGCCATGGCGACGCGCTGGCGCTGGCCGCCGGAAAGGGCTGCCGGCTTGCGCTCCAGATAATCGGAAAGGCCGACGATCTTTGCTGTCTCCTCAATGCGGCGCTGGCGTTCGGCTTTTGCAACGCCGGCGACTTTCAGCGCATAACCGATATTACCGGCAACTGACATATGCGGATAAAGCGCGTAGTTCTGAAACACCATGGCGCACCCGCGCTCACGCGGTTCCAGCATGTTGACCACACGCCCGCCAATGGCGATCTCGCCGGAGGTGATATCCTCCAGACCGGCGATCATGCGCAGAAGCGTGGATTTGCCGCAGCCCGAGGGGCCGAGGATGACGACGAATTCGCCGGAACCGAAATAGAGGTCCACGCCGTGCAGGGTAGGCGTCTTGCCATAGGATTTGCGGACCTGACGGATATCGATCTGAGCCATGATTATAAAACCTTTTTTGAAAGCCGCGCTGTCACTTGTCGGACGAGACGAGACCGCGGACGAACCAGCGTTGCAGGAAGGCCACGACGAGGAGCGGCGGCAGGATGATGATGAGGGAACCGGCCAGCGTGACGTTCCAGTCCGGCGTGCCGTCATCGGCGGGCAGAAGCGCGCGCAGCGACATCATCACCGTCTTGTAGGACGGGTCGGTGATCATCAGCAGCGGCCACAGATACTGGTTCCAGGCATAAACGAACATGATGGTGGTGAGCGCCAGCATGTTGGTGCGCGACAGTGGCAGCAGCATATCCACAAAGAAACGTGCCGCACCCGAACCGTCCATGCGCGCGGCTTCCGCCAGTTCGTCCGGGATCGTCATGAAGAACTGCCGGTAAAGAAAGGTGCCGGTGGCGGTTGCGATCAGCGGAAGGGTGAGGCCGGCGTAGGAGTTCAGCAGGTTCCATTCGAGGGTGATCTCGATGCCGAACAGGCCGAGGATCGAGCGGAACGGCTGGAAAACATCGGCGGCGACCGAATAGGTTGGCACCACGCGCACTTCGAGCGGCAGCATAAGGGTGATGAACACCGTCCAGAAGAACAGATGCCTGAGCGGCGAGCGGAAGAATACGATGGCAAAGGCGGTGAAGGCCGAAAGGGCCACCTTGCCGATGGTCACCAGCGTCGCCATGATCATGCTGTTGAGGAGGGCATTGCCGAGATTGGCGCGTTGCCATGCCGCCTGTGCATTTGTGAAGAATTCGCCCTGCGGCATGAAGTTGAAGGGGACGCTGTTGACCTGCTGGACCGACTGGCTGGCGCCGGAAATGACGACGATGAAGGGGCCGATGAGCAGGAAAAAACCGGCCACCATGATCGCATAGGTCAGGGCGTCGGCATAGGGTGTGCGCTGGATCATCGCCGCCTCACTTGTAATGGACTTGCCGCTCGACGAAGCGGAACTGGATGAAGGTGAAGACCATGATGAGGCCGATGAGGACGAGGCTCTGCGCCGAGGCGCCGGAATAGTTCAGTCCCTCGAAGGCCTCGCTGACGATGCGGTAGACCATCACTTCGGTGGCGTGGTTGGGGCCGCCCTCCGTGGTGGAGGCGACGATGCCGAACGTATCGGCGCCAACGAAACCTTCGGTCATCATGATGACGGTGAGAAAGAACAGGGTCGGGGCCAGCAGCGGCACCTGAATGTCGATGGCGCGGCGAACGGGCCCGGAGCCGTCCATGGCGGCGGCCTCCGTCAGCGAACGCGGCACGGATTGCAGGCCGGCGAACAGGAAGATGAAGGTGTAGCCCGCCCATTTCCAGATGAAGATGACGATGACAAGGATGAGCGCGTGCTCGCCGTATTTTGCAGGGTTCCAGATATCGGGCCACCAGGAATTCAGCGATGCGGCGATGCCGCGTTCCGGCGACAGGATGAAGCGGAAGGCCATGCCGGCGGCGGGACCGGCAATCGCGTAGGGCAGGATATAAAGCACCCGGAAAAAGCCGGAGCCGGGAAGCTGGCGATCGACCGCAAGGGCAAGCACAAGGCCGATGAGGATCGCGAAAAAAGGCCCGGCCACCGCAAATATCAGGCTGGTGAGGATCGATTGCCAATAAAGCGGATCGCCGAAGGTTTCGATGAAATTGGCTAAACCGACGAACTCCGCCTGGCCGCCGAAAGGCGGCTCCAGGGTGAATGCCCAGTTCAGCACCGCCGCAACCGGCCAATAGAAGAACAAGAGGATGAGCAGGAACTGCGGCAGGGCGAAGAGCACAGGCAGCCATGTGCTTTTGAAGACGGTACGCTTTTCCATTGGAAACCGGCAGGGTTCGAGAATTCGGCGGGCCTGCCCGAACCATGTCCGGACAGGCCTTTGACGGCGATGAAAGCGGGCTTAGTTCAGCTTGGCGCCTTCATAGGTCTTTTCGAAGCGGCGCAGGCCGGTATTGGCGCGCTCGACGGCCTTGTCGAGTTCAGCCTGGATATCCGCGTTCTGCATGAAGATGGCTTCGAGCGAGGTGGCGACTTCCTTGCGGATCTGCGTGAAACCGCCGAGGCGGATGCCGCGGGTATAGTCGGACGGCGGCGTGAACGTCAGGCTTTCGATGGCCTTTTCGCGGCCCTTATAGGGAGCCTTGTCGTAAAAACCGTTGGCCTTCATGGCGTCGAAGCCGGTCTTGGTGACCGGAATGTAACCGGTGACCGTCGACCACCATTCAACCATATCAGGCTGGGCGATGAAGTTCAGGAATGCGGCCGCACCCTTGTATTCGGCGTCCGGACGACCGGCCATGACCCATAGCGAAGCGCCGCCCACCAGCGAGTTGTGACGCTCCGTGCCCTTCCAGATCGGCAGCATGGCGACGTCCCACTTCACGCCTTCCGGCATGGATTTGCCAACGGTGCCGTGGTTGGCGATGGAGGTCATGAACATCTGGCAGGTCTGGGAGGTGAAGGCCGGCAGGATATCCATGCCGAGCTGCTTGGTCTTGACGACGAACAGCTTCTCGTCCTGCATCTTCTTGAAGAATTTCACGTGGTCGACGAACTTGGTCTTGTTGATCGCAAGTTCCGCGTCGAGGCCCTGATAACCATTCGCCCTGGTGGCGATCGGCTGGTTGTGGATGGCGGAGAACTGCTCCATCAGCATCCATGTGTCGAAGTTGAAAGCGAGCGGGCATTCGAAGCCGGCGGCTTTCAGCTTTTTCGAAGCTTCTTCGACCTGTTCCCAGGTGTCGGGCTTGAAAGTGACGCCGGCTTTTTCGAAAGCGTCGAGGTTGTAATAAAACATCGCGGTCGAAGAATTGTAGGGGAAGGAATTCAGCTCGCCTGCGGCCGTGGCGTAATAATTGGCGATGCCGGGGAAATAATTGTCCCAGTCGATCTTGTAACCATTGTCAGCCATCAGCTTCTTGGCGGGAACGAAAGCCTTGGACAGCATCATGTCCAGCGTGCCGGCGTCATAAATCTGGGTGATGGCGGGCTGCTTCTTGGCGCGATACGCGGCAATGGTGTTCTGCAGGGTGGATTCGTAATCATTCTGCGAAGTGCAGACGATCTCGAATTCGGTCTGGGATTCGTTGAACTTCTTGCAGGTTTCCTGCACGCGGTCGCCGAGATCGCCGGAAAGACCGTACCAGAATTCGAATTTGGTCTTTTCTGCCTGGGCGGCCGTGGCGCCGAAGGCGGCGGTGATGGCGACGCCGGCCACGAAGGAAGTCAGAACGGAAGATTTCATGAGTTAGCCCCGTTGATGGAATGATGGCCTGCTCGGCAAGGACCTCATGTCCCCGGCACGTAGCCACGGGCTCTGCTAACAGTCGTATTTAACGGATCGCTTACATTTTGTTGAACGTTTTATGATGACTGGCCGCGCAGCGTATTCTGCGCGGCGAAAAAAGTGCGACAAATGCGGAAAATCGGAATGTAACCTTGTTTATCAAGCGCTTACTGTTTCCGGATTGCGTTGCCACTTCTTGCTGAACAGCTTTTTCCAATCAACCACGACGTGCAGCCTCGATGGTGGCGACGTCGATTTTCTTCATGTCCATCATCGCGTCGAAGGCGCGTTTGGCCTCCGGGCCGCCGGCGGCCATGGCCTCCATCAGCACGCGCGGCGTGATCTGCCAGGAAACGCCCCATCTATCCTTGCACCAGCCGCAGGCGCTTTCCTCACCGCCATTGCCGACGATGGCGTTCCAGTAACGGTCGGTTTCTTCCTGGTCTTCGGTCGATATCTGGAAGGAGAAAGCCTCGCTCTGCTTGAAGACCGGTCCGCCATTGAGGCCGATGCAGGGGATGCCTGCAACGGTGAACTGCACCGTCAGCACGTCTCCCTTCTTACCGGAGGGATAGTCGCTCGGCGCATGGTGAACACCGGTTACCGCGCTATCCGGAAAGGTTTCGGCGTAAAATCTGGCCGCGGCCTCGGCATCCTTGTCGTACCAGATACAGATCGTGTTCTTTTCCATCTGTGTGTTCCTCCCAAGTTGAAATCGCCCTCGTGCCGGCACGTAAACGCGCCGGCAATTGCCGCTTTCCCATTCGGCATAGAATGCGGCCAAGTCTTGAACGTTCCAAGAAAAGAACGGCGGCAAGGGAACATCTACAGACACCACTCTGCCACGGTTTCCGCAACCGCAGATGACGAACATCAACTTTATCCTTAAATATTATTTAAGAATGCAATCATAATAATCACTAATGATTTTGAATAGAAATCATCCCTTTCTAACGGAGGACTGCGCGTGAGTATTCTTGATCGTGGTGCCAATGCCTTTGCGGTTCTTGCCGCGCTTTCCAAATCCCAAGCCATCATTGAATTCGACCTTTCGGGAAAAATTCTCAACGCCAACGAGAATTTCTGTCGGGCGCTCGGTTACGAGCTTTCGGAAATCCTCGGCAGGCACCACAGCATGTTCGTGGAACCTGCGGTCGTGTCTTCTGAGGATTACAGGGCCTTCTGGTCCAAGCTTTCGGCCGGCCAGTTCGATCAGCGGCAATATAAGCGCATCGGCAAGGGCGGCCGGGAAGTCTGGATCGAGGCGTCCTACAATCCGGTGTTTCGTCGCGGCAAGCCGGTGAAAGTGGTCAAGATCGCCACCGATATTACCGACCGCAAACTGAAGGCGGCGGAAGACGCGGGAAAGATCGACGCCCTGTCTCGGGCTCAAGCCATCATTGAATTCTCCCCGAACGGCGAGGTTTTGACCGCAAACGAGAATTTTCTGGCCGCGCTCGGTTATTCGCTGGCGGAGGTGCAGGGCAGGCACCATTCCATGTTCTGCGAACCGGCCTATACGCAGTCGCCGCAATATAAGCAGTTCTGGGAAAGGCTGGCCGGCGGCGATCTCGTGGCGGACGAGTTCATGCGGCTTGGCAAGGGCGGCCGCAAGGTCTTCATTCAGGCGTCCTATAACCCGATCTTCGATCTCAACGGCAAGGTGTTCAAGGTCGTCAAATTCGCGACTGACGTGACCGGCCGCGTCGAGAATGTCGAAAAGCTGGCGCAGTGCCTCACCGATCTGGCCGAGGGCGATCTTGCCCAGAACATCGACAAGCCCTTCATCCCCTCGCTTGAAAGATTGCGCACGGATTTCAACGCGGCTTCGGAAAAGCTGAAAAGGGCCATGACGCTGGTGTCTGAAAATGCAGGCGCCATTTCTTCCGGTTCCAACGAGATCAGGTCCGCTGCCGATGATCTCGCCAGACGCACGGAGCAGCAGGCCGCCTCCATCGAAGAAACGGCAGCTGCACTGGAGGAAATCACCACCGCCGTCAACGACTCCAGCCGCCGCGCCGAAGAGGCTGGCAAGATCGTTGCCCGCGCCCGTGACCACGCGGAACATTCGGGCCAGGTGGTGCGCGATGCGATCGGCGCCATGGACCAGATCGAAAAATCATCGCGAGAGATTTCCAACATTATCGGCGTGATCGACGAAATCGCCTTCCAGACCAATCTTCTGGCATTGAATGCAGGCGTTGAAGCCGCCCGTGCCGGTGAGGCGGGCAAGGGTTTTGCCGTGGTTGCCCAGGAGGTTCGCGAACTCGCGCAGCGTTCGGCAACGGCTGCCAAGGAAATCAAGAGCCTGATTAATGCCTCCGGCGCGCAGGTGGAAAACGGTGTCGGCCTTGTCACCAGGGCCGGCTCGGCCCTGCAGGAGATCGCCGAGCAGGTGCGTGACATCAATACCAATGTCGTCGCGATTGTCGATGCCGCGCGCGAACAGTCCACGGCGCTTGCGGAAATCAATCAGGCGGTCAACACTGTGGATCAGGGCACCCAGCAGAACGCCGCCATGGTCGAGGAGCAGACCGCCGCAAGCCACAGCCTTGCACGGGAAGCGGCGGCCCTGTTCGAACTTCTCGGGCAATTCCGGTTCGATGACACTCCGCGCTCCTCCGCCTCTGCGCGCAGCGGCTTCGAGCAGCAGTCTGCGCCGGCGAGCTCGCATCGCAGCGCATCCCGCCCGCTTGCAGCGCGCGGTTCCGCTGCGGTTGCCGTCAAGCATGAGGAGTGGCAGGACTTTTAGAGCGAGGCCTCAGTTCCTGTGAAGCCGGTGGTGAGCCCATATTCTCTCATCATCGGTCCGGTGCCACTGCCATCCGGTTTAAATTCCGGATGGCCCACAACACCTTTTAAGTCAGTCGTGGAGGGCCAACATTCGCTCGGCATCATTAGCTCGACTTGCCTTCCCATTTGACGACGCTGCCTTCTTCGAGAAATTTAAACCGGATGGCAGTGGCATAGGGCCGATGATGACGTCGAGAGAATGTTGACGCTCCATTACTGACTTCAAAGTGGCTGCCCGCCATCCTCGCCCCATCCTATGGCGCCAGTCCATTCGGGGTTCGATACCTGATGACAAGCCGGAAAGCTGGGCATATCCTCCCGATTGGCCGATAATCGGCGTTTGGCATTTTCGGGGACTTTCGCTTGCCAGGGATATCGACAAGCCGCATGGCTCTTGCCCTGTGTCTGCTGACCGCAGCCTTTGGGGCGGCGCAAGCCGAAGAGACCGCCAAGGAAAAAACCGCCTGCGCCTATACCCATGATGTCGCGCCGGATTTGTGCATCAATGCCGACAGTTACAATAACGATCTTTGCCATGCCATTGAGGTTCTCGCCGTCCGTCATGCCGTTCCGCCGGATTATTTCGCCCGGCTGATCTGGCGAGAAAGCCTGTTCCGGGCGAGCGCGGTCAGCCCGAAGGGGGCGGAGGGCATTGCCCAGTTCATGCCGGGAACGGCGCGGTTGCGCGGTCTCGAAGACAGTTTCAACATCATCGCCGCGCTTGAGGCATCTTCCCGATATCTCTCCGAATTGAACGTGCAGTTCGGCAATTTCGGCCTTGCCGCCGCAGCTTACAATGCGGGGGAGGCGGGCTTGCGGAACTTCATCGCCAACGGCCGCCTGCCCACCGAAACCCGCGATTATGTGTTCGCGATCACCGGTTATCCTGTGGAGACATGGAAGGACAATCCGCCGGAAAAGGCTGCACCGGCGCTGGATGACAACCGTTCCTTTCTCGATGCCTGCGTGCGTCTCGCCGACACCCGCACCATGAAAGATCCCGTTCTCATTGCATCGGCCGACTGGGCGCCCTGGGGCGTGCAGCTTGCGGCGCATTATAATCCGGCCGTGGCGAACCGGCTTTTCACCCGGGCGATCCTGCAGCTTTCGGAGCCGCTGAATGCCGAGCGGGCTTTGATCGTGCGGCAGCGGGGCGGCAATTTCGGTTCGCGGCCGCGTTATGCCGCCCGCATCGGCCGGGAAACCAGAGCTGAAGCCAACGCGCTTTGTGGCGATATCCGGCGGGCGGGCGTTCCCTGCACCGTGTTCCGCAACAAGTAAAAACTGCGCGCGCGGGACAGGTAAATCGGCTTCCCGCGAAGGGGCTGATCATAACAAGTTGATCGGCTTTGGGGCCGTTCCATCTTTCGGTGCAAAATGATCCCGCCTAGATTTGCCCCTGGGTGCCGGCCGAAAGCCTCGGCAGGTGACGTTTTGTAGGGAATTATCTGGAAATGAGATGGCTTGAAAGTGGATGTCTGGCGGCCGTGCTGGTCGTCGTTGCGGCGTGCACCAGTGCCGGCGAGACGGAGATTTCTCGCACTGTCGCGGGTTTCGTGGGACAACCGCGCGAGGCCGCAATCGCTCGGCTCGGCCGCCCGAACAAGGTCATCATCGAAAACGGCGAAACCGAATCCTACTGGCTGAAAGTCGATAGGCAGACCTATGCCGGCCTAAGCAACAGGCGCGAAGTCAAGATCGTCGACGGGCAGGCGCAGGTCTCGGAAACCGAGGGCATGAAGATCAAGGAACATCGCCGCGACTGCATCATCAAGATAACCGCGGATGCCGGCTCCATCATCAGGACGAGCGAGATCATCGGCAATCCGGCCAATTGCGAAAACCTTCTCGACAGGCGGGCCTCCTAAGGAACTGCTGTCGCGGCCGCTCCGCGTGCCGAAGCCTCAAAGCTCCATCTTGATGGTCAGCATGTATTCTGTGCCCTTCGCCCGGTCACGCGTGCGGGAGACTTCAAGCGTGACCTTGTCCAGCTTTTGCCCCAGGGTTTCCTTGATCGTTCCTCCCGGCGTATCCTCGCGCCGGAACGAGGTGTCGCCGTAACCGACGCCGATTTTGCGGGTAATGGCGTTTTCCGTGTAGGTTCTTCCGAACATGGCGGAAGCCTGGCCGCTGCGCACCGTCGTTTCGAAACCGCGGGATTCGATGTCGCGATAGGCCGAGGCGGCAATCGAATTGTCCGAACTGCTATAGCTGGCGCCGGCGCTTATTCTGGCGAGGCGATGGCCGTCATGTTCCAGGGAAAAATTGCCGTCGGCCGAAGGTCCGAAACGACCGCCGTTCATGGCGTCCTTATAGGTGAAGCGGAAACGGCCACTGCGTGCGTCCACCTGATAATTATAGGAAGCGTCGCCGCTACGGATCTGAATGCCTGGCGCCGGCTCGCTGCTGAGGATCGGCGAAACCTTGTCCGCGAACTGGAACAGCGGTTTGGTGACCTCTTCGAATTCCGACTTCGACAATGCCAGTGGCTTGCCATCCGGGTCGAACTTCCCGACCGCCAGGCACGGGCGCTGGTTGATGATGCTCTTCAGGGCAAAGACGGTGCAATTGTCGCTTGTCGTGCCGGCAATCGCGGCGTGGACGGAATTGCGCAGGGTGTAACTGCCGCAGCAGGAGAATGCTTCATTGTCGAGGCTCGCATCGCGCGTATAACCCGTAAAGACGATGCCGCTCGCGCCGTTGGTAAGGCCTGCATTGGCGAAATGCGGCCCGCTTTGCAGCGGAAACAGTTTCAGACGGCTTTGGTCAGCGAGCGTTTTCGGGTTGGAAGGCGATGGAAGCGGCATTCTTCTTCTCTCCTGAACACGGGCACGGTGCGCTTTTTCTACCATCGTAAATTGAAGCCGCAACCCTTAACTGTACCCCGTGAGATATGCCGTTTCTGTGGATGAGAGCGACCGCTGTTGTTACTGTGAGCCCGTGCGCATATGTTGGAATACTCAATCTTGATTTCCGGGCAAGGCGGACAGGCGCATAATGACCTCCCAGTTGGATTTTTTCTCTCCCGCGGCAGCGCGGCTTCCGCAGGCTGAAAGAGGGCGAAAAGCGGGTGGTCGCGAAACGACCCAAAAGACCGCTACGGACGATGAGGCCCTTGCCGCTTATCTTGAATCCACCGGTAATTATCGTATCCTGCGCCGGTTGCAGCCGCGCGCGGTCATCGATCGGCCAAGGCCGGAATTCGCCCGTCAGGGCGTGATCCTCGATACGGAAACGACGGGCCTCGACCATCGGACCGACGAGATCATCGAAATCGGCGTCATCACCTTCACATTCGACGATAACGGCACAATCGGCGATGTCACCGGCATCTATGGCGGGTTGCGGCAGCCTGGTATCGCCATTCCCGAAGAAATCACCCGCCTGACCGGGATCACCGACGAGATGGTGGCGGGGCAGTCGATAGACATGGGCCGGCTGACCTCCCTCATTGCCCATGCCGATCTGATCATCGCCCACAATGCCGGTTTCGACCGCCCCTTTTGCGAGGCCTTCTCGCCGATCTTCCGCGACAAGGCATGGGCCTGCTCCGTTTCGGAAATTGACTGGCGCGCGCGTGGTTTCGAAGGCAACAAACTCGGTTATCTGATCGGGCAATCCGGCTATTTCCATGACGGCCATCGTGCCGTGGACGATTGTTTCGCCCTGCTGGAAGTGCTGGAGCAGACGCGCTCTGGCCAGAGTAGAACGCCGTTTTCAGAACTCCATGAGGCGAGCCTGCGCTCAAGGGTGCGCCTCTACGCGGAAAACAGCCCTTTCGACATGAAGGATCATCTGAAAAAGCGGGGCTATCGCTGGTCCGACGGTTCCGATGGACGGCCGAAATCCTGGTGGGTCGAACTGCCGGAGGAAAAGCTCGAAGAGGAACTGCATTTCCTGCGGACCGAAATTTACCGCTGGGATGCCGATCCCACGGTCAAATATCTCACCGCTTTCGACCGGTTCAAGGCCGGGTGAAGCGCGGGGCGTTTCGGATTTTTGGATTGCATACAATTTCTGCAATGAATCGAAAACAATCGACGTAAAATTGGGCAAGTCCGGGCAAAGCTTTCCGGAGCGTAGAAGAATATCATTTTACATCAAAGGTTAAGCCGATTGGCACGCCTCCTGCATGACAAAGACGTCGCAGGAGAGTGTTTATGAGCAAAGCCGCAGCAATCGACATCGCGTCCGTATCCAAGATTTACGGCAACACCACCGCCGTGCATGCGATAAGCCTCAAAATACCGGCAGGGAGCTATTGCTGCCTGCTTGGGCCGTCGGGCTGCGGCAAGACCTCGACGCTCAGAATGATCGCCGGCCACGAAAGCATCTCCAGCGGTGACATCAGGCTCGGCAATGCGGTCGTCACCGATCTGCCGCCCGCCCGGCGCGGTACGGCCATGATGTTCCAGTCCTACGCGCTGTTTCCGCATCTCGATCTCGTCGACAATGTCGCTTTCAGCCTCAAGATGAAGGGTGTGGACAAGGAAACCCGACGGGCCAAGGCGCTCGATATGCTGCGGCTGATGCAGCTCGAACCCTATGCCAGCCGCCGTCCGGCCCAGCTTTCCGGCGGGCAGCAGCAGCGGGTGGCGCTGGCGCGTGCGTTGATTACCGATCCCGAGGCGCTGCTTCTGGACGAGCCGCTTTCGGCGCTGGACCCGTTCCTCAAGATCCGCATGCGCGCCGAGCTGAAGAAGCTGCAGACCTCGCTCGGCATCACCTTCGTACATGTCACCCACAGCCAGGAAGAGGCCATGGCGCTTGCCGATATCGTCGTCGTCATGAACGACGGCCGCATCGAACAGGCGGCCACGCCGCGCGAGGTGTTCGAGCGTCCGGCCACCGCCTTCGTCGCCCGCTTCATGGGCGACCATAACGTCATTTCCGGGCGCTACCGGGAAAAATCGGGAGACCTCGTCACGCTCGAAGTGGCGGGCGGCGGTACTTTCACGGCAGGCGGCGTCGCCTCGGATGAGGGCGCGGTCGATATCGCCGTGCGCACCGACCGCGTGCGCATGGGTGAGGCGCAACAGCCGGGCCTCGGTTTCACCGGCATCGTCTCGAATGTCGAATATCGCGGCGCAAGCGTGAAGATCGCCGTGACCGGCGCAGGCATCGAGGATTTCAACGTCATCCTCAGCGATGCCGCCTTCTTCGAAAATCCGGTTAGGACCGGCGACGCCATACCGCTTTCATGGAATGCGGCCGATGCCATCGTGCTCGGCCGGGTAGAGAAGTGACCCCAAAAATAACCAGAGGAGAACTTTGAAATGACCGATACCACCAACAGCAAGAAGGGCCTGTCCCGCCGCGGCCTCCTGAAGGCGGGCGCGGCCGCCACGGGTGCGGCGATCGGCTCCGGCCTCATCACCGGCTTCCCGACCATCTGGGCGCAGAACCCGATTACTATCCGCCAGTTCGGCACTGGCGTCTCCAACCTTAATGCCATTGCCGAGAAGTGCAAGGCAGACCTCGGCATCACGCTCGAAATGACGGCGACGGATTCCGACGCCGCCGCCCAGCGCGCCGTCACCCAGCCGAACTCCTACGATATCGCCGATATCGAATACTGGATCCTCAAGAAGGTCTATCCGGCCGGCGTCATTCAGCCGATGGAAATCAAGAAGCTGAAATATTACGACAAGATCGTGCCGCTGTTCAAAAACGGCAAGCTGAAGCCGGACAGCGTGGTCGCGCAGGGTACCGCGCCGCACACGGTCGGTTTCGTCGAAAAGCCCGGCGACAAGACATTCGCGAAGGGCGAGACCGATTATTTCACGATGGTTCCCACCATCTACAATGCCGATACGCTCGGCATCCGTCCCGATCTTGTCGGTCGCGATATCACCAGCTGGGCCGATATCATGGACCCGAAGTTCAAGGGCAAGACCTCCATTCTCAACATCCCCTCCATCGGCATCATGGATGCGGCGATGATCATGGAAGCCATGGGCAACATCAAATATGCCGACAAGGGCAACATGACCAAGGAAGAGATCGACAAGACCATCGATTTCCTCATCAAGGCCAAGAAGGACGGCCAGTTCCGCGCCTTCTGGAAGAGCTTCGACGAAAGCGTCAACCTCATGGCCTCGGGCGAAGTCATCATCCAGTCCATGTGGTCGCCGGCCGTTGCCGCCGTCCGCTCCAAGGGTATCGCCTGCAAATACCAGCCGCTGAAGGAGGGCTATCGTTCTTGGGGCGGAGGTCTGGGTCTCGCCAAGCACCTGTCCGGCGCGAAGCTCGACGCAGCCTATGAATATATCAACTGGTACACCTCCGGCTGGGTCGGCGCTTATCTCAACCGCCAGGGTTATTACTCCGCCGCCATGGATACGGCCAAGGAGCACATGACCGCCGACGAGTGGGGTTACTGGGTCGAAGGCAAGCCGGCGCAGGGCGACATCATCGCGCCCGACGGCAAGGTCATGGAAAAGGCCGGTGCCGTTCGCGACGGCGGCTCTTTCGAAGAGCGCATGGGCAAGGTGGCGTGCTGGAACTCCGTCATGGATGAAGACCGCTACATGGTCCGCCGCTGGAACGAGTTTATCGCCGCTTAGTGCTTTTCAAGGACGACGCCGGCGGCGAGGGCCGCCGGCCAGGTGCCTGACAAAGGCACCGAAACCTCTCTCCGTCATCCTCGGGACAAGCCCGAGGATGATGTGGAGAGCTTGGAGGACCTGTCAACACGCTATCCGGCGGCCCTTGCCGCCGGTACTTCTGCAAATACAGCGAAAGGCTTCACAATGGTGACGGTCAGACTCATTGGCGTCAGTGAAAAAAAGGACAAGCCGCCCCGCAGCTTTGCCCTGCCGCAGAAGCTTGTGTCCTATATTCAGGCCCTGCCACTTTTGCTAATCCTCGGCTTTTTCCTGGCTCTACCGATCCTGATGATCGCCATCGTCAGCTTCTGGGACTACGACTTCGCCCAGATGTATCCCGATTTCGTCACCTTCAATTATAGCGAAACGTTAGGGTCCTGGGTCACCTGGCAGACCTATCTCAATACCCTGAAATATGCCGCCATGGTCTGGGCGATCACGCTTTTCTGCGGTTTCTGGGTGGCGTATTTCCTTGCGTTCCACATTCGCACCACCACCATGCAGATGGTGTTGTTCCTTGTCTGCACCGTGCCCTTCCTGACTTCGAACATCATCCGCATGATTTCATGGATCCCCGTTCTCGGGCGAAACGGTCTTGTTAACAGCGCATTGGTGGGTTCCGGCATCATTCCCGAGCCGATCGAATGGCTGCTTTATTCGGATTTCGCCGTGGTGCTGGCGATGGTGCATCTTTATACGCTGTTCATGGTCACGCCGATTTTCAACACGCTGATGCGTATCGATAAATCGCTGATCGAGGCGGCGCGTGATGCGGGCGCGACCGGCTGGCAGACGCTCACCAACGTCATAATTCCTCTTGCCAAACCCGGTATGGCCATCGGCAGCATCTTCGTCGTGACCCTGGTCATGGCGGATTTCTCCACGGTTCAGGTCATGTCCGGCGGACAGAGCGCCTCGGTGGCGCTGATGATGAAGAACCAGATGTCGCTGCTGCAATATCCGGCCGCTGCCGCCAATGCCGTCATCCTGCTCATCCTCGTTCTTCTGATGGTCGCGGGCATCCTGCGCATCGTCGATATCCGCAAGGAGCTTTGATCCCATGCATCAGGAAAAACGCGGCCGGGAATTCTACATCCTCGCCTTCTTTTTCGTCCTCTTCGTGCTGTTTCTCTACGGCCCGCTGTCGGCCATCCTCATCCTCGCCTTTCAGGGGCCGAATGGAGGCCTGACTTTCCCGCTGAACGGCGTTTCGCTGCACTGGTTCGGCAATCTCTTCGAACAGCAGGCCGTCGGAGATTTCGGCGGCTCCTTCCGACGCTCATTCGCACTTGGCCTGATGGTCATGGCCGTTACCGTGCTGGTCTCGCTGCTGGCGGGCCTTGCCTTCCGGCGCAAATTCATCGGCGCGACGCCGCTATTTTATCTGTCGGTCGCAAGCCTCGTGGTGCCGTCGATCATCATATCGCTTGGTATTGGTGTTCTATTCCAGCAGCTTGGGCTGGAACCTTCATGGTATACATCAGCTTTCGGCGCGCATCTCACCTGGACGCTGCCCTTCGGCGTTCTCATCATGCTGGCCGTCTTCAACCGGTTTTCGCCGTCCTATGAGGAAGCGGCCCGGGATCTCGGCGCTTCCTCCTGGCAGACCTTCGCCCATGTGGTGCTGCCGATGATCGCGCCGAGCCTGATCGGCGTCGGCCTTTTCGGCTTCACGCTTTCTTATGACGAGTTCGCCCGCACATTGATGACGTCAGGCACTTACAACACGCTGCCGCTGGAAATCTACGGCATGACCACCAATGTCACAACGCCGGTGCTTTACGCGCTCGGTGCTGTCACAACCCTGTTTTCTTTCCTGGTGATCGCGGCCACGCTCGGCCTGATCGTCACGCTCAATCGCCGCCGTTCACGCGGATAAAGAAACGTCAAATGCGCATTCTCGTCATCAATCCCAACACCACGCAATCCATGACCGCGACCATTGCTGACGCCGCGATGCGTATAGCCGGCCGCGATACGGACATATTGGCCGTCACTTCCTCCATGGGGCCTGTCTCCATCGAAGGTTATTACGACGAGGTTTTCGCCGTGCCCGGCCTTTTGCTGGAGCTGGCAAAGGCGCCGACGCTTGGAGCCGACGCCGCGATCATCGCCTGTTTCGACGATACCGGGCTCGATGCGGCCCGCGCGCTCGCCGATATTCCGGTTATCGGCATCTGCGAGGCGGCGGTCTCCGCTACCGCCTTCATCGCGCAGAAATTCACCATCGTTACGACGATGGAGCGCTCGCGGCTGCCGCTGGAACATCTCGTCCATCGTTATGGGATGTCCGCCCGCTGCAATGTGCGCGCCGCCGATATTCCTGTCCTGTCGCTGGAGGATCCCGCCTCGAACGCCCGTGAAAGGCTGCGCGCGGAAATCGCGCTGGCCCTGAAAGAGGACAGGGCGGAGGCGATCGTGCTCGGCTGCGCCGGCATGGCGGATCTTGCCGCCGAACTCCGCGGTGAGTTCGGCGTGCCGGTTGTCGATGGCGTCGCGGCGGCCGTCAAGCAGGCGGAATCGCTGGTGTCGATGGGGTTGTCCACCGCCAAGCGCGGCGCTTATGCCACGCCGCTCGCCAAGCCCTATCGCGGCTTGCTGGAGGCATTCCAGCCGGACCACATGACGATATGATATCCTGCCCTCGGTGCTGAGAAAATTCTCTGGGTTCTGCGACGGATTTTTGCGTCTTTCCCCGTTAAAGCCGAAAATGGCGTGTAAGACGTCATTTATCGACATGTCTTGTCCGGCCTTGCGGGACCGCAACGGAGATTCGACCGAAGCATGGTGAGTGACCCCGATGCAAAGCTCGTGGCGGATGTCGCGGCCGGAGATGTGCGGGCGATGCGGGCACTGGTTGAGGCAAAGCTGCCGAGGATCATGGCGCTGGCAAGCCGCATGCTTGGGGAGTCGATCGAGGCGGAGGATGTCGCGCAGGAGACCTTTCTGCGGATATGGAAACAGGCGGGAACATGGCGGCAGGGCGGTGCGCGGTTCGATACCTGGATACACCGTGTGGCGCTGAACTTGTGTTATGACCGGCTGAGGAAGCGACGTGAAATATCCGTCGCCCAGCCGTCCGACATTGCCGATGCGCGCCAGTCACCGGAGACCGGCGGCGCTGATATCGACGAGGGCGAGGCTGTCGGGCGGGCGCTCTCGCTTATTCCCGAGCGGCAACGGGAGGCGATCATTCTGGTCTATTATCAGGAGATGTCGAACCGGGAGGCCGCCGATATCATGCATGTCAGTGTCGACGCATTGGAAAGCCTTCTCGCACGCGGGCGCAGAGCGTTGCAGAAAATCTTGAACGAGGATGAGACATGAGCGGGTCGATGGAAGACGGCATGGACGGGCAGGCATTTTCCGTCCTCGTTTCGGCATATGGCGCCGATCCGAAGCGCTGGCCCGAGGATTGTCGCGCGAAAGCCGAGCTTTACTCTGAAACAGCGGAGGGCCGGCGTCTGTTAAGCGACGCGGCGCAGCTGGACCGCGCCTTGGCTGCTTTCCGGCCCAAGGCCGTGCCCTCCACCGCCCTTCAGGGGCGAATTCTCGCAGAAGGCACATTCTGGCTTTCACGCCGCCGCCGGTTCGTCCGTTTCGGACTAGGCGCCGGCATGGTCGGCATCAGCCTTGCGGGTGCCCTGACGGGCGCTGTCGCGGTCATTAATCTCACACCGCCGCCGTCCTTCTCGTTCGGTGACAATCTGACGGCATTCGGAAATCTGCAAAGTGAAAACGAGTTGGCTGAGGACGCGAAATGACCGATCAGAATTTCCGCTGGATTGTCGCTGTACTGCTCGTCGTCAATACGTTCTTCGTCTGCGCCCTTGCCGGTGCCGGTTTCGTTTATCTGAGCAAAGATACCTCAGCCTCCGCTTCCCGCATGCCGCTCGCCGGCGAGCAACTGCCACAGGCGGAGCGACAGGCGTTTCGGCGGGTGCTCAGCGACGCACGCAAACCCATGCGCGAAACCTCGGCCGAGGCGCGGCAGGCCCGCATCGAGGCTGCTTCGCTGATGGGTGCCGATACGCTCGACACGAACGCGCTCTCCGACGCGCTGGAACGCGCCCGCAAGGCGGAATATGCGGTGCGTGCGGCGGTCGAGCTTCAGGCCGTGGAATTTGCCCGCACGCTTTCGCTCGATGCAAGACGGCGTCTTGCCGAGGGGCTGCTTTCGCGCGAGGCGCCGAAGCCTGCCACGAAATGATCACAATTGAGCAGTGACGGATTTTCGATATCCACACCGTTAAAGGGTTGATAGCGAAACGGAGTTCGTATCGGCCATGTCAAATACGACGCCAAATAAGACGTCAAATTCCGGCGAAATGGATGCAGCGCTGTGCCTCTGGCGCTTCGGCCTGGGTGCCCGGCAGGGAGACCTGCGGGCAATCGCGGAAGATCCGCGCGATCTTTTGCGGTCGGAAGTGACCGAGCACGCCGTCCCAATTCCTTTTGGCCCTCAGTTGCACTCGAGCGCCGATCTCATGGTCTCGCTCATCGCCTTCAACAAGCAGGTGAAGGCCGAACGGGAAGAAGCGGTGGTGATGGCCGTTTCCGTGGACAAGGCGATGGCGGGTCCGGATAACAGGACGGGCATGGGCGGTATGGCAGCCGCGCCAGACATACCCAAGGACAAGCCGGCCAACGCGGCCAATAAGAGACCCTATCTTCCGCAACAGATATTGCTGGCGGAGGTCGATGCGCGGTTTAATGGTACCATCCGCCAGCCGCTGATCGGTTTTGGCGAGCGTCTCGCGATGTTCTGGGCAAACCACTTTTCCGTCGCGATCGGCAAGGGTGGCGATGTGCATATGCTCGCCGGCGCCTTCGAGCGCGAAGCCATACGTCCGCACATATTCGGAAATTTCGAGGACATGCTGCTTGCCGTGGAAACCCATCCGGCAATGCTGTTCTTTCTCGACAACCAGCAATCGATCGGTCCCAACTCACCAGCCAACAAAAACGGCAAGCGTGGCCTGAACGAAAATCTCGCTCGTGAGATCATGGAACTTCACACGCTGGGTGTTGATGGCGGTTACAATCAGGCTGACGTGACGGAGCTTGCCCGCGTTATCACCGGGTGGACCGTTTATCGTGATGAGAACAAGCCGGGGCCGGTTGGGCGCTTCAGCTTCAATGCCAACAACCACGAGCCTGGTGATCATGCGGTGATGGGTATTACTTATGCCGATGCAGGCGTGGAGCAGGGCAGGCGGGCACTACGCGATCTCGCCCGTCACCCATCCACCGCCCGTCACCTTGCCTTCAAACTGGCGAGGCACTTCGTCAGCGACAAGCCGCCTGTGCCGCTGGTGAAGAAAATCGCCGCGGCCTACACAAAATCCCATGGTGATCTCGCCGCCACCTATCTGGCCATGCTGGAGTCGGAGGAGGCCTGGGATCCGGCTTTAACGAAGCTCAGGCCACCGCTCGATTTCGTCACCGCCATACTTCGCAGCAGCGATGTCAAGCCGAAACCCGCGCAGATCGTTTCGGTATTGAAGGCGCTTGGGCAACCCTTCTGGGATCCATCCGGGCCGAACGGGTTTTCCGACTTGACCGATAATTGGGGTTCATCCGAGGGTCTGGCGACGCGGATCGATGCTGCGAGCCTCTTTGCCCATCAGGTTGCCGGCGGCATCGACCCCCGCGATTTCGTTGCCGACCGGTTCGGACCGCTTCTCACGCGTGAGACGGCGAAGGCCGTTCAGCGCGCGGAAACAAAGCCGCAAGGACTGACCATCGCTTTCCTTTCCCCTGAATTCCAGAGGCGCTAATCATGCTGTGCGAAGATTTCTCCCCCACTCGGCGCGCCGTTCTCGGCGCAAACGGTGCCCTTTTCGCCTGGGCTTTCATGCCGCGTTTTGGCCATGCGGCTTCTGGGCGCGATCCGCGTTTCGTCACGATCATCCTGCGTGGCGCGCTTGACGGGCTGACCGCCGTGCCACCTGTTGGCGATCCCGATTACGAAGCGCTACGACAGCAGCTGACGCTGCGAACGGAAGGCGAAAATCCGGCGCTTGCGCTGGATGGCTATTTCGCGCTGCATCCGTCGCTGCGCAATTTCCAGCGGCTATATCGCAAGGGTGAGGCGGCCGTGGTGCATGCCAGTGCCACCGGTTATCGTGACCGGTCGCACTTTGACGGGCAGGATGTTCTCGAGTCCGGCTTTGCGACACCTGGCCATGTCGAAAGCGGCTGGCTCAACCGGCTCTTGGAGCAGATGCCTGTGGGGGAAACCATCAATCCCGCCGCCGGCGACCGGGTGAGCGGGCTTGCCATCGGGTCCAGCGCACCGCTTGTCATTCGTGGCAAGGCACCGATCCTTGGGTGGGCGCCATCCGTGCTGCGGCCTGCCGATGACGGTCTCGCCGCTCGCCTTGCCGATCTCTACGGCCAGACGGACCCGATGCTTGCCGCCCTCCTGGCCGAAGGTGTCGAAACGGGCAGGATTGCATCGGGCGTCGATATCAAGGCGCGCGGCGGTCCCGGCGATCCGCAGGGAATGGAGCAAATGGCTCGTGGCGCGGCGCGGTTGATTGCCCATCCGGAAGGCCCGCGTGTTGCCGCGCTCGCCTTCGAGGGCTGGGATACCCATGCGCAGGAGGTCAATCGCCTCGCCAAGCTTCTGACCGGTCTCGATAATGCCCTTGCGGCCTTCGAACAGGAACTGGGGCCGGTTTGGAAAAACACGGTGATCCTCGTGGCGACGGAGTTTGGCCGCACCGCACGCATCAACGGCACCGATGGCACCGACCACGGCACGGCCACCACCGCGTTTCTGGCCGGCGGCAGCATTCGCGGCGGCCGCGTCATCGCCGATTGGCCGGGCCTGAAGGAAGCGCAGCTTCGTGACGGCCGCGACCTTGCCGCGACCACCGATCTACGCGCCGTCATCAAGGGGCTCGCCATCGACCATCTCGGCGCTGGTACCGCAGCGCTGGACAAGCTGGTGTTTCCCGGATCCGACCTTGTCCGTCCTCTGAAAGGCCTGATCGTCTGATGCCGGGCCCTTCACGATCCTGTTGCAATAGTGTTTGATAACCACCCGGTGCCAATGAGTCGTCCGGCACGGCATGGAGATAGGCGTGGCATTGCAGGGACGTGACGGTAACAGAGCGCCGCAAGGCACGCCCGGCGAGGTTTTCGCGGCATTCCTGAAGCTCGGCGTCACCTCCTTCGGCGGCCCCATCGCCCATCTCGGTTACTTTCGCGATGAGCTCGTCGTGCGGCGCAAATGGATCGATGAGGCCGGTTATGCCGATCTCGTGGCGCTCTGCCAGTTTCTTCCCGGTCCCGCCTCCAGCCAGGTGGGGTTTGCGCTCGGGCTGCTGCGGGCAGGTCCGCTCGGTGCGCTGGCGGCCTGGACGGGTTTTACCCTGCCATCCGCCATTCTCCTGTTTTTCTTCGCCATGGTCGCCGCCTCCATCGAAGGGCCGGTCGGCACCGGCCTCCTGCATGGGCTGAAAATCGTCGCCGTTGCCGTCGTGGCGCAGGCGGTCTGGGGCATGGCAAAAAGCCTTGCGCCGGATCGTGAGCGGGCCAGCATCGCGCTTGCCGGCATCGTCTGCGTCGTGTTTGTCGCCGGCGCTTTCGGGCAGATCCTGGCGCTTGCCGTCGGCGCGCTCGCCGGGCTTGTCTTCTGTCGTGCCGATGCCGCGCGTCAGTCCACCCATCTCGCCTTCCGGGTGCCGAAAAGTACGGGATACATTGCGCTCGCCACCTTTGCCCTGCTTCTTGGGCTCCTGCCGCTCTTTGCGGCCGTCGCGGGTTCACAAGGCCTCTCCTTGTTCGATGCCTTTTATCGCGCCGGCGCGCTGGTTTTCGGCGGCGGCCATGTGGTGTTGCCGCTGCTGCAATCGGAAGTCGTCGCCACGGGCTGGGTTACGGAAAATGCCTTCATCGCCGGTTATGGCGCAACCCAGGCCGTGCCCGGCCCGCTCTTCACCTTCGCCGCCTATCTCGGTGCGGTGGTGGGGCCGCAGCCCAACGGTGTTACAGGCGCGGCGATCGCCCTTGTTGCGATCTTCCTGCCCGGCATGTTGCTGCTCGTCGGCGCGCTGCCCTTCTGGGAAGGGTTCCGCAAACACCTTCTGGCGCAGGCCGCCATGCGCGGCGCAAATGCCGCCGTCGTCGGCATTCTCGGTGCGGCACTTTACGATCCGGTGTGGACAAGCGCGATCTTCACGCCGAAGGATTTCACCTTGGCGCTCACTGGCTTCATCCTGTTGACGATCTGGAAAACACCGCCATGGGCCGTGGTGATTTTCTGCGCGGTCAGCGGCGTTCTGCTCGCACTGGCATAAGCCTCATCCCGCAGCGCCTATGCTGTCGAACATCCAGTCGGAAAAGGCCTGCATGGCGGGTGTAGGCGGTTTCGATTGCAGCCGGGTCAGCCAGTAGCTCCCGAGCGAAATGGTAACCGGAAAAGGCTGGATGATCGCGCCGGAGGCCAGATGCCGCGAAAACATCGATGGCGGCGCCAGCGCCACGCCCAGCCCCTGAAGCGCGGCCTCCATCATGCCGAGAGACGTGTCGAAGACGATACCGGCATTCACCTGTGCCGCAGGAATGACGCCGGCCGCCGCAAACCAGTTGCTCCATTCATCTGCTCGGTAGCTGCGCAACAGCGTCGCTTCCATCAGATCGGCCGGCTTTTTCAGTGTCTCCGCCAGTTTCGGCGCGCAAAGCGGTGAAAGTGGCGCCTCGAACAATCGGAACGCATCGGTCCCATGCCAAGAGCCCTGGCCGAAACGAATGGCGAAATCCAGCCCTTCAGCCGCCATATCAACCCGGTTATTATTGGTGGAAACCCTGATATCGATGAAGGGATGCTGCTTTTGAAACGCCTTCAGCCGGGGCAGCAGCCAGCCCACGGCAAAGGTTCCCACAACACCCAGAAACAGCAATTCGCGCACCTGCCCAGCCTCGATCCGGTCAAGTGTCGTCGCCATCTGGTCGAAGGAGCTGGTTACCGTCGGCAGCAGGGCCTCGCCTTCGGCGGTAATCTTCAGGCCGCGCGGAAGCCGCTGAAAAAGCGAAACGCCAAGCCGCTTTTCCAGCCCTTTCACCTGCTGGCTCACAGCCGCCTGCGTCACACACAATTCGATGGCCGCGCGGGTGAAGCTCAGGTGCCGCGCCGATGCCTCAAAAGCCCGTAAGCCGTTCAGGGGGAGAAATTGCCGAACCATTCAAGACCTAGATTTTCTTGTGTCTCCTCCGAGATATCATGATTTGTTCGTGCAATGTAGGCCGGTTAAACGTCTTTCGCTGGCGATGGCAAATACGCCTAAAATCCACTCTAGGTTTTGGAGAACGCGAAAGATGAAACTCAAAAGCAGACATGTCGTACTGGCAGCCTTGCTCTCGACGAGCCTGTTCACACAGGCTTTTGCCGCCGATGAGGCAAGGCTGAAAGCGATAACGGATGCCGCGATCAAGCCGATCATGGAGAAAAACGGCATTCCGGGCCTTGCCGTTGGTGTCAGTGTCGATGGTGAAAGCCACGTCTTCACCTATGGCGTCATGTCCAAAAGCTCGGGCAAGCCGGTGACGGCGCAGACGCTTTTCGAACTTGGCTCCATTTCCAAGACTTTCACGGTCACCCTTAGCGCCTATGCCGAAACGAATGGCCAGCTCTCGCTCTCCGGCAAGGTCGAAGATTATCTTCCCTCCATGAAGGGCAAGCCCTTCGGCGATGTCACGCTGATGCAACTCGGCACCCACACCGCCGGCGGCTTTCCGTTGCAGGTGCCGGATAACGTCAAGACGGAACAGCAGTTGATGGCCTATCTCAAGGCCTGGAAACCCTCATACGAGCCCGGAACGCACAGAACCTACGCCAATCCCAGCATCGGAATGCTCGGATACATTACCGCAAAGGCCATGGGCCAAAGCTTCGATGGCGCCATGAAAGATACGCTGTTCCCCACGCTGGGCTTGAAGAACACGTTCACTGTGGTGCCCGAGGCAAAGATGGCCGATTACGCGCAGGGCTACAAGCGAACGGGCGAGCCTGCCCGCGTGACACCGGCCGTCCTCTCCTCGGAAGCCTACGGCGTCAGATCGACAGCGGAGGATATGATCCGTTTCGTCAATGCGAATATGGGACTGGAAAAGCTGAACGGAAAAATCCAGCAGGCGCTCATCAACACCCATACCGGATATTTCGGCGTCGGCGCCATGACGCAGGATATGGTCTGGGAACAATATGCCCATCCCGCGCAGCTGGAGACATTGCGAGAGTTGAATTCCGGCGCCCTGCTCAAGACTGTTCCGGTCTCTGAAATCTCGCCGCCCATGAAACCGCGTCAGGATGTCTTCATCAACAAGACCGGCTCCACCAATGGTTTCGGCGCTTATGTGGCGTTCATACCAAAGCAGAAATTGGGCATCGTCATTCTGGCCAATAAAAACTACCCCAATGAGGAGCGGGTTTCTGCGGCCTATGAAATCCTGACGGCGCTTGAAAAAGCGCAATAACGCCGTCCACCCGATCTTTTACCGGCGCGGGAGCTGATTGTTTCCGCGCCGGAAGCAACAGTGGGAAACAGCCCATAGCCGATGACAGGGACAGGCAATCGCGTTAACGGAGAAAAAGATGCGCCGGCTGCCGATTCGATCTCGGACGGTGGGCGCAAATCATAAAAAGCAAATTTTCTTGCGCGGCTGCGAACTGAAACCGGAAGGCCCCGGGAGGCGCGTGCCGGCTGTTTGCCAGGGGGGCGATATGAGCGATACCGGTGGTTACTTTCCGCGCTGGAGACTGAAAACAGAAGGACGCATCCTGCCCGATGAGCGTCTGCCTGCGGGACAGACCGCGGTGCTTGGTCTCCAGCATGTCGTTGCGATGTTCGGTTCCACGGTTCTTGCTCCGCTGATCATGGGGTTCGATCCGAACGTCTCGATCCTGTTTTCAGGCATCTCGACACTGATCTTCTTCATCGCCGTTGGCGGACGTGTGCCAAGCTATCTCGGCTCGTCCTTTGCGTTCATCGGGCCGGTGCTCGTCGCAACGGGGGCAGCCGCCGGGGCAGTCAGTCCCAATATCGCGCTGGCGCTCGGCGGTATCATCGCTGCCGGGGTGCTTTATGCGTTGATCGGCGTCATCGTCATGATCGCCGGTCATAACTGGATCGAAAAGCTGATGCCGCCAGTGCTGACGGGCGCGATCGTTGCGGCGATCGGTCTTGTCCTCGCACCAATTGCGATCGCAAGCGCCTCTGGCTCGGGCCCGGGCAACCCCGATGGCGACCAGCTGTCGCGCTGGATTGCTATCCTGACGGTCACATCGGTCGGTGCGATTGCGGTCTATGCGCCCGGCATGGCGCGCCGTCTTCCCATTCTTCTCGGCGGTGCGATTGCCTATCTCGCCTATCTCGTGCTTGCCAACGGCTTTGGCCTCGGCAAGCCCGTCGATTTCTCCGGCGTGGCGGCCGCATCGTGGTTCGGATTACCGACATTCACCGCACCGGTGTTTTCAGGATCGGCGATTGCGCTGATCGCGCCGGTCGTCGTCATTCTCGTGGCGGAAAATCTTGGGCATATCAAGGCGATAGGCGCGATGACCGGGCAGAACCTCGATGGTTATCTCGGCCGCGCCTTTATCGGTGACGGTATCGCGACGATGTTTTCAGGCGCTTTCGGCGGCACCGGCATGACGACCTATGCCGAAAACATGGGCGTCATGGCGATAACCCGCATTTTCTCGACACTCGTCTTCATCGTTGCTGCACTGGTCGCCATCATTCTCGGCTTCTCGCCGAAATTTGGTGCGCTCATTCAGACCATACCGGGACCCGTCATCGGCGGCCTGTCTGTCGTGGTCTTCGGTCTGATCGCGGCGACCGCAGGGCGCATCTGGGTGGAAAACAAGGTGGATTTCTCCGAACCCCGCAACCTCATTACCGTGGGTATTGCTCTGGTGCTGGGCGCTGGCAACTTCAAGCTCAATGTCGCCGGCTTCACGCTGGATGGTATCGGCACGGCGACAATCGGAGCGATTGCCTTTTACCACCTGCTTGGCCTTGGCAGACCGGAATCGGGCAAATGATGTCCGTCACCTGAACCTTTTCCATTCATAAAGTCACCATTGGTTTTCCGTTGCTGCCATGCTGCCTGTCTCCGCCATTCCCTATCATGGGCGCCGGTCGGCCAATGCCTAGATCGCCGAATAATCCATGGCTCTGAGATCATCGAGCAGGCCCGGACCTTTCGGCGCCCAGCCCAGCTTTTCCCGTGTGAGGGCGCTGGAAGCCCTGAGGTCCATGGAGGCAAACAGGGCAAACCAGCCGAAATGGCCGGCAGCCTCTTCTTTGCCTATTGATAGCAGCGGTAGCCCTAGCCCCTCTGCAACGATCGCGGCAACATCGCGAACCACAACGCCTTCTTCCGCCACGGCATTATATCGAGCACCGCGTTCGCCTCGAGCGAGCGCCATCACATAGAGTTTCGCCACATCGTCGACATGACCGGCCGACCAGCGATTGCCGCCGTCCTCGACATAGGCGACGATGCCTTTGTCTCGCGACATCTCGATATAGGGCGAGATGAGGCCCTGCTTTACCGTGTCATGCACCTGCGGAAGTCTGATGACGCCGAGATTGACGCCCGCCTGCAATTGCTCCTGTCCCGCGAGTTCAGAGGCGATGCGCGGGTTGAAATGATGCGTATCGAACACATCTTCCCGCGCGGGTTCGCCATTGCCGGGATCGCCCATGCCGACCGCTGAGGTGATGAGCATCGGCCGGTCGGAGCCAGCCAATACGGCACCGATCGCCGCTATCACCCGGCGATCCTTTTCGCAATTGGCGGCGAAATTCGCAAAATCATGATCGAATGCCGTGTGGATCACGGCATCGGCAGTTTCCGCACCCTGCGCTAGCCCTGCCGCATCTTCAAGCGTTGCAATATGTGCGGTGGCGCCGGCGGCCTCCAGCGCTCTTGCACCGGCCTCCGAGCGGGTGAGGCCGACCACCTCATGGCCGTCAGCCAGCAGTTCACGAAGGATCCGCGAGCCGATGAACCCGGTCGCACCTGTCAGAAAAACACGCATAAAAATCTCCCGCGTTGACGGGAGAGGTGATCTCATGGAGAATCGTCCTGTTAAAGTAGTGACCTTATCATGGTATAATTCTCAACAGGCTGCGCCGGGGAATGCGATGACAGACAATGCGCTCAGTACCTTCCTGCGTGATCGCCGTATGCGGCTTGATCCCGCGACGTTCGGTTTTGCCACTGGCCGCCGCCGCACACCGGGCCTGCGTCGGGAAGAGGTCGCTCAGCGCGCTAATATAAGCCCGACCTGGTATACCTGGCTGGAGCAGGGCCGGGGCGGTTCGCCCTCGGCGGATGTGCTGGATCGTATCGCCAAGGGATTGATGCTGACCGATCCCGAACGCGACCACCTGCATATACTGGCCTTCGGCCACCCGCCCGAGCCGCGTTACCGTCAACCCGAGACCATAACGCCCCGGCTGCAGGGTGTGCTTGACGCTATGCCCTTCAGCCCCGCCATCATCAGAACGGCGACATGGGACGTTCTGGCGTGGAACCGGGCCGCCGCCCTCATCCTTACCGATTACAGCAAACTGGCGAGGGAGAACCGCAATATTCTGCGCCTGATCTTCTCAAATGACCGGGTGCGCACCGCGCAGGAGGACTGGCGCAATGTTGCCCGTTATGTCGTCGGCGCATTCCGGGCGGACGCCGCGCGCGCTGGCGCTGGCGCCGACGTCCGGCAACTGGTCGATGAGCTCTCGGCCGCCAGCGCCGAATTCAAGGCCATGTGGGAAGACAACGAGGTCACAAGCATGCATGAAGGGCTCAAGCGCCTTCACCATCCCGTTCTCGGAACGATTGAACTGGAGTTTTCAAGCTTTGCGGTGGAGGGGCGCGGGGATCTCAACATGATGGTCTATAATCCTGCCAACCCGGAAATGAGCGACCGGTTTCGCTCGTTCATTGCAAAATCTCATTGATTCCGTCTCGCCGTTCTATTCGCCATCGGGGCGGTTCAAATGCGCTCACACCCATTCGGTTTTCGGCATCCACCGCAACATAGTCTAGCGGTTCAGGCCAGCGCCGCGCGATATTTCCGAGCATTGGCCGCACATCGAAATCAAGCAGCACGGCATGTGCCAAAGTCGTTATACGTTCAGGCCCTGAGGTGAATGCCGGCCATGCTGTGAAACCATGAATGCCTATTGCCCCACATAGCGGGCGCGGGGCCGGATGAGTTTATCGTCCAGCTTCTGCTCCAGAGCATGGGCAATCCAGCCGGTGGTCCGTGCGATGGCGAAGAGCGCCAGGGCCGAGCCACGCGGCAGCCCGAGATTGCGGCGCAGGCCCACCAGCGCTACATCGCAGGTCGGTAACTGCCCTGTGGTGTCGTTCATCACCCGCAGAAGCTCATCTCGCTTCGCATCCGATGGAAGATGGGGCAGGAGGCCCGCTGCCCGCGGATCGCCGTCCGGGTAAAGCGGATGGTGAAAGCCCGGGATGGCTTCGCCGCGTCGAAGCCGTTCATCAATCACCCGTTCCACATCATCACACCGCTCCAACTCATCGAACAGGAGCTCGACGAGACTTGTCATGCCGCCATGCATGGGTCCGCTCAGCGCCGAAAGCCCTGCATTCAGACATGCACCGAGCGAGGCGCCTGTGGAGGCGACAACGCGCGCTGCGAATGCTGAGGTATTCAACTCATGATCGGCCTGAAGCACGAGAGCGCGGCGGATGAGATCCGCGCCTGCCGCATCCGTCCTCCAGACGTCAGCGAGAAACAGGTGAACCGGCTGCGTACCTGGCGGGCCGAGGCTGCAGGCGCTGGCGACAGCCCGCAGCAGAACGGCGGCGCCGGACCAGAGACGATTGTTTTCGCGCCTCCACGCCGTCAGGCGGCCTGCTTCAACGAGAGGGAGAAGTGTTTGACACCGCTCCGTCAGCGGCAGGGTGCTGACGTAATCAAGGATCGGCTGTGGCCATGGGGCGGGTGCGGCCTTCATGTCATCGAAAGGGTTAGTCTCACCGCAATCCCACAGCAGGCAGGCCACATCCTCCAGGCTCGCGGTTTGTGAAAGCACAAGCGCATCATGACCCCGATAGCGCAGGCGTCCTTCCGTTATCTGCGTAATAGAGGATTCGAGAACCGGCAGCCCCCAGTCAAGCGCGGAAGCGGCAACCTGTCCGGGGCGCCGCCCAACGTTTTTCCTCTTCTTCAACGCCTCGACATCATGGGTGCTGTAGAGCTTGCGACGCGGGTCACTTTCGGCTGCGCTCGTCTGGATCAAGCCACGGCTGACATAGGCATAAAGCGTTGCTCGGCTGATGCCGAGCTCGGAAGCCGCGCGGTCAGCGCTCATGTACTTGTCGTAAGGCTGCATTTCATATCTCATGTTGATTATATCAATCAATATTGACCATATATATACGATGCCGCATCCTCAAGCGCATTCGTATTCAGATTGAGGAAAATTATATGTCTGCGATAACAGCCTTGAGTAACAATAGGTCGGTGATCGGCCTCGATGATGTCGTCGCAGCCGAAACCGTTCTCAGCCATGTGGACGGGACGGCTGGTGAACTGATTATTCGCGGGCACCATCTTTCAAGCCTGGCGGACTGGTCTTTTGAACAGGTTCTGGAGCTTCTATGGGCCGAGCAAGTCCCCCAGCCTACGACGGCGCAGGACATTCGTTCTCAACTGGGTTCCGCCCGGCAACGGGCTTTTCAGCTGATACAGCCGCTTCCTGACCTGTCACATATTTCTTCCGTAGAGGCCCTGCGCTTCTTGCTGTCCGCGTTGCCTGATGTTGAAACGACCGCGCACCACATCATGGCCGTTGCGGCGGCGCCGGTCTTTGCCGCGGTCATCATCCGCGACAGGCAAGGACTTCCGCCGATTGCGCCTGATATCACGCTCTGCCATTCGGCGGATTTTCTGCGAATGATTTCCGGCGTTCACCCGTCGCCGGAGAAGGTGCGCGCACTCGATACTTACCTCACGACGGTTTCCGATCATGGATTGAATGCCTCGACCTTTACGGCCCGCATCATTGCTTCGACAGACGCCGGAATGTTCTCAGCAGTGGTTGGTGCGCTGTGTGCGTTAAAGGGGCCTCTTCATGGTGGGGCGCCGGGTCCGGTGCTTGACATGCTGGATGCGATTGGCAGTGAGGCTGACATTCAAACATGGCTGGAGGATGCGCTTTCACGCGGGGAGCGTCTCATGGGCTTTGGCCATCGGATCTATCGTGTCCGTGACCCTCGCGCCGACGTGCTGAAAGGCGCGGTTTCGGCTCTCAAGGATGGATCCAGCCGCATTACCTTTGCCGGCAAAGTGGAGGCGGCGGCGCTCGCGCTCCTCAAGGAAAAGAAGCCGCTTCGGCCATTGCAGACAAATGTAGAGTTCTACACGGCGCTGGTACTGGACGCGTTGGGTTTTCCACGCGACAGCTTTACCAATGTCTTTGCCGCAGGTCGCATGGCAGGATGGACGGCGCATGTGCTGGAGCAGCAACGGACAGGACGGCTCATTCGTCCGCAGTCCCGCTATGTCGGTCCATCGCCCGAGTGAGGCCTTTCGTCAGCAAAGATTGAGTGACGAAAGGCGGGACATCCCCTGATCTTTCACCCGTGCTCACATGGCGGTTTCGGCAAGCCGCCGCCCATAGGCGGCAATTGACTTACCCACCGGCAGGCGGGTTCTCTGATATCTTGACAGGGCGGCGGGAAGGTCGTCCGTCTGCCGCAGGGCGTCGCGTAGTGCCATTGCGTCGCCCGCAGCCTTGGAAACGCCCATCGCGGTGTGTGGGCGAACCACAAAGGCGGCATCTCCGACCAGCGCGATGCGCGGTGACACCATCTGTTCAGCCTCGTAGTCGAAAATCCCCTGGATCGATGGGGTTTCCTCCGCTTCCACCGCAATGTCCAATACCGGCGGCAGAAGGGAAAATGCGTCCCTGCGCAATTGCTCGCGACGCTGGTCAGCGAGTTCGCCACGGGGGAGCGAATGCTCGAAATGCCTGCCGTCGCGGCCGGTGAAGATGCGGGGAAGCTCATCAGCCGCCGTCGGGCGGTACCATACCCAGTTGTAACGCCGCTGCCCCTGTTGTGTCTCACCCAGCGGGCCCGGCACGAGGTAACCCAGAACATGGATTCCGGGTGCTATGTAAAACGCGAAGCGGTCGAGTAGCAGCGACGCAGCGGCCGGCAATCGGCTTTCGGGTATCAGCCCGCGCCAGGCGACATATCCTGCGAAGGCGTTTTCCGAATGGCGATTGACCGCCTTTCGGATAACCGACCCCAAACCATCCGCGCCGATCACCAGATCAGTTCGCTCTTCCGTGCCATCGGTAAAAGAGAGCGTCACTCCATCAGAGCCTTCCCGAACAGCGTCGATATGGTGTCCGAGACGATAGGTGTCGGCAAGGAGACGGGAGGACACGCGCTCAAAGAGATAGTCCCATGAAATCTGCATTTGCGGCGTCGTCTGGCGCTGGGCCACCCGGCCACTGGCATCGAGGTAGATGCGCTCCTTTGCAACCACACCGACATGGGCGACGTCTTCACAGCCTATCTGCTGCAGAACCTCGAACAGGTCCTGCTGTGGCACCAGCCCTGCACCACGCCCGCCGAGGCCGGATGACGATCGTTCGTAGACTTTCACATCGTGCCCGTCCTGCTGAAGCAATATCGCCGTGAAAAGACCGGCGAGCGAGCCGCCGGCGATGCGGATTGTCATCGGTTTCATGGCGGCCTCTGTCTTTCAATATTGGTTTTACGGCGTTGCGTCCTGTCTTCAAAGACCGGCGGGTCGACATGTCGAAACGCCGGTCAAAGTACGGACAGGAGGTTTAGCCTGGCACGATCGCCGGCTGGTTTGCGGGAAATTTCGCCACATCCTCGATGCTGACATTCAGGTGCTGGGCCACCAGCGCCGGCGGTGTGTGCGTCAGCCAGGACGACAGGCTGACCTCCTGGTATTCGGCGGTCTTGAAGACCGCAACGAATTGCAGGTCGGTCTTGCCGGTATTTTCGATGATATGGCCCTGACTTCTTTTCACATAACCGATGTCACCGGCACGGAAATCGGCGGTCTGACTGCGTGGCCCTGCATCGAACACGGTCATCCGGCCTTCACCCCTGATCCAGTATTGCCATTCGTCCGCATTGGGATGCCAGTGCATTTCGCGCACACCGCCGGGCTTGATCGTTTCGATGGCGGCGGCGATGGTTTTGGACACGGTAAAGGCGCTGCTGTCGGCAAGGCGAATGACGCCGGCGGCATTTTCCTTCAATGGTTTTGATGCAGCGAGCTTATAGGTGAACGGGAATGGGGGAAGTCCCGCGCCGGCAACGGCTTCTTGATCCCTGGAGAGCGGTCCCGGCTCCTTGCCCTGGAAGATCCAGAGGTTCTGCAGCGGAATGTTCCGGAACACGTCCTGCGCGACGCCGAAATTCTTGGCCAGCAGTTCGGGTGACGTATGCGCCAGCCAGTCGGTGAGAAGCAGCGTGCCATATTCGGACTGGTCGCCTTCGTCGAACACGATGACGAATTCGCACCCTTCAGGGCCAAGTCCCTGCAGCGAATGCGGGTAGCCGGCTGGAAAATACCAGAGATCGCCGGCCTCAACATCCTGCACGTAGGCGCGGCCCTGCGTATCGAGCACGGTGATGCGGCAACGGCCATTGGTCATGATCGCCCATTCTGCGGCACGGTGCCAGTGCATCTCACGAACGCCGCCCGGTCCCAGCCGCATGTTGACGCCGGACACGGCATCCGAAATCGCAAAGTCCGACTTGGTCACCTGACGTGCCCATCCGCCGTCCTGGATACGCTTGGCGGCGTTGTTGAACGAGCCCCAGAAGAGCTGCATGTCACCTACATCGGTCGCCGGCGGGCTCTGGAAAGATGGAAACTGGTCGTTGATCACAGGGTTCTTCGGGCCGGGATCGCTGAGACCCGCGGCATTGGCGTTGATTGCTCCCTCGGCGGGCTGGTCGGGATTGCCGAAAGACGCTGCCCCGGCCGCGCTGGCGGCAAGGGCGGTGCCGCCAACGGCGCCGATTGCGAGGACTGCGCGTCTGGTCAATGTCTCCATTTCAGAACTCCTTGTTCATGGCGAGTTGGGAGGAAGTGTCAATAGAGCGGGTCTGTGACGCGAGCTGGAGCATGGCGATGCGGTCGATCAGCTCGGCGTTGAAGAGGCGGTGCTGCAGCTGGCAGAAGGCTCTTGGATCGAGCGTGTCGTACCGGTCCGTTTTCTGGGCGGCCCGGGCGGCGACGCAGGATGTCTTGTCCAGTGCCGGAACAGCCTGTGCGCCTTCGGACGTTTCACTGAGAGCCGGCACGGAAGCGGAAAGTCCGCCCAGCCTGTCGATTGTCTGTGGTGTGAGGATGCGGAAGGCGCCGGCTGACGCGACGTCTTCGGAGGCTGCAAGCGCCGGTTCGCCATTCCTGACCAGGAGAGCATTGCCACCGAGCACAATAATCGTACCCGATGCCAACACCGCTGCGACTTTGAGGCGACGGGGTCTCTGCTCGTCCGCATACTTGCTGATGGAGGTCATGCCCTGCTCCTAAAAAGGGGTGGTGGTGTCGTCAGGAACGTTCGGAGGGGAAGCGCTTGACTGGAGCAAAGGCTACGGCGGAGAAGCGGAGCCGGCATCTATACAGAGGTCTAGTTCGTATAGCGGAAGGTGTTGGCAGCGGGATAAACGCCGAGACATCCGCTCAACGGCAATGCTTGCCCGGACGGCAGGGCGTCGGGGCATGAAATAACAACGGATTTCGCTTGGACGAGATGCAGCCAGAGCGATGGAGAACTTCTCTGCGAGCGGATATAGGCTGGCTCACTCGCCCTGTGGCAAAGCGTCAGCCGTCAGGACGACCGGGCGAGAACGGATTCCAGGCATCCGATCAGACTGATGATATTGACCGGCTTGCCGAGAAAGGCCAAAGCGCCGCCGTTCAAGGCTGCATTCCGGGTGCGCTCATCCTGATAGGAGGTGACGAAGATCATCGGCGGGTGGTTACCGCGCCGGTTCAACTCGCTCTGCAGTTCGATGCCGGAAAGACCGGGCATTTTGACATCGACGACGATGCAGTCGATGTCCGCCTGGAGCTTCGATTCCAGGAATTGTTCGGCAGAGGCAAACAGGCGGCACTCGTAACCGAAGGACATGATGAGATCATCCATGGCCTCGCGAATGGCGGGATCGTCGTCGACGACGGCAATGACGGGAACGGGGGGCAATGAAAGCGACCTTTTCTGTTTTCTTTCTTCCTCTATGCGCCCATGCCGCTCTCAAAGATACCATACTAAGATACAGGTGGCCGGAGCTTCTCGCCGATCAGCTCCGCTTTCCGCACGAGATCGGCGACCGATCTTGCTTCCATTTTGCGCATTACATTGCCCCGGTGCAGTTTCACGGTGACTTCGCTGATGCCGAGCTCGTAGGCGATTTGCTTGTTCATCAGGCCGCGGACAACGGCGCCCATGACCTCGCGTTCCCTTGGCGTCAGCTGCTCGGCTAGAGACGTGACGGCCTCGTTCTGGGCGCTTTCGCGGCGTCGCGACGCATCCCGTTCCATCGCGGCCGCGACGGCGTCCAGAATATCCTGTTCCTTGAAGGGCTTGGTCAGAAAATCGACGGCGCCCGCCTTCATCGCCCGCACGCTCATCGGGATATCGCCGAAGCCGGTCATGAAAATGATCGGCATCCTGTTGCCGACGCGTTCCAGCTGCATCTGGAAATCAAGGCCGCTTATGCCGGGAAGCCGCACATCAAGCAGCAGACAGCCGGGCCGGCTCAGGTCCGCTTTTTCGAGAAAGACGGCGGCGCTGTCGAAAGCTTCGGCATCGAACTTCATGGAGCGAAAAAGATCGGTGAGCGCCTCGCGCATCGACACATCGTCGTCGACGATAAACACGACAGGTGACGGCGGCTCCTTTGTCGTCTTGCGCGGCTCAGGCATGTTCCATCTCCTGGCTGATCGGCATGGAAATCGTGAAGACCGCCCCGCCGAGAGGATGATTTTCACCGGTAAGCCTACCGCCACGTGCTTCCAGCGTCGTACGGCAGATAGAAAGCCCCATGCCCATTCCCGTCTCCTTGGTCGTGAAAAACGGCGAAAACAACTTTTCCTTCATCTGCGCGGGGAAACCCGGCCCATTGTCGTGAACGGCAATATGAATATTTTCGCTGTCTTCGCGCTCCTTCCGAACCGTAATGGTGCGATTGCCGGTGCCGGCCTCTTCCATGGCCTGAATGGCGTTGGTGAGAAGATTGATAAGGACCTGCTGCAGTTCGATCCTGACGGCCGTTATCGGCGGTGTGACCGCTTTTTCCACATGCACCGTTGTGCCGCTGCGTTCCAGTTCGTGTTCGAGAAGGCTGAGCGTTTCATCGACGAACTCACTGAGGTCGAAGGTTTCCATCTTGCCGCTCGTATGGGCTAGCAGGCTGCGCGTGTTCTGGATGATGTCACTGGCGCGCTGCCCGTCACGGATCATGCGTTCGGCCGAGCGGCGGGCGGCGGCAAGATCCGGCGGATCGCGATCGAGCCACCGCAGCAATGTCTGCGCATTGACGATGATGGCGCCAAGCGGCTGGTTCAGTTCGTGGGAGAGCGATGCGGACATGGCGCCGACGGCTGCCGCCTTTGAGGCCTTCGTCAGCTCCGCCTGCGCCTCGGCCAGAGCCTTCAACGCCATTTCGCGCTGGGTGATATCGACCATGCTGACCACCACACGGTTGAAGGAGGCGGCCTCCGCAGGGAAGCTGATGGAAAGAAGCACCAGCTTGTCTTCGCCGGTGTCGGTGCGCACCACCACCTTGTCTTCGAAGACACGCCGGTTGTCGATGATCGCCTGCAAGACATCGACGAACTTGCCAGACGAAGAAACGACCGATTGCTGGAGGGTGCCGCGGATAGAGGAATCGTAACCCAGCATTTCCTTTCCGGCCTCATTCGATGCAACGACCGTGATGAGATCGATGCATTGCTGCGTAAAACCCGGATTGGCGCGCGCATGGGCCCGCATATCGGTGATGCCCCGTTGTTTGAGGCCCATCAGCAGGGCGTGAAGCTTCGAATAGTCGCGTTCCCAGAGTGCGACGCGCGTACGGTCGAAAATGGAGCGATAACGCTCCTCGCTTTCCTTCAGCGCCGCATTGACGGACAACATCGCCAGCCGGGCGGTCTCCGTTTTCAAAAGCAGCATGGTCGTGACGGCAAGTGCCGCAAGGGCGACGACCAAGCGAAGCGCCGACTGGAAATCCGCATCCTGCGCATGGGTCGCTGCATAGGACAGGAGGGAAAGAATGGCGCAGGCGCAGGAGATCGCGATCAGTCCCGACCAGCTTACAATCTGCGCGGCCAAAAGGACCGTGATGACATAAAGCACCGCGATCGCGCCTTCTATGTCGGTATAAGTATCGACGTAAAAGACGCCGGCCGCCAGCGCCAGCGCCCCAAGGCCAAAAGCCAGATGGTGCGCTCCACCTTCCGGCTCGCGCGCGCGAAACATCCTTGACGCAATCGACATTGTTCCCCCGATGCGATTTTTGCCGATAATACGGTTTTTTCAGCACAACCTGACCTATACATAGGTCTTGGTTGCCACCGTCGTCGAAACAACAGGATAGCGGTAAAACGGTACGGCGCTATATCGAAAAATCCGCATCTATCGCCGGTCTCCACAGGCCCATGCCTGATGGCCCGAGGCGACGTCCAACACAAACGGTGGGGAAAAGAGCGCGCAATGACCCTTGTATTGCGCGCCGCGCTTGTGTCCGTCAGCCTGCTGCCGGGCTCACCGCGATCGGAACACCCTTGTAGGAAGGCGTTCCGGAAAGACGGTCATAATGGCCGAGCGCCACCACCGCATTCATCTCCGGATAATAGCCCGCGGCCGACCCCTTCGGGATATTGTATTCGACGGCGGTGAAACCCTGAACGAGGTGTCGGTCCTCATTTTCTCGGCCGATGCCACGAATATCGATGCGATCGCCATCCTTCAGGCCGCGCGCGGCAAGGTCGTGTCGATTCATGAAGACAATGTCTCTTCGACCGAAGACGCCGCGATAACGGTCATCCATGCCATAGATCGTCGTATTGTACTGGTCGTGACTGCGGATCGTGGTCAGCACGAGGGCTTCCGGATTGGAGATGAGCGGGTCTTCTTCAAGTCCGGTGGCGACAAGGAAATTGGCCTTGCCGCTCTGCGTGTTCCAGCGGCGGAAGGAGGCCGCGACATCAAGGCGAAAACCGCCTTTTACCCGAACCCGGCTGTTGAAATCCGTAAAATCGGGAAAGACCTCTTCGATCTTGTCACGGATTCGGTCGTAATCGGCAATCAGCCAATCCCAGTCTATTCCATGGCGGTTGCCGATCGTCGCCCTGGCAATGCCGGCGATGATGGCCGGCTCCGACTTGACCAGCTCCCCGGGCGGGTTGAGGAAACCGCGCGAGGCATGCACCATGGACATCGAATCCTCGACTGTCACGGCCTGCGGGCCTAGTGCCTGGGTATCCAGATCAGTACGTCCAAGGCAGGGCAGGATCAGCGATGTCCTGCCTGTCAGAAGGTGCGAGCGGTTTAGCTTCGTCGCGATGTGAACGGCAAGATCGAGGTTGCGCATACCCTTGAAGGTCGCGCCGGTATCCGACATGGCGACGGCGAGGTTTCCGCCAAGACAGATAAGTGCCCGGGATTTGCCGGCGATGATCGCCTCGACGGCCTCTATGGCGTTGTGCCCCTTCTCCGCAGACGGGCGGAAACCGAAAGCGCGCTCCATGCCGTCCAGCAGCGCCTTGTTGGGGATTTCAGTGATACCGACGGTGCGGTCGCCCTGCACATTGGAGTGGCCACGAATGGGCGCGATCCCCGCGCCCGGGCGACCCATATTGCCGCGCAGCAGCAGGAGATTTGCGATCTGCTGCACATTGCTCGTGCCCTTGGCGTGCTGCGTGATGCCCATGCCGTAACAGATGATGACGTTCGAGGCGCTCACATAAATCCTCGCAACACTCTCTATCGCCTCCTTTGTCAGTCCGCTGACGGAACAGATGGTGTCCCAGGAGGTAGCGTCGATGTCAGCGCGCAGTGCGTCGAGACCGGCTGTGTGTTCCTCGATGAAGGCCCGGTCGAGCACACCGGCGCCACCCGCCTTCTGGTTCTGCGCATCCAGTTCTAACACCGCCTTCATGATGCCCTTGAGGGCTGCGAGATCGCCGCCGGTGCGCAGCTGATGGTAGGCCGAGGCGATGGGCGTCGAGGAGAGCGTCGCCATTTCGATCGGGTCTTGCGGCGCGGCGAAGCGTTCCAGCGCCCGTTCCTTCAGCGGATTGAAGACCACGATCGGGACGCCGCGTTTTGCGGCATTGTGCAGCGTCGTCATCATCCGAGGATGGTTGGTGCCGGGATTGTGGCCGAAGCTGAAGATCGCATCGGCGTGATCGAAATCCTCCAGCGTCACCGTGCCTTTGCCGACGCCGATGGATTTCGGAAGGCCAACGCTGGTGGCCTCGTGGCACATGTTGGAACAATCAGGGAAATTGTTCGTCCCATAGGCGCGCACGAAAAGCTGATAGAGAAAGGCGGCCTCGTTGGACGCCCGACCGGATGTGTAAAATTCCGCCTTGTCGGGGTCGTCGAGCTTGTTGAGTTCCTGCGCGATCAGATTGAAGGCGTCGTCCCATGCGATTGGCTCATAGCGATCGCTCTCGGCGTTGTAGTGCAAGGGAAGGGTCAGCCGGCCGGCATCCTCCAGCTTGTGATCCGTCCATTGCCACAGTTCGGAAACCGTATGCTGGGCGAAAAATTCGGGTCCGGACCGTTTCGCCGTCGATTCCCAGGTGATGGCCTTGGCGCCGTTTTCGCAGAACTCGAAGGATGATGTGTGTTTGGGATCGGGCCAGGCGCAGCCGGGACAGTCGAAACCCTCGGGCTGATTTGCCTTGAGCAGCGTCATCGTGCCCTGTGCGACGATCTGCTGGTGGGCGAGCGTTTTAGCCACAGCCTTCAATGCATCCCAGCCGCCAGCTGGATGATCGTATTTTTCGATACCTTCCGGCCGTACTTCCGCCATGTCAAAATCCCTTCGATTTCGCAGATTGACGATTGTTGCGCCCGCTGAGGTTAGCGCAACGGCGAAAGAGTAAACATCATACTCAGGCATAGGTTGCCTTCACGGCTGAGGCCGAAAGGAAAAAAAAGGCCGCCTCCTGCGGCGGGGGGCGGCCTTGGCGGATCGGGAGGATATCCGCGGCTCCGGGGGAGGGGGACACCGGAGACGATGGCTTCTGCGAGCCAATCGCCCTGGGGCGGGGCGACAGGTGAAATGTAGCCCGGGCCCGAAATTGCCGAAACTACACTTAGGTATCGGGTGGACTGTACCAGCAGCCGATTTATCCCGAGCCCTCCTTCTTTCTATCCTCGACGCCGATCAGACAGTCGCAACAGGGGCGCTCAACACCGGGCGGTCGATTGCAAAAGGAGAACGATCATGGACACGATCACAGCCGCCAAAAACCGCAAGCTTCCACTCGCAACGCCGACCGACCTCGGTGCTGAAGCGAGCCGCGACATCGCCGCCGCGCTGACCGCGCTGCTGGCGGATGTCTTCACGCTTTACATCAAGACCAAGAACTTCCACTGGCATGTTTCCGGTCCGCATTTCCGCGATTATCACACACTGCTGGACGAACAGGGCGCGCAGATATTCGCGATGACCGACGACATTGCTGAAAGGGCGCGCAAGATCGGCGGAACGACCATCCGCTCGATCGGCCATATCGTCCGCCTCCAGCGTCTCCTTGATAATGACGCCGATTTCGTCACGCCGGAGGACATGCTCGCCGAACTGCGTGAGGACAACAGGCAGCTCACCGCCATCCTGCGGCAAACCCACAGCCTCACCTCCGAGCTTAACGACCACGCCACCACAAGCCTGATCGAAAACTGGATCGACGAGACCGAGCGCCGCACCTGGTTTCTGTTCGAAACCACCCGCCGCGCCCGCTGAAATCAGGCAGGAAACCGAAATGACTAACAATCCTATCGAGCTGGCGCTTTCCAGACGGCATGTTCTGCTGGCCGGCGCCGCTCTTTCCACCGCGATGGCCATGCCGTCGCAAGCCTTTTCAAAATCGATCCCATCCCGCAACGAAGGAGCATTTCCAATGACCGAGTCATTCGTAAAAACCAAGGACGACGTAGACATCTATTTCAAGGACTGGGGACCGAAGGATGCCCAGCCTATCGTCTTCCATCACGGCTGGCCTTTGTCGTCCGATGACTGGGACGCGCAGATGCTGTTCTTCGTAAAGAACGGTTACCGCGTCGTGGCCCATGACCGTCGCGGCCACGGCCGTTCCCAGCAGGTGAGCGACGGCCACGACATGGATCACTATGCCGCCGATGCATTCGCCGTTGCCGAACATCTCGATCTGAGGAACGCGGTTCACATCGGCCACTCGACCGGTGGCGGTGAGGTCGCGCGGTACGTCGCCAAATTCGGCGAGCCGCAGGGCCGCGTTGCCAAGGCCGTGCTCGTCTCCGCCGTTCCGCCGCTGATGCTGAAGACGCCTTCCAATCCCGGCGGCCTGCCGATCGAAGTCTTTGACAGCTTCCGCAAGGGCGTGGCCGAGAACCGCGCCCAGTTCTTCCTCGACGTGCCGAGCGGTCCGTTCTACGGCTTCAACCGTCCGGACGCCAAAGTCTATCCTGGTGTCATCCAGAACTGGTGGCGTCAGGGCATGATGGGTAGCGCCAAAGCCCATTATGACGGCGTCAAGGCCTTCTCGGAAACCGATCAGACGGAAGACCTGAAGGCGATCACGGTGCCGACGCTCGTTCTCCACGGCGATGACGACCAGGTCGTACCGATTGCGGATTCCGCCGAATTGTCGGTCAAACTGCTGAAGAATGGTACGCTGAAAGTGTATAAGGGTTATCCGCATGGCATGCTGACTACCCATGCCGATGTCATCAATCCGGATCTGCTGGCCTTTGTGAAGAGCTGATCATCTGAAACGGCCGCCGCCGGAAAAAGCGGATGGCGGCCAAATTTTCGCGCGGAAGGAGATTCCGATGCCGTTCAAACCATCCTATGATGACCTTGCCCTTCGTGACGGCATCGCGAGCCTGCCGGAGATGGAGGATATTCAGCTGGAGCTTCCTCTATCCCGACAGGCCGAGGCGGAAGACCAGATTGATGCAGGCCAGGATAAGTCGAGTGACGGCACGAGATTTCAGGACTGATCGATGCGATCGCCGTCCTTGACGGTAGCTTATTGTATCAGGAACTAGTCAGGCTACATCGAGGTACCGTTTTCGGTTTCGGTGGAAAACTCTCGACACAACACTTCTCCATCAAGTGGCGCAATATCGTATTCATGATGGAAATCCGAGATGACCAACGCAGTGTCGCTTCTGTCGATCCGCAGGGTTTTGAATGAGTTCTGCGAAGAGAACTGCCTGCCGATCGGCTGCTCGACAGCCGTCGACGCCGCAAAATACCTGATGAGGATCGCCTCCACGGAGGCCGTGTCCGGATCAATGCTGCGATCTGCGCTGGACCAGTGGATGGCGGAACGCGTCCCGGTTGCGGCCTGAAATCTCCCGGCCTCCGATACAGAAAAAGCCGTTGCTCGACAGGCGTCGAGGAGCGGCTTTTCGTTACAGAAATGCCCAAGCGTTAAATCGGACAGCAAGACGAGGATGTGAGGAGGCGCGGTACGAGAACCGCGCTTCCACAATGACGTCTCTCAGCGCAGCTTTCTGAAAGCGTCACGAAGCTCCCTTGAGAAAATCCCGGGTTGCTCCCAGGCGGCGAAATGTCCGCCATGATCGACCTGATGATAATAGGTCAGCGATGGATAGGCCTGCCTGCTCCAGCTCTCAGGCGCCTGATAGATTTCCTTCGGGAAAACGGTGATGCCGACGGGGATTGTGATGTCCCTGGTTTTCTGGGCGTCCGCGCTGAAGTTGTTGTTGTTGTTTTCCCAATAGAAGCGCGCGCCGGACGCGCCGCTATTCGTCAACCAATAGAGAGTGATGTCGTTGAGCATTTCATCCCTGGAAAGCACGTTTTCGGGCTCGCCATTGCTGTCGCTCCATTGCGCAAATTTTTCGTAGATGAAGGATGCGAGACCGACAGGTGAATCCGACAGGGAATAGCCAATCGTCTGGGGTCTTGTGACCATCATTGCGCCATAGGCAGCGTTCCTGCCGAAAAAGTCTTTTAGCGAGTCATAGGCATTTCGTTCCGGCGCAGACAGGTCCGCAGGGGCCGGATCACCGCTGTTGATGCCCTTCATGAGCGCACCGGGAACGGTGGCCGGCATATTGAGATGAATGCCGAGCAGACCCTTTGGCGCCTGTCGGGCAAGGGCATCGGAAATGACCGAACCATGATCGCCGCCTTGGGAAACATAGCGCGTGTAGCCGAGGCGCTTCACAAGGGTGTCCCAGGCGCGTGCAACACGGTCTGGTCCCCACCCCAGATCGATCGGATGGCCTGAAAAACCATAACCGGGGATGGAGGGAATGATTACGTCGAACGCGTCTTCGGCTTTGCCGCCATAAGCGGTCGGGTCCGTCAACGGGCCGATGACTTTTATGAACTCGAAGATTGAACCCGGCCAGCCGTGAGTGAGGACGACAGGCAAGGCGTTGGGATGGCGTGAGCGGACATGAATGAAGTGGATGTCGACGCCGTCGATCGTGGTGATGAACTGCGGCAAGGCGTTGAGTTCTCTTTCTGCATTTCGCCAGTCATAGTCGCTGCCCCAATATCGAACGAGATCCTGAACCCGCGCCAGCTGGATACCCTGGGAGATATCGCCAACGGTTTCCTTATCAGGCCAGCGCGCATTCCTGATTCTTGCCTTGAGGTCGTCAATCTGTGACTGATCGACATGAGCCTGGAACGGCCGGATGCTGTCGTCGGTAGAGGCGGTTTCGGATTGGCGTGGTTCGACAGCCTCAATTGCCAAGGCAGGGGTGAAGGCCATCAACACAGCCATTGCGGACCCAAGGACAATCGCGGTGCCGTGCCCGCCTTTTTCCGGGTGGAGGACGTCGGTCATATTTCTCTCCATATCGATGTGTTCGGCGAGCATTTCGCGTCCGAAACAGGTAGATGTTGGTCGTATCCCGGCTATTTCTTTCGACCTGCTGTTGCGTCACCAAACGTCGGCTTTCGCACGGCTGACACTTATGGATACAAAGACGGCCTGAAGCAGAACGGAGCGCACGCCGGGACCGGCGCTGCAAACTTCTCGCGTTACGGGGTGAGAATGGCGCGCGGTTCGAGCATGCCGTCGAGCCCGAAGGCACCGATCTCCCTGCCGATACCGGACTGCTTGAAACCGCCGAAGGGGGCGCGAGGATCGTGCGGTGCGCCGTTGATGACGACGCGGCCGGCCATCAGCCTTGCGGCTATGTGTTCGGCACGTTTGAGGTCGGATCCAAGCACATAGGCCTGCAATCCGTAGTCGCTATCATTGGCGATTTCGACGGCCTCATCTTCGTCCTCATAGGCGAGAAGACACAGGACGGGACCAAAGATTTCTTCGCGGGCGATGCGCATTTCGTTCGTAACATTTGCGAAAATTGTCGGGCGTGCGAACCATCCTTTTTTAATCCCGTCCGGCCGTCCGGTTCCGCCTGTCAGCAGGGTTGCTCCTTCTTCGACACCAAGCCGGATGTAAGTCTGGATCCTCTCCCACTGGGCAAGACTGGCGAGAGGGCCTACCCGAACCTCCGGATCACGGGGATCGCCAACTTTGAATTTTTCAGTCGCCATCCTCAGCCGCTCGGCAATCTCGGGGAGACGGGACCGCGGAGCGAGGATGCGGGTACCCGCGACGCAGGCCTGACCGCTGTTTGCAAAGCCCGACATCAGAGCGACTGGTATCGCCTTGTCGAGGTCGGCATCCGGCAGGATGATGGTAGGTGCTTTGCCTCCCAGCTCCAGAACCACTCTTTTCATGCCGTCTATCGCCGCGCGTTGAATGATCCTTGCGGCCTGAGTGGAGCCGGTGAAGCTGATGGTCGCAACGTCGGGATCCTGCGTCAGTGCCGCGCCGACCACCGGACCCGTGCCGTTGACAACGTTGAAAACCCCTGCCGGCAGGCCGGCCTGATGCAGTCTTCGCACGAGAATATCCGTCTGAAACGCGCTCTGTTCGGCCGGCTTGATGACGAGGGACGAGCCGGAACCGATTGCATGCGCAAGCTTGGTAGCGATAAAACCGAAATTGCTGTTCCAGGGCGTGATGGCGGCGAGAACGCCGCGCGGCAGCATCGTGACCGTGCTTTTACCCACGACCCGGTCAAAGTCGTATTTCGCTACGGTCTCAGCCATAACATCAAAAATCGATGCTGCGTTTTGAACGGAGAAAGCCGTGAAATAAGCGGGCGCGCCGTATTCTTCGGTCATGGCCCGCGTGAGTTCATCCGGCCGCTCTGCGATCGCATCACGCAGGCTGCGCAGCATATCGATACGCTGCGCCTTGGTGGATATTGCCATTGCGGGAAAAGCGCGTTTCGCGGCGGCCACTGCGGCCCTTGCATCATCGGCGTTGCCAAGCCGGACATTGCCGATTTTTTCTTCCGTTGCCGGATTGAAAAGGTCCAGCCGTTCATTGCCGTCTGGCACCACAAATTCACCGTTGACATAGATGTGTTCAATTGATCGCATTGATTTGGCCGCGTTTAAGGTGGTTGAAAATCCCGCTCGTCTGGCCGCCGTGGAACGCGCTGGAAGCGCGCCGCATGGGGCGCAGGCAGGCTTCCTTGAGTTGATCAGAGGGATGGCAGGACGAAGTGGAAACGCGAAAACGGCTGCGGCGGGTGCCGAGCCGTTCCCTTGTGATCACATTGATGAGGCCGCGCCCAGAAGCCCCGCAAGCGGTGAGGGCTCGTGGGATGTTGCATCATATACGCACGGTGCCGCGAATATCGCCGCAAACACGATGGGGATGATGAACGCACGGACGGAAACAATCGGCTTAAGCGAGCTTGAGCGTAACATCAATGTTCCCCCTGGTTGCCTTCGAATAGGGGCAGATCTGGTGAGCATCCTCGATGATCGCCTGTGCCACGGGACGATCGATACCGGGCAGGCTGACCGAGAGGCGAGCCTGCAGAAAGAACTCGCCGCCCGTCGTGCCGAGGTCGACTTCCGCATCGACGGCGGTGTCGGCTGGAAGCCGGAGCTGGCGTTTCCCCGCCGCCTTTGTCATGGCGCCGATGAAACATGCCGACCAGCCGGCCGCAAAAAGCTGTTCGGGATTCGTGCCCGGCTTTCCGCTGCCCGGAGGCGAGAGCTTGATGCCCAGCGCGCCATCATCGCTCTGGGCCGATCCGTCGCGCCCGCCGGTCGTGTGGGTCTTGCCGGTATAAAGAACAGTCTCGATCTTGGCCATGGGAGGCTCCTTTCATTTGCCGCTGCTGCAGCGTTTCGTGATAGGGCTTTGTGATGGATCAGCGTATCCGGCATGTTTCCGGAACTTGCGAAACTGTATCGAAAAGTATCGGCGCTTTAGAACCGGTTATCGTCGACCCGCATCCCTGTCAGGGAAAGGCCACTTCGGCCGCAAGCCCGCCGCCCTGCCTGTTGTAGAGGCGAACCGAGCCGCCGATCGTTCCGGCGAGCTGCTGCGCGATTGCCAGTCCGAGGCCTGTTCCGCCCGTGTCGCGGTTTCTGGATGTTTCAATCCGGAAGAAAGGCTGCATGGCATTTTGCAGCATCTCGTCAGGGATGCCCGGCCCCCGGTCGAGGACCGTGATGATCACGGTGCCTTCAGCACGCCGGTCCATTTTAATTTCGGCGCTGCCGGCGAATTTGAGGGCGTTATCTATGAAGTTCGTCAGGATTCTTCGCAATGCATGTGGCTTTGTCGACGCTGTGCCGCGCACCATGCCGGCAACCGTGACGGCTTTCCCGGTATCCTGATAGTCGTAGGCGATGCTGTCGATGAACGAGGCCAGATCGATACGGGAGGATTTCTCGCCATTGCCGTGAGCGCTGCGTGCGTAAGCGATCCCATCCTGCACCAGACGTTCGATTTCACGCAGGTCGCTGACCAGCTTTTCCTTTTCCGGCGTATCGTCTGCCATGTCGGCCCGCAACCGCATCCGGGTGATGGGCGTCTGCAGGTCGTGCGAGATCGCTGCAAGAATCTGGACACGCTCCTCAAGATATTGCGCGACGCGATCACGCATGGCGTTGAACGCGCGGGCGGCGTGGGCAACTTCGCTTGGGCCGCTCTCACTCATCGGCAACCCCTTTTGCCCCGGATCCAGCGCTTCGGCTGCCGCAGCAAGCGCGCTGAGCGGTCTTGTCGTCTGTCGCACTGCAAACCAGGTGCATAGAAGGAGAAGCGCCATCTGCGCGGCGAAGACATATGGCAGCCACTCCGCCAGGGGCATCACGCCGCGCGGTGTCACGTCGATTGTCAACGGCGAGCCGTCCGATAACGTCAGATGCGCCTGAAGCCGCTTGCCGTCGCCGGGAATGGATTCGACCTTGACGGGAAAACGGTGTCCTGCGGCCTCCTCGATCCTCTGTGCAATTTCAGCGCCGCGGCCGGTCACGTCGGAAACGCCGGGAAGACCGGGGCCGAGGACAAGTTGATAATTGCTGCGGCTCAGGCGATGGACCCATTGCGCCCGCTCTTCCGCAGGCAGGCGGTCGATGATGGCGATCGATACCGCCAGATCCTGCTCCAGAGTGCCGAGCATGACCGCCTTTGCCGACATGTATCGTTCGGCAAAGAGGATGCTGAACGACAGGCTGTAGGCGATGGCGAGACCGGCAAACAGGATGAGGAAAAGTCTGGACCGCAGTGAGCGCGGCCACCAGCCGGTGAGCAGGCGCGAGCCGTTCATATCCTCGGCTCCGAAATCTCCACGGGCACCGCAAAGACATAACCTTCCGCCCGCACGGTCTTGATATAGATGGGTTCGCGCGCGTCATCCCCCAGCCGCTGTCGCACGCGGCTTACGAGAAGATCGATCGACCGGTCGAAAAGCTCGGCGTCGCGTCCTTGGGTGAGATTTAACAGCTGGTCCCGGTTGAGGACACGCTGGGGATGATCGATGAAGACCCTGAGAAGCCGGTATTCAGCCCCGCTCAAAGCAACGGTCGTGCCCTCCCTGTCGAGCAGGTGACGGCCCACCGTGTCGAGGCGCCACTCACCAAAGGTCAGGAGCTGCCCGGCCTCGCTGATCTGCAGATTGGGAGGCAGCATCCGCGTTCGGCGCAGGATGGCCTTGATCCGCGCAAGAAGCTCGCGGGCAGCGAAGGGCTTCGACAGATAGTCGTCGGCGCCCATTTCGAGCCCGATAATGCGATCCATCTCGTCGTCGCGGGCGGTCAGCATCAAGACTGGCGTGGCTTTATGTTTCCCCGCCCGCAGCTCACGGCACAGGACCAGCCCGTCATCGCCAGGCATCATCACGTCGAGCACGATGAGATCGACGGTATTGCCGTCGAGAAAACTTCTCATCTGCCGTCCATCGGCCGCCACGCTCGTGCGCAGGCCGTTCTTCTTGAGGTAGCTGGAGACCAGCTCCCGGATTTCCCTATCGTCGTCCACGACGAGAATATGGTCGATATGTTCCATCGGATGCCTTCGTCGTCCGGACGGTTTGAGTGGCCCGCTACCGCGTCTCCTGCTGTCACACGCAGTAAGACAACGGTTCGCGGGCTTCGGCAAGTTTAAAGCTTTGCGACGTCCAGAACAGCACTCGCAAAAGCCTCGGGCGCTTCCTGCGGCAGGTTGTGGCCGATGCCGCCGCTGATGTTGCGATGCCGGTACTTGCCGGAAAACTTCGATGCGTAGGCGGAAGGATCCGGATGCGGAGCGCCGTTGGCGTCGCCTTCCAGCGTTATCGTCGGCACGGTGATGACGGGAAGTTTCGCAAGCGTGCGCTCGTAATCGTCGTACTTGACTTCCCCGTCTGCCAGTGCAAGCCGCCAGCGGTAGTTATGGATGGTGATGGCCACATGGTCGGGATTGTCGAATGCGGTGGCCGAACGATTGAAGGTCTCGTCGCTGAATTTCCAGGTTGGAGATGCCGTCTGCCAGATCAGACGCGCAAACTCGCGGGTGTTTGCGGCATAGCCTGCACGGCCGCGTTCGGTGGCGAAATAGAACTGGTACCACCAGGAGAGTTCCGCCTTGGGCGGCAGCGGCATCCTGTTGATCTCCTGGCTGCCGATAAGATAGCCGCTGACCGACACGAGCCCCGTGCAACGCTCGGGCCAGAGTGCGGCCATGATGTCGGCGGTGCGAGCGCCCCAGTCGTAACCGGCAACGATCGCCTGCTTGACGCCGAGTGCGTCGAGAAAGGCGATCATGTCGACCGCAAGCGCTGCCTGCTGTCCGTTGCGTGCCGTGTCGTCCGAGAGAAAACGGGTCGTGCCATATCCGCGCAGATAAGGGATGAGTACCCGATATCCAGCCGATGTAAGGATGGGCGCGACATCGACATAGCTGTAGATGTCATAGGGCCATCCGTGCAGCAGCAGCACGACAGGGCCGTCTGAAGGACCGGCTTCTGCGTAACCGACGCTGAGTACGCCCGCTTCGACCTGCTTCAGGGAGCCGAAGGAGGTGGCTCCGTCGCGTCCGGTTGACGGCTGAAGTGAAGGCGCTTCGCCTTTGGCATGAGCAAGGCCTGCGGCCCCGAATTCGACGGCGGCGACCGTCATTGCGGCAATACCGAAGAAGCGGCGGCGCTGGAAATTGATCTCGGAATTCATTGCTGTCTCTCCTGTCCATGTTGGATGCCGGGCAGGTAACGCGGTGCGTGTATCCTCGATGTGTCCCGAGGGGGACGAATGTGAATGGTCTTGTAGCAGGGCGCATGCCGGATACAGAGTGATACATTTGGCTTGGCCTCCGGACGCAATCAGCCGCCCCGGCGTCTGGGGCGGCTGTGTTGGACTTTGAGGCGGGCGCGGTTTATTTCGCGGATTGCCGGGCCGCCTGTTCGATGACGTCTGCGACCTTTTCGGGCTGGGAGGCGAAGACCGCATGGCTTGCTGCGATCTCAGTCACTACACTGCCGGCGCGTCTCGCCATGTCGCGCTCGAGATCGGGATTGATCGACCGGTCCTGCGTTGCGACAATCGACCAGCTTTTCCTGGTTTTCCAGGCCGGTTCGCCTGCCTTGGCAGCAAAGGCGGCCTTGGCGGCGAAGACCTGACTTCTTGCCATGAAGGCCGCGTCTTCACGCGGCAGATCGCCGGCGAAATCTTGTCCAAAGACGGTCGGGTCAAGATAGAGGAAGGCGCCATCCTTCGTCGCCTTGATGCCGTTGCCGGCCGGCGGTTTCGAGCCGGCGAGGTCGAGAAGGCTCTCACCCTTTTCCGGTTGGAAGGCGGCGACATAGACCAGCCCGGCCACATCCGGCCGGTTGCCCGCTTCCGAAATCACCATGCCGCTGTAGCTGTGCCCGACAAGCAGGCTCGGCCCCTGCTGGAGATCGAGGACACGGTTGGTGGCCGCCACGTCATCGGCAAGTGAGGTGATGGGCTCCTGCACGATCGTGACGTTGAAACCATGGCTTTCGAGGATGTCAGTCGCCCTGCGCCAGGCCGAACCGTCGGCCAGCGCGCCGTGGACGATGACGATATTCTTCACCTCTGCCGCCTGTGCGACAAAAGCAATCAGTGCGGTTGCGACGGCAAGCGCGAATTTGGGCATGAGACGACGATGCATCATATTTCTCCTTTAGCTTTGATGGAAACGGGTTGAAAATCAGGATCAGCCGAAAGTGAAGGCATAGGCCTGCACGCCGGGATCGAGGAAGCGGATGGCAAAGGTTTTCGCTTCGACGGTGCCGGACTGGCGGACGAGCTGGTAAAGACGGGTTGAGGTGACGACGCCATTGCCCTCGGCATCCGCGTCGGCGCCATGATCCGCACCCGGCGGATGACCGTCGATGGTGATCTGGAAACGAACCGGTTTTCCGGCAGCGTCGGGCCCAAGGACCAGATGAAGGTCGCGGGCGCTGAAGCGATAGGTGATGCCGCCATCAGCCGCATCGAGCGTCGCCGCCTCCGCGCCAACCGTCCAGGTGCCGGAAAGTGCCCATTCGTTGAGGGAAGGGGTCGTAACGGAATAGTCGCGCGGCACGTCTGCACGCATCGCCTCCTTCGATGCGAAGCTTCGAGCCTGCCGATAGCCTATATAGGTTTCGCCAGACAGCATGTGCCCGATATCCGCACCTGCTTCGGCTCCCGTCGCCTCCGGTGCCACCGGTGCGCTGGCGGAGGCGCTGCTGCCGGCCTCGCGCAACAGGTCCTGGATCGCCTCTTCGGTCTGCCGGTAGTTGCCCTCGCCGAAATGGTGGTAGCGGATCTGGCCATTGGCGTCGATCAGGTAATGCGCCGGCCAATAGCTGTTATCGAAGGCGCGCCAGATCCTGTAGTCGTTGTCGATCGCCACGGGGTAGTCGATCTTGAAGCCGGTGACGGCTTGGCGGACATTGTCGATCTTCTTCTCAAAGGCGAATTCGGGGGCGTGAACGCCGATTACGACGAGGCCCTGATCCCGGTATTTGTCCGCCCAGGCCCGCACATAGGGAATGGTGCGGATGCAGTTGATGCAGGAATAGGTCCAGAAGTCGATGAGGACGACCTTGCCACGCAATTGCTCGCGCGTGAGCGGCGGGGAATTGAGCCACTCGACGGCGCCGTCGAGGGATGGGGCCTTGCCCTCAACCGGCAGTTCCGGCCGGGCCGCAGCAGCGCTGACGCCCGCCGCCGCCACTTCAGGCGCTTTGGCAGTGTGGAGCCGGTCGAGCACCTGCTGTTCGAAGGATGCCGTGCTCGCATAGGAAATCTGCGACAGGAAACCCGTATCCAGCCCGAGCGCGATGACCGCGACGCCGGCAAGCACCGCCGCGCCAAGCGCCTGGCGGATCCGCTCGCTGAAACCCAAAGACCGCTTCATGGCCGCAAATACTCTTCCGCCGACGAGGATGGCGACGGCAAGGGAGGTCGCGGCCCCGGCGGCATAAGCGGCAAGCAGCAGGCTGGTTTCCAGATTAGCCCCCTTCAGGGCCGCACCCGTCAGCACAAGCCCGAGGATTGGTCCGGCGCAGGGCGCCCATAAAAGGCCGGTGGCGATGCCGAGTAACAGTGAACCCGCGACCGTCGGCATTGCCCCGGGCTTGCCGGCGGCATTGGCAAGCCGGTTGCCGAGTTCGACGACCGGGCGCGTGACGATGCTGGCCGCACGGGGCGAGACCAGCCCCACGCCGAAGACCGCAAGCAGTGCAAGAGCCGCAAGCCGGCCATATTCATTGGCGCTGATTGCCCAGCTGCCGCCCACTGCGGCCAGTGTCGCGACGGCGCAAAAGGTCGCCGCCATTCCCGCGAGCAGGGGCAGCGTGCTGCGCAAAAACGGTTGCCCAGCCCGCGCAAAAACGAAGGGAAGGATGGGCAGGATACAGGGGCTGAGAATTGTCAGCGCCCCTCCAAGATAGGCAATGACCAGAAACGTCATCATCTTTTCCTTTCAGGCAGGAGTTCGGGCTCCGGTTTGCAAAGGCGACCCGGCGATAGCGCCAATTTCCCGGCCTCACGTATCCCTGATGTGTCAGGGCTTCGGTGATTTGTATTCGAGTGTAGAAGCTGCCTCCGGCGCACGGGCGCAAAAGCCAAACCGCATGCCCCGTCATTCGTCACGGCGCATAGCGCGTGAAGACGAAATCATGGTCTTTAACGTTGCCCTCGTGGCAGGAGAGACAGGTCTCATGCTGGGCGGCGTCCACCGGCTTGCCGTTGACAAACCGCCCGAAACCCCAGCCGTGGCTGCCGGCATATTTCTTGGAGTCTTTCACCATCACCTGCACCGTGGTTGCCGCTCCCGGCACCGTGGCTGGCGGAAACTCAGCGGATTGCTGACGCTTATAGGCAAGTTTCACCAGTATCGAACCGTCAGGAAAGGGCAGGTTTCCGCTCTTATAGGCATTGACGGCGACATCATTTGCCAAAACAGCGCGAAGCTCGTCCAACGGAGGCGCTTCCTGCGCGGGCGCGATGAACTTCCAGTCACGATATCCTTCGGGAAGCGTGACACCGTAGATGGGAGAGGCAAGTCCCGGCGGCGTGTCCGCTGAGCTCGAGTAAACGGTTCCAAAACCTGCTGCCGAAACCGATAGGGAGACGGCGAAGAAAATATGCCTCTTCATGGGAAATCCTGCCTGATCCGAAATAGATCAGGCAATGATCTGCCCTGCAGGTATCAGGCATGTTTCCTGAAACCCGCATTTATGTATCAAATCGTAGAGCTGTGCAGTGCCCTTGAAGGCATGTCACGCTCAAAGGCCGGCGAGCACGCCCACGTCATCGTCTTTTGGAGCCTCCATCGCGACCCTTATCGCTTTCTGGATCTCGTCCTCAATGGCCTTTCTTTCGTCGGGCGGCATGGCGGCAAGGTCGCCTTCGGACAATCCCCGCGCCTCCAGATATTGCGCCCGGATTTTCTCGCCAAGGCTCATATTGGCCCAGCGGCTGAGCTCAGCCTCATCCGAGCCTGTGCCGCCGTTCTCAAGCGGCGTCTCTTCCACTCCGCCCTCTTGTCCCCGTAGCGCCCAGAGTGCGTTGGCAAGATTGGAGGAAAGCGAAGGCGCGGTGCTCCCGACGATCAACGGTGCCGACCGTTCGGGTGTGGGATTGGGCACGGCCTGGGAAACGTCCTGCGGCCGCGTGCGTGGATAAAGCAGAGCGGCAGGGCCAATTCGATCGATTGCAGACATTGTATATCTCCTTCGGTCGCAATCTGGTTCGGTTGGCTTGCCTCTGGCTGATCATCCTCGTCGCCTGCGTTGAGAAGACATACGCTTGCCGGGCGCGGGCATATTTCTTTCGTCACCTCGCCGGCAGAATTGCGCAAAATCGTTCCGAAGCAACGGGAAGTCGTGAAACTTTTTGGAGCGCGGCGAGTTTGGTGAACGAGCAATCAGCTCGCATGTCTCACTGCATATAATCACCGCTACGCGGAGGACTGATCGTCCTTTCGGAGGAGATACCGCATGAATTCCATCATCTATCTAGTTGGACTCGTCGTCGTTGTCCTGTTCATTCTCTCACTGCTGGGGCTACGCTGATGGTTGATCCAACGGGTATCGAAACGAATCCAAACCGCAGCTATGTGGACTGGCCAGCGATCTTCGCCGGTGCCGTCATCTCTTCGGGCGCAATGGCAGTCCTCACCGCATTTTCGGGCGGCCTAGGCCTGAGTTCGATCTCGGTCGACGATGGCGGCGAGATCAGCACAGTCTGGCTAATCATAACCGCGCTCTTCGTCATCATTTCCATGGTCGGCTCCTACATGCTGGGTGGCTATATTGCCGGCCGCATGCGTCGGCCTGCCGGTGCTGCCGACAGGAACGAACTGACGGTCCGCGATGGTGTGAATGGCCTGGTCGTATGGGGTCTCGGAACGGTCGTCTCGGCATTTCTCGCGCTCGGCGTACTGTCCGGTAGCGCCAAAGCTGTTGGCAGCGTGGCGCAGACGGCCGTCGAGGCCACGGGTTCCGCAGTCGGCGGCGCCGTTCAGGGGGCTGGCCAAATGGCGGGCGGCATCATTTCCGGCGCTGGCAGTGCGGCCGGTGGTCTGGCGCAAGGAGCCGGTCAGGCTGCAGCGCCCAGCATTGAGCAGATGCTTCCGCAGGGCCTGAGAACTAACCCGATCGACTATTTCACGGATACGCTACTGAGGACCGATACGCCCGCCACCCCTGTGACGGGTGAACAGAGCGCCAGTGACTATCAGCGCCAGATTAGCGGAATCCTCGGCAATCTGATGGCAACAGGCGAAATATCTGATGCCGACAAAACATGGCTCGCCAATCAGGTCGCTGCCCGCACAAGCATCAGCCAGACCGATGCGCAAACGCGCGTGAACCAGACGGTTGAACGTGTGCAGGCCGTCAGGGCGGAAGCGCAGAAGAAGGTCGATGAAGCGCAGAAGCAGCTCGAGACCGTGAAGGCTGAGGCGCAGAAGGCATTGGACGATGCCAAGACCAAGGCTGCGGATGCCGCAGAAAAAGCACGCGTCGCTGGTATTCTGACAGCATTCCTGCTGGCCGCTTCCGCGCTCGTTTCCGCTGCTGCTGCCTATATCGGCGCAGTACACGGCGGTCGCCACAGAGACGAAGGCCGCATCTGGGGTGGGCTAGCCTACCGCAAGTAACCAGAGCGACGGCAAGAAAATCGGCTGTTCAAAAAAGTCCTGCCCGGACCACATTCCGGGCAGGACTTACGTTTTAGGCATCTGGCGTCACGGACAGGATCAATCACGACGCTGCAACAAGGCCAGAGCGACCGTGGATGCGGCCAGTATCGCGGTCAGCGCCAGCGGCGCAGTGGCACCGTAGGAATCGACGATATAGCCGCCGAAGACCGCACCGATACTGATGGCCACCTGAAAGGAAACGACCATCAGGCTGCCTGCTGCTTCCAGCGCATCGGGTGCACCGCGGGAAAGATTGGTCGGCAGCACCACGGGCGCCATGCCGAAGGCAAGGCCCCAAAGCGCGACGAGCGCGAATGCGGCGCCGCTGTGAACACCCCAGACAACGAGGGCAATCGTCGCGAATGCCATCAGGGCGGCGGTAACGATGAGTGCAAGGCGGATACTGGTGTCAGCCATCCGGCCCCCCAGCACATTGCCGATCACGGAAGCAACGCCAAAGCCGAGCAGGGCGAGGGCAATCGGCGTGGTGTCAAGCAGCGTCACCTGTTCGAGGAAGGGACGCACATAGACCGAGCCGGCAAAATGCCCTGTCATCAGCAACAGGATTGCCAGCATCCCCAGTTGAACGCTGCGCCGCCGCGTCAGCCGGAAAACATCGGAAAGACTGTTGCTCGTACTGGCCGGCAGCGAAGGCAGGCTGAATATCTGCAGGAGCATGGCAATGATGGCAAGTCCCGCCGTCATCGACATGGCTACGCGCCATCCCACCCAGTCGCTGATCAAGGCGCCCATGGAGGGAGCCGCAATGGTGGCGAGTGAAACGCCGAGGGTGACGATAGCCATGCCGCGCCCGGTCGAATTTGCGCCGACGAGCCGTGCCACGACCGCAACCGAAAGCGCCCAGAAACCGCTGAGCGCAATCCCCAGCCCGGCCCGGCCCAGCAACAATAGCCAGAAATCGGCAGCAACCGATGCGAGAATGTTGGAGCCGATCGCCAGCGCACTAAGACCGACAAGCACGGTCTTGCGGTTCAGTTTGCCGATGAGAACATTGCTCAGCAAAGCCGTCACGGCGCCCACGGAAGCTGTCGCCGTCACAACCTGTCCGGCTGTACCCTCGGTAATGCCGAGATCGCGCGCCATGGGCGTCAACAATCCCGCTGGCAGGAACTCGGCCGAAACCAGCGCAAAACTGGTGGCCGCCATCGAAAGAACCGCGAACCAGGTCGCAGCTGTCCATGCGGGTTCTTCTGTGGCCTCGAGGGCAATTGTTGACCCATCAAAATCTGATGTCGTGTCCGTCATGGTCTCTCTCCTTGAGTTGGGAGAGTTTTAGACGAATTTTTCCGGATGATATGTATCTAAAAATCCGAATTCCATGACCATTCCTCCGAACTTTGTGCGTTGCACAACGTTGGCAGGCAGTGCGTACGAGATATTGGCGCCCGCGCACCTTCTAGAAACAAGGCGTCCGGTCTCGGCATGCTTCGCCCTTGCAACGGAGACAGGGCCAGCGGAGCTTTCTTGCCCGACTGCAAACCCTTCCGGGCCGGCAACTTTTCAAACAGTCATCCGTTTATCCATCCATGACCGATGCTGACGCAAATCCTAAACCAGTCGATGGCGCCGGCCAAAAGGGTGCAGAGAACGTTCATGCCAATGACGCACCGGATGATCCACTCCCGCCGGAGGAAATAGGGCCCGTCTTGGGCTTGACACCGCAGCAGACCGAAGAGCTTCGCAAGCGATATCTTCTGAAGCGGTTCCTGATCAGCGCGCGGGGTTTCTGGAGCCGCCGTGGGGATGGGCTTGCGTGGCCGTTCTCCATCGGGCTTCTGGTGATGATCGGCGTTAATGTCGGTTTCCAATATGGCATCAACATCTGGAATCGCGGGATTTTCGACGCGATTGAAAAACGGGACGCATCGACGATCTACTTTCTCGCTTCCATATTCCCGCCGCTGGTTCTTGGAAGCGTTTTTATTGTGACCTCGCAGGTTTACGTCCGAATGCGCATTCAACGGCGCTGGCGGTCGTGGCTGACCAAGGTGCTGGTCTCCCGATGGATCGCAAATGGCCGCTATTACCAGCTCAACCTGATCGACGGCGACCATCAAAATCCGGAGGCGCGGCTGTCGGAAGATATGCGGATCGCCACCGAAGCGCCCGTGGATTTCGTGGCGGGCGTCATTGCGGCCTTCGTTTCGGCCTCCACCTTTATCGTCGTCCTGTGGACAATCGGCGGTGCGCTGACGCTGCCGGTCGGCGGGTTATCGGTCACGATACCCGGCTTTCTTGTGATTGCGGCGGTGATCTATGCGCTCATCACATCGAGTTCCATCGCGTTGATCGGCCAGAACTTCGTCCAGGTCTCCGAGGTCAAGAACCAGTTGGAGGCGGAATTCCGCTACACGCTGACCCGTGTCCGGGAAAACGGGGAGAGCATCGCCCTGCTTGGCGGCGAAGAGGAGGAGCGAAGCGACCTCGACAGGAGGTTCCGCAATGTCCGGCGACAGTGGAAGCAGATGGCGCAGCAACATATGCGCACCACCGTTGTGTCATATGGATCGATGTTGATTGCGCCCGTTGTTCCGCTTCTTTTGTGCGCGCCCAAATTTCTCGATGGAAGCATGTCGCTCGGCCAGGTCATGCAGGCCGCGTCCGCTTTCACCATCGTTCAATCCGCCTTCGGGTGGCTGGTCGACAACTATCCCCGACTGGCGGATTGGAACGCCTGCGCGCGCCGCGTTGCCTCCCTGATGATGTCGCTTGACGGGCTGGAGCGGGCCGAACGGAGCGATAAGCTCGGCCGGATCGTGCGCGGTGAAACGGAAGGCGAAACGATGCTCAGCCTCAAGGATGTGTCGGTGTCGCTCGGCGACGGTACCGCCGTCGTCAAGGAGACCGATGTGGAAATCGGGCGGGGAGAAAGAGTGCTTGTCGCAGGCGAATCCGGATCCGGCAAAAGCACGCTTGTTCGGGCAATTGCGGGCCTGTGGCCATGGGGTGGGGGCAGTGTCAAATTTCGCGCCGGCGGCCGGCTTTTCATGCTGCCGCAGCGGCCATATGTTCCCTCCGGCACCCTTCGCCGGGCTGTCTGCTATCCGCAAGCGGCCGAGAGCTGGACTTTCGAAGAGATAGGAGAAGCTCTCGACAAGGTTGGTCTCGGCCATCTTAAAGACAAAGTGGAAGACGAGGCGCCGTGGGACCAGACGCTGTCGGGTGGTGAAAAACAGCGGCTGACCTTTGCCCGCCTGCTGCTGAACGACCCGGATATCATTGTCATGGACGAAGCGACCGCGGCTCTCGACGAAAAAAGCCAGGACAGGATGATGCAGACGGTGATCGATGAATTGCCCGACGCCACCATCATCAGCGTGGCGCATCGTGCCGAACTGGAGGCCTTCCATAGCCGGAAAATAACCTTGGAGCGACGCGAAGGCGGCGCAAAGCTGGTCAGCGATATCCACCTCATTCCCCATAAAGTCCCATCCCGCTCCTTGCTTCGGCGCATGGTCAAGCGCAGGTAAGTCGCTGCGGCTGTCGGGAAGCCTTGCGGGCATACAGCCTGCGGAATTCTAAGGCGAAGGAATTTCGCCCTTTCCGGTGTTCCCGCCTTGTCCGGCGTCACCCGTAAGAACGATAGACGGCAATTCGGCGACGTCATAGAATGGCTGACAGAGGAGGCAACGATATACTCTTGGGAGGAAACCAATGGGTCTTATGCCGATATCGGCATAAAACCCATTATGCCGTAAGCTGGATTATGCCGCATGGCCGATTCTCGAGGCTAAGGCCCTTGCTATCGGCCATACGACGGTTCGGCATAATCAGAGCTGTTGAACTCAAAACACTGGGACTAAAGCCCCGCCTGCTAAGGCTACCTGTTCGTGGGTGCCAGATCTCCGAGGTCATCAGGTCAGTGCCGCCACACCTTTACCGCTGAAATCACCAGGATGAGAGCGAGGGCTGGCAGCAGTACCGCATTCGGAACAATCCCCAGGAGCTGTCCGCCGACGACTGCACCGATGATCGACCCCACCGCCATCGCAGCCAGGAACACCCGGTTCTTCCCGATAACGGTAAAGCTCTGATCACGGCTGTAGCGAGTGAAACCGACAATCATGGTCGGCAGGCTCACGGCGAGGGACAGACTTCCAGCAAGCTTGATGTCCGCACCGAAGAGCAGGATGAGCGTTGGGATCAGAAGTTCGCCACCTGCGACACCCAGCAGGGATGCGACAATGCCGATGACCAAGCCAACTATCATCCCCGCCACGAGCTGTGTACTTCCGGTCAGCAGTGCGGAACCACCTGCAAGGTCGTGACCGAATACCAGCACCAACGCAATCGCCAACAGCATGACCGCGATCACTTTGCAGAGCGTCTCCGACTTGAGCCGCGTTGCCCAGCCTGCGCCGAACCAGGCACCAGCAAGGCTGCCCGCAAGGAGATTGACGATGATTCGCCAATTCTCGGCAATCTGCTCGAAGGGTACCGTCGTTGCCCGAAACGGCAGAGCAAAGGCAACGACGACAAGGCTCATGGCCTTGTTGAGGATGACAGCCTCCAGAGCGACGAAGCCGAAGATGCCGATGAGCAATGGCAGGCGAAACTCAGCGCCGCCAAGTCCGATGAGACCGCCGAGGATGCCAATCATTGCGCCGACAGCGAATGGCGCGATCTTGTTCGCAGTCCAGAACGGGTCACCAGTGAACATCCTACAACCACCCCCTGCGCTTGAAATAGACATAAGGCAGCACCGCCGAGCAGATCATCAGAACGATTGCCAGGGGGTAGCCGAATGACCAGCGCAGTTCCGGCATGAACTCGAAGTTCATGCCGTAGATCGAGGCAACGAGGGTCGGCGGCAGGAAGACGACGGCGGCGACCGAGAAGATTTTGATGATCTGGTTCTGTTCGAGATTGATGAGGCCAAGCGTTGCGTCGAGCAGGAAGTTGATCTTGCCAGACAGAAAGCTCGCATGCTCACCAAGCGACATCGCGTCCCGCTGGAGGAGCTTCAGGCGCTGTCTGCTTTCCTTCGACGTACGGCGCTCAGGCGTGTCGAGGGCCGCGTGGTAGGAAACGAGCCTCGAAATCGAGACGAGGCTTTCACGGGTTGCCGTGAGGAAATCGCCCTTGCGTCCGATCTGCTCGATAAGCGACTGCAGATTGCGCGTCTTCTTCGTGACGTTCGAGGTCTTGCTCTGGAAAATCTCGCGTGAGACGCCGTCGATGTCGTTGCCGAGCCGTTCCAGCACGTCGGCCATCCGGTCGATGATCGATTCCAGAATGCCCAGCATTACCAGTTCGCCGTTGGTGCACACCATGCCATTGGCCTTCTGGGCCCGGGTGGCAAAGACGGAGAACGGCTTTGGATCGACATAGCGAACGGTGACGAGCACCTGACCTTTTAGAATGAAAGTCACGGGTGATTTGACGGGGTCGTCGCCATCCAGCGAGGTCAGCGCGGTCGCGGTCATGAACTCGGCCCCGTCTTCCTGATAAAGGCGGGCGGAAAGCTCGATCTCTTCCATCTCGTCGCGGGTCGGAATGGATATGCCGAGCAAACCCTCGACGAGCTTGTCTTCGCTCGGAGACGGGTTCACCAGGTCATGCCAAATGATGTTTGCAGCGTCGTCTGTCGCGCTGTTGGCAAGCGTAAGATGGTTGGCTTCACGCACGTAGCTACGCAGCATGGTACTCCTGTTCCGACCGTTGCGGTCGCCCAGGTGCCCAGCTCAGACCCAGGGTGACCGATGGTCCTCAATTGTCGATGACGTCGAACTTCGACTGTCGGGGTTCATCTTGGTTGTCCTTGATCCTGATGACATCGGATGTGTCATCGGGATGGCGATGCGCCAGTTTGCAAGCCGAGTCAACGGGCATGCCGCAGGACCCGAAAGCTAAATCGCACGGTTCGATGCCTCTTCGTCTTTCTCCCGTTCCGAGCGACAGGACTTGTACGCCCAGGCTCCCGTTTGTGGATTGCGGCGTCGCCACACTGGCTCCAACCAGAACAGCCCATCCTCATCGACGGGCTTTACCGGAAACCACGCATACCACTCCCGCCATAGATGCTCCTCCCGCATCGTCTGACCCTCTCCCCGTTGATGTTGACATCATGCACGGTATGCGACGAGCACGGCTCCTCCTGCGATCATGGCGACACCGAGCCAGTTCGGGAGCGACAGGCGCTCCCCGAGAAACAGCACGGCGAAGACCGAGACGAAGACGACCGACAGCTTGTCGATGGGGGCGACACGAGCAGCATGCCCCAGCTTCAGCGCCCGGAAATAGCAAATCCAGGATGCGCCAGTGGCCAACCCCGACAGGACGAGAAAGAGCCAGCTTCGCGGGGAGACCGAGGATGGTTCCTGCCAGTTGCCCGTGATGTAGAGCATCAGGCCAGCAGCCATCAGGATAATGATGGTGCGAAAGAAGGTGGCGAAATCGGAATTGACGTTCTCGACGCCGACCTTGGCGAAGATCGCGGTGAGTGCAGCAAATCCCGCCGAGAGAAGCGCCCAGAACGGCCAGCTCGTGAACAATGTCTTCATGATCAGCTCCAGTGGCCTGCGAGGCGAATGAGGGAAAGTCCGAGGAAGAGGCCGACCGTCGAAACCACCAGCGACGTCGCGATGTAACCTGCCGCCAGCCCCCATTGTCCGCGCTCCAAAAGGCTGACGGTGTCGAGCGAAAAGGTCGAGAAGGTGGTGAACCCGCCCAGAAGCCCTGTGGTCATGAACAGTCGCACCTCTTGCGGCAGGCCCGTGCGGACCACGAAATACTCGGTCAACAGGCCCATGATGATGGAGCCGAGGACGTTGACGGTCAGCGTACCCCACGGGAATCCGTAGCCCATCATCCGGGCGGCAGCCGTGTTCACGGCATGGCGTGCCGCACCGCCGATGCCTGCTCCGAGGAAGACGATCAGATAGGGCATGGCCTCGTCCTCAGCGCTTCGTATCCGCCAAGGCGTCTTCGGTCGTCAGAGCATGATCCAGCACGTCCCAGTGCTCGATGTGCTTGTAGATGATGACCTTGTTCTTCAGGAGCGAACCGTGTGTCCGGCAAAATTCTACGAGCTGTTCCCGGTCGGCGATCAGCTCAACGCACATGGTGAGGTCAGGGTTGGGTATCTCAAAGCCCTCATCCTGCAGCTTGCCGCTGTTGGAGTAGCCGAAGTGGGTGTGATGGGCGACGGCGTTCATGATGCCAGCCGCCTTCGCCTGCATGACCAGCTCCCGGTAGAGCGGCTTGCCACCGCTGAACCAGCCCCCCGTTCCGACCGCCTTCTCGCGCGGCTTCATGTAGATGCGAACCATCCCGACCTCGCGGGAGGAAAGCTTGTGGCTGGTCATGACTATGGGCCTTTCTGCAAAGTTTGCTGTTGTCCGCAGCGAGCGCAGGCGTACCTGCGCCAGGAGATCGCCTCTGGCTCTGGCGTTAATGTCGCGCATGTGGCGGACGGAGATATCGGGGGGAATGTCGCGGGCGGCGGCCGTCTTCGGCACACCGACGCGTTGCGAGAGATAGATGCTGGAATGGCCGCTGCAGAGATAGGCAACGAAGCAGGCGACCGCGATGTAGACGGAATGGGTCGCCCCGAAGAGTTCGATGCCCATAATCATGCAGGCGAGCGGCGTGTTGGTCGCGCCTGCGAAGACGGCGACGAAGCCGAGGGCGGCGAACAGGTCCGGTGGTGCGCCGAGCACGCCAGCGACCGCACTGCCAAGAGCAGCACCGATGAAGAAGAGCGGCGTGACCTCGCCACCTTTGAAGCCTGCGCTCAGCGTCACGATGGTGAAGAGGCCCTTCCAGGCCCAGCTCCAGTAATCGACATGGTCGGGACGGAAGAAGCCGAGGATGGTTGCGTCCTCAGGGTTCGGAGACCAGACGCCAAGGCCGAGATACTCGCGGGTCCCCAGAACATAGACGAGGCCGATGAGGATGGCGCTCGCCAACACCGGACGCAGCGGCGCGTAGGGCAGGATCGCCTTGTAGGCCGACGAAGCAAGATGGGAGAGTTCGGCAAAGAAGTGTGCCGCGAGACCAAAGGCAACACCTGCGATGACGACCTTCAGCATGAGGAGCGCGTCGAGATGAAAACCGACACCCTCGCCAGCAAGGTAGGCAATCGAATACTGGACGTGTCCAATACCCCAGGCATGGCAGGTCCAGTCGGCGACGACAGCGGCAAGCAGTGAGGGAAGCAGCGCCTCGTACTGCATGCGCCCGATCGTCAGAACTTCCAGCGCGAAAACTGCGCCTGCGATCGGCGTCCCGAAGACCGCTCCAAAGCCGGCGGCGATGCCCGCCATCAGCAGAATGCGGATGTCCGATGGTGTGAGCCTGAACAGTTTGCCGAAGGCGCTTGCAAGGCTGCCGCCAAGCTGGACGGCGGTGCCTTCACGGCCTGCCGAACCACCGACCAGGTGCGTGAGCACCGTGGTGACCAGAATGAACGGAGCCATGCGCAGCGGCACGCCGCCGCCCGGCTCGTGGATCTGGTCGACAATGAGGTTGTTGCCGCCCTCGGCGGACTTGCCGAACTTGCCATATGTCCAGACCATGGCGAAGCCCGCGACCGGCATCAGATAGATCAACCACGGAAACTCGAAACGCAGCTCCGTCGCCCGGTCCAGGCTCCACAGGAACAGGGCGACCAGCGACCCCACGGTCATCGCCATCGGGGTCACAATGACAATCCATTTGGTCAGACTGCGGATTTGCTGAAGACGAAGGCCGAAAATCGATGCGAGCGTCATACGAACGACGCTCCAATACATTCGGCGATCAAGGGAACAACAAACAGACTTTGGCTTACAGGCACGACTCTACTCCTTCGCGTGGCTCGCGTTGAGTAGGAGTCATCAGCTTCGTCAGGGAAGCGGTTCGGCTTGATGCCCGGCAGAATCCATTACCGTCAAAAAGCGATAAGTTAGACAGGCCCAGCCGTCAACACCCTCAGTGGCAAGTTGATTGCTTTTGTCGCGCCCCCCATGGATCAACCCGACAACAAATACCTTCCTCTACTTACGCGTTCTGATTGAAGTTCTTCGCTCCAACAACAAGGAGCGTTAAAATGACAGAACCTGACCAATCCACCTGCCTTGACCCTTACCTTGCGCCATTTGAACAAACTTTTGTCGCGAGAAATTACAAGCCGGCAACCCTGGAGAATTATCGCTACCACCTCCGACGCTTTGGCAGGTTGATGGAAGCGGAGGGCATCGCCCCTTCGGAATTGACCGCCGATATTGCCGTAGAATTGGGACGGCGAATACCAACGTCACCCAAAGCCCAGATCAAGGTGCCCAACCTGGCCAGACTGTTCGTCGAACATCTGATCGAAATCGGCGTCGCGACACGCCCACCACTCACTGCCGCTCAAGCGGAACGCAAAGAGCTTATGGGCAGCCTTGAGCTCTACCTTCTGCGGCAACGCGGCCTCAGCCCACGGTCGGTCAAACACGTTCTGGGGTTCGCGGCTCGTTTCCTCGCTCATCGTTTCGGAGAGGGTGTGCTCGAACTCGCTGCGCTCAGCGCCCGCGACGTCGTCGCGTTCATGGAGCATGTTATCGCGCGCAAGACCCCTTACCGCGACAAAACCTTGTCCACACACTTGCGCTGCTTTTTCCAATATCTGTTCGCGCATGGGCTGACCACCACCAATCTGTCGCTCTGCGTGCCCAGGGTACACAAGCCGTGGGGTGAGAGACTCCCACGTTATTTGTCTCCAGACGAAGTGGAGGCCGTTCTTGCATCGGTCGTGACCAATCCACGGCGGGGCGCCCGCGACCACGCCATGTTGCTGTTGATGGCGAGGCTCGGCATGCGTGCACCCGAGGTTATGGCGGTCCAGATCGATGACATCGACTGGCGAGCCGGTGAGATTCTTGTTCGCGGAAAGGGACAACGCCACGACCGTTTGCCGATGCCGCCAGACGTGGGCGAGGCGATCAGCAGGTATTTGCGCGAGGAGCGGATTTCGACGATGACGCGGTCTCTGTTCGTCAGCCACCGGGCACCGAACCGCCCGTTCAAGGATAGCCAGATCATCAACTCGATCCTGCGGGAAGCATTTGCGGCAACCGGCGTGAAACCGCCCACACCCTATGTTGGATCGCATGTTCTGCGTCACAGCCTTGCAACGAACCTGATTCGGTCCGGTGCTTCGCTAGAGGAGATCGGCGATCTTTTGCGACATCGATCCCGTGCGACAACGATGATCTATGCGAAGCTCGACACGGATGGCTTGCGATCCATCGCTCAGCCTTTGCCGACTGCGGAGGTAGCACGATGACTTTCCTTGCCGAACAGCAACGCTATCTCAGCATTAGAAGACAACTGGGCGCCGATCTGAGTACAGACGAACGCATACTGCGTCGCTTCACTGCCTTCGCCGACAAGGATGGCGTGGAATATGTCGATACCAGATTGATCATGCGCTGGCTGGAGAGTCTCCCGTCCGCCAGTGCCGGAACACGAGGCGCTCGCTTCCGGGTTGCTCGTCAATTTGCGCTCTGGCTGCACGGGATAGATCCGCGGCACGGAATTCCGCCCCAAGGGTTGATACCGGCTCATGTCCAACGGGCTCATCCGCACATCTACAGCGACGGCGAAATCCTTGCGATTGTCGAGCAAGCCCGCGCGCTGCCATCGGTTTACGGCATGCGCGGGTTAACCTGCTCGACGCTCTTCGGCCTGATCGCCGTGACGGGCCTTCGCATCAACGAAGCCTTGCGTCTCGACCAGTCTGATCTTGATATAGAGACCGGCGTCCTTCGTGTCCGCTTCGGAAAACTGGGTAAGGAGCGACTACTACCGCTGGATTCAATTGTAGTGGAGAAGCTGGAAAGCTATGGGCGTGAGCGGGACCGCCTGTTGGGGAACAGCTCAAAGGCCTTCTTCGTCACTTGTGAGGGCCATCGTCTCGGCGATTGCGGAGCACGCTATAACTTTGCGCTCGTCTGCCAGCAGATCGGCTTGAGGCCGCGTCAGGATTACAAGCGCCATGGACGTGGGCCGCGCATCTACGACCTTCGCCACACCTTCGCTGTTCGAACGATGCTGAACTGGTATCGTTCCGGCCAGGATGTCGGACGCGAGATGATCAAACTTACGACCTGGCTCGGTCACGCGAGCCCGGCCGATACCTACTGGTATCTGGAGGCGGTTCCAGAGTTGCTGGATTGGCTTCCGCCCGAATAGCAACCACGACGGAGGGCGAGCTATGAAGGCGACCAACTTCCCCGCGCTCGTCCAACGCTTCTTCACTGACCGGCTCTGCACACAGATGGAGGCAAGCCCCCACACTATCGCTGGCTATCGGGATACGTTCCGCCTGCTGATCCGCTACGCGGGTTCACGGCATGGAAAGCCGCCTACGAAGCTGACGATCGAAGATCTCGACGTCGACCTTGTCTGCGACTTCCTGACCCACGTGGAGACCGCGCGCGGTAACACGGCGAGAACCCGCAACACGCGTCTCGCCGCCATCCGCTCGTTCTTTCGATACGTCGCGATGGCCGATCCGACCTGGCTTCTCCTTTGCCAGCGCATTCTCTCGATGCCAAGCAAGCGATACGTGAAGCGAAGCGTGACGTTCCTCGACGCAGAGGAAATTGCGGCCCTGCTGGCCGCGCCGGACCGGACGACATGGGTAGGGCGGCGTGATCACGCCCTGCTGTTGCTCGCGCTTCAAACCGGATTGCGTGCATCCGAGCTGATCAGCTTGCGTTGCAAGGATGTGGTTCTTGGTACGGGCGCGCACATCCGTTGCGTCGGCAAGGGGCGAAAAGAACGCAGTACGCCGCTTCGCCGCGACACGGCAAAGCTGATCCAGGGCTGGATTGGCGAGCGCCGTGACAGCGACAGTCCCGTATTCCCTTCTATCCGGGGCGAACGGCTCAGTCGTGATGCGCTGGAACATCTGGTGCGTAAGCATTGCCATACGGCATTCCGAACGTGTTCGAGCCTCGCAAGTAAACGGGTTACACCGCACACCTTGACACAGCACGGCGATGGAACTGCTCCATCATGGCGTCGATCAATCCGTGATCGCGCTCTGGCTGGGGCACGAATCCGTGGAGACGACCCAGATCTACATCCACGCCGACATGCGATTGAAGGAAAAGGCGCTCTCTCAGATCACTAGACCGGAAGTCCATCCCGGGCGGTATCGACCCAACGATGAACTGCTCGCTTTCCTAGAATCGCTCTGATTATGCCGAACCGTCGCATGGCCGATAGCAAGGGCCTTAGCCTCGAGAATCGGCCATGCGGCATAATCCAGCTTACGGCATAATGCCTATCTTCATGGACCGGCACGAGCTTGCCGGCGTTTCGGCTGCGGATATCGCCGCAGCACATCTTAAAGATCTTAACATCCAGGATCGGTACGGCGTCAGGTTCTTGACCTACTCGTTCGATGAAAGGCGCGGTACGGCCTTTTGCCTTATGGACGCTCCGGACGCCGAAACCGCGCAGTGCGTGCATCGGGAAGCGCACGGGTTCGTCGCCAGCGAGGTAGTGGAAGTCGCCCTGTCGGCCGTGGAAGCGTTTCTGGGGCGAATACAGGATCCGGTGGCGCCTGGGGCCGCCTCGAGAAATATGGACCCCGGCCACCGCGCGATCCTTTTCACGGACATTGTCGGTTCAACCGAAATGACGGCCCGCCGCGGGGATCGCATGGCGGCGGAACTTATCCGGGCACACGATGCCCTCGTGCGCGGTTGTCTGGGGCGGCGCTCGGGGCGGGAAGTCAAGCACACCGGCGATGGCATAATGGCCGTGTTCTCCTCCACGCCATTCGCCGTGGATTGCGCCATCGATATCCAGCGCGAGTTCCATCGCTACAACAGCGAGGGCGAGCCCATTCACATCCGTATCGGTCTGGATTGCGGGGAGCCTGTCGAGGACAGCAATGATTTCTTCGGGACTACAGTGCAATTGGCGGCAAGGCTTTGTGCCGCCGCCGGGAGCGACCAGATCCTGATATCGGACAAGACTTTTCAGGAATATGGCGGCGCCGATGTCCTCGTGCACGGCGATCGTTACAGGCTGAAAGGCTTTGCCGAGCCGATCCTCGCCTATAGTTGCGAGTGGCTGCACTAGCTACGCTTGTGCAGCCACTGAAGGGGCAGAGGTCGCCCGATTTATTCGGCCGTCGCCTGAATGTCGACCTTGTCGAGAAGACCCATCGGATTATCAGAGGCGGCAACCAGATCGAAAATGCCGAGGCCGTTTGCGCCGGTGGATTTGACCGTGACCGTCAGGGTCCCGGGTTTGCTGATGAACTGCACGAGCGCTTCCACGGCGTTTTGCAGCTTGGGCTGTTCAGCGGCCACCTGCGGCAGCATCATGCTCGCCACCAGAGTCAGAGTGGCGCGTACCTGATCTTCCGTCATGTCGTTCTTCAGGGCATAAAGCTTGATCGCCTTCGCCATCAAACCTTCGTCCTTGATCGTGAGCTTCACTTCGCGGCCGGCTAGCCCGAAGAGCGCCGCCTGCGCGCGATTGACGTCGAAGGAGAAGAACTCTTCGGTAAAGCCGCTTACTAGACCGGCAAAATTGACGCTGCCGAAGTCCTTGCTGCTTAGCGAGATGTCGCGGATCACCAGATTGCTGTTCGGTTCGTCCCAGCCGGCCGCAAGGCCATAAGAGAAGGCGAGCGTTTCAAGACCCAGTTTGCGGGCTTCGACGAAAACTTCCTCCTGCGAGTCCGCGGGGATCGGAAGCGTGAGTTCGTCCTGCCTGATCTCGATATCGGTGGGGATGCCGTTGAAGGGCTTGGTCAGCCCCATCTCGAAATTTTTGAGTGAGAACTTGATACGCTCAGACGTTCCCGTCGTTTCTTCCTCCGGCTTTTCCGGCGCGGCCATGTCGACGTTGATGCCGCCGACGCGCACCCGGCCAAGTTCCGGTATCAGGCGGTTAAACTGAAAGGTCTCGATCTGCGTCTCGTCGAGCGCGATGATCTCGGAAATTCCCTTGATCGTCGAACTCCAGTCAAAGCCCGTGAGGCTTGCTTCCGCGACTTCGATCTTGCCATCGTCGTCGCCGATCGACATGCCATTCAAGCCGAAGTCGAGCTTGCGGCTGTCGATCTGCATGTCGATACGGTCGATGGTGGCCTTGACCCTTTTGCCAGCCGCCCCTTGCGGTTCATCCGGAGCGTCGACCTTGAAGCCGATGAGCTGCATGTCGCTTTTGCCGACCATGTCGAGAATTGAGACGACCTTTGAGAAAAGCGCCTGGCGCGCTTCCGGTGAAAGCTCGTCAGGATTTTGGGTCGTTGTCAGTACTTTCAGGGTCTCCAGTAGCGGCTCGGCTGGCATCCGGGCGGTAAAGCCGTCGCTGCGGATTTCATCGTAGCTGAAATGACCGTCTCCGTCAGAAAAGGAGACAGCCTTGACGGAGAGCGGCCCGTAGAGCGGCTTCGCTTCCTTGTCGTCCGGGCCGGCCTTTTCGGTATAGAGCCGGGCGAGATAAGCGACATCGATGTTCTCGCCGGCGATTGCGCCGGTCGACACAACCATATGCTTGTCCTTTATCGCGCCTTCGCTGTCGGGAAGCTGCATCTTGATGTCGTAGCTGCCATTGTCGATAGAGTATCGGGCAATGCGACCGCCGGTGATCTCAGAGAAAGCAAGGTTCCTGTAAACGGTCTTTTGCTCGGTGGTCGCGACGGACTGGGTAAACGTCACCTCCGGCGTGGAGATGTTTGTCGCCGCGAAGCGCTCGATGCGCCGGGGCAGGGAGCTGCCGTTTTCTTCAGCTTGTGCCGGCTTTTCGAATGCGGCATTCTCGACGCGGGCCTGCGCCATCGAAATCTTTCCGGTCGGCACATCGATATCGATGGTCTTCATATCAAGCGCGCCGTCCAGAAACGGAAGTTTCGGACGTCCGTCGATAGCCGCGATCTTGATATTCTTGCCATCTTCAAGCGGCAACGTCAGATTGCGAACATGAATTTTTCCGAGAAAATCGACCTCGATGGAAGTGGCCGTCGCACCGCTGCGGGCAACAAGTTCTTTCACCTTTGCTTCGTAGAAGGCCTTGCCGCCAATGACGCCTGCGGCAGCAACGGCAATAATCGCAACCGCCGCCCAAAGCGCCTTGCCTCGACCCTTGCCGGTCTGGATGTTTTCCTGTTCCACGAAGTGAGTCCTCTCTAACGAACTGATATTCTGGGCCTTTTAAGCACGCAAAAGTTGCTTAGCAAGGGGCCGTGCTCTCTGAATCTTGGCGTGAAATGTCTCGACGCGGATGATGTGTTTCCGCAACCGTACCCCATCGGGTTGAAGCTATCTCCAGAACATGAGCGCCATACCGGCAACGACAAGGGCGGCGCCGGCCCATGCGCCGGGCGCCGGCATTTCCCGTGTTCTCAGCCAAAGAAGCGGCAGGATAATCACCGGCGTCGTCGCCGACAGTGTCGAGACGATGCCGACCTTGCCGCCGGAAAGGGCAAAGAGAAGCAGCGTCATGCCGAAAGCCAGGGCGATGATGCCCGTGAACGCTGTCTGCAGGAACAGGCTTCTGGTCATCGGGCCTCTGGGCCTGACAGCTTCGATGGGCAGCATGGTCAACGCGGTGAGGCAAAGGGCGGCCACCCCGACACGCAGCATGGAAGCGGCAAGAGGATCGATCCCGGTCGCCATCACGGGCCGTGCGATGAGTGAGCCGATCGCCTGGCTGAGCGCCGCCAGAAGGCCGAAGAGCACGCCAAGCCACAGAGGCCCCTTAACGCTCTCCCATTCATGCAGCTGGGCCTTACGTTTGCCGAAGAGGATTGCCAGCAGCACGCCGCTGAGTGTCAGGCCTATGCCGGCAATGGCCCTTGTGGGAAGCTGCTCGCCAAGCACCACCCATGCCAGCAGCGCGGCGATCGGGGCATTCAGCGCAAACAGGATTCCCGAACGGCGCGGCCCCAGCCGGTTGAGGCAGGTGAAGAGCAGCGTGTCGCCAACAAAAATGCCGATGAAGCCGGACAGGAGAAGCGACGACAATGCTTCGGGCTGAAGCTCCCGCCAGGAGCCTGACGCGAGCACATAGACCCCGAGCAAAGCGGCGACAAAAAGCTGCCGCGTCCTGTTGAACGCGAGCGCGCCAAGCCGCCCCGCCGGACCCGCGGCAAGAAGCCCGGTTATCGCCCAGCACGTCGCGGCGCCCACTGCAGCCAGTTCATAGATAGGCATATTTTCCCCGTCGATTCACAGCCTGCTTCCGGCTGCGGACACTATCCCTGTCTGCAGCCATCGCAGATTCCGGGGTTGCCTGCCATACCATAAGCATCGCCATCAACGGCATGAACCCGCATATGCCCGCGCCGCGCCAGCCGGCACGCTACGCCACAGATGCGCCGCACTCGCTCAGCCGTCATTACTCGATGTTGGTGTGCACCGGCATCAAGACTGCGAAGCGGCAGTTCATCACCGTGCGTCACGCGCCATTGATGATATTGCAGATGCCCTCGCGGATGACGTTCTTGTCCGCGATCTGTCCTGCCTGAATGTTGAATACAGCATCAATCCGCACCGCGGCGCCCTTCTGCCGGGCCACGACCCGCAGCGTCTGAATTCTGCCGCTGCCGCTGGTCTCCTGGTGCGCATCGATGGAAGACAGCGCCTTGTTGATCTGGATGCCTGAAAAACCTTCCGCCGCCACGGCCTGAGCCAGCTTTTGAAGCACGGCAGGCGCCTTCGCCTTCGGCAGTTCCTTCCAGGACTTGTAAGAGACGGCCGTCACCATCGGTACGCCTGAGACAGTGAAGTTCCTCTCGCAGGATGCGGCGAGGGCAGGGCTTGAGAAGGTGATCAGGCCAAGAACTGCTATGACATATTTCATTTCGGATAATCCAATCGTGGGTAAGGGCTGAAAACTACCGGCCGTATCAGAATGTCGACCGTTTTCCTCTGTAGGTGGACGGAGGCGGAAGAGCCTCATGGGCCTGCGCCAGCGTTTCAAGCCATGTCGCCAGGCCAGCGGGAACCTCCTCGTTGCCCGCTTCCAGCGCCTCAATCCATGAAAGTTCGCATTGCAGCGCGGACGCAATATTGATCGGCGTCCAGCGGATCACCCGCAGGCATTGATTAAAGCGTTCTGGTGACATGATGATTTGATGTTTTCCCCGTCTTTTCCCGGCGAAGCTCACTCAGGCGGCAGCGAGAGTCAATCTTTTTCTGCAACTTTTGATGGCCTGTTTCCGGCGCTCCAGTTGCATCCGCTGCCCGTTGCCGAGCGCAAGGCGCTTGAAGGGGGAAAGGCCCGGTTACGCAAATGAAACGGCCGGGAGACGCATCGGCATTTCATCCCAAGGACCATTCCTCGCGATAAAGCTTAGTTAACTTGCTAAGTTTTCCCTTGCCCCGTCACGATGAAGCATGATAGTTAGCAGCATGACTAAGCATCATCAGGAACTTTCACTGATCTTCCAGGCTCTGGCCGATCCGACGCGACGGGCGATCCTTGCGCGCCTCGGCGGCGGGCCGGCACCGGTCATGGAGTTGTCCGCACCCACGGGGCTGCGTCTGCCCACGGTGATGCGGCATCTTTCCGTGCTGGAGGAGGCAGGGCTGATCATCACCTCCAAGGATGGGCGGGTGCGCACCTGCGCCATCGTGCCCGAAGCGCTGGAGCCGGTAAGCACATGGCTCGATGAGCAACGGGCCGTGTGGGAGAGCCGGCTTGACCGGCTGGAGGCATTTGCAATGCAGGCCATGAAGGAGGATTCAGAATGACAACGAAATCAGGTCAAAAAAGCGCACACGCTGAACCGCATCAGCCGCAAGACCGTTTTGCAACGCTCAGCTTCGAACGGGAAATTGCCGTTCCGTTATCGGCTCTCTGGCAGGTCTGGCTGTCACCCGCCGCTCGGGCGGTGTGGGCCTCTCCCTCGCCGTCGGTCACAGTGGAATTCTTGGAGGCGGACAGCAGGCTGGGCGGTCGCGAAGTGTCGCTCTGCAAGGTCGCCGGCCAGCCTGATATTCGCTGTGAGTGCGGCTGGCTGGAGCTGCAGCCAACCCGCCGCAGCGTGAATTACGAGGTGGTTTCATCCGGCGGCGTAACGCAATCGGCAGCGCTGTTGACCGCCGATTTTCAGGCTGCGGAAGAGCGTAGCCGCTTGACCGTAACGGTGCAGCTTTCCTCGCTGGCCGAGGATATGCGCGATGGTTATCAACAAGGTTTCAGCGCCGGTCTCAACAATCTGGCCAGCGTGGCCGGGCGAACCATGGTCCTGGAACGAGTGATAAAGGCGCCGCGCAACATCGTCTGGAAAACCTGGATGAACGAGAAGACGCTACCGCAATGGTGGGGCCCTGAAGGGTTTTCCTGCCGCACGAAGAGAATTGACCTGCGAACCGGCGGGGAATGGGTCTTTGACATGATCGGCCCTGACGGCACTGTGTTCCCGAACCATCATCGCTATGTCGAGATCCGGCCCGAAGAGCGGCTTGCCTATACGCTGCTGTGGGGCGAAAACGGGCCGAAACATGCAGACGCCTGGGCCTCCTTCGAAGATCAGGATGGCGGGACAAAAGTTGTGCTGGGCATGGTGTTCAGCACGGAAGCTGAGTTCCAGCAAGCGAAGGGTTTCGGCGCCGTGGAGCTGGGTCAGCAAACGCTGGGCAAACTGGAACGCCTTGCCTCTTCAGCAGCGATCCTCTCGCCTTGAGAATGTTGTTCCGCGTCGTACGCAGCAACCGGACCCGCACGAGCCGCGCGAGGGGAGCGCGATATTAATCGCCAGCACATGGGGTGACGGCGGTCGTAGGCAGACCGCGCCGGACCCCAGAACCACATACGGCTGCAATCAGACGCAAGTTCCTTGATGAGGCAACGGCTATAGTCCATCCGATCAGCGGGGTAGTGGCAACTGTGTATAGGTGAGCAAGTTTGCTACGCCCCAAGCGAGGAGTGGGGCGGAAGCATCAAACGTGCCCATTGACCGGTTGGTATCGTAGCGCATGGCGGGATGTTGCTTCCTCAGCCTTTATCTGAAGTCCCATCGGAGAGAATACTATCGGTTATTACAAGAGGTCCGTGAGCATGGAAACTGGGAAGCTTGGCTGGACTTTCCTAGCCGGCGTCGCCGACACGGCCAATCAAGCGTTTGAGGCAGCTATTCAGATCGTCGATCTTTTCAAGGAAGATCGCGAGCGGATCACCATGGAGAGTGGTAGAGCAGGGTCGACCCTTCGTATTAACGCTTTTCCAGCAGGATCCTTTTCACACAGCAAACCAGATTGTTCAGGTGACGGGTTTGTCCGCGCCAACGGTCAACGCCGCACTCGCCGACCTAAAGCGATTGGGCATCGTTGATGAGGTTACCGGCCGCAAGCGTGGCCGGGTGTTCAGCTATCAACGATACCTTTCGATTCTAGGAGAAGTCACCGATCCCTTGCCTCTCAATTCATGACAAATAGAGGGGCCGAAGGTGCGACTTTCATCAAGGCGGAGAAGACTGAATTTTTAGAAACTTTCTCTTCTAATTGCGGCTCGAAGAGCACCCTGGCGAAGCGCTTAAGCGCGATGTGGTTCGTCAGATCATGGAGCGATGCTATCCGGTTGGTACAATCCGCACAGATGCGGAGTTTGCCCCCATCTACCTTTCGATTTCTACTTTTGTGTCCGATGACGATGCAATTTCCGCAGAAATGTGTTGGTCGCACGGACAGTGTCTTCTTAGGTCTTCACCCCTTTCGGCACCAAAACCCCCGTCCACCGCGCGTGGTGCTATCGAGCGGCGCATGCCTAAGGCGGCTGAGGTTTGCCGAAAATAAACCAGCGCGCGGCCGCACGCTCTGCCAGCTCTTGTCTGGCCAATTTAGACATCGGCGCCCTCGGTACGCGACAGGAAAAGGCCGTCGGGAAAAATTCGTTCCGCCTCAAAAAATCGTTGACACCCAAAATCGCCGTAGCTACTTTACCAATCAGTAAAGAGTTTACCAAACAGTACAGCCCAACGATTTACAAAGGAAAACCAACATGTCACGTCCTCCGCTCCCCCCTTTCACACGCGAAACTGCTATCGAAAAAGTCCGTCTCGCCGAAGACGGCTGGAACAGCCGCGACGCCGCCAAGGTCGCTTTGGCTTACACATTGGACACCCGCTGGCGGAACCGCGTCGAATTCGCCACCAACCGCGAAGAAGCCCAGGCTTTTCTGGAGCGCAAGTGGAACAAGGAGCATGAATATCGCCTCATCAAGGAGCTCTGGGCGTTCACCGGCAACCGCATCGCTGTGCGTTACGCCTACGAATATCGCGATGACAGTGGTCAATGGTTCCGTGCATATGGTAACGAGAACTGGGAATTCGCAGAGGACGGCCTGATGGCGCACCGCCACGCATGCATCAACGAAATGCCGATTGCTGAAAGCGACCGCTTGTTCCATTGGCCGCTCGGCCGTCGTCCGGACGGCCACGCCAGCCTCAGCGATCTGGGTCTCTAATCATGGCCCGCATGGTCGCTGAAAGATCCGACGCCATCACCGCCCTGGCCGAAGTTTTTCGCGAGCATGGATACGAAGGTGCGAGCCTTGCCCTGATCGGCAAGGCCACTGGTCTTGGCAAGGGCAGCCTCTACCACTTCTTCCCGAATGGGAAGGAGGAAATGCTCCAGGCCGTGCTCGTCGAAATCGAGCAATGGTTTGAAGATTCCGTCTATTCTCCACTGCGAGACGGAGACGATGCCGATGCCGCGATCACGGCGATGCTCGATGAAACCGCGAAATACTTCAGGTCGGGCAGGCGCGTCTGTCTCGTCGGCGCTTTGGCTGGTACCAATACCCGAGACCTATTCGCCCAAGCCATCCGAGGTTACTTCGTCGCTTGGGTGGACGCTCTGCAAGCAGCGCTCGTCCGGCAAGGCCGTGACGCTGAGCAGGCACGCCTCCTCTCGGAGGACGCCGTTCTCGCCATCCAGGGAGCGATCGTCCTCTCCCGGGCACTCGACGATCCCGCCGTCTTCCAACGCGCAATCGATCAACTTCATTCTCGATTGGCAGCCGATAGAAAGAAGCTCGGCGATAATGCTTCGGATAGCGGGTCGCTTTGATCTCTCGCTGCTCCCTAACCTGAGGCATTTTATCTGCAGGCTCACCGCTATGGCGGGAGTGCGGGCTGCGGACGTCTTGCATTTCGGGAATTCATCGTCGTCGCGATAACCCAGGTGGTTCTTACGACGACGTAATTTGCCGCAACGGTGCCGCTCAGCGGTCGATATCTAAAGAGATCCCACAAGAAGACCTTATTACTGGCCACCGCCATAGGTGCGCTTGGCGCCATTCTGTACTTGGCCACGACACTGAGCATGAAACCGGCCTCAGAGCGAGGCTTGCGGTCAAAATCGCTGAGATGGCCGTCGCGGCTTGTGCGGTAGACGGTTACAACGTGTCGGCGGCGGTGACAGATCGATTTGGAGCCCTCCTCGCCCTGATACGCTATGAGAAAGCCGATCCACGCACGATCAACACGTCTGTGCAGAAGGCAGTCACCTCGGTATCGTTGCACAGCCCCACAAGCGCGATGGTGGAGAACTTCATCGACAGCCCGCATGAGGCAGCATTCACAGATACTTCAGGTTACTTTGTTTCCGGGGGTGTTCCTATCAAAGCCGGCGACGAGACGATCGGCGCACTTGGCGTTGCGGGCGCGACGGACGGCGGCTTGGACGAAGATTGCGCCTACGTCGCAATCGAGGAAGTCAAAAGCCTCCTCAAGTGAGATCTCCACAAAATTGTGTGTCTTGAAACCGCGTCTAAGGCTCGGTGACTTTGGAGATTGGACATGACTGGCGCGGAACTGTTCGTTCGGGCCCTTGAGAATGAGGGCGTAGAAAAAAATTCTTGGCATCCCCGGGGAGGAAAATCTCTTCGTGGTCGAAGCCCTGCAGAATCTCGCTGTCATGCTTGGCGTCAGGCGCTCCTCCGTTACCGATGTTCTTCACATATTTAAAGGCGACAAGCTTATCAGGGCAAACAGGAGTTGCATCAAGGTCAGGAATTGAAATCGATTGATCGAAGTCGATGGTAAATCCTACGCGGCGCCCGAGGCGGAACACAATCGACTGATGGCGCTTGGAGTTGCCGGTATCGAAGTTTTGGAAGCCGTTCAGCAGGCGGGCCAGGAACGAAATCACCGATAGGTCAGCTGCATTATTATAATTCTGTCAGTGGCCGTATCAACCGGTTTTCTCCTGCCTCGCCGTTCTGTGCTGCCATACGGGCGTATCTAGCAGGTGGGATGCCGGTGCGTCGGGCAAAAGCCACGCTGAACGTACTTGCTGATCCATATCCGACCCGTTCGGCTACGTCCTCGATTGCGAGATCACCGCTCCGCAAGAGCTGCCTTGCCAACGCCATACGCCATGTCAGCAGGTATTCCATCGGCGCAACTCCGACTATTCGGCTGAAGCGCGCAAAAAATGCCGAACGGGAGAGTGCCGCCTCTTTCGCCAGATCAACGACGGTCCAGGGATGGCCGGGACGGTCATGCATAGCCCGAAGTGCCGCCGAAAGGCGCTCATCACCAAGCCCTCTGCCAAGGCCCTGTGCCGAATTGATGTCGGTTGAGGACCGTAGTGCCTCGATCAACAGCACCTCAATAAGTCGTTCAAGAACGGGTTCGCGCGCTGCGCGCCGTTCCTGCGTCTCTTCGTCGATCAACTGCATCAACGTCGCAAGTCGGGGTTTGTCCCGAACCAGAATCACGTCCGGCAACAGGGAAACGAGCAGGGCCGCATCCGGTGTGCCGAAGCTGCAATGTCCGATACGCATTCGTAGTGCGGGTTGGCCGTCATGTGGTCCCACACGAAAATGTCCCTCATTGATCTTCGTAGGAACCGTCGCCGGCAAGTCGGCTGTGGCGTTGGAGCTTTCATTGATGATATCGCGCATAGCAGGCGCGAGAATGAAGTCTCCGGCCTGCAGGATAAACGTTTGTCTGCCACCGAAAGTGACCCGGCATTGCCCTTCCATGATGGCACAATAAAACGGCTCGCCGGTGCCCTCACGACGTATACGCCATGCACCGGCGCACTCCACCAGTTTCGACGCCCGGGCGGCGGGTTGCAGGAGTGTGACGATCTCGGTGAGCGGGTCTCTTGTCATATCGGGACTATTACTAAAGAAATGAGGACGTGAGAATATATAAAGTCTTATTTCGGGTCGCTACCATAATGACACAGCCACTTATGGAGAAAATAATGCCCGCAATTCTGATAACCGGTTGTTCCTCGGGTTTTGGCCTGGGAACTGCAAAACTGTTCCTCGAAAAAGGCTGGGACGTGATCGCGACGATGAGAACGCCCGACGAGAGCTTACTCCCTGCGTCCGGGCGTCTGCGTGTTCTAGCACTCGATGTCACCGTCCCGGACAGCATCTCACAGCTTGCGAAGGCAACGGGTCAAATCGATGTGCTCGTCAATAACGCCGGCTTCGGAGCACCATCTCCTGTCGAACTGACTGCATCCCAGACCGCACAGGCACTCTTTCAGACGAACACGATAGGCACTCTGGCGATGATCCAGTCCATCGCCCCGCAAATGCGTCGTCGCAGGGCCGGCGTCATTATCAACGTTACGTCATCGGTGACACTGAAACCGCTGCCGGTCATCGGGGTTTATCGCGCCAGCAAAGCCGCGGTGAATGCGCTCAGCGAGTCTCTTGCGATTGAAATGGAGCCCTTCGGCGTTCGCGTCCACATCGTTTTGCCCGGACGTTCGCCGGAAACGAGTTTCGGCGCCAGTGCCCGCCCACACCTGCGCGGCATGGACGATGCGGACTATACGCCTCTTCTGCAGCAGTTCGTCAGGAATGTTCAGGACGACAAGGGCCCCGTAACCCACGCGCGCGACGTCGCCGAAGCGATCTGGAAGGCTGCCACCGATCCGTCTGCGCCACTGCGTATACCGGCAGGTGCAGATGCAGCGCAATGGATGGCTGAGGCGGGTCTGTAATCAGCGAAATTGCGATCCGTGGATTTTTCTGTCGAGTGTTTGCTGTACCCGACCATTCAAGATCGGGCACAGCGTTTCGAATTCTGGCTCAGACCTGCCGCAGGCCACCATCGACGCACAGTTCGGCACCGACGATGTAACTCGCCTCATCGCTCAACAGGAACAAGGCTGCTGCAGCCACTTCGGCGGGGCGCGCCATTCGTCCCATCGGGATCGGAGCGACAATCGCCGCGCGCATGTCTGGCTGCACCGCAGCCATCATTTCCGTATCGGTTGGACCGGGTGCGACGACGTTAACGCGTATACCTTTGGATGCCAGTTCTGCCGTCCAGGTTCGTGCATAGGAACGCACCGCTGCCTTGGTCGCAGCATATGTCCCATAGGAAGTGTAACCGCCGCTATCGGCAATTGATCCGACAAGGACGACCGAGCCGCCTTGCCTCATCGCCGGCAGAGCCGCCTGGAACCCGAAGACCATTCCTCGAACGTTGACGTCGAAGTGGCGGTCAAAGTGTTCAGGCGTTATCTCCGTGATCTGGGCGGGCTCAGAAAGACCGGCATTCAAGACCAGCGCGTCGATACGGCCGTGTTCCCGTCTCACTTTTTCGACCGCCTCCCGCATATCTTCGGGAAGCGCGGCATCGGCGACAATGCCGACCGCACCATGACCGATGGCAGTTGCCGCCTTTTCGGCATCTTTGCTTCGGCGACTGGTGATGAAGACCATCGCTCCTTCGGCCGAAAGCCGCTCTGCAATTGCCAAGCCGATACCCTTGGCGCCCCCGACAATCAGGGCAACCTTGTTACTCATCCGAGCCATCGTAAGTCCTTTCAATTGATGGTCTCTGCATGATATACGTTAGATATCTGGTATCAATTACGCACCTTAAGTAGCCTAGATATGGACGAGTATACCGACCTTGAAGCGCTCTCTCAGTGCGCCCTTAGAGACATGGCGCAGGTTCGCCCCGTGCTCGACAAGATCGCGGACAAATGGACAATCCTGATTCTGACGGTGATTTGTCCCAGGCCCTCGCGCTTCAACGAGATCAAGCGCCGTCTCGACGGCATCACCCACAAGGCTTTGGCCGATGCTCTAAAGAGGCTTGAGCGGAACGGTCTTGTGACGAGGACTGTCCTGCCGACCCAGCCTGTGGGTGTGGAATATGCGATCACCCCGCTGGGCCATTCGCTGCGGCAACCGTTTGAGGCCCTGTGCTCATGGGCAGCAGCCAACGGCGATAAGGTCGAGGCGGCTGCGCTGTGTTATGACAACAAGGCAAATCATCGCTGATATCGCGATGGCCGCTTGAGCACATGCTGGCCGGAAGGCTCGTCGTTTTTAACCGGAGAGCCATGCTCGCTAAGCAGGGCGTTTCCGCTAATCGTAGGATGGTTTGAATCTACGGTCGCCGAACAGTTCACCTCGTTGAACGAAAAGAGATCGGCACTATCTAGGAGAGATGCGGAAACTCGAGAAGAGCGATATCGAACTGATCAGAACGTGGGTGTTGTCGCCTGCGATGACGCTCGGGTCGTCCGTTCGAGCGAAAGGCATTCTGCAGGAAATGCAGGCCCGACTGACGGCGGCTTTGAAGAAAGCGATTAGCCTGGAGGGCAACGAGATCACGCTCGCGATGCCAGCCCGCGACAAAAACGCGTTCGACGCAGCTGCGAGGGTCGTGGCCGGCGTGATGATGGAAGCCGAAACTCTTCCGGTGATCCCGCGAGAGATACAGGACATCCTCGCCATCAAGACGAGCGAGCGACATCGCTGGCTCGCGGATGGGCGTCTCAAGAGCGCCGGGACAAGAACCGTGCGGCTGAACGGCCGTGCCCGGCGGATCACCTTCCATGTCTTCGATCCAAAGGTGGTCGAGGACCTCCTCGATCGCGGGGTCGTGGAAGAGTGGCGGGTGGAGGATGCGGAGGCGAAGGCAGAGAAACGACAGAAAGCGGCCTATCAGAGGCGGCTGGCTCGATCGCTCAAAAAGAAGATGACACCGGGAGACAATGCGGGTCATAAGGCCGACGAAGGCGCAGCCGACCTTCATGGATGGGGAGAGTTCGACCGGGATGGGTTCCTTCGGTAGGCAATCGGACCCAAGGTCGTCGATAAGATGGTGCCTTCAGCGATTTCGCGAGGCTCTCCCTCCAGCGTTACGGAACGTTCTGTTGTTATCACGCAGCATCGATCGTGGCCGCGGGCCTGGGTCGACCCTTCGCGGAATGGAAGGTGGCATAGACTTCCGGCCGGGACGTCACGGAAGCCGCCCCCACCAGTATGTAGAGAAACTTCTGATTGAGGGAACAAACGGGACAAAATTCCCGTTGCTCGTCACAATAATTTCTTTGGAGGCACGTCATGAGACTCAAGCTGGCTTTAAGCGTGGTTCTAAGCGTTACCTTTACTGCGGCAGCGGCGGAAGCGCGGACCCAATTGCATCTTTACGGCACCGTTCCGGTGACGGGTAACCGTGTACTGGAGATGGCCTATCAGGCAGCCCTCGACAGATGCAGTATCGAACGTTACCCATCATATGGCGACGTGGGTTTCTATGTAGGTGCCTATGGCTCCGCCCAGGTGCGCAGCTGCATGTATAGCAAGGGTTTCGTCGTAGAGAACGGTGAGCCTTTCGCATACCCTGTGAAAAAAGCGACCTACCTTTCATGGTGACGAGATCACGAAACGTCGGACGGCGGACCGCCTGAGGGTTACAGCCTCGGAGTGAGGGCCGTCTTCGGAATTCACAAGTTGCTGGTCTCAGCGGCAAGTGATTTTTCAGCTGAGTGACCCGAATCCATATTGAAAATCGGCGGCAGAGTATCGATTTCAGGTGATAACCTGGAGGTCGAAATGATCTCCGTTATTTTCGCGTTGTGCGCGCTCGCGGCAACGTTCTCTGCCTGTCGGTATTTCGCCGCCGAGGCTCTGCTTGTCGAAAGCGAAATCGACAAGGCCATCGCAAGGCGGTTTTAATCGAGCGGAAAGGTTATCGAACTGGCGAATCTGCGAGAGGCAAATGCGGTCATGCGTAATCTTCTGCTGGACCTTCTGGAAAACGAAGCAACTTTTCCAGTCCAGTCAGCAAATCCATCGAGGATCGATTTGTGCAGGATGGGCGCCGCAAAGGTCCAGAGGTATCGGGAAATTCTTGCTGAAAGTCGGTACGTCTTGCAACAGCGTGGAGCCATTGGGGTCTTCGAAGACCACGGCTCAATTAGGGTCGACCAACACAGGTCTTAAGTTTACGAACAGCTCGCGCAGGGTCCTCAAGGGAGTGCTGTAGGAAGAAAGGCCTGAAGTTTTCCTTGTAGAGCGAACGATGCATCTTCTCGCTAATGGATCGCTTAACCCGATGCGACCTTCTTGACAAACCGGTTCTGCGTGGACTCCATCTGGAATTGCCGACGTGGTTTGACTATCAGGGTAGCGCGTCGCAGCTGAAGCGAAGCAAAAAGTGTATTCGCATGAAAGCTGATAAAGGAATCCGGATGTCGATCAGTGTACAGAGAACAATTCCTGCCGAGCGGATGCGCCAGTTCCATGAGATGGTTGATCGGTGGCTGGAAGAAGGGCCGATCAAGCTCGCGACCAACGCAACAATAACTGCCATGGAGAACGCCGGCATCCCAAAGGCCGAACAGGCAGCGATCATCGAGGACCGCGACATCATCATGAAATACAATATGCGCCTCGGTGTAATCAGCGAGGTATTCGGTCCCGCCATCGAGAAGGCGGTGGGGTCGTACCGCTCGGGACTTGAAGCACAGGACGAGATCGCGCGTTTGATTGTAACTGCAATGGGTCTCCGACAGGACGATGACAGCGAACAGGTCACGTTCACCTTCACGACCCAGAGTGAGGCAGATGTATTCGAAAAGGCCACTTGAAACATCACATTCGGCCCGCTGCGTCGGGTGCGGGTCAGAGCTTGGGAACGTGACCGTCAATGCGGCTGAAGAGCAGGCGAGATTAGCTCGGGGCTACCATCGATGAATGTGATCTCGTCCTGGCGAACTCATCGATTGTGCGAAGCACGTCGCCCTCGTTAATCTGCACCGACAAGGTTTCACTGTCGTGTTTGCGCGCCGCAAGAACGTTGGCGAGGGACTGCGCTTAACCGAAAGGCCGAGCAACCGCGTATGGCGGCTCCTCAGCACCGGCCGCTCTCGACGCCTATCCTCGGTGCTGCGCTGACGCTCGCTGCATCGGGATGTTGTGCCGGCGGCTCGCTCTGGGCACGGCGATTGCGCTTGAGTTTCTGGACGAGACCGACGAGCAGGGGCGTATGGTTTCCTATGGGAAAGTCGCCGCGGTGGCGGTCGTCGGAAATGAAGACGGTGCTCACCATGTTTCGGCGGAACTTTTCCAGGCCCTGATTGATGTCGGCTTCACTATTCCCACAAATGCGGTTGCCTACTGGGTGGGAGAAGCAATGGGTTCGAAGAATTTCATCGATCTCGATGAAACGCCGGACGCCGTTAAAACCATGGTCAGCATGCTTGTGCGCAACACGGTGCATCTGGCTCGGCTCCTTAAGAACAGTCAATATCCGGGCGACAAGGACTGACGTTATCAGGACGGCACTGCCGGCTTTTCCGCCAAGGACGTGGCATAAAACGGCTGCTACTCCTCAGCCATACCCCGTTCGGCGTCGAGATAAGGCGACCTTCGTGTGAGGCGACATTCTCCCTCGCCGATAATTATTTTCGGAACTCTCTGCATGTCGGTTTGTTCGAGAGGCGTTCATGCCGGCCCGAGATGGATTTTCCGTCTCGGAGGAAACTCCCGAAAGGGAGGGTCGCAATCCATGATCCTAGCGGAGGAAAAATCCAAATGAAGAAAACTGTATTCGTTACGTTGCTCTTAGGCGGCGGTGCGCTGTCGGCTTTCGCCCAGCAGATGCCAACCGCCAATCCGGGTGGCGATATGCCGGCTGTTGCGACACCGAGTGCCAATAATCCGACGGCTCCGGTGGAGGGCGCCAATAGCTTCACTGAAGCGCAGGCCAAACAGAGAATGGAAGAGGCCGGTTACACGCAGGTCAAGGACCTGACGAAGGACGACAAGGGTGTGTGGATGGCATCGGGCGTGAAAGGCGGCAAGACCGTGGCCATAGCGCTCGATTATCAGGGCAACGTCGTGGCCAAGTGAGGCGCGCAGGATTTTGGGAGAAGTGACATGAGAACCGTAACCGGACTTTTCGACGACTATGATGATGCAAGTGCCGCCGTTTCCGAACTGGAAAGAGCGGGCGTGCCGTCAAGCGACATTAGCATCGTGGCCAGCAACGCCGACAGGCGGCATGGAGAGGACTCCGATTCCAACGCAGCGGAGGGCGCAGGCACAGGTGCTGGCATCGGTGCGCTTGTCGGTGGCGCCGGCGGTCTGCTTACGGGGCTTGGATTGATGGCCATCCCGGGCGTGGGGCCGGTGGTTGCGGCGGGCTGGCTTGCCGCAACGGCAGTCGGGGCAGCGGGCGGCGCTGTCGCCGGTGGCGCTGCCGGCGGGCTTATCGGAGCCATGACTCGCTCGGGCGTTTCTGAAGAGGATGCCAATCTCTACGCCGAAGGGGTTCGCAGGGGCGGTACGCTGGTAACCGCCCGCGTCGAAGATAATCTGGTGCCGGAGGCCGAGGCCGTGCTCAAGCGGCAGGGCTGGGTGGACCCTGCGGAACGCCGCGCAGCCTATCGCGAACAGGGCTGGACGGGCTTCGACGAGGCGTCGAGACCCTTTGCGCCGGAAGACGTTGAGCAGGAGCGTAACCGGTACCGCCGCTCAGCAATTTGACGAACTCACCCGTCAGCCGGGGGCATGGTCTTGCGATCGCCCCCGGTCAACGCCTTGCAGGAGCTGACATGGCCAAAAAACCAGATTCCACCTCATCATCTGCCACCGCCACCATTCACGATCAGAAGCTTGTTCGGGGGGATGGCGGAGAACTGCACCAGACCGCGACCGGCGACGAGCCCGTGCTAACGACCGCGCAGGGCGGGCCGGTTGCAGACGACCAGAATTCCCTTCGGGTCGGTTCTCGCGGGCCGCTTGTCGTGGATGATTTCCATTTTCGCGAGAAGATCTTCCATTTCGATCACGAGAGAATTCCCGAGCGCGTGGTTCACGCCCGCGGTTACGGCGCACACGGCTATTTCGAGACTTACGACTCCCTTGCCGCCCATACCAAGGCCGATCTGTTTCAGCGGGCGGGTGAAAAGACCCCGGCCTTCGTGCGGTTCTCGACCGTCGCCGGCAACAAGGGGTCGGCCGACCTTGCGCGGGATGTACGCGGTTTTGCCGTGAAGCTCTACACGAGGGAGGGCAACTGGGACCTCGTCGGCAACAACATCCCCGTCTTCTTCATTCAGGACGCGATCAAGTTTCCGGACCTCATTCATGCCGCCAAGCAGGAGCCCGACCGCGCCTTTCCGCAGGCGCAAACCGCGCATGACACCTTCTGGGATTTCATCAGTCTCACGCCTGAAAGCATGAACATGGTCATGTGGATCATGTCGGATCGGACCATTCCACGCTCCTTCCGGTTCATGGAAGGTTTTGGGGTCCACACCTTCCGCTTCATCAACGCGAAGGAGCAATCGACCTTCGTGAAGTTTCACTGGAAGCCGAAGCTCGGATTGCAGTCGGTGGCGTGGAACGAGGCGGTCAAGATCAACGGCGCCGATCCCGATTTTCACCGGCGAGATCTCTGGACCGCAATCCAGTCGGGTAACTTTCCGGAATGGGAGCTGCAGGTTCAGCTTTTCGACCAGGATTTCGCCGACAGCTTCGATTTCGACGTTCTCGACCCCACCAAAATCATTCCCGAGGAGATATTGGCGCCGAAACCGGTCGGCCGGCTTGTCCTTGACCGTATGCCGGACAACTTCTTTGCCGAAACCGAACAGGTGGCGTTCATGACGCAGAACGTGCCGCCGGGCATCGATTTCAGCAATGATCCGCTGCTGCAGGGCAGGAATTTTTCCTATCTCGATACGCAGCTGAAGCGTCTCGGCGGGCCGAACTTCACGCATTTACCCATCAATGCGCCAAAGTGTCCTTTCGCGCATTTCCAGCAGGATGGCCATATGGCGATGCACAATCCGACCGGACGGGCGAATTATCAGCCCAATTCCTTCGGGGAAGGGCCAAGGGAATCGCCGCCGCGTGGATTCCGGCATTTCCCTGCTGAGGAGCAGGGCGCCAAGGCAAGGTTGCGGCCGGAAAGTTTCGCTGATCACTATAGCCAGGCCCGCCAGTTCTACATCAGCCAGACGCCACCTGAACAACGTCATATCGCATCGGCGCTCACCTTCGAACTCAGCAAGGTAGAAACTCCCGTCATTCGTGAGAGGATGGTCGCGCATCTTCTCAATATTGACGAAACGCTTGCCGCGACGGTGGCGCAGAAGCTCGGCCTGCAAGCCATGCCGAAACCGGCGGATGCCGCCATGCCAACCCGTCAGGATCTGGAGCCGTCGCCGGCGCTCAGCATCGTTCAACGGGGACCAAAACGGTTCGAGGGTCGTAAGCTCGGCATTCTCATTACCGACGGCGTAGACGCCAAGCTGCTGAAGGGGCTGACCAAAGCGGTCGAGGCAGAAAAAGCTGTCTTCGAGCTTATCGCGCCCAAGGTCGGCGGTGTAACGGCGTCGGACGCCACCTTTGTCGAGGCACATCACATGATTGATGGTGGGCCTTCGGTGCTTTTCGATGCGGTGGCGCTGCTGACATCGGCGGCGGCCATCGATGAGCTGATCATGGAGGCAACTGCGCGGGATTTCGTCGCCGATGCGTTCCAGCACTGCAAATTCATTGGCTACGATCAGTCGGCGCTGCCGTTACTGGAAAAAGCGGGAATTGCCGATGTCATGGATGAAGGGATGCTGCCATTGCCGGGTGAAGGGGGACTGGCTGCCTTCGTGTCAGAGCTCGGCAAACTTCGAGTCTGGGCGCGCGAACCGTCGCTCAAACTCGGCAAGGCCTCCGTCCCCGTCGATAAGCAGTGAAATACCCACTCTCACTCACCACCAAGCAACAGGAGACTAAAAATGGCTGAGAAGACATTGGAAGACCTTTTCCTCGATACGGTGAAGGATATTTATTTCGCGGAACGCCAGATTCTCAAGGCGCTCCCGAAAATGGCGCGGGCTGCGCAGTCAGCGGAGTTGAAGGCGGCATTCGAAAAGCACAGGGACGAGACTGAGGTCCACGTGGAGCGATTGCAGAATGTCTTCGAGTTGCTCGGCAAGCCGGCACGCGGCAAGACCTGCGAGGCGATCCAGGGCATTATCTCGGAAGGCGAGGAAATCATGGAAGAGTTCAAGGGCTCTCCCGCGCTCAATGCCGGGCTGATTGCTTCGGCGCAGGCCGTGGAGCACTACGAGATCACCCGTTATGGCACCTTGAAGACATGGGCGGTCGAACTCGGCATGAAGGAAGCGGCCAAATTGTTCGAGCAGACGCTGGGCGAAGAAAGCGCAACGGATACGGCCCTCTCTTCGCTTGCCCAGGCACGCGCCAACGTGAAGGCTAAATCCAAGGCGGCATGAGCCGTCACGCGGACGTGCCGCCGATACCGGCGGCGCGTCCAATTTTACAGTTGTCTCTTTCATGCGAGGCTGAACCATGAGGCTGTTTCGCGACAATGGATTGACGATTGTCCTTGTCCTGACTTCCCTTTTGACGATCGGTGGCATGCTTGCGACCGGCTGGGTCGTTTACAACGAGGAGCTTGCGCAGCATCAGGCGATGCCCCTGACGCTTCTTTCCTACGCAAAGAGCGGCCATTTTCTTTCCGCCCTGTTCGAAAACTGGGAGAGCGAATTTCTCCAGATGTCGGCATATGTCATGCTGACCGCTTTTCTTTTTCAGAGAGCCTCGTCGGAATCCAAAAACCCCGATAGAGCTGCATCCCAGGACGAAGATCCCGCACAAAAAGCAGATGATCCCGAGGCGGCCTGGACGGTGAAAGTAGGGGGATTTATCCGCACCCTTTATTCCTATTCTCTGGGATTGGCGCTGTTCTTCCTTTTCATCGTCAGTTTTGTTCTCCATCTGAAATACAGCGCGGACGCAGGGGCAGTGGAAGCCGCCATGCACGGTGAGCCCGAGACAACGCTGTTTGAGCATCTGGGACGTGCGGAATTCTGGTTTGAATCCTTTCAGAACTGGCAATCGGAGTTTCTTTCGACCGCGGTTCTCGTCGTTCTCTCCATCTTCCTGCGCTTCCGCGGGTCGCCGGAATCGAAACCCGTTGCCGCTCCTCACACTGAGACCGGCGGATAGGGAGGAGGAATTGATCGAGTTTTCACCCGTGGGAGACTGGCGGCACCTGTGCGTCGATATGCAGCGTGTCTTTGCCGAGGATACGCCGTGGCATGTGGAATGGATGGACCGCATCAGCAAAGAGGTGGAGGCCGTGGTTCAGGCGGACCCTGCCCGCTGCATCTTCACCTGTTTTATGCCGCCGAAAACCGTAGAAGAGGCCCCCGGCGCATGGCGGGCTTATTATGAAAAATGGCCGATGATGACGCAGCAGTCGCTGGCCCCGGAACTGATGGGTGTGATACCAGCGCTATCGCCCTACATACCACCCGCCCGTATCTTTCGTAAAAGCGTGTACTCACCCTGGCAGCATGGAGGCCTTGGCGACATCCTGCGGGAGGAACGGGTTTCAACACTGGTGATTACCGGCGGCGAAACAGATGTCTGCGTTCTCGCCACCGTTCTGGGAGCGATAGACCAGGGTTTTTACGTCATTCTGGTCGAAGACGCGCTTTGTAGTGGAAGGGATGCGACGCACGATGCGGCGTTGAAGCTGCTGTCCGGCCGTTTTTCGACGCAGTTGCAGGTGTGCGATACGGCGACCCTCCTTGCGGCGCTTCCCAGGCAATCCGCTCCGCCGTGAAGACCCTAATATGAGAATTGCTTCGGGCGATTAGCGGAAGCAACCAGCGGTCTTCACCGAAGAAAAGGAACAAGCCTGCCCGAGCGAAGTTAGGCCGCCTATCTTCACACGAACCGGAGGCTCCACCATGGCCCAAACCGTTGATCACGAAACCAGCAACAGCCTGAATATCGAGGCGGCCAGTCCCAAGGTGATCAAGATCATAGTGGGGGAGCGGACGGTGCTCGAGGGCGTGCTGAACACCGGCAGCGTCTTGAGAGTGCAGACAAAGGAAGGCGCCGAGCCACAATCCATCGAACTTGTGATCGAGGACCTGGCTCGGTGAAGATTGTGGTGTGCTGCCGGATTAACCCTGGAAATTGCCCTCGTTGGTATCCCGTTCGTCATAGTTCAAATCCCAGTCCTTCTTGGGTTTCTTGACGCCTGGCGGCAGTTTGTTGACGGTTGCGTCGTCCGAACCGGTGATGACCCTAGGCTTAGCGCTCGCCACGCCGTTGTTTTTCGAGGTTTTCTTGCCGCGCGCAAATTGCGGTTCGCTGTCCTTGTGAATTTGCTTCAGCTTGTCGTTCTTGTTCATCACATCCTCCTTGATCCCTCCCTAACAATTTTACAGCGCCGCTGTTCCCTCAATGCCTCAGCAAGATCGGAACCTGTCCATAGCGCTGCGGTTAGAAGACTTGCCGGATAGCGGATCCGCCATTCCTGTAACTATAAGCGGAGATCAAGCGATGAGCCGACCCGACAAGGACACCCAGCCGGAGCCCGGTACGGACGATGCCCGTTCCGGTGATAGTGAAGAAAGCCGCCGGGACAGGGAACAGGCGAGAAAGAACGCGGAACACATGATCGAACAGAGGTGGCGAAGGCAACCGCCCGGGCGCGCGGATGAGGTCTGAAAGCAACTCCTCTTTAAAGCATCGCGCGCGACTGCGGTTTTCCAATCGACGCCGTCGAAATCCTCATTGATTTCACCATTGTACGTTGGCGTACAGCAACCAAGCGTCCGTCGAGACATTTCCCATGGTGAAAGGATGGGAAAATGGCCAAGCACGCTGTGAGTGGAGTTTCCGGAAACACATTGAGTGAAGCGCAGCTGGAGGTGTTGCGCATCGGTATTGCGGACCTGGCGCCGGCCCTGACGGCTTTCGCGCGACGCTTCGTCAGAAATGAGGAGGATGTTGACGATCTCGTTCAGGAGACGATGTTGCGGGGGCTTCGGGCTCTACATGGTTTTACCCCCGGCACGGCGTTGAAATCATGGCTCTTCACCATTTTGCGTAACACGTTCTGCACTCGCTACAAGGTGTCGAGGCGTGAGTGCGTCGGCTTGCCAGTCGGTATCGAGCAATCCATGTCTACGCCTGCCAGCCAGGAATGGCGTGTGCAGCATCAGGAGGTCATGCGGGCTATCCGCCATCTCGACAGGGACCAGAAAAAAGCTCTGCTGCTCGTGGCGGCAGGGACGAGTTATTCCGATGCCGCCGCCATCTGCGGCTGCCGTGTGGGCACCATCAAAAGCCGCGTCAACAGGGCGAGGGAGTCGCTACGTCGAAATCTGGACTGAGTGCTGGTGACAGCCAGCCGCGCGCCGCAGACAGGTGGGGACTACCTGTCCTGCTGGTGACCTTGATGTGTCGTGTTTATCTTTATGTTTGCCTGCCTCCCGGTCTGGGTTGAAACCTTCTGTTCCTTGGCGGCGGAGATTTCTTCCGTGTTCAGACGGTCGTTGTCGCCGGGCCCTTGCTGGCTTCTGTTCTCTTCGGGAATGGGGAGTGTTTTCCTGGTCATGTTATACCTCGTCCGGCATGAGTTCAGTGGAGCGACCCGAACCATGCTTGCGCAGGTTTGTTCCCCTGTCCGTCGACGCCTTTCATATTGCAGGCGAGTGACGCCACGGATGGATGAATGGGAAACCGGAACGCATCATTCCGTCCCTGGGCGTGACGAGGTCCGCGATTATCCGAAACCGTAAGGGAACGTCCTTTAAGACGTCATCGAACCAGAGACCAAGGCGAACCGACAACGCGTAAGGCTGGAAAATCAGCCGACAAGCAATTTGGTTCGAAAATAGAGAGTTGCCAGCCGCTGTAGTTTCAGCGGATCGACAACGCCGCGATCATACATTTTCAGGACATAGCGGGCGACGTCTGCCCGGCACAAAGCCGGATCGCGTTCTGCGGACAGAACATTTTCGTAGGCTGCCTTAACGATGTTGATGTCTTCGTTCAGAAAAATTCCGGAACTCTTGTACTCGTGATTGGCGTGCATTTCACCTCCTTGAAACGCATCCTGCATTTCACAGCGTGAGGGAAGATGAATCCATACTATAGGGAAATGGCCAAACGTAAATGTTCGGAAGCGTACCGAAGGACGATTGAGAAGGCCGTGCGCACTACCGAACCCCGCTGCTTTCGAGAATGACGAGGTCGTCAAGCGGGATTTCAGACTGGTATTCGCGCAGAAAGCGGGCGAATACACGATTGCTTTCCTCTTCAGGCATGCCGTAGAGATCGCGCGCATAGTTCTCGAGCATGTCGCGGTTCCTGATCGTAATTCTTCCCCTTTCGGCACGAATGAACCCATGGCTTTCGAGAACGTGGAGGGCGTCCGTTACACTTGCGCGCCTGACGGCCAGCATGGTGGACAAAAAGTCGTGGGTCAGGGGCAGATGATTGCCTTCTATACGGTCGTGGCACATCAGCAGCCAGCGGGCGAGTCGCTCCGTTACAGACTGGGTGGCATTGGAAGACGCCGTGTATTCCACCTGCGTTCTGGAGATGTGCAGGGCACCGACAAGAATATCGAAAAAGACCCGGTATTTTTCAAGAAGCGTTTCAAACGATCGCATCTCCATAAAAAGGGCTTCGCCAGGAACCTGTACCACGATTTCAGTCAGGTTTGTTTGCGCGCCAGCGACCGCCCCTGTCGGCACAAATCCCTCTCTCCCGACAAGTCCTGCTTCTGTTTTGCGCTCCGATTTGGTGATGACCACGACGGAGGCAATGCCGGATGACAGGAAGAAAACACGCTCGACGGGCGCGCCGGCGGAAATCAATACATCGCCCAATGCGAGCTTGATGGGCTTACAGACGCCCGTTACTTCGCGCCTGATGTCATCCGGCAGAAGAGAAAGCAGAAAATTCGTTTCGCCATCGCCCTCGGCTTGTTTCAGCATAATACGTGCCTCGCTTTTAATGTCTGATGCCCCCTCCTTGCGCCATCAAAGCGGAAACAATGTTCTCGATGTCTTCCGAACGTGCGGAGAGGACAAAAGGTCCCGGCTCGCTGTCAATAACCGTCTCTGGCACGAAAAAAAGATAAGGAATTGCCTCTTCGTCCAGTTGTTCGGTGAGACGCAGCATGACGTCCGCCTCGTAACGAACGTCAATAATCGCCGCGGCAAGTTTGAGAGCGTCTTCACTTTCAATGAAGCTCGCCGAGTAGGGTCCCTCGAGGCCGATCTGGGCATGAAACCACGCCATTCGGATTTCCGATGTAACAGTATCTGTCATGCCGATGATTGCGATGGTGAGGCGTTTAACGGTCTGCATGCTTTACTCCTCGCCTGCCATCGGCATGCGTGTGCCTGTTCCACACCATAACGCCAGAGCAAGGATATTTCAGCCGCCCGGTCACTGAATTTATCAAATAAGCGCAAGGGGAGTGCTGCAGTGTCAGAGATTGATCCTGAAAAACAGCGGCCAATGCTGAAATTCGAGAGGTAATGATCCGATGTTCTAGCGTCTTGCTGCGGAACAATTGGGCATGAGCGGGGTTGGGGCGTCTTCCGGATTGGAAGGATTTCCTTCTTCGAGATGCGAGCCGGTGTTAGCGAGGGAAGATAAGACAATGACCACCATTCCGCTGCTCGGTGCCGGTGCGCTTGAGATTTCGCTGGTCAGCCGGCAGTTTCTGATCGCCGACATGAAAGAGGCAATCTCTCTGCTGGAAGAACACTGGCCGGTAAAAACCGGTGTCCACTATCGTCTTGCCCTCAGGAGTTGCCGCCTCGCTCTGTTGCGAAATGGCCCCTCAACCGTTGCACGGGAACACCTGATTGCCGCGTGCCTGGAGGCGGGCGTGAGCCATAAAGCCGTTTCCATCAATCAAATCCGTCTTTAGGTCAGGTCCATGCGAACTTGTATTCATCCATAGGGGAGGTATCCGATGGCGGGGAAAAACAATGACATGGCTGATGAGCCGCGGGAAAACATCAGACCCGAACAGGATATGAACCGGCCGTTAAGTGAAAGGCTTGACTCGAAATTCTCGCCCATCGGCATAGATGATGGCGATTTTCGCGGGCGCAAACGGACATGGAAAACCATGATGGTCTACACGCTGGTCATATTCGCCCTCGCTGTTGCGATTGCACTCTATTTTCTGACAGGAACACATCCCGGCCGCGCGATGTGAGGCGAGGCCGGGATATGTTCCGGTCTATACTTTGCCGGCTGCCAGATCGAGGCTGCTGATCGATGGAAATCAGACTTCTTCGCTTCTTCGCCGCAAGGGAATATCCACCTGATAGGGGACAGCCACCATCAGTTGCAGGGAGGTGCGCAACAGGTTCGGTGCCGTCGTGTCGGTCAGGGTGAGATGGGCGGTCGCAGCAAGGCGTTCTGCCTCGTGCGTCGGGACCACATTGCTCTCCAGCAGCTTCGCAGCCGCCAAAGCCAGGTGGCGGCTGGGGTAAACTGCCCTCATGACCTCACAGACGACAACGGCCCACCCGTTCTCATGCGCGATGATTTGATATTCGATGTTCTTTTCCATGGTGTTCAGCCTCCCTGTTCGGTCGCACCTAACCACGATGGGAAAAGCTTGTTCCGCACTTTGGGGCGATTGCGGCAGGCCGGTTTGGCTAAGTCGTCGCGCCAAGGATTTCGCCTATTTTGTGCAGGTCGGAGACGAAGGCGCGGTGCTGTCGATCCGCCTCCTGCCGGTCGCGAAGGCGCAGCAGATAAGACGGATGGATGGTGACGAGAAGGCGTGTGCCGCCCGGCGTCAAAAGAACATGCCCGCGTTCCTTCGTCACGCCGCTTGCGCGTCCCGTCAGCGCGTAAAAGGCCGTGGCGCCCATCGCCACGACAAGGTCTGGCTCGACGATCCGCAGTTCTGCACCCAGCCACCACGCGCAGCGCTGCACCTCCCCGCCGTTCGGGCGGGCATGCAGACATCGTTTCCCACGCTGCTCGAATTTGAAATGTTTTACGGCGTTGGTCACATAACATTGCGAACGATCCACACCCGCTTCTTTGAGGCATTCGTCGAGCACGCGGCCGGCCGGACCAACGAAAGGCCGTCCTTTCAAGTCTTCTTCATTGCCGGGCTGTTCGCCGACGAGGACTACGCGCGCCCGGGTGTCGCCGTCGCCGAAAACGAGCTGGGTGGCGTTCCTGTAGAGATCGCATCTTTCACAGCTTTCCGCTTCCTTGCGCAAAGCGCCAAGTGAGGGCGCGCCGGCGCTTTCGGGCTGGAAGGCGGGTGGCGGATGGTTTTTGCGCGTGCTTCTTGCCAAGGTGGTGGCTCCCCGCAGATACGGCCATCTCTCCCCTTCCGTAACAGTGGGGGTCTACATACCCAATGACCGGGTTTCGATATATGATGCTGCCTGAAAAATGGGCCAAAATTTGAACTTGCGTCCATCTGCGGTGCAGGAACGATCGTTCTACCAATTCGTACGGAAACGTACTCACTGTTTTCATGGGATTTTCCGCTGCTAATATGACTGCCGCAGGTTGATGTTTTTTCGAGCAAAGGGGCGACCGGGCGAACCGCTATGCTTGGATCAGATTTTCTTGTTTATAACCGATTGTTGAAGACCCTCGGCACAGAACGCCTGTCGCAGCTTGCGTCACGGCTGGAGCCCGTGGATCTTCCGGCGGGACATCGGCTCGTTGCCGCTGGCAAGCCCATTTCTCATCTCTGTTTTATCGATACCGGTCTTGCATCGACGGTTGTTCATGATGACGGCGGCAAAAGCATTGAAGCTGTGCTTGTTGGGCGAGAGGGCATCACCGGCTGGCCCGCACTGCTGGGCGCGGAAACCACGCCGGACGAAACCGTCATGGGCGTGGGCGGTCGTGGCTTCCTGATTCCGGCCGTTGAAATACGGCGGGAAATGGAGGAAGACGCGCGCCTGCGTGAGCTTTTGCTGGGCTATATCAACATCTGCCTGCTTCAGGCCAGCCAGCTTGTGCTTGCAAATGGGCAATATGGTCTGCGGGAAAGGCTCGCACGCTGGCTGCTGATGTGTCATGACCGCCTCGATACGGATGATCTGCCGATTACCCATGAGTTTCTCTCCACCGTTCTTGGGGTGCGGCGGCCTGGCATTACCAACGAGCTGCATGTTCTCGAAGGCATTCATGCCATTCGCGCTAGCCGCGGAAATGTCCGCATCGTCAATCGCGGTATACTGGAAGACGTCGCCGACATGACCTATGGCGTCCCCGAAAGAGAATATGAAACACTGATGGCCCGTATGCGGACGGATGATGCCCTTTCAGTCCTTTCGGTCCAGCGCATCGGTGAAACGGACGACTTTCAGTAAGTCATGCTGCTTGTTACGGATAATGATGCATCCTTGGGAGATGTCACGCCCTTGCAGGATCGCCTCGCTCATCAAGGCGCGGGCGTCCTTGCGCGCCTCTTCGATCGCTTGGTCGAGGGAAGGGAGCTCGCTTCCCTCCGGGTCATCAAGGACGTTTTTACCGCTCATTACATTGAAGAAAAATCTTGGCATTGCGGGTCTTCCCAAGAAACGATGGTCGCCGCTGACGCATGGAGTGGCCTGTCCCTAGCCAAACTGCCGCAAATATTGCGCCTGTTTTTCAAGCCGTGCGGCAAGTTCGGAAATGCTCATATTCGTCGCGCATAGATGGATGGCGCATTCCAGGAAGTGCAGGGATGAGCGTCGGAGAAAGTCCTGCTGCTGCTCATGCGCCATTCTGGAGATGGGATCGGTTTTTCCGGATTTATCCGTCATCGTCTGTTCCCTCGGTTTGAATTCTGGGTCGCCTAACCAGCGGAGCGTGCAATTGTTTCGAAAAAAATCCCGCTGTTGCCTCCCGGTCTTCGCGGAACATTGCCGAGGCAAAGTGGTTGGGAAGCGTTGAAACCCAACCGGAGGCAATGATGACCAATAATTCTCCACGAGACGGTGCTCCCGGCACCACCGACCAATCGCCGCGATGGGAAGGGCCGAAGGAAAGCCGACCCAGAGGCTACATGAAACCCACGGACGACCCCGAGCACGATCGGGATGCTGTCGGTGAAAATCTCAAGGACCCACGGAAGAAGCGTGTTTCCGATGCAATGAAAACCCGCGACGACCAATAGGCCAGCGGCTTCTCCGCTGCCACCCGACGACAGGAGGAATAAATGTCCACCTCGACGAAAACACCGGCAAGTATCCGGCAGGGCGGGCCGGGCTCTTCCCATGAAAACGCAAAAGCCGCCCTGGAGATCAAGAAACCTGCGGCAGACAATGACAAACGTTCAAAGACCAGGGTTTCCGGGGGAGGGGGTGAGCGTGACAGTCACCACACCTATGACCCCGAACGAAAATAATGATCCGCCGGGAGAGAACGATGAAAAAGGCAAAAAAGAAAAAGAAGTGGTCACAGAAGGTGACCAGGGATAGCGATGCGCTCGATCTTGAGAAGGAGGTATTCACCAAAGACGATCCCTCACAGATCGCACGTTCGCTGAAAGCCTCGGCGGAACAATCCTCGAGGCGCAAGACCAGCCCTTTCCGGTCTGCAATGTCAATGCTGGTGTTTTACATCAACCGTGCTGGCCGGACGTTGCCCGGAAAACGCAAGAACGTGCTGGAAGATGCGAAGGATGAGCTTCGCAAGGCATTCGGGAAATCGCGATGGACGCACGGGCACTCGCTTTTGGCCCCTACCGCGAAGCGCGAAGGAGGGCTGGGGGCCGTACAGTAGAAATTGCTCCTCATGTAATATTAAGTCCCGGAACTCCTGTGACGCGCCATGCCCCCGGGAAACGCAGGATGACGACGCGGCGACGTCAACAGGCGCGGCCAGAGACGCCGGCGATTATCTCGAAGGGCCACCGATCTCTGTGTGGAGGCGCTCGTCGATTGCGTTCATTTGCTCGATTTCGGCGCGCTGGCCGCGGGAAAACTCCGCACAGAGTGCCATAAGTTCCGGATCGGTGATCTTCGCATTTCTGCACATGAGAATGGCGCCGGAATGATGGGGGACCATCGAAGCAATGAATTGTCGGTCGCCGATCAGGGTCTGGTTGCGCGTACCGGTGAAAGCCGCCACGAAGAGGAGGGCGAGGCCGGCATGGAGAAAAAGGTTCAGCCGCTTGTTCGGATACATCCCACCCATGGTCGCGAGCATGAGGATGCCCATTGGCGGAACCATGGCTAGGGCTATGTAGACCATGTTGAGATTGTTCCGGAAGTCGCCCCAGCCGTCGATCATGGAGAACTCACGAGGTACGCAACCACCAAGCTGAGGACCATGTCAACGGCGAAAGCCGCATAGGGATGGCCGGCGGCGCGGGCTTTCCCCCTCATGATCGGCGCCGTGATTGTCGTACATCCGGTCCTCCCGTTGCCGCACAGCGGCTTGCCCCGGGGAGGAGCGAAGCCCTCCCCAGAGATGATCTAATGGGCGGAGCTAGTCAAAACAGGCTCGTGGCTATAGGGTTAATGCGGCTGCACGCCCGACTGGCTGTGGATCCCGCCGGGACGGGAGATCGCTGCCAACGCCTCGCCCACGCCGTTGCCGTTGGTTTCCACGGCGACATCGCCAAGGGACAGGATTCCCACCAACTGCTTGTTGCGGTCGAGGACGGGGATACGGCGGATCTGCTGGTCGCCGAGATTGCCGCAGACATCTTCCACATCCTCGTCATCGAAGCAGTATTTCACTTCCCTGGACATGATGTCGCTCGCTTTGGTATCCGGACCTTTGCCTTTGGCAACTGCGCGAATTGCGATATCCCGGTCGGTGAGCATTCCCACCAACTTTCCTTCCTTGCCGACCGGCAGGACACCGGCATCGATTTCCGCCATGATGCGGGCTGCTTCCTGAATGGTTCCTTCCGCATTCACGACACGCACATCATGCGTCATGACCTCCTGGACTCTCATCGCGGTAACTCCTTCTGACGGTAAATCCTTGCTGCGCACCCGCTTAGTGCTGGGCGTGCTGCTCATTGCGCTTGCGGGTGGCGGCGGCCTTTTTGGCGGAACTGGATCGCTCTGCCTTCGGTCTTGCAGCAGCTGCCTCGCCACCTTTGCGGCCACCCTTTTCGGAAGAGGCGTGGTTCTCGGCATGACCGCGACCGGAGCCGGATTTCTTGCCGCCGCCGCTTTCCTTGTTCACGGTGGCCCAGGCACGCCGCTCGGCCTCTTTCTCGCCGACGCCGCGATCCTCATATCCTTCTTCGATATGCTCGGCCTTGCGCTTCTGTTTGTCCGTATAGGAAGACTTGTCACCACGGGGCATCGTGCTTCTCCTCTTGGTTGAAGCGCCCCTAACTCCAGTGATCAAACGATGTTCCCGAAGATATGAGATCGATTTTCCGCGTTCTGGATCAGCTTGGCCAAGGTCCGTTTTCCGGAGATACGGGGAAAGGTTTCGAGCGTGATGTACGCGAAGGTCCCGACGATGACCGTTCGTAGCATGCCCTGCCAATTCTGAAAAAACAACTCAGACCAATCCATGATCCATCTCCGTTTGTCGACGGCGTTAGTCTGTTATTGCGCGGGCGCAGGCGCGCCACGGTCGCGATAAGACGTGAGGTCGGGAGCGTTTTTCGCAAGCGGATGCGCTTTGAGGTCAGCGATGAGCGCTTTCATCTCGCCGATTTCACGGACCTGTGCTTCAATGATACCGTCTGCCAGTTTGCGCACCCGCGGATCTCTGATATGTGCGCGCTCGCTGGTCATGATAGCAATCGAGTGATGTGGGATCATTGCCTCCATGTAGGTTACATCGGACACCGTCTCCTGGCTACGGACGAGCCAGAGCGACACAGCGAAGACCACAACGCTCCCTGCCAGGATGGCAGCCTTGATGGCTATGTTCTTGTACATTGACCACATGAAGCCGATCATTACCATCGCCATGGCCGCGCCCATCAGAAGCGCCATCCACGTTCTCGTCTGACTGTACGTGACGTGATCGAGCGCGTAGGTATTCAAGTACATCAGACCGAACATAATCACGGTTGAGGTGACAATCATCGCAGCAAATCGTCCGTAGGACATGGCTGTCTCCTTACACTATTTTACAAGCATCCAGACCGCCATCGCGATCATCATCAGATTCTCAGTGAGTGAGATGAACCCGAGGGGGACATTGCTGTCACCGCCTACGCAGGCGCATTTTAGTTCACGGCGGTCAATGTAGACGGCCTTGAACACCGAAACGGCACCGATAGTCCCGATCACCAGTGCAACCGGAATAGCCAGCCATAAAAACACGCCGGCGATCATCAGGATGCCGGCTAGCGCTTCGCCAAATGGATAGAGGTAGGCATAGCGAACCCAGCGTTGGGCCAGCAGATCGTAGCCGAGAAACATGTTGGAGAAGCTTTCGATGTTACGAAGCTTCAGGATTGCCAGTATGCACATGGATATCGCGATGAACCATTCCCCAGCGCGGACGGTCAGCGTGCCGCTAAACGCCGCCCAACTCAACGCAATGGCCATCAGCGCGGCAATCGCAAACACCGCAATCACCGGCTGATAGGTCACAGCTTTTGGATCGCGAACAGTCTTACCGAAATGACGACGCAAGTCGTCGTATCCCCCGATCCGCTGCCCATCGATGAATGTCTGAGGCGTAGTCTTGACGTCGTGCTCGGCCTTGAAGGAGTCGGTCTCCTCGCGGGTTCTCAGCCAATTGTCGTCAACGGAAAAATCTTCGCGTTTCAGTAGATCGATTGACTTTAAGCCGAACGGACAGATGTGGTCGGGCATGACCATTCGGTAGATCGTCGCCTTGCGGGAATGAGCATTCATCCGATCACCTCCGATCCCTAAGCGTCTCGCGCGGTCGAACAAGTCGACGAGTTCGTCCAGTTTTTGCCGCTCACCCTATCGCCAGACCTCATGGCAGCAGCAACGAATTTGGCGCGTGATCGCGAAGAATCTCGCTTTCAGCGCGGCCGTCGCCGCCCGGATCTGATGCAGGATATCGATGCAATAGTGATCTTCTGAGGCCATTCGAGCCGAGCCTTGAACCTGACCGGCATCCGGTTCAGTCGAACAATTTTGGCCCGCTTGCGGTCGCCGCACATCAGTATCTCCATACCCTAGGGGCGTATTGGGAACGGTTGCGGCCCGCTTTCGTTCCCAGCGGCAGATAAAGTTGAACCACTCAATTGCTAAGAGCTCAACTGTTTGGTCAGCTCGCACGTTTATCGAAGACGCGTCAGCATAAAGGGATGGAGGCGTATCCGGAACGGATTTCTTGATCAGGCGCAAAGAACGGAGCGCAAAGACGCACCTCTCGCGGCAACCAGAACCTTGGCGAAGCCGTTTGTCGCAAACCGGAATACCTGACCGCATGAGCAACGCGATTTGGCATTTTGTACCAACGCTAAATTGGAAGGAATTTATCGGTGGTCTTTCCATATTCGAACTTTCCGCAGTGCTACTGACGTTGTCGGCCATCCTTGGATGGATTAACCACCGGTATCTGCCCATGCCCCACACGATCGGGCTGCTCGTCATGAGCGTCGCCGTCTCTCTCATTCTGGTCGCCATCGACGCCGCTGTCCCCGAACGTCACCTTTTTGACCCTTTGACCAGCGGTCTTTTGCAGATCGATTTCAACGCCGTTGTGATGCAAGGCATGTTGGCCTTCCTGCTTTTTGCTGGCTCGCTGCACGTGGATCTTGGAAAACTTCGAGATCGCGCCGTCCCCGTCGCCATTCTGGCCACCTTTGGGACGGTGATGTCTACCGTTATCGTCGGTGTCAGCATGTGGGGCATCGCGAAGCTATTCGATCAACCCCTGTCGCTGGCCTGGGCAATGGTATTCGGTGCTTTGATCAGCCCAACAGATCCGGTCGCTGTTTTGAGCACCTTGAAAAACGTCAAGGTTCCGCCGAACCTCGAGGTGGAGATGCAGGGGGAATCGCTTTTCAACGATGGCATCGGGATCGTTCTGTTCACGATCACGCTCTTGTTTGCAACCGTCGGCACGGGTAAGCAGACGACTGCGTCGGCAGTGATTGAATTGTTGGCCGTTGAGGCAGGCGGCGGGCTTTTGTTGGGAGTTGCAACCGGGTTCATAGCTTATTGGGCAATGCGGTTGATCGATGACTACGCTGTCGAGGTTTTGATCTCCCTGGCTTTAGTGACCGCGACTTATGCGATCGCCCATAGACTGCATGTAAGCGGCCCGCTTGCGGTGGTGGCCGCAGGCCTTCTGATCGGCTATCATGGACCTCGCGACGCCATGAGTGACAAAACGCAAACTTACGTCTTCAGTCTCTGGACGCTCATCGACGAAATTCTGAATTCCGTGCTATTCCTGCTGATCGGGCTGGAAGTTCTTGTGCTTCAATTCGACACCAAAGCATTGACTATCGCAATGGCGACCATTCCAGCAGTGCTTGCGGCGCGGTTGATTGCAGTCGGCGCTCCGGCGGCTTTCTCTTGGTCTCACGAATTGATGTCCCTGCGAAATGTACCGTTTTTGACATGGGCACACGCCGGGGAAGATCAGGAGGCCGAAGGTAAGTTGATTGAGCGGCACGCCTCGGCCTTTGACAACCCCGTTCGGGGATGCCGCAAGTGCCCCAAACATCAGGCCGAGATGTTCGATTTTCTGGCTGGCTGTCTCCTCATTCCAGACGCCATTTCTGCGGAAGCCGATCTCGGTGAGAGTCGACGTTTTGAAGCGGATGAGATCTGCCATCTCCATCGCAAGCCGAGGGGGTGCGCCAACGACACCGGAGAGCAGGTCTGGATCCTCGAATGCCTCGGTCAAACGCCCTTTTTCGTCCTCATCTCGCAGCCAGCTAGAAGCCGCTAGTCGAGGAGTGAGTGCACTCCCGCCATAGGTGATCCCAGGGAACCGGATTGCGTACCGCTGCTTCGTCGCTGCCGCTTGGAAACGTCTGTAGTCCGTCGACCCCGAGATGATGGAGCGCCGGACCCATTCCAGAAGGCAGGCTGCCGAAGTCGTCGGGAAGATGCCAGGCAAGCCGGCGCCGCTCCGCCGGGCTAATGTCTTCCAGATCGTGGCCATATAACGACCTGGACTGATGTGGCAGTTTCGCTTTGAAGTAGCCGTTCGGCAGGCCGTATCGGCGCTCAATGCGGCCGAGGATGTCGAAGCTTGCGACTGAGCGAGGCACACGCTTGCCCTCTATCCACGACAGCAAGGTTTTCGCATCGAAAGATTCGTCTATCCGAACGACCGCTCTATGGAGTTGCCAGTAACTCTCGCCAAAGCGAAGCATCTGATAGGCGAGGGCATCGGCGAATGAACTCGGGTCTTCGTTCGCCTCGAACAATGGTTCTGGTTTGTCGGAACCTGGTCTCGGCTTAGAGCCGGGGCGGCCAGTTAAACGGGAGCTGCCGACCTCTTCGACTCCGTGATGCTGGTCCATCGGGGAGGGGGCAAACTTGTTCGTGGCACGAGCTTTGGGCCTCGCTTGCGGTCTTTTGCCTTTCTTGGCGTCGTCTTCTACAGGCGGCTCCTTCAGCCAGCGCATGATCGCATCCAGTGCTGGTCGCAGTTGCTTCTTCAACGCTGTCGTCAGCGCTTCATCGATCCCGCAATCGTGTGCGATCTGCCGCCAGTCATAGCGGTTGTTTGCAAGAGCCGGCGTCTTTCGAAATGTGATTAACGCCAGAAGGTAGGCGCGGAGGTTGTCCACTACCCAATCCGGCGCAACGGGAACAATGCGGACATCGCAGTAGGTCGAGATCTTTTTCTGGAAATGGCGTTTGGAAAGGTCTTCGTTTGGCATGTGTCATCCCATATTTTCTCGGGGCCTCAGGCCGAGGGCGTGCGGAATTAGGGGCAGACGGTTAAGAAACCGTAAAGTTCATAAGGACGACCCTATGACCCAAGAAAGTTGTCGGGCGGTCTCGTCAATTTTTCAAGGATTGCGCGGGCTCACGTCAATCCGGTTATGTTCCGGCGAAGCATCCCTGAAAACTTCTTCAACCCGCCTTGATGAAGCGCGTCGACGAACGCCTCAACCGATGGGATCGACTTTCGCAGATTGTGTCTCGCACTTTTGACACTGGAGATTAGCGCTTCCGGAAACGCCGCATGGAGATCGGTGAGGAAATCATCTGGCGACTTGCTGGTCACACCATGGGCGAGAAGGTGGCTTGCGGGAAAGTCCTTCAGGTTCCAGGTGACGATGACGGAGGCTTTGCCCGCGATGGCTGCCGCGAGGACATGTCGATCGTCGGGATCCGGTAGCGTGAGATCTGCAATAAGCGGGCGATGGTCCCCGACCGCTGCCTCTGGGAGGACCGCGTTCATCCGGTCGCGCGTAGCTTCCAGGCGGTCGATGGACAAACCTGGTGTGTTGACGGCGAGATTGCGCATCCACTCATCATGTATATCGTCGGTCCAGCGCGCCTCGACGAGACCGTCGAAGGCGCATTGGATCAGAATGTTGCGGAGGTGGAAGGGGTAGAGGACGCAGGCATCGTAGACCGCGACGGGCGGATTAGAGGCCATAGGTCTCGATCAGGTCCTCTGTGTCCTCGGCAAGTGCTTCCATTGCCATCTGTCGTTTGTCGAGCTTCGACTTCAACGCGAGCACATCCTTCAGGAGGGCGCGGCGGTGTTTGCCGACGTAGCGGAATGGCAGATCGCCACGGTCCATGCGCAAGACGACGAGCGGACGAGAGATGCCGAGAATGGCTGAAGCGTCACTTGGGCTCACTTCCTGGTCCTCGGCCAGCACTGCAACGCGCTCCCCGCGCAGCATATGCGCCAGAAGGGCTTCGACAGCTGCGGCGGCCGAGGGTGGGATCGGGAGCGTGCGCGCCTTGCCACCTGCATCACGAACGTGGAGTTCCAGCCTGTCGCCGGCAACCAGCTTTGGCAAGGGCGTAGCTATTTTTCGGTCGCGATCTGACAGTCTGGCGAAATGAACAATTTGGCTGGCCATGCGATATCTCCTTAGCCGTTAAATATAGCGAAAAAGACCTCTATCTGCAATAACTGAAAGTGTGGGTTGGTTGCAATGGTGATGGTTCTTCGGAACGCAGGTTCGATTCCGATCAAGAGCTTGGCCCTCAACAGCCTTTCTCGAATCCACAGCTCGCGATGCAGTCAGCGGGAAAGCAGCGCTATCTGTGTCAGGGCATACACTTGCTTAAAGGCAGGGATGGGCATTGCCATTTCGGCAACATAGCCTGCTAAACATTGGTCTGTTCAAGAACGCATTCCTTTGACACTATGCCAAAAAGGAGTAATTTCAATGGCATATATCGTCACGGAGCCTTGTATCGACGTCAAGGATGGTGCCTGTGCGCAGGTCTGTCCGGTGGATTGTATCTATGAGGGTGGCCGGATGTTTTACATTCATCCCGATGAGTGCATTAACTGCGGGCTTTGCCTGTCTGTCTGTCCCGTCGATGCCATTCTTTCGGATGACGCCGCAGCTGGTCGAATGGATTTTATGGCTATCAACCGCGACTTCTTCGGTGCCGATATTAGTAATATCGGCTCACCCGGGGGGTGGGAAAAGTGGCGTTCTACCGCCATGGATCATCCGCAGGTGGAGCATTTCGGACGATAAGGGGCTTCAGGCAGAGCTATGCGCCGGCCATCTGTTCACGATAATACCGGCGGGCCGCATCGGAGAGTGACTTTGCCAGACCACGCTGCTTTTCGAGCCGTGGCAGATCGGCTTTTGCCTGAGCGCGGAGTTCGCTGCGGGCATTGTCAAAATCCACATTGACGAGCTTGCGATCTCTCATCACGGTCGACCCACCGACAATCAGCCCTCGGGCATACCGGCCGGTCATTCGCGTCATGAGCGTCTCAGGCACATCGACATCCGTGAAAATCGCGTCCTGCGTCAGACCACGATAGTCGATACAGACAAAGTCTCGGGCGGGGGGTGCATTGATAACCTGTGCTGCGTGATGAATGGCGGCTTTCAATGTGGTCTGCGCTGTCATTTTCTCATCCAGGTCGCACCCTGCCTGCAGAAGGCGAAAAAGTCTCATCTCACGCCAGAGATCCTGATCATCATCCAGGCTCGTTCCGTCAAGACCAATGGCGACTTTCAGACCGGCGCGCATCGCATCTGATGCAGGTGCGATACCTGAACGCAGGCGGAGATTGGCAGACGGGTTCGAAACCAGCTGGACGCCGCGTTCGGCGAGCAGTTCACATTCGGCCTGTGTCAGTTGCACGCCATGCGCGACGGCAAGCCGCGGAGACAGAAAGCCGATATCATCGAGATATCTGACGACTCCATTCGGAAACCGGCGGTCGAGCCAGGCGCGTTGCCGTGGGCTTTCCAGCAGGTGCATGTGCACACGGCGGTTATTGTTTGCAGATGCATCTGCGATGGCTTCAAGCAGGGCATTCGAACACCACTGCGGCCCGATCGGTCCATACTGGATATCAAAAAGCCCCCCTTTATTTTCGGCTGCGACAATATCCACAGCCTCCAGCTGGCGCGCAATCGAAGCGTATCGGGGGATGGTGTCCTCAACTGCGCCCCATTCGTCTACCGACATAAAAGGCCTGAGCCGCCGTGGACCCCCGCCATAGGCCCACGGATCGAAGTCGAGCATGGGGCAGGAAAGAGCAAGCCGGATGCCAACATCCGACGCCGCCTTGCACACAAGCGCGGCCTCGGTGATCAGGCTTTCCGTATTCAGCGAGTTGTGGCAATGCATCGTTCCGCCAACGCCATTCAGAGCAAGTCGGGAGAAGGCGACGAGTGCTTCCAGATAAGGGTCAGTGCGTGGGCGCAAGCGTAGCCAAGGAATCCAAACTTCCAGTGCGTCATCGAATGCAGCAAAATCGAGTGTCCGGATGCCGTAGCCGTGGTCATGTGCGTTGATCGGAGCTGGCATGATCAGGTCGCCGCCGCGTGCGCCTGACCGGTCTGAAACAGAAGCGTCCTGCACGTCTTCAAGTGTGGGGTTACCCTTGGCCGGCACGTGCAATAGGCTCAGTTGCATCAGGCTATTCCCCTATGTAGACTTTTAACCTGGATGTGAATTCTTCAAGTTCGGTGCTTAGATACTCGATCACCAGCTCGGTCGCCCGGGTCAGTTGTCGACGCCGTGGCGTGACGATGCCGACCTCGATATCATTGACGCGCGAGCCGGATATGCGGATCGCGACGACCTCGCCAGCCTCCAGTTCACGAAGAAAACCAAGCGGGGTGAAGAATGCCACTCCTGCACCCGAAAGGATCAGCGGTTTCAGCATCATCTGGCTATTGGTGGCCACGAACGTCCGGCTGACACGATCGAGTGCGCCGAGTTCGACCGCGACCATAGAACTCATCACCTCGTTATCGAGCTGTAGTAAAAGCGGAAACTGGGCGCATTCCTGTAGGGTAAGGCTCTTTTGTCTGGATAGCGGGTGGTGCGCGGCAACGATTGCCATCAACGGCATTTTGACGCTGAAGACACACTCGATATCGTTGGGTCGCGCCAGATCGAATGTGACGCCGATGTCGCAGTCGCCCTCTGTCAAAAACCGGAAGATGTTGTTGTAGCTCTCTGTTCTGACGCGGAAATCGATCGCGGGGTGGCGTGTGTGGAACCCACGCACCAATTCCGGCAAAAACTGCACTGTCAGACTGTCAAGACAGGCTATGTGAACCCGTCCGGTTTTCTTGCCTGTCAGGTCGCCAAGATCGGATCTCATGATCGAATAGTCGTGTAACGTTTCGCGGGCATGGCGGAGCACGATTTCACCCGCCATGGTCAGCCGGAGACCATCGGAGAACCGCTCGAACAGCGGAGTTCCCAGCTCATCCTCCAGCTTCTTGATTTGTCGGCTCAGGGCGGATGTCGCCACGTTCAACTCTTCCGACGCCTTTCGGATAGAGCCGGATCGCGCGACTTCCGTAAAATATTTCAGGATACTTGCATGCATGCTTATCTCCGGTCAGCATCAGTGCGCATTTCGGAAGTCAATAACACGCTCAGCACCCTCGCCAAACGGGGGGTCTTTTCTCCTGGAATGCCAGCACGCCTTCTTGCGCATCTTCACTACTCAAGGCTTTCAGCAAGGCGGGGGTTCTCAGCGCCTGCGCTTCGGAAGGCACGAGATGCCCGGTGCGGTTGACCGTCTGTTTGATCGCCCTGAGTGACAAAGGCGCACAGGCTACGATGTCGGCAACCCAACGGTTCACCGCCTCGTCCAGATTTTCGGGGGTGGCGACTTCGTTGACGATCCCGAATGCCTGCATGTCCGATGCGCTGAACTGGCGACCCGTGAGCATGACGCCCATGGCCTGGTTAAACGGAATCTTTCGCTGTAGCATGACCATTCCACCGTCCAGCGGCATGCGACCAACGCGCGCTTCCGGCAGTCCGAAACGGGCGGTGTCGCTGGCGATAACGATATCGCAGCCGAGCACCATCTCGAAGCCGCCGCCGAGAGCGAAACCGTTGACGCGGGCGATGACGGGAATATCAAGGCTTTTTCGAAACGCGATGCCGCCAAACCCGTTCGGGCGGCTTTCGGCCCAGTATTCGAGGCCGGTTTTCTGGATGCCGGTCGCGCCGCCCTTGAGGTCTGCACCAGCGGAAAATGCCCGTTCGCCCGCACCGGTCAGCACCACGCAACTGATATCGTCGCGTTTCTCGATGTCGTGCCAGATACGCTCAAGCTCAAGCTCTGTCGCCGGATCGATGGCGTTCATGCGCTCGGGTCGGTTTATCGTCACGCGAGCGATGCGGTTCTCGATATTGAAGACAACGCTCACGCTGCGTCTCCTGTGAGCAGACCCAGCGAATGAATGATCTCATCATTATGTTCGCCAAGTTTTGGTGGCGGCAAACGAACAGAAACCTTCGCCGCAGACATTTCGATGGGTGAGCCGATGACACGAACCGGGCCAGCGGCGGTTTCGCCAACCTCCAGAATCAGGCCGTTGATCAACGTCTGTTCATCTTCGAGCGCTTCGGGAAGTGAGCGCACTGGCGCGCACAGAATATCGACGTCTTCAAGCCGCTTCAACCAGTGTGCTGTGGAGTTCGTGGCAAAACGCGCCCGGAAAATGGCGTGTAACTGGGGGCGTGTCTGCGCCTGGGCATCAAAATCCGCATGTTCGGGCAATGCCGAGAGATCATTGATCTCAAGTGCATTGCAAATATCGCGAAGCGGGTTTTCCTTGAAGGCGCCAACCATGACGATTGCGGTATCGGTGGTTTCAAAAACACCGCTGAGCGGAAAGGACGACCAGTTGAGTTCTTTGCCACGCATCATGTGCATGGTGCCTTCCTGCATCTGCATGGCAATCAGCGAACTGTACAGGCTGACGGCAACCTGCTGGCCTTCCCCGGTTTTTTCACGATGCAGGAGTGCCAGCAGAATGCCCTGTACGAGATGCATGCCAGCCGAATAATCGGCAATCGTCGTCGAATAGATCGCCGTTGGATGGGTATAATCTGACTTGCGCTGCATGACGCCGGTCATTGCTTGCGCCAGGGTGTCCTGTCCACCCTTGTGGCGATAGGGGCCTTCGAGGCCGAAGCCTGTGCCAACGGCAAAGATCAGCTTCGGATTGATCTTTTTGAGATCGTCGTATCCGAAACCCATGCGCTCCATCACGCCGGGGCGGAAATTGTTCACGACGACATCGGCGTGGCGAAGCAGTTCCCGAACGACATCGCAAGATTGCTTGTCCTTCAGATCGACGGACAGGCTGCGCTTGTTACGGTTCAGTGAGGTGAAGACCGGATTATTCAGCCCGTCCGGGTCCGACCCTACTGACCAACGGGAGAGATCGCCGATTTTCATTTTTTCGATCTTGATAACGTCGGCGCCATAATCGGCCAGCATCTGGGTGCAGCAAGGGCCAAGCATCACCTGCGTGAAGTCCACGACACGGATACCTTCGAGCGGAAGAGTTGTCATTCTGCTGCCTCCAGATAGCTTGCATTTGCAGAGGGGATATCCCCGGGGTCTGCCCCCTGACTGCGAAGCATACTGCGGATCTTCGTGATATCAGCCTGTCGCGCCGTGACACCGGCATTAAGAGCAACCACTGCAGCCACGCCTGCGGCTTCGCCCATGGCCATGCAGGGCGGGATTTCGCGGCTTGATTTCTGGGCCTGCGGTGTCGCCGAATAGTGGCGTCCTGCGACGATCATCTGCTCCACATCCTTTGGCAGCATGGCGCGATAGGGGGTGTAATAGTCGCGGCCACGGCATATCGTATCTGCGAAATGCCGGCGATTCATCACGTCATCTTTTGTCACGACATAGGAGCCTTCAAGAAGACGCGTCTGGCGCACGCCTGTTTGCGGTGCAAAATCAACCACATAGGCATTTTCGAAGCCAGGCATTTTTTTACGGGCAAAATCCAGCAAATGGCCGATGCGGCTGCGGCCTTCGATCTCCGCAGTGGTAAGGTCGTCAACCTTCAGGCCGCTGAGCTTCGGCATATGCGGGCAGTTCAGCCATACGACTCCCGGCAGTGGCGTTTTCAACCACCAGAACGACCAGCATCCGCCGATCAGGCGTTTCGCTTCATGATCGAGCTGCTTGAATGCTTCGGGCTCCTCGCGCTCGAAACGCTCAGCGGCATCGGTGTCGACGCCGCCCCACCGCGACACAGTGGTAAGAATAAAATCGGATTCGGTGTTTGCCGCACCCGCATTGGCCGCGACGTCGAGATCGCCAGTCGTATCTATGACGATACTACCCAAGATGGCTTCCAATCCAGCTTTGGTCTGGCAAACCACACCGGTGATACGGTTGTCCTCCATGATAGCGGACGAGAACCAGCTGTGCAGACGGAGTTTGACACCCGACTCGGCAATCAGATCGTAGGAGGTCTGCTTGAAGGCATCGGGGTCGAAGGCCGCGGAATAGCAGATGGGGTGAGGCATGGTTTGCGTATGGAAATCGAACAAGCCCCAGCGCGCCCAGCGTTGCCAGGCCGCCGGTGTATCGCGAAATTCGATCATGCGGTCACGCTCATCCGGAACCACGCAAAGGCCACGCTTTTGCATGCGCCCGATCATCTCGACGCAGATGCCCTGCACGGTGACTTCGGTTTCATTGACCATATCGTCAAGCACCAGCACCATGCCGCCAGATGCGAGGCCACCGAGATACGGGTAGCGCTCAATCAGGGTCACGCTCGCGCCATTGCGTGCTGCCGAGACGGCCGCTGAAATGCCCGCAGGGCCACCGCCGACCACGACGACATCCGAGCGATCCACGACTTTTACGCCGCGCGCTGGCAATTCAATTATCGATGTCATTTCATTTGCCTCCAGATAAGCCGCTTTAGTGAGCAGCAGCCGGCTTCCACCGGACAACTTTTGTTTCGACCAGCGATACGATTGAGAACAGAACCACCGCAGTCAGGGCTGCGATCACCACGGTTGCGTAAAGCAGCGGCGAGCGGAAATTATAGGTGGCCTCGATGATGAGGGCGCCAAGCCCGAAACTCGAACCGATCCATTCCGCCACGATCGCGCCCATGACACTGCTGGTGGCGGCGATCTTGAGCGCGGCAAACAGAAAGGGCAGGGATGCCGGGAGCTGAACTTTCCACAAGACTTCCCGCTTGTTGGCCGACAGAACCCGCATCAGATCCAGCATGGCCGGGCTGACGGATTTCAGCCCCTGAACCATGTTGACGAGTGTGGGAAAGAAACAGATGAGACCGGCGATAATGATCTTGGGCGCGATGCCGTTGCCAAAGATCAGCACCAGGATAGGTGCGAGGGCTATGATCGGAATGGCCTTGATGAAGACAGCAATCGGATAGATCGCCCGTTCTGCCACGCTGCTGTGCACGAACCAGATAGCCAGAAGAATGGCGATCAGGTTTCCGAAAATAAAGCCCAACGATGCTTCCAGTAATGTCGGAAGAAAGTTCTTCCACAGGATGGGACCATTGTCCCTGAAGGCAAGAACGATTTCCCACGGACTTGGCACCATGAATGTCGGCACTTCGAAGGCAGTCACCCCGATTTGCCAAGCTGCGACGAGACCGATCGTCGTCAGGATGACAGGCATGTTACGGCTAAAGACGCCTATGGTCATATCAGCCCACATCGCCTTCCGGGACGCGGTTTGTATTTCGATCGTGTCTCTGGTCGAGATGGAATTGCTCACAGGCATTCCTCCAGCAATGTGCGCAGGTGGGCGGTAACCTGAATAAAATCGATGGTATCGCGTATGGCCAGCGACCGCCCCGCAGGAAGGTTCACCTCCAGAAACTCTTTTACGCGACCTGGGTTGGCCTTCAGCATCAGAATCTTCTGGCCAAGAAACGCGGCTTCAGGGATCGAATGGGTGACGAAGACAATTGTCGTTCCCGTTTCCTGCCAGAGGCGTAGAAGCTCCTCATTGAGCTTGTCACGGGTGATTTCGTCGAGTGCGCCGAACGGCTCGTCCATCAGCAGAATGCGCGGGCGGGTCACCAGCGCCCGCGCAATCGCAACACGCTGGCGCATGCCGCCAGACAGCTCATGTGGCAACGCTTTCTCGCGCCCGCCGAGACCGACCATTGCCAGCAAATCGTGCGCGTCGGCGTGATCGCGTGCCTTGCCTCCCCCGACTTCAAGGGGAAGGCATACATTGTCGATCACATTGCGCCATGGAAGCAACGTCGCGTCCTGAAAGACAAACGCGAAATCTCTATTCCCGCGTGCGGCCCGCGGAGTCTGGCCAAGTACGGATATCTGCCCATGCGATGGCTGTACAAGATCGGCCATGCAGCGCAGCAGCGTTGATTTTCCGCAGCCTGACGGCCCGAGCATGGTCACGAAGCCTCCTTCCGGAATGTCCAGAGAGACATCCGAAAGAGCGGTAAACTCGCTCGGGCCTTTTCCGAAACGCACAGAGACGTTTCTGATGGAAATTGCCGCTTTCGCCGTGGTCGGGCTTTCCTGGATGGTCCTTATTGCCAACATGATCTCAGCCCAGCTTCTTGCGGAAATCGCTTGTTGCCTCCAGTACGGAGAAACTCACGACATCATCGAGTAGGGGGACAGATTGCTTGAACTGACCGAGATCGGCATAAGCCTTGATCTGGTCTTCCCAGGTCGACTTGTTCATTGTCCCCCAGCCATCTTTTTTGGCGGTTTCGCCAAACGAATAGCCGAGAACCGGTACGGCAGCTTCAAGCTCGCTGGCCTTGTCGAGATTCGGGAATGCTTCGACCAGAATATCAACCGCTTCTGCCTGGTTGTCGCGGGCATAGGACCAGCCCTTTGCCGTCGCCATTGTGAAGCGCGCCAGAACATCGCCGTGCTTGTCGATCTGGTCGTCGGTGGTGAAATAGACGTTTGCGTACAGCTTGAGGCCCGCATCCCACAGCATCATCTGTACGGAGTCCGTGCCAAGCACCTTCATGGCGTTGATATTCGTATTCCAGCCGGTCACCGCCTGTGCCTGGCCCGTCAGAAGCTGGTTCATATCCGAACCCATATTGACGATGGTGACCTTGTTTTCCGCGATGCCGTTTTTGGCAAGCAGTGCGCGGAGTAGGATAACGGCAGTCGGCTGGGTGGCGATGGTTTTGCCGATCATATCTTGTGGCATGCGGATCGGATTTTTATCTGTCGAGAAATAGGTAAAAGGGTGTTTCTGATAACCGGCGAGAAAGGCCTTGATCGGAATGCCCGCGCCACGCGCCAGCATCACGGCCGGGCTGGACGATGTCTGGCCAACGGCAGCCTGCCCGGACGCCACACCCGCGACACCATCGATGTTCGGGCCACCCGGTACGATTTCAAGGTTGACGCCCTGTTCGGTATAAAATCCCTTTTTCTTCGCCACGACTTCGCCAAGAACGCCGTTCGAGCCAAGCCAGCCCAATTGCATTTTGACGTCGGCTACATCGACTGCATTTCCGGCGCGAACGCTGATAAAATTCTGCATTGTCGCCGCGCCACCCAAAATGGCGGCGTTCGCAATGAAACGGCGGCGATTCATTAAAAAACTGCTCATGTATGTTCCCCTTATAAGAACTAGCTTCGCGGGTAGCGTGCTACGGCTTATCCGCCGTTGAGGGGATCATGCCGAACATAGGCGTTCTAATAAAGAACAATTATTCGCCGCATTACTTGCCGAAAAGGCAACGCATGGATCGTGGCCCTGTCTGCCTTGTTTTTCATCATCGGGAACTGATTTGATGCACGACAGATCGTGCCTTGCATGCCGACTGAACAGACTCTGGTACTTCCGTCAGGAAGATCTTGCGTATCGTCAGGCGAAAAGCGCGTATGGCGGCTGCTTATTTTCAGATGAGGGTAATAGAATCAGTGATCCGTTGGGAAGTCCCGGACTGGCGACATTTTCGAAAGCATGATGCGGGCGGTAGAGATAAGCGACGGTCCCACTCTTGTCTCCGGTGCAGGGCGGGATGAAACGCTCACGCGAAAGCCGTCGCCGCAAATTGGCAACATTAGCGAGGCCGTGGCCGCAATACGTTTTGCCGCTGGTGTCTTTTCAAGCACCATGATTTCGCAGACTTACGGTCGCGCTGCAAACCTGATGGTAACGGGCATCAGGGCGTCACGGAGATTCGGCACGGGGCCGTGGGTTGCCGGCGTGGGCGAGCATATCCTTGGGGGCAATGTTGCCGAGACCATCACTGTGGCAACGGAAGATGATTCCCGGTTATCAGAGAAAGCGACTGCAAGCCTTGATTGCAGCCGGCGTCATGGAGACCGTCTTCACTAGCCTCGGGGGGGCATGCCGAAAGCGGCGCAGTTATGCAGTGCCTCACGGATCGTGAAGCGCTGCCGCAACCGATCTAACGGGCGAAAACGCTGTCGAAATCGTTGAAACCCTTTACTTCGATGGGATTACCGCTCGGATCGAAGAAGAACATCGTCCTCTGTTCGCCTGGTTCTCCTTCAAAACGCACGACGGGCGGAATATCGAAAGCAATACCTGCCGTCTCCAGCCGGTCGGCAAGCGCAAACCATGCCTCCAGCGGCAGTACCACGCCCAAGTGGGGCATCATTACCATGTGGTCGCCGACTTTTCCTGTGCGCGATACTTCGAAGGGCTTGCCAAGATGAAGCGAAATCTGATGTCCGAAGAAATCGAAATCAACCCAGGTATCTGTACTGCGCCCCTCTTCGCATCCAAGGACATCCCCGTAAAAACTCCGTGCTTCGTCAAGATTGGTCACGTGGTAGGCGAGGTGAAAAAGTGATCTCATTGGCGGTTCTCCAGAATGATGTTGATCCCATCATAGGTTTACCGTAGGGCAAGTGAAACTATGAAATTGTGTCTCTGAGGATAAGCATCTCTATATGGACATTCGCTTCCTGCAAAGCCTGCTTGCTGTCATAGAAACCGGCTCTATCACGGGTGCAGCCCGCCGGGAGAAGCTGACGCCTGCCGCGATCAGCCAACGTATCCAGGCTTTGGAACGCAGCCTGAACTGCAAGCTTTTCTCGCGCGGAGCGCATTCCATCCAGCCGACCGAAACATGTCTGGCATTGCTGCCTCGTGCACGGCTTCTGGTCCGTGAGAGCGCTCATCTCATGGATGATGCGCTTGATGGAGATTTGAGAGGCGAGGTGAAGATCGGTGCGATTTCGACGGTGCTAACCGGACTTTTGCCTGCATTTATCCGCGAAACGGCACGGCAAGCTCCCGATCTGAAGTTGCGGCTTGTCCCGGGATCGTCGCTATATCTGTTTGAGCAACTGCTTGCTGGCGCTCTCGATATCGCAATTCTTGTCGAGCCGCCTTTTGCGCTGCCTAAATCACTCGTTGGCCACAGAATCAGAAGCGAACCACTAGTTTACATGACCAGGGCTGAGATAGTTGCGGATGATGTCTTGAAGCATGCTGCGGGGGAACCGTTCATCCGGTATGATCCCGTATCCTGGGGAGGCCGCATCGTTGGGAGATATATGGAGACTTTCGATCTCTCGCCCGATGTCGTTTGTGATCTCGATGCGCTGGAGACAATTGCGATCCTGGTGGCCCAGGGACTGGGAAACGCTCTCGTTCCGGCATGGCAAGGCCTGGTGCCAACGGGTTTTAACATCGTCTCCGCTTCGTCCGGCACGACATTCTCCCGCAACATAGTGCTTTTGCATGAAGCTATCCCGGCACGGCCAAAAGCTGTTGCTTTTCTTCTGAAATTACTCCAGCCCGACGATCATTGAAGATTGCGTATGTCCGAAGTTCAAGTTTCTTGCTTACGATCTTGACCATGGCAGCCGTGAGCTTCGTGTCAGTGCTGAAGATCTGTCCGGTAGGGCAGGGTAGCAAGGGGCTCGATGGAAGAGGTTGCAGCAGCCATCGACCAGACCACTCTCAGCCTTGCCAAGGCTCGGTGACGGCGCGGCGTTATGGATTTTCGCGGTCGTTGTTGACCCGTTGGCTTCGGGAATAGCCCACAGCACGAAGACCGGGCTTAGGCTCGACCAGCCTAAAATAAAGTGTGTTAGCTCGAGGCCGTCGTCGGCTTTTTGTTGCTCATGTCATGACGCTACTAATTATGCGTGCACATGACGAGATGCGTTATGATGTTTGCCCAAAAATTTGGAAGCTTGCTGATCAAGGATCGTCCCTGTCGCAAAGAGCCACGGCCATAGCTGCCTTCTTTAGGCTTTTCTGACAGCCCCTCCCATCCCATGCAACGGCAGGCACCGTCTTTTCGCTTCGCCCGCCCCTTCGGGGTGCAAGGGCTGCTTTGGCCTGTCTCTCCGGACGCCATCAGGCCGCGATGGTCGCGGTCTCCACAGCGAAAGGAGACAATCATGTCCAAATCATCTTCACCCAAATTCGATGTCCATCAGGAAATCACCAGCCGCATCGTCGATGCTCTCGAAAACGCAGGCGAATTCCAGCTCCCCTGGATCGCCAACAAAGCCGGAAGCTTTGCTCGCCCCGTCAATGTCGCATCGCGCAAGCCCTATAACGGCGTGAACATTGTCAGCCTCTGGGTCTCTGCCCAGGCTTCTCAGTATCCCTCGAATGTCTGGGGCACCTATCGCCAGTGGCAAGATGCCGGTTGCCAAGTGCGCAAGAGCGAGAAATCCTCCCTCGTCGTCTTCTACAAGACTTTCGATGTCGAGCAGATCAATGACCAGACCGGTCAGGCCGAGCAAGCCGAACGCATGGTTGCGCGTGCCAGCTGGGTCTTCAACGCCGCCCAGGTGGATGGTTTCCCTCTCGATCAGACCGATATCCCAGACCAGCCTTCATTCGACCCGCTTGCTCAGGCTGAAGCCTTCGTGAAGGCAACCGGTGCTGTCATCGAGGAGGGTGGCGATAAAGCCTACTATGTCCCGTCGGCTGACATCATCCGCATGCCGGAGCGCCGCCGCTTCACAGGTACTGCGACCACAAGTGCCGCCGAAGGATTTTACAGCACACTCTGTCATGAACTCACCCATAATGCCGACATCCAGATTATGCCGACAATTCTCCGGTTGAGCCAAAAGCCTTGGCCTCAGGCTCACTGGTCCCGGCATAATACGAAGCAAAAGGGAAAGCTGTCGGCGATTGTCCACCCCGTCGTCGGTGCTCATCAGAAACTCGGCCGCTATGAACCTCGTGGGTGTTTCAAAACAGCCGCTTGCCGCAATGCCTCACAGTTATGCTTGAGCTCGCATAGGTTTCAAGCAAGCGTTTTCGCTTGGGCGAGCCAGACGCAAAGCGTGGTAAGCAAGCCCAAAACCAAGAGGACAATCAGAATACGTTCTACGTTTCTCCAGAATCCTGGTTCAGGGCGGTTGCCCATCGCTGTGCCAAGAACATCAGTCACGAAATCGACAACCCTCACGATGCTCGTCATAGCTCATGCCCTTGTCGCGCTTCAGCGGGATATACTCTTAGCTTCGATCACTTGCGGAATGTCGCAGCAATAGTGCGGGGGCGGCTCTGCTCCGCGATGAGAAGCAAAACCTGCAGCTCGCCCTCATCATGAACCAATGCGATCTTTAGCGGTCGGGCCTTGCCGGAGTTCTGCCAGACACCATCCCCTTGGATAGAAGGCAATTCTGCAGCGAACCGCTTGGGGGCAGACCTGACTACGGCAGACCATCCGTTGTTTGCCACGACCTGTAGTGTCTTTCCATTACGTTTAATCGTGATCGTGCATTGTGAACATTCGCCGGCATTTGACTTCACCTGTTTCCAGGTTCCCTCGTAGAGATCGAGCTGCTCCGCCCCAGACGGCTGAACGTTTAAAAACACGAAGACAGTTACGACTACTAGAAATCGCAGCTTTGAGATGAAATCCATGGGATGTGCACTCCTTTGATGCCGACAATTTAAGATTGCACATCTTTCTTCCTGGTAATTTTTTCCCAGCGGATTTTAACATTCTGACGAACAGAGCTTTCGTCGAAGACAGGAACGACCGAGACTTGTTGAGCGTCCGAACAAACATGTGTGTTTTGTTGGCTTAGAGGACTGGACGCCCCGCCAAAGAGCAACGCTCGGCAGTGGAGCGAATGACTACGATCACATCCACCGGCGACTGACGCATCTTGCACGGCATTCGAATTGGCCGCCGTCTTTCCTTGTTTGAAACAAGGAGAATACCATGACGATCAGTCGCTATCGCTACTTCTACGCCTGTGCCTTCTCGCTGTTCGAGGACCATCTCGTCGCCTTTGTCGATGAGATGGTCGAGCTCGATCATGCAGAAAGCACGATCACCCTGTACCTGAGCTGCATCAACGATGTTGCAAAAGCAATGCACGGGGCCGGGATTGCCGCGTCTGACCTCGATCAAAGGCGAGCCACCGAACTCATCGCAGCCATGGGGTGGATAGAATCCCGAGCGTCCTACGCGAAGTTCATGATGAAGCGATTTGGGCGCTTTCTTGCGGAGCGTGGCGTGACGAGAGAGCGTCCGGCGCTCTCGCCCAGAGAAGCGGCGCGGCTGGAACTACGGACAGCCTATGAAGACTATTTGCGCCGCCAGCGGGGATTGAGCGAGCGGACAATCACCGATAGCTGGCGGTTTGCGGGGCAGTTCCTTGACTTCCGCTTCCCTGAAGAGACCGATGATCTTGGGAGTATATCCGCCTCCGACATCGCCCGGTTCCTGCATATGCGCGTCGTCCAAAGGGCACCGCGAGACAAAACCGTGCCGTCACACCTGCGAAACTTCTTCCGCTATTTGTTCAAGGCTGGGAAGACGTCTGCAAACCTCGCGAACGCCGTGCCGCGTGTGGCGCAGCGGTTCGGAACTCGGCTTCCACGTCATCTCTCGCTGGAACAGGTTGAGATGATCCTGGCTGCGGTGCGCGACACGGCACCATCCACCTTACGCAACTACGCAATGGTTCTGTTGATGGCGCGCCTCGCTCTGCGTCCTCAAGAGGTCGTCGCCATACAGATCGATGACATCGACTGGCGCTCAGGTGAAATCCTCATTCGTGGAAAGGGCGACAGACACGACAGGTTGCCGCTATTGCCCGAAGTCGGAAAGGCGCTTGCGGACTACATCAAGCTCGAGCGCGTGGCGACGTCTCGATCTCTGTTTGTCATCGACCGAGCGCCGCACCGCCCGTTCAAAGATGCGCAGGTTCTAAATCAGATCCTGCGCAAGGCGTACGAACACACGGGGTTAAAGCCACCAGCACCCTATGTCGGGTCCCAGATCCTGCGCCACAGTCTGGCGACCAATCTGGTTCAGAATGGCGCTTCTCTGGAGGAAATCAGCGACACGCTGCGCCATCGCTCCCGTGCGACCACGATGATTTACGCAAGGCTTGATGTCGAGGGTCTGCGCACCATTGCTCAGCCGTGGCCGACCACAGGAGGTGCAGCATGAGCAAGCTGTCTCAAGAGCTGGATCGCTATCTAGCCGTCCGCCGTGGCCTCGGGTTCGAGCTTCGCACGGATGAGCGGATACTGAGGCGCTTCATCGAACATGCTGAGAAGATGGGCACCGAATATGTGAGCGCCGGGGTCTTTATCGGATGGCGTGAGTCTTTCGGTGTTGCCAGCCAGCAGACGTGGTCACGACGGCTCGGTATCGTCCGAATATTTGCGCAGTGGCTCCACGGCATCGATCCTCAGCACAAGGTCCCTTCAAGTGACCTCATCCCTAGCCGTCATCGGCGAAGCAGGCCCTACATCTACAAGCCGGAAGAAATCCGCGCCATCGTGGAAGCGGCAGCAGCATTGCCATCGACCAACGGAATCCGGCCGCTGACATATGCGGTCTTGTTCGGCCTGATCGCGGTCACCGGGCTCAGGATCAGCGAAGCGATCTCGCTCGACAGCGGCGATGTCGATCTTGAGAATGGCGTTCTCACGCTGCGGAAGGGTAAGCTCGGCAAGGCAAGGCTCATCCCGGTGTCGAGGTGTACCGCGCTTCAGCTTGCGGCTTACGCGAAGGAGCGGGATCGGCTGCTTGAACGTCGCTCCCAGCCATTCTTCGTCGCGGACCACGGTGAACGGGTCGGCGACTGCGGTGTCAGATACAACTTCGCCACCGTCTGCCAAACTCTTGGTCTGCGGGAGAGGCAGAGATTCCATAAGCATGGCCGTGGCCCACGAATCCATGATCTGCGCCACACCTTTGCCGTCCGCACCATGCTGAACTGGTATCGATCCGGCATGGACGTCACTCGCGAGATGATCAAGCTGACTACATATCTCGGGCATGTCAGCCCCGAGCATACCTACTGGTATATCGAGGCTGTGCCGGAACTTTTGGCCCTCGCCTCCGCCCGCGCTGAGCGCGCTCTGGCGCTGGAGGGAAGCTTATGAGCAGATCATTGCTTCCCTCGCTCGTACAGCAGTTCTTTACCGACCGGCTGTGCACCCAGATGAACGCCAGCCCGAACACGATCGCCGGCTATCGCGACACCTTCCGCTTATTGCTGCGCTATGCGAGCGAGAAGATCGGCAAACCACCAACAAAGCTGTCGATAGACGATCTCGGCGTCGAACTGGTTGCCGACTTCCTTTGCGACATTGAGACCGGGCGCCGCAATAGCGCTCGCAGCCGAAATACCAGACTTGCCGGCATCCGCTCATTCTTCCGCTTCGTGGCGATGAGCGAACCGCAGTACATGCTGCAATGCCAGAAAATACTGGCCATGCCGAGCAAACGTCATGTCCGGCGAACTGTCGAATTCCTCGATCGTGAAGAAATGGATGCTCTGTTGGCAGCCCCCGATCGGTCGACCGGGATTGGTCGCCGTGACCACGCGATCCTGCTGGTCGCGTTGCAGGGAGGCTTGCGAGCCTCGGAGATCACCGGCCTCCGGTGCTGCGATGTCGTGGTCGGCACAGGGGCTCACATTCGGTGCGAGGGCAAAGGTCGCAAGCAACGGACAACACCGCTCCGGCGGGAAACCGTCAAGGTTTTGGAATCCTGGCTGAAGGAGCGTAGGGGCGGTCAAGATGATCCGCTCTTCCCAAGCAATCGTGGGACACGGCTCAGTCGGGACGCGCTGGAAGACATCGTCCATCGGCACGTGCTCACCGCATCGAAATCGTGCCCGTCGCTCGTTGGTAAACGGGTCAGTCCCCACGTCCTGCGTCACAGCACCGCGATGGAGCTTTTACACCACGGGATCGACCAGACCGTTATCGCGCTCTGGCTTGGGCATGAGAATGTCGAGACCACGCAGGTCTACGTTCATGCGGATCTGCGGCTCAAGGAAAAGGCCCTGGCCCGATTAACGGCTGCCGCCGATAATCCAGGAAGATATCGGCCGGACGACAAGTTGCTCGCCTTCCTCGAATCCCTTTGATTATGCCGCAAACTTTGAGCTGGAGGCCAAGGCTTCCGGCTCATCCGGACAGTTGGCGGCATAATCTGGATGTCGGCATTATGGGTTTTATGCCGATATCGGCATAACACCCACTGGTCAGGTTCGAAAGCACGCCTTTCACGCGATCTTTCGGCCAGATTTGGCACTGAAGCCTATGCCATGGAAGAGCTTGTCGCCGAACTCGGCGCAGCCTTCCTTTGTGGGGATCTCGGTCTGACGCCCGAGCCGCGTCTCGATCATGCTCAGTACATCAAGAACTGGTTGACCGTGCTGAAGTCCGACACGAAGGCGGTGTTCACCGCAGCGTCCAAAGCCTCTGAGGCCAGTAATTGGCTGATGTCTCTGGCTTCCAATCATCGTGACATCGAGGATGCGGCTTAGGCCGCATTCTTTCACTCTTTGTCGGTGACAATCGGCAAAGTCGTAAGATGCTTGTCGATGGTCTCGACAACATCTTTATGCATGGGAAGGTTGGCCTTTTCGGTCTCCCATCGCTCCATGAAGAGCGCGACAGTTTCCTTAGCCGTGTTGAGGACGAGCTTTTTGGGCAGGTTCGCTTTCGCGGACAGGTGCGCCAGCTCGTCCATGGTGAATCCGGTGAACTCCTTCGTCCGGCTGAAGGTCAGGGCGGACTTGTCATTCGCGATATACGGAATCGTGGATACGAAGTCATATGCTGGAGCCAGGCGAGCGTTGCGGCGATCAGGATAGATCAGCGACCAGTTTTTCAGGTGCATGTCGCCATTGCCGATCAGGACATTGAATGTCAGGCGGCGAATGAATTCTGCCACATCATCCTGATCGGATTCGGACGCAATCACCGATACCAGATTGCGGTAGCTGGCTTTCTTGTACTTGTCCTCAGGATAGACGTTAAAGACCTGCGCAAAATCTTCGATATGGGTGACGCTGCCGTCATCATTGCGATCGAAGCGCTCAATGACGAAGGCCTGTTGCCCGATCCTCTCAATCCCGTCCGGCAGGTTGCCGATCGAACGCACATCGATAAGCCCGATCGTAGGCACGTTGATCCCGACCATCCTGGCAAGGCTCATCATCGAAAACTCGTTTTCTGGGACGTTGGTAAACTCGCGTGAGGGGAGTTTGACGATCCGATTGCCGCCGACGCCGCCTGTCGGAATGGTCAGGCCGCCGCTGGCGCTTTGTACCGCTGAGAATTTGAACTGCACACCCGCCAATGAAAATCGCATGGCGTCTTCGGCGGCCTCTTTCGCGGCGTCACCTTCAAGAACGTTATGCGCTTCGTCCGGCCATTCTTCGCCGTCCGCTGGGACGACGGTGATCGCGCCGGGCAAGTCCTGCCCGAGCACCCATAAGAGGAAGAACTCGCGGTCGATATGGATGTCTGCCTTCTCAGCCAGGTATCGGCGCAGATGCCCCTCCGGCAGGAGGTTCGAGAAATAGGGCATCAGCTTGATCTTGTATGGCCGAAAATCCGTGATCAGGTCGCCCAGGCTATCTTTGAATTGCAGGCCGAGGGTCGGTCTCTCACGGTTTTCAACATAGGCATCGTTGAAGGCACAAAGCGTCTTTTCGTTTCCGACATAGGTGATGGTTCCGATTTCTTCGCCATAGAGGCGCACACTCAAAACAGATACATCAGGCATCGTCGTCCTCCTCATCTAATGAATAGGCGGGACGGTTGGCGTTGCGTTCTTCGCTCGTCGGCTCGAAACGAGCGATCTGGTTGCGGAGCGCTCTCATGCCGTTGGTCGCGTCCAGTATGCCCTTCCAGTGCTGCGTCAGTTTGGCGTGGTCAATCGTTTGGCGCAGCGAGCGGAGACTATCTAAAAACCGGGTATCAATCTTGAGGCGCTGGAGTGATGCCGTCGCTTTGCGTAGCTCGTCCAGCTCCGGCAGGCTCGGCGCTTCAATCTGTAGGGCGCGGATCGCCTTTTGCAGCTGCTGCATTTCCTTGCCGATCGCGGGCGGTTGGATCACAGTTCGATCCGTTGTCTGACGCGTAATCGACTTGACTGCAGGCACTGCCTTGCGTGGGATCAGGGCGATCTCCAAATCCAATGCGCTGGCGATCGCGACAAGGCTCGACAGGCGTAGATCAACGCTGTTGGATTCGATCCGCGATATCTGGGCTTGCGGTACGCCGGCCAACCGGCTCAGTTCGCGTTGGCTGAGCTGTTTGGCTTCTCTGGCTTCGCGTAGGCGGTCCGCGATCTCTTGCGTTTCATATTTCATCGATGTTTATTTCTGCATCATTTTTCTTGTTTGATGTCTTTTACGATATCATGAAATCAACATTCCCTCAAGATGATGTTTTATCATGCATCAAGGCTGAGTAATGATGTTTTATTCTATATCGATTCTCGATCCGCAATACGCATTGCGCTTGGCTTGCCGGTATGGCTGGCATCAGTTGTCTAGTGCGCTGCATGATGCGGATGTTGGGCAGCGATGCGGTGGTGTGCACGCGATCGGTATCAGTTAGATCGCAGGCGTGAAGAAAATCTTCCAATCGTCGCTGCACAACACAATGCGCAGTTCCTCATCTGTCAGTTTTTCCAATTCGGCTGTCCGTATAGTCGGGTGCATAGGGCTTTCTTTCGTTCAATCCCGAACCATTTCCGGCCTTGTCCGATCAGAAGGGCTGGGGATGTAAAGTGGCACGTTCGGGTGCAACGAAGTGAAGCAGGGCGCTTGGTCGCCCTTGCCGCCTGTATGCACCGGCTCAGCCAATATCGGGATCAAGGCCCAGTGGTCGAGGTGAAGATCGACAGGGGAGTCATTGTCATCGATGGTCGATGGGGCGATTGGGATGCAGATGGATCGGGCATTGGGATCGGGATGTCTTATTCGAACGCCTAAATTACTGACCGGCATCGTCCCTCTATCAATTCACTGCCCGGGCCAGTTCGCGCAAACGCTCACCCGTGTTGTGAATGAGATCCGGCCTTTGCTGCCCATCATTGTGCGCTCTGTTGGCCGCGGCCATCCTTGCGCGGCGCATTGCCGTGGATCAGATCGCGGCCCGCATAGATGCCCTCCGCCGTTTCCATGGCGAAGCGCTCGCCGTCACGGCGGCGGACATCCTCCATCACGCTGGCGCGCTCGTCGACATCGATATCCATCAGCCCCAGCGCTTTCTCACCGAGGGCGAGCGCAGATTCGAAGGTCTCGCGGACCTGCCATTCGACACCGGCATGGATGAGCTCGATGGCGTGCTCGCGGTCGAGCGATCGGGCAAGGACTGGCACCAGCGGGAACTCGGCCCTGACCAACTCGGCGATCTTCAGGCTCGCCTCACGGTCGTTGACAGCGATCACGATCAGGCGGGCGTTATGCCCGCCGGCGGCATGCAGGATATCGAGGCGCGCGCCGTCGCCGTAGTAGACCTTGAACCCGAAGGCGCCCGCATCGCGGATCGCGTCCGTATCGGTCTCGATGATGGAGATCGAGGAACCGGCTGCCAGAAGCGGCTGGCTGACGATCTGGCCGAAGCGACCGAAGCCGATCAGCAGCACGTTGGCGGACAAGCCCTCCGCAGTCTCGACGCCTTCCATGGAGGTTGTCGCTTTCGGCATCAGCCGGTCGTGCAGGATGATCATCAGTGGCGTCAGCGCCATGGAGACGATGATCGTCGCCGTCAGGATCGCATTGGCCTCGGTGTCGATGATCCCGACCGATGCGGCGGCCGCATACAGAACAAAGGCAAACTCGCCGCCCTGCGCCATGAGCACGGCACGCTCGATCGCTTCACGATTGTCGGCTCCGAAGAGACGCGCGATCAGATAGATGCCGATCGTCTTCAGGGCCATGTAGGCGACGACGGCGACGAGGATCAGCCGCCAGTTGGCCGTGATCACCGTGAGGTCGAGCGACATGCCGACACCAAGGAAGAACAAGCCGAGCAGGACCCCTCGGAACGGTTCGATATCGGCTTCGAGCTGATGGCGAAACGAGGATTCCGACAGGAGCACACCGGCAAGGAACGCACCCATCGCCATCGACAGCCCGCCAAGCTGCATGGCAAGGGCGGCGCCCAGCACGACGAACAGCGCCGCCGCCGTCATCACCTCGCGGGCCTTCGCCTTGCCGAGCAGACGGAACAGCGGGTCGAGCAGATAGCGTCCGGCAAGCACCAGACCGAGAATGGCGGCAAGGCCGATACCTATGCCGATCAGCCGGTCCGCGAGAGTAGCATTTTCTCCGCCGGGCGCCAGGAAGGCGACCAGGGCCAGAAGCGGGACGATGGCCAGATCCTCGAACAGAAGGATCGCAACGATCCTGCGGCCCTTCGGCAGCCCCATGCTGCGGCGCTCCTCCAGCATCTGCATGACGATGGCCGTCGAGGTCAGCACGAAGCCGGCGCCCGCCACGAAACTCTGCGCAACCGGATAGCCGAGTGCGAGGCCGGCGAGCGTGAGCAGACCGATGCACAAGCCGACCTGCGCCAGGCCCAGCCCGAAGATCTCGCCGCGCATCGACCACAGCCGCGACGGCTGCATCTCCAACCCGATGATGAACAGGAACATGACGACGCCGAGTTCGGCCACATGCAGGATCGATTGCGGGTCGGAGAACAGGCCGATGCCGAACGGCCCGATGGCAAGCCCGGCGGCCAGATAGCCGAGGACGGAGCCGAGGCCGAGCCGCTTGAACAGCGGCACGGCGATGACCGCCGCCCCCAGCAGGACGACGATCGGAACGAGGTTGAAACCATGGGCCGCAGCGGCCTCGACAGTATGAGAAAGAGTTTCCGCTGCCATGAAATCAGCCTCTCGCTAGTTGCCAGACGAGGACCGCCGCAAGGGCCGCCGGCACGGCGAACACGACCAGCAGGATCGGCAGCTCCTGGGCGACCGTGTAGCCCGCCCTCGTTACGCCGACCCACATATTGACGAGCGCCACCGCCAGCCAGGCAGGAATAAAGAGTTTCGCGCCCGTGGCGACACCGGCGAGATCGCCGCCCCAGAGTTTCCCGAACAGGGAAAACACGCCCAGCAGGACGGCGCCTCCGACGATGACCAACAGCATATGCATGAGCGCGTCCCCCTGTGTCGCGATAAAGACCGGACGGCCTGCCGGGAGGACAGGCCGTCCATCCGTTCTTACTTCGTGGTATAGCCGCCATTCACGAGGATGGTCTGGCCGGTCATCCACCAGCCATCCGACACCATGAAGCGGATATAGGGGACGATATCCTCGATGTCGGTGAGACCGGTCTTCGAGAAGCCGGACAAAGCCGCCGCCGTCTTGTGATAGGCGACGGCGTCTGCGCCTTCGGCCGGATAGAAGAACGGCGTGTCCATCGGTCCGGGACCTATCGCCGTCACCGAGATGCCGCGCTCGCCGAACTCCTTGGAAGCCGCGCGCGTGAAATGCTCGACCGGGGCCTTGGTGCCGGCATAGGCCGCATAGAAAGGGGTAAAGGCGCCGAGCAGCGAGGTGACGAGGGTCACCAGCTTGCCGTTGTCGTTGAGATGCTTGCCCGCTTCCTTGATGAAGAAGAAGGCCGTCTTGGCGTTGACCGCGCTCATCTCGTCATATTCGGCTTCTGAAATTTCGACCATGGGCTTCTTGAGCACCTTGCCGACGGTATTGATGGCGATATCCGGGCGGCCGAGGGCGGCGACCGCATCTGCAAACAGCGTCTCCACGGCGCCTGCCGTTTTCAGGTCCGCCTGGATGGCGATCGCTTCCGCGCCGGCCGCTTTCACCGCCGCAACCGTCGCGTCGGCGTCCGCCTTGGTCGCCGCGCTGTTGTAGTGAATGGCGATCCCCTTGGCGCCCTGCGCGGCGAGATCGCGGGCGATCAGCCCGCCCAGGTTCTTCGCGCCGCCGGCGATGATGACGGTTTTGCCATTGATGCTGTGATCGGTCATTGGCGTTGGCTCCTTCGCTTGCCTCGCGGCCATCAGGCGACCGCTTCCGAGATCTCACCATATCGTCTATAGATCCGTCATAAAGACGCTCATTCTAACATCACCTGTCAGGCTGGCCGACCAATCAAGCAAGTTGAAGCGCATGGACCGTATCGATCTCTTCCGCACTTTCGCCCGCGTCGTCGAATGCGCGAGCTTCACCCGCGCTGCCGATACGCTCGGGATGCCACGTTCGTCCGTGTCAGCCGCGGTGATCGAGCTAGAAGCGCGGGTCGGGGCGCGCCTGCTTCACCGGACCACCCGAAAGGTCTCGCCAACCCAGGACGGTGCGGCATTTTATGAACGCTGCCTGCGGCTGATCGCCGATGTCGAGGAGACCGAGGGCCTGTTCCGACAGACGGCGGGCCAACCGTCAGGCAAGCTGCGGATCGATGTGCCGGGCCGGATCGGCCGTTTGATCATTGCGCCCGCCTTGCCAGAATTCCTCGACCGTCATCCCCAGCTCGACATTGAACTGCGCGTCACCGATCGGACGGTGAACCTGGTCGAGGAGAGCGTCGACTGCGTGCTTCGGGTCGGGCCATTGAGCGATTCCGGTCTCATCGCCCGCAAGATCGGCGATCTCTCACTGATCAATGTCGCCAGCCCCGCTTATCTCGCCCAACATGGGACGCCAAGCGCCCCAGACGATCTCGGCGCGCATCTCGCCGTCAACTATGCATCGCCATCGACCGGTCGCGTCGAAGATTGGGAGTGGGTTGAGAACGGCGAGGTGAGCATGATGCCGATTCGCGGCCGTGTCACGGTCAACAGCGCCGAGGCGTATATCGCCTGTTGCCTCGCCGGGCTCGGCTTGATTCAGATCCCAGCGTACGACGTGAAGCGCCACATCGAAGCCGGCGAACTCGTTGAAGTAATGCCCGACCATCGCGCCGAACCCATGCCCATGGCCTTGCTCTATTCGCACAGGCAGCATCTCTCGCGCCGATTGCAGGTCTTTGCGGACTGGCTCGAAGCACTGCTTAAGCGGGAACTCTTGTAATGAGCTGCCTTCGAAAAAGCCGATCGAAAATGACGGTGTTTATGCGGCACCAGAGGGCAATCGGCGGCTAAAGTAAGTCTCTGAAATTGCAGAACAAGCAAGTTGCTCGAGCGTATGAGAACCTATCCTACGCCACCATCTTTATGTCGAGGTACGGCCGGAAAAGCGGATTGCCCATGTGCTGCTGTGGTGCAAAAAAAAGGCCGAAAAGGCCGATGCCTGCGCCGCCCTCTACGAGCAGCAGGGAACGCGCGCCAATTTCGGCTTATTTTAGCCAAGGTAAGGGTTGATCCGACACAATTGAATTGAAGTCGCCTATTGAAGCATAGCGTGCGGCCCGCACCTTGCTGAACTTGCTGCTGTCCACCACAAGATGCTTTTGCATTGAGCGTTGCATGACCATCTGTTTGATCGGCACTTCATGAAAATGCGAACAAGTCACGCCGTGATGTCCGTCCACGCCGCCGGCAGACAGAAATGCTTTGTTGATATTGAGGCGCTTCAGCACCTCAATGCCTTCATCCCCCGAAAACGAGGCCGCTTCCGGATGATAGAGTCCGCCGAGCATGATCAGGCGGACATCGTTTCTGCTCGCCAGCTCCTCGGCAACATTAAGAGAATAGCAGATGGCGGTGACATGGCCATGTACCGGAATCTGTCGCGCCAGATGGGGCATCGTCGTTCCGCAGTCGATGAATATCGTGTCATGTGGCTCGATCAAGGCCGCAGCCTGCACGCACGCGCGCATCTTGGCCGCTGCATGGCTGTCCTTTTCCTGCTCCAGGACATAGTCGCTGATGATTGCGCCGTCCTGAACCGGAATGATGTAGCCGCCAAGACAACTCAGCCGTTCGCCGTCGGCGGCAATGTCGCGTCGAATGGTAATCTCGGATACTCCAAGCCGGGAGGCGGCATCCCTCAGCCTTAGAACGCCCGTCTCCTGAACTAGCTTGGCCAGCGCGTCCAACCTGGCATTGTGTGCACTTACTCTGCTCACCTTGTCTCCGTTTTCGGTTTCTCGCTGCGCTTCATATTTCGGTGTTACTTTGCTCGCAATCGCCCATCTCTGCGCTTGACAGAAGAATAACAAACATGAAACGATCGAAACATAATGATTGGATTCTATCATAATAGTTCGCATTATCGGGAGAGGAAAACAACAGGTTTCTAGGTCACATCGTGGCCTATGCATCGGGGCACGGGAGGCCTTTACGGGAGAATGAGGAGGCGTCGGACGCGTGAGCAGCGGTTCCCGGCGTGAGGAATCGAACATTATCGAGTGCTGCGACTGGAGTAGGTTCGGCACATTGCAGTTTCAAAGGGAGGAGTTATTCGTGAACAAGATTTTCACTACCATCGCGCTTGCTGCAACGCTTTCGGCTTCGGCTGTCTTTGCGCAAAGCGCCGTCGATGCGTCGAAGGTCAACAAGGAACTGATCACAACGGCGAGCGGCAAAAAATACACCATTGCAACTGTCGTGAAGGTGGATGGTATTGCGTGGTTTGACCGCATGCGCGATGGCGTCGAGCAGTTCAAGGGCGATACCGGAAACGATGTCTGGATGGTTGGCCCAAGCCAGGCTGATGCCGCCGCTCAGGTGCAGATCGTTGAAAACCTCATCGCGCAGGGCGTTGATGCCATCGCCATCGTGCCGTTCTCGGTCGAAGCGGTGGAGCCGGTACTCAAGAAAGCCCGAGATCGCGGCATCGTCGTCATCAGCCATGAGGCTTCCAACATCCAGAACGTCGATTTCGACATCGAAGCCTTCGACAACAAGGCCTATGGCGCGAACCTGATGAAGGAACTTGGCAAATCCATGGGCGGTAAGGGCAAGTATGTCGCCACCGTTGGCAGTCTGACCTCCAAGTCGCAGATGGAATGGATCGACGGCGCCGTCGAGTACCAAAAGGCAAACTTCCCGGAAATGTCGCAGGCGACCGAGCGGCTGGAAACCTATGACGACGCCAACACCGACTACACCAAACTCAAGGAAGCAATGACTGCCTATCCGGACATTACCGGTATTCTCGGCGCGCCGATGCCGACATCCGCAGGCGCTGGCCGCCTGATCGCCGAGGGCGGCCTGTCGGGCAAGGTTTTCTTCTCGGGAACGGGCCTGGTTTCCGTTGCCGGCGAATACATCAAGAACGATAATATCCAGTACATCCAGTTCTGGGATCCGGCCGTTGCCGGTTATGCGATGAACATGCTGGCTGTCGCGGTTCTCGAGAAGAAGAATGAGCAGATCAAGGCGGGTCTCAACATGGGTCTACCCGGTTATGAAAACCTGCTGGTTCCTGACGCCTCCAAGCCACACCTGCTCTATGGCGCAGGTTGGGTCGGCGTCACCAAAGAAAACATGGACAAGTACGACTTCTGATCCGAACCACGGAGGGAGGGGCACCCCTCTCTCCGTGCACCCCCCCCATGTTTTCCAGCCTTGCACGAGGCCATTATGACTGAGAATCTGATCGAGCTGCGCCACATCGGTAAGCGGTTTGGCGGCGTGAAGGCGCTCGACGACGTATCGCTGAGCATTCGCCCGGGCGAAATCCATTGCCTTGCCGGTGAAAACGGTTCCGGCAAATCCACCGTCATCAAAATCATGTCCGGGGTTTACACACCCGAGGACGGTGAGATTCTGATCGACGGGAAGCCTGTCGGCAAACTCGATCCGGTAAAATCCGTTCACCACGGTATTCAGGTGATCTATCAGGATTTTTCGCTGTTTGGGAACCTGACGGTCGCCGAGAATCTGGCCATCAATACCTTTCTGATGGAAGGTCGCAAGACGGTCGACTGGCGACATGTCCGTGAGCTGGCCCAAAAGGCGTTGGACCGCCTCGGCGTGAGCATCGATCTTGATACGGATGTCGAAACCCTGCCGACCTCTGGAAAGCAGATCGTGGCGATTGCCCGTGCCGTCATGGCCGATGCACGCCTGATCATCATGGATGAGCCGACGACGGCGCTGACGCGCCATGAGGTTGATGCCCTCTTCAAGATTGTGCGTGATATTCAGGCGCAGGGCATCGCCGTGCTTTTCGTCAGCCACAAAATGCGCGAGATGCTGGAAATTAGCGAGCGCCTGACAGTTTTCCGCAATGGCAAGAAGGTGGCCGAAGGGCCGATCGCCGAATTCGATGAGCCGGCAATCACTCGCGCGATGACGGGGCAGGAGCTAACGGCCCACAGCTACCAGTGGGTACCGCAGGAAGGCGCCGATACACCAGTGCTGGACGTGCGCAACCTCTCGGTTCCGGGTTCCGTGGAAAACGCCGACCTGACGTTAAGGCCAGGTGAAATCGTCGGTATTTCGGGCTTGATCGGTTCGGGGCGTACGGAACTTGCCCTGGCGCTATTTGGCATGCGCCCCGATTTTACCGGTTCAGTGCGCCTTGCAGGCCGCGAGGTTCACCCAAGGACCGTTCAGGAGGGTATTGCTTGCGGCGTCGCTTATGTGCCGGAGGATCGCCTGACCGAGGGGCTATTCCTGACGCAATCCATTGAGCGCAATATCATTGTCACGTCGATAGAGAAATTCGTCCGAGGTCTTTTCATTAATCGCAAAAAGGCGGACGAGACGACCCGCGAAATGTTCTCGGCCATGCAGATCGTGGCGCCGGGACCGCACACGCCGGTCAACCATTTGTCCGGTGGCAACGCACAGCGCGTCGTTCTGGCTCGCTGGCTGTTGACGGGCGCCAAAGTGCTGATCCTGAACGGCCCGACCGTTGGCGTCGATGTCGGTTCCAAAGCACAGATCCATACCATCATCCGCAAGCTGGCCGAAAAGGAAGACTTAGCCGTGCTGATGATTTCCGACGATGTGCCGGAACTGGTGCAGAACTGCAACCGGGTGCTGGTCATGCATCGCGGCCGTTTCGTTGACGAGTTGTCTGGAGAGAGCATGACCGAAGACGCCGTTAACGACCGGCTCAAGATGCTGAATTGAGGGGCCGCAAGACATGAAATTCCTGAAAAGCACAGAATTTATTATCGCCTGCGTCTTGCTCGCGGCCATGATCATCATTGGTCTCATCAATCCAGCCTTCTGGTCGCTCGACAACATCTTCGGCCTGTTGCGCTCCAATGTCGTGATCGGCATCATGGCGCTCGGCGTATTACTCGTGATGATTTCCGGCGGCATCGACGTATCGTTCACGGCCTTTGCCATTGCTGCGATGTATCTGACTGTGCGCAGCATGGTCTATCTCGGCTATGATGGCGTGCTCATTCCCTTTGTTGCGGCAACGCTGATTGGGCTCGTTCTCGGTGCTTTCAATGGTTTCATTATCCATCGTTTCAGGATGATCCCGCTGATTGTGACTCTCGGGACGGGTTCGATTGTGCGTGGTCTGGTTCTCGGCCTCGTCGGTACCAGCATCGTCAACATCAACAAGATGCCAAAGGAACTGATCGAGTTCGGCAAGACCGATGTGATCTCGCTGACCTCGGCTACGGGAGCAACTTTCGGTCTGACCGCGATGTTCCTGGTCTATCTGGGGCTGGCATTGGTCATTCATCTCATCCTGACCTACACCATGATCGGGCGCAGCGTTTATGCCTATGGCGGCTCTCCTGAAGCAGCCAAACGTGTTGGCTTTAATACAGGTGCGACGATCTTCTTTGTCTATTGCCTCGCCGGTGCGCTGGCGGGCTTCTCGGGCCTGCTGCATTCGTCGATGATCTGGCTTGCCAACCCGCGTGATTTTGTCGGTCTCGAACTCGACGTGATCGCGGCCGTGGTTCTGGGCGGTGCGTCAATCTTTGGCGGACGCGGCACGGTTCTCGGCACATTGATGGGCGTGTTCATGCTGGTGATGGTCAAAAACTCGCTGATCATCATGAAAGTGGACACCACCTGGCAGCGGGTCGTTGTCGGCCTGATTATCATCATTGCCACTGCCATCACGGCATGGCGCGACCGTAAAAGCATAGCGTGACGGGAGAGCGCATCATGAAAAATTCGTTCGACATACGTCGGCTTTTCGGCAACGACAGCAACATCATTCAGCTTCTTGTCATCACGGTCATCGTCTTTGCGCTGATGACCTGGATGAACCCCGGCAAGTTCCTGAACTACTACAATTTCGAATCCATCAGCTACATCATGCCCGAACTGGGGATCCTCTCCATCGCCATGATGATTGCCATGCTGACCGGTGGCATCGATCTTTCCGTGGTGGGGATTGCCAATCTGGCGGGCATCATCGCCGGCGTCTATTTCCATTCCACCATGGTTCAGGCGGGGCAATCCTCCACTTCGGGTGTTGTGTTTTCCACCGGGCTTGGCATCGTTCTCGCCATGGCGGTTGGCCTGCTGGCCGGTCTGATCAACGGCCTTTTGGTCGCGAAGCTGCGTATTACCCCGATACTGGCGACGCTCGGCACAGGTCAGGTGCTGATGGGGCTGGCGCTGGTGTTGACCGGTGGCCCGGCAATCGTCGGATTTCCCGACGCGTGGAACTGGATCGGCAACGGCAAGATCTTGGGTGTAGCGACGCCGTTTCTGTTGTTCATCGGCGTCTGCATCACCGTGGCGATCCTGCTGACGCGCTCGACGCTCGGCATTAACCTGATGCTGATCGGGACCAATCCGCGCGCAGCCGTCTTCGCAGGCATCCGCAAGGATCGCATGATGCTCTATTCCTATATGCTGACCGGCGTTCTGGCGTCGCTGGCGGGCATCATTCTGTCGGGGCGAACCAATGCAGCTAAATCCGACTACGGCGCGTCCTATCTGCTGCAGGCGGTGCTGATTGCCGTTCTCGGCGGCACAAACCCGGCAGGCGGGAAGGGGCGGGTTCTCGGCATCGCCATTGCGCTGATCGCCCTCATGTTGCTGTCCTCCGGTTTCCAGATGATGCGGTTTTCCAACCACCTTATCGACTTCATCTGGGGCGCATTCCTCATTCTCGTCATCGCCATCAATGCATGGCGAAACCCCGGCAGGTGAGCCCATGCAGGTAACAGAATTTCATCTTCGCAGGCAGGATTTCACCGATCTCCCGCATCTTCTAGCCGCATCCGATGGGCTGAAGGTTACCACCTTCCGCTACGCCACCGGCGTTGAGGCGCTGCAATTGGAGAACCGCCACGGCCGGATCGTCCTATTGCCATTCATGGGGCAGATGATCTGGAGCGTTGAGTTCAACGGTGTGGACCTGACTATGGGAAGCCGCTTTTCGATGCCGCGACCTGCCGGTTCAATTGTTGAGACATACGGATGTTTTGCATTCCATAGCGGCATGCTGCGAAACGGCTGCCCTTCGCCGCAGGATAATCATGTCCTGCATGGCGAAATGCCCTGTGCCGCCATGGACAAGGCTGGTTTCGTCATCGGTCACGATGCGCGCGGTGCTTATGTTCGGGTAACAGGCGAAATTGAATATGTCATGGGCTTCGGCGCCAATTATCTGGCCCGACCCAGCGTGACTTTGCATGCTGAGGATACGCTTTTTGACATGGTCATGGACATCCAGAACCTGTCGTCAGCGTCCATGGATCTCATGTATATGTGCCACGTGAACTTTGCCTATGCCGAGGGTGCGCAAATCGTTCAGCCGGTGCCCTACACGCCGGAGCAGGTGAAGGTGCGAACGGCCGTACCCGGCCACGTCACACCAAACCCCGATTACCTTTCCTTGCTGGAGACGCTCGCAAGGCAGCCTTCGGCCATGGAAGTGCTCAACGAACCACAACGTTACGACCCCGAACAGGTGTTCTACATAAACGGCCTGACGGCGGACGGTGAGGGGCTGACGCATCTGATGATGCAACGACGTGAGGGCGACGGCTTTGCCATCTCCTATCCGCTCGCCGCCTTCCCCAAGACAGTGCGTTGGATCCTGGTCAATGGGGATTCGCAGGTTGCCGCTTTTGCCCTCCCATCCACCTGCGAGCCGGAAGGCTATCTGGCGGAGAAGGCCAAGAACAACGTGCAGAGACTATCGCCGGGTGAACGCCGGGTCTTCCCGGTACGGCTGGGCTATCTCGACCACGCTGCCGCCGATGAGTTCGGCGCCAGGATCAGCGCGCTTTAAAACAGATAAGCAGGGAATATCGGCATGAGTAAGAAAATCGGGGTCGTCGGCTCCAACATGGTCGATCTTATCACCTATGTGGACCGTATGCCTGGACCGGGCGAGACCCTTGAGGCGCCCACCTTCGAGATGGGGTGCGGCGGCAAGGGTGCCAACCAGGCGGTTGCCGCGGCGCGTCTTGGTGCCGAAGTGATGATGGTCACCCGGGTCGGTGATGATGTCTTCGCGGATAATACCATTCGCAATCTCGCAAGCTTCGGCGTTGATACGCGTCATGTGGTGAAGGTTGCCGGCAAATCCAGCGGTGTCGCGCCGATCTTCGTCGAACAGTCGGGCGAGAATTCCATCCTCATCGTCAAAGGAGCCAATGCCCACCTTTTGCCTGTTGAGGTCGACAAGGCGGCCGCTGATCTGAAAGAGTGCGGCCTGATCCTGATGCAGATGGAAGTGCCAGTTGAGACCGTCTACCATACTGTCGAATTTGCAGCCCAGAACGGTATCGAGACGATCCTTAATCCCGCCCCTGCCGCTGCCAATCTCGATCCTGAGCGCATCCGCCAGGTAACCTTCCTCGTGCCGAACGAGAGCGAGCTTGCCTTGCTGTCGGGGTTGCCGACCGACACCGACGAAGACATCGTCACCGCCGCCCGTTCGCTGATTGCTCGTGGCATTCGCACCGTCATAGTGACGTTGGGCGGGCGCGGTGCGCGCATGATTACATCAAATGAAATCGTTAATATCGAACCCGTCAAAGTAACCCCCAAGGATACCACGGGTGCGGGCGATGCCTTTATCGGCTCCTTTGCCCGCTTTTACGCCGAAACGCGCGAGGTCGTATCCTCCCTGAAGAAGGCATCGCTTTACGCGGCGCATTCCATCACCCGTCCCGGAACACAGAAGGCCTACGCCAGCCTTGAAGAGTTCGAGGCATTTTGCCGCGACCATGCCAATGCCGCAGCCTGACCAGAAGAATGGACAGAAAATGAGCGAAGCATTTCCCAGAAACAACGGCACCGCTCTCAAACCGGAATGGTTTGAAGATGTATCGGTCAATCGCAGCGCCTCCGAACGGCGCGCCGCGACAATCACTGCCCGGCGCTCGGTCAAGAAGGAATACCAGGTCGCCTGGCAGATCAAGGCCATCACCTGCATCGATCTGACGACGCTCTCCGGCGACGACACGCCCGGCCGTGTGCGCCGCCTGTGCGCCAAAGCGCGCCGTCCGGTCCGGGAAGACATTCTCGAAGCACTAGGCCTTGCAGATGCCGGCATCACCACCGGCGCCGTCTGCGTTTATCCGACCATGGTGCCCCACGCCGTCAAGGCGCTGGAAGGCTCGGCTATTCCGGTCGCATCGGTGGCGACGGGCTTTCCGTCCGGCCTGACGCCGCTGCCGCAACGGCTGGCCGAAATCCGCTATGCCGTCGAGCAAGGCGCCAGGGAGATCGATATCGTCATAACCCGCGAATTTGTTCTGACGCAGAACTGGACCGCACTTTACGACGAGATTGCCGCGATTCGTGAAGCCTGCGGCGACGCCCATATGAAGGCTATCCTCGCGACGGGTGATCTCAACACGCTGACCAATGTTTATCGCGCTTCGATGGTGGCGATGCAGGCGGGTTCGGACTTCATCAAGACCTCCACCGGCAAAGAGGAGGTCAACGCCACCCTGCCGGTCAGTCTGACCATGGTACGGGCACTGCGCGATTATGGCGAACTGACCGGCCAGATGGTCGGCTTCAAACCCGCAGGCGGGTTAAAAACGGCAAAGGACGCACTGTCGTGGTTGACGCTGATGAAGGAGGAGCTGGGCAATCGCTGGCTTGAGCCGGACCTGTTCCGCATTGGCGCCAGTTCGATGCTTGGCGATATCGAGCGGCAGCTCGAACATTTCGTAACCGCCCGCTATTCCAGCGCTCACCACCACGCTGCCGCATAAGGACTGAAATAATGCGACCCATTAAGGACATTTTGGAAACCATGGAATATGGACCTTCCCCCGAAGCCAATGGTGATGTGAAGCAGTGGCTCGACGCTCTCGGACGCTCGTTCGGTCACTATATCAACGGCCGGTTCGTGTCGCCTGATGGCCGAAAGACGATTGCGGTCTCAAACCCCGCAAACGGGGATAAGCTGGCGGAGATCGTTTGCGGCAATGAGGAAGACGTGGATCAGGCGGTCAAGGCCGCCCGCGCGGCCTTCGGAAAATGGTCGAAGCTGTCGGGTCATGAGCGCGCCCGCTACCTATATGCCATTGCCCGTCATATACAAAAGCGCGAGCGCTTCCTTTCCGTTCTGGAAACGATGGACAATGGTAAGCCGGTTCGCGAAACCCGTGATATCGACATTCCACTCGTCGCGCGACACTTTTACCATCACGCCGGATGGGCTGAAATGGTGGAAGACGAGTTCCGTGGTTTCTCGCCCGTCGGTGTTTGCGGTCAGGTGATCCCCTGGAACTTCCCCCTGCTGATGCTGGCCTGGAAGATCGCGCCGGCACTTGCCGCTGGCAATACCGTGGTGCTGAAGCCTGCCGATCTGACGCCGCTGACGGCTGTCGCCTTTGCGGAAATCTGCCACGAGGTCGGCCTTCCAGTCGGTGTCGTCAACATCGTGCAGGGCGATGGCTCAACAGGAGCTGCGATCTGCGGCCATGCAGGCGTCGACAAGGTCGCCTTCACCGGCTCGACCAAGGTCGGCCGCGTTATTCGCGAGCAGATTGCCGGTTCGGGCAAAAAACTGTCGTTGGAACTGGGCGGCAAGTCACCCTTCATCGTTTTTGAGGATGCCGATCTTGATGCGGCGGTTGAAGGTGTTGTTGACGCGATCTGGTTCAACCAGGGAGAAGTCTGCTGCGCCGGTTCCCGGCTGCTGGTGCAGGAAGGCATTGCCGAGAAATTTTATGCACGCCTGAAAAAACGGCTGGAAACCCTGCGGGTCGGCGATCCGCTCGACAAGTCGACCGATGTCGGCGCGATTGTTTCCGCCACGCAGGTGAAACGCATCACGGATCTGGTTCGCAGGGGCGTGGAAGAGGGCGGTGAACTCTGGCAGAGTTCCAACCCGTTGCCGTCTACTGGCAATTACGTCGCTCCCGGCTTCTTCACCGATGTTGATCAGGCGTCGACGGTTTGCCAGGTGGAAATTTTCGGCCCGATCGCTGCGGCAACCACATTCCGCACGCCGGACGAAGCGGTTTCGCTGGCCAACAACACCCGTTACGGCCTCGCCGCCTCGATCTGGTCGGAAAACATCAATGTCGCGCTTGATCTGGCTGCCCGGGTCAAGGCAGGCGTGGTCTGGATCAACTGCACCAACATGCTGGACGCCGGTGCAGGTTTTGGCGGCTACCGTGAAAGCGGTTTCGGCCGTGAAGGTGCGCGCGAAGGGCTTTACGAATATCTGGCGGCAGACTGGGAAAAGAACCTGCCGGTCAGCAAGCCCGCTGAAGCCTTCGCACCATCTGCATCGCCGAATGCCGACAGCAAGATGGCGATCGATGGCCTTGATCAGACTATGAAAAACTATATCGGCGGCAAGCAAACACGCCCCGACGGTGGCTACAGCTATTCTGTCACCGGCAAGTCCAACGCCGTGATCGGCATGGCCGGAATAGGTAACCGTAAGGACATCCGCAATGCTGTGGAAGCCGCGTCAAAGGCAGGCAGCTGGAGTTCCGCAACCGCCCATAACCGCGCGCAGGTGCTCTATTATCTCGCAGAGAACCTTGATGCACGTCGCGACGAATTTGTCGCCCGCATCATCGATAGCACCGGTGTGAGCGAAAAGAAGGCGAGGGACGAATTCGACGCATCGCTGCGCCGTATTTCCTATTACGCCGCCCAGGCCGACAAGTTCGATGGCGCGGTACACTCCACCAAGTCGCGTCACGTCACGCTTGCCATGAACGAGCCGTGGGGCATCGTCGGTATTGTTTGCCCCGACGAGGCGCCGCTGCTATCGCTGGTGTCGCTGGTGCTGCCGGCAATCGCCATGGGCAATCGCGTCGTCGTCATCCCGTCATCGCGCCATCCATTGATTGCCGGGGATTTCTATCAGGTGCTGGACACGTCGGATGTGCCCGGCGGCGTTATCAACATTGTGACCGGCGAACGCGATGTGCTTGCAAAGACGCTGGCCGAGCATGATGACGTTGCAGCCGTCTGGTATTTCGGATCGGCTGAGGGAAGCGCGATGGTCGAGAGGGCTTCTGCGGGCAACCTGAAGGCCACTTGGGTCAATAATGGGCGTCAGCCGGATTGGCTTGACCGTGCACAAGGGCAGGGCCGTGACTATTTGCGAAGGGCCATTCAGGTGAAGAATATCTGGGTGCCATATGGAGCCTGACCGGCACCTTGCATGGGTGATATCTGACAAGATTGCTTATGGGAATTATCGGTTCCCCTGTGATTTTCGTGTTAAGTTCACCTCGCGACCGCTGTTACACGCCGCTGCCGCCAGTTGTCTCTGGCGGTTGCCCTGATGGGGAGCCAAGGGGCGGGTGAGCCCTTTCGCGAAAGAGATCCAGACACGGCTTATTTTATTCGCCGCGTTCCTTCCGCCACACATTCATCGCAAAATCTGCGCGATTGCTGTGTTGGCCCAAGCATCTCTCGTTCGTCGTCTACAGCTCCTTTAAAGGCTGTATCATACTCGGGCGGGAGAAGCTTAACGTAGATTGTCGCAAACTCTTTGAACGCACTGAATCGCTGCTGACCAAAGCTGATAAGTCAGCGTGATCGATTGCATCTCTTACGCCCAACCGAAAAGTCATGTTGTCGACTGCGAGTCGCATGATCCTATCAAAATCCCGAACCCCTGCCCGCATTCGGGAAATTGCGATACCCGCAGGTGTACCACACGCGATACCCGGATCTCAAGGACTTCATTTTTCGACGTCGTGATGAGGCCCGGAACTTCCCGATCGGGGTCTTCGGGCGTGCGCGTGAGCGCTTCCCGATCGGTAAGTACCACATTGAATTGAGATAAATCTTCCTGTACGGTAAGACTCCTCAGGAGGCGGTCGATGTTCAGGTCTGCACGCGATTTTGGCGCCGCCATTCGGGAGAAACGCAAGATCCTCGGTTGGACGCAGACCCAGCTTGCCGCCCGGTCCGGCACGGGCGAGCGTTTCATTGTCGAACTCGAATCCGGCAAGCCGAGCTGCCAGCTCGAGAAATCCCTCATCGTGGCGCGGACAGTCGGCATTGAGGTTGGCGATCTCAAGACGGTTCAGACCGCTCCACCTTTGCCAGACGACGACCAGGGTTTCCTGCCGACCTTCGATGACGGATGATCAACGATCTTCTATGAGAGCGTACCCGTCCCTCATCTGACTTTCGACAGCGAGTGGCGATTGGACTATGACCCGAGCTGGGAAGCGCGCCGCTCAGCCTTCCCGGTATAGTTCACCATGCCGCTCCGCTCACGCCCAGTCGCTGCAGACAGGCTCGGCGTATTCAAGCACATTCTTTGGGGTGGACGGAGCGGAACTTAGGGCGGAAATTATTTCCGCTTTGAGCGATCACTCCGACCGTTCGACGGACACTCGCCACTTCCCGGAACCCGGCATTGCTTATGGCGTAGGCGAGCGCTAGCCGGTTACTTCGGCGTATATTTTCGAACCCAAACCACCGTGCGGCCCAAGCAAAATTCTGAGGCCGCGCCATAGCCCACATTTCGTCATCAACTCATGCCTGCTGTCGGGCGAAACTAACACCTCAAGCGGCTGTGCTTAGCGTGATCCTGACAGGCTTCGGCGACTGGTGCTGATCCCGCAAATGAACTGCGGTCTGGTCGATGCTCGGATAGACGGTCGTGGCGTTGATGTTGATCCGGTCAAGCTGGTTTAGGATGTGCGCCTTATTTTTGATCGTCACCCGACTGATCTCGATGCCGTCCTGTCCTGCGTCAGGCAACGCGGCCTCGTGCCCGAACAGCAAGAAGGCGCCAGACTGCGATTTGATGCGCGTGTTCGTGCGCTTCGCCTTCACACAAATGATCGACCGAAGGTCATCGGGAACGATCCGCCCTTCGAAAAAGCCTTTCTCCGACTTGATGTGATGGAGCAGTTTGCCGGCGACATCCGTTGCGTTAAAGGCGTCTTGGTCGAGACTGAGGTCTATGTCGTTCTTCTGCGCATAGGTCAGGTTGGAAAGATTGGACAGGCAACTGACGGTGTCAGAATCATAGTATTTCACGCCTTCCGACGCGATCTGGAAGACGATGACCTCGCCGTCGACCCCGAGTTGATCCGGCTTACACGAGCAAGCGAAGAACAGCGCCACGAGCGGGTTGCCGGAGATGTCGAGCAGCCGCGTCGGCAAACCGTAATGTTGCATCCGCACGAGACGGTCGAAGCAATAGTCATCACCATGGAACTCGTCGTGATGGGCAATTAGCAACTCTTTGCAGAGACGGTCCTCGCTGGGCATAAATTGCCAATCGCCATTTTCCCATTTGCGCAGCAGGGATGGGGTCAACTCATAGCTTGCATCGCTGTGTCCCCGGAAGAAGGTCTCGGTTCCCGCCTTCGCCGGCGAGCTGTAGAGCAGCTCAAGAAAACGCTCCACGCTGTCGGCATCGCCAATAATCTTCTTGTCGCGCGGCGGCGGTTGGACTTCTCCATCGTCAGCGGCTGGAGCGGCCTCCGCCGCAATGACTTGGCCAAGAGCTGGCTTGACCTCAGCCAGTCGGTCGAGGATGTCACGAACATCGCCTTCGCGGACGGCCCAATGGGTTCGATAGAGTTGAAACTTATCCGCACCAAACACCCCGCGCGCCGAATCGATATCTTTGAAATTCACCTCGCCGAAGTCGATCACGGTCTCGAAGGCAGCTAAGACCTCCTTGCGTTGGGGATCGATGTTGGAAATTCGGCCGTATTTGATGAGCATGGAGACGTTCTCTCCACTCGGCTTGATCTCGCTGCATAGAAATGTCGGCAGCTTTTCAAGAAAGGCGATGGCCGTGCTGTCTAGACTCTCAAGTCTCTTTTCGGTGTCGGATGGCGTATATTCAAACATACGTCCTCGCCCCATGGCGATGAGATCAATGTCACCTTCGACATTTCCCCAATGACCGAAAGAGATATAGTTGAAGCTTTCCGCCATTCTTCCTCATTCCACTCGCTTGGCTTATCCCGCCGATTAGATGCCAATCTCGCCCCTAGGGCAAGTCTTCTTGCCTGGCTTCATTGGCGGGGAGGCACCGTCGATGACTATGTCTTTCCAAGCCGAGACGACCACGACGATCATCCAGTGCTCGACAATAGGCACGGCTGGCGTTGAGTGGATAACTGCGATTGGCCCGCGTCGGGAGGGTTACCTAAGACCATTGGTAACCTCCCTGCGACGCAGATCCTGCTCAGCCACACCAAGAACGAAGACTGGAGCCGCTCCGCGGATTCCAGAGCGGCTTTTGCGCCCTCCTTCAAGCTAATCAACACACTTTTCGGCTCACTAGCGAGTTTTTTGTGCGGTGGAGGTTGGCAAAGAGCCTGTTGAGATCTGCGATAAGTACATTTAGGAAGTTGCCGAAAGGCTTTATGGTTTCGCGTATGAGTCGCATATCGATCGAGACTGGGCGCGAGCTTCCTTATGTTTGAAATTGTTGGCGACGACATCGCGCTACTGAACGATACAGATCTGAGGGCTCTGATTGGCCTCTTGTGCGAAGCGGAGATGCACCGACAGGCTCTGCCCGTCACTGCCGTCACCTGGGGTGGTAGCCAAAATGCCGGGGATGGTGGCCTCGACGGGATCCACCTCCGACAGCGCGCTCAAGAGCCGCCGCAATGCGATGGCGAAAGCGGTGGAGGGAAGTGAGGCCGAAGGAAAGCTTACTTTCGACTTCTTCGACCGAGGCCGGGTAGCAACTTGGGTGCGCGACCACGCGGCCCTAATTCCGTGGGTTCGCACCCGGATTGGCAAGGCCGTGCCCGGTTGGCGGTCTTTCGGATCATGGTCAAGGATGCCTGCCGGCGTGGATCCTGGCTACCTCGTCGACGGACACGCCCGGATGCGGACTGATGCAGCGGAACGCGGCGACGAAATCTCGGTCATCGACGGCATCAATCTGATGCGGGACAAACTACGGCAGCCAGGCGGGGTCGTACGACTTGTCGGCCTTTCCGGCGTCGGGAAAACCAGACTGGCGGAGGCGCTCTTTGACGAGACGATCGGAGGAAACGTCCTAGATCGTTCTCAAGCGATCTACACAGACATATCGGATGACCCTCAACCACCGCCGAAGGCGTTGGCATCGGATCTCAACGCAGCACGAAGCAGGGCGATTGTCGTGGTCGACAACTGTTCCTCGGAGCTGCATAGGCATCTTTCCGAAGTCGCCAGGGAGAGCGGTTCCCATATCAGCATCTTGACGATCGAATACGATATTCGTGACGACCAACCCGAGGACACAAACGTCTTCCATCTGGAGGCGTCGTCCACTGAGCTCATCGCAAGGTTGCTTCAGCAACGCTTTCCGGATCTATCGCAGGTGGACGCTGGAACGATTGCCGAATTTTCCGGCGGCAATGCTCGAATAGCGATCGTGCTCGCTTCCCAGTTGGAAAAGACCGAAACCGTCGCAGGTCTAAATCAGGAAGAACTTTTCAATCGGCTCTTCCATCAACGCCACCAGCCCGATCCCGCGCTGCTTGCAGTAGCTCAAGCCTGCTCTCTCGTTTATTCGTTCGATGGTGAGCACGTTGAGGGCGCGGATGCGGAACTTTCACGGCTCGGCGCGCTCATCGGAAAATCCGCCGAGGATATTTATGCCGCCGTTGTGGAACTCAAGGACAGGGATCTCGTTCAGGCCCGCGCCCAATGGCGGGCGGTCTTACCCCATGCAATCGCAAATCGGCTGGCCAAGTCTGCCCTCGCGCGCCTGCCACCCTCTAAGATACGGCAACATCTCGTTGATGAGGCGTCGGAAAGAATGCTCAGATCGTTCTCAAGACGGTTAGGCTATCTTAACGACAGCAAGGAAGCTCGGGCTATCGTTGAAGACTGGCTGCGTCCCGGCAGCCGTCTTGGCGACATCACCGGTCTCACCGATTTTGACCGCGAGCTCCTGTTCAATGTCGCACCGATTGCACCGGGCCAGGTGCTGGAGAAGTTGGAGGAAAGATTCGGTGCGGCGTCTGAGGCTACACTTGTCGAGAATCTGTACTACCTGCGCCTGCTTCGTTCACTCGCCTACGACGAGGAGTATTTTGAGAGGGCGATCGCGGTGCTGTCTCGTTTTGCCATTATCCCTCCTGAAGTGTCGAAAGACGCGGCGGCGGCCGATATGGTTGAGTCGCTGTTCTTCATTGCCCTATCTGGGACGCACGCCACAATCGAGACAAGAGAAAAGGTGGCGGACAGCTTCTTGTCCTCAGACATCGAGCAGCTACATGCACTCGGCCTCAGGGCTCTGGCGGCGCTCTTGAAATCAAGTCAGTTTACATCGGCATACGAATTCGATTTCGGCGCGCGGTCCCGCGACTATGGATATTATCCGGAATCCCGGGATGAGGTTCAGAAATGGTTTAGCCACGCACTCAACCTCGCAAGGCGTTTTGCGCTTCCAGGTTCTCCCGTAGCTAAGGAGGTGAAAACGATACTCTCGACGGAGCTACGGGATCTTTGGCGCATCCCAACGATCGTCGATTTGCTGGACCAGGTGATTCGCGAGCTCGCGAACGGTGAATTCTGGCGTGAGGCTTGGATCGCAGTGCGGAAGACGCAGACCTATGAAGGCGCGGCCATGAGTGTGGATTTGCGCAGCAAGCTTGACGATCTCGAACACTTTCTCCGGCCGAGAAACCTTGTTGATCAGGTTCATGGCGTCGTCATCGACGTCAAGGGCGCCGATGTTGGCAGGGACGTTGAAAGCTTCCGAGTCCTCTTGCCGGCCCTGATCGCGGCGCCAGGAAGGGTGTCAGCATTTGCAGCAGCGATGGCACAAACGGCTGACCGTCCGCATGATCTCTGGGCCGAGATGAGAATGGCATTTGCTGCGGCTGCCTCCCCAAGAATGGCCCTGATGACGGGCTTTATCCATGGCCTCCATCGCCGGGACGCGGATCTAGCAGGAAGATTCCTGGACGAGGCAGTCTTAGACGACGTGCTGGGGCCGCATTTGCCGCATTTGCAGGCAGCCGTGGGATTGGATCGTCGGGGTATCGACCGCCTCCATCGCGCGCTTGACCTCGGCATCGCGCCGAGCGACGCCTACCTCAGCCTGATAGTTGGCCGCATCACCGAGAAGGTCCCAGGAGCCCAATTGAGGGATTTGGTGCTCCGGATATCGGGGCTGCAAGGTGGCTTATCGGTTGCGATTGATATTCTCGCCATGCGTCTGCATGGCCTGCGCGCCGACAAAGACCCGATCCCTAATGAGATCTGTGAGGCCGGAAGGTCACTTATCGATGCGTTCGAATTTCCGACCCGCGGCGGCCGCAATAATCGAGATGACTATGATCTAGCCAAGATAATACGGTACAGCTTGACCGGTGAGAAGGGGCGGTCGGCCGCAAGGCGCCTGATCCGCAAGCTTATTCGCGCACTGACTAAGCATACAATCACCGCGCACGACTTCGGTGACGTCGTACGTAGCCTTCTTCAGGTCCAGCCAATCCTGTCGCTAGACGAACTGTTTCCGAAGCGGGCTAAGTCACATGCAAAGTCTCTCAGGGCACTTGAGAGCATAGGGCAGTTTGGCAAGCGACCTCTTGACGCGGTATCTGCAGAAACCCTTTTCGAGTGGCTGGCCGTCGATCCGGTCAGCCGCTTTCCTTTGGCCGCCGCGACCGTCAAGCTCTATGAAAAAGGCGGAACAGAAACCGATGATGAACAGCCAACCAAATGGTCCCCACTCGCAGTTCGGATTCTCCGTGAGGCGCCCGACCAGAAGGTGGTTCTTGATGAGTTTGTTTCGCGCCTATATCCCAGATCCTGGAGTGGTTCGTACGCAAGCGCTCTCGAACGCGGTCTTAAACTTCTTCGAGATCTGTCGGTCGGTGATCAAGATGGGCTGCAGGTCGCTCGCACCGGGGCGATCGAGCGGTTAGAAAATCAGATCCGGAAAGAACGAAACGACGAGGCACGTGAGAGCCGCGAGCAGGACAATCGCTTTGAGTGAGCAGTCCAACCTGCTCCGCTGATCCTCCTCCTTTAGGGTAGCCCTGGTCGTGTCCTGGTGCTGACTAAAAGGGTTGCAAACACACCGGGGCCGAGGCATTGAGACTCGCGGGGTACGGTTCAGGTTGTAGTCGCTTGTTCGCATTCTTCGTCGAACGCCGCAATAACGCGGGTTTGCTGCCAGCTCATTTTCACTCCCAACTGATGGCAACCGCCCAAGTCTGTCAAAGTTGACACGGCGAATTTCCATGCGCAAAAGTCCTCGGTACCGGGAGGCAACAGCACATGACGGATTCGCAACCAAATGCGGAGGTTCTCCTTAACCTTGGCTTTGTAGACGTGGGGAAATGGCAGCCGAACAACGATTCCATTGCTTACGATCTTGATGGCGCAGACGCCTCAGCGAGCGAGGTTATGTTGGACGCCCCCAACGCACTCTACGCCTTCGTGCATAGTAACCAAGTTGTCTATATCGGAAAGACCGCCCGCTCGATCAGAAAGCGATATGTCGGGTACTGCCGACCGGGAAAAACCCAGACCACCAACCAGCGCTGCCATCGCAACATCAAAGCCGCGATCGCTAAAGGTGCTGAGATCCGCATATTCGTTTTCACGCCGATAACTCACCTCCGATATTCCAATTTCGAGATTAATCTAGCCGCTGGTCTCGAGGACAGCCTGCTTCAGGAATTTGCCCCCCAATGGAACGGCAGGGATAGAGGGCATCCAATCTCCGAAGAGGCGGAACGCGAGGAAGTCGAGGAGTCCGAGTTCGGGGCATCGGATGTCGTCGCGGCAGCAGACTCTCCACTGGATTCACGGGCATCCGGTCAGGCTAGGGCGACCTTCTCGGTCGTACTCGGAGCCACATACTACGAAAAAGGCATCCTCAACCTAGGCGTCGAAGCCAGCGAATATCTTGGCCAGGACGGCGCTCCGATTCGCGTCCGCTTCAGTGATAGTAGGCAAACGGTTCTCTTTAAGATCAATAGGACAGCCAACCGGACCGGTGCTGTGCGGGTGGTAGGCGGCAATCACGAGATCGCCAGATGGTTTCAGGAGAACTTCAAGAAAGGCGACACCGTATATGGCAGTGTGGTCGATTCGCATACGATAGAGTTACTCGCTGGGTAGCCGTGACGTGGTTGGTAGAGGAGCAGTTGGAGGCCTTGCCGCAATCGTCGCGGCGGCTAGGGCGCTGCGGGTGCTATCGCCGCGAGATAGGTACAGAGGGTTCAGCAGAAGCGAATCCAGCTCGCAGAACCGCTTGTCATTCTTTGAAAGGGACGACGGCTCTACGCTTCAACCAAGTAGCTTGCGGCCCCGTTTCGGTCATGGGAGACGCGCCGCATCTCCATTATCTAAAACAGTCGTCAGCACGAATGTCGGATAGTCAACCTTTACAACAATGGCGGGATGAATGGATAGCTCCAGTCCGTTGACAGGTTAGAATGCAGCGGCAACAATTTCCGCGATCTAATCAGTAGCTTTTGGGGATTGGATTGGTGCCACACCAGTTTACTTGCTCCCCTAACGTGTGGCATGTTCACGCCAATCAGGTAAGCATCTGGGTGGGGCATTGACGGCAAACTTTGGTCATCTGCAGGCGATCAGCCCGGAGTTGCATCGCCTCGGTACGCTAGCCGAGCGCTTCTTCGCCGAGGATGCCAACACCTCGCTGATGAAGAGCCGCCAGTTCGGCGAATACATGGTCAAGGAGATCGCCGCTCTTTCCGGCGTCTACGATCCTGCCGCGCGCGAGACCACAAACGATCTATTGCGCCGTCTGGCGACACAGCAGGTTTTGCCGCGTGAAGTCGCCGACATCTTCCACGCGGTCCGCAAGAGCGGCAACGATGCGACGCACAATCTGGCCGGTTCACCCGCCGAAGCGCTCGCAGCGCTCAAGTTCTGCCGCGCGCTCGGGATCTGGTATCGCCGAGCCTATGGGCGTGATCCGGGGTTCAAGCCTGGTCCCTTTGTGCCGCCACGAGCCTCTGCGGATGTTGACCAGGCGACCCAGGCGGAATTGGCAGCACTGCGTGCCAAGGTCCGGGAAGCCGAGGAGAAGCTGGCCGCTGCCCATGCCTCGGCGGAAGATCTCGCAAAGGCCCGCGCCGCTGCCGAAGAGCTCGCCCGCCAGGCGTCGTCCGACAGTGCGGTCTGGGAGCAGACCGCCGTCGAAATGGAGGCCAATCAGGCCGCACTCGCTCGCAAGCTTGCCGAACTGCAGAAGGCAGCCGAAACCCAGCCAGAACAGTTGCAGATCGAGTTCAAGCAGGCGGGCCTGAAAGCGGCGAGCAGCCTGGAGCTCGATGAGCGCCAGACGCGACGGCTGATAGACGTGCAGCTCGTCGATGCCGGATGGGAAGCTGACAGTGACCGTCTAGCTTATCAGAAGGGCACCCGACCGGAGGAAGGCCGCAACCTGGCCATCGCCGAATGGCCCTCGGACGGTGGCCGGGCGGATTATGCGCTGTTTGTCGGCCTCACCTGCGTCGGTGTCATCGAGGCCAAGCGCGAGAGCGTCGATGTGCCCTCCACCCTGCAGCAGGCAGAACGTTATGCCCAAACCATCCTCCTCTCCCCGGAAGAGGTGCACCCTGACGGCCCTTGGAAACACGGTCTGGATGAGCCATTCCGCGTGCCCTTCGTCTTCGCCACCAATGGCCGCCCCTATGTGCGTCAGTGGGTGACAAAATCCGGCATCTGGTATCGAGATGTCCGGCGTGAGACCAACCATGCCGTCCCGATGACAAGCTGGTTTTCGCCAAAGGATCTTCTGGACAAGCTCACCACAGATGTCGACACGGCAGCTCAGGGGCTAGCCGAAGAAAGCTTCGGCAAGGGCAGGATGCGCCCCTATCAGGAAGAGGCGATCGCAGCGATCGAGAATGCCGTGGTCGCAGGCCAGCGCGACATCCTCGTTTCCATGGCGACGGGCACGGGCAAGACGCGCACGGCGATTGCGTTGATGTATCGCCTACTCAAACATAAGCGCTTCCGCCGCATACTTTTCCTCGTCGACCGCAAGGCGCTGGGCCGGCAGACAAGCGATGCGCTGGACACCACTGAGATCGAGGGCATGCTGAACTTCGCCCAGATTTACAAGGTCGCCGGCCTAGAGCAGAAGCTGCCGGAGGACGAGGACCAGGTGCAGGTCGCGACCGTCCAGTCCCTGATCGCCCGCATCCTCAACGAGCCGGATCCGGCGAAGCGCCCGACGCCCGGTACCTTCGACTGCATCATCGTCGACGAAGCCCATCGCGGCTACACGCTGGATGCGGAGCTGCGCGAAAGCGATATCGGCTTTCGCAACATCGATGACTACCAGTCAGCCTATCGCCAAATTCTTGATTACTTCGACGCCGTGAAGGTGGCACTGACGGCCACACCCGCGCTTCACACCCGCGAGATCTTCGGCCACCCGGTCTTCCATTATGGTTATCGTCAGGCCGTCGTCGAAGGTTATCTCAACGATCACTTGCCGCCGAAGCGCATCACCACGGCGCTGTCGGAAGCTGGCATCCATTTTGAGGGTGGTGAGGAGGTCGAGATCATCGACCGCAAGACAGGCCAGATCGATCTCTTCGAATTGCCGGATGAAGTCTCCCTCGATTACGACCTCGCCGACTTCAACAGGCGCGTCCACTCCGAATCCTTCAACCGCATCGTCTGCCGCGCGATTGCCACCGAGATCCCGCCCTCCAAGCCCGGCAAGACGCTGATTTTCGCCGCCCGCGCCGCCCATGCCGATGACATCGTGCGCTTGCTGGTCGAGGAACTGCAGGAGGAATACGGCAAGGAAAACGTGCCGCATGGCATGGTGACGAAGATCACGGGCACAGTCGACAAGGCAGACGACCTGATCCTGAAGTTCAAGAACGACCCATATCCGAAATATGTCGTCACCGTCGACCTGCTCACCACAGGCGTCGACGTGCCGTCCATCTCCAATCTCGTCTTCGTCCGCCGGGTCAAGAGCCGCATCCTCTACGACCAGATGATCGGCCGCGCCACGCGGCTTTGCCCTGACATCGGCAAGGAACATTTCCGCATTTTCGATGCCGTCGATCTCTATGCCGAGCTGCAAGAGATGAGCGACATGCGCCCGGTCGTGGTTAAGCCGGATATCGCCCTTGGCCAGCTCGTGACGGATCTGCAGAATGCGGAAACGGAAGAGGACAAGAGTTGGGTCGCAGCCCAGGTCATCGTGCGCATGCGAAGCCTAGTCAAGCGCATGGATACCGAGACCCGCGAGAGTTTCGAGCGCCACACGGGCGAAAGCCCCGACATGGCGCTTCAGCGTCTCTCCACCCGGTCCGGTGCCGAGTTGCAGGAATGGCTGACGGTCAATCCCCGCGCCATCGAGATGCTCGAACGCCGTCCGCTCTACACGGGCAAGAATGACGGCGTGGTCATCTCGACCCATGAGGACGAACTGCTGCGCATTGAGGAGATCTTTGGCAAGAACACGACACCGGAGGATTACATCACCGGCTTCGAACGCTTTGTGCGCGAGAACATGAACCAAGTTCCGGCGCTGATCGCCGTCACCCAGCGGCCGCGTGATCTGACCCGCAGGGAACTCTCCGAGCTCGCCGGCCTGCTCGACGAGAAGAACTATTCCGAAGCCATGCTACGCGCCGCTTATGGCCGCGCCCGCAATGCCGATATCGCGGCCCATATCATCGGCTTCGTCCGCCAGGCAGCCTTGGGAGATCCGCTAGTCCCCTATGCCAAGCGCGTGGACAACGCGATCGTCAAGATTGAGGCCTCCCGACCCTGGACGCAAAAGCAGAAGGAATGGCTGCGCCGCATCGGTCGTGCGCTGAAGGATAAGCCCGTGGCCGATCCAACCCTGCTCGACCAGGGCGCCTTTGCCGACAAGGGCGGCTTCAAGCGCATCGCGCAGGAGTTTGACGGCGAGCTCGACGAGGTGCTGCATGCCTTCAACGAGGCGATCTGGGCACCAACCGCCGCGTGACCCTCAAGGCCGTCGTTGACCATCGACGGCTGATCACTACAACCGCAATCACGATCCCGGATCAAATGAGAATCAAGTCATGAATGCCAATGCCATCGTCCAGAAACTCTGGCGCCTCTGCACGGTCCTGCGCAAGGACGGCATCACCTACCAGCAATATGTCACTGAGCTGACTTATCTGCTGTTTCTGAAGATGATGGCCGAACGCAGCCGCGAGACGGGCAGCCTGCCCAAGGGCATGCGCTGGGCAGATCTGGTCAAGGCCAACGGTCTGGCAAAGCTAGAACACTACCGGAATGTGTTGGTCACGCTGGGTGCCACCAGCACGAAGTTGGGACAAGACGATGCCCTCGTATTGCCGCCCGGCGAGGGTGCCAGCGCGGAAGACCGCAAACGTTATGCCGATGCCCGACCCTTGCCGGAGATGGTGCAAAAAATCTTCGACAACGCCTCCACCTTCCTCCGCGAGCCGCAGAACCTGACGACGCTGGTCACCGCCATCGACGAGCTCGAGTGGTTCTCCGAAGAGCGCGACCAGTTCGGTGATCTCTATGAAGGCCTCCTGCAGAAGAACGCGGAAGAGACGAAGCGCGGCGCCGGCCAGTATTTTACCCCCCGCGTGCTCATCGAGCTTCTGGTCCGCCTTATGCAGCCGCAGCCCGGCGAAGTCATTCAGGATCCCGCCGCCGGCACGGGCGGCTTCCTGATTGCCGCCGATCGCTACATGAAGGCGCGCTCCGACGATTATCTGGATCTCGGCGAAAAGGAACAGGAGTTCCAGAAGCGCCGCGCCATCCACGGCATGGAAAACGTGCCAGGCACACTGCGTCTGCTGCTGATGAACCTCTATCTGCACGATATCGACGGCGACCATGTCGATCTCGGCGATACGCTGTCCGACAAGGGCAAGGGTCTCGGCCGCGCCGATCTAATCCTCACCAACCCGCCCTTCGGACCGGCAGGCGGCGCGCCAACCCGCGATGACCTCTCCGTCACCGCAAACGTCTCCTCCTACCAGCTTCCCTTTGTCGAACACTGTATCCGCGCGCTTCAACCCGGCGGTCGTGCCGCCATCGTTGTGCCGGATAACGTGCTGTTTGAAGACGGGCGTGGGCGCGAACTGCGCCAAATGATGATGAACTGGTGCGACCTGCACACCATCCTGCGCCTGCCGACCGGCATCTTCTATGCCCAGGGCGTCAAGACCAATGTCATCTTCCTGACGCGCGGCAAGACCGAGAGTGCCAACACCAAATCCGTCTGGATCTATGACCTGCGCGCCCAGATGCCGAAATTCGGCAAGACGACGCCGTTGACGGTGGCCCATTTCGAAGGCTTCGAACAGGCATTTGGCAAAGACCCCTATGGCAAGGAGCGCGGCCCGGACGAAGGTGAGGCCGGCCGCTGGCGGCAGTTCAGCCGCGAGGCCATCGTCGGCCGTGGCGATAATCTCGATATCGCCTGGCTGCGCGAGGCAGAAGATGAGGCAGAAGAAGGCCTTATCGAACCCGACGACATCGCCGCCGCCATCCTCGGCCATCTGCAGGCCGCGACGTTGGAGATCGAGGCCCTGATGGCCGAGCTCAGCGATGACCTGCCGGAGGCGGCGGAATGAGTGTGGAGCCCCGCTGGTCTGTCCCTAGAGGATGGGCCTGGACATCTATTGAAAGCATCGCCGAAGTCACCGGAGGTGGAACGCCATCTGCCAATGATCCGTCTAACTTCTCGGACAATGGGGGTATACCCTGGGTTACCCCTGCTGATCTCACGAGTTATGGAAACACTTATATAACGCGCGGCAGACGAAATCTGTCCGATAGGGGCTACAAGAGCTCTTCAGCAAAACTGCTTCCGGCTGGTGCGGTACTCTTCACCTCGCGCGCGCCCATTGGCTATTGCGCAATCGCTGCAAATCCAATTGCTACAAACCAAGGTTTTAAGAGCCTTACGCTTTTCGGCGGCATCTCAGGGGAATTCACGCGCCACTACTTAAAATGGTCAAAGCCATATCTTGAGTCCCTGGCCAGTGGAACGACCTTCCTTGAGATTTCGGGTTCAAAGTTGCAGCAAGTGCCATTTCCTTTGCCGCCCCTGGCCGAGCAAAAGCGCATCGTGGCCAAACTGGATGCGCTGAACGCGAAATCCGCACGCGCCCGCACCGAACTCGCCCGCATCGACACCCTTGTCTCACGCTACAAACAGGCCGTGCTCAGCAAGGCGTTCAGCGGGGAGTTGGCGCGGGAGTGGCCGTCGGTGTCCCTTGATCTGCTGTCCGACGTCATTTTTGATGGTCCATTCGGTTCGAATCTGAAATCGGCTGATTACACCGCTGATGGGCCTCGAGTTGTTCGGCTTGAGAACATCGGGGCACGTGAGTTCATCGAAGAAAAGCGGACGCACATATCCGAAGCGAAATTTCGCTCTTTGGCACGGCACGTTCTTCAGGCCAACGACCTCCTATTCTCCTCGTTCGTCAGCGAGGAGATAAGGGCATGCCTCTTCCCCGCAAATATCGATTTTCAAGCGATCAACAAGGCCGATTGCTTCTGCATTCGTTTGGACGCCGCGAAGGTTGATCCGCAGTTCGCGTTGCTCCAACTAACATCTGAGGCGACCTACCGACATTTCGTCCAGCAGGTGCACGGTGCAACACGACCGCGCATCAATCTGTCTCAACTCAAGAGCTATCGGCTCCTAGTCCCATCCCTCGAAGAACAACACGAAATCGTCCGCCGTATCGAATCCGCTTTCGCCAAAATCGACCGGCTGGCAAAAGAAGCAAAGCGCGCGCTGGAACTGGTGGGTCGGCTGGATGAGGCGATCCTGGCCAAAGCCTTCCGCGGCGAACTGGTCCCCCAGGACGAAAATGACGAACCCGCCGAACACCTGCTCGCCCGCATCCGCGCCGAGCGCGAGGCGGCCCCGAAAGTGAAGAAGAAAGTAGTGAAGCGGGCGAGCGCGATGTTGACAGCGAGAGATTTCCTGAATGCGAAACTTCAAAACTGGCCCTATGACGGTATCAGCTTCCAGGACCTGAGAAGCGAGTTTAGCGGAAGCTATGACGACCTGAAGGACGCGGTGTTCAACTTGCTCTCTGATGAAAACGCAGTGTTGAGTCAGGTATTTGACGAAAAACGATCCATAATGAAGCTAAAAAGGCGCGAGCAATGAAGATCGTTCGAGTCAAGATCTTCGAGGCCGCCAGTTGCGGAGGGCTGCTCGACGGTATGGATATCGACTTGCTCCGCCCTCGCGGAGAGCGTGAAAATGCTGACTTTCTGCCAATGTGCCTTCTTGGCAGAAACGGAACTGGAAAATCTCAGTTTCTTCAGATCATTTCAGAGATTTTCCAATCTGCATGGCATGAGCATCGGCCGGAAGAAGAAGCCACGATCGCTAACCCAAGCCTGCTTTTCGAGATCATCTATGAGGTGATGGTTGAACGCGATGCTGCTGGTATCAAACGTGTAAAACTCAGCAGAGCGAGAGACCCGTCTGGCCGTGTCGGCAAGATGCAAATGGAGATTAGGGGTAAGGACGGATACGAACAATTGGACGACAATAACGATCCTGAGTTCGGTCGACACCTTCCTACAGTGGTCGTGGCCTATACATCTGGCGACAATGAAACTTTGAGTCTTCCTTTTTATATCAGTCGTTCAGGATATGCGGCATCGGTTGCGAATGCGGCAATGAAGCAGGCTGACGCTCTCGTTCCAGACAACCGCTTGGTATTACTCGACTATTCAACTCACCTTGAGGTCCTGATCGCCAACTTGATGGTCGCACCAGCAACTGTGCAATCCGAGCTGGTCAGACATGCAAATCTCTCCTCCTTGCGCTCTTTCCGTCTGGTAATCCAATTTAACCATCCGCAGGCTCCTAAGATTAAGGGAAAGAACCCTGCGCGAAAGGGTATACAGCTCACGGATGAGTTGGAGCGTTACGTGCGCCAACTTTGCGACGCCGCAACCTGCTGGGACTACGATATCAGGCAGGAACTCTACACACTCGATTACTTTGTCGACGACGAAAGCCACAAAGCTTTCGAGACATTTTGGCCCAGCGCAATTGAGCTCTATCGATCGCTTCACAAGCTAGCGATGCTCAATGATCTGATGATTCCGAAACCGGCGCGAGTGCGCTTGAAGAAGAACCTAAAGAGCAGGAAGTTTGCCTCGAAGCTTCCTGAGCCTCAGGACGAAATGAAGGTCTTTAAGATCGAGGAAGTGCGGTTCACGAAGATTGGGCCTTCCGGGCAGACGTCGGACGTTGACTACGTATCGCTTTCCGATGGTGAGCACCAACAGGCGCAGCTTTTTGGCATAGTTGCCATGTTCCGAGACGCAAACACCTTGTTCCTGCTTGATGAGCCTGAATCTCACTTCAATCCGCAGTGGCGAGCGAAGCTGGTCACACGGATTATGTCCCTTCCAGTCCAAGGTCTGGGAGATCAAGAATTCATTTTAACCACCCATGCCCCGTTCGTGCCCTCAGACATGCACCGAGATCAGGTACGTATATTCTCGAAGGTGGACGACAAACTTGCGGCTCGAAAACCGGAAATTGAGACGTTCGGGGCGACTTACGACACTATCCTGAGCCACTGCTTTGACGTGGATCCTCCCATTTCGGAACTGGCGCAGGAGAAGATCAACGAACTGAAAGAGACCGGTTCCGTCGAAGAGATTGAGCGCGAAATGCCTAGACTGGGGTCCTCGGTGGAGAAGGCGTTGCTCGCCGATCGCCTCTTCGAGTTAAAAAAAACAAAATAAGATGCTAGCTACGTACCCCATTGAGGCAACAGATCAGAATTGGATTAGCGAGACACTGCTCGACGCAGTCCGCGTTATGCTACATACGTTACAGGGCGGGAATGCGCCTCCTGAGTTCGAAGCAGCCCTGTCGGGAGATTATCGCGAACATTTTTTGCGAGGACCCAATTTCAAAAAATTATATGATCTACTCGTTGCTAAGTGCCGTGTTCTGACAAACGTGGAGCTCGCACAGGTCCTGAATGCCCTGAGCGAACAGAACGACTTTCCTCGTGTTTTTGCCCGGACGACGCCGTGCAGCAGCGTCAAAGACACGTTTCCGGACGTGCATATAGCTGCAAACCAATTGTTCAGGCATGCCTTTGAGAAGCTTTCCGATTGGAAGACTGAAGGATGCGAGCAAACGGTGAGAGCAGCCTATCATGAGCTGGTTGACGCCCATCTTTCTCATGGCGGTTGTCCATTTTGTGGGTACGAGCCGCTTGAGGCATCCGATCCTGACCTAGTCGACCCAGATTTGGACCACTACCTAGCAATTTCGCTTTACCCATTTGCCGGCGTGAATTTGCGCAACCTCACCGTGATGGGGGATAAGTGCAATCGTTCCTACAAGGGCGCGCAAGACATGCTGCTTGACGAGAACAGCGCTAGAGTCGATTGCCTCGATCCCTACGGTGCCGAGCAGGTCACTATCTCGCTACACGGAACCACGATACTTTCCGAGCCGGGAACGGGGCCGGATTGGATGATTAGCTTCGATCCAGATATCAAGTCGCGAAATTGGAGAAGAATCTTCAAGCTTGAAACGCGACTGAGGGCGAACGTGCTCGAACGATACTACAAGAGATGGATCTCCCATTTTGTCGACTATGCACAGCAACACGGGTTCGACCTCACCAGCACCAACGACCTGATCGCAGCGGTCGGGAGATTCAAAGGTACGTGCGCGTATGACTCCTATCCGGCAATCGGGCGTCTCAAGACATGCTTCTTTGAACTCGTGGAAGCTGCTCTCAATGACCCGACGACGGTAGATCGAATGCGAAATTTCTTAGTCAAGGCTGCTTAGCGCAATTCTTGCGGCCGGTTGGAAAGAGCGATCAATGGTTCCAGACTACCAGACCCTCATGCTGCCTGTCCTCCGTCTTGCCGCTGCTGGCGAAACCCGTGTGGCCGACGTCTCTGAACGCATCGCGGATGACCTCGGTTTGACTCAGGCAGAACGGGACGAGCTTCTTCCAAGCGGTCGCCAGCGCCTGCTGCACAATCGCATCCACTGGGCCAAGTTCTATATGAGCAAGGCCGGGCTGATCGCCTCGCCCTCACGCGGTCGCTTTGTTGCGACCGACAAGGGCAAGGCGCTGCTGGCGACGTCCCCGGAACGCATCGACGTGGCTCTTCTCATGCATGAGCCTAAGTTCCGCGAATTCTACAAAGACGATGGCGCGGCAGCGGATGAGAATGGCATTCCTGCTGAACCTGTCCAAGACACCTCTGTCCGCACCACGCCGGAAGAGCAAATAGATGCGGCTTATGCTTCCATCCAGGCTGCTTTGCGCGATGAATTGCTCCAGCGCATCCTCTCCAACAGTCCTGCCTTCTTCGAGCACCTTATCGTCGATCTCCTAGTTGCCATGGGCTACGGCGGGAGCCACAAGGATGCCGCAGCACAGCTCGGCCGCTCCGGTGACGGCGGTGTCGACGGCATAGTGAACGAAGATCGCCTCGGCCTCGACCGCATCTATGTCCAAGCCAAGCGCTACGCCGCTGGCAATGCCGTTGGCCGCCCGGATGTCAACGGCTTCGTCGGAAGCCTCGTCGGCCTCGGTGCCACCAAGGGTGTTTTCGTTACCACCTCCACATTCAGCCAACCAGCTCGTGACTATGTCAGGCATCTGGCCCAGCGCATCATCCTCATCGACGGGCAGGAATTGACCGACCTGATGATCGAACACGGCGTCGGCGTCCGCAGCTACCGAACGGTCGAATTCAAGCGGCTGGACGAAGATTTCTTCGGCGAGGATTGAGGATCGGCCCCTCGAGCGGAAATGATTTCCGCCTCGTCATCCCTTGAAGACCTTCTCACGGTGGTATTGCAAAAACTGCGAGTGCGGCCGGTCGTCAGGGCGTGATGGGACGAGGAGGCGTCGCTCCGGATTGATGAGCCGCGTGATGGTATCAGGAACGCCGCCGCTTGCGATCAGCAGGCTGTAATCGTCGTCAACCGAAACCAGTCCGCGGTCGAACATCCAGTGCACTGTGCCAGAGAGTGCAAGGCCGTTGCGAACGCTGTCCGGGCCGCCATGCGCCACCGGGCGGATGTGGGCGGCTTGCACCTCCGATCGTCCGCCGCCGTTGAAAAGCTTGATTCCGGTCACGGCGCAGGTGTCGTGGTAGGCCGTCTTGATGGCTGCGGAGAATGCTCTGTCCCGGAAAGGGCGTTGCAAAACTTGCGACACGATTCGACGATCAACGCTGTCGATTTCAAAAGGCATCTGCGGGTTATCGCCAAATCCTATCCGTGCCTCTTCGGCCGGATCAGGTATTGGGCGTTCTCGATCACGATTTCCCAGGATATGAGCAAAGCCGGTAGCCAGGATCGTGTCGTATTCGGCGTCAGGAATATTCCGCACGGCGCGGCCGAATGCACCTTTGTTGGTTGAGCCGTCCTCTTTGCGAAGGCCGCTTTCGTAATAATGGCCGGCGTTCTTGAACGGCACGGCATGATCGAACGGCAGGAAGTCTTCGATGAGCGCGTAGAAGTGGTCCACCTTCGACGGGTCTTCGATGATATCGGTGATCCTGGCTGTCGCAAAATATGCCTGCTTGCCGCCCGTCTTCATCAGGTCACCGCTCGGCCGCCGCGGCTCGTAGTAGACGATCCAATCGCCGCGCGCGGCCTCTACCTGCCGGAGGTAGGTCCGCGGGAAATGATATCGCTGCTCCGGAAGATCGTCATAGGTTGGGTCGATTTTGGTTGTCAGAACCGCCTTTGCCATCTCGGGCCCCTGATTGTTAAGCATTCTTGTTACCAGGTGGAGAGGGGTAAGAGAATACGCCCGCATGAAGCATATTGCGCTCCTGGGTTGCGCGATTGATACTCCATGCCTGTTATGTAAAAAAATATTTGATGACGGAGTTTTTATGTAATGTAATGTATAAAATACGAAAAATTGAATTATAATTGGCGTCTTTTACGATATATAACTTATCGTATACATTAAAATATTTTCTGGAAGAGGCAACAATATTTACATCAATTGCGCATACGCAGTTTATAATTTTGCAACGTGCAAGGATCTTTGACATGATGAAGAATGCAACGAAGGCGGTCTTTGGCCGCTTCGACTACGACGCGCTGAACATCAGCGCGAAGAAGGTGAAAGCTCTGGAAGCGTCTGCCGCTTGCATCCAGGCTCTCGGGCGCAGGTCCACGCAGCAAGCTTACGATCTAGGCGTGCTGCTGGAGAAGACGTCGGAACTGGTCGAGCCGGGGACGTTCGAAAAATGGGTCGCGCAGCGATGCGACATCTCATCGAAAACGGCCCGGAACTACAGGGCTGTTGCTCGAAACCTCGAGGCTTATCGCGAGCAGGCAATCGAGCTTGCGATCAGCCCGACCGTGCTTTTTCATCTTGCGTACGCGCCAGAGGAAAATGTCGAGGCTGCCCTTGCTCATGCCGAGGAGCATGGTGGTATTCGTGTGAGCGAAGTGAGAGCTCTGCTGTCGGCTGCCTCGGAATAAACCGCCAAAGCGGTCACAAGCGTAGAGCTCGCCGACGTCGGCGGTCTTTCCGGCCTGCGGGCTTTAATCGACGTCAAGACGAAGAGCGGTGTCGCAGCCTTCATTGAAAGTGCGGCAGAGCTCGTCGCAGAGGTAAGCAAGATTCTGGAGAGCAAGCCTGAAGGCAAGCGGCTGCAGAAGACCTTACTGATCCCGGTGCTTGAGCCCTTGGCAAGGGCGGCGAAACGCAGCCTCGGCAACATCTTGCTGTTGGAAGTACCGGGCGACATTGACGTTCGAAAGGTCTCCGAACGGGAACTTCCTATTTCCATGCTGTCGACTATGGTTCCTCATTGCGATAACGGCACTTTGCACCCTGACTTTCGCGTCGATGACCCCCTGAGCTCAAAATTGCAGTCATACGCTCCAAAGCTGCCGGGATTGTTGCAGCGTTGAGGTTCTTAGATAATCGTTATCGACTCAGATCAAGCCCCTGTGACCGGTTAAGCTGCCGTCTGAGTGCGTGGTCATGGCTGAGCTCGGCATGGCGTGTCCGATCCACCATGCGGGCGATCGTCCTGATCTGCTCGGGGTGTGTTGCAAGCTCCGGGCGTGCCGCGAGCTCTTCGGCGAACCTGCGGGGATCCGAAGTACCGAACCGCCGCGTGAGCGCTTCAGCCACCAGCTTGGCCTCATCGAGCGCGGCTCGGCCCTCAGATGACGACCGCAGCTCCGCGATAAATTTGTCCCGCTTTTCGACCGGCATCTTCTCCATCTTGGCGATGATCTCGGCGCTGCGCGGCGTGAGGCCGGGAACCTCGATCACGTCACGCTGTTGCCGCTGCCATTGTTCGCTCGCGCATTCTTCTCCCAGCCGTCGCTCCCATGCCTCGGAGACATAGCCGATATGGGCAGAGAGAGACCTGGCATATTGCAGCGCCTCCTTCCGCTCCGTGTTGTTTCCGAACAGACCCGACTTGCCGCGCAGGTCTCCGAAGCGCTCTGGCCGCTCGGCCATGGCCTTTGCCATGATTTTTCCATTGCCTTCTTTCTCGGTCATCGCGGTGCGCAGTCTCGCCGCGACCTCGACCGGGTCACGGAACACGTGCCGCGCGAGAGATTCCATCGTATCGAATCTGTGATCGATGACGGACATCGCCCTTTCGCGGGCCACCTCTTCGATGCTGTGGTCGTGACGCGTGATCGCTGGCACTAGTGGAGCTGGCTTACCGGTTTCGATCAGCGATTGTTGGACTACAGTTTCTGTGGGGGCAGGGACGGCGCCGTCCTGCGACATGACCTCGGACCACCGGATGCGGCGGTATCCTTTGCTGTCCTCTATTCGGTCGTCGCGCCGACCGTCATCGATATTTCCGGCGAACGGATTGCCAGAATCTTCGCTGCGAACGGGGCCGGCCAGATCGTCGGCACGTTCCTCGTAAACCCGCTGACGCTCTGATGGCCGGCCCTGCTGCTCCCGTTGCAGATGGGCCGCACGGGACATGATCTCTTGACGCGCATTTTGGGCGGAAGCAAGTTCGATCTCGCTCCTGACCCCAAACTCTTGCCCGATCCCTTGGTCGCCTGCGATGCATTGGTCGCTTGCGATGCATTGGTCGCTTGCGATCCCGCGCCGCTCGGCAAAGTCGCTGATGTAATCCAGCGTCGTTTCCTTCGCGCCGGAACGCGACAGGCGGCCTGCCAGCTTCTGGTAGGCCAGTTCATCACCCTTGATGACACGCCATGTATTTCGTTCGGCCTTTGTACCGTCCGGAAGCGTGACAGGCGTGGCGCCTTCATGCTGCAGTCCGATCCTGTCTCCGATCTTTGGCGATGCGTCTCGCATGGCCCGCTTGAGATCGACGCCCCACACCGTGCGCTGATCGCCCTTGTCATTCTCCAGCGTCACAAAATAGCTGTCGCGTGATTGCGGATTATGCTCGTAAGGCGCGACGCCGTGATCAACCAGCCGGCCCGCATTGCTGAACTCCTGGATGTCGGCATAGAGCTGCACGCTGTCGCGATGCCTTGTCATGGCGACATAGGCCAGATGCCGGTCCATGGTGCTGGACGCCAGCACAAAAGCGCGATCGACCGTCGCGCCCTGTTTTTTATGGATCGTCGTCGCATAACCGTGGTCGATCGCCTGGTAGCTGTCCGTGGCAATGCTGACACTGTCGCCGCCTCGGCCATCGAGCCGCGCAACGATCCGACCCTTCTCGACATGCTCGACCGTGCCAAGCATGCCGTTTTTGACACCGAGGTCGCGGTTGTTTTCGAGGAAGATGATCCTGTCGCCGGCGGCGAAGGCGCGTTTGCCGTTACTGGTCTGGAAGTTGAGTTCTCCAAGATCCCCGACACCCCCACGGTCCGCACCGGCGTTCTGCCCGTGGCTGCGCTCCAGGCTTTGCCGGTTCTGAAGCTCGGCTCGGATAGCAACATTGAGCGCGCGCACATCGGCGCGGCGGTGCGCCATGGCAACCCGGGTGCCATCCGGATGCTCAGCACTGTCGGCGACATAATCACGCACGATCTGCGCCATCGCCGCGTCGCGGTTTTCCGCAAAGTGGATGTCGCCGTGATCGCGATAGGCGGCCAGCCCTTCGGCCGTCTTGTGGGTTGCAAAGGCAACCGATGCTTCTCGCTGCCAATCATGGCGCTGGCGGCGAATGCCGGACAGTTCGACATGGCCGATCTGCTCGGCAATCGCCCTGAACGGGGCTCCGGCTCCGATTGCCTGGAGCTGCTCGTGATCGCCGACAAGCACAATCTTTGCACCGCGCTCTTCAGCCTCGCCGATAAAGCGGGCAAGCTGGCGGCTGCCGACCATGCCGGCCTCGTCGATGACGAACACGTCGCGGCGGCCGATCCTATCCCGGCCCTGATCCCAACTGTAAGACCAGGACGCAAGCGTGCGGCTCTCTATGCCGGAACTTTCCTCAAGCCCCTCGGCTGCCTTTCCGGCTAACGCCGCACCATGGACCTGATAGCCTTGAGCCTCCCACGCCTCGTGAGCCGCTGCCAGCATGGTGGACTTTCCGGCACCGGCAAACCCGACCACGGCCGCAATGCGTTCTCGCCCGGTAATATGCTCGATCGCCTGACGCTGTTCGGCCGACAATCCCGCAGACGGATCGCTCGCAGCCGACGGTCCGCCAGAGCTTGTCCGAAGAGCGTGATCCTGCCTTTCC
>NZ_VTPB01000013.1:0-334 GCF_008274755.1 Agrobacterium sp. B1(2019) | reverse complement strand
CTACACGACGAATGTCGAGGGCTTCCTCGGCGCCCAACACGAATGGATGACCAGCAACCTGCCGAAGCGCGGCGCCATCATCGAGGTCAACAGTTGGGGTCAGCCGGAGCTGCCAAAAAAGGCGGCGCAAGTCTACGGCAAGCCGTCCAAGTCTGATCATACCGCGCTTTACCTTGACCGCGATGGCAAGGTGCAGACGGTGCATTACCGCATGCCTGAAACGGCCAAGCCGAAGGGAAGCAGTCCTGAGGGAACTGCGGAAGGCAGCGATGATTCCGGTGCATCCACGACGCAGAAGGCTCGGCCTGACGTGACCCAGAAGGGTCATGACATG
>NZ_VTPB01000012.1:0-393 GCF_008274755.1 Agrobacterium sp. B1(2019) | reverse complement strand
AGCTCGCGTTGCTTTCGTTCCGGCAAATGTTCAAGGCTGGTCTTCATGTCTGCTCCGTTTCTGGACGGTACCCTGTATGGTCCATTGTAAACTTCTTTGAAACTCCGATTTTTGGCAGCCACCAATCGAATGCGTGCGCCCGCTACTGTTTGTCGCGCCTCGCCTGCAATATCTCTTTCCACTCATTCGGCACCCTTTGGCGCCTATCCCTCCTCCGCCGTGCGATCAGCCTGCGCCTATCGCCCTCCCCGCATTGGTCCGTTTGTTTCCCTATTCAAACACGAGCAATTGCCATTTGGCGACTACTACTTTTAGTAGTCGAAACACCCGTTCGATGTTGCTAGCGTCACCACCGGTAAACAGACAAGGGCGCACTTACGACTTGCCACGCAT
>NZ_VTPB01000011.1:0-1516 GCF_008274755.1 Agrobacterium sp. B1(2019) | reverse complement strand
GATTTGAATCAAGGCTTCTCTCATGGCTTCTTCCTCCTCTTGATTATCTCCTTCCGAAAGTCGGACAGGAGGGCATCGGTCGTTGTGAACATGTAAGGATGCTCGTCGCCGTCAAGATGACAATGATCGCCTTTGCCGCGTTCGTTGTCGAAACCGACGATGCGCCGACCATCCTTGCCAAAAAACAGTCGATACTTGAACAGGTGCGTGCTACCGGGAACGGGTTCTGGCACCTTCCACACGACGATCTCGACAATCGCACCATCTGGCAAAACAGTTTTCGAACGTTTCACAAGTACCGCGGCAATGATGTTGTCGTTTATGCCATCACAACACGCTGTTGTCAAGGATGCCAACGCAGCTTTGAGGTTGATTTGGCGGCAGGTTGCAGGATGTTTATGCTTGGAATATTTTACCGATTTATCTGCCTTAAATACATATATTGTTATTTTTATACTTGATACAAGGAATAAATTACCGGCGTTAACTTAAGTGAATGATCGCGGCGCGCTATTGGTTTGAGGCAGGGGAGTGTCGCCCGCAAACATATAATTTGTGTAGGAATGGCGCTAAAACATATAAATATTGTAAGTAGACAGTTGCTGTGAAAAGTGGGGAGTTTGATTGGCGGATTTTGCTGCCTGCAACCAAGTGATTTATATAGGTTTTTGCATGAAGGATGAATTATTTATTGGTGGAGCAGAGAGGGAATCTGATTATGAAGTGGACTAAAAAGGCGATGAAATTGGTGACGAGCAATCGTAATAACAATATCATGATATTGTTATTACGATTGCTCGTCACCAATTTCATCGCCTTTTTAGTCCACTTCATAATCAGATTCCCTCTCTGCTCCACCAATAAATAATTCATCCTTCATGCAAAAACCTATATAAATCACTTGGTTGCAGGCAGCAAAATCCGCCAATCAAACTCCCCACTTTTCACAGCAACTGTCTACTTACAATATTTATATGTTTTAGCGCCATTCCTACACAAATTATATGTTTGCGGGCGACACTCCCCTGCCTCAAACCAATAGCGCGCCGCGATCATTCACTTAAGTTAACGCCGGTAATTTATTCCTTGTATCAAGTATAAAAATAACAATATATGTATTTAAGGCAGATAAATCGGTAAAATATTCCAAGCATAAACATCCTGCAACCTGCCGCCAAATCAACCTCAAAGCTGCGTTGGCATCCTTGACAACAGCGTGTTGTGATGGCATAAACGACAACATCATTGCCGCGGTACTTGTGAAACGTTCGAAAACTGTTTTGCCAGATGGTGCGATTGTCGAGATCGTCGTGTGGAAGGTGCCAGAACCCGTTCCCGGTAGCACGCACCTGTTCAAGTATCGACTGTTTTTTGGCAAGGATGGTCGGCGCATCGTCGGTTTCGACAACGAACGCGGCAAAGGCGATCATTGTCATCTTGACGGCGACGAGCATCCTTACATGTTCACAACGACCGATGCCCTCCTGTCCGACTTTCGGAAGGAGATAATCAAGAG
>NZ_VTPB01000010.1:0-1560 GCF_008274755.1 Agrobacterium sp. B1(2019) | reverse complement strand
GCTTCGTCCATGCATCGGCCCGCTTCACCCCACCTGCCGACGAGTTGCTCGACTGGATCCGCGGAAGCTCTCCCACCGATACCATCGGCACGGCCCCGCATAATGACGACGGCGGGCAAGCCGACGACCTTGCTGAGGACCAGGACCGGCAAATTGATGAGGCTGTGGATCAGGACGATCTACAGGATCCGGATTTGTCCGACGACGAAGAGCTTGCCCAAGACGTCGATCAGAAAGCGGCAGCATGACGGTCATCCCTCGCTCAGACATGGCACAAGCCACCCCTGAATTTTCAGGGGTGGAGGTGGCTAGCAGCACGGACTCATTATCCGCTGACAGGTCCATCGTCCTTCGCCGGCTGGCAGAGCCTGAAGGAGGGGTTATGACCGACATCGGCATCTCGAAGCCGCTGGCGAAAGCAATCGGCGCCCGGCGAGAGACCCAGCGGCATCTGGAACGACTGACACGGCAGATTGTGTCGCGCGCCGGAAGACAGGCGACGACGGTGAAGACCCGGAGCCGGGGTTGTCGAAGATCCGGCCCTCGTACTTATCATCAGGAGCTCGTCGACCGCCTTACCTTCGAGAGGTGGGTCGAACTCGACGTCGTTGCCTGCAGTCTGGCCATGCAAGAACAGGTCATCCGTGAGCTGCGGCATCGCGACAAGCGACCTGTGCATCATCTAGCGGCATAGGCGACTCGAAACAACGGTGCTGGTGCCGGACTTGCCCGTCTTCGATGTCGTCGGCATGGGGCTTGGCCATATCAGTTCCTTCCCGCTGAGACAGATATTGGGCCCGTGTCGGACTGCCCTTCTTGTTGCTGCGGTCTGAACCGGCGGCCGGGCGTTTCAAGGCCGCTGTCACGCCGCGGAGCGGCCGATCCAGCCTCACTGCGCGAGAGCAGGCTCGCGGTCCCAAGCAGGTCGAAACCTGCTGGCCCGCAAACCTGCCCTGCTTGTTCAGCCGGATCGGACCTGTGAAGCCGCCCGTCCTTTGCCGGTTCTGGTCGTCCGCATCGAAGGGCAGACCGGCACGGGCCGGAACCGCTTCGGCAGCCAAGGAAGGAACTGATATGGCCAAGCCCGCAACTCCCAACCGCTCCAACGCACGGATCTCGCAACTCCGCAAAGGCGCAACCCTCGAAATGGTCCGCCTCTCCTGCCCAGACGCCTCCCAGGCGCTCAAGATCGCCGAAAGCTTCGGCACCGCGGTCGTCGACAGCGAAGGCATCCGCAGCCTGCACGAACGGCTGATCGTCGAGACCGCCGACAGCCTTTCCGAAGGCTTGGGCGAGAAGGCCATGCAGATCCACCTGCAGCGCATCGTTGGGGCCTTCGTCGGATCGGCACACGGCGCCGGTCAGTTCTACTCCCGTGCCGTCACCGAGGCGCGCGACGCAACTGCCAAGGCATCGAACGATGCCCGCGATGAAGATCTTGACGGCCCGGTCGGCTACGACAGCGCCGCCCAGCGCAAGCGGGAATTCGCGGCCGACATGGGCGTCCAGTCCCACGCACTCCGGATGGCAGCAGAGGGCGCGGTGACCGCCTACGAACAG
>NZ_VTPB01000001.1:2610000-2988914 GCF_008274755.1 Agrobacterium sp. B1(2019) | reverse complement strand
AGAACGAAAGACTTCGTCGCCAGCAGCGCCGCCGCCCTCGTTCAGTGAGCGGACTTATAAGAGATCACCCTCAAACAAGTCAACACACACATCGTCAAAAAACTGACATTTTTATCAAACTATTGATTTTATTAGGTAGTTTCGTGAAGCGAAGCGAAAACAAGCGAAAGAGACGGAATCTTCCGACATTTCGCCACGCGCCCAATGCCTGCTCTCCGGTCCTGACTGCAAATAGCGCGCAAGGAACCGTGACTTTAACGACGGAGCATTTGCCTGCTCCTTACATACGGCTGTCAAAGTGCGGGACCGTGCATTAGAAACGGCATATGAGACGCTTAAACACCACCCCAGAGCCGCAGGCCTGTTTGCATGACTAGAATGCCCGTTCCTATAAAGACCGAGTTGCCCGAACTTCCCGTCAGTGCCGTTCTCGGCGATATCGCCGAGGCTCTGGCCGGGGCGAAGCGCGCAGTTCTTTCGGCTCCGCCGGGCGCGGGTAAAACGACGTTGGTGCCGCTTCATCTTTTGCGGCAGGACTGGCGGGGTGACGGCAAGATCATTCTTCTCGAGCCGCGTCGGCTCGCCGCGCGTGCCGCAGCCGGGCGCATGGCCGAACTGCTTCACGAGGATGTCGGGCAAACCGTCGGCTACCGCATGCGGCTCGACAATCGCATCTCCTCGAAAACACGCATCGAAGTGGTGACCGAAGGCGTGTTTGCCCGCATGGTCCTGGACGATCCTGAACTTGCCGGCGTTTCGACGGTGATTTTCGACGAGTTTCACGAGCGTTCGCTCGACGGCGATTTCGGACTGGCGCTAGCGCTTGATGTGCAGGGTGGGTTGCGCGACGATCTGCGTATCCTCGTCATGTCCGCCACGCTCGATGTCGAACGCATCAGCACGCTCATGGCGGACGCCCCGGTCATTCAGAGCCTTGGGCGAACGTTTTCGATCGACGTCCGCTATGAGGATCGTTGGCAGGGTATACCGATTGAAGAGAAAGTCACAAAGGCGATCACGGAGGCCCATGGGTCGGAAACCGGTTCCATTCTCGCCTTTCTGCCAGGACAGGCGGAAATTACCCGAACGGCCGCGCGGCTGGAGGGGCGTTTTTCCTCAGAGACGGATATCATCCCGCTTTACGGCAACCTTTCGCAGAAGGAGCAGGATGCGGCGATAAAGCCGGCACCGGCCGGACGGCGCAAGATCGTGCTGGCCACCTCGATTGCGGAGACCTCGATTACCATCGATGGCGTGCGTGTGGTGATCGACAGCGGATTGCAGCGATTACCTGTCTTCGAGCCCGCAACGGGAATCACGAGGCTGGAGACGGTGCGGGTGTCGCGCGCTTCCGCCGACCAGCGGGCGGGACGCGCCGGGCGAACGGAACCCGGTGTTGCGATCCGTCTGTGGCATCCGGGGCAGACGGCGGCGCTCAACGCCTTCACGCCACCGCAAATTCTGGCGAGCGATCTTGCCGGCCTTGCGCTCGATCTTGCCCATTGGGGTGTTCAGGATCCCTCGTCTCTTGCCTTTTTGGATATGCCCCCCGAAGCCGCACTTAAAGAATCGGTGGCGCTTCTCAAAAATCTGGACGCGCTCGACAAAGTCGGAGCGCTGACACGGCGCGGCCATCTGATGCGCGGCCTTTCATTGCCACCGCGGCTGGCGGCCATGGTGATTGCGGCGGCAAGCGAAGGCGCGGGGAAGAAGGCGGCTATGCTCGCCGTCATGCTGACGGAACAGGGGCTCGGCGGAAACGACATCGATCTCGATGAACGGCTGCGGCGCTTTCTTTCCGACCGGAGCGAAAGGGCGCAGGCGGCGCGCAAGCTGGCATCGAGGCTGTTCGACGCGATCGGCGACAAAACGGCGACAGCCGAGTTGCCGAGCGAGGCCGGTCCGCTGCTGCTGCATGCCTATCCGGACAGGATCGCACTCCAGCGCGGCGCGCGGGGACGTTATGTGATGGCCAACGGGCGTGGCGCAGAGCTTGCCGAGACAGAACGGTTGGCGGCGAGCAAAATGCTGGTGGTTGCCGATATTACCGGACGAGCGGCGCAGCCGCGCATCCTTGCCGCGGCAGGCATAGACAGGACCGATATAGAGGAGCGAATGCCGCACCTCATCGTTCAGCAGGAGCAGCTGCTTTTCGACAAGGCGAGCGGCCAGGCGCGCGCAAGAAAGGTGACGCGGCTTGGCGCCATCATCCTCGATGAGACACCCCTGCCCCGTCCGGAGGGTGAACAGGCGGCACAGGCGCTTGCCAATGGCGTTCGGGAATTCGGCATCAGCATACTTCCTTTTTCGAAAGAGACGCTGCAGTTGCGCGACAGGATCGGCTTTCTGAACGCCAGTATCGGGGAGCCCTGGCCAGATGTCAGCGACGAGGCGCTGCTTTCGCGGCTGGAAGAATGGTTCGTCCCTTTTCAGATCGGCGCGCGCAGCCTGCAGGACATTCGACCCGGCAGCCTCTCCGAAGGAATCCTGTCTCTGGTGCCGCATGAGGTAGCGCGCGATCTCGCCAAATTGGCGCCGACGCATTTCACAGCACCGACGGGCCAGCGGCATCCCATTCGTTACGACGCCAGCGAACCGACGCTTTCCATTCGCGTGCAGGAGCTTTTCGGGCTGAGAGCCCACCCGTCCATTGCGCAGGGGCGGTTGCCGCTGCTGCTGGAATTGACCTCGCCGGCGCACAGGCCGATACAGACGACACGCGATCTTCCCGGCTTCTGGTCGGGGTCATGGAAGGATGTGCGGGCGGATATGCGCGGGCGTTATCCACGCCATCCATGGCCGGAGGACCCGGCATCGGCCCTGCCGACAAGCCGCGCGAAACCGCGCGGGACGTGATGATGATGAACAGGGCAAAGGAGATGACGGTGGCTGGCCATTCTATCGAAACCACGAGGCTCGGCCGCGCCAGCCGCAGGATAAGGCTGCAGACCATCGTCTGGCTGCGCTGGCTGGCGGTTGCGGGACAGACGGCGACGATCCTGCTTGTCGCCTTCGGGTTCAATTTTCCCCTGCCGCTTCTGGCCTGCGGCCTATTGATTGCGGCGCTCGCTCTTGCAAACCTGTTTCTCACCGCCCGTTTTCCCTCCACCTATCGTCTGGAGCCCTGGGAAGCGACATTGCTGCTGGCCTTCGACCTGCTGCAATTGACGGCGCTGATCTATATTACCGGCGGACTTTCCAATCCCTTCGCGCCGCTGATCTGCGTGCAGGTCATCATTGCCTTTGCCTCCCAGCCGCTACGGCATTCGCTTATTCTTCTTGGCTTTGCCATCATCTGCTCGACCGCAATCGCCTTTTCACCCTTTCCGGTTCCGTGGTATCCTGGAGAGGTTTTGCCGATCCAGCTTCTGCTGCATGTCGGCACCTGGGTCGCGATCATCGCCACGACCTCGTTTGCGGCCTTTTATGCCTATCGCGTTTCGCATGAAGCCAATCAGCTGGCGGATGCGCTGGCGGCGACCGAGCTGGTGCTGGAGCGGGAAAAACATCTCTCGCAGCTGGATGGACTGGCGGCGGCGGCGGCACACGAACTGGGCACGCCGCTCGCAACAATCAGCGTTGTTGCGAAGGAGATGGAGCGGGAGCTTGGGCACGACGAAAAATTTGGCGAAGATATAGCGCTGCTGCGCAGCCAGAGCGAAAGATGTCGCGATATTCTGCGCCGGCTCACCTCCCTTTCCACCGACAACGAAGAACATATGCGCCGCCTGCCGCTCTCCTCGCTGATTGAGGAGGTGATGGCGCCGCACCGGGAATTCGGCATCCGCCTCGAACTCGTGGAAAAGAACAATCGCGCCGACGAACCTGTCGGTATCCGCAATGCAGGCATCATCTACGGTCTTGGCAACCTCATTGAAAACGGCGTGGATTATGCGCGGGAAAAGGTCACCGTAACGGTGGATTACGATCAGCAGAACGTCGCCGTCATCATTGAAGACGATGGGCCGGGTTATGCCCATGACGTGCTTGCGCGCATCGGCGAGCCCTATGTGACCGAACGTCACAACGACACACGGGCGGGCGGGCTCGGGCTTGGGCTTTTCATCGCCAAGACCTTGCTGGAGCGCTCCGGCGCCAGTGTCACTTTTGAAAATCGTGGCACAAGCGAAAAGGGAGCAAGGGTGACAATCGTCTGGCCTCGAGCGCTTATGGACGATAAAAGAAACCGTTGACTTTACCATCCACGTTGAAGCGGCGATAAGAAGAAGAAAACAAAGCCGACGAAGTTGCCGGAAGGCCGCAAACATGAAGACAGACGACGAGAACAACTCCACCAGCGCATCAACGGACGATGTCGACCCGATCGGACCCGAGAGATCGCTGCTGATTGTCGATGATGACGGGCCGTTTTTGCGTCGGCTTGCCCGGGCAATGGAAACACGCGGCTTTGCCGTCGATATGGCCGAGACGGTGAGCGACGGCATTGCCCGCTCCAGGGCTGCGCCGCCGAAGTACGCGGTGGTCGATCTGAGGCTTGCGGATGGCAACGGTCTGGAAGTCATCGAGGCGATCAGGCAGAACCGGGACGATACGCAGATCGTGGTTCTGACCGGCTACGGCAATATCGCAACCGCCGTCACCGCCGTGAAGCTAGGGGCGCTGGATTATCTGGCAAAGCCCGCCGATGCGGACGATGTGTTCAATGCGCTGACGCAGCGCAAGGGAGAAAAGACCGAAGTTCCCGAAAACCCCATGTCGGCAGACCGGGTTCGGTGGGAGCATATTCAGCGCGTTTACGAAATGTGCGAGCGCAACGTTTCGGAAACAGCGCGCCGGCTCAATATGCACCGGCGCACCTTGCAGCGCATTCTCGCGAAACGCGCGCCGAAGTAGAGCATTTCCAGTAAAAGTGCGAAGCGGTTTTACGTCCGGAAAATGCGCCGGAACCGGCCGTTATTCACCGAAGCTGCGCCCGGTTGTCCATTCCGCCAGCATCAGCCGGGTCGCAGCGGTTCTCGAAAAATCCAGCATCACCGATTTGCGGGTCGCCGGCTGCAATTTATGTTCCGGCGCATCGCGCAGCACGTGGGCACCATATCCATCCGACAGGATCAGCCCGCATTCCTCCGGGAATATATCGGTCGGAACCTCTGGATGGGTGGCGAAGAACAATCGGTCGCAATGCAGGCGATAGTCCGGCCATTTGCGATCCACACGGAAATCCTCGATGGAGGATTTGATTTCGATGATCCAGATTTCACCCTTGACCGACAGACTTATGAGATCGGCCCTTCGCCCGCTTGCAAGCGGCAACTCCGGCAGCACCGAATGGCGCATTTCGTGCAGAAGCACCTGAACGCCGCGGCGCACCAGCATCGCCTTGTCCGACTGGCGTCCGTCGATTAACGGATTATTGTTGGTAACGGAAAGAATAGTCATGGATAAAGGCTGCTGAAGCGTTCGGCCTATTGTTGCAAAAAGGCAATCAACCGGCAATTTTAAAGGCGCAACCACCTCACGGCGGCGCAACGGCTTGCCAAGAGCGGCTTAATGGAAAATAACCGATTTATCCAATTAAGCCTACTCCTTCGCACAATTTGGCGAATTTTCCGCGAGAACGACATGCGCATCCGCACTCCATTGGCCTTACTCGGTCTGACGGCAGCACTGGCTCTGGCCGGCTGCGCCGAAACTACCTCCCAATCCTCCGTTCCGACATCCGGCAAGATCGCGGCGTCAGTACCGGTTGCTGACCCCGTTCCGGCGAAGGTTGAGACCGTCCAGATCTTCAACGATGTTTACGGTCCCGTGACCGATGCGGGCTATGCGCTGCCGGCCATTCCGATCAACCGCGTCAACGAGAAGTACCGCCGTCAGATCGTCGAATTCCAGACATCCGAGCGCGCCGGCACCATCATCGTCAACACGCGCGAGCGTTACCTCTATTACATCCTCTCCGGTAACCGTGCGGTTCGTTACGGCATCGGCGTCGGCAAGGCGGGCTTCGCCTGGGCCGGTGAAGCCTACGTCGCCTGGAAGCAGGAATGGCCGATGTGGCATCCGCCGAAGGAAATGGCGGACCGCAAGCCGGAAGTGGCCAAGTATGTCGAGGCCGGCATGGGCCCGGGCCTTTCCAACCCGCTCGGCGCGCGCGCCATGTATCTCTTCAACGAAAAGGGACAGGATACGCTGTTCCGCATCCATGGTTCGCCCGAATGGGCTTCGATCGGCACCGCCGCCTCTTCCGGCTGCATCCGCATGATCAACCAGGACGTCATCGACCTCTACAACCGCGTCCGCCCTGGCCGCAGCACGAAAGTGGTCGTGATCCAGTAAGGATCAGATATCGGATAAGAAAAAGCCGCCGTGGATATCCCCGGCGGCTTTTTTGTTTCTCGGGACTGCTGAGGGTTTCAGGCTGCCTGTTTGGCCTTCAGTTCCAGACGACGGCGGTGCAGAACCGGTTCGGTGTAACCATTAGGCTGTTCGCGACCCTTCAGCACCAGTTCGACAGCCGCCTGAAATGCCACCGATCCATCGAAGTCGGATGCCATCGGCAGATAGGCCGGATCACCCGCATTCTGCGTATCGACCACGGCAGCCATGCGCTTCATGGTCTCGACGATCTGCCCCTCTGTCACCACGCCATGGCGCAGCCAGTTCGCCATGTGCTGCGCGGAAATGCGAAGCGTGGCTCGGTCCTCCATCAGCCCGATATTGTTGATATCGGGCACCTTGGAGCAGCCGACGCCCTGATCGACCCAGCGCACGACATAGCCAAGAATACCCTGCGCATTGTTGTCGAGTTCGCGCTGGATTTCTTCCGGTGTCCAGTTGGGACGCGGCGCGACCGGCACCGACAGAATATCGGAGAGCTTTGCACGGCCGCGGCTTTTCAAACCTTCCTGAACGGCAGCGACATCGACCTTGTGATAGTGCGTGGCGTGCAGAGTCGCCGCCGTCGGCGAAGGCACCCAGGCGGTATTGGCGCCAGCCTTGGGGTGCGCGATCTTCTGCTCCAGCATCGCCGCCATCAGATCCGGCATGGCCCACATGCCCTTGCCGATCTGCGCATGGCCGGAAAGGCCACATTCGAGGCCGATATCAACGTTCCAGTTCTCGTAAGCGGCGATCCACGCCGCCTGCTTCATGTCGCCCTTTCGGATCATCGGACCTGCTTCCATCGAGGTGTGGATTTCGTCGCCCGTGCGGTCGAGGAAGCCCGTATTGATGAAGACGACGCGATCCTTTGCGGCGCGGATGCTTTCCTTGAGGTTGACCGTGGTGCGGCGCTCCTCATCCATGATGCCCATTTTCATGGTGTTCGGCGCCATGCCGACAAGCTTTTCGACCCGGCTGAAGATTTCGTTGGCGAAGGCCACTTCCTCCGGCCCGTGCATCTTCGGCTTCACCACATACATCGAGCCGGCGCGGGAATTCTGACGCCGCCCGGATGGACCGACATCATAAAGGGCGATCAGTGCCGTGACGACAGCATCCATGATGCCTTCCGGCACCTCGCGGCCCTCCCTGTCGAGGATTGCCGGATTGGTCATGAGATGACCGACATTGCGCACCAGCATCAGGGAACGGCCCGGCAGTGTAAGCGCAGAGCCATTGGGAGCGACGTAATAGCGATCCGGGTTCAGGCTGCGGGTGAAGGTTCTGCCGCCCTTTGATACTTCTTCGGTCAGGTCGCCGCGCATCAGGCCAAGCCAGTTGCCATAAACCAGCACCTTGTCTTCGGCGTCGACGGCGGCAACCGAATCCTCGCAATCCATGATGGTCGTGAGCGCGGATTCGAGAATAACATCGGAGATTCCCGCCTTGTCACCCTTGCCGATTTCGGTCGTGGGATCGATGACGATTTCGGTGTGCAAGCCATTCTTGCCGAGAAGGATCGTTGCAGGCTTTGCCGCTTCGCCGCTGAAACCCTTGAACTGGGCTGCATCCTTGAGGCCAGTCCGGGCGTCGCCGATGGCAAGCTGCAACAGGCCATCCTCGATCTTGAAACCGGTCACCTCGGACCAGCTTCCCGTCTCCAGCGGAGTGGATTCATCGAGGAAATTTCGCGCCCAGGCAATGACCTTTTCACCGCGCTTCGGATTGTACCCCCTGCCCTTCTCCGCACCATCGGCGTCAGAAATGGCATCAGTGCCGTAAAGCGCATCGTAAAGCGAACCCCAGCGGGCATTGGCCGCATTCAGCGCATAACGCGCATTCATGACCGGAACGACGAGCTGCGGGCCGGCAACGGCGGCTATTTCAGGGTCGACATTGCTGGTTTCCACCTGGAAGCCGGGACCTTCCGGCAGCAGATAGCCGATTTCCTTCAGAAAGCTCTCATAGGCGTCAAAATCTACCGGAGCACCATTCTGCCGATACCAGCCATCCAGTTTTTCCTGCAGGGCGTCGCGTTTTGCCAACAATTCACGGTTCTTCGGAGAAAGCTCGTGAACAATGGTCGAAAAACCTTCGAAGAACGCCTCACTGTCCAGACCCGTGCCCGGCAGGACGTCGTCTGTCAAAAAGGCATAAAGCCTGTCATCGATGGAAAGACCGAATTTATTCGTGCGGCTCACATGCGCCTCCTTTATTCTGAAGGCACAGATTGGACGCGGAGGCGGCCGCTCGTCAATTGCGGCGGACAGCCAAATATTATTTCCATTTTGGAAACAATGTGGGCGATCGTCGCCTTTTTCTACAAAAGCGCCTGCAAATCCTTGATGCGATCATTCACCAGCCAGCCATAATAATTTTCTTCCGGCAACAGGGGCTGCTCCCCGCCTGAAGCGCGCTGGCGATTTTTCTGGGCAAGGATGGCAGCGCGCTGCTGAGATCCGCCGACATTATAAAGCGTCGAGGTCACACCCGGATTCTTCGAAATATCCATGTCGGCAATCGATCTATAGTCGTCGATAGACTTGCGGATGGACGCCGCCATGAAAGCGAGCGACCGGTCAGGGTCCATGATGGCGGTATAGACGGCAGCGGCGTCGTTCTCATCCAGCTTCTCATAGCCGGACGTTCTCGACACCATATCGGACAACATCAGCGCTGTCAGCGGGTTGATCTGACCGAGGCCGAAGGTCTGGCCGGCATAGAAGGGCTGGAAAAACACGGCGCTGAAGCGATTGTTCGGGTAGGCGACACCATCAACCGTCCTGCCGCGGAAGCTGTCTTCCCAGACGTCTTCCCGACAGTTCCAGAGGCTGTAGGAATCCCTTTTCGACTGGCATTTTGCAAATTGCGAATGCGTGAGGAACTGCGCGATGGTTTCGTCCTTGTAGCCGAAACGAAAGCTGTTGCCCGCATAAGAAGCAGCCTTGACGTAATAGGACTGCAGCCGGTCATAAGCGTCGACATTATAGGTATGTTCGCCAACGATCGCGCCGATCATATGGATCGGATCGATGCCGTAGCGCCCGGCCGTCGACTTGATCTTGGCGATCAGAGCTTTGTCGGAAGACAAGAGGTCGATGACCTTCTGGTATTTGCGCTCGAAAGAGGTGTTGGACGCTTTTGTTCTTTTTGCAGAAGCGCCGGGAACACCGGGCTGTTCGGCATTGCGATTGCCTGGCGGAACAACCGTCGCGGCTTCGACGTAGGAAGACGCGGTGACGGTGAACGTCAAAGCAGCGGCAAATGCCAGAAGAGTTTTGCGCACGAGCGAATGCCTTTTCTCAAGCCTGCGGCTTCCGCCAGCGAAAGGTGCTGGGAAAACCGGACCATTCCACGAAAGCGGTTCCAACCGGAATGCAGCCCTTCCCATAAACAAAATGCGGGCTGAATGCGAGACAAGGCGGATAAAATAAAAGAGTGCGGCAAATATGGCCGCACTCTTCTTTCTTGGATCCCTGAAGTCTTCAGAGAATATAACGGGACAAATCCGTATCGGCGGCGAGATCGCCGACATGTTTGCGGACATATTCCTGATCGATCTTGACGGCGGAACCGCCGCGATCCGGCGCATTGAAGGAAATCTCGTCCAGAACACGCTCCATGACCGTCTGCAAACGGCGGGCGCCGATGTTCTCGACCGACGAATTGAGATGAACGGCCACATCGGCCAGCGCATCGATTGCATCATCGGTGAAATCGAGATCGAGTTCTTCCGTCGCCATCAGCGCCTTATACTGGCGGATGAGGCTTGCTTCCGTTTCTGTCAGAATGCGGCGGAAATCCTCCTTCGTCAGCGGCTTCAGCTCGACGCGGATCGGCAGGCGGCCCTGAAGTTCGGGAAGGAGGTCCGAAGGCTTCGCCACATGGAAGGCGCCCGAGGCGATGAAGAGAACATGGTCGGTTTTCACCGGGCCATATTTCGTCGAAACCGTCGTGCCTTCGACCAGCGGCAACAAGTCGCGCTGCACGCCTTCGCGAGAGACGCCGGCGCCCATGCCGCCATCGCGGGCGGCGATCTTGTCAATCTCGTCAAGGAAGACAATGCCGTCATTTTCGACCGATTTCACCGCCTCGCGCTGGATCATTTCATTGTCGAGCAGCTTGTCGGATTCGTCGCGGATAAGATCGGCATAGGATTTCGATACCGTCGTGCGCACTTTCTTGGTGCGGCCGCCCATGGCCTTGCCGAACATTTCCGACAGGTTGAGAACGCCGATATTGGCGCCCGGCATGCCGGGAATTTCGAAACCTGGCATGCCCGAGCCGCTATCCGTCACCTCGATATCGATTTCCTTGTCGTCCAATTCGCCGTCGCGCAGCTTCTTGCGGAAGCTTTCACGCGTACCGGGCGATGCGGTTGCGCCAACCAGCGCATCGAGCACCCGCTCTTCGGCGCTTTGATGCGCCTTGGCCTGCACTTCGGCGCGCTTCTTTTCGCGCACGAGGCCGATGCCGATCTCGACCAGATCGCGGATGATCTGTTCGACGTCGCGGCCGACATAACCGACTTCGGTAAATTTGGTGGCTTCGACCTTGATGAAAGGCGCACCGGCGAGCTTCGCGAGGCGGCGCGAGATTTCCGTCTTGCCGACACCGGTCGGTCCGATCATCAGAATGTTCTTGGGCATGACTTCGTCGCGCAGGCTCTCATCGAGCTGCTGGCGGCGCCAGCGATTACGCAGCGCAATCGCGACCGCACGTTTGGCATCATGCTGGCCGATGATGTGGCGGTCGAGTTCCGAGACGATTTCCCGGGGAGAAAAAGTGGTCATTCTATCCTCTCGGCTTTCCTGTTCCGGCCGGCCATTCCGGCCCGGCCCACAGGACCCTTTGGTGAGAAATGGGGTGAGAAACAGGCTTATTCGGCGTCGAGGGTTTCAACGACGAGACTGTGATTGGTATAAACGCAGATATCGGCGGCGATATCGAGCGACCGGCGCGCCACCTCTTCAGCCGATTTGTCCGTATCCATCATGGCGCGGGCGGCGGCGAAGGCATAATTGCCACCAGAACCGATAGCGATCGCGCCGTGTTCCGGCTCCAGCACGTCCCCATTGCCGGTAATGGCAAGTGTGGTCGATTTATCGGCCACCAGCATCATGGCTTCGAGATTGCGCAGATATTTATCCGTGCGCCAGTCCTTCGCGAGCTCCACGGCGGCGCGCATCAGCTGGCCGGGATATTGCTCGAGTTTCTTTTCGAGACGGTCGAGCAACGTAAAAGCATCCGCCGTCGCGCCGGCAAAACCGGCAATCACTTCGCCCTTGCCGATGCGGCGAACCTTGCGCGCATTGCCCTTCATGACGGTCTGGCCAAGGCTTACCTGCCCGTCGCCAGCCATGACGACCTTGCCGCCCTTTCTGACTGTAATAATTGTTGTCATCAAACACCTGTCTGCCCTCACGGGCCTGGGTTAACGGGCCGGGATGCGGCCCTTCTCGGGTTCTATGTAAGTTTGCTTTTCACGATTGCAATCTTCGCGGCGTTGCGTGGTTTTAAGCATGCAAGGCAAGACGATGGAACAACTGGATATTTGTGTCCCGTGCTGATAAGGAACGGCGACATTTTCACGGAGCGGCCAAAATGGCAGAACGTAAAGGCGAGATTATCCGCAAGACCAACGAAACCTCGGTTTCGGTCCGTGTGGATATCAACGGCACCGGCAAATCGAAAATTTCCACCGGCGTGGGATTTTTCGACCACATGCTGGAGCAGTTGAGCCGCCATTCGCTTATAGACATGGACATCGAGGTTCAGGGCGACCTGCATATCGATGACCACCACACCGTGGAAGATACCGGCATCGCCATCGGTCAGGCTATTGCCAAGGCCTTGGGCGACCGGCGCGGCATTACCCGTTACGCCTCGCTCGATCTTGCCATGGACGAGACGATGACCAAGGCTGCCGTCGATATTTCCGGCCGGCCCTTCCTGGTCTGGAACGTCAATTTTTCCGCGCCGAAGATCGGCACGTTCGATACCGAACTGGTGCGCGAGTTCTTCCAGGCGCTCGCGCAGAATGCCGGCATTACGCTGCATATCCTGAACCATTACGGCGCCAACAACCATCATATCGCCGAAACATGCTTCAAGGCCGTTGCCCGCGTTCTTCGCACGGCAACCGAGATCGACCCCCGGCAGGCAGGCCGCGTTCCCTCGACAAAGGGCATGCTGGCCTGACGCCAAAGCTGTCAGGAAGCCCATGACAAGCTATCTCGTTCTGGAAGCCCCCAACGGGCCGGACAGGGACCACAAGACGACCCGCTTCATTGCCGATCGTTTCGTCTGGCTGGCTCTCGTTGCACCCTGGTTATGGCTTGCGATCAACCGGATGTGGCTGGCGACGGCTGTCGTCGTCATCGGGCTTGTCGCGGCCGGGCAGGCCTCAATGTTAGCCGGATTCGAACCTGTCGGCATTCTCTGCAATTTTGCCATCGGTATCATCACGGCGTTTGAGGGTCGCAATTTCCTCGTCAGGCATCTGATCCGCAAAGGCTGGACGCTGACCTCAGTCGTTTCCGCCCCTGATCTTTCGAGCGCCGAAGAGATATATTTCTCCGGCCTCCCCGAAAATCCTGGCATGACAGAACAGCTGTCCCAGCCGGTCTGGACCACTTCGCCGCAAAAGAGCGGCGGCAAAAACTTCGTCAACGATCCCGCCGGATCGTTTCTTTTCGACTTGAATGGAAGGCGCTGACATGCGTGTCGCGATCATCGACTACGGTTCGGGCAACCTGCGTTCGGCCACCAAAGCTTTCGAGCGTGCCGCCCGCGAAGCCGGTATCAATGCAACGATCGACCTGACCGACAGGCCGGATCATGTCGCCTCGGCGGACCGCATCGTGCTACCGGGTGTCGGCGCCTATGCGGATTGCCGTGCTGGCCTCGACGCCGTTCCCGGCATGCATGAGGCGCTCCTCGAAGCCGTGGAGAAAAAAGCCCATCCATTCCTCGGCATCTGCGTCGGCATGCAGCTCATGTCCTCGCGCGGGTTGGAAAAGACTGTCAGCACCGGGCTCGGCTGGATCGAAGGCGATGTCGTGGAAATGACGCCGTCCGATCCGAGCCTGAAGATTCCGCAGATCGGCTGGAACACGCTGGAAATCCGCCACGCCCACCCCCTGTTCGACGGCATCAAGACAGGCGCTGACGGGTTGCACGCCTATTTCGTTCACTCCTATCATCTGGCGGCCAAGCATTCGACGGACGTCATCGCCACCACCAATTACGGTGGCGCGATGACGGCTTTCGTCGGTCGCGACAATATGGCCGGCGCGCAATTCCACCCGGAAAAAAGCCAGACGCTCGGCCTTGCCTTGATTTCAAATTTCCTGCGCTGGAAGCCCTGACATGATTCTTTTCCCCGCAATCGATCTCAAAGACGGTGAGTGCGTTCGCCTGAAACTCGGTGATATGGACCAGGCCACCGTCTACAATACCGACCCCGGTGCACAGGCGAAGGCCTTCGAGGATCAGGGCTTCGAATGGCTGCATGTCGTTGATCTCAACGGCGCGTTCGCCGGTGAGACGGTCAATGGCGCGGCGGTCGACGCCATTCTGAAAGCCACGAAAAACCCAGTCCAACTGGGCGGCGGCATTCGCACGCTCGATCATATCGAGGCATGGCTGAGCCGTGGACTTGCGCGTGTCATTCTCGGCACCGTGGCGGTGCGCGACCCGGTTCTCGTCATCGAAGCCTGCAAGCGCTTCCCCGGCCAGGTCGCCGTCGGCATCGACGCCAAGGGCGGCAAGGTTGCCGTTGAAGGCTGGGCGGAAGCCTCCGAACTCGGTGTCATCGAACTGGCCAAACGTTTCGAAGGCGCCGGTGTCGCCGCCATCATCTACACCGATATCGATCGCGACGGCATTCTGGCCGGCATCAACTGGGCCTCGACGCTTGAACTGGCCGATGCCGTGTCGATCCCGGTCATCGCCTCCGGTGGTCTCGCCTCCATCGACGACATCAAGCGCATGTTGCAGCCGGATGCCGCAAAGCTCGAGGGTGCGATTTCGGGCCGTGCGCTTTACGACGGCCGCATCGACCCCGCCGAGGCGCTTGCCCTCATCAAGGCTGCAAAGGAGGTAAATGTATGACCCTCAAAGCCCGCATTATTCCCTGCCTGGATGTGAAGGACGGCCGTGTCGTCAAGGGCGTGAACTTTGTCGACCTGATCGACGCTGGCGATCCCGTCGAAGCGGCGAAAGCCTATGATGCGGCCGGAGCGGACGAACTCTGCTTCCTCGACATTACCGCCTCTTCGGATAATCGCGACACGATCTTCGATGTCGTCTCGCGTACCGCCGATCATTGCTTTATGCCGCTGACCGTTGGTGGCGGGGTCCGCGCCGTCGCCGACATCCGCAAGCTGCTTCTGTGCGGGGCCGACAAGGTTTCGATCAATTCCGCAGCGGTCAAGGATCCCGACTTCGTGGCGCAGGCGGCCGACAAGTTCGGCAACCAGTGCATCGTCGTTTCCATCGACGCCAAGCGCGTTTCGAAGGACGGGGAAGAAGGCCGCTGGGAAATATTCACCCATGGCGGACGCCAGCCGACCGGGATCGACGCCGTCGAATTCGCCATCAAGATGGTCGAACGCGGCGCCGGCGAATTGCTCGTCACTTCGATGGATCGCGACGGCACAAAGAGCGGTTACGATATCGGTCTGACGCGCAGCATTGCCGATCAGGTTCGAGTCCCCGTTATCGCTTCGGGGGGTGTCGGCACACTGGACGATCTGGTGGCAGGCGTTCGTGATGGCCATGCGACTGCGGTGCTTGCAGCCTCCATCTTCCACTTCGGCACCTATTCGATCGGGCAAGCCAAGACCTATATGGCCGAGCATGGTATCGCCATGCGTCTCGACTGATTGCAGGATTTCCCCATGAGCGCATTTTCCCTTTCCGATCTGGAGCGTATCGTCGCAACCCGCGCCGCTGCCTCTCCTGATGAATCCTGGACGGCCAAGCTGGTTGCTGCCGGTCAGGAACGCGCCGCCAAAAAACTCGGCGAAGAGGCCGTGGAAGCCGTCATCGCCGCCATCGCGAAAGACCATGATGGGCTGAAGAACGAAGCGGCCGATCTGCTTTACCATCTGCTAGTGGTGCTGAAGATCGCCGAGGTTCCCTTGAGTGACGTTTTTGCCGAACTGGAGCGCCGCACGGGTCAGACCGGCCTTGCGGAAAAGGCGGAGAGGCCGACATCATGAAGATCGAGGCAGGCAGCGGGGAGAGAGGCATGCCAGGCACACTCGATCATTTCAGGCCGGATGAATATTCGCCATACCACTTCTTCAGTTCGGAAGAATGGGCGAAGTTTCGCGCCGATACGCCACTGACACTTTCGGCCGACGAGGTCAAACGGCTACGTTCGCTTGATGATCCGATCGATCTGGATGAAGTGCGGCGCATCTATCTCTCGCTGTCGCGCCTGCTGTCCTCCCATGTGGAAGCCTCGCAGCTGCTATTCGAACAGCGCAACCGCTTCCTCAACATGGGTGACGTCAACAAGACGCCCTTCGTCATCGGCATTGCCGGTTCAGTGGCGGTTGGAAAATCAACGACAGCGCGTATTCTGAAAGAGCTCCTGGCGCGCTGGCCCTCCAGCCCCAAGGTTGATCTTATCACCACGGACGGCTTTCTTTATCCGAATGAGGTCCTGCGGCGGGAAAACCTGATGGAGCGCAAGGGCTTTCCCGAAAGCTATGATATCGGCGCGCTCCTGCGTTTTCTTTCGGCGATCAAGGCGGGCCAGCCGAATGTGAAGGCGCCGCGTTATTCGCACTTGACCTATGACGTGCTTCCGAACGAATTCACTGTCATCGACCAGCCGGATATCCTGATCTTCGAAGGCATCAACGTACTGCAATCGCGCGATCTGCCGGCGGGTGGGCGGATCGTACCGATTGTTTCCGACTTCTTCGATTTCTCGATCTATATCGATGCCGACGAGGACTTCATTCACAACTGGTATGTGAACCGGTTCATGAATCTGAGACAGACCGCCTTCCGCGACCCAAATTCATTCTTCAACCGTTATGCGTCAATCAGCGAAGAGGCCGCGCTCAGCATTGCCGAAGGGCTCTGGCAGAACATCAACCTGAAGAACCTGCGCCAGAATATCGTCCCGACGCGCCCGCGCGCCGATCTTATTCTGCGCAAGGGAGAGAATCACCTGATCGATACGGTGGCGCTCCGCAAATTATAAGAGACGCCGCGCAAAACGGCGCCTCATCGAACCTGTAAAGTCCGTTATTATGCAAGCTCAGGAATACGCAGCACCTGGCCGGGATAAATCTTGTCTGGATGCGTCAGCATCGGCTTGTTGGCTTCGAAGATGATATTGTTCTTCGCGCCGTTGGCCTTGCCGTACTGGGCTTCCGCAATCTTCCAGAGATTGTCGCCCTTCTTGACCGTGTAGAAGACGGGTTCCTTCGCGGGCGCGTCAGTCACTTTCAGCTCGCCGGCCTCGACCTTGGAAATGCCCAGCGTGTTGCCGACCGCGATGACCGCCTTTTCGAAAACTGACTGATCGGCCACTTCGCCCTTCAGAACGACCTTGTCGTCCACCACTTCGACCTGAACCTTGTCCGTGCCGAGATCGTGGGAAGCGAGTTCCTTCTTAACCGCTTCGACATCGGGGGCATCGTCACCGCCGATACCGAGCTTCTTTCCCGCTTCCTTGATGAAATTGAACAGACCCATAGCACCCTCCTTGGTTGTAGGGAGGATTACCAGACGATATTTGAAGCTCTATGACAAGGGCGAAACATTTGGCCTTTATTCGCCCGAGGGCTTACCGCGCATTTTCTTGATATCGGAGCGGCCAGACTTCGCCTTGAGGCGGCGCTCAACCGATCCCTTGGTGGGCTTGGTGGCCTTGCGCACCGGCGGAGGCGGGGCGGCAGCTTCGAGAATCAGTTCCTTCAGCCGCTCGCGGGCGTCTTCGCGATTGCGTTCCTGGCTGCGAAACCGGCTTGCCTCGATCATGAGGACACCGTCTTTCGACACGCGCCTGCCACCGAGGCGCAGTGCATTGGTCTTTACCCTATCCGGAAGGGAGGGCGAATTGGCGACGTCGAAAAACAGCTGAACCGCTGTCGAGACCTTGTTGACGTTCTGGCCACCCGGCCCGCCGGCCAGCACGAATTGCTCCGTCAGTTCCCAGCCGGCAATGGTGATGCGGTTATTGATGTAAAGCGGGTCGCTGGCCATGTTTTCTCTCCGCGCCGGTGATGCCACAGATCGCGAAAAATGAAAACAGCGGAGCAAACGAAAGAACCCGGCACAAGGCCGGGTCCCCTCCTCCTCACAAATGAGGCTTTATTATTCAGCCGCGAGCAAAAGGCCCGGCGCTGCGTCGCGCACCTTGCTGTCGACGTGGTCTTCGAACTTGGTGAAGTTCGTGACGAACATCGACACCAGCTTCTTCGCCTGCGCGTCATAAGCTGCGCCATCGGCCCAGGTGGAACGTGGATCGAGGATTGCGCTGTCGACACCATCAAGCGACTGGGGGACGGCGAAGCCGAAATTCGCATCGGTGCGGAACTGTGCGTTCTTCAGATCGCCAGTGAGAGCGGCGGTCAGAAGCGCGCGGGTCGCCTTGATGGGCATGCGCTTGCCGATGCCATAAGCGCCGCCGGTCCAGCCGGTGTTGACCAGCCAGCAATCCACACCGTGCTTGCCGATCAGCTCACGCAGCAGATTGCCGTATTCCGCCGGGTGGCGCGGCATGAAAGGCGCGCCGAAGCAGGTGGAGAAGGTCGCTTCCGGCTCGGTTACGCCCTTTTCCGTACCGGCGACCTTTGCGGTGTATCCGGAGAGGAAGTGGTACATGGCCTGTTCCGGGGTCAGCCGGGCGATCGGCGGCAGCACACCGAAGGCATCCGCCGTCAGCATGATGATCGTCTTCGGATGGCCGGCAATGCCCGTTTCCGACGCATTCGGAATGAAGTGCAACGGATAGGCGCTGCGGGTGTTTTCCGTCAGCGAATTGTCATTGAAATCAGGAACCCGGTTTTCGTCCAGTACAACGTTCTCAAGAACCGTGCCGAAACGCCGGGTCGCGGCATAGATTTCCGGCTCGGCTTCGGCCGAAAGCTTGATCGCCTTGGCATAGCAGCCGCCTTCGAAATTGAAGATGCCGTGCTCGCCCCAGCCATGTTCGTCATCGCCAATCAGCGTGCGCGACGGATCGGCGGATAGCGTGGTCTTGCCGGTGCCGGAAAGGCCGAAAAACACCGCGGAATCACCCTGCGGACCGACATTGGCCGAGCAATGCATGGGCATGACGCCCTTGGCCGGCAGCAGGTAGTTCAGCACCGTGAAGACCGACTTCTTGTTTTCACCGGCATAGGAGGTGCCGCCGATGAGGACGAGGCCGTTGGTCAGATCGCAAGCGATGACGGTTTCCGAACGAACACCGTGACGGGCCGGATCGGCCTTGAAGCTCGGCAGGTTGATGATGGTGAGCTTCTGCTTGAAACCCGCCAGTTTTTCCTGCTTCGGACGGATTAGCAGATTACGGATGAACAGCGAATGCCAGGCAAGCTCGGTGACAACGCGTGTCGGCAGAGCATTTTCCTCATCGGCGCCGCCGATCAGGTCCTGCACGTAAAGCGTCTTGCCGGCGGCGTGGGCCAGCATGTCCTGACGCAGCAGCTCGAAGTTTTCCGGCGACAGCGGCTTGTTATTGTCCCACCAGATGGTGTTCTCGGTGGAAGCGTCGCGGACGACGAATTTGTCCTTCGGAGAACGGCCCGTGTGCTGACCTGTGACGGCGCGCAGCGCGCCATCGATGGTCAGTTCGGCTTCACCGTTGCGGATCGCCTCTTCGTATAATTCGCTCTCGTTGAGGTTATAAAAGACGCGGGAGGCCTCGCCCAGTCCGAGTTCCGCAACTCCATTGGCAGGATTATGAACCCCAAGCTCGTTCATGACGCGTTCCTTGTTAATGACGATAAGGACGTTGAAATTTCCCCGGAAAATACGTGGCAGCTTTTAGAAACGCAAGAGCCAAATTTTAAAAAACTTAGTAATTTCAATATATTAATCGATTTAAAAGATTTTATTTCTTTTTAAATCGGTTGAAGACGCATTAAAATCCAGCTGCGGCCTTTTCGCAAAATCCGCTCCCGCCTCACCGGCGATTTCGGAGCGAGTTTTCCTTTGCCACAATTTGTTCCACCTTTATACTCAAGAGAGTGGCTCGCGGCGCACAACCTTGGCTGGGTGAATGTCGGGAGTTACGAGAAAATGACGATGGAGACCAACTACATGCAGACGATCGCGCTTGTCGACGACGACCGGAATATTCTGACTTCGGTATCGATCGCGCTCGAAGCCGAAGGCTACCGGGTCGAAACGTATACGGACGGCGCTTCCGCGCTTGACGGGTTGATCGCCCGTCCGCCGCAGCTCGCCATTTTCGATATTAAGATGCCACGCATGGACGGCATGGAGCTTTTGCGGCGTCTTCGCCAGAAATCGGATCTGCCGGTTATCTTCCTCACATCCAAGGATGAAGAGATCGACGAATTGTTCGGCCTGAAGATGGGCGCGGACGACTTCATCACGAAGCCCTTCTCTCAGCGTCTTCTGGTGGAGCGCGTAAAAGCCATCCTGCGCCGCGCCAGCAGCCGCGAAGCGTCCGCCGCAACCGGCAGCGTTCTGAAGCCGACCGCCGATCAGCAGGCGCGCACGCTGGAGCGCGGGCAGCTCGCCATGGACCAGGAACGCCACACCTGCACCTGGAAGGGTGAGCCGGTGACGCTGACGGTCACCGAATTCCTCATCCTGCATTCGCTGGCGCAGCGGCCGGGCGTGGTGAAAAGCCGCGACGCGCTGATGGATGCCGCCTATGACGAACAGGTCTATGTGGACGACCGCACCATCGACAGCCACATCAAGCGCCTTCGCAAGAAGTTCAAACTCGTCGATGGCGACTTCGATATGATTGAAACGCTTTATGGCGTAGGATATCGCTTCCGCGAAGCAGCTTGAACGAGCCGACTCGCGCAGAAGGGACCGCCCGATATGGGGCGGTAAGGACTTGAATACGTGTTGAAGAAAACGCCGGAAACCGTCTCGGACAGTGACGATGCCGAAGAACGCGGCAGCGAACGCCGCCATCGTATCCATCCGTTGACGATCATCCGGCGCATTTTCGGCAACGCGGTGTTTTCCAGCCTCACGCGCCGCATCCTTTTCTTCAACGTCGCGGCGACGGTGGTTCTGGTCGGTGGCATTCTTTATCTCAACCAGTTCCGTGAAGGACTGATCGACGCGCGCGTGGAAAGCCTGTTGACGCAGGGCGAAATCATTGCCGGCGCGGTTTCCGCTTCCGCGTCTGTCGATACCAACTCGATCACCATCAATCCGGAAAAGCTGCTCGAATTACAGGCTGGGCAAAGCATCACCCCTGCCCCCAATGACGAGGACTTGAGTTTCCCGATCAATCCGGAGCGGGTCGCGCCGGTGCTGCGGCGGCTGATTTCGCCGACGCGCACCCGTGCGCGGCTGTTCGATGCCGACGCCAACCTCCTGCTCGATTCCCGTCATCTTTATTCGCGCGGTCAGGTGCTGCGTTTCGACCTGCCACCGGTAACGCCGGAGACGCAGAGCTGGGGCGACTGGTTCACCAGCATGTTCAACCGCATGCTGCAGCCGAGCAGCCTGCCGCAATACAAGGAAGCGCCCGGCGGCGACGGTTCGATCTATCCCGAAGTGATGAATGCGTTGACCGGCGTGCGCGGCGCGGTCGTGCGTGTCACGGAAAAGGGCGAGCTGATCGTTTCGGTCGCCGTGCCGGTGCAACGCTTCCGGGCGGTACTCGGCGTTCTGCTGCTTTCGACGCAAGCGGGCGATATCGACAAGATCGTACATGCGGAGCGCCTTGCCATCATGCGCGTCTTCGGCATCGCGACGCTGGTCAATATCGTCCTGTCGCTGCTCCTCTCCTCCACCATCGCCACGCCGCTTCGGCGGCTTTCGGCGGCTGCAATCCGCGTGCGCCGCGGGGCGAGAACCCGCGAGGAAATACCGGATTTCTCGGCGCGTCAGGATGAGATCGGCAATCTTTCGATTGCGTTGCGTGAAATGACGACGGCGCTGTACGACCGTATCGACGCCATCGAGAGCTTCGCCGCCGATGTCAGCCATGAGCTCAAAAACCCGCTGACCTCGCTGCGCAGCGCCGTGGAAACCCTGCCGCGCGCCAAGACCGAAGAGTCCAAACAGCGCCTGACCGAAATCATCTTCCACGATGTGCGCCGTCTCGACCGCCTCATCAGCGACATTTCGGATGCGTCACGGCTCGATGCAGAACTGGCGCGCGCCGACGCCTCGCCGCTCGATCTTGATATGCTGATGAAGGGTCTGGTGGATATATCCCGCCAGATAAGCACCAAGAAGAAAAGCGTGACGATCGACTATGTCATCGACCGGAAAGCGGGCGCAAAGACCTCCTTCGTGGTGAATGGTCACGATCTGCGTATCGGTCAGATCGTCACCAACCTCATCGAGAATGCGCGCTCCTTCGTTGCCGAGGAAAGTGGCCGCATCACCGTGCGCCTCTCCCGTCACAAGGATCGTTGCATCGTGCAGGTGGAGGATAACGGACCCGGCATTCAGGCAGAAGACATCGACCGGATTTTCGAGCGCTTCTACACAGACCGGCCGGCGAGCGAAGGGTTCGGACAGAATTCCGGCCTTGGCCTTTCCATCAGCCGCCAGATCGCGGAAGCCCATGGCGGCAGTCTGCGGGCGGAGAATGTCGTCGACAAATATGGCGTGATCTCCGGCGCGCGCTTCACCCTGTCGCTGCCGGCAGCCGAAACCCATGACCGCTGAACGCTTCAACCTGCACGCCACCGCCATCACCGTTCAAAACACCGGCATTCTTTTCGTCGGACCGTCGGGCAGCGGCAAAAGCGAACTTGCCTTCAGCTTTCTAACGGAGGCCGAACGCTGCGGATTGCCGGCCGCGTTGATCGCGGACGATCAGATTTTCGTGTATCGCGAGGGTGAAAACATCATTGCCGAGCGGCCGGAAGCCATCGCCGGCCTGCTGGAATTGCGCGGCAGCGGCATCGTTTCCGTCAGAAGCGTTGCGCGCGCTCCACTAGATTTCGCCGTCACGACAGTTCTTTCAGGGACAAATTCAAGACTTCCCGAAGATGACGAGAGGTTTTCCCTGCCCTGCGGCGGGCATATCAGGCTTCTGCGCATTCCGCTTTCCAGTCTGACGCCCTATGGAAAATTTGCTGCACTTGCTCAGAATCTTTTTAAAACGAATGTGAAGTGACGATGATTCGGGCGATTTTAGGCTTGCGATTCGCATTTTCCTCATCAAGATGAAATCCCACCGATGGACAGGATTGCCGCGTTGCGATAGTCGGCAATGAGAGTGCGTGTGCAAGGGAGCATTTCATGATCGGACTAGTGCTTGTCACCCATGGCAAGCTGGCTGAGGAGTTTCGCCATGCGTTGGAGCATGTCGTCGGTCCCCAGAAATTGATCGAGACGGTCTGTATCGGTCCCGAAGACGACATGGATCAGCGCCGGCAGGATATCATCGATGCCGTTGCACGCGTCAATGACGGCAATGGCGTCATCATCCTGACAGACATGTTCGGCGGCACACCCTCCAATCTTGCAATTTCCGTCATGAATAACGGCAATGTCGAAGTCATCGCAGGGGTCAATCTTCCCATGCTGATCAAGCTTGCCGGCGTTCGCAGCGAAGATAATATGGACAAGGCCCTTCAGGATGCATCCGATGCCGGCCGCAAATATATCAACGTCGCCAGCCGCGTTTTGAGCGGCAAGTGAGAAGTCAGCCCATGTCGCCATTCTCCCGGGAACTACCGATCATCAATAAACGCGGTCTCCACGCCCGGGCCTCGGCGAAATTTGTGCAGATGGTCGAGGGGTTCGACGCGACGATCACGGTTTCCAAGGATGGCATGACCGTTGGCGGCACCTCCATCATGGGTCTGATGATGCTGGCGGCCAGCCCCGGATGCAGCGTTTATGTCGAGGCAAGCGGCAATCAGGCGAAAGAAGCGCTGGAGGCGCTGGAGGCACTGGTCGCCGACCGCTTCGGCGAAGAAGCCTGACCAGACACCATATAAAGACATAAAGACTTCTTTATATCATCATTGCCAGATCGTCCGTGGCCTGCTAAACCGCTGCTACGTTTAAAAGCCGGGCCGGAAGGCGCGGCGTTTCTGATCTGGAGAACTTCATGAGCCTTGAGAAGGACTACATCGTCGCCGATATCAACCTTGCCGCATTCGGCCGCAAGGAACTGGACATTGCCGAAACCGAAATGCCGGGCCTGATGTCCTGCCGCAAGGAATTCGGTGAAAGCAAGCCCCTGAAGGGCGCACGTATCACCGGTTCTCTTCACATGACGATCCAGACCGGCGTTCTCATCGAAACGCTGAAGGAACTGGGCGCGGAGATTCGCTGGGCCTCCTGCAACATCTTCTCGACGCAGGACCATGCCGCGGCCGCCATTGCTGCGGCCGGCATTCCGGTCTTCGCCGTCAAGGGTGAAAGCCTGACGGAATATTGGGAATATACCGACAGGATCTTCCAGTGGACCGACGGCGGTCTCTCCAACATGATCCTTGACGATGGCGGCGACGCCACCATGTACATCCTGCTCGGCGCACGCGCCGAAGCCGGTGAGGACGTTCTGTCCAATCCCGGTTCGGAAGAAGAGGAAATCCTCTTCGCGCAGATCAACAAGCGCCTCAAGGCTTCCCCCGGCTGGTTCACCAAGCAGCGCGACGCGCTGAAGGGTGTCACCGAAGAAACGACTACCGGCGTTCACCGTCTCTACGATCTCAGCAAGAAGGGCCTGCTGCCTTTCCCGGCGATCAACGTCAATGACAGCGTCACCAAGTCGAAGTTCGACAACAAGTATGGCTGCAAGGAATCTCTCGTCGACGGCATTCGCCGCGCGACCGATGTGATGATGGCCGGCAAGGTTGCCGTGGTCTGCGGTTATGGCGATGTGGGCAAGGGTTCCGCCGCCTCGTTGCAGGGCGCTGGCGCCCGCGTGAAGGTCACCGAAATCGACCCTATCTGCGCGCTTCAGGCCGCCATGGATGGTTTCGAGGTCGTTCGCCTGGAAGACGTCGTCTCTTCCGCTGACATCTTCATCACCACGACAGGCAACAAGGACGTGATCCGCATCGAGCATATGCGCGAGATGAAGGACATGGCGATCGTCGGCAATATCGGCCACTTCGACAACGAAATTCAGGTCGCGTCGCTGCGTAACCTGAAGTGGACGAACATCAAGCCGCAGGTCGACATGATTGAGTTCCCGAAGGGCAACCGCATCATTCTTCTGTCCGAAGGCCGCCTGCTGAACCTCGGCAACGCCACTGGTCACCCGTCCTTCGTCATGTCGGCCTCCTTCACCAACCAGGTGCTGGGCCAGATCGAGCTCTTCACCAAGCAGGGCGAATACAAGAACGAAGTTTACGTTCTGCCGAAGCACCTCGATGAGAAGGTTGCGCGCCTCCATCTCGAGAAGCTTGGCGTGCGTCTGACCGAACTTTCCGACCTTCAGGCAGATTATATCGGCATCTCGAAGGAAGGTCCGTTCAAGGCGGAACACTACAGATATTAATATCATAGTTAATATCCACTGAAATTACACAATATCTAGATGCCGTGCGCTTGACAAAGCGTGCGGCATCTTTTTTGCGCGCTCCCTTCCCGCAGATTTATGAAGGCGGTATTGTCATCGGACTTGATTCGGACACGCCAAAGGGCGGCGCGGACGAAATGGGATGTCTTGTCGAAGATGCGGCACATAGGACGGAGACAGACCGGGGATGACGGTTCACAATTCAGATCTGCGCAAGCAGACAGTTCAGCGCGTTGAAAACACGCATGCGGGCGTGGCATTGAGCGCGCAGGTGTTGGAGCGTTACCGGCTGGCAATCCGTGCGATCCGGACCGGCTTTTCGCGGGCGCACATCCTGCTTTCGGGTACGGTTCTCACCGGCTCGACCACCATTGCGATGGCTCAGGATGGCCTTGTGGCAAAGACCGGCGCGCGGCTGTTCTCATCCGGAGAAACCATCACCTATTCGCTTTTCGTCGGCATGCTTTCAGCAACGCTGTTTTCCGTTGTCTGGCTGGTGCGCCAGCGCGGCAATATCGAGGCAGAAAGCAGTGAATACCGTCAGGCGCTTGCCCAGTCCCACCACAAGATCGCAAAATACGAGGCGCTGATTTCCGATAAGAGCCGCCGCATCGTCATCTGGGATGGCGCGGACAAGCGACCCGAATTTCTGGGACAGCTGCCGGCCGAGACGGGCGTGCCGCAGGCGGATCAGGATTTTCTGGCCTTTGGCCGCTGGTTGAAACCGGCATCCGCAAGCCAGCTTGAAAAATCCATCGAAAAACTCCGCAGCCACGCACAGAGTTTCGACCTGACCATCGAGACGCAGCGCGGCGAAGTCATTGAAGTTCAGGGCCGGGTTTCCGGCGGAAACGCCTTTGCGCGTTTCATAGCCCTCAACAATCTGCGCGCCGAACTTGCCGAATTGCAGGTGGAGCGCGAGCGCCTGATCGCTTCCGTATCGACCTTTCAGGAACTTCTCGATTCCATCGAGCAGCCCGTCTGGCGGCGCAATGGCGAAGGTGACCTCATCTGGGTCAACCACGCCTATGCCCAGGCGGTGGATGCCCATGACACCGAACAGGCCGTTCACGAGAAACGCGAATTGTTGAACACGGTCACCCGGCAGAAGATACGCGCGGCCGCGACGCCGGAATCGCCCTATCATGACCGTATTTCCACGGTGGTTTCCGGAAACCGCACCTTCTTCGATGTCGTCGATATCAAGACGGCGGGCGGCTCCGCCGGAATCGCCATCGACGCCACCGAGGCCGAGACCATCGGCGAGGAACTCAAGCGGGTTCTGAAGAGCCACGCCGAAACGCTCGATCATCTGGCGACGCCCGTCGCCATTTTCGACGGCCGGCAGCGGCTGCAATTCTACAATCAGGCTTTTGCGACTCTCTGGGGTCTCGACCTCGTTTTCCTCGAATCCGGCCCTGACAATTCCGAGCTTCTCGACAGGCTGCGCACCGCCGGCAAATTGCCGGAGCAGCTGAACTGGAAGAACTGGAAGGAGACCGCGCTCTCCGTCTACCGCTCGCTCGACACAAAGACCGATCTGTGGCACCTGCCCAACGGCCAGACCCTGCGGGTCATCGCCACCGCCCATCCACAGGGTGGTGCGACCTGGGTTTTCGAAAATCTGACCGAGCAAGTCGACCTGCAGATGCGCTACAACACCCTGGTGAAGGTGCAGGGCGAGACTATCGACCATCTGGCCGAAGGTGTCGCCGTGTTTGGCGCAGACGGGCGCATTCGCCTCTCCAACCCGGCATTCCGGGCGCTCTGGGGTGTGACTGCCGAACAGGCGGAAACGGGCACGCATATTCGCGCCATCGAGACCGCCTGCGCTCCATCCTACGAAGGGCCGGACGGCTGGCGCGCCTTCAGCCAGTTCATCACCAGCTTCGATGACGAACGACCGTCGCGGCAGGGCACGCTGGAGCTGCTTTCCGGTCTCGTGCTTGATTATGCGATCATTCCGCTACCCGACGCTCAGACCATGCTGACCTTCGTCAACATGACCGACAGCGTGCGGGCCGAGCGGGCGCTGAAAGAAAAGAACGACGCGCTTCTGAAGGCGGACGAGCTGAAGAACGATTTCGTGCAGCACGTTTCCTACGAACTGCGCTCGCCGCTGACCAATATTATCGGCTTCACCGATCTTCTGAAAACGCCCGGCATCGGCCAATTGACGGACCGGCAGGCGGAATATCTCGACCATATTTCCACCTCATCCTCGGTGCTTCTGACCATCGTCAACGATATTCTCGATCTCGCCACCGTCGATGCCGGCATCATGCAGCTCAATTATTCGGAAAACGATCTGAACGAGTTGCTCGACGACGTCTCGGTGCAGATCGCCGATCGGCTTCAGGAGAGCGGTATTTCGCTCGAGATCGTTGCTCCTACCCATCTCGGCAGTCTCGTTGCCGACCACCAGCGGCTGAAACAGATTCTCATCAAGCTCCTGACCAATGCGATCAATTTCGCACCCGAAGGTTCCTCCGTACAGATCTCCTGCCAACGCAGTGAGGGCGATTTCGTCTTCTCCGTTGCGGATAAGGGACCGGGCATTCCCGAAGACATGCTGAAGACGGTGTTCGACCGCTTTGCGACGCGTGGCAATGGCGGGCGGCGGACCGGTGCAGGGCTTGGCCTTTCCATCGTTGAAAGCTTCGTCAGCCTGCACCATGGCACGGTCAGCATCGACAGCCGACCCGGCAACGGCACCATCGTCACCTGCCGCATTCCTTCCGGCACACGGCCGCACTCCATCGCCGCAGAATGAACGAAGACCTCCTGCCGATCACCATTCCTCTTGAGGGAGAAAAGGACACCATCAGGCTGGGTGAAGACCTCGCGCTGGCTTTGAAACCCGGCGATTGCCTCGCATTGATCGGTGATCTCGGCGCCGGCAAATCGACGCTCGCCCGAGCCTTCATCCGCGCGATGGCGAATGAACCCGATCTCGAAGTGCCGAGCCCCACCTTCACGATCATCCAGACTTATGACGCCCGCATTCCGGTCGCCCATCTCGATCTCTACCGGCTTTCGGATGTTTCCGAATTGGACGAACTCGGCATCGATGAAATGCTGGAGGACGGCGTCTGCCTGATCGAGTGGCCGAATATCGCTGCCGATGTTCTGCCGCCGCAGCAGACCATAACCCTGACGCTGACACATTCCGGTGACGGGCGGCTCGCCTCTATCGAAGCTCCGGCAAAATTAAAGACACGGCTTGAGCGGGTTTTTGCCATCCGCACGTTTCTCTTGAAAAATGGCAGGGGCGAAGCGGCGCGGCGTTTTTTGAGCGGCGACGCCTCCACACGCGCCTATGAAACCGTTTCCACCGAAGGCCCGAACCTTATCCTTATGGATTGGCGACGACCCATGCCAGGAGCGGTCATCGCAGATGGCAAGACCTATGCGGAAATCGCTCATCTCGCACAAGATGCGCGCTCCTTCGTGGCGATTGGCCATTATCTGAGAAATAGCGGCTTTTGCGCGCCGGAGATTTTGGCGGTGGATATCGATCAGGGCATTCTGCTGCTCGAAAACCTTGGCCAGGAAGGGGTTCTGGCGGCGGACGGGACGCCGATAGAGAACCGCTATCTTCAAAGTGTCGCGTGTCTCGCCGCCCTTCACCAGACTACGCGGCCCAACCTGCTGCCGGTGGGTGACGGGAGCTTCTATGAGGTTCCCTCCTTTGATCCGCACGCAATGAAGATCGAGGTTTCGCTGCTGGCTGAATGGTATCTGCCCTACAAACGCGGCAAACCGCTTACCGATGGCGAAAAAAGCGACTATTACGCCTTATGGGACGGCCTGATTGATCAACTCGCCGACTGCGAAACGGGGCTTCTGCTGCGCGATTTCCATTCGCCCAACCTCATATGGCAACCGCAGAACACCGGCATCCGCCAGGTCGGCATCATCGATTTTCAGGACGGGATGATCGGCCCAACCGCCTATGATGTCGCTTCCATCGTGCAGGACGCCCGTGTCACCATCTCCCCCGAACTGCAAGCGCGCCTGCTTTCGCATTATCTCGAGAGCAGAAGAAATACACCGTCTTTCGATGAGGCCGCTTTTCTCAAGGCTTTCGCCATCATGTCGGCGCAGCGCAACTGCAAGCTTGCCGGTATCTGGGTGCGGCTGTTGGAACGGGATGCAAAACCCGGTTATATGAAACATATGCCGAGGACGTTCCGCTATCTCAGTGCAGCGCTTTCGCATCCGGAACTCGCGCCGCTCAGGGACTGGTGCTTGCGCATGGGCATGGAATTCGACGACTGAGAGACGGTTGACCACGATGACGATAAAAAATGCGATGGTGCTGGCCGCCGGGCTTGGCACGCGGATGCGCCCGATCACGGATACGATCCCGAAGCCGCTCGTGAAAATCGCCGGCAAGCCGATGATCGATTACGCGCTCGACGTCCTTGTCGAAGCCGGCGCCGAAACCATCGTCGTCAATGTGCACCACCACGCAGAACAGATGATCGCCCATCTTAAGCAGCGCACCGACGCCGAAATCCTTATTTCCGACGAGCGGTCGCAGCTAATGAATTCCGGCGGCGGTCTCACCAAGGGTCTGAAGCTTCTGGAACCCGGTCCGGTCTTCGTCATGAACGCCGATCTCTTCTGGATTGGCGAGCAGCTGAATGCGGTCAGCAACCTGCAAAAGCTTGCGCAATTCTTCGACCAGACGCGAATGGACATGGCGTTGCTCTGCGTCGACATGGACCGCACCACCGGGCACAATGGCAAGCGGGATTTCAACCTATCCGCCGGCGGGGAACTCGCGCGGTATCGCGATGGCGATCCGAACCCCGTGGTTTATGCCGGAGCCATCGCCATGGATTCGCGACTGCTGGACGATGCGCCGGCGGATGCCTTCAACCTCAACATCTATTTCGACCGCGCTATCGAAAAAGACCGGCTTTTCGGGCTTTCTCTGGATGGCCACTGGATCACCGTCGGTACGCCCGAGGCGATAGAAGATGCCGAAAGCATCATCCGGCAATTCAAGGAAAAACGCTCTGCATGACGCTCTCCCACCACGAAAAGCGCGTTCTGACGATCGCTGCAGGAACACCGTTCCTCAAGACGCTCGCGGAAACGCTGTGTGACGGGACACTGGCAGCCGGCTATAAATACGACCCGGCCGATCCGCTGTCGCTTGCCAGGGTGACGATCTATGTGCCGACGCGGCGCTCCGCCCGTGTGCTGCGCTCCGAATTCGTCGATCTTCTGGGCGGCCGGTCCGCCATTCTGCCGCTGATCCGGCCGCTCGGCGAAACGGATGACGACAGCGGCTTTTTCGAGATCGAAAATCCTGAAATCATGGATCTGGCGCCGCCGATTTCCGGCACCGGCCGGCTGATCGAACTGGCGCGTCTCATTCTCGCCTGGCGCAACAGCCTGCCGGACGCCATCCGGGCAATTCACTCGGATTCGCCACTTGTCGCCCCCGCCAGCCCCGCAGACGCCATTTGGCTGGCGCGTGCGCTTGGCGAGGTGATCGATGCAATGGATACGGAAGAAAAGGACTGGGAAGCGCTTCAGCATCTCGATACTGGCGATCATGCGCAATGGTGGCAACTGACCGCAGATTTTCTGCGGATCGCCAGTGTCTTCTGGCCGGCGCGGCTTGCCGAGCTCAACCGCTCATCCGCCGGCCGGCATCGCAACGCCATCCTGCGGGCGGAAGCGAACCGGCTTGCCAATTTGCCGGATACGGGACCGATCATCGTCGCCGGGTCGACGGGTTCCATTCCTGCCGCAGCCGATCTCATCGTCGCCGTTGCGGCCCTGCCCCAAGGTGCCGTCGTACTTCCGGGGCTAGACCTTGCCATGCCGGAGGAGCAATGGGAGGCAATCGCCGAAGACCCTACCGATCCTTCGAGCCGCACCCACTCGCAATATGGGCTTTATATGCTGTTGCAGAAGCTCGGCATCCTGCGCGACGACGTCGTCCAGATCGGCGCCATCGATGGCGATCTGGAAAAGCGCGCAGCCGTGTTTTCGACCGCACTCGCGCCGGCCAAATCCACCAGCGACTGGAATCGCTGGCGCGGGGACAGGGAACCCGGCTTTTTCGACGACGCCTTCGCGACGGCCACGCTGATAGAAGCCGCCAATGAGCGCGAGGAGGCAACGGCCATCGCGGTGGCTTTGCGGCTGGCGCTTGAAGCGCCCGATGCTGGACGTCCGTCGCAGGCGGCACTGATAACACCAGATCGCGGACTGGCGCGACGCGTGGCGACGGAGTTGCAGCGTTTCGGCATCGAAGCCGATGACTCGGCCGGCACGCCGCTCTCCGCCACCCCACAAGCGGGGTTGACGCAACTGGCGCTGGAAGCGATCCTCAGGCCCGGCGACCCGGTGCCCATTATTTCCCTTCTGAAACATCCGCTCAGCCGTTTCGGCCTTTCCGATGAAGCTTTCGCGAAAGCCTCCAAAGCGCTGGAGCTGATCGCGCTGCGCGGCGGCCGTGTGGAGACCGAAATCGGCGATCTGGAAACGGTTCTGGAGGCGCAGCTTGTGGCGCAGCGCGATGACCGACACCCGCCGGCCTGGCGGCTGGCGCTGCCGGAGGCAAGTGCTGAGGCCGCGCGCGATCTGGCAAGGCGGATTGCCGTTGCGACGGAGCCGCTCAGCTCCGCCTTTGTCCGCAGAGATCGATCCGGCCGTGCCTTCACCGATAAATTGCCATTGTCCATCTGGGCGGAACGGACGGGTCGCGTGATTGAAGCCATCTGCGCGGATGAAAACAGCGATCTTGCCGCGCTGTGGTCCGGTGAAGCGGGAGACAAGCTTACCGATCTGTTCGGCGAATTGATGGAAAGCGGTGATATCCTCGATGCGGACGGACCGCAGTGGATCGATATCTTTGCGGCACTAGTAGCCGGTGAATCGATCAAGCCAAGATCGATGCGCCATCCGCGCATCTTCATCTTCGGCGCGCTTGAGGCACGGCTGCAAAGTGTCGATACCGTCGTTATCGGAGGCCTTAATGAAGGGCTTTGGCCCGGCCAGACGGCGAATAATCCGTTCCTGTCCCGCACCATGAAGACCGCCATTGGCCTCGAACCGCCGGAACGGCGCATCGGCCAGCTGGCGCATGATTTCGAGATGGCAAATGGCACAAGGCAGATTTTTTACACCCGCGCGCTCAGGCAGGGTTCGACGCCCGCCGTCGCCTCGCGTTGGCTGCAGCGTCTTCTGGCGCTGGGCGGCGAGGATTTTGCCGGCAAACTCAGGAAGCGCGGCGAGGCCTATCGCCATTGGGCGGGATTGATGGATGAAAGCATCGATCAGGAAGCGGCAAAGCGCCCTGCCCCGAAGCCACCGGCCGAATTGCAGCCGACGCGCTATTCCTTCAGCGAAGTGGGCCGCCTGCGCCGCGACCCCTATTCGATCTATGCGCGACGCATCCTGAAGCTGGACCCGCTCGACCCCTTCAATCGCGATCCGAACGCCGCCGATCGCGGCACGCTCTATCACGCGATTATCGAGCGCTATTCCCGTGAGGGACATATTCCCGGTACACCGGCCTCGCTTTCGGCCATGCAGCGCATTCTGGACGAATGTTTCGATGCGGAAAACCTGCCTCCCCATGTGGATGTCATCTGGCGGCCGCGTTTTGCAGCGGTAGCACGCGCCTTCATCGACTGGGAAAAAGAACGTCATCCATCCATTCGCAACAGCTTCTACGAGGCTCGCGCCGGGCAGGAAATTGCCGAAGCGGGCATAAGGCTGACTGGGATCGCCGACCGCATCGACATCAAGACAAACGGTCAGGCGGATATTATCGACTACAAGACGGGACTTGCGCCTTCCGTCAATCAGGCGCGCGCGCTGCTCGATCCGCAGCTTGCGCTGGAGGCGGCGGCGCTGATGCGTGGCGCCTTCCGCGAAGCCGGTTCGCCCACACCGGAAAACCTGATCTACGTTCGCCTGCGGCCCGGCGAGCGTTTTTTTGCCGATCAGGTCAATAACGAACATTCCAGCCGGAGCGGCAAAAGACCGCCAAAATCAGCGATTGAACTCGCGACGGAATCGATCGAACAGCTCACCAAATTCGTTCATTCCCTGCGTGACGGCGAAAACGGCTTCGCATCCCGCCTCGTGCCGGAAGAGCAGCAATCCTATGGTGGGGAATATGACCACCTCGCCCGCGTTTCGGAATGGTCGACGGCAGAACCGGGAGACGGCGATGACGATTGATCCCTTCGATGCCGGCCCTGTCGCCGATACGCCTGAAAGCTGGATCGACTGGACCAGCGCCCGTCAGCGGCTTGCCTCCGACCCCGCCAGTTCCGCATGGGTTTCTGCCAATGCCGGTTCCGGCAAGACCCACGTGCTGACCCAGCGCGTCATCCGCCTGCTTCTTGCCGGCTGCCGGCCCTCGGCGATTTTGTGCCTCACCTATACCAAAGCGGCGGCGTCGGAAATGTCGAGCCGCGTCTTCGACCGTCTGGCGGAATGGGCTACTTTGCCGGATTCCGACCTTAAAGACCGCATCGCCGCCATCGAAGGCAAGGTACCGGACCGCATCAAGCTTGCCGAAGCGCGCAGGCTGTTCGCCAAGGCGCTGGAAACACCGGGCGGGCTGAAAATCCAGACGATCCACGCATTCTGCGAGGCGTTGCTGCACCAGTTCCCGTTGGAGGCCAATGTCGCCGGCCATTTCTCAGTTCTTGACGACCGCGCCGCAACCACGCTGCTCGCCGAAGCACGCCGTTCGCTTCTGACGGCGGTTTCGACGGAGCGGGACGAGGAGCTGGCGCAATCGCTCGCTTATGTGCTCGATCTGGCTGACGAAAGCGGGCTGGAATCGCTGCTTTCCGCCATAATCGCCAATCGCAGCGCCCTTCGTGGCTTTCTGCTCGATGCCAAACAGTCGGGCGGCATCGATGCGCGGTTGCGGCAGGCGATGCAGATCGCAGATGGGGAAACCGAAGAAACCGCGGCGGCCGCCTTCTGGCCTCTGTCCGGCCTCTCGGGCCTCGCGCTCGAGACGTACCTCACCCTTGCCGACGAGGTGGGAGGATCACGCGTCATTGATGTCGCCTATGCGCTCAGGGAGGCAAAACGGCAGTCGGACCCCGTGCGGCGGATGGAATTCATCGAAGCAGCGCTTCTGACGGCCAAGGGCGAAAAGAAATCGGATGCCTACGTCATCAACAAGGGCATGCAGAAATCCGCGCCTGATCTCGTTGACGCACTGACGCTGGCGCGGGACCATGTCGTGGCCTGCCGCAATCGTTATCGCCTGGTGCGAATGCTGGCGGCAACAAAAAGCGCCCTTATTCTGGCCGAAAGGCTGATCGGCGATTTCGAAGACCTGAAGAAACAGCGAAGCCAACTCGATTTCGAAGACCTGATCGAGCGCGCCGCCAATCTCCTTAACCGCGATACTGCGGGCGCGTGGGTGCATTACAAGCTGGATCAGGGCATCGATCATATTCTGGTCGACGAGGCGCAGGATACCAGCCCGGTGCAATGGTCGATCATCCAGTCGCTGGCGGCGGATTTTTTCACGGGTGAGAGCGCCCGCATGGGACGCCGAACGCTGTTTGCTGTGGGTGACGAAAAACAGTCGATCTATTCCTTTCAGGGCGCCCGGCCGGAACGGTTCTCGCAGGAACGCGACGAGACCAAAAAGCGTGTCGATCAGGTGGAGCAGGCCTTTCATCGTATCCGCCTGCCACTCTCCTTCCGTTCCACCGAGGATGTGTTGGCTGCCGTCGACCAGGTCTTTTCAGATTCGAAAAACGCGAGCGGCCTCAGCGCTGACAATGAGCCCGTCGAACACCGCTCCAACCGGGCCGGCCATCCCGGCACGGTGGAAGTGTGGGATATGGTGGCGCCGGAAACCACCGAAGATGAAGAAGACTGGACGGCCCCCTTCGATGCGCTGCGGGAAAGCGCGCCGGCCACCATCGTCGCCCGCCGTATCGCCGCGCGCATTGCCGACATGATCGGAAACGAAACCATCATCGAAAAAGGCGTGGAGCGCGCTATCGAGGCCGGCGATATTCTCGTGCTTGTCAGAAAACGCGCCGCCTTCGTCAACGCGCTGACCCGCGAGTTGAAACGACGCAAGAACATCCCCGTCGCCGGTGCCGACCGCCTTCGCCTGACCGATCACATTGCCGTACAGGACCTTCTGGCGCTCGGCCGGTTCGTGGTGCTGCCGGAAGATGATCTTTCGCTGGCGGCGCTGCTGAAAAGCCCGCTCTTCAACCTGACGGAAGACGATGTCTTCCAGATCGCCGCCACGCGATCCGAGACGGAGAGCGTGTGGCAGAGACTGCAAGTCCTTTCAGGCCAAGAAACCAGCCGTCTATCCATCGTCACCGACAAACTTCGGCATTTCGTTTCACTGTCGAAAACCACCACGGTGCATGATTTTTTCGCGGCGGTTCTGACCCTGCATGACGGACGCAAAAAATTCCTTGGGCGGCTTGGCAACGAAGCGAGCGACGTTCTCGACGAGTTCCTGTCCTTTGCGCTGGATTACGAAAGAACCGGCCTGCCCGGCCTTCAGGCCTTTCTCTCCGTCCTGGAGACCGATTCACCTGAAGTGAAGCGCGAGCAGGACAAGGATCGCGGCGAAGTGCGCATCATGACCGTGCACGCCTCCAAAGGCCTGGAAGCGCCGGTGGTTTTTGTCGTCGACGGCGGCTCGAAGGCCTTCAACCATAGCCATGTGCCCAAACTGCGCTTCGTGGAAGCCGATGGCGATGCCTTTCCGGTCTGGTTGCCCGGCAGCGGTTTTACCAATCACCTCATTCGCTCGGACGAGGAACGCCTGAAGACGGCTGCGGAAGATGAATATCGACGGCTGCTTTATGTGGCGATGACGCGCGCCGCCGATCATCTGGTTGTCTGCGGTTATCGTGGTCAGAAGGAAAATCCCGAATGCTGGCATGCCATCGTCAGGGCGGCACTTGCGGATAATCAGGATCATTGCCAGCCGCAGCTATTCAGTGCCGACGGCGAGGAATGGCAGGGTGTTGTCTGGCGCAAGTCTGAAGCACGCCCGGCACCTGCCCCGCACAAGACGGCAGAACCCCAGCAGGAAGAAGACCACGCGCTTCCGCCCGGCCTTCTTGAACCCCTGCCTGCCTTGCCTTCGCTGCCAAGACCACTCAGCCCTTCGGGCGCCGGGACGATCATTGATGACGGTGCGGACGATCTGGCTGTGCGTTCTCCACTGTTCGGGGAAAAGACCGATGCTTCCAGCCTTGCCCTGCAGCGGGGCAGGCTAGTGCATCGCATGCTGCAGGCCTTGCCGGATTTTGCGGAAAGTGAGCGGGAAGCAGCAGCCTGGCGTTATGCCGAGCGCGCAGCACGTTTCTGGCCCGCAGCCGAACGGGACCATTTGATACGGGCAGTTTTGCGGGTGCTGTCCGAACCGGCAGTGCAGCCGGCCTTTTCCGCCAACAGCCGTGCGGAAGTGTCGATCATGGGCACGATGACCATCGGCGGGCAGCACTATGCCGTCTCCGGTCGCGTCGACCGGCTGGCGGTGGATGGTGATCGCGTTATTCTGGTCGACTACAAGACGAACCGGGTTCCGCCGCGCACGGCACGCGAGATACCTTTCTCCCACACCGCGCAGCTTGCGATCTATCGCGAAATTCTCGCGCCGCTTTATCCGGGCAAGGAATTTGTCTGTGCGCTGATCTATACGGAAAATGCCGCTTTTGTAACGGTTAGCGACGCTGCCATGGCGGAGGCCCTTGCCGCAATAAAGACAAAGTGAGATACCGGGGCATTGAAATTTCGAAGCGCCCGCATCACATCGATAGCGGAAAAGTTTAGCTGAAAGGAGAGCCAGATATGGCTACCGTAAAAGTCGATGCCGCCAACTTCCAGTCCGAGGTCCTCGAATCCGCCGAACCTGTCGTGGTGGATTTCTGGGCCGAATGGTGCGGCCCGTGCAAGATGATCGCGCCGAGCCTTGAGGAAATTTCGTCCGAGCTGGCCGGCAAGGTCAAGGTCGCAAAGCTGAACATCGACGAGAACCCGGAACTGGCAGCCCAGTTCGGCGTACGTTCCATCCCGACGCTCGCCATGTTCAAAGGCGGCGAAGTGGCCGACATCAAGGTTGGCGCTGCTCCCAAGACAGCGCTCTCAGCCTGGATTTCCGGCGCCGCATAAGCAATATCAATGGAATGAGAAAGCCGGGCATCGCTGCCGGGCTTTCTTTATTGGGGAACCGTGCCGTTAAGGGCAAGCGCGTTGCCGGCAAGATAAAGCGAGCCCCCGATCAGGATGCGCGGCGCTGGTCCTTCGGCGTTGAAACGGCGCGACAGCTCTTCCAGCGCATGCGTCAACGACGACGTGGGCGCGGCCACCAGCCCGGCATCAAAAGCGGCATGGGCAAGCACGACGGGGTCGATCGCCGCATCCGTGCCGCCGATGGGCACGGTGAAGACGTATTCGGCTATATCGGCGAAAGCCTTGAAATATCCCACCGGATCCTTGGTATTGATCATGCCCGCGATGATGAAGAGCGGGCGCGGCGTCTTTTCCTCAAAGCCGGCCATGGCCTCGGCAATCACTTCACCCGCACCGGGGTTGTGACCGCCATCGATCCAGATTTCCGAATCCTTCGGGGTCATGTCAGCGATTTTGCCGGTCAGGATACGCTGAAGACGGCCGGGCCATTCCACGGAGGTCATGGCCTTTTCAATCATCCGTTCCGTCACGTCAAAACCGGCTGCTTTCACAGCGCGGATCGCTGCGGCGGCATTGGCGAGCTGATGGCGGCCGGGAAGCCTTGGCAACGGCGCATCCGTCAGGCCGAACTCATCCTGATAGACCATGCGGCCGAATTCTTCATGGGCGGAAAAATCCTGCCCATAAACCGAGACCGGGCAACCAATACGTTCGGCCGTCGCGACAAGCGTGTCTAGCGCCGCGTCATATTCCTGGTGGCCAATGACGACAGGCGAGCCCTTTTTCATGATGCCAGCCTTCTCAGCGGCAATCAGTTCCACGCGGTCGCCGAGATAGGCCTGATGATCAAGCGAGATTGGCATAATGACGGAAACCGCCGGGTTGTTGATAACATTGGTCGCATCGAAACGGCCGCCCAAGCCCACCTCAACGACCGCCGCATCGGCAGGCTGTTCCGCAAAAAGCACAAACATAGCCGCAGTCAGGATTTCGAAAACCGTGATTGTCTGACCAGCATTGGCAGCTTCAATGCGGCGCAGCGCATCCGCAAATATCTCGTCTTCGACGTAACGGCCTTTGTCGCCCGCCACGCCGATACGGTATCGTTCGTGCCAATTTACCAGATGAGGCGAGGTATGAACGTGAACGGAGAGTCCGGCCGCTTCCAGCAAAGCCCGGCAAAAGGCGCTGACGGAGCCCTTGCCATTTGTGCCCGCCACGTGGATCACTGGCGGCATTCTGTTTTGCGGATTGCCGAGTTTTTCGAGAAGACGGGAAATTCTGTCGAGTGAAAGATCAAACCCCTTGGGGTGAAGCTGCATCAGCTCTTCAATGATCTTTTCGGCCTCACCGATCGCGGGCTTCGTCATGTCTTCCGTTCGCCTTTCAGGCGTTTTGTTTGCCATTTGTCCGCCGCCCCAAAAATGAAATCAGGCAACGTATAGCATCATCCCGAAGGCAGTTTATGCCTCCGGGCGACATATTTTTTTCCTCAGGCCGAAGCGGCCAGCGGTACAACAGCGTTTGCGTTGTCAGCGGGCGCCTTGGTCATGATCTTGAGCAGATTGGCCAAGGTGTCCGGGATTTCGCGGCGGTCGACGACCATATCCACCATGCCGTGTTCCAGCAGGTATTCCGAGGTCTGGAAGCCTTCCGGCAGCTTTTCACGAATGGTCTGCTCGATGACGCGCTTGCCTGCAAAGCAGATTTCCGCGCCCGGCTCGGCAATATGCACGTCACCCAGCATGGCGTAAGAGGCCGTGACACCGCCCGTGGTCGGGTTCGTCAGAACCACGATATAGGGCATGCCGGCTTCTTTCAGCATGTTCACGGCAACCGTGGTACGTGGCAGCTGCATCAACGACAGAATGCCTTCCTGCATGCGTGCGCCACCCGAGGCCGGGAACATCACGAGCGGGCAGCGCTCGGAAATCGCGCGCTCGAAGGCCTTGACGATGGCCTCGCCAGCGGCAATGCCGAGCGAACCGCCCATGAACTGGAATTCATGCACGACGGCGACGATCTTCAGGCCCTTCAGCAAGCCAACGCCGGCAAGGATCGTGTCTTCCTGCTCGGTCTTCGTGCGGCTGTCGCGCAGACGGTCGGTGTATTTTTTGGAATCGCGGAACTTCAAGGGGTCCTGCGCCACCTTCGGCTGGACCAAGGCCTCATAGACGCCATCATCGAAAAGATCCGCAAGGCGGGCCTTGGCCGGCATCTTCATATGGTAACCGGAAGCCGGTATGACCCACTTATTGTCTTCCAGATCCTTGTGGAAGACCATCTCGCCCGTTTCCGGGCACTTGATCCATAGGTTCTCCGGAACCTCCGGGCGGCGGCCGAGCATGGAATTGATCCGCGGCCGAACGTAATTGGTGATCCAGTTCAACTGTCTACTCCTGACTGGGCCGCGCGCTTATTCCGCAGCGGCAAGGCGCGATGCACGCACGCCCGTTGAAAGTCCTTTTACCAGCGTCGTAACGGCCGGCACGGTGTCTGCGGTTGCCTGTCCATCCTTGGTCAGGCTGCCCGCAATCTGGTTAACGATGGCCGAACCGACCACCACGCCATCCGCGACGGCGCCGATCGCTTTTGCATGATCGGCCGTCTTGACACCGAAACCGACACAGACCGGCAGTTCCGTATGCGCCTTGATACGACCGACAGCGCCCGAGATCAACGATGGATCGGGAAGTGCTGAACCGGTGATACCGTTCATCGAGACGTAATAGACGAAACCTGAGGTATTTTTAAGGACGGCAGGCAGGCGCTTGCCATCGGTCGTGGGTGTCGCCAGACGGATGAAATTGATGCCGCGCGCGAGTGCCGGGATGCAGAGTTCATCGTCCATTTCCGGCGGCAGATCGACCACGATCAGGCCATCGACGCCAGCCGCGAGCGCATCGTCCAGAAATTTCTCCACACCGTAGATATAGATCGGATTATAGTAGCCCATCATCACGATCGGCGTTGCATCGTCTTGCCTGCGGAATTCGCGAGCGAGATCGAGCGTGGTTTTCAGCGTCTGTCCGCCCTTCAGCGCGCGCTGGCCGGCCAGCTGGATGGCCGGGCCATCCGCCATAGGGTCGGAAAACGGCATGCCGAGCTCGATAACGTCGGCTCCTGCTTCCGGCAGCGCCTTCATGATGCCGAGGGAGGTTTCGAAATCCGGATCGCCGCCCATGAAATAGGTAATCAGAGCCGGGCGATTTTCAGCGCGCAGATCGGCAAAGCGCTTGTCCATACGTGCGGTCATGATCTTATACATCCATTCCAAGGAATTTGCTGACGGTGTGGACATCCTTGTCGCCGCGACCGGAAAGGTTCATCAGGATAATCTCATCCTTGCCCATCTTTGGCGCGCGCTTGATGACCTCGGCCAAGGCATGGCTCGGCTCGAGAGCCGGGATGATGCCTTCAAGGCGGGTCAGCATCTGGAAGGCGTCCAGCGCCTCATGGTCCATGATCGGCACATATTCCACGCGGCCGATATCACTCAACCAGGAGTGCTCGGGGCCGATGCCGGGATAATCGAGGCCGGCGGAAATGGAATGGCCTTCCTTGATCTGGCCGTCCTCATCCTGCAGCAGATAGGTGCGGTTGCCATGCAGCACGCCGGGTGAGCCGGCCGTGATCGAGGCACAGTGTTCTTCGCCCGACAGGCCCTTGCCGCCAGCCTCGACGCCGACGATGCGCACGCTTTTGTCATCGAGGAAAGGATGGAAGATGCCGATGGCGTTCGAGCCGCCGCCAACTGCCGCGATGACCATATCCGGCAGACGGCCTTCCGCTTCCAGCATCTGCGCCTTGGCTTCCTCGCCGATAACGGCCTGGAAATCGCGGACCATTTCCGGATAGGGGTGCGGGCCGGCCGCGGTGCCGATCAGGTAATAGGTATCTTCAACATTAGTGACCCAATCGCGCAGGGCCTCGTTCATGGCGTCCTTCAGGGTGCCATGACCGGCGGTGACCGGCTTCACCTCGGCACCCAGAAGCTTCATGCGGAATACGTTCGGTGCCTGACGCGCAACGTCCGTCGCGCCCATGTAAACGACGCATGGCAGGCCGAAGCGCGCGGCAACGGTTGCCGAAGCAACGCCGTGCTGGCCGGCGCCGGTCTCGGCGATGATGCGGGTCTTGCCCATGCGCTTGGCAAGCAGGATCTGGCCGAGGCAATTGTTGATCTTGTGCGAGCCGGTGTGGTTCAGCTCTTCGCGCTTGAAATAGATCTTCGCGCCGCCAAGTTCCGCCGTGAGGCGCTCCGCAAAATAAAGCGGGCTCGGGCGGCCAGTGTAGTGGGTACCGAGATGCTTGAGTTCAGCCTGGAATTCAGGGTCGGTCTTGGCCTTGTCCCATTCCGCCTGCAAATCCAGAATGAGCGGCATCAGCGTTTCGGCAACGAAGCGTCCTCCGTAGATACCGAAACGTCCGTCCTCATCGGGACCAGAACGAAAAGAATTGGGTGTTGGCGCGTCGTTCACTTCAAGCTCCCTTTGGGCCTTTCGACCAATCATTCACCACATCGAAAAAAGCGTCGATCTTCGACAAATCCTTGACGCCCGGCGCGCTTTCGACACCGGATGACAAATCTAGTCCGCTCGCCCGGGTCTCTGCCAGAGCCTCGGCGACATTGTCCTTGTTCAGCCCACCGGAAAGCATGTAATCTACACTTTCGTCAAGTGAGCGCAGGATCGTCCAGTCGAAAGAAACACCGTTGCCGCCTGGAAGTTCGGAACCGGTAGGCGCCTTTGCATCAAGCAGAAAACGATCGGCTATTCCAATATAAGGATCGATTTTGGCAAGATCAGCGGCATCACGAATGGAAATCGCCTTCATGACAGGCAGACCGTAACGCGCCTTGATGTTCAGCAACCGTTCCGGGCTTTCGCTGCCATGCAGCTGCAAGATGTCAGGTTTCAGGAGATCAACGATTTCATCGAGATCATCATTATCGGCATCGACTGTAACGGCGACCACCTTGGCTGCGCCACGGGCGGCTTCGGCCAGCCTGCCGGCAAGATCCGGCTCGATATAGCGCGGGCTTTTTTCAAAGAAAATAAAACCGACATGGGACGCACCGCGCCTGATGGCACGCTCCAGCGTTTCCGGTGTCTTCAATCCGCAAATCTTGATATCCGGTTTCATACTCGCGACCTGACATGAAATGCGATAAGAGTCGAGCCAAATCGCATCCCTTTTTGGTGGAATGTTTCACGTGAATCCAGATGGCGATGCCCGCCGCCAGTTTCAATCGAAATCGATGGCGTGAAGTCGGGAGCCATGGCGTTTCAGCCAGTCCTTGGCTTCATTGGTGTGGGGGCAGAGCTTTTCGCACAGCGCCCAGAATTTCGGGCCATGGTTCATTTCCCGGAGATGCGCGACCTCATGGGCTGCGAGATAATCGATGACGCTTTCCGGGGCCATGACGATACGCCAGGAGAAACTCAAGTTTCCATCATGAGAACAGGAGCCCCAGCGGCTGCGCGTATCCTTCATGCTGATGGACCGTACCGGCCGGCCGGCGGCGCGGACGTGAATGGCAACCAACCGTTCCAGATCGGCCTTTGCTTCCTTTTTCAGGAAAGTCGCGATCCGCCGTCTCAGATGCTCGGGCGCGCCGCTGACTTTCAGAACAGCCGCACCATCAGCGTCTTTCGCGACATGGGTCAGGCCCCTCAGACTGCCGGTGTGTTCGATGCGATGGGAGATGCCTCTGATATCGATGGTCGCACCGGGACGCAGACCGTCATCAGGGCTGAACTTCTGAAGTTTGCCTTCCAGCCAGCCCTGATGCCTTTCGAGAAAATCGTCGACCTGACGGTGATGCAGGCCCATCGGGATCGTCAGCTTCAGCGCCCGGCCACCCGGCTCGATGCGCAAGGTGATGCGCGTGGCCCGCGGGTTTTCCCTGACAGTGATCGGCACCTGCCGGCCCGCAACCGCGACGGTGCGCTGGCTCGGCACGATCTTCTTTGGCGCCGGCGACTTCAGGGACTTTCTGAGGAGCGAAAACATGAAGCCTTCATAACCGATTCGTCCACCGCTTGGCCACGCAAATGCGCGGCGTCACCTGCCGTTTTGCCTTAGGCTGTCTGGTGTTTGCCAATGAAATCCAGCATGCGCGGCACGATTTCCTTGCGGAAGCGCGACCCGTTGAAGACGCCATAATGCCCCACATCCGGCTGCATGTAGTGTGCGCGTTTGTCTGCAGGGATGTTTCGGCACAGATCATGGGCCGCCTTCGTTTGGCCAACACCGGAAATATCGTCATTCTCGCCTTCGACAGTGAACAATGCGACCTTCCGAATGGCAGCGGGATCGACCGCCCTGCCCCGATGCAGCATGTTCCCCTTCGGAAGCGCATGGTCGATGAAGACGGTTTCCACGGTCTGCAAATAAAATTCCGCCGTCAGGTCCATGACGGCCAGATATTCATCGTAAAATTCGCGGTGTTTTTCAGCGGAATCGCCGTCATTCTTGACGAGGTTGAGGTAAAAATCCTTGTGCGCCGTCATGTGCTTGTCGAGGTTCATGGACATGAAGCCCGACAGCTGCAGGAAACCCGGATACACATTGCGGCCAAAGGCTGGCTGCGGCCACGGCACCTGCATGACGACATTGTCGCGGAACCATTCGATCGGCTTGGCCTTGGCGAGACCGTTGACGGCGGTGGGGTTGATGCGCGTATCGATCGGTCCGCCCATCAGCGTCATGGAAGCGGGTGCAAACGCATCGCCATCCGCCTCCATCAAGGAAACGGCAGCTAGAACGGGCACGGATGGCTGGCAGACGGCAACCACATGGGCGCCGGGGCCGATCTGCCGCAGCATCTCGATGACATAGTCGATATAATCGTCGAGATCGAAGGTGCCCTCCGTGGCCGGCACCATACGGGCATCGGCCCAATCGGTGATGTAAATATCGGCCGAGGGCAATAATGCCTCCACGGTCCCGCGTAGCAGGGTTGCATAGTGGCCGGACATCGGGGCCACCAGCAGTACCTTCGGGTCGGACTGGCGGGCCGGATCGAGTTCTTTTTTGAAATGAAGCAGATTGCAGAACGGGCGTGACCAGACGGTCTCCTCCGTGACAGCCACGGCCTGTCCATCAACGACCGTGGAGCCGAGGCCGAATTCCGGTTTGACATAACGGCGCGTCAGACGTTCGAAAACCTCGAAACCGGCATCGAGGCTTCTGCCGAAAGCCGTACTGGACAAGGGATTGAGGGGATTGTTGCAGGCCTGCCGCATCATATCGGCACCGGCACGCAGCGGCGCCATGGCCGCATGGTTCATTTCATAGAGGTGGTAGAACACTGATGACGCCTCCCTCGCGATCACGCTCTTTTTTTCAACCATAGCAGCTTTTCGCAGGTGCACAAAATTTAAGGCGCCAGCGGTCTCCCGCCGGCGCCTCACTTTTCATTGAATGCTTGCTGGTGATTAGATGTCGGCGACGAAAGTCTGCTTCTGGGAACCGAGACCCTCGATGCCGAGTTCCACGACGTCACCAGCCTTCAGGTAACGCGGCGGCTTCAGGCCCATGCCGACGCCGGGGGGAGTGCCGGTGGAAATGACATCGCCGGGATGCAGCGACATGAACTGGCTGAGATAGGAGACAACGTGGGCAACGCCGTAAACCATGGTTTTGCTGGAGCCATCCTGCATGGTCTGGCCGTTCACCTTCAGCCACATGCCAAGGTTCTGCGGATCGGTGATTTCGTCCTTCGTCACCAGCCATGGGCCGATGGGGCCGAAAGTATCGCAGGACTTGCCCTTGGTCCACTGACCGGCACGCTCCGTCTGGAAGGCGCGCTCGGACACATCGTGCGAAACGCAATAACCGGCGACATAGTCGAGAGCATCGGCTTCCGAGACATATTTCGCGGTCTTGCCGATGACGACGCCAAGCTCGACTTCCCAGTCGGTCTTTTCCGAACCGCGCGGAATGGTGACGTTATCGTTCGGACCGACGATGGCCGAGGTCGCCTTCATGAAAATGACCGGTTCCGGCGGTACGGTAGCACCCGTTTCGGCGGCGTGGTCGGAGAAATTGAGGCCAATGCAGATGAATTTTCCCGTTCCGGCAACGCAGGCGCCGATGCGTTCTTCGCTCAAGACCGGAAGTGCGCCGAGGTCGATCGCGGCGATCTTCTTGAGGCCCTCCGGAGAAATAGCATCGCCGCCAATGTCTTTGACGTGGGCGGACAGATCGCGGATTTTTCCTTCCGCGTCGAGAATGGCTGGTTTTTCCTGGCCGGGCTGGCCAACACGCATCAATTTCATGGAACTCTCTCCCGGTTGTCAGACAAGATGATGCATATATGAACGATGCATTCATACTTGTCACCCCTTGACTGCGCCAAGTTTCGAAAAATACCTTTTCCTTCCCGGCAATCAAAAGGACATCGCCCGTGACGAACAGCAATTCCCGGCAATCAGAATATCCCGTCGATACCCTCTTCCTCGATCGCTGGTCTCCACGCGCCTTCGATGGCCACGCCATGCCGCAAGAGCATCTGATGACCATTCTGGATGCCGCGCATTGGGCGCCGTCTGCCTCCAACCATCAACCATGGCGGTTTGTCTATGCGCACAAGGATAGCGGAGACTGGCCGCTCTTCGTGGAATTGCTGATGGAGGGAAACCAGCGCTGGGCAAAAAATGCCTCCGTGCTGCTCTTCGTCATTTCCCGCGGCTATAACATCTCGCGCGATGGCGAGAAAAAGCCATCCGCTACCCATTCCTTCGATGCGGGGGCTGCCTGGTTTTCGCTTGCCATGCAGGCTCACCTTCTCGGTTACCACGCCCATGGCATGGCTGGCATATTGAAGGATAAAATCTTTGAAAAACTGAACATTCCGGAAGGCTACAAGGTTGAAGCCGCGGTCGCCATCGGCACGCTGACCGACAAGTCCGTTCTCCCTGATGATCTAGCGGAGCGGGAAGTGCCGAGCAAGCGTCTGCCCCTTTCGGATGTGGCCTTCGAAGGTCGCTTCACCGGCAAGGTTGATTGATGTTCTCAGAACGACAAAAAGCCCGGCGGAAATTGACCGCCGGGCCTTTTGTTAAAGTTTCGTTTCACGTGAATCGTTCCGCGAAACGCTCCACAGGATTAGATATCGAGGTTCGCGACGCTAAGCGCGTTTTCCTGGATGAAGTCGCGACGCGGCTCCACTTCGTCGCCCATCAGGCGGGCAAACAGGCCGTCGGCGTCGGTGGCGTCGTTGACCTTGACCTGGAGAAGGGAGCGAACATTGGCGTCAAGCGTCGTTTCCCATAGCTGCTCGGCATTCATTTCACCGAGACCCTTATAACGCTGCATGGAAAGTCCCTTGCGGCCAGCGGCAAAAATTGCATCCAGAAGCGCGCGCGGACCGGCCAGTTCCATCGTGCCGTCCTTGCGTTGCAGGACCGGCGGCGTGGCGTAGATATCGCGCATACGAGCTGCGAGCTGATCGATATGGCGGGCATCGGCCGAACCGAGCAGGCCCATATCCAGCGTCGAGACTTCCTTCACCCCGCGCACCATGCGCTCGAAACGCAAACCGCCATCCTGCAGCACAGTGCCGGACCAGCCACGTTCGGTTTCTTCCGCGATCATGTCGAGACGCCGCGCCACTTCGGCAACGGTCTCCTCGGCGCGGGCGGCATCGGCCGAAAGCTCGGGGTTCAGCGCGCCGGCAATCGCCGCCTGTTCCACGATCGAGCGGCTGTAACGGGAATGCAGCCCGTCGATCATCGAGCGCATGCGCACCGCATCGAGAATGACTTCGCGAAGATCGGCGCCGACGCGAACCTCACCGGTGCCGAGGGTCAGCGATGCTTCCTCAAGACCCATCGAAATGAGGTATTCTTCAAGGGCCTTTTCATCCTTCAGGTACTGCACGGATTTGCCACGCGTGACCTTATAAAGCGGCGGCTGGGCGATATAGAGATGGCCACGCTCGATCAGTTCCGGCATCTGGCGGAAGAAGAAGGTCAAGAGCAGGGTACGGATGTGAGCGCCATCAACGTCAGCATCCGTCATGATGATGATCTTGTGGTAACGCAGCTTATCGGCGTTGAACTCGTCCTTGCCGATGGAGGTGCCGAGCGCGGTAATCAGCGTGCCGATTTCCTGACTGGACAACATCTTGTCGAAACGGGCGCGTTCTACATTGAGGATCTTGCCGCGTAGCGGCAGGATGGCCTGAGTCTCGCGCGAGCGGCCCTGCTTGGCCGAACCGCCAGCGGAGTCACCCTCGACGAGGAAAAGTTCGGATTTCGCCGGATCGCGCTCTGAGCAATCGGCAAGCTTGCCGGGCAACGAGGCTATATCGAGTGCGCCCTTGCGGCGCGTCAGTTCGCGTGCCTTGCGGGCAGCTTCGCGGGCGACCGCGGCTTCCACCACCTTGCCGACCAGAATTCGCGCGTCGGAAGGATGTTCTTCCAGCCAGGTGGAGAGCGCTTCGTTGACAAGGCTTTCCACGACCGGACGCACTTCGGACGACACTAGCTTGTCTTTCGTCTGCGAGGAAAATTTGGGGTCGGGAACCTTGACGGAAAGAATGGCCGTCAGACCTTCACGGCAGTCCTCGCCCTGCAGGCTCACCTTTTCCTTTTTCAGGATGCCCGAGGTTTCGGCATAGGAGGTTACCTGACGGGTCAGCGCCGCGCGGAAACCGGCCATATGGGTGCCGCCGTCGCGCTGGGGAATGTTGTTGGTAAAGCAAAGCACGTTCTCATGGTAGCTGTCGTTCCACCAGAGCGCGACCTCAACCGTAATGCCGTCCTTTTCACCCTTGATGGCGACCGGCTTGTCCACCAGCGGCTTTTTGGCGCGGTCGAGATAACGGACGAAGGCTTCGAGGCCGCCATCATACAGCAGCTCTTCCTGCTTGACGTCGGAATGGCGCTTGTCGGTGAGCAGGATGCGAACGCCGGAATTCAGGAAGGCGAGCTCGCGCAGGCGATGCTCCAGCGTTCCATAATCATAGTCCGTCATTGTGAAGGTTTGCGGGCTTGCAAGGAATGTGACTTCCGTACCCGAACGGCCTTCATATTCGCCGATGACGGAAAGCGGCGCATCGGCAACGCCATGCGTAAAGCCGATTTCGTGCAGCTTGCCATTTCGGCGGATTCTGAGCTTCAGCCAGACCGAGAGCGCATTGACCACCGACACACCCACACCATGCAGGCCGCCCGAAACCTTATAGGAGTTCTGGTCGAATTTACCGCCCGCATGCAGCTGGGTCATGATGACTTCGGCGGCGGAAACGCCTTCGGAAGAATGGATGTCGGTGGGAATGCCGCGTCCGTTATCCGTCACCGTCACCGAGCCGTCGGCATTCAGCGTCACCGTCACCAGATCGGCATGGCCGGCGAGCGCCTCGTCAATGGCGTTGTCGACGACCTCATAGACCATGTGGTGCAGGCCGGAACCGTCATCGGTATCGCCGATATACATGCCGGGCCGTTTGCGCACGGCATCAAGGCCCTTGAGGACCTTGATCGAATCGGCTCCATATTCCGCGTTCGCGCCGACTTCGCTTGACGATGTTTCGGTCATAAATACTCTTTCCAAAGTTTTCTCGGGCCAGGTTTCCAGTGAGAGGGCCTGAAGCCAGCGAATCACTCAAATCCGACATGCGACTATAGAAATTCTACACCCAATCCCAAAGGCCGCATGCTTCAGGATGCTGCATAAAGCAGGGGATAGAGGGGTTTCAATCGCAAGAACGGCTTTTTTGCAGCACGGCTGACAGTTCCTCTACCACACTCGGCGGCAGCTTGCGAATATCCCGCGCCAGCTGGTTGGCGAAAGCCGTATATTGCGGCGGCAGACCGATGGTGTCGATCACCACTTTCGGGTCGGATGAGCCGGCCAGAAAGAACAATTCCTCCGCCTCGTCCCAGATGATGTTGAAATATCCGGCGGTGCGCTGGAGAAGGTTGAAGCTCGGCTTGCCGCGCTTGCCATGCTCCAGCGCCGAAAGATAGGCCGGCGACACGCCGATTGCGGCGGCCATCTCCTTCTGCGTCACGCCCTTGCGCTCACGCAGCTGCCGCACGGCCTCCGCAAAGGGCGTCATGACTTTTCACCCCGCCGACGCGCCAGCCGCACATAAAGCGCGCCGTCACCGCCATGATTGGCGGATGCATCCTCATAGGATGAGATCAGGTGGCGATATTCCGGCTTGGAAAACCACATGGGTACCGCCCTTTTCAACGCGCCGTCGCTGCCGATGGAACGGCCCTTGCCCGTTATGACGAGCACGTGTCTCAGACCGCGTTCATGCGCGCGCAACAGAAAATCAAGCAGCACCGCATGGGCTTCGCTCTGGAACATGCCATGCAGATCGATCCGCCCTTCCAGCGGCAACCGGCCACGGGTGAGCTTGCGCTTGACCGGTTTTTCCATCGGCTGATGAATCTTCGGCTTTTTGTCCGGAGCCGCTGATGGCGGCTCGGGCGGCTCCGCGAGCATGCGCGGAAAGCTGCTCTTGCCGGTCTGCGAAACCTCGGGTTCCACCGCAGGCTCCTCCATGTCATCGAAAGCCAGCAGGTCTTCCAGTCTGCCGGAGATCGGCCGCGTCGTTTTTGCGACCTTCCCCCACAGAATGCGTTCTTCCTTGCCGAGCTTGCGACTGCTCTTCATCACCGATACCTCTCCGCGGCAACGCGCGGTATCAGTATATAAAAATCCGCCTCATTGCGCACCGTACCGGCAAGCTCTCCTGCTTCGAAACCGGAGCCGGTGAAAATATCACCACGGGCCGGGCCGACGATGGCTGAACCGGTATCGAGCGCCAGCATGAGCCGCGCAAAAGGCTTTCCGTCATCCAGATGAGTAAGCGACGGCGCATGGATGAAGAAGGGAAGCCCGAAAGTGTGGATGAGCCTGTCCACCGCAAGGGCTCGCCCCGCGACCAACGGAACCTTCGCAGCCGCGATCGGCCCCATATGCTGATCGGCGACATCCGCCTCCCGGAAAAAAATATAGGAGCGGTTATGCCATAGCACCCCATCCACCTCGTCGGGATGGTCAGCGAGCCATTTGCGGATCGTCTGCATCGACACGGTTTTCGGATCAAGTTCTCCGCGATCGAGAAGCAGACGGCCAATCGGGGAAAAAGCATGCCCAACCTTGGCCGCATAGGTAATGCGCTTTACAGCGCCATCGCGAAACACCAGACGCGCCGCACCCTGCACATGAACGAAAAACAGGTCGACCTTCGATCTCGCCCAGGCGATCTCAAGGCCCCTGCCCTCAAGATACCCTTCATCGATCGCCCGACGGTCGGGAAAGTAGGAAATCCCGTCCTCATCCGCCCTGCCGAAAGCATAGGACGTATCGAAGCCGGCAGGCCGATTGGTATCGTCGATATCCACCAGCTCGGCCGGCCGGCGGTAAATCGGATAACGCCAGATGTCGTCGGGTTCAGATGACACTTCCAGTTCGGGTTCATAAAAGGCGGTTACGAAACCGCTTTTCCCCGGAGCTGAAGAAATCCTGAAAGGCACGCAATTGGTTTCGAAAAACCGGCGCGCCTGCTCCGGGCTGTTTACCGGGTTTTTCTCAGCACTATCCAGAAGCGAAACCAGTTCCGCCGCCGTGACCCCGAGCGCGCCTGTCCTGTAGGGTTTTGCGTTCCGAAGGTGCGACAGGATTGTCGCCATCGCCGGAAAAAGCTTGCGCGGATCGTCTTGCCTCCATCCGGGCAGGTCGCTGAAAGAAACTTCCTTGATCGAAAATGGCGCGGTCATTGCTCGGATTCGGTGGCGATCAGCTTCCAGTTTGGATCGCGCGAGCGGATATCGCGCGAGAAGGTCCAGATGTCGTCCACCTCCGCAACCGCATCCGGATCGCCATCCACCAGCGTGCCATCCTTGTCGTAGGTCGCCGAAATCAGCTGGCTGACGATCCTCAGGGTGATCTGCACCTCAGAATCACGCACACTGGCCTGCGTGATATCTGCTTTCTCGATACCCACGAAGGTGGACTTCACCACCTCGCCACGACCTTCTCTCTCGGAAATGGCCGCCTCGAAACCGTCAAACACCTCCTTCGACAGAAGGTTCTTGAGCGTCTTGCGGTCGCCATCGGCAAAGCCCATGACGATCATTTCATAGGCCATGCGGGCGCCGTTCAGGAATTCCTTCGGCCCGAAGGACGGGTCCCTGGTCATCACCTCGCGGAGCGCGGCGTTAAGCGGCGTATCGACGGGTGCAAGCGCATCCGCCTCGGCAAACCGGTTCTCATCCTCCGCCTCGCCACGTTTTGGCAAGGTCACGACCTTGTTATCATCTGCAACAGGGCCCTTTGCCACATCCCGCGGGCTATAAGGGTCGAACGGCGGCTTCTCATTGCCCGTGCGGCGGCCAAGGACACTGCGCAGCTGAAAGAAGATCAGCACCGCTGCAACGAGAAAAAACAATGTGATAAAGTCGCTAAAGCCCATCTTTTACCAAAACCGCCATTTAAATTCGAAATCCTCACCATCATATAGTCTGCATCTTATCATCATTCAAATGTGCAGATTCAATCATCGGTGTCCCGGAAACCGGCAATCTGCCAGAGATGCACACGCAAGGCTAGAAGATGCGTTTTTCCTTTCTTCCCATCGTCATCCTGATGATGCCCATCCTCGAAATTGCCGGCTTCATCATCGTCGGCAAGGTAATCGGCTTGTGGCTGACATTGGCGCTTGTCCTATTCACCTCGTTTCTGGGGTTGCTCATCCTGCGGCTGGGCGGCATCGGCATGGTAAGAAACCTCCAGGACGCGGGGCGTACCGGCGCGCAGCCGGCGGATGAGTTGGTGAATGGCGCCATGCGCGTTGTTGCCGGGATTTTGCTTTTCATTCCCGGTTTCATTACCGACATTCTCGGCCTTCTGCTTCTGTCGCCCATCGTACGGCGCTTTTTCTGGAAAGCCTTCGGGCCGCGCGTCGTCGTTGCGGGTTCCTTTCGGCACTCCGGCCAGCAATCTGGTTCTCAACCCGGAGATTTTTCCGGCTTTCGGAATGACCCGGGACATACCGGCAATTCGAAGGTAGTGGATCTCGACGAGGAAGAGTTTCATCGCGACGAGCCAAAGGATGATTCCCCATGGTCGCGCAAACCGGACAATCGCGACTTGCCAAAACCCTGATCCCGGGCGGAATGGATCGCGGTGACCCGATCACGAAGGGTTGTAAGCCCCCGGTCGAAATGGTAGACCGCCTTCCACGAATTCATGCCGTGAGGAAATGTAATGACCGCTGAAAATGGTGCACAGGACGCAGTAAGTCCTTCCCTCAACATTCTTGCCCAGTACATCAAGGATCTTTCTTTCGAAAATCCGGGTGCTCCTCGCTCGCTTCAGGCACGTGACAATGCGCCGTCGATCAATATCAATGTCAACGTCAACGCAAACCCGATCTCCGGTTCGGATTTCGATGTTGTTCTGACGCTGAACGCGGAAGCCAAGGATGGCGACAAGGTGTTGTTCGCGGCCGAACTGGTTTACGGCGGCGTGTTCCGCATTGCCGGCTTCCCTCAGGAACATATGCTGCCGGTGCTGTTCATCGAATGCCCGCGCCTGCTGTTCCCCTTCGCGCGCCAGATCATTGCAGACGTTACCCGCAATGGCGGTTTCCCGCCGCTGATGATCGATCCAATCGATTTCGCGCAGATGTTCGCCCAGCGCGTTGCCGAGGAACAGGCCAAGGCCAAGGTTCAGGCCGTACCGAACTAAGTGACGCGGCTCTGCGCTTACAGAATTCAGACAAAACAAAACCCGGGTTCATGCCCGGGTTTTTCTTTGACGGCATTCACCGTTTCCGGTGCCTGGACAGGTATCAATTCTGGTAGCGGTTCCAGATCGCCTTGTCGCCCATGCCGAGAACAAGTTTACCATGGGCCGCGACCGTTTCCGCATCCAGCCTCGAGGGCAAAGCCCGCGGCCTTTGCAGCGGCTCAAGCGGTACATCGTCCTCGACGATGATGGTTTCCTGCTTGGCGGCGGAACCGAAACCAAGCGCCGTCTGGCGCCCGCCGATCATTTCAATATAAACCTCGGCGAGCAGTTCGGAGTCGAGAAGCGCGCCGTGCTTGGTGCGATGGGAATTGTCGATGCCGTAGCGCCGGCAAAGTGCGTCCAGCGAATTCGGTCCCATCGGGTGCTTGCGACGGGCAAGCGAGAGCGTATCCGTCACCAGATCGGCGGCGACCGGCTCAATACCGAGACGGGCGAATTCCGCGTTGATGAAGCCCATGTCGAACGTGGCGTTGTGCGCCACCCAGCGCGCGCCCTCGAAGAAGTCACGAATCTGGTCGACGACCTCGGCGAATTTGGGTTTATCCTTCAGAAACTCATCGGTAATCCCGTGAACGGCAAGTGCGTCGGGGTGAACCTTGCGATCTTCCGGGCTGATGTACAGATGCAGAGTTCGGCCAGTGGGAAAGTGGTTGATCAGCTCGATGCCGCCGATTTCAATCACGCGGTCCAGTTTCGATTCGAGCCCCGTGGTTTCCGTATCGAAAATGATCTCACGCATTCATATCTCCACGGCGCGACTCAGCGGCCAGTTTCTGCAGAATCTCTTTTACCTGATCCCGTGCCGCTTCGACACCTTTTCCGGAATCGACGATAAAGTCGGCGCGCCGACGCTTTTCCGGGTCGGGCAACTGCCTGGAGAGAATCATTTCGAATTTCTCTTCCGTCATTCCGGGTCGCGATAAAACCCGCTCTCGCTGAATTTCCGGCGCACAACTGACGACAACGACTTTATCGACGCGGCTTTCCGCCCCGGTTTCGAAGAGTAGCGGAATATCGAGGAGGGCGAATTGCCGATCCTCTTTCCTTGCTTGAGCCAGAAAATCCTCCTGCCTTCCGCGCACCAGCGGATGCACGATTTCTTCCAGTTTGCTGAAATTAGCCGGATTCTTCCGCAAGACCTCACCGAGTTTCTGCCTGTCCACCGCACCGGAAACGGTAGTACCCGGAAAGGCCGCTTCGATCAGCGAAACGGCTTCCGCCCGGTAAAGCCCGTGCACGACCTCATCGGAATCGAGAACCGGAACCCCTTCCCCGGCAAACAACTTCGCCGTCGTCGTTTTTCCCATTCCAATCGAGCCGGTGAGACCGATGACGATCATCAATGTTTCTCCATATCCTCGATGATGAGAGAACGCAGGGTCTCATCGACCTCGGGCGTTTTGCCGAACCATCGCTTGAAACCGGGTTTGGCCTGATGAAGCAGCATGCCGAGCCCGTCGACGGTTGCGACGCCCTGCTCTTCTGCCATTTTCAGGATCGGGGTTTTCAACGGCACATAGACGATATCGGTTACAACGGCCTGATCTGCCAGGGGCGAAAAATCAAGATGCGGCGCTTCCGTTCCATCCATGCCGAGCGACGTCGTATTCACGAAGAGCCCGGCACCCTGCATGACCTCATGAAGCGCTGCCGGGGGATGGGAAAAGACCCGCGGCCCAAAACGGTCGGCCAGTTCGCGCGCCCTTTCGACGGTACGGTTAAGGACGTGGATTTCGGCAATGCCGCGATCACGCAGTGACTGAATGACCGCCCTGCTTGCGCCGCCGGCGCCCAGAACAACTGCCCGCTCTGTCCTGTCCCAGCCCGGATGTCGCTCATCGAGATTGGAAACAAAACCATAACCGTCCGTATTGGTAGCGTGAAGCTCGCCCTCCTCCATCCAGACCGTGTTGGCGGCGCCGAGTTCTTCCGCCAGAGCATCGGGTCTGTCTGCCAGCCGGTAAACCGCTTCCTTATGGGGAATGGTGACATTGCCGCCGACGGCCGTGCCCGGCTTGCCCTGCTTCAGCGTTGAAATGAAATTCGCGAAATCGTCCGGAGAGATTTCCACCGCCTTATAGGAACCGGCAATGCCGAATTTCTTCAACCAGTAGGAATGTATAATAGGCGATCGCGAATGCTTGATCGGATAGCCGACAACGAAGGCGTTTATGGTTAATGTTTCACGTGAATCAGCCATCGATGACGTCCATGTCGCGCAGTTTCGATAAAAGCGGCAGAAGCGGCAAGCCGAGAATCGTGAAATAATCGCCCTCGATCGATGTGAATAGCTGGATTCCTTCTCCTTCGAGCTGGTACGCACCCACACTGCTCAAGGCCTTTTCCCCCACCCGTTGCAGGTGGCGGGAGACAAATTCGGCGCTCAAAGTCCGAACGGTCAGTTCAGCGCTGGAAACAATCTGCCACACCACCTCACTATTTTGGACGAGAGCGGCGGCGCTGTTCAGGCGATGGACCTTGCCGGACAATGACAGCAGATGCTCTTGCGCCTCCGCCATGGTTTTCGGCTTGTGATAGACGCGGGCGCCGAGCGCCATGGTCTGGTCGCAGCCGAGAACCAATGCTCCGGGATAGAGCGTGCTGACCGCAAGAGCCTTGGCCCTGGCGAGTTCCAGTGCAACCTCTTCCGGACTAGCACCGTCTCGTTCCAGCTGTTCGTCGAGCGCCCGCTCGTCAATATCCGCCGGAATGGCCGAAAATGTCAGCCCCGCATTGCGCATCAGCATCTGGCGGGATGCGCTGGACGAGGCGAGGATCAATTCTTGTTTCATCGACTGTCTGCTCCGAATCGTGCGATTCGGATTATCGTGTCCTCGAACGAAGGGCAAGGATCGCCGCCGCCGTTTCCTCGATGGAGCGGCGCGTAACGTCGATCAGCGGCCAATTGTTGTGGGCGCAGAGCGCGCGTGCATATTTCAGCTCTTCCATGATGGTGGCGCGATCCGTGTAGCGGCCGCTGTCAAATCCGCCCGTCGCGCCGAGTTCGCGGTTTTCCCGCACCTGCGATATGCGGTCCGATGTCGCGACCAGTCCCACGATCAGTGGCCGCGTGGCTGCATAAAGACTGTCGGGCAAAGGCACATTGGGAACGACCGGAATATTGGCGGTCTTTATTCCTCTGTTGGCGAGATAGATGCTGGTCGGTGTTTTTGAGGTGCGGCTGATGCCGATGATGACGATATCAGCCTCGTCATAGGTTTCGGGCATTTGCCCGTCATCATGATCCATAGCGAAATTGAGCGCCTCGATCCGCGCGAAATAATCCGCATTCAAGGCATGTTGCGCACCCACCCGCCGTCTGGACGGCGCACCGAGGTAAGTCTGGAAGATGCCGATGATGGGTTCAAGAACATTAACGCAGGGTACGCCAATCGCGTGGCATCGCAGATCCAGAAACCCGGCCAGCTGCTGGTCGACGATCGTATAGAGAACAATGCCCGGTTCCTTATCGATGAGATCGACGACCTGCGCGAGCTGCTTCTGGTTTCGAATCATCGGATAGACATGTTCCACAGGCATGGAAGCATGGAACTGGGCCGAAACCGCCCGGCCGGCCGACATTAGAGTCTCTCCCGTTGAGTCCGAAATCAGGTGCAGATGGAAGAAGCTTTTTTTGTTCTCCACGCTGTTTTTCTCCCGCTGTTGATAAACCGGGACAAATCCCCGAATTGTCCTGCGGGCCGAACCGCGCCGTGAATAAAGTGGTGTTTTTCCACAATCCGCAAGTGGCTTCAGTTGTCTCCGATGCGCCTGTGGATTATTGGGAAAATGCGAAACAGCTCAAAATTTTCCCCATATTATCCACAGTCGCGCCGTTTCTATAGATCATTATAAGTATATGAAATGATTTATGAAATTTATATCCTTCGCATGATTAAAAAACAGGAGGACCGATAGCATCCGCAAGCTCGCTTGAGGCTTTGCGGCTGCGGCATTTCGACTGGAACGATTTTAATCCTTGCTACCCACAGACTCTAAGAAATAGAAAATCTTTTAAATCTCTTTGATTTTATTTTTTAGAAGCTGGGTGCTATGAGCAAACGCAAGGTTATGACGGTGTTGAACGGGCAAACGGTCACGCCGCCGCCAATATGGCTGATGCGGCAGGCCGGCCGTTATCTTCCTGAGTACAGGGAAACGCGAAAGAGTGCCGGTAGTTTCCTCGATCTCTGTTATAATCCTGAACTGGCGACGGAGGTGACTCTCCAACCCATTCGCCGGTTCGGGCTCGATGCCGCCATTCTCTTTTCCGACATTCTGGTGATACCTGACGCGCTTCACCGTAACGTGTCTTTCAGCGAGGGAAAGGGTCCGGCCATGGACCCAATCGATGTCGACGGTATCAAGAAACTGGATGCTGAAAACGTCTTGGCGCATCTTTCTCCCGTTTTCGAAACCGTTTCCCGTCTGCGCACCTCTTTACCCGATGAAACGACGCTTCTCGGTTTTTGCGGCGCACCGTGGACAGTTGCGACTTATATGATTGCGGGGCATGGAACGCCGGATCAGGCCCCGGCGCGGCTATTCGGTTATCAGGAGCCGGCCGCCATGGAAAAGCTGCTGGCTTTTCTGGCCGACGTTTCCGCCGATTATCTGGTCGCACAGATCGATGCAGGTGCGGATGCGGTTCAAATATTCGATTCCTGGGCCGGTGTGCTCGGCGAGAAGGAATTTGAAGATTATGCGATAAAACCCGTTGCCCGCATTATCGCATCGGTGCGCGCCCGTCGGCCAGCGGCAAAAATCATCGCCTTCGCCAAGGGGGCTGGTTATCTTCTCAAGGATTATCGCCGCAAGACAGGCGCCGACGCCATTGGGCTCGACTGGTCGGTGCCGCTGAGCTTTGCAAAGGATTTGCAGAAGGAAGGGCCGGTGCAGGGCAATCTCGATCCCATGCTGATGGTGGCGGGCGGTAAGGCGCTGGAGGATGGTATAGATGCGGTGCTGCAGGCCCTTGCGCAAGGGCCGCTGATCTTCAATCTCGGCCATGGCATCACTCCGCAGGCTGACCCGGAAAACGTCACCCGGCTTGTGGCGCGGGTGCGTGCCAACGGAGCCGGGACATGAGCGTCGAAAAACAGACCTCTGCCCGTCCCGGAAACCGGGCGACGTTGCGCGCCGGCATCGCACTATGTGTCTTTGCCGCCTTCGTCGGCCTGCTATTTTATGCCGATCCGGCCGATCTTTATCTCTGGATCAAGGCGCTGCATATCATCGCCGTTATTTCCTGGATGGCGGCGATTTTTTACCTGCCGCGGCTCTTCATCTACCACACCGATGCACCCCCGGGTTCGCAGCAGTCTGAAACATTCAAGGTGATGGAACAGCGGCTGATCAAGGTGATTATGAACCCGGCGATGATGATATCCTGGATGTTGGGACTTTATCTCGCCTGGTCGGTCTATGGTTTTTCCGGCGGCTGGCTGCATGCCAAGATCGCGCTGGTGCTGCTTCTGACCGCGACCCATGTTTATTTCACGCGCAGCGCAAAACGTTTCGTGCGGGATGAAAATACGCGGCCTGCCCGTCACTGGCGGTTGATGAACGAGGTTCCGACGGTGCTGATGATCGCCATCGTCATACTTGTGGTTGTGAAACCCTTCGGTTAGGGCCGTGCAACGATAAATTTCGCGGAATTCGTGCTTTCCTCTTGCAGCGGCCGTGTACAATCGCTATTTTCGGGCCACTCATCTTCGTGGCATGTGAATTATTCAGTCATCTGCGGCATTTCCCACAGCATCTGATTCGCGAACACGCCCTCCCCCGACATTACATTATCAAACGGTCTTCTCTTCATGGCTGAAATGAAGCTACAGGAACTTAAGAGCAAATCGCCTACCGACTTGCTGACTTTTGCCGAATCCCTGGAAGTTGAAAATGCGAGTACCATGCGCAAGCAGGAACTCATGTTCGCAATCCTCAAGGTTCTCGCGAGCCAGGACATCGAAATCATCGGCGAGGGCGTCGTTGAAGTCCTGCAGGATGGTTTCGGGTTCCTGCGATCCGCAAATGCAAACTATCTGCCCGGTCCGGACGATATCTATATCTCGCCGTCGCAGATCCGGCGCTTCTCGCTGAAAACCGGCGATACCGTTGAAGGTCCGATCCGCGGACCCAAGGAAGGCGAACGTTATTTCGCGCTTCTCAAGGTCAATACGATCAATTTCGACGATCCGGAAAAGATCCGCCACAAGGTTCACTTCGACAATCTGACGCCGCTTTACCCGAATGAGCGCTTCAAGATGGAACTGGATGTTCCGACCTCGAAAGACCTGTCATCGCGTGTGATTGATCTCGTCGCACCGCTCGGCAAGGGTCAACGCGGATTGATCGTGGCGCCGCCGCGCACCGGTAAGACGGTTCTGCTGCAGAATATCGCTCATTCCATCACGGCAAACCATCCGGAATGCTACCTGATCGTTCTCCTGATCGATGAGCGTCCGGAAGAAGTGACAGACATGCAGCGTTCCGTGAAGGGCGAGGTTGTTTCCTCCACCTTTGACGAGCCGGCAGTCCGTCACGTACAGGTCGCTGAGATGGTCATCGAAAAGGCGAAGCGTCTGGTCGAACATGGCCGCGACGTTGTCATCCTGCTCGATTCCATCACCCGTCTTGGCCGGGCCTACAACACGGTCGTTCCCTCCTCCGGCAAGGTCCTGACCGGTGGTGTGGACGCCAATGCCCTGCAGCGCCCGAAGCGTTTCTTTGGTGCTGCCCGTAATATCGAGGAAGGCGGCTCGCTGACGATTATAGCCACGGCGCTGATCGATACCGGTAGCCGTATGGATGAAGTCATCTTCGAAGAATTCAAGGGTACGGGTAACTCGGAAATCGTGCTTGACCGCAAGGTTGCAGACAAGCGCATCTTCCCGGCACTGGATATTCTGAAATCCGGTACGCGTAAGGAAGACCTGCTGGTGCCGCGTCAGGATCTGCAGAAGATTTTCGTTCTTCGCCGTATTCTCGCGCCGATGGGTACGATGGACGCCATTGAATTCCTGATCGACAAGCTAAAGCAGACCAAGAACAATTCGGATTTCTTCGAATCGATGAATACCTGATCCGGACTTTAGCCGGATTCATCGTGAGAGCTTCAAAGCCGCGTCCGTTTATTCGGATGCGGCTTGACTGTTTTAGACCGAGGTGAATGATGCCAGCTTCCGAAGATACGATCTACGCGCTTTCCAGCGGCGCCTTGCCGGCGGGTGTGGCTGTTCTCAGGATTAGCGGATCCAGAGCTTTCGATGCGTTAAAGATGCTGACGGGACGGGAACTTCCTTCACCACGAAAGGCTATATTGTGCTCGATTCGGAGTCGAAACGACGATATCATCGATCAGGCGCTGGTAATCGCCTTTCCAGCTCCAAATTCTTTCACGGGTGAGCATTGCGTTGAAATTCATAGCCATGGCAGTCGTGCGGTCATAGCTTCGATTTTTGCCGAGCTTGAAAATCTTGAGGGTCTTCGGCCCGCCGACGCCGGTGAATTCTCTCGTAGAGCCTTCGAAAATGGGAAGATGGATCTCCTCGAGGCCGAAGGCCTCGCTGATCTGTTGCAGGCTGAAACGGAAATGCAGCGGCGTTTGGCGGTGGAACAGAGCACTGGCAAATTGTCGGCGCTTTATGATGGCTGGGCCAGCCGCCTGACGCGAGCCCGCGCGCTCATCGAAGCGGAACTGGATTTTGCCGACGAGGAGGACGTTCCAGATTCCGTGGCGGCTCAGGTTTGGGAAGCCATGGCGCTTCTCAAAAAGGAAATCCATGATCATCTCCAGGGCGGCGAAGGCGGCGAAATCATTCGCGACGGGTTCAAGGTTGCACTGGTCGGCGAACCTAATGCGGGAAAATCCACTCTTTTGAACGCCCTTAGCGGTCGCGATGTTGCGATCGTTACCGATATTGCCGGTACAACGCGAGACGTTTTGAGCGTCGATATCAATCTGGAAGGATATTTGGTTCGGATATTCGATACGGCGGGAATAAGAGAAACAGAGGATATCGTTGAGCTTGAAGGCGTGCGGCGCGCGGTTCTGACAGCCGAGACCGCGGATCTCGTTCTATTGCTTCAGGATAATGATTCGGTTCCGAAACAATCTGTTGAATCGCTCGGGAGCCGGAGCTATTTGCGGGTCAGAACGAAAACAGCGCTCCATTCCCCTACTTTGAATGATGGATTTGATCTGTCTATCTCAGCCAAGGAAGGAATAGGCTTGAACGAATTGCGTTCAATGCTGAAGCAGGAGATAGAAAAACGCGTCGGTGCCGGCCAGTCTTTGGTTCCCGCACGCGCTCGGCATAAAAAACGACTTGAAGAGACGCTGAACTATGTTAGTGATGCGCTCGATTCCGAGACCCTGGACCTTGCGATAAGGTCGGAATATTTAAGACTCGCCGCGACATCGCTCGGACGGATCACCGGCCGCGTTGATGTGGAAGATTTGCTCGGCGTGATCTTCTCGGAATTCTGCATAGGAAAATGATTCACGTGAAACATCGACGGCCGAAGCGGATGTCGATGTTGGTAGAACAGGGCGCAGGGATATGCACCAGTCATTCGATGTCATTGTTATTGGCGGTGGCCACGCGGGCAGCGAAGCCGCGGCTGCTGCCGCAAGGCATGGCGCAAAAACCGCCCTTGTTACCCATAAGCGTGAGACGATTGGCGTCATGTCCTGCAATCCCGCCATCGGCGGTCTGGGAAAGGGACACCTCGTTCGGGAAATCGATGCGCTGGATGGTTTGATGGGCCGGGTTGCCGATGCGGCAGGTATTCAGTTCCGCATGCTCAACCGTAAAAAGGGTCCGGCTGTCCGTGGTCCGCGAACCCAGGCCGACCGCCGGCTCTACCGCGAAGCCATGCAGCGCGAGATCGATGCGATTGAAAACCTGACCGTCATTGAAGGCGATGCTTTCGATATTGAGATGGCCAGTGGCCGCGTCGCAGCCGTTATCATGAAGAACGGTAGCCGGATTCCTTGTAGCGCGGTGGTGCTGACGAGCGGCACCTTCCTGTGCGGTCTCATTCATATCGGTTCCGAAAAGATTCCGGCGGGACGCGTAGGAGAAAAGCCGTCTGTTGGCCTTTCTGACACGCTCTCGCGATTGGGTCTCGTTATGGGACGCCTGAAAACCGGCACCCCTGCCCGACTGGACGGACGCACGATTGACTGGAATGCGGTGGATCGGCAGGCTGCCGATGAGCATCCTGTTCCTTTTTCCTTCATGACGGATCGTATTCTCAATCCGCAAATAGAATGTGGTGTAACTCGCACCACGCCAGCTGGCCATAAGATCATTCAGGAGAATATTCATCTGTCGGCGATGTATTCGGGACAAATCGAGGGGGTCGGTCCGCGTTATTGCCCGTCAATTGAGGACAAGATTACCCGTTTCGGTGAACGGGACGGTCATCAGATATTCCTGGAGCCGGAAGGTCTCGACGATCACACTATTTACCCAAACGGCATATCGACGTCCCTTCCCGCTTCCGTGCAGGAACAATTTATCCGAACGATACCCGGCCTTGAACAGGTGACGATCCTGCAGCCGGGTTATGCGATCGAATATGACTATGTCGATCCACGCGAGCTGAAACCGTCGCTGGAATGTCGTAAGATTGCGGGATTGTTTCTGGCCGGCCAGATCAATGGAACGACGGGTTATGAAGAAGCGGGTGCTCAGGGTCTTGTTGCCGGCTTGAATGCCTCGCTTTATGCAAGCAATGCCGATCCGGTCTATTTTAGCCGAACCGAGTCCTATATTGGGGTCATGATTGATGACCTGACATCGAAGGGTGTCAGTGAACCCTACCGTATGTTTACGTCCAGAGCGGAGTATCGCCTTTCTCTGCGTGTGGACAATGCGGATTTACGGCTTACACCCATCGGTCAGACGGTTGGTATCATCGGCCGCGAGCGGCAAGAACGCTTCGCAAACTTCATTTCCGATCTGGATCGCGGTCGCGAGCTGATGAAGACGACTTCTATCAGCCCGTCCCAGGCGGCCAAGCAGGGGTTGAAACTTAACCAGGATGGTCAACGCCGGTCCGTTTACGAGTTGCTGGCCTATCCTGATATGTCTGTCGAAATCCTTGCCAAGCATTGGCCAGAACTGGGCGCCCTAGATGGGAAAGTGGCCGAGGCCTTGCAGATTGAGGCGAGTTATGCGGTCTATATGCAAAGGCAGAGCGCTGATATCATCGATATCAAACGGGACGAAGACAGAAAAATCCCCGATAATTTTGATTTTAAGAGCCTATCCGGCCTCTCCAACGAGCTTAAACAAAAGCTGGAAAAAGCCCGTCCTGAGAATATTGCCCAGGCCGCTCGTGTTGACGGCATGACGCCGGCTGCGATATCGCTGCTGCTCGCACTTCTGCGGAAGGATTCTGCAACGCGAAGTGAAAAATTACGCATGCACCAATAGCGAGTCGGATTATGAAGATAAACGGCCAGAGTGTTTCACGTGAAACACAGGAAAGACTCGAACATTTTATCGAGCTTTTTAAGAAGTGGAACAGAACCACAAATCTGGTAGCGCCTTCCACTCTCGCGGAGCTTTGGAACCGGCATGTGGCCGACAGCGCGCAAATATTCCAACTCTCTCCGCAGCCAAAAAAATGGATTGATCTTGGAAGCGGCGGCGGATTCCCCGGCGTTGTCACCGCGATTTTTCTTGCGGATCTTGGCGACGGCTGGGTTGATCTGGTCGAAAGCAACAATAAAAAGGCGGCATTCCTGCGAATTGCACTGAAGGAAACTGGTGCAAGAGGGGCGGTTCACCCCGTCAGGATCGAGACAGCACCGGAGATCATCAATAATTGCGAGGCTGTTTCGGCACGCGCGCTCGCCGAACTGGATTTGCTTTTCGATTATATTCATCCTTGGGCGCAGAATAACCCAAATCTCAAGGCCTATTTTAATAAAGGCCGGGATTATGATTCTGAAGTGCAGAAAGCACATGGTCGCTGGAAGTTTGATCTGGTAAAACATCAGAGTGCCATTGAGGCAGATTCTGTTGTTCTTGAAATCAGCAACCTCGCTCTGAGGCGCTGACGAACTGGCCAGGTGCGGCATGACTTTTGAAAAAAACCGGATTATCGCAGTTGCTAACCAGAAAGGCGGCGTCGGTAAAACGACAACCGCCATCAATCTGGCGACCGCGCTGGCGGCTATTGGTGAGCGTGTGCTGATCGTGGATCTGGACCCGCAGGGTAATGCAAGTACCGGGCTTGGGATTGACCGCAAGGAGCGCAAGCTTTCGTCCTATGATCTTCTTGTGGGAGATCATGGGGTGGCGGAAGTTGCTGTTCCCACGGCCGTTCCAAATCTCGATATCGTGCCTTCCACGATGGATTTGCTCGGTTTCGAAATGCAGGTCGCGAATGTTTCCAACCGGGTTTTCCTGTTGCGTGCAGCCATGGAGACGCAGGAAGCCAGAGGCTATTCCTATATTCTTGTTGATTGCCCCCCTTCTTTTAATCTTCTGACGATGAATGCCATGACGGCCGCCCATTCCGTGCTTGTGCCGCTGCAATGTGAGTTCTTTGCGCTGGAGGGTCTTAGTCAGTTGCTGGACACGGTCAGTCAGATTCGTGGATCGGTGAACCCGCAGCTCGATATACAGGGTATTGTTCTTACCATGTTCGATGCCCGTAATAACCTCGCACAACAGGTTGTTTCGGATGTACGCACGCATCTGGGGGAAAAGGTTTACCACACGCTCATTCCACGCAACGTGCGTGTATCCGAGGCGCCTTCTTATGGTAAACCGGCAATTCTTTACGATCTGAAATGCGCCGGTAGCCAGGCCTATTTGCAGCTGGCGTCCGAAGTGATCCAGAGAGAGCGTCTGCGTAAAGCCGCCTGACGCCTGCCGGAATGTATGGAGTAATATCTTATGAGTGATGATCTTTCCAAGCGTCGGCTGGGGCGCGGTCTTGCTGCATTGATCGGAGAAATGGATCAACCAGTGCCGGTGGGTGAGCCCCAGCGCGCTGTTAATGCCGATCGTACCATTCCCATTGAATTCATCGCTCGCAGCCAGAGAAACCCGCGGCGTCATTTTGATGAAAACGAGCTGCAGGACCTTGCCGCCTCCATTCGTCAGCATGGAATTGTTCAGCCAGTGGTGGTGAGAACGGTAGGAGTCAACCGCTACGAGATTATCGCCGGTGAGCGCCGCTGGCGTGCGGCGCAGTTGGCGGGCTTTACCGATGTTCCGGTCATTGTTCGCGATGTGGATGATCGCACGGCGCTGGAACTGGCGATTGTCGAAAACGTACAGCGTTCCGATCTAAATCCGCTCGAAGAAGCGATGGGGTATGAGCAGCTCATCGCCGAACACGGTTATACGCAGAATGATCTCGGTGAAATCATCGGCAAGAGCCGAAGCCACGTTGCCAACAGCCTGCGGCTTTTGAAGCTTCCCGATCCGGTACGGGATATGCTGGCGGATGGTTCGCTCTCCGCAGGTCATGCGCGCGCGCTTGTTTCCACTTCCGATCCGGCGGCGCTCGCGAAAACAATCGTATCCAAGGGGCTTTCGGTGCGTGATGCCGAGCGCCTGGCGCAGAATGATATCAAAGCGCAGGGCGATGTTGCGGAGAAGCGACCTGCTGCGGAAAAGGATTCCGATACGATTGCGCTCGAACGCAGCCTGTCCGATGCTCTCGGGCTGGATGTGAAGATCAGCCACAAGGGCGGATCGGGGCAAATCCGTATCGGTTACCGGACATTGGAACAGCTTGAAGCGGTATGCCGGCTTCTGGAGCAGAAATAACTAACTATTTGTTTTCAAATATAAAATACCCGCCTTTGGCGGGTATTTTTATTTATGGTCTCAAAAATCGATGGCCCGGCCTTTTATTTCGTAATCGCCGAAACGCACGGGTTCTGCACCGCCGCGGCCGCCGGTTTCCGGCGGCAACTGGAGATCGGTCTGTTGCCTGCGCCGTTCTTCCGCTTCTTTCAACGCTCGCTGCGCCGCCGGCGAAAGTCTCTTTACACCTTCTGCGCCGCTGTCTGTGGCGTTGTCATTATTCGCATTCTGCATGAAATCCTCCCTATGACGGGATATTGAAATACGTTTGCCGCTTACCAGATTATATAATCCGAGGGGCTTTATAAACCCCGGAATATTCCCGGTGAGTGACGAGGAGAGTTTAACGGATGAACATGATGCGCACGGCAATGCTTCTGGCCTTCATGACCGCATTGTTCATGGGTGTCGGTTTTCTGATCGGCGGCAAGGGCGGCATGATGATTGCCCTGGTCATCGCAGCCGGTATGAATATTTTTTCCTACTGGAACTCTGACAAGATGGTTCTCTCCGCCTATCATGCGCGGGAGATCGACGAGGCGAATGCGCCGGAATTTTTTCACATGATCCGCGACCTGTCGCAAAATGCCGGCCTGCCAATGCCGAAGGTCTATATTTACGATAGCCCGCAGCCCAATGCCTTCGCGACCGGGCGTAACCCGCAGAATGCCGCTGTTGCCGCTTCGACAGGCTTGCTGGAGCGTCTGACGCCAGAGGAAGTGGCCGGTGTCATGGCGCATGAGCTTGCGCATGTGCAGAACCGGGACACGCTGACCATGACAATTACCGCCACGCTGGCGGGCGCCATCTCCATGCTCGGCAATTTTGCCTTCTTCTTCGGCGGCAACCGGGAGAACAACAATAACCCGCTCGGCTTTATCGGTGTGCTGGTGGCGATGATCGTGGCGCCGCTGGCAGCGATGCTGGTGCAGATGGCGATCAGCCGCACGCGGGAATATTCCGCCGACCGGCGCGGCGCGGAAATCTGCGGCAACCCGCTCTGGCTTGCTTCCGCCTTGCAGAAGATTTCGGGCATGGCGCAGCGCATCCACAATGACGATGCCGAGCGTAACCCGGCAACGGCGCATATGTTCATCATCAATCCGCTTTCCGGAGAGCGCATGGACAATCTCTTCTCCACGCATCCGAATACGGAAAACCGCGTGGCGGCGCTGCACGCCATGGCGCAGGAGTTTTCCCCGCGAGGATCGACGCCGTCGCCATCGGGTGATAGATCTTTGCGCAAATCAGGCTCCGTTCCCAAAACAGGTTGGGGACGAGGCAATGAAAACGAGCGCAAGGGGCCGTGGTCTTGACATCCGATATTCAGAATAAGCCGGCGCGGTCCAGAAAACCGAGACCGTCTAATGGGAGGGGCCGTGAAGACGGCCCTTCGTCTTTCCAGGACAAGCCGGGTCTCGCCGCGCGCATTGCCGCCACCCGCATTCTGGCCGCCGTTCTGGAAAAAAAGACCTCGCTGGATGGGATGCTCGATAGCGAGAACGGCAATCCCGTCTATCGAGCCCTGTCGCTTGCCGACCGGGCGCTGGTGAGAGCCATCGTCAACAGCGCGCTTCGCCACCTCCCCCGGATTGAAACGGCTTTGTCGATGCTGCTTGATGGTCCGCTGCCGCAGGGCGCGCGATCGCTGCATCACGTTCTTGTCGTCGGTGCGGCGCAAATGCTTTACCTCGATGTGCCGGATCATTCCGCTGTCGATCTCGCTGTAGAGCAGGCTCACCGCGATCCGCGCAACCAGCGCTTTGTCAAACTGGTGAATGCTGTTCTTCGACGGCTCGGTCGCGAAAAGACGGAGATCGAAAAGGCTGTCGCCGACGTTCCCGTGCTGCCGGATTGGTTCTACGAGCGGCTTGTTTCGGCTTACGGAATTGAGGCGGCTCAGAGGATTTCGCAAGCGCAGCTGACGCCTTCCTCTATCGATCTCACGATCAAGATTGATCCCGCTTTGTGGGCGGAAAAACTGGGCGGTACGCTGATGCCGAACGGCAGCGTGCGTCTGGGTGAATTCGAGGGGCAGATCCCCTCGCTTGAAGGTTTCGCCGAGGGTGCATGGTGGGTGCAGGATCTAGCCGCCAGCATGCCGGTTCGGCTTATGGGCAACATTGCGGGCAAACGTGTTGCCGATCTCTGTGCGGCCCCGGGCGGCAAGACCGCGCAGCTTGCGCTGGCGGGCGCCAAGGTAACGGCGCTGGATCAGTCCGGCAACCGTCTTCGTCGCCTCAGGGAAAACCTCGACCGGCTTGGTCTCCGTGCCGAAACGGTGGAGGCCAATATGCTGAAATATCAGCCGGAACAGCTTTTTGACGCGGTCCTCCTCGATGCGCCCTGTTCTTCCACAGGGACACTTCGCAAACATCCCGATGTCTGCTGGACCAAGGATGAGAAGGACATCGCCAAACTCGCTGCTCTCCAAGGCCAGATGCTGCGGCATGCGCTGACCCTTGTTGGTCCGGGCGGTCTCGTAGTCTTCTCCAATTGCTCGCTGGATCCTTCTGAAGGAGAAGCGATGATCGCCGAGGTTCTGGCGGAAAATCCCGACGTGGAGCGTGTTGCCGTCCGCCGCGAGGATTGGCCCGGAATGGAAGCGGCCATCAGTCCCGATGGCGATCTTCGCACAACGCCGGATATGTTCGGCGGCGTCGATGGGTTTTTTAGCAGTGTCTTGCGTAAGAAGTAGAAAAAAGCCAAGCTCTCGCGAATCATTAGATATTTATCGAAAACGTTCCGGTCGTCGCGGTTCACTGATAAAAACAAAACATGTGAAACGGGAAACACAGCTTGTTAGGGTCCTTCGCAGGCAGAATGAATGCCGTCGGTCTTCTGTCGCGGATGGCGTATCGTCATCTGTGTGTGGGCCTCACGCCTTTGCGCCTGCATATATTGCGATTTGCCAATCGTGTACCCGATGGTCTGGTGGCGGCGCCGACCGATCTCAGAGCCATTGATCCCTATTTCGCCGAGGAACTATTGCGGGGCCGCATCGCGCTGGCCGGGCGCGTCGTCGAAACTGGCGGAGCTTCGCCATTCCAGGTGGAATATCCCTCCGCGGTCTTTGAAGAACGGCTGCATGCATTTAGTTGGCTACGGCATATTCGCTCCGATAAATCGAGCGAGGCCTGCAAACGGGCGCGCCGCATTGTTGCGGAATGGATGGTGCTTTATGGCAGACGGCTTGCAGGCGCCGCCTGGTCGCCGGAAATCGCCGCACAAAGGCTGATTGCCTGGCTTTCGCATTCTCCCGTGGTTTTGTATGAGGCCGATGCCGGCTTCTATCGCCGGTTCCTGAAAAGCCTCGCCTTTCATGTGCGCTATCTCGAAAGAATCGTCAGACATGCGCCCGATGGCGAAGCGCGGCTGAGAATCAGGATCGCCTTGGCCATGGCTTCAATCGCCATGCCAACGCGCCTTCCGCGGATCAAGCGGAATGGAATGAAGCTGGCTCAGGAAATGGAACGCCAGATTCTGCCCGATGGCGGACATGTTTCCCGTAATCCACGCGTCATGCTGGATCTGTTGCTCGATCTCCTGCCGCTTCGGCAAAGTTATATCAATCTCGGCCATGATCTGCCGTCGGGTCTGGTGCCGGCGATAGACCGCATGTTCCCGGCTATCCGGTTCTTCCGGCATCAGGGCGGCGATCTCGCGCTGTTCAACGGCGCCACGGCGACGCTCGCCAATGAGCTTGTTTCCGTATTGCGCTATGATGAAACGGCCGGCCGGCCTTCCAAGGTCCTGCCGGATGTGAACTATCACCGGCTTGCGACGGACGATACGGTTATCATCGTGGATACGGGTTATTCCGGTTCAGCGGAGCTTTCAAGGAGTGCTCATTCGGGTTGCCTGTCTTTCGAAATGTCCTGCGGCAAGAACCGCTTCATCGTCAATTCCGGCTTTCCACGTAACGCTGCGCCGGAATATCAGCGCGCCAGCCGTTCCACGGCGGCGCATTCCACCGTCACGCTTGCGGACACCTCATCCTGTAGACTGTCGCGCTCGCGGCTGCTTGGTCCGATTATGGTGTCAGGCGTCAGCCACGTCGACAGCAGGCGCGGGGCGGATGCTAACGGTAATGATGTTCTCTGGGCATCACATGACGGTTATTTGCAGAATTTCGGTTGTTACCATGAGCGGGAAATAGAACTGAATGCGGTCGGCACCAAGATAAAGGGTCGGGATCTGCTGCGGCGCGACGAAAATGCGGCGAAAGCGCAATCGCAGTCGGTCACAGCGGTTTCACGTTTCCATATTCATCCCCATATTCAGGTACATCAGCGGGATGAGGAGTCGGTCTATCTGGAGGCAGCGGATGGAATCGTCTGGCTGTTTTCCGCCCCCGGGCTGGAGCTTTTCGTCACCGAAGATGTCTTCATGGCCGACGCATCCGGTATGCGCCCGTCGCAGCAGATCGAACTCCCCTTCAATCTCGCGAATACGCGGGAGATCCGCTGGCTCATCGAGCGCCAAGCCTAGACAATTTCTGGCACGGTCGGCCAAAAACCACCATAGTTTTCACCGTTCGGCATCCCCGCTGTTTATTAATCCGGTTAGCTGTGTTAACGCGGCGGCAATTGCTGGATCAATCCCATTCCAGCCTGTCCTCCCCGTTAAACGGAGTATGCCTGATGGCCGTCGTGTCCAAGAAAATCCCCGCCCCCGATAAGGTCAAAATCCGCACGGCGCTTCTTTCCGTGTCTGACAAGACGGACATTATCGAATTGGCGACGGTGCTCTCCAAGCTTGGCGTCAAGCTGCTTTCGACCGGTGGAACGGCGAAAGCCATTGCCGAAGCAGGCCTGCCTGTGACGGATGTCTCCGACGTAACGAATTTTCCCGAGATCATGGATGGCCGCGTCAAGACGCTGCATCCCAATGTCCATGGCGGGCTTCTGGCCATCCGGGACGATGCGGAACATGTCGAGGCGATGAAGGCGCACGGCATCGAGGCGATCGATCTCTCGGTCATCAATCTCTATCCCTTCGAGGAAGTTCGCGCCAAGGGCGGCGATTATCCGACGACGGTGGAAAACATCGATATTGGCGGCCCGGCGATGATCCGCGCTTCCGCCAAGAACCACGCCTATGTCACGGTGGTTACCGATCCGTCTGACTATCCCGATCTGGTTGAGGCCCTGCAGGCCGATGACGGCCAGACATCCTATGCGCTGCGCCAGCGTTTTGCCGCCAAGGCCTATGCCCGCACCGCCGCCTATGATGCGGTGATTTCCAACTGGTTCGCTGAGGCGCTTGCAATCGAAACGCCGGATTACCGCGCTATCGGCGGCGCGCTGAAGGAAAAGATGCGGTATGGCGAAAACCCGCACCAGAGCGCTGGTTTTTACCTCACCGGCGAAAAGCGTCCTGGCGTTGCGACCGCGACGCTTATTCAGGGCAAGCAGCTTTCCTATAACAACATCAATGACACCGATGCAGCTTACGAGCTCGTGGCGGAATTCCTGCCGGAAAATGCGCCAGCAGTCGCTATCATCAAACACGCCAATCCCTGCGGCGTGGCGACGGGGCCGACACTCGCCGAAGCTTACCGGCGGGCGCTGGCATGCGATTCAGTTTCCGCTTTTGGTGGCGTGATTGCCCTGAACCGCACGCTCGATGCGGAAACGGCGGAAGAGATCGTCAAGCTCTTCACCGAAGTCATCATCGCGCCTGATGTCACCGAAGAAGCCAAGTCCATCATCGCCCGCAAGCCTAACCTGCGCCTTCTGGCTGCTGGCGGTTTGCCTGATCCGCGCGCGGCTGGCCTCACCGCGAAGACCGTCTCGGGCGGCCTGCTGGTGCAGAGCCGCGACAATGGCATGGTCGAGGATCTGGACCTCAAGGTCGTCACCAAGCGTGCGCCGACACCGCAGGAACTTGAAGACATGAAGTTTGCCTTCAAGATCGCCAAGCATGTGAAGTCAAATGCCGTCATTTACGCCAATGACGGGCAGACCGCAGGCATCGGTGCGGGACAGATGAGCCGTGTCGATTCCGCTCGTATCGCTGCCCAGAAGGCGGAAGATGCCGCCAAGGCTCTTGGCCTTGCCGAACCTTTGACGCGTGGCTCCGCCGTCGCTTCGGAAGCATTTTATCCCTTTGCTGATGGCTTGCTCGCCGCGATTGCTGCAGGTGCCACCGCTGTCATCCAGCCGGGCGGCTCCATGCGCGATCAGGAAGTGATTGACGCTGCGAACGAGCATAATGTGGCAATGGTCTTTACCGGCATGCGCCACTTCCGCCATTAAGCGCGGAAACAACCAGGAATAACGAAGGCCCGGAAATTGATTTCCGGGCCTTTTGTTTCACGTGGGACAGTCTTGGCGCCGCAGTTTTCAGGTCACGGCCCCAACCTGCCACGGCACAAATTCATTATCGCCGTAGTCGTATATTTCGCTGACGGTCTTGTCGCCGGAAGCTACCGCCAGAATATGCTCGAAAATTCGTTTGCCGGATTCTTCGATGGTTTCAGCGCCCGTGACAATCTCACCGCAATTGATATCCATGTCTTCCTTCATGTGTTCATACATTTCGGAATTGGTGGCGATCTTGATGCAGGGGGCTGGCTTGAAACCCGAAACCGAGCCGCGGCCGGTGGTGAAACAGATGACGTTGCAGCCCCCGGCGACCTGGCCGGTGACGGCAACGGGGTCATAGCCGGGTGTATCCATGAAGACGAAACCCTGCTCTGTCACGGTTTCGGCGAATTCATAAACTGCCTTCAGCGGCATGGAGCCGCCCTTGGCGACCGCGCCCAGCGATTTTTCCAGAATGGTGGTCAGGCCGCCAAGCTTGTTGCCGTGGGAAGGGTTGTTATTGAGTTCGTCGCCATTACGGGCGGTATAATCACGCCACCAGTCGATACGCTGTAGGAGCTTCTCGGCGACGGCAGGGGTGACGGCGCGCTTCGTTAACAGGTGTTCAGCGCCGTAAATCTCCGGCGTTTCCGAGAGGACTGTGGTGCCGCCGTTGCGGACGATGAGGTCGGAGGCATAACCCAGAGCCGGGTTGGCGGAAATGCCGGAATAACCATCCGAACCGCCGCATTCCAGCGCCACCTTCAGCTTGGAAAGCGGTTGTTCCGTGCGGCGGGCGGCATTGACCATCGGCAGCATGGCCTTGATCTCGGCAATCGCCGCATCGATCGTCTTGCGGGTGCCGCCATGCTGCTGGATCGTCATGGTGCGCAGCCGCTCACCCTCTTCCATCTTGTAATGTTCGAGAATGGGCGCGATCTGGTTGGTTTCACAACCGAGGCCGATCAGCAGAATGCCGCCGAAATTCGGGTGGCGGGCATAGCCCTGAATAGTGCGGATCAGCAGGCGGTAACCTTCCGATTTCGTGTTCAGCGCACAGCCGCCGCCATGGGTCAGCGCCACGACGCCATCGACATTGTCGAAACCATCAAGGCCGCCCTGCTTGTTGAAATAATCCGCGATGTAACGCGACACCGTGGCTGAACAGTTCACCGAAGCGATGACGCCGATATAGTTTCTCGTTCCAACACCACCAAGGCCGCGGTCATAACCCCTAAACGTCCGTCGTTCGGCTTCCGGCACCATGCCCTTTTCTTCGATATCAACGCTGAACTGATGCGCGTGTTCGGAAGGCACCATGGCGAGATTGTGCAGGTGCACGTGCCGGCCGGGCTCAATATCCTGGGTGGCGATACCAATGACCTGTCCGTATTTCAGTACCTCATCGCCCGATTTGATGAACTTCAGGGCCACCTTGTGCCCGCGCCCGATCAGCTCGAGCGCCGCCAGATCGCCCCTGCCCGTCGCGCCGCCGGCCGGAATGGACCGACGCGCCACCGCGACATTGTCGTTGGCGTTCAGCAAAATGGTTGCCTCGGAATTCTCACTCACGGGTTATCCTCCTCCCGGTATATTGCCTGCTATGTTTCCAGGTCAGTTTTCGACCCAGCGTCTCTTCGAACCTTCCAGATGCGTATGCATGGCGGCCTGCGCCAGCAGCGGGTCTTTCAGTTCAAGCGCCGCCAGAATGGCCTCGTGCTCCTGAAGGGCTTGGGTCCAGGTATCGCGGTCTTCAAATTTCACGCGAAGCTGGGCCGAAATGGGGCTGTGGCGCTCGTCGAAGAGGTTCGCCACCATTCGGGCCAAAACGCTGTTACCGGATTGCTCGGCGATGGTGACGTGAAACAGACGATCCTGATCCAGAGGCTTGCGGCCGGCCTCGATTTCCCGCTGCATGGTATTGAGTATCTGGCGGAGGGTCGCGATTGTCTCATCGGTCATCCGGCTTGCCGCCAGCACAATGGTCGCCCCCTCCAGCGCGGCGCGCGCCTGCATCAGTTCGGAGGGGCTGTCACCCAGCGATTTGGTATGATGGGTCGTCTGCAGCGCTTCGGCCGATACATAGACGCCGGAACCCATGCGAATTTCAACGGTGTTATCGATTTCAAGCGCAATCAGCGCCTCGCGCAAGGAAGGCCTCGATACACCGAGTTTCTGTGCCAGTTCCCGCTCAGCAGGAAGCCGCGTGCCGGGCAGGAATTCACCCATGTCGATGAGTTCGCGTATCTGGTCCGCAATTTGCTGATAAAGCCTGCGCGGTTCTGCTATTTTGGCCTGACCACTCATGAGTTTTTGACGAGTCCTGTCTGCAAAGTTTATTTGGCCTTACCGTAATGCCAAGCGTATCAATACGCAAGGAATTACTTAAGTGCATGAAAATAAGTTATTATTATCGATTTCTTTTTTACGCGCTGTCTTTGTTTTTAATGTGGCCTCGTAGATTTTGACGTAATTGGCTTGACCATTTTGAAAAACCGGCCTAACCATTTGACCTGTTCATGACCCGGTGGAGCGGGGATACGGGTGGGAGGTTTCCAGATGTCGCAGGGCGCATCGACAATTCGAGGCGATTTTTCGTCTGAACAGATGGCGCGCGGACAGCGCGGGGTGCTCCTGCGCCTCGATAATATCAGCAAGGAATTTCCCGGCGTCAAAGCACTGTCGAACGTGCATTTTGATCTGCGCGCAGGCGAGGTGCATGCCGTCTGCGGCGAAAATGGCGCGGGAAAATCGACGCTGATGAAGATCGTCAGCGGCGTCTATCAGCCGAGCGACGGCACCATTCTTCATAAAGGTGTGAAGGTGCAATATGCATCGCCGCTGGAATCCGAAGCCGCCGGCATCGCCATCATCCATCAGGAACTGAACCTCGTTCCGCATCTTTCCGTTGCTGAAAACATCTATCTTGCGCGCGAACCACGTCGTGGTTTTCTCGTCGACCGCAAGAAGCTGCGTCTCGATGCCAAGCGTTGTCTCGACCGTCTGGGTGTCGATATCGATCCCGACCAGATCGTCCGCGGCCTTTCGGTTGCCCAATGTCAGATGGTGGAAATCGCCAAGGCGCTTTCTCTTGACGCTGAAGTCCTCATCATGGATGAGCCGACCTCTTCGCTGACGGAGCAGGAGACCCGGCTCCTGTTCAAGGTCATCCGCGATCTCAAGGCATCCGGTGTCGGGATCGTCTATATTTCCCATCGTCTCGATGAAATGGCCGAAATCGTTGATCGTGTGACGGTTCTGCGCGACGGACGTTATATTTCAACCGACGATTTTGCCTCGATCACCGTTGATGACATTGTCACGCGCATGGTGGGGCGTTCGCTGGAAGACAAATTCCCCGAGCGGACATCGCGCCCCACGGAAGATGTTATTTTTTCTGTCGAGGGCCTGACGCGCAGCGGCGTGTTCCACGATGTCGGCTTTACGTTGCGCCGCGGTGAGATCCTCGGTTTTGCCGGGTTGATGGGTGCCGGCCGCACCGAAGTCGCCCGGGCTGTCTTCGGTGCCGATCCGCTCGATGCGGGCAGGATCGTTTTCAACGGGCGCGAGCTTTCGATCAGCTCACCGCAGGACGCCATCGAAGAAGGCATAGCCTATCTCTCGGAAGATCGTAAAAGCGATGGCCTCGCCATCAAGATGTCAGTGGCGGCCAATACGACGCTTGCCAATCTCGGCGAGGTTTCCAACCGTTTCGGGCTCATCGACTTCAAGAAGCATGACGATGTGGCAAAGCGCTACGTCGATCTCCTGAATATCCGTACTCCCTCCATCGGGCAGACGGTGCGACTGCTTTCCGGCGGCAATCAGCAGAAAATCATCATCGGCAAGTGGTTGTTCCGGCAGTCGCGCGTGCTGTTCTTCGATGAGCCGACACGCGGAATCGATGTCGGCGCGAAATTCGCGATCTACAAGATCATGGACGAGCTCGCCGCGCAGGGTATCGGCGTCATTCTCATCAGCTCGGAACTGCCGGAAATTCTGGGGCTGACGGATCGTATCGCCGTTTTCCATCAGGGCCGGATTACGGGCGTGCTCGAAACCGCCAAGACCAATCAGGAAGAAATCATGCGGTATGCGTCCGGTTACGGCCGGGCCGCGCAGTGAGGAACGACATGGCCAATATTGCAGAACCCAAAAAGGGCTTCGCTATCAGCGATCGCCAGAAGGACATCATCCAGAAGTTTGCCGCGCTCGGCAGCCTGTTCGCCCTCGTCGCGGTGTTCTCGGCCACCAGCAGCGCCTTCTTCACCGTCAATAACGGCATGACGATCGCGTTGCAGGTCACGTCCATCGCCCTGCTTGGAATCGGCGCTACCTGCGTCATCATCACCGGTGGTATCGATCTTTCGGTCGGTTCGGTGCTGGCGCTCGCCGGTGTAGTCGCCGCTCTTGCAGTCAAGGAACTTGGGATGCCGGTGCCGGTCGGCATGTTACTCGGCATTCTGACGGGATCGCTCTGCGGTCTCATCAACGGTCTTCTGGTCACCCGCTTCAAGCTCCCACCCTTCATTGCCACGCTTGGCATGATGCTGATCGCCCGCGGTGTTGCCCTGCAAATCACTGGCGCGCGCGCCGTATCCGGCCTTGGCGAATCTTTCGGTGAACTCGGTAATGGCGCCCTCTTCCGCATCGTCACGATTGGTGACGATGGCTTTCCGAATGTGGTGTTTCCCGGCATCCCCTACCCCGTCATCCTGATGGTGGTGATTGCGCTTGCGGTTTCCTTCATGCTCAATCGCTCGATCCTCGGCCGTCATATTTACGCTGTCGGTTCCAACGCCGAAGCCGCGCGCCTTTCCGGTGTCAATGTCGCCCGTGTCACCAATTTCACCTACATCCTGTCCGGCACGCTCGCCGGGTTGACGGGCTGTGTGCTGATGTCTCGCCTCGTCACTGCCCAGCCGAATGAGGGTGTGATGTATGAGCTGGACGCAATCGCCAGCGCCGTTATCGGCGGCACATCGCTGATCGGCGGCGTTGGCACGATCTCCGGCACGGCCATTGGCGCCTTCGTCATCGGCATCCTGCGCAACGGTCTCAATATGAATGGCGTTTCCGCCTTCACGCAACAGATCATCATCGGCCTCGTCATTCTGGTCACCGTCTGGATCGACCAGCTGCGCAACCGCCGCTGACCAAAGGGCTGCGGACCCTTTCCGCAAAAAAGATCGGCAGGGGAGGCCCGGTATGCCGACATCACGGAGGAAGAAATGAAGAAAATTGCGACTGCCCTTCTGACATCCGCAATCGCGCTGTGGAGCGTTTCCACCGTGCAGGCCGGTGAAATCGCCGTCATCGTCAAGACCGTCAACTCCACCTTCTGGCAGAACGTCCAGAAGGGCGCTGATGCGGCGATGAAGAACTCTTCCGGCAATACCATGACCTTCCAGGGTCCGGCTGCCGAGTCCGCCATTGCCGACCAGGTCAACATGGTCGAAAACGCCATCAATCGTAAGGTAGCGGGCATTGTTCTGGCACCTTCCGACCCGGACGCGCTGGTACCGGCCGTCAAGAAGGCCTGGGAAGCCCGTATTCCGGTCGTTCTGATCGACTCGCAGCTCGCAAAGGGTTCGGAGCAATATTATCAGTCCTTCCTGGCGACCGATAACAAGAAAGCCGGCGAACTGGCCGCGCAGGCGCTGATCGACAAGGTCGGCACGGAAGGCAAGATTGCCGTCATGTCCTATGTCGCCGGTGCCGGTTCCGAAATCGGCCGCGTTGGCGGTTTCACCGACTACATCCAGATGCACTCGAAGCTTCAGATCGTTGGCCCGTTCTACTCGCAGTCCCAGATGGCGACCGCGCTGAACCAGACGACCGACGTTCTGGCCGCCAATTCCGACCTCAAGGGCATTTTCGGCGCCAATGAGCCCACCGCCATCGGTGTTGGCCGCGCGCTTGCCCAGTCCGGAAAGGCCGGCAAGGTTGTTGCCATCGGCTTCGACGGTAACCAGGATCTGCAGAGCTTCGTCAAGGACGGCACGCTTGCCGGCATCGTCGTTCAGGGTTCCTACCAGATGGGTGAAAAGGGCGTGGAAACCGTGACCAAGCTCATCAACAAGGAAAAGGTCGAGAAGTTCGTCGATACTGGCGTCGTTGTTGTCACCAAGGACAATATCGAAAAGCCGGAAGCCAAGAACGTTCTCTACTGATTGCGTGATGACGCGCCGCTTTGCGGCGGCGCGTCCTTCCAAAAACTGGAAAGTCCCTGCGATGAAAGTCTCCGATACACGTAAATTGCCGCGCCGCGCCGTCGACGTCACCGTTATGGGCCTCGGTTGCGCCCAGATGGGTAATCTCTATCGGGTCACGCCCTATGAGGAATCCAAAGGCGCGTTCGACAAGGCATGGGAAAGCGGCATGCGTTATTTCGATACCGCGCCGTTCTACGGCTATACGCGGTCGGAGCGCCGCCTCGGCACCATGGTGACGGAGCATGACCGGAACGACTATACGCTCAGCACCAAGGTCGGCCGTGTGATGGTGCCGGACGAGACCGTCGGTCCGGAGGAGGATGCCTATATAACGCCCCTGCCGTTCCGTCCGGTCTATGATTATTCCTATGACGGTATTCTGCGCTCCTTCGAGGCAAGCCAGCAACGGCTAGGCGTTCTGAAGCCGGATATTCTTTATGTCCATGATATCGGCTCCTTCACCCATGACGAAAAGCATCGGCACTACTGGGAGCAGCTGACCACCGGGGGCGGCTTCCGGGCGCTTGGCAAGCTGCGCGAGGAGGGATCGACGGGGGCCGTCGGCCTTGGCGTCAATGAGTGGGAAATCGTCAGCGACGCCATGGATGTCTTCGATATAGACGTCGCCATGCTTGCCGGCCGTTATACGCTGCTGGAGCAGCAGAGCCTTGCTTTCATGAACCGTTGCGCTGAAAGCGGTGTCGCCATCGTTGTCGCCGGTGCATTCAATTCTGGCATTCTGGCCGGCAACCGCAAATTCAATTATGCCGACGCGCCTGCCGATATTCTTACGCGTGTCGATGCGCTGCAGGGTGTTTGCGAGGAACTCGGCGTATCGCTGCAGGCGGCCGCACTGCAATTTCCGCTTGCCCATCCGGCATCGGTCACGGTCGTTTCGGGCGCGCGCAATGCGCAGCAACTCGCCTCCAATATCGAGTGGTTCGAGCAGTCGATCCCGGATGAATTCTGGTCCGAGCTGCACAGGCGCGGTCTGATAGCCGAAGGCGCGCCGGTGCCCGGCGGGAAGGCCTGAGGCGATGCTCATCGACGCCCACCAGCATTTCTGGCTGATGAAGGATCGCGCCGGGCAGTGGCCGCCGCCGTCGCTCGCCGCCATCTACCGGGATTTTCTCCCCGCCGACCTGTCGCCTTTGCTGGCCGCTGCCGGAGTTTCCGGTACCGTGCTGGTTCAGACGATGGAGACGGCGGCCGACACGGATTTCATGCTGGAACTGGCGGAAAAGACCGATTTCATCAAGGGTGTGGTCGGCTGGGTGGATATGAAATCCGACGATGCGGCGAGTGAAATCGCCCGTCGGGCAAAACATCCGGCGTTCAAGGGTGTGCGTCCGATGTTGCAGGGCATGGAGGATGTCGCCTGGATCGATGATCCGGCACTCGATCCCGCCGTGGCGGCGTTGGTAAAGCACGGTCTGGCGTTCGATGCGCTGGTCCTGCCGCCCAATCTGCCGCATCTCCTCGCTTTTGCCTGCCGCCATCCGCAATTGCCGATCGTCATCGATCATGGCGCAAAGCCGCTGATTGCCACCGGACACTACAGCGACTGGCGCAAGGATATGGCCGCTCTGGCGGTTCTTCCCAATGTCCATTGCAAGCTTTCCGGTCTGCTGACCGAGCGCGGCGATCAGCGGCCGGAAGCGGTACGGCCTTATGCTGAGACCATTCTGGAACTCTTTGGCGGCAACCGCGTGATTTTCGGCAGTGACTGGCCGGTGTTGCGGCTGGCGGGCGACTATCAGGCGTGGCTGGATTTCTGCCGCGATATCGTGCCGGCAAAGGACCATGCGGCAGTTTTCGGCGGTAACGCCATTCGTTTTTATTCCCTTTCCCACAGGTGATGCATGCTGGCGATTTTCTGCGAAACCCCAGGTCAACTCGTCTCCAAGGAACTGCCGAAACCAGTGCGTGGCGAAGGCGAAGTGCTGGTGCGTATTCGCCGCATCGGCGTTTGCGGCACGGATCTGCACATCTTCACCGGCAACCAGCCTTATCTTTCTTATCCCCGTATCATGGGCCATGAGCTTTCCGGCACGGTGGAAGAGGCGCCGCAAGGCAGCCATCTGTCTGCAGGCGATGTGGTCACCGTCATTCCCTATATCTCTTGCGGCAAATGCAGCGCCTGCCTGAAGGGCAAGAGCAACTGCTGCCGCAATATCGGTGTGCTGGGCGTTCATCGCGATGGCGGGATGGTCGAATATCTGAGCGTACCGCAGCAATTCGTGCTGAAGGCGGAGGGGTTGAGCCTCGATCAGGCGGCGATGACTGAATTTCTGGCTATCGGTGCGCATGCGGTGCGCCGTGGCGCAGTCGAGAAGGGGCAGAAAGTTCTTATCGTCGGCGCCGGCCCGATTGGTATGGCGGTTGCGGTTTTCGCGGTTCTCGATGGCGGCGAAGTGACCATGATCGACGGGCGCACCGACCGGCTGGATTTCTGCAAGGAGCATCTCGGGGTCGCACACACGGTGGCGCTCGGCGAGGGCGACAGGGATCGCCTCTCCGACATCACCGGCGGCGATTTCTTCGATGCGGTCTTCGATGCGACCGGCAATCCGAAAGCCATGGAGCGCGGCTTTTCCTTTGTCGGCCATGGCGGTTCCTATGTGCTGGTCTCCATTGTCGCCAGCGATATCAGCTTCAACGATCCGGAATTCCACAAGCGGGAGACGACGCTGCTCGGCAGCCGCAATGCAACGCCTGAGGATTTCGAGCGCGTCCTGCAGGCGCTGCGGGAAGGCAAGGTACCGGAAGCACTGATCACCCATCGCATGACGCTTGCCGATGTGCCCTCCAGATTCGCCGGCCTGACCGATCCGAAGGCCGGAGTGATCAAGGGCATGGTGGAGGTCGCATGACGCCCGATACGCCCATCCTGCAATTCGGCACCAGCCGCTTTCTTCTGGCGCATGCGGATCTCTTTGTTTCACAGGCGCTGGACAAGGGCGAGGCTCTCGGGCGCATCGCGATTGTACAGACGACCGGTAACGCGGAGAGCCTGAAGCGTGTTACGGCGTTGAACGGCGGCGCACGCTACCCCGTGCGTATTCGCGGCATCCGCGATGGGCAGGAAGTAGATGAGGAAATTCAGGGCGGGGCTGTCGCGCGGGCATTGACGGCTGCGACCGACTGGGCCGAGGTGCGCCGCCTTGCCTGCGAGGCCGAGGTCATTCTGTCCAATACGGGCGATCGCGGTTATGAGCTGGATTCGGCTGATAGTGCCGGGCTTGCTGGCGATTTCATGATCGTACCGAAAAGCTTTCCGGCGAAACTCTGCATGTTGCTGCTGGAGCGTTTTCAGCGCAATCCGGAAGCACCGATTTCCATCTTTCCTTGCGAGCTCGTGCCGCGCAATGGCGAAAAGCTGAAACAGGTCATTCGCCGGCTTGTCGATGAATGGCAATTGCCGGCCGGTTTTGCCTTTTATCTGAATGAGAAGTGCCGTTTCGGCAATAGTCTGGTGGATCGCATTGTCTCCGAGCCTATCGAGCCAGTGGGTGCGGTGGCGGAGCCCTATGCACTCTGGGCAATCGAGAAACAGGACGGGCTTGTCCTTCCCTGCACGCACCCCGCCGTGGTGTTGACCGATGATCTCGATCACTATGAAAAGCTGAAGCTTTTCCTGCTCAATCTTGGCCATTCCTATCTTGCGGAGCGCTGGTTGCAGGATGCGCGTGCGAAGGACGAGACGGTGCGTCAAGCAATGGTCGACGATGTTCTGGTTGCGGATCTGGAGACGCTTTGGCGGGACGAGGTTCTGCCGGTCTTTGCCGCTGAAGGCATGGGAGAAGAGGCGCAGGCCTATATTGGCGTGCTGCGGGAGCGTTTGCGCAATCCCTTTCTCGCGCATCGGCTGGCCGATATCGCCGGCAACCACGATGAAAAGAAGCGCCGCCGCTTCGCTCCGGTCGTTGCCGCAGCGGAACGGCTGGGATTGAGCCTGCCACAGTCGAAGTTGCGCGCGGCGCTCGCCACCATCAAGCAATAACGGAGTTTTTCATGCAGCGCATGGGTATGGTCATAGGCGTCAAACCGGAGATGATCGCGGAATATAAAAGGCTGCATGCCGCCGTCTGGCCTGAAATTCTGGCGCTCATCAGCGACTGCAATATCCGCAATTATACGATCTTCCTGCGCGAGCCGGAAAATCTGCTCTTCGGCTATTGGGAATATCACGGCAACGATATCAGCGCCGACATGGCGAAGATGGCTGCAAGCCCCAAGAATCAGGAATGGTGGTCCTTCACGATTCCCTGCCAGCAGCCACTCGAAAGCCGCAAGGAAGGCGAGTGGTGGGCGATGATGGAAGAGACCTTCCACCACGATTGAACGATTTCCTTTGACACCGACCGCGAGTGAACGGCCATGACCAAAATTACTGATCTGCGTGTTTTCGACCTGCGTTTTCCGACGTCCCAAAGTCTCGACGGTTCGGATGCGATGAACCCCGACCCGGATTATTCGGCGGCTTATGTCATTCTCGATACCGATGAGCCGGGTCTCAAAGGCCACGGGCTGACCTTCACCATCGGCCGCGGCAATGACATCTGCTGCATGGCCATCGAAGCGATGCGTCATCTGGTGGTCGGCACCGATCTTGCCACCGTCACCGAGAACCCCGGCAAATATTGGCGGCATCTGACGAGCGACAGCCAGCTACGCTGGATCGGCCCGGACAAGGGCGCGATGCATCTCGCCACCGGCGCCGTTGTGAATGCGGTATGGGATCTGCTGGCCAAGAAGGCAGGCAAGCCCGTATGGCAGCTTGTCGCCGATATGAGTCCGGAAGAAATCGCCGATATCGTCGATTACCGCTATCTGACCGACGTGCTGACCCGGGACGAAGCGCTTGCGATCCTCAAAAAAGCCGAAAGCGGCAAGAAGGAACGTATCGAGACGCTGAAGAACGAAGGTTACGCCTGCTACACGACATCTGCCGGCTGGCTTGGTTATGACGACGCCAAGCTGCGCCGCCTTTGCCAGGAAGCCATCGACGCCGGATTCAACCATGTGAAGATGAAGGTAGGCCGCGATCTGGAAGACGACATTCGCCGTCTTACCATTGCCCGTGAGGTGATCGGTCCCGACCGTTACCTGATGATTGACGCCAATCAGGTCTGGGAAGTCGATCAGGCCATCGAGTGGGTCAACAAGCTCGCCTTCTGCAACCCCTTCTTCATTGAGGAGCCAACGAGCCCGGACGACGTCGCCGGCCATCGCAAGATCCGCGCGGCCATCGGTTCGGTTAAGGTGGCGACGGGTGAAATGTGCCAGAACCGTATTATGTTCAAACAGTTCATCGCCGAGGGCGCCATCGATGTGGTGCAGATCGACAGCTGCCGCATGGGCGGTCTGAACGAGGTGCTGGCGGTGCTGCTGATCGCCGCCAAATACAATCTGCCAGTCTGGCCGCATGCCGGCGGCGTCGGCCTTTGCGAATATGTGCAGCATCTGTCGATGATCGACTATCTGGTCGTATCTGGCACGAAAGAAGGCCGCGTGATCGAATATGTCGACCACCTGCACGAGCACTTCATCGAGCCCTGCGATATCAGAAACGCCGCTTACATGCCGCCGAAATTGCCGGGCTTCTCCATCGAAATGAAGCCGGAGTCGATTGAGACCTACACCTTCGAGGAATAGTCAAAGGATGACAGCGCCTCTTTGAGCCGCTGCCACTCCGTTTCGCTACCGGGAAGACCGAAACGCATGTCGTTCGGCCTTTCATCAAAAATGCGGACCAGAATGCCGTGTCGGCCAAGATGGCTGGACAGGTTTGTGGTGCGGGGATCCCGCACCAGAGTAAACAGCGACGTGCCGCCGGCAATTGCCAGCCCCGCTTTTTCCAGCATGGCGTTCATGCGCCGGCCGTCTTCGGCAAGGTGCAGACGCATGGACGATTGCCATTCCCCGTCCGCCAGAGCCTGCGTCGCGATATGCAGCGCCGGGCCGGAAACCGCCCAGGGGCCGAGCCTTGCCTCCAGTTCAGCAGCGATATCGGGCTGCGCAATCGCGAAACCCAGCCGAACGCCTGCCATGCCGTAAAATTTACCGAAAGAGCGCAGGATCACCAGTGCATCCTGACCAGCGGCATTTGCGAGGCTTTCGGCACCTCCTGTCTCGATGAAGGCTTCGTCCACGACGAGCAGCCCACCCTTGCGGCGCATGGCGGCGGCCAGCGACAACAAGGCGGTGCGATCCGTGATGCGGCCATCGGGATTATTGGGATTGACCACGACGCCATAGTCATGAGCCGACATCGCGCTGATGTTTTCCGCCTCGGTCACAGCCAGTCCGGCCATGCGTGCGGTTCGGGCATGTTCCGCATAGGCGGGGGAAAGGACGGCGCCGCTTTTTGCCCCGCGGGCGATAGCGATCTGAGCCAGCAACGGCATCAGCATCTGGGTGCCGGGGGAAAGCGCCACATGCCGGGCGGAAGGCGCATTGAAATGGGTGGCGGCCAGATGTCTCAATTTTTCGGCGGCGTCCGGTTCCGGCAGGCGCGCGAATGCGCTGGCGGGGATCGGCGAATGCGGATAGGAGTGCGGATTGATCCCAGTCGAAAGGTCGATCCACGGTTCCGGGGCTTCAGGAAACATCAAACGCGCCCTGCCGAGATTGCCACCGTGACGGATCGCAGCTTTCGCCTTTTCTGGTACTGTTTCGCCCATGTTCTTTGCTCTCGCTTTCCTGTCGCTCGTGATCGAACGCCTGACCGGCTATCCGGACTGGCTGTTCAAACGCATCGGCCATCCCGTCACCTGGATCGGTTCGCTTATCGCGCTGCTGGACAAAAAATGGAACCGGGAGAGTGCGTCATTTTCACAGCGTAAGGGTGCCGGTGTCGCGGCTCTCCTCGTTTTCGTCGGGCTGACGCTGCTTGTTGCGTGGTTGGCGCAATCCGTTCTCCTCTTCCTGCCTTTCGGCCTTTTGTTGGTCGCCGTGCTTGGCGCTTCGCTGCCGGCGCAAAAAAGTCTTGAGCAGCATGTGGAGGCTGTCGCCATCGCTCTGGAGCGCGAGGGTGTGGAAGGCGGCCGCAAGGCGGTATCGATGATCGTCGGGCGTGATCCGCAAAAGCTGGACGAGGCGGCGATCTGCCGGGCGGCGGTTGAAAGTCTGGCCGAGAATTTTTCCGATGGCATCGTCGCTCCTGCCCTCTGGCTTGGTCTATTGGGCCTGCCGGGCGGCGCGGCTTACAAGGCGATTAATACGGCCGATAGCATGATCGGCCATCGCTCACCCCGCCATGAGGCTTTCGGCTGGGCCTCCGCCCGGCTGGACGATCTCGTTAATCTGCCGGCCTCTCGGCTGAGCGGCGGTCTTTTCGTGGTCGCGGCGTTTTTTGTTAAGGGCGCATCACCCGGCGGGGCCATGGCCGCGATACGTCGCGATGCCCATCATCACCGTTCCCCCAATGCCGGCTGGCCGGAGGCGGCGCTGGCCGGCGCTCTCGGCTTTGCGCTCGCAGGGCCGCGCTCCTATGGCGGGCAGATGATCGAGGCGCGTTTCATGGGCGAAGGCGGCAGGGCGGCGTTGGTTGCCGGTGATATTCGCACGGCGCTACGGCTGGCGCGGATCGCTGACCTGTTGTTGATCGGCCTGTTGGGACTTCTGGCGATCCTTATCGCGCTATAGCAAGAAGTCTGTCGAGATCGAGGTGCTGCTCCATATGTGCAGCGAGACGGTCGAGAACCGCATGCACCTGCTCATCATAGTTCAGCTCCGTGCTCTGCCCGCCGAGACGCTTGAGCCACGCGCTCCGCTGGCTGTTATCTGCGAAGAGGCCGTGAATATAGGTGCCGAAGACGCGACCGTCGGGTGAAATGCTTCCATCGCTATGCCCGTCGATCGTCGAAAACGCCAGATTGCCCGCTGCTCCCGTTGTTTTCCCGACATGCATTTCGTAGCCGGATAAACCAATACCATCAAAGCTCACGCCTTGAACGGAAACGAGTCGCTTGTCACCCGTCAAAACCGTGTCGACATCAAGGAGACCGAGCCCATCGACAGTCGCTGGCGATCCCTCGATGCCGTCAGGATCGGCAACGGTTTTTCCGAGCATCTGGTATCCGCCACAAAGGCCGAGAACGTAGCCGCCGCGCCGCACATGCGCCTTTATATCGATGTCTAGGCCCGCATCTTTCAGCACGGCGAGATCGGCGATGGTGGATTTCGAGCCGCAAAGCAAAACCAGCCGGCAATCGGCGGGAATGGTTTCGCCCGGCCGCACGCGGATCAGTTCGACATCCGGTTCCATATCCAGCGGATCGAGGTCGTCGAAATTGGAAATGTGCGGCAGGATCGGCACGGCGATGCGGATCTTTGCGCCGGGCTTCTGTTGGGCCGCGCCGGAAAGCCCCAGCGCATCTTCCGCCGGCAGTTTCGCGGCATCGGAAAAATGCGGCAGGAGCCCGATAGAGGCCCAGCCGGTCTTTTCCGCAATTATCTGCATGCCGTCCGAAAACAGGGCCGGATCGCCGCGAAAGCGATTGACGATAAAACCTTCGATCATCGCCGCGTCTTCAGCTTCGAGTACGGCATTCGTGCCGACGAGGCTGGCGATGACGCCTCCCCGGTCGATATCGCCGATCAGGATCACAGGCGCGTCCGCAGCTCTGGCAAAGCCCATATTGGCGATGTCATTGGCACGCAGGTTGATTTCGGATGCGCTGCCCGCCCCTTCCACCAACACCAGATCGGCCTGTTGTTTCAGGCGGTTGAAGCTTTCCAACACGCGTGGCATCAGCCCGGCCTTCATGTTCTGATAGTCGGCCGCTTTGGCATTGCCGGCGATCTTGCCCTGCACCACCACCTGTGCGCCGGTCTCGCTCTGCGGCTTCAGGAGCACCGGGTTCATGTGCACGGAAAGCGGCACGCCCGCCGCCCGTGCCTGCAGTGCCTGCGCGCGGCCAATCTCGCCGCCATCGGCGGTGACCGCCGCATTGTTTGACATGTTTTGCGGCTTGAACGGCATGACGGACAGGCCGCGCCTGACGAAGGCGCGGGCAAGGCCGGCCACCATCAGCGATTTACCGACATCCGAGCCGGTTCCCTGAAACATCAGCACGCGTGCTACCATGTCAGAATTCTATCCCCGCCTGCGCTTTTACGCCCGCCTTGAAGTGATGTTTCACGAGGGTCATTTCCGTCACCATATCGGCCGCGTCGATGAGCGGTTGCTTGGCATTGCGGCCGGTGACGATGACATGGAGATCGGGCCTGCGGCTGGAAAGCGTTTCGACCACCTCCTCCAGCGGCAGGTAATCGTAACGGAGTGCGATGTTCAGCTCATCGAGGATCAGCAGGCCGATGGTCTCGTCGGCCATCAGGATTTGGGCTTCTTCCCAGGCCTTTGCCGCCGCTGCGACGTCGCGTTTTAAATCCTGCGTGTCCCAGGTGAACCCCTCGCCCATGGTGCGCCACACGACCCTGTCGCCGAACAAAGTCAGCGCCTGCTGTTCTCCCGTCGACCATGCGCCCTTGATGAATTGAACGACGCCGACCCGCCGCCCGGTGCCGAGCATGCGCAGGGCAAGGCCGAAAGCGGCGGTGGATTTGCCCTTGCCGGGACCGGTATTGATCATCAGCAGACCTTTTTCGATGGTCTTTTCCGCAACTTCGGTGTCCTGCACCGTCTTGCGATTGACCATTTTCTGCCGGTGACGTTCGGCTTCGCTGTCGCTGATGTCGCGTGTCATCGCGTTTTCCTTTTCATCCAGCGGCGCGGGACCCGGTGCCCCCGCCATTCGGAGCGGCGACTATACCCAATTTGCCGCACCCGGCAATGTGCGGGCCACAGGGCCGCGGCATTGACCCCCACGCCCGTTCAGCCTAAGGGTAACGAACTGACGGTCTTTTCCCGGCAACGGGAAAAGCTAAGAGGGAACACGGTTCCATCCCGACTACCGGGTCATTCCGTGGCTGCCCCCGCAACTGTAAGCGGTAAGCCCGCACCGTAAAGCCACTGGACACCTCAAGGGTTCGGGAAGGCGGTGTCAGGGTGTAAAGCCGCGAGCCAGGAGACCTGCCGTTTCAGGAAAAACGTCTGCCGGGCGGGGTGCTCCGGTCAGTCGGTTAGATCGAACACCCGGCTTGCGCCTGTCCGCATGCCGTATTCGACATCCGCACCCCCGAGATTTTTTGTAAGGCGCGGGAAACGATACGGTTTGGATATTTCAGCGACATCTTCATGTGCAGGCGGAAACACGCAGAACGAAACGGCGTCCGGCGTGACCGTCTTCGTTTGCAGAAGCTGCCGTGATGAAACCGATCCCAATGCCGAACCGCGCCCCGGTTCGCGTCTCGCCGATGCCGTCATCGCAAAGGCGCAGGAAACGGGTGTCACCGTTCGTTCCGTCAACTGCCTCGCCAATTGCAAGCGCGGCCTTAGCGCTGCACTGCGCAGCGCCGATGGCTGGTCCTATGTCTTCGGCGGGCTGACGACCGGTGATGCGGACGATTTGCTGACCGGCGCACGGCTGCTGGCTGCCGCCCCCGACGGCCTGATGCCCTGGCGCGGCCGCCCCGAACCCTTAAAGCGCGGCATGGTGGCGCGCATTCCCCCATTCGATTTTACCGAGGAGAGATCATGAGCACCCTTCTGGACCGCGTTCCCTGCACCATCGTTACCGGCTTTCTGGGGGCCGGCAAAACCACGCTGCTGCGCGGTCTTCTCGAAAAGCTGGACGGCAAGCGGCTGGCGATCATCGTCAACGAATTCGGCGACATCGGTATCGATGGTGAGATTCTCAAAGGTTGCGGCATTGAAAGCTGCCCGGAAGAAAACATCGTCGAACTGGCCAATGGCTGCATTTGCTGCACGGTGGCGGATGATTTCCAGCCCGCCATCGAACAGATTCTGAGCCGCCAGCCGAAGGTGGAGCATATCCTCATCGAGACCTCGGGCCTTGCCCTGCCGAAGCCCTTGGTGCAGGCCTTCCAATGGCCGGCGATCAAGAGCCGTGTGACGGTGGACGCCGTCGTGGCCGTAGTGGATGGCGCCGCCCTTGCCGAAGGTCAGGTGGCGCACGACATGGAAGCGCTCGCTGCCCAGCGTGCCAACGACGAGGCGCTCGATCACGATGACCCGGTCGAAGAGGTTTTCGAGGATCAGATCGCCTGCGCCGATCTTATCGTGCTGACCAAGGCCGATCTGCTGGATGACGTCGGTCTGGACAAGGCCAAGGCGCATGTTCTCGAACATCTGCCGCGGGCGGCAAAGATCGTTGTGGCCTCCAATGGCGCCATCGACCCCGCCGTGCTGATCGGTCTTGGCCTTGCGGTGGAAGAGGATATCGAAAACCGCCGCACCCACCATGATGGCGAACTCGACCACGAGCATGACGATTTCGACAGCTTCGTCATCGATCTGCCGACTGTTACCGATCCGGAAGCGCTTGCGATCCGTATCGCCGAGACAGCTGCTGCGGAAAATGTCCTGCGCATCAAGGGCTTCATCGAGGTTGCCGCAAAGCCGATGCGCCTGCAGGTGCAGGCTGTGGGCAGCCGCGTCAATCATTATTACGACCGACCCTGGGCTGCAGGAGAGGAACGCCGCAGCCGCCTCGTCGTCATCGGCGAAAAGGGCATCAACCGCGAAAAGATCGAACAGATGCTGGCCGCCTGACGATGCACATCCTTGCTACCACATCCTCGTCTCTGGACGATCTGATCGAGCCGGTTGATCTCAACCAGCCTCGGTCTGATGTGGTGATACTGTCTTTTTCGGCAAGCGATCTGGCCGGGCTGGAACAGGCCTGGCGGCGAACAGGGGGTGCGCTCCCCTCCCTGTCAGCCGCCAACCTCTCCGAGCTTCGGCATCCCATGTCGGTCGATCTCTGGGTCGAAAAGACGGCGGAACACGCCAAGGTTATTCTTATCCGGATTCTCGGCGGTGCGGAACGCTGGCGTTACGGCGTCGATCAGCTTTCCATTCTTGCGCACGGGCGTGGCATCAAGCTTCTGCTTTTGCCGGGCGAGTGCAGCGAAAGGGACGAGAAACTGGAAGCGGCCTCGACCGTCGATCGGCGGATTTTGGCCTCGGTCCTGTCCTTCTTCCGTGGGGGTGGGCAGGAGAATATGGATCGGCTTGCCCTTGCTCTCGCCGCTCTTGCAAGGGGCGAGGCATGGCCGGATATCGAAGCCGAGCCGCTGCCGAAAGCCGGTTTCTACCGGCCCGGCAGGGGCGTTGTGGATAGGGCGGAAGCCTGCGCGGGTTTTCCAGAAGGTGCGCCCGTTCTGCCCATTCTGTTTTACCGTTCCATGCTTCTGGCGGCAGATGCCGCACCGGTGGACGCGCTTTTTAAGGCGCTCTCGCAGCGCGGCTTTGCGCCATTGCCGATTTTTGTCAGTGGTCTGAAGGATGGCGAGGCGATCCGTTTCGTCGAAACGGCGCTGCCCGATCTGAACCCCGCCGCCATCATCGCCGCCACCGCCTTCGCCAGTCAGACGAATGATGACGGGGCAACCCTGTTTGACCGGATAGGCGTTCCGGTGTTTCAGGTGGTGATGGCGACGACGCGGAGGGACGGATGGGCGGAAAACGCGCGCGGTCTCAATCCTTCCGATCTCGCCATGCATGTCGTCCTGCCGGAGCTGGATGGCCGGATTCTTGCCGGTGCGATCTCATTCAAACAGGCGCGCGTGGATGGCGGCGCGAGTTTGCTCAATGTACCCGAGCCTGATCGCATCGAGCAGGCGGCAAATCGCATCGCCGCTTTCCTGCGGCTGCGGAATGCCGCTCCACGGGATCGCCGCATCGTCATTCTGATGCCGGATTATCCCGGTGCGGCGCCCGGGCGAACCGGTTATGCCGTCGGTCTCGATGTACCGCAAAGCGTTCTCGAAATGATGCAGGATCTCGCCGGGGCCGGTTATACGGTCAAGGATATTCCTGAGACCGCGCGGGCGTTGCTCGACTGTGTCGAACAGCAGGAAGCGGCAATTGATCTTTCCACCTACGAGGCTTTTTTCTCCACCTTGCCGTCGGCATCTGCCGGGTCCGTAAAAGCGACATGGGGCGCGGCAATCGATGACGACACACTCGTCGACGGCGCGTTCCGGTTCCGCGCCGCCCGTTTCGGCGAAGTGTTCGTGGCGCTCGCGCCGGACCGGGGCCGCAATGAGGATCGTCGGGTGGACTACCACGACCCGGCCCTGCCGCCGCGTCACGCGCTTGTTGCCTTCGGCGCATGGATGCAGCGGATTGCGGGTGCGCATGCCATCGTGCATGTGGGCGCGCATGGAACGCTGGAATGGCTGCCCGGAAAGACGGTAGCACTTTCCCGCTATTGTTTTCCCGAAATCGTCACCGGCTCGCTGCCTGTAGTCTATCCGTTCATCGTTTCCAATCCGGGCGAGGCTGCGGTCGCCAAGCGGCGAATTGCGGCCGTGACCATCGGCCATGTTCCGCCAGTACTCGTGAATGCCGGGCTTTCGCCGGAGCAGTCGGCGCTGGAGCAACTGGTCGATGAATATGCCCAGGCGGATGGGCTGGATCGCCGCCGGCGTGACCGGCTGGCGAAACTGATCGTTGAAAAGGCGCTGGAGACCGGGCTTGCGGCGGAAGCGGGTGTGGCCGAAAAAGATGATCCAGATGCGGCGCTGTCGCGCATCGATGCCTTTCTCTGCGACCTCAAGGATTTTGCGATCAAGGACGGCCAGCATGTTTTTGGCCGCAGTGCCGAGGGTGAGACCGACCTCCTGAGGCTTGAAAGCGCCAAATCGGAAAAAGCCGCCCTGATTGCCGCGCTTGATGGCCGCCATATCATGCCCGGCCCTTCCGGCGCACCTGCGCGCGGAAGGCTTGATGTGCTGCCCACCGGTCGCAACCTTTATGCCGCCGATCCCCGTACCATGCCGACGCCGACGGCATTTGAGCTCGGCAAAATGGCAGCTGAAGAAGTATTGCGTCATCATCTGCAGACCCATGGTGAGTGGCCGAAACATCTGGTCTTCGATCTCTGGGGCAGCGCCAGTCTGCGCAATGGCGGCGAGGACGTGGCGCAGGCTCTGCATCTGATGGGGACAAGGCCGATGCATGACCCCGCTACCGGCCGTGTCACCGGTATCGAGGTTTTGCCGCCCGCCAGCCTCGGGCGACCGCGCGTTGATGTGACGTTCCGCATCTCCGGCCTGTTCCGCGACATGTTTCCGGCGCTGATCGCGCTTCTCGACGCCGCCACCAAAGCCGTCGCGCGCAGGAATGAAGCACCGGGCGATAATCCGCTTGCGGAGGAGGCCGCAGCGCTCGGGCATATCCCGGCGCGCATCTTCGGTTCTGCGCCCGGCACCTATGGTGCCGGTATCGAGGAAAAGCTGGCGAGCGGTACCTGGGATGAACGCGAGGAGCTGGGGCGGGCATATCTCGAGGCCGCAAACCATGCTTTTGGCGGCGCCGATGGACTCGACAGCGTTGAGGATGCCGGCTTTACCGAGTTGGTGCGCCGGGCCGATCTTCTCGTTCATACCGGCGATGATCCCGGTCGGGATTTGCTCGACGGTTCGTCTGATGTCGCCTTCATTGGCGGTTTTTCCGCTGCGAAGGCTGCGCTCGGAGATATTGCCGATATCGTTGCCTTGGATACGACCGATCCGGCCCGCCCGCGTGCGCGGACGATCTCGCAGGCGCTGACGCGTGTGGTGCGGGCACGCGCCGTCAACCCGCGCTTCATCGCCGGCCAGATGCGGCATGGGCCGCGCGGTGCCGCGGAACTGCTTGAAACCGTTGACCGCCTGATCGGATTTGCGGAGACGACGCATGTCGTGTCCTCATCTCTGATCGAATGCCTCTACGACGCCTATTTGGGCGACGAGGCCGTGCGTGACTTTCTTCTGCGGGAAAACCCGACAGCTGCGCGGGTCATGGCCGAACGCTTTTTATCCGCGCGCCGTCGCGGGTTGTGGCATAGCCGCCGCAACGCGGTTGATGCCGAACTGGAAATGCTGATCCTGCCGTTTTCCGAAAGGAGAAAGGCGTGATGGCCGCTGCCGCCGATACCGCTCAGCCGTTTGGCCGCCGTGGCGTCTGCCCCGCCCTTTCCGCCCCCATGCGGACAGGCGACGGGTTTTTGTCGCGAATTGCTTTCGAGGCTGATATATCGCCGCGCGAGATGGTGGCGCTTTGCCATCTTGCTGAGCGGCATGGCAACGGATTGATCGACATCACCGCACGCGGCGGGATGCAGTTTCGCGGTTTGACGCCCGACAGTGCGATTGCGCTGGAGAAGGAGGTACTGGCGCTGGACCTGCCGCTTCGTCACGGACTTGCGATAGAGACCTCGCCTCTCGCCGGTCGGGATGATACGGAAATTGTCGATGCCCGCCCGCTTGCCGCAGCAATTCGGCGAGAAGCCGACAGGCTTCAACTTCATGAAAAACTCGCCGCCAAGATGTCGGTCGTCATTGATGGTGGCGGTCGCCTGTCCCTGGATGGTTTGCTGGCCGATATTCGCCTGAAGGCGGCGTCTCTGGGTGGCAGAACCCTTTGGCAATTGATGCTTGGCGGGTCGCAGCCGAAGGCGCTGAGGGCAGGGTTGATCGAGACGCACGCGGCGCCAGATATAGTTGTCTCTCTGCTCGTCCATCTGGCTGCTCAAGGACCGCTTGCCCGCGGCCGCGATCTGGATGATGCAGCGACGAGATCGATCTGCGGAGATCGCCTGCTGGCGGGCGAGATTGCTGATCAACCCACGGACACGTCTCTGCCATTGGGGCTGATGACGACGGGAGTGGATCGCTTTGCTGTCGGCATCGCCCCTGCTTTTGGGCAACTCCCGGCTTCCGATCTGGCGAAGCTCTGTGAGCAGGCCAATGCGCTCGGCATCAAAACCCTGCGGCCATCGCCGAACCATAGCCTGCTATTCTTCGGCCCTTCTACGGTCTGCCGCGATTTGCTTGCGGTGGCGGGCGAGACGGGTATTATCACTGCTCTCGGGGACGCGCGCTCTTCCGTTGCCGTGTGCTCGGGGGCACCCAGATGCGGGTCTGCCTTCTTTCCGACCCATGAGCTGGCCGTCTTTGCGGCTGAAGAATGCCCTTCCCTGCTGGATGGCTCTTTCACGCTTCATATTTCCGGCTGTGGCAAGGGATGCGCCCATCCCGGACCGGCGCTTCTGACGTTTTCCGGCACTGCTGAGGGCCTGGCATTTTTTATTTCGGGTCGCGCCGGCGACGTGCCCAATGGGATTTTACCTTTTCAGCATCGCAGGACGGCGCTTTCGCGGCTTGCCCGTCTTTACGAAAAAGAACATAAGCCCGGAGAAAACGCCGCCACCTTTCTTGCCCGTCTGGGCACGGGAGTAATCGGCGCGGCGCTTCGACAGGATGACTGATGACCGACTATGACTATATTCGCGATGGCAATGCGATCTATGAACGCTCCTTCGCCATCATCCGTGAAGAAGCGGATCTGTCCGCCTTCAGCGACGAACAGGCTGATATCGCCATTCGTATGATCCATGCCTGTGGCCAGGTGGAGGCGGCAAGCCACTTCCGCTTTTCACCCGATTTCGTTGGCGCTGCGCGTTCCGCCCTCCTCGCTGGCAAGCCTGTCCTCTGCGATGCTGAGATGGTGGCGCATGGCGTGACGCGCGCGCGCCTTCCGGCCGGCAATGAGGTTATCTGCACCCTTCGCGATGCTCGCACGCCCGATATTGCGAAACGGATAGGCAACACACGGTCCGCCGCCGCCCTTGATCTGTGGGCGGACAAGCTGGATGGCGCGCTTGTCGCGATCGGCAATGCACCAACCGCCCTGTTCTATCTCCTCGAAATACTGGAAAAAGGCGATGCCCGCCCGGCCGCCATCATTGGCATGCCCGTTGGTTTTGTGGGTGCGGCGGAATCGAAAGACGCACTGGAGGCAAGTTCGCTCGCTATTCCCTACGCCATCGTCAAGGGGCGTCTAGGCGGCTCGGCCATGACCGCCGCTGCGATCAACGCGGTTGCGAGGGCAGGCCTTTGAGCGCGGCACTCCTTGAACATCCCAAGGGCAAGCTTGTTGGCGTCGGCACCGGTCCCGGCGATCCGGAGCTTTTGACGCTGAAAGCCGTGCGTGCCATCGAAAGTGCCGATGTTCTCGCCTTCTTCTGCAAAAAGGGAAGCAGCGGCAATGGTCGCGGTATTGTCGAAGCCTTCATTCGTCCGGGCACGCTGGAAATGCCGCTGGTTTACCCGGTAACCGTCGAAAGCGACAAAAACGGCGATGAATACAGAGATGCCATCGCGGGTTTTTTCGATCAGTCGGCGAAGGATATTGCCGTGCATCTCGAAGCTGGTCGAAACGTTGCCGTGCTCTCCGAAGGCGATCCGCTGTTTTATGGCTCCTATATGCACCTGCATCTGCGGTTGGCGCCGTCTTATCCCGCCGAGGTCGTGGCTGGCATCACCGCCATGTCGGGATGCTGGTCCATGGCTGGACTGCCGCTGGTGCAAGGCGACGATATTTTAAGCGTGCTTCCCGGTACGCTCGGCGAAGATGTTCTGACGGAACGTCTGTCCGGCACTGACGGCGCAGTGATCATGAAGGTGGGGCGCAACCTGCCGAAGATTCGCCGGGCCCTGGAAAAGGCCGGTAAGCTTGAAGACGCGCTTTATGTCGAGCGCGGCACCATGGCCAACAGCCATGCGGTGCGGCTTGTCGATCGCGATACGTCGCCTGCTCCATATTTTTCGCTGGTTCTGGTTCCCGGCTGGAAAACAAGACCCTCTGCAGGTGAAAAGCCATGACCGGCAGGCTCGTCGTCGTCGGTCTTGGCCCGGGCAATCAGGCCCAGATAACGCCGGAAGCGCTCGCTGCCGTTGAAGCTTCGGACGATTTTTTCGGTTATTTCCCTTACATTGAGCGGTTGTCGCTTCGGCCGGACCAGCGTTGCCACGCTTCAGACAATCGCGAGGAGATTTCCCGCGCCGAGCAGGCTCTGCGGCTTGCAGTTTCCGGCGGCAAGGTGTGCGTGGTGTCGGGCGGTGATCCCGGCGTTTTCGCCATGGCGGCGGCGGTCTGCGAGGCGATCGAAAGCGGCCCCGCCGAATGGCGCGATATCGATTTCTCCGTCGTGCCGGGTGTGACAGCCATGCTGGCGGTCGCTGCGAGAGCCGGCGCGCCGCTTGGCCATGATTTCTGCGCCATTTCGCTATCGGATAATCTGAAACCCTGGGGCATCATTGAAAAACGGCTGATCGCGGCGGCGGAAGCAGGCTTTGTGATGGCGTTCTATAATCCCGTCAGCAGGGCGCGGCCGCACCAGCTCGGTACCGCTTTTGATCTGTTGCGGGCGCATTTGCCCGGTTCGGTGCCGGTGATCTTCGGTCGCGCGGCAGGCCGCACGGATGAGCGCATTCGGGTTGTGCCTCTTTCGGAAGCCTCGAGCGATATGGCGGATATGGCTACCTGCATCATCGTCGGCTCGGTTGAAACCCGTCTGATCGAACGTTCCGGCAAGGAACCGCTGGTTTATTCGCCGCGTTTTTCGAGAAGAGAGAGCTGATGGCGAATGGCGGTGAGCGCAGCGGCAATGTCCGGCACCGTCACGTCATTCAGGCGCGCGTCGTTTTGCTGCCGCGGCCGGTCGATGATGATGACCGGAAGGCCGAGCCGTCGCGCTGCTTCGATCTTGCCATAGCTCGCGCTGCCACCGGAGTTTTTCGAGACCACCGTCTCGATGCGGTTTTCTTCCAGCATGCGGATTTCGTCGTCCAGCGCAAAGGGGCCGCGCGCGGTAATATAGCGCGCATGCGGCAGTTTCAGTGGCGGTTCTACCGGGTCGACGCTGCGGATGAGATAGTTGTGCTGGGGCGCGGTTTCGAAAGGAAGAAGCTCCTGCCTTCCCAAAGCCAGAAATATGCGTCTGCCTTCGCTGCCGAGCGCGGTGACAGCCTGTTCGACAGTGTCGACATCATGCCACCTGTCACCCGGCTGGCGCTGCCAGACAGGACGCGAAAGGACGACCAGCGGAACTCTGGCGAGCCGCGCTGCCTCAATGGCATTGGCGGAAATTTTCGCCGCATAGGGATGGGTGGCGTCCACGAGAATATCGAAATCTCCGGTGCGAATGAAATCCGCAAGACCGCTAGAACCACCGAAGCCGCCACTGCGCATCGGCACTGGCTGTTCCACCGGCGAGAGCGTCCTGCCGGCCATGGAGAGGAGAATACGGTCGCAGGATTCCTGCGCCAGCCTGCCCGCCAGTATCCGGGCATCCGCCGTGCCGCCAAGGATGAGTATGGAGCGTGTCATGACGTCTGAATATTCCGGAACGGGCCAGGCTTCCACAAAAAATGAGGCTTCCACCGAAAAGAAAGAAAAGCCGTGGCTCTCCATCGTCGGCATAGGTGAGGACGGGCTGCAAGGACTGGGCAGCAAGGCAATTGAGGCAATTGAAGCGGCCGAGGTGGTTTTCGGCGGGAAACGCCATCTGGAGTTGGCGGCCGTGGCCATTCGCGGTGAAGCCCGGCGCTGGCCGGTGCCCTTTGACACTGAGATGAGCGATGTTGTGGCGCTGCGTGGCAGGCGCGTTTGTGTGCTGGCGTCAGGCGATCCGTTTTTTTACGGCGTCGGCGTCACGCTTTTGCGGCAAATCGAGACGGACGAGACAGTTTGTCATCCCTCGCCCTCCGCCTTTTCGCTTGCCGCCTCGCGGCTTGGCTGGGCGCTGCAATCAACCGAGTGCGTTTCGTTGCATGGCCGTTCCGTCGATCTTCTGCGCCCGCATCTCCATGCGGGTGCGCGCGTCATCGCCCTGACGTCTGACGCGCATGCGCCGGCTTTGATTGCAAATTTGCTGTCTGATCTCGGTTTCGGCCAGTCGGAATTCATTTTGCTCGAAGCCCTGGGTGGAGATCGGGAGAGACGGCGGCAGGTCAGGGCGGCAGATTTCTCGTTTGAAGACATCGACCCGCTGAATGTGGTGGCGATTGACGTCGTCGCGGCCGAGGGCGCCCGCGTTCTGCCTTTCACATGTGGACTTGATGACAGCCTGTTCGAACATGACGGGCAGATCACCAAACGTGAAATCCGCGCCGTGACACTTTCCTCTCTTGCCCCACGGCGGGGCGAGTTGCTGTGGGATATCGGTGCCGGTTCGGGTTCGATCGGCATAGAATGGATGCTGTCGCACCATTCGCTCCGAGCCATCGCCATAGAACAACACCCGGAAAGGGCGGAGCGTATCGCTCACAATGCCGAAGCTTTCGGTGTTCCGGCGCTTGAGGTCATGATCGGCGCGGCCCCTGCGGCTTTCGAAGGCTTGGCCAAGCCGGATGCGATTTTCATTGGCGGCGGCGGCAGTGAAGAGGGTGTGCTTGAGGGGGCTATGGCGGCCCTGAAACCCGGCGGGCGGCTGGTCGCCAATGCGGTAACGCTGGAAATGGAGGCCATTCTGCTTGCCGCCCATGCGCGGCACGGCGGATCGATGATCCGTCTGGATGTGTCGCGGGTGGCGGCTGTCGGTTCCATGTCGGGCTGGCGTCCGGCAATGCCGGTGACGCAATGGAGCTGGACCAAGCCATGGTGACCGTGGCTGGCATAGGTTGTCGCAGAGGCACGGGTCCCGCTGCTTTCATTGCCGCCGTGCGTGCCGCAGAACGTGCTTTTGGCATGACAGCGGAATGTCTGGCGACCGCGCCGCTCAAAGCCGGTGAAGCCGGTCTTTTGGAAGCGGTGAAAAGCCTGTCGCTGTCGCTTGAAATCGTATCGCAGGAGCGGCTCGAGGCGGTTGCTTCGAAAACAATGACATATTCACAGGCAAGCCTTGATCATGCCGGCTCGCCAAGTATGAGCGAAGCGGCGGCGCTTGCCGCCGCCGGAGAGAATGCAAGGCTGGTTGCGCCGCGTCTTGTGGTTGGCGATGTCACGGTGGCCATCGCAACGACTGACGATGCCCCGCAGGAAAGCAGCAGCGCCATCGAACAAGGAGAACAATAATGACGGTTCATTTCATCGGCGCCGGTCCGGGCGCCGCCGATCTCATTACGGTGCGCGGGCGCGATCTTATCGCCGCCTGCCCGGTGTGCCTTTATGCTGGCTCGCTGGTTCCGAAAGCGCTCATCGAATATTGCCCGCCGGGCGCCCGCATCGTCGATACGGCCGCGCTTTCATTGGATGAGATCGAGGCGGAATTTGTGGCCGCAGCGGAGGCCGGCAAGGATGTGGCGCGGCTGCATTCCGGCGACCTTTCCGTCTGGAGCGCCATGGGCGAGCAGATTCGCCGTCTGAAGCGGCTGGGTCTGGATTATACCGTCACCCCCGGCGTGCCATCCTTTGCCGCCGCCGCCGCCACTTTGCAGCGGGAACTGACCGTGCCGGAAGTGGCGCAGAGCCTTGTGCTGACCCGCATTTCGGGGCGCGCATCGAAGATGCCGGAGGGTGAGACGCTGAAGGCTTTCGGTGCGACGGGTACGACGCTCGCCGTCCATCTCGCCATTCATGCCATCGGCAAAGTGGTGGAAGAGCTGACGCCGCTTTACGGTTCGGATTGCCCGGTCTCCATCGTCGTTCGCGCCTCCTGGCCGGATGAGCGGGTTATCAGGGGAACGCTGTTCGACATTGAGGGAAAACTCGCAGCCGAACCGGTGGAGCGGACGGCCCTGATCTTCGTCGGACGTGGACTTGCCTCGACGGATTTTCGTGAAAGCGCGCTTTATAGCACCGACTATATCCGGCGGTTCCGATCTCCGAAGGAAGATGCGAAGGGCTGATGCGACGGTGTGGAGGCGGTGCGCCCCTTGAGCGCGCCCTGACGATCAAACACCAGAATATCAAGCGCAATGGCCGGCGTCTTCAGCGCTGCCGCTGCGGTCACCCAGGCTTTTTCAGCAACGATCGCACCGAGATCTATCTTGGCGCGTTCGGCCAGCTCAAAGGCGTGCGCGACCATGTTGGCCTGACGGATGGCAATGGCGATATTTTCATTTCCTCCGGCTTCCCTCGCCAATGCCGCCAGCGCATCGAGATCGGCCAATCCCTTTTTGGAGTGCACGTCGAGCATTCCCTGGGCGAGCTTGGTCATCTTGGCGACGCCGCCCGCGATAGTCACCCGCTCGACCGGATGGCTGCGCAGGTATTTCAGCATGCCGCCGATGAAATCGCCCATGTCGATAAGCGCGGTTTCCGGAAGATCGTAAAGCGCCTGCCCGGCTTTTTCGGAGGTGTTGCCGGTGGCGCCCAGCAGATGGGTGCAGCCGGTGGCGCGCGCCACATCGATGCCGCGCCAGATGGAGTGAATCCACGCCGAGCAGGAAAAGGGAATGACGATGCCGGTGGTGCCAAGGATGGAAATGCCGCCGACGATGCCGAGCCTGCCGTTCAGGGTTTTTTCCGCCAGTTTTTCGCCATCGCGGACGGAAATCTCCACCTCGAAATCGGCTTCTCCGCCAGCCACTTCGTGAATGGCGGTTTCGATCATCTTGCGCGGTACGGGGTTGATGGCGGGTTCTCCCGGCGGCAGGGGCAGGCCCGGCCGGGTGATGGTGCCCACGCCCTTACCGGCCTTGAAAATGATACCGCTTCCCGGTTGACCTCGTCTGACCGTGCTTTCGATCAGCGCGCCATGGGTGACGTCGGGATCGTCACCCGCATCCTTGACGACACCGGCGCGGGCGAAATTTTCACCCTTTTCCTCGGTGGCGAGGGAAAATGCGGGCCTCGCGCCGCTTGGAAGTTCGACCTCGACAGGGTAAGGAAATTCGCCGGTCAAAAGGGCAGCGCAGGCCGCCTTCGTGGCGGCCGCCGCGCAGGTGCCCGTGGTCCAGCCGCGGCGAAGGGTCTTTCCATCCGTATCCATATGAATTTCTATAGCCGGGACGGCTTTTTCCGTCATCGTTAAAAAGCAGCCAAAAAAATGTCGATACCGCAGATTTTAAACAGCATCGCCGCAAAAGGTCCGGTCTTTGAGGCCGGTCACGTCTGGCTCGCGGGAGCCGGGCCGGGCGATGTGCGTTATCTGACGCTGGAAGTGGCGCTCGCGCTGTCTCAGGCCGATATCATCGTGCGCGATGCGCTGGTGAGCGACGAAGTCATAGCGCTTGGTCCGCAGGCGGAGATTGTGTTCGCGGGCAAAAGAGGTGGCAAGCCCTCCGCAACGCAGGACGACATTACCGCTTCGCTGATCGATTTTGCCGGCCAAGGCAAAAAGGTGTTGCGGCTGAAGGGCGGTGATCCGTTTATTTTCGGGCGTGGCGGGGAAGAGGCCGAGGCGCTTGTCCATGCCGGCATTCCGTTTCGCATATTGCCGGGCATGACCTCGTCGTTCACCGCGCTTGCTTCCGCCCGCATCCCCGCCACCATGCGTGGCATCAGCCGCGCCGTAACTCTTGCCACGGGCCACGCAGCGGGCACGGAAGAGGATCTGGACTGGCTGGGGCTGGCGAAAACACGCGAACCCATCGTCGTTTACATGGGGCTGAAGAACATCGGTACGATCGCCGGTCTTTTGATGCAAGGCGGCCGTTCCGGCGAAACGCCGGTCGCCGTCATCACGTCTGCGACGACCGCACAGGAGCGAATTTTCATCGGCACTTTGGAAAGCATAGCTGACGATGCAATCAGGGAAAATTTTGAAGCGCCGGCTTTGATTGTTATCGGCGAGATTGTATCGATGCGGGCGCGTCTTGGAGTTTCAGGCTCATGACAGCGCGGGCGATCATTATCGGCGCGCCGCGCTCAGGCTCAGGCAAGACCAGCGTGACTATCGGCCTGCTCCGGGCATTTGCTCGACGCGGTATCAAGGTGCGTGGCATCAAGACGGGGCCGGATTATATCGATCCCGGTTTCCATGCCTTCGCCACCGGCACATCAGGCCTTAATCTGGATAGCTGGGCCATGCGGCCGGACTTGCTGCGGCATCTGTTTTCGCAGCAGGCCGATGGCGCGGAACTTGTTCTGATCGAAAGCGCCATGGGGCTGTTCGACGGTATTCCGGTTGCGGAAAATCGCACGGGTTCGGCGGCGGATCTGGCGCGGCTGTTCGGCATTCCCGTGCTGCTGGTGCTCGATGTGTCCGGCCAGTCGCAGACGGCCGCTGCCGTCGCCCATGGTTTTGCCCACTACGATCCGGCCGTTGCCGTGGCAGCGGTGGTGCTCAACCGGGCGGGCAGCGAAAGACACCGGACGCTGTGCACGGAAGCCATTGAAAGAATCGGCCTTCCCGTTGCTGGCTGCGTATTGCGTGATCCTTCGCTCATCCTGCCCGAACGGCATCTGGGGCTGGTGCAGGCCAGCGAACATCCGGAAATCAATACGCATATCGAACGGTTGGCGGATGCGATGGAAAAATCCGTCGATCTAGACGCCCTGCTTTGTCTCGCCGCGCCGGTGAATGTGCCTTCCGGCTCTGTAGATACGGCGATTGCACCGCCCGGCCAGCGCATTGCGCTGGCGGAAGATGCAGCGTTCACTTTCCTTTATCCGCATCTCAGGAAGCATTGGCAGGCGGCGGGGGCCGAGATCGTCCCCTTCTCGCCGCTCGCGGATGAGGCGCCTGACGAAAGCTGCGATATCTGCTGGCTGCCGGGCGGATATCCCGAGCTTTTCGCCGGAAAACTTGCGGATGCGGCTGGTTTCAAGACAGGCCTTGCCCGCTTTGCTGCGACAAAGCCTGTTCATGGCGAGTGCGGCGGTTATATGGTGCTCGGCGAGGCGCTGGAAGATGCGGATGGCGTGACCCATGCCATGACCGGGCTTCTGTCGCATGCCACCAGCTTTGCGACGCGCAAGATGAATCTCGGCTATCGGCAGGCGACAATTGCGGCAAGCGGACCGCTCGGAACGGCGGGGGATGTTCTGCGCGGCCATGAATTCCATTATGCGCGGGTTACCGATCCCGGCCGCGATCAGCCCTTCGCCCGGATTGCTGACGGGCAGGGTCGTCCGCTCGGGCCATCGGGCGGCAGGAGAGGATTTGTCTCGGGGACTTTTTTCCACGCCATCGCCAGAGGCGGTTGATCGTTTCCGGGTGTTGCCCGTGGACCTGCGGCAAAGTGGACAAAGCTGCGAAAGTTTGTAGGCTTGGCCCACGGGAAAGTGCTATAGATTTCTTTATAGGGCATGGAAGAGCGGCGTTGTCTGCCGTGATCTATGTTCGGTGAAGCGCAGCCGGATCGAAAGCCGCTTCATATTTCCCGGTCCGAACCTGCCCTCGCGCATTTATATCGAGCGTGCCTGCCAATGATGAAACCCGGATTTTTTGTCTCTGCCGCTCTCGCTGCGACCATTTTGCTGGCCCCTTTGGGCGCCGACGGCACGGCTGCCCACGGCGGTGAAGATTACGCAACGCTGGAAAAGCTCGGTGCGGCGCTGTTCGACGATCCCAATCTTTCGATGAACCGTACCATGTCCTGTTCCACCTGCCATATGCAGGCTGCCGGTTTTTCCGATGCGCGGGAGAGCGACAAGGTCGGGCGGGACGTATCTGTCGGCGACGATGGGATTTCGCTGGGCGACCGCAACGCGCCGACTGCAGCTTATGCTAGGTTTACGCCGCCATTCGGCAGGAATGCGGCGGGAGAGTATGTCGGCGGGCAGTTCTGGGATGGCCGCGCCTCCCTGCTTGAAGATCAGGCGGGCGGTCCGCCGCTCAATCCCCTCGAAATGGGCATGCCGGACAAGGCCTCGGTCGTCAAACGGCTCAGGGAAAACCCGGATTATGTCGCGGCTTTCGGCACGCAGTTCGGCAAGGATGTTTTTGCGAGCGACGACACTGCCTATGCCGCGATGACGAAGGCGCTGGCGAGCTTTGAGCGCTCGGATGAATTTTCGACCTTCGATTCCAAATATGACCGTTTCCTGAGCGGCGAAGAAAAGTTGACCGATCAGGAGGAATTGGGCCGCGTTCTGATTTCGTCGACGCAATTCACCAATTGCAATACATGCCATGAAATCCGTGGCGCCAAGGGCCTGGAAGACGGCCTTTTCACCAACCACAAATATTTCAACATCGGCGTTCCCGCCAATACATCGGTCCGGGCCGTAAACGGCTCCAAACCGGGCGCGATCGATCTGGGACTGGCGCAAAATCCTGAAGTTGCCGGCGATGCCGCCCAGCGTGGTAAATTCAAGGTGCCAACGCTGCGCAATGTCGCCGTCACCGGTCCTTACATGCACAATGGCGTGTTCAAGGATTTGCGCACGGTGGTGCTGTTTTACGTGAAATATAAAAGCAAGAAGCCGAGCCGCCAGATCAATCCGGAAACGGGCAAGACGTGGGATGCGCCGGAAGTGCCTGAAAATATCGCCATCGCAGAACTGACATCCGCGCCGGCACTGGACGACAAGCGTGTGGACGCCATTGTCGCCTTTCTGAAGACACTGACTGACAAAAGATATGAGCATCTTCTGCCGAAGGAAGATGGGCAGACGAACACGCCGACTGCCCAGCCGGTTTCGTCAGGCGTTACGCCGAAAGCGCCTTGAATTCGGCAAGAACCGCGTCGCCCATTTCGGAGGTGCCGACCTGGCGGCTGCCCTCGGCCATGATGTCGGCGGTGCGGATGCCCTTGTCGAGCACGTTTGCGATTGCTGTTTCGAGCTTGGTAGCCTCATCCACCATGTTGAACGAGTAACGCAGGCACATGGCGAAGGACGCGATCATGGCGATGGGGTTGGCGATGCCCTTGCCGGCAATATCCGGGGCCGAACCGTGGACCGGCTCATACATGGCCTTGCGCTTGCCGGTCTTGGCGTCAGGGGCGCCAAGCGAAGCGGACGGCAGCATGCCGAGCGAGCCGGTGAGCATGGCGGCGACGTCGGAGAGCATGTCGCCGAAAAGGTTGTCGGTGACGATCACGTCGAACTGCTTGGGCTTGCGCACCAGTTGCATGCCGCCGGCATCGGCCAGCATATGCTCCAGCTGAACATCCTTGAACCTGGCGGCGTGGGTTTCGGTGACCACCTGGTTCCACAACACACCTGATTTCATGACGTTGCGCTTTTCCATCGAGCAGACGCGGTTATCGCGGGTGCGGGCCAGTTCGAAAGCGACGCTGGCAATACGCTCGATTTCGAAAGTGTCGTAGATCTGCGTGTCGATGCCGCGCTTCTGGCCGTTGCCGAGATCGATGATCTGCTTCGGTTCACCGAAATAAACGCCGCCCGTCAGTTCGCGTACAATGAGGATATCGAGACCTTCGACCAGTTCAGGCTTCAGCGACGAGGCGGCGGCAAGTGCCGGGTAGCAGATGGCGGGACGCAGATTGGCGAAAAGTTCGAGGTCCTTGCGCAGACGCAGCAGACCCGCTTCCGGGCGATGCTCGTAGGGCACGCCATCCCACTTCGGGCCGCCGACAGCGCCGAACAGGATTGCATCGGCGGCAAGCGCCTTTTCCATATCCGCATCGGAAATCGCCACACCATGGGCGTCGTAAGCCGAACCGCCGACGAGGCCTTCCGAAACGGTGAAACCGGCATTGTGCGCGCTGTTCATATATTCGATCAGCTTGCGGACCTCAGCCATGGCTTCGGGGCCGATACCATCACCGGGTAGCAGGAAAAGCGAACGGACTGTCATGAGAACCCTCCTTGGGCGGCGCGCCGGAAAACATCATGAAGGGTTTTCGATTGCGGCGAGCGCGGCGTCAAACTCGTTTCCGTCCTGCACATGAGAAGTCGTATCGCGGCCGGACGGGATCGGAGGCTTCTTATCTCCGCCTCAGGGGCTTTTCAAGCAAAGCAAAAGCCGATCCGGTACGGTTTGGTACGGGATCGGCTTTTTTGAAGAGCGGAAATGTGGTCAGGCCCAGGGGCGGACCGAGGCGTTCGCTTTTTCGAACGTGTCGATAGCGCCTGAATGTTCGAGCGTCAGGCCGATATCGTCCAGACCGTTCAGCATGCAATGGCGCTTGAATTCATCGATCTCGAAACTGATCGTGCCGCCATCGGGGCCGCTGATCTCCTGGCGCTCCAGATCGATGGAGAGAACGGCGTTCGAGCCGCGCGAGGCGTCGTCCAGCAGCTTTTCGAGGTTCTCCGGGCTGACGACAACGGGCAAGATGCCGTTCTTGAAACAGTTATTGTAGAAGATGTCGGCGAAGCTGGTGGAGATCACGCAGCGGATGCCGAAATCGAGAAGCGCCCATGGGGCATGTTCGCGCGAGGAGCCGCAACCGAAATTGTCACCCGCGACAAGAATCTGGGCGTTCTGGTAGGCGGGCTTGTTCAGCACGAAATCCGGATTGGGCGAGCCATCCTCGAGATAACGCGACTCGGCGAAGAGGCCCTTGCCAAGGCCGGTGCGCTTGATGGTCTTCAGATAATCTTTCGGAATGATCATATCGGTGTCGATATTGACCACCGGCATGGGCGCGGCAACGCCCGTCAGCTTGGTGAATTTTTCCATCTGTCGCTTTCCGTATTTCCGATGACAGGTTCAGAGCCAGCAGCGGCTTCCCGACGTTCAGGGCTCGAAATACTCTAAAACGCGGAACTTTAGAAGCGCAAACACCCGTTCTTCGGTACGCCATATGTGGCGCACCGGCGTTTTTCCCGGTTAATCGATCTTAAAGATCGATAATGGTGCCCTTGCCGTCGTTCCAGACGCGCATGTCGCGCTGGTTGCGGGTCTTGACCGGAATGGGAGCTGGCTTCAGGCGCGCCGACAAAATTCGGGCAGCGCTGAGAACGACAAGCACACCGATGAAAGCGACCGTGAGCGATGCCGTGAAAAGAGCAGCCATGGCCAGAATTGCGATGCCGGATGCGGCGATGAAAAATGAACGGATGCCTTGCATGATTCAACCTTTCTTTCCAGACGAATGTGGGCCTTCTTCTTCCGGCTTGCAAGAGGATTCAGTGGATTGTCAGCTTGCAGATGTCACAAAAGCTTGACACAAGTGCGGCATGGTCAATTTTTCCGAAAATATTCTTGTAAGACCCCGCCGTTCCATCCTTTCGGTACCAGCGATCAACGAACGCGCGCTGGCGAAAATACCGGTGCTCGACTGTGACGGCTTCATCCTCGATCTCGAGGATTCCGTTGCTCCCGGGATGAAGGGGAAGGCGCGGGATAATCTTGAAAAATTGTTTTCCAAGCGATCTTTCGGTCTTCGAGAAGCCATTATCCGCATCAATCCGCTTTCGACACCGGATGGAAAAGCGGATTTGCAGCTTGTCCTTTCCTGCAAGCCGGATTCGGTGCTGCTGCCGAAGGTGGAGCAGCCTGCTGCCATCCATGATCTGGCAGATCTTCTGTCCGAGGCCGATGCGCCTGAGGCGCTGAAAATCTGGGCGATGATCGAGACGCCGCTTGGTGTGCTGAACGCCGCGTCAATCGCTGATGCCGCACATACGCCGGATTCGCGGCTTGCTGCCTTTGTTATCGGTCTTAACGATCTGCGCAGCGAAACCCGGGTTCCGGCCGCGCCAGGACGCACCTACCTCATTCCCTGGATGATGCAGGTCGTGCTTGCCGCACGCGCCTACGGTCTTGATGTCATCGACAGCGTGTCGAATGATTTTGGCGACATTACCGCTTTCGAGGCGGAATGTGCCCAGGGGCGGGGGATGGGATTCGACGGCAAGATGTTGATCCATCCGGCCCAGATTGAAGCTGCCAACCGTCATTTCGGTCCGGATGAGGCGGCAGTAAGCGACGCACGCCAGATCATTGCCGCTTTCGCGGAGCCCGAATCTGTGGAATTGAACGTCATCAACATGAATGGACGCATGATCGAGCGGCTGCATGTGGCGGAAGCCGAGAGGTTGGTCGCCATGGCCGATATCATCGCGGCAAGAAAGGAAAAAGAGACGTGAAGGTCTATCGTTTCATCACCGGTCCCGACGACGCCAAATTTTGTCATCGCGTTACCGAAGCCTTGAACAAGGGCTGGGAACTGGCGGGTTCGCCAAGCTACGCGTTTAACGCTGCAGCCGGCGTCATGCATTGCGGCCAGGCCGTGACCAAGGTGGTCGAGGGCAAGGAATACCATCCGGACATGAAGCTCGGCGAGCAATAGCTACGGCAGCCGCCCCGATCAGCGATCGGCGGCGGCCTCGTCGGCGCTTTCTTCGATCCGCTCCATGTCGTCATCCGACAGGCCGAAATGGTGGCCGATTTCGTGGATGAGGACATGGGTGATGATATCGCCCAGCGTCTCCTCGTTCTCGGCCCAATAATCGAGAATGGGACGGCGATAGAGCGTGATGCGGTTCAGCATCTCGCCCGTTTCCATCGTGAAACGTTCGGAGATGCCGCGACCCTCGAACAATCCGAGAAGATCGAAGGGCGTTTCGAGCGCCATGTCCTCGAACACATCGTCGGTCGGAAAATCGGCGATCTCGATGATGAGATCCTTGGTCAGTGCGCGAAATTCTTCCGGCAGGTGGCCATATGCCTCGATCGCCAGCGACTCAAAGGCGGAAAGTGTCGGCGCGTGGCGGTCCCGCCAATCGTCGGTCTGGTCTATGCGGGCCATTTCTGCTCCTTGTTGGAAGGCCCATATAAACACTTGCTGAACAAATTTCGAGACCTGACTGCCGCACCTGCCGAAAAAGCATGAAATTCTCGGCATTACAGTTACTTTTCAAACCGTCTTCATCTTGACATAAACCGGCGTCTCGCGTAATCGGCACCCAAATTGATGGCGTAGTGCGCCTTCTGTTTATGCCGCCTTTCAAATGGCGGTTTCACCGGCAGACATTCAAAGGGCATTCGGCCCTGACGGATTTCCGCTACTCCGACTGATAAAAAGACGGCCAGCTTGCATTTGCGGGCAGAGCCGGAACGAACATGAAAGGATAAAAAATGTTCGCAGTCATCAAGACCGGCGGTAAGCAGTACCGCGTAGCGGCCGACGCCGTGCTGACCATCGAAAAGCTGGAAGCAGAGGCAGGCGCAACTGTAGAATTCACCGAAGTTCTCGTTGTTGGCGAAGGTGCCGACGCCAAGTTCGGTGCTCCCTTCGTCAAGGGTGCCATCGTCAAGGCTGAAGTTGTCGAGCACAACCGCGGCAAGAAGGTCATCGCCTTCAAGAAGCGTCGTCGTCAGAACTCCAAGCGTTCGCGCGGCCATCGTCAGCATCACACTGTCGTCCGCATCACGGACATCGTTGCTGCCTAATCGGCGCGACACGGGAAACAAGGTTTAAAGGAGAACTCCAATGGCACACAAAAAAGCTGGCGGTTCCTCGCGTAACGGTCGCGATTCCGAATCCAAGCGCCTTGGCGTAAAGAAGTTCGGCGGCGAAGCTGTCATTCCAGGCAACATTATTCTGCGCCAGCGCGGCACGCAGTGGCATCCGGGCGCCAATGTTGGCATCGGCAAGGACCACACGATTTTCGCACTGACCGCAGGTAACGTGAACTTCCGTACGAAGGCCAACGGCCGCGTATTCGTATCCGTGGCTCCGAAAGCGGAAGCCGCAGAATAAGCCGGTAAGCGTCATATGCAGCCGGTGTCCCATCGACCCGGCTGAGACGTATCAGGTTCAGTCAAGAAAACAGGGGAGATGGGGCACCACCCAACTCCCCTTTTTCTTTAACCCCAAGGAGGGACTGAACCATGCAAGCTGAATTGTTGAGGGTTGACCAATCACGGTCACCCGAGGAACGGCCGAGGCCCGATCGGTCGAGGAGCGATTGCCCCGTTTTACTGTCGCAGAGGCTGGTTTTACGCAAGCCCCACGAAGAAGACATCGACGCCCTTGCCCATCTTGCCAACAATGCCAATATCGCGACCATGGTGTCGCGTATGCCGCACCCCTACACGGCCAAAGACGCCGCGGATTTTGTGCGACGCTCCAAAGCTGGCGAGATTGGCAAGTGCGTCTATGCGATTACCCGCATGGACAATGGCGAATTTCTTGGCTGCTGCGCGCTCGAACCCCAGGAAGACGAAAAGACGCTGGAGATCGGTTACTGGCTGGGGGAACCCTACTGGAACCGCGGCTACATGACGGAAGCGGCGCATGCGCTGATCGACATGGCCTTCCGCACGCGTGAAATCGACCAGATCGACGCCCGTTGCCGGGTCACCAACATCGCGTCGCGGCGCGTTATCCAGAAATGCGGATTCCAGTTCCAGGGTTCCGGCATGGTCGGTTCGCTGGCGCTTGGCGGTATGGTGCCGGTCGAATGGTACAGGCTGGACCGCAAGACCTGGGTTTCGCTGAAGAGCTGGGGGGACATGGGATGAGTACGATAGAGCTTACCCGCCGCCGCGCCGCCACGCCCGTAGCGCCGCCCGGCCCCTGCCCTGTCATCGAGACAAAGCGTCTGGTGCTGCGGCCGCAACGGCTTTCCGATGCCGGCAGCATTGCGGAATCGCTTGGCGATTTCGCCGTGACCAGAATGCTGGCCCGCGTTCCCGCGCCCTACCACAAGCAGGATGCGCTGGAATGGTTGGTGCTGCGGACGTCCGGCACGCTGCCCGACTGGGATTTCGCCATCACCAGCGGCGACGATACCCTGATCGGCGTCGTCTCGGTGGAATTGCGGCACGGCGAGTGGCATCTCGGCTACTGGCTGAACCGCTTCTACTGGGGCAAGGGTTACATGACCGAGGCGGTGGCCGCCGTGGTCGAGCGGTTCTTCCGCCGCATGCCCGGAGTGGTTCTGCATTCCGGTGTGTTTGCGGATAACCCCGCTTCGCTGCGCGTGCAGGAAAAACTCGGCTTCCGGGTGACCGGCTGCCACCAGGTCTACGCCACGGCGCGCGCCACCATGGTGGCGCATATCGGTACGATGATTACGGCTGAAGATTTTATTCAGCCGCATCGTACCTGAGGAGTATTGCAAGGCCGGTTTGATCCAAACCGGTCTTGTCTCGCGCATGGGCTTCCCGCACGATAGTCTTTGACCTCGTGAAGAAGCGCTTGTATTCGAAACGACGATATTTTTGTTCGACGCACCGGCAAGATTGTTGCGTCCGCAAACCGATAGAACGGCAGTCCGATGAAATTTCTCGATGAAGCAAAAGTCTATATCAAGTCCGGCGACGGCGGCGCGGGCGCCGTTTCCTTCCGGCGCGAAAAATTCATCGAATTCGGCGGCCCTGACGGCGGCGATGGCGGACGCGGTGGCGATGTCTGGGTTGAGGTGGTCAATGGCCTCAACACGCTGATCGACTTCCGCTTTCAGCAGCATTTCAAGGCCTCTATCGGACAGCACGGCATGGGTAAGACCCGCACCGGCGCCAAGGGCGCAGATGTGGTGCTGAGGGTGCCGGTCGGTACGCAGATTTTTGAAGAAGATAACGAGACGCTGATCGTCGACCTTACGAAGGAAGGCCAACGCTTTCGTCTTGCCGCCGGCGGCAATGGCGGTTTCGGCAATGCCTATTTCAAGTCGTCCACCAATCAGGCTCCCACCCATGCCAATCCCGGCCTCGCGGGCGAGGAAAAGACAGTCTGGCTTCGCCTGAAACTGATCGCCGATGCCGGTCTCGTCGGTCTGCCCAATGCGGGTAAATCCACGTTCCTTGCGACGGTCACCCGTGCGCGGCCGAAGATCGCCAACTATCCCTTCACCACTCTTCACCCAAACCTGGGCGTCGCGACCATCGATGGCCGTGAATTCGTGCTGGCCGATATTCCCGGCCTCATCGAAGGCGCGCATGAGGGTGTGGGCATCGGTGACCGTTTCCTCGGCCATGTGGAGCGTACCCGCGTGCTTCTGCACCTCGTCTCTGCACAGGAAGAAAAGGTCGGCAAGGCCTATAAGACGGTCAAGGCCGAGCTGGACGCTTATGGCGGCGGGCTGACTGACAAGCCGGAAATCGTGGCGCTGTCGCAGATCGACGTGCTGGATGAAAAAGAGCTGAAAAAGAAGGCCAAGGAACTGGAGAAGGCCTGCGGCCGTCCCCCGCTCCTTCTCTCCGCTGCCGCCCATATCGGCATGACGGAAGCGCTGCGCGCCCTTCGCGATATTATCGTGTCGGCGAGCAATGGCGGCGAAACCGCCCTGCCGGACCGGTCGATGCCGCATGAGGACAGCGAGGCCGAGGAAGAGGACGACCGCCTATGAGCCTGACGCGCAAGCCGCTGGCGAGCCATAACCGGATCGTCATCAAGATCGGGTCGGCGCTTCTGGTGGACCGGAAGACCGGTCTCAAAAAAGATTGGCTCGACGCCATTTGCGAGGATATCGCCGCGCTGAAGAAAAATGGCGCAGATGTGCAGGTTGTGTCGTCGGGCGCCATCGCGCTTGGCCGCACCGTGCTTGGCCTGCCCTCCGGTGCATTGAAGCTGGAAGAAAGCCAGGCGGCGGCGGCGGTTGGCCAGATCGTGCTGGCGCGGGCATGGTCGGAAAGCCTGTCGCGGCATGAGATCGTTGCCGGTCAGATTCTTTTGACGCTTTCCGATACTGAAGAGCGTCGCCGTTATCTCAATGCGCGCGCCACCATCAACCAGTTGCTGAAGATCGGCGCCATCCCGATCATCAATGAAAACGACACGGTGGCGACCACCGAAATCCGTTATGGCGACAATGACCGTCTGGCAGCGCGTGTGGCGACCATGACGGGCGCCGATCTTCTGGTGCTGCTTTCGGATATTGACGGGCTTTACACGGCTCCGCCGCATCTCGATCCGGACGCGAAATTCCTTGAAACGATTGGCGATATCACGCCCGAAATCGAGGCCATGGCAGGCGGTGCGGCATCCGAGCTTTCACGGGGCGGCATGCGTACCAAGATTGATGCGGGCAAGATCGCGACAGCTGCCGGCTGCGGCATGATTATCGCTTCCGGCAAGACGCTTAATCCCTTGAAGGCTATTGAAAGCGGCGCGCGCTCCTCATGGTTTGCGCCTTCGGGCACGCCGGTGACGGCGCGCAAGACCTGGATTGCCGGGCAATTGCAGCCGGCCGGCGAAATCCATGTGGATGCCGGTGCGGAAAAGGCTCTTTATGCCGGAAAAAGCCTGCTTCCGGCGGGGGTGCGACTGGTGAAGGGTAATTTCGGCCGTGGTGATGCAATTGCCATTATCGGTGCGGAAGGCCGTGAAGTCGCTCGTGGTCTTGCGGGTTACGATGCTGAAGAGGCGCGTCTTATCATCGGTCACAAGTCCAACGAGATCGAAGCGATACTCGGTTATGTCGGGCGGGCGGCCATGATTCATCGTGACGATCTGGTCATGACGGGCGCCGCCGTCAAAGTTAAAAATGCAGAGAAGGATGAGGTCCATGCCTGAACAGGCCGTGAAGCAAAGCAATGATATTGACGCGCTGATGATCACCATCGGCGCTCAGGCGAAAGGTGCTTCGCGACCGTTGTCCATTGCCGGCGCAGACCAGAAGAACCGCGCGCTGCTTGCCATGGCCTCCGCCATTGAGGCATCCAGAGATGCGATCCTTGCCGCCAACAGGAAAGATCTGGCCGCGGCGGAAAGCGCGGGCCTTGCCGCTTCCTTCGTGGACAGGTTGACCCTCAACGATGCGAGGATCGCCGGTATTGCCGAAGGCATCCGTTCGGTTGCGGCGCTGCCTGATCCGGTCGGCGAAGTCATCGCCGCCTGGGATCGTCCGAATGGGCTGAAGATCGAGCGCGTGCGCACGCCGCTCGGCGTCATCGGTGTGATCTATGAAAGCCGCCCGAATGTGACGGCGGATGCCGGCGCTTTGTGCCTCAAGGCGGGCAATGCCGTCATCCTGCGCGGTGGCTCGGATTCGCAACATTCATCGCGTGCTATCCATGCCTGCCTCGTGGAAGGCCTGAAGATCGCCGGTCTCCCCGAGCATGCCATTCAGCTGGTGCCGGTGACCGACCGTGCGGCCGTCGGCGCACTTCTCAGCGGCCTGAACGGTACGGTTGACGTCATCGTGCCACGCGGCGGCAAAAGCCTCGTGGCACGGGTACAGTCGGAAGCGCGTGTGCCGGTCTTCGCGCATCTGGAAGGTATTTGTCATGTCTACATCGACAAATCCGCCGATCTCGACATGGCGAAACGTATCGTCGTCAATGCCAAGATGCGCCGCACGGGTATTTGTGGAGCTGCTGAAACGCTGCTGGTGGATGCCGCTGCCGTTTCCACGCATCTTACGCCTCTGGTCAAAGCCCTGATCGAAGCTGGCTGCGAAGTGCGCGGTTCGCAGGCCGTTCGCGACGTGGTGTCGGGTCTCACACCGGCAACGGAAGAGGACTGGCGCACCGAATATCTCGATGCGATCATTTCGGTCGCCGTGGTGGAGGGTATTTCGGGCGCGATCGAGCATATAGGCACCTATTCGTCCAACCACACCGAGGCGGTGATCGCTGAGGATCCCGATGTGGTCGCGCGATTCTTCAACGAACTCGATTCGGCCATTCTTCTGCACAATGCCTCGACGCAGTTCGCAGACGGCGGCGAATTCGGCATGGGTGCTGAAATCGGCATTGCCACGGGCAAGATGCATGCGCGGGGCCCGGTTGGCGTCGAGCAGCTCACCTCGTTCAAATACCGGGTGCATGGCACCGGCCAGACACGGACCTGATATTTGCCGGCTGACAAGCGCCTCGACAGACGTTATCTCACCATGCCGCATGTCGAGCGGGGCATGGTCGTCGGCCTGTTCGGTGGTTCTTTCAATCCGCCGCATGCGGGTCACGCGCTTGTGGCCGAGATTGCGCTGCGCAGGCTCGGTCTGGACCAGCTCTGGTGGATCGTCACACCGGGCAACCCTCTGAAAAGCCGCTCGGAGCTGGCGTCTCTGGAAGACCGCATCGCCGCCTGCGAAAAGCTGGTCCATGATCCACGCATCAAGGTGACGGCTTTCGAAAAATCACTGGGGATGAGCTATACGGCCAATACGCTTGCCAAGGTGAAGGCGAAAAATCCGCATGTCCGTTTTGTCTGGATCATGGGAGCGGACAATCTAAAAGGCTTCCATCGCTGGCAGAAATGGCGGCGGATCGCCGAGACATTCCCGATCGCCGTGATCGATCGGCCGGGTTCCACGCTCTCTTATCTCTCCTCCACCATGGCGCAGGCCTTCAGCCATGCACGGGTGGATGAGGACGATGCCGGCGTTTTGTGGAAAAAAGCGGCACCTGCCTGGGTTTTCATTCACGGTCCGCGCTCGACGCTCAGCTCCACGGCGTTGCGCAACGGTCGTAAATGACGCCTTCGATCACAAATGATGTATGTGCCGGGTGTCGATGGGTCCATATCTTGAAAAGTTAATGCTTTGATGCCACCTTTATTGTGTGACGCAGAGAATCGCGTCGCCAGTGCCTGTTTTGTCATTCTTGGAAAGGAAAACCTCTGACAACAGTACACGCCAAGGGAAGAGCATTTGTTGCTATCCCGAAGGGCCAGGACAGTGGCGCCGATGCCGCCGGCCATGCCCTCGAAACCGTCCTCGCGAGCCTCGAGGACTCCAAGGCTGAAGATATCGTCTCTCTCAACATTGCCGGAAAATCGGCGCTTGCGGACTACATGGTCGTGGTCTCCGGGCGATCGAACAGGCATGTTTCGGCGATTTGCGAGCATCTTCTCAAGGACATGAAGGATGAAGGGTTCGGAAACGCCCGCGTTGAAGGTCTTGAGACCGGCGACTGGGTGTTGATCGACACCGGCGATATCATCGTTCATGTGTTCCGTCCGGAAATCCGCGCTTTCTACAACATTGAAAAAATGTGGGCGACGCCGGATATGCCGGAAGAGACGCTGCATTGATGCGGTGAGCCTTTGAGCGAGTGCATCGCTTTTGCCGAAGATCATATCTGACTTCGGAAACGGTGTCTCTGGCCGGAAATCAGACCGGCTGCATAGGAATCCGCAGGCTGTGCTGTTAAGAGACCCTGTTGGGTCACGACGAATGCAGGTTTGCGATGCGGATTTCAATTTTTGCGGTGGGACGGCTGAAATCCGGCCCCGAAAAGGATCTTGCGGCCCGTTATATCGAGCGTCTGGCAAAGACCGGCCCGGCGATCGGGCTGGAGTTTTCGCGAGTGATCGAGGTTGCCGAAAGTCGGGCGTCCAATGCGGAGACCCGCAAGCGCGAAGAAGCTGCGATGCTGGAAAAACATCTGGCCGATGGTGCTGCCCTCGTCCTGCTGGACGAGCGGGGAAAGGCGCTGGACAGTCCCGCCTTTGCTTCGTTTTTTGGCGATTTGCGCGATAGCGGCAAGCGTGACCTCGTGATCGCCATCGGCGGGGCAGACGGGCTCGATCCTGCGCTTTACGACAAGGCGACGGCCGTTCTCAATCTCGGCAAGCTGACATGGCCGCATCAGATCGTTCGTATCCTGATTGCCGAACAGCTTTACCGCGCCGTCACAATCCTCTCCGGTCATCCCTATCATCGCGTTTGATCGGATTTCGATTCGGATAATTGTCTCAATTTCAACATGAAGCTCCGCGACACCGCTGACAGCGCACGGCTTTGGTGGCGGCCTTTCCAGGGCCTCTTGGAAGATCGCGGCAAAATCCCTAATATCGGCGCTTCTGCTTCGGCATCAAAGAAAGTTCACATGGACAACAGGCCTCAACGAAAACGGCACGCTGCCCTTGCGGGCGCGGTTATTGCTGCTTTTGTGATGGGGATCGGTCCAACTTATTCGCGGGACGATGCGGGCGCGGTTCCGGCCGCAGGCGATGATACGTCGCCGGATGCGCTGCAGACGCTGGAGAAGCGCCGCGACCAGAACCGGCAGGATCTGGAAGAACTGGTCGACAGCATCGGTCTTTCGGAAGACAAGACAAGGAAGCTTGAGGACAGTATCGCTTCCCTCAATCAGGACAGCGCACGCATCCGTGAGGAGTTGATCGCATCGGCTGCCCGGCGCAAGGCGCTGGAGGCCAAGATCAGCGACGGTGAGGATCGTCTGGCCAAGCTTTCGGTTCGCGAGGATAGCGTCAGGGCGTCATTGCGGGAAAGACGCGGTGTGCTGGCGGAGGTTCTGGCCGCATTGCAGCGCATGGGCAGAAATCCGCCCCCTGCCCTTCTTGTTTCGCCGGAAGATGCGCTTGCTTCGGTTCGCAGCGCCATTCTTCTCGGCGCAGTCGTGCCTGGCATTCGTGGTGAAACCGACAAGCTAGTCACCGCTCTCAAAGAATTGACCGATGTCCGGCAGGCAATCGCTCGCGAAAAGGACGATCTTACGGGTATGATGACGGCAAGTCTGGAAGAGGAAAAACGCCTCGACCTGCTGATTGCTGAAAACGATCGCAAGAATACGCAGACGGCGGCGGAGCTGGAGGCGGAACGCAAGCGATCCGAAGAGCTTGCAAGCAAGGCGACGAGCCTTGAGGGGCTTGTGAGTTCGCTTGAAGGCGAGATTACCTCGGTGCGGGAGGCGATGGAAAAGGCGCGGGCGGAAGAGCAGCGCCTGGCCCGTCTTTCGGAGGCGGAACGCGAAAAGGAGCGCGCCGCGGCTGAAGCCGGAATGCCCGATAAAAACCGTATTGCGCCCGCATATCCCTTCGCGAGTTTGAAGGGAAAGCTGGAGCTGCCGGTTACCGGCGATGTGCTGCGACGCTTCGGCGATGCGGACGGAACGGGCCACTTTTCCAAGGGAATTGTCGTCGCGAGCGGACCGGAAGCGATCGTGACGGCGCCTGCAGACGGCTTCGTGGTGTTTGCCGGAGATTTCCGCAGTTATGGCCGGATGATCATCCTCAATACGGGTGATGGATATCATGTGGTGATGACGGGCATGGACAATGTGAGGACACGGCAGGGAATGTTCGTGTTCTCCGGAGAGCCCATCGCCTCCATGGGTGCAAAAAGAGTAGCGAGTGCAGCAGCATTGGCGCTGGAAACCGACAGGCCAACGCTCTACATTGAGTTCAGGAAAGATGGTGTGCCGGTTGATTCTCAACCGTGGTGGACCGCAAAAAAGACCGGAAGGGCGCACAATGATTCGTAAGGTTTCGCTTCTCCTTATCGGTGGGCTTATGGGCGCCACGGCGATGAGCGTGATTTATTCGGCGAGCATGCCGGCACAGGCGGCCGGGCCTTCGACCTATAAGGAACTGTCGATCTTTGGCGACGTGTTCGAGCGCGTCCGCGCACAATATGTAACGCCGCCGGATGACGAGAAGCTGGTTGAAAACGCAATCAACGGCATGCTGAGCTCGCTCGATCCGCATTCGAGCTTCATGAATGCCAAGGATGCCAACGACATGCGCACCCAGACCAAGGGTGAATTTGGCGGTCTTGGCATCGAGGTGACCATGGAGAACGAGCTCGTCAAGGTCATCACGCCGATCGACGATACGCCGGCTTCCCGCGCGGGCATTCTGGCCGGCGACTTCATTTCGGAAATCGACGGTACGCCGGTTCGTGGCCTGAAGCTGGAGCAGGCGGTCGAGAAGATGCGCGGCGCGGTCAAGACGCCGATCAAGCTGACGATCATCCGCAAGGGCGCCGACAAGCCGCTCGAATTCACCCTCATGCGCGATGTCATCGCCGTGCGGGCCGTCAAGTCCCGTGTCGAGGGTGACAATGTCGGTTATCTGCGCGTCATCTCCTTTACCGAAAAGACCTATGACGACCTCGAAAAGGCGATCAAGAAGATCAAGGCTGAAGTGCCGGCCGACAAGCTAAAGGGCTACGTGCTCGACCTGCGCCTCAACCCGGGTGGTCTGCTCGATCAGGCGATCAATGTTTCCGATGCGTTCCTCGAGCGCGGCGAAGTTGTTTCGACCCGTGGCCGTAATCCCGACGAGACCCGTCGCTTTAATGCGACGGCCGGTGATCTGACCGATGGCAAGCCGGTGATCGTGCTCGTCAACGGCGGTTCGGCTTCGGCTTCGGAAATCGTCGCGGGTGCGTTGCAGGATTTGCGTCGTGCGACCGTGGTCGGTACGCGCTCCTTCGGTAAGGGCTCGGTCCAGACGATCATTCCGCTCGGTGAAGCGGGCGCGTTGCGCCTGACCACGGCGCTTTATTACACGCCGTCGGGTAAATCGATCCAGGGTACGGGCATTGAACCTGACATCAAGGTAGAGCAGCCATTGCCGCCTGAGCTGCAGGGCAAGGTGACCACCGAAGGTGAATCCGGTCTTTCAGGCCACATCAAGGGACAGAGCGAAACCGATGAAGGCTCGGGTTCCTCCGCTTATGTTCCGCCGGAAGCCAAGGACGACATCCAGCTCAACTATGCTCTGGACCTGTTGCGCGGCACCAAGACGGATCCGTCTTTCCCGCCGAATCCGGAAAAGGCTGTGGTCAACAAGCAGTAAGATAGTTCGCCGGTCAGCCGGCGCATTGTCTCTATTGCCCAACCGTTTGGACGGATCGTTCATTGCCTTCGGACCTGCGAAAACCGCTTCTGGGTCGTCAGAAAAAAAGCGCCGGTATCAACCGGCGCTTTTCCGTCATTGTGGCTTTGTCGGTGCTTGCGGTTTTCTCAGTCGGCGGCTTGTCCGTCTATACGGCGCTTTCGCCCGGCAATTTGCAGAAGACGGCGAGCGGCCCGGAGGAACAACGTCAGCTTGCCGAAAAAACACCAGAAATCGCACCGGCCGATGTAATGGCTCCCGGCGATGCCGCCGGTCTCCAGCCGCAAGGCGGTCGCTCGGGCGCCAAGATCAGTCGCGAGACGATGCCTGATGGCAATGTCGTATCGGTTTACTCTCCCCGCTCGCGTGAGGGTGAAGGGCCGGTGCTGATGAGCGGCCAAACCTATGGCCAGGATCCGCGCATGGCGATGCGACCCAATGAGGAACTGCTGGAAGAAACCGCATTCGGAAAATTACCGGTCATCGGCGCGGACGGTTTGCGGCCGATGGAGCAATATGCACGGCCTTGGTCTGGCGCACGCGGCACCCGGGTGGCGATTGTGGTCGGCGGGCTCGGTCTCAGCCAGACGGGGTCGCAAAAAGCGATCCGCGAGCTGCCGCCGGAGGTGACGCTCGGCTTTGCCGCCAGCGGCAACAGCTTGCAGCGCTGGATGCAGGAAGCGCGCCGACAGGGGCATGAAATCCTTCTGCAGATACCGCTTGAGCCTTTCGGTTATCCAGGCACCAATCCCGGCCCTGACACGCTGCTGGCGGGTGATCCCGCCAAGGTCAACATCGACCGGCTGCATCGCTCCATGGCGAAGATCACCAATTACACCGGCGTCATGAATTATCTCGGCGGGCGTTTCCTTGCCGAGCAGGCGGCGCTGGAGCCTGTCATGCGCGACATTGGCAAGCGTGGCCTGCTGTTTCTGGATGATGGCTCTTCAGCGCAATCGCTGAGTGGCGGTATTGCCAAGGCGATTTCCGCCCCACAGGGTTTTGCCGATATTCTGCTTGATGGCGAAGTCACCGAAGCTGCCATTCTACGCAAGCTGGATGAACTGGAGCGAATTGCACGGCGTAACGGCCAGGCGATCGGCGTAGCTTCGGCTTTTGATGAAAGCGTTGCGGCGATCTCCAAATGGTCGCGTGAGGCTGGCGGGCGCGGCATCGAGATTGTCGGTGTTTCTGCGCTTGTTTCCGGGCAGGCAGGGCAGTAAACCTTGCGTGCGGCCATTTCTGGCACTCAGACAGTGCGGGTTTCCCATGACAATCAAAGCAGAAGATTTGCCTTACCGTCCCTGCGCGGGGATAATGGTTCTCAATGCCGAAGGCCTTGTCTGGGCCGGCCGGCGCATCAAGGAAGGCAATTCTGAATATGACGGCTCACCGCATCTGTGGCAAATGCCGCAGGGCGGCATCGATGATGGTGAGCGGCCTCTGACGGCCGCGATTCGCGAACTCTACGAAGAAACAGGCATGAAAACGGTGAGCCTGCTTGGGGAGGCGAGCGACTGGATTCACTATGACCTGCCACCTGAACTGATCGGTATCGGTCTCAGGGGCAAATATCGCGGGCAGGCGCAGCGCTGGTTTGCGTTCCGCTTCGAAGGCGACGAAAGCGAGATCCAGATCGATCCGCCGCCGACCGGGCATACGGCTGAATTCGACGCATGGGCCTGGAAGCCGATGGAAAGCCTGCCGGAACTCATCGTACCGTTCAAGCGTGCGGTATACGAACAGGTCGTGGCGGAGTTCCGGCACCTTTCCGGTAAATAAAAAAGGCGGCCAAGGCCGCCTTTTCTGTTTTGTCGCCAGTGCTTATTCCGCTTCGTTGGCGGAATCGGCGTTGAGCTGGCCGTATTTTTCCTCGCCGATCTTGCCGAGCAGTTCGAGCTGGGTTTCGAGAAAGTCGATATGGCCTTCCTCGTCGATCAGCAGCGCCTCAAACAGCTTCATGGAGACATAGTCTCCAGCTTCGTGACAGATGTCACGGGACTGCTTATAGGAGGCGCGCGCATCATATTCCCCGGCAAGATCTGCTTCCAGGACTTCCTTCACGTTCTGGCCGATGCGGAGAGGGGCAACCGTCTGAAGATTTGGATGACCTTCGAGGAAAATAATGCGGTCGATGAGCTTGTCGGCGTGCTGCATCTCTTCGATGGATTCAGCGCGTTCTTTCTTTGCGAGCTTGGTGTATCCCCAGTCGTTCAGAAGACGGTAGTGAAGCCAGTACTGATTTACTGCACCGAGTTCGAGAAAAAGCGCCTCGTTAAGCCGCTCGATGACTCTTTTGTCGCCTTTCAATGTCCGCTCTCCTATTCTCTTCGTGGAATCGCTTTAGGCGGAACATAAAATCAAAAACATCGGCCTCCGTCGAGTGGCGACGGTCGTGATATTCTTCTGTGGTTTTGATGATCAGATCGACAACGGAGGGGAAACAGCCGCAGCAGCGACCGCGCTTTTCCATGGCGTGATACACTTTTGCGGGAACGATGAGCTGCCAACAGTCCTCGTCGAGGAGTTCGTTGATGACGTCCTTGATCTCATGATCAGTGATGTAATTGCAGCTGCAAACCAGCATGATGGACTGCCTGTATGACGCAACACGTTGTTTTCGTTCTTAAACCAAAACAGGACAGCAAATGTCAAGAAAAACCTCTCGTTTAGGAACTCGGAATTTTCTAGACTCATTCTAAACTATACGAAAACTATCGTATTTTCATTGGTTTAGGTTTCTTGTCTTTCCGGTGTTTCATCTTCAAGTTTTTGTGCGCAGCAAAACACTGAAGACGGCATCACAAAAAGTTTACTAGCTTCACGCGGACGAGAAGGCCGGATCGACAGCCTCAGGCGAAATATTGTCCGCCATTGGCCGTCATGGTCGAACCGGTGATGAAGCCGGCCTCGTCAGAAACCAGAAACAGAACGCAGCGCGCGATTTCTTCCGGTTCACCCAGCCGTCCTACGGGAATTTGCGGCACGATCCGCTCAGTCAGAACCTTTTCCGGTATCGCTCTTACCATCTCCGTGCCGATGTAGCCGGGGCAGATGGCGTTGACGGTGATGTTACGGCTGGCGCCTTCCTGGGCGAGCGCCTTGGTGAAGCCGATGTCGCCCGCTTTGGAGGCGGAATAATTGGTCTGTCCCGCCTGACCTTTCTGGCCATTGATGGAGGAGATGTTGACGATGCGGCCGAAGCCGCGGTCGCGCATGCCCGGCCATACGGGGTGGGTCATGTTGAACACGCCGGTGAGGTTGGTGTCGATCACCTCGCGCCATTGCTGCGGCGACATTTTATGGAACATCGCATCGCGGGTGATGCCGGCATTGTTGATGAGCACCTCGACGGGACCGAAGGTCTCTTCTACCCTGGCTATGCCATTGACGCAGGCGTCATAGTCGCGCACGTCCCATTGAAAAGCGGGGATGCCGGTTTCTTTCTGGAATGCTTCCGCCCTGTCCGTCGTGAAGGCGTAATTGACGGCCACCCGGTAGCCGGCCGCCTGCAGGGCGCGGGCGATTGCGGCGCCTATGCCGCTCGTCCCGCCGGAAATCAACGCAACCCGGCTCATATCGGCCTCCATGACCTGTCACTGAAGCGCCTGCATATGCGAGGATGCTTCCATATCTTGCAGAACTTGTTCGTCGTGCTCACCGGCCACAGAAATGCGGCCAATGGGAGGCCGCTTCTACCCTATTGCGCGCTGAACCGGAATTGCTTTTTGGCAAGTCGTGAGGCGGTTTCAGAGTGCTTCGATGCACATGGCGACGCCCATGCCGCCGCCGATGCAGAGCGTTGCAAGACCCTTGGACACGTTACGGCGGCGCATTTCGAAAATCAGGGTGTTGAGGACGCGCGCGCCGGAGGCACCGATCGGATGGCCGATGGCAATCGCCCCGCCATTGACGTTGACGATAGCGGGATCAAGGCCAAGTTCGCGCACCACAGCGCAGGACTGGGCCGCAAAGGCTTCGTTGGCTTCCACAAGACCAATATCGCCGATCGACCAGCCGGCCTTGGCCAGCGCCTTGCGGGAGGCGGGAATGGGACCGGTGCCCATGATCTGCGGATCGACACCCGCTGTCGCCCAGGAGGCGATACGGGCGAGCGGCCTGATGCCGCGCTTTCCTGCTTCCTGCTCCGACATCAAAAGCGTGGCGGCGGCGCCATCGTTCAGACCGGAAGCGTTGCCGGCCGTGACCGTCCCTTCCTTGTCGAAGGCGGGGCGCAGCTTGGCCATGGTTTCCAGCGAAGCTCCAGCGCGGATATGCTCATCCGTATCGATGACGATATCGGCTTTACGGCCCTTCACCGTGAAAGTCACGATTTCATCTGCAAAACGGCCGGCGCTTTGCGCGGCTTCGGCCTTGTTTTGCGATGCGACGGCGAACTGGTCCTGCTCATCACGGGAAAGCTGCCATTGACGGGCAATGTTTTCGGCGGTGATGCCCATGTGATAACCGTAAAAGGCGTCGGTCAGGCCGTCTTTCAGCATGGTGTCGATCATCTTGAAATCGCCCATCTTCACACCGCCGCGCAAATGGGCGCAATGGGGCGCCATGGACATGGATTCCTGCCCCCCGGCAATCACAATGTTCGCGTCGCCGGTGGCGATCTGCTGCATGCCGAGGGCCACGGCGCGCAGGCCGGAGCCGCAGAGCTGATTGAGGCCGAAGGCGGTCGCTTCCTGTGGAATGCCGGCTTTCATGGCAGCCTGCCGCGCCGGGTTCTGCCCTTCGCCTGCCGTCAGCACCTGACCGAGAATGACTTCATCGATTTCGTTCGCCGCGACACCGGCGCGCTCCAGCACGGCGCTGATGACGGTCGCCCCGAGCTCATGGGCTGGCGTATTGGCGAAGTGGCCATTGAAAGAGCCGACGGCTGTGCGCGCGGCGCTGGCAATCACGATTGAAGGCAGGGTCATCAGTTTTCTCCTCACTTGCGGGCGGAGACTGGCAAAGCTTTCAATACAAGTCAAATGGCGAAAGTTGCTTTAAAAGATGTTGCTAAATCACGCCGAAATCTTGCGGAAAATTGCTGCGCAAAAAACAAACTGTTGCGATGCACAAAACATTTGTCAGAGGGCTCGTTTTGCGCATACACTTTGCGCCGGGAAGAGCAATATCACCAAAAAACAAGAAAATACCATCATCGCGAGGAGGCGGGCATGGCGAAACACGACGGCGAAACAATCATTAAAAAATACGCCAACCGGCGGCTCTACAATACCGGCACCAGCACCTATGTGACGCTTGATGATCTGGCGCAGATGGTCAAACGCGGCGAGGACTTCAAGGTTCAGGATGCCAAGTCCTCCGAAGACATCACGCATGCGGTGCTGACGCAGATCATCGTCGAACAGGAAGCCAAAACCGGCAATACCTTGCTGCCAACGGCGTTTCTGCGGCAATTGATCTCCTATTACGGCGACCAGATGCAGATGGTCGTGCCGACATTTCTCGAACATTCTATGAAGACCTTCTCCGATCAGCAGAGCCAGATGCAGGAGCATATGGCCAAGGCTTTCGGCGATGGTTCGCTTGCCCGCAATTTTCAGGCGCCGCTACAAATGATGGAAGAGCAGATCCGCCGCAATACGGAACTGTTCCGGCAGGCGATGCAGGGTTTCACACCTTTCGCAATGCCGCAGGCGCCCAAGGAAACCCGCAAGCCGAATGCATCCGAAATCGATGAGCTGAAGGCGCAGTTGCGCGCATTGCAGCAAAAGCTCGATCAGCTTTGATCCTGTCGGGCCGATGACCGGTTTCAGCAAACCGCATCGGCTTTTGCTTCTGGCTCTTAGCCTGCCGTTGTTTCCGGCACGCGCAACAGGAGCAGGAAACCTGCCCCCAGAAATAGGATAAGCGTGGCCATGCCGATATGGGCGGAGCCGCTTATATAGGTTGCTATGGAAAATGACAGTGTCGCCATGAAACTCGTGGCGCGTCCGGAAAGCGCGTAGATGCCGAAATAACGGCCCGCTTCTGCCACGGTGATATTCCGGGCGAGATAAGAGCGGGACGATGCCTGGACGGGGCCGAAGGCGAGGCCGATCAAAACGCCATAGAGCAGATAGGCCTTTTCCGCGCCTGTCGCGAAGATGCCGCCATTGTCCGCCGTGGATAATTGTATCCAGCCAAACAGCGTCGAGGCCTTTTCCGTCGAGACGATTCCGAGCGTGGCGAGCAGCAAAAGCACCAGACTGATAAGGATGGTGATGCGCGAGCCGAGTTTCTGGTCGACGCGCCCGGCGGCAAAGCAGCCGGCGATGGCGACGACATTGAGCAGGATGCCGAAGAGGCCGATTTCCATCGTCGCCCAGCCGAACATGCCGGCGGCGAAGGCTCCGCCCAGAATGAGAACGCCATTGACACCATCCTGATAGAGCATGCGCGCAATCAAAAACCGCAACAGCATGGGGCGGTAGCGCAGTTCTCGCAGCGTGATCTTCAGTTCCCCCAATCCCGAGCGGATTGCGGCGGCAAAGGGCAGACCCTTTTCAGCATCGGGAGTGAGAAGAAACATCGGTAGAATGAAGATGAGATACCAGAGTGCGGCGAGTGGGCCGGTTATTCTGGCGTCCTCGCCGGTTGCGGGATCGAGGCCGAAAAGAGGCGTGATTCCGGCGATGGTCACGCCGGTCTGTGGATTGGCGGCGAGAAGCGTCACTACGGCAATCAGCACCACCATGCCGCCGAGATAACCGAGCCCCCAGGCGAGATTGGAAATGCGCCCGACATTTTGTGGGTTGGTCAGGCGCGGCATCATGGAATCGTTGAAGACGATGGAAAATTCCGCCGCGATGGAAGCGAGGATCATGCAGACGATTGGAAGGATGAGCGGCGAACCGGGCGCGGCAAACCAGAGGAAAAAGAGACTGACAATCTTGATGACGGCAAAAAAGGCGATCCAGGGCTTGCGTGCGCCGGATTGGTCGGCGATGGAGCCGAGGATGGGGGAGAAGAGGGCGATGATGATCGACGACACCGTCGCCATGTTGCTCCATGTCGCCTGCGCCGAAATCGGATCATCGGTGAGCCGTGCGACGAAATAAGGCCCGAAAACGAAGGTCGTGACGACCGTGAAAAACGGCTGCGCCGCCCAGTCGAACATCACCCAGCCCCAGATGCCGCGTTTGGCAACCGCTGTTTCCGCATTTGGGGAAGGGACAGTCATTCATCGTCCTATCGGAAAATCAGGAATAAAATGTGCGATGCAGGCGCATGCGCCTTGTCTGGGGCCATCCGGGGGACCCGGATGGCGTTGTTGAGGCTGCCGATCAGCGTACCTGAACGATATCGCCAAGCAGCCCGGCCGCGACCGTCAGACGGGCAAGGTTGGTATCACCGCTGTCGCTGAGTGCGCCGAGTTCGGAGACGATGCGGTTGACCCGCACGCGATCCGCCGCATACCAAGCCTGAACCGGATCCTTCTCCTTGGCATATTCTGTTAGTGCGGAGATAACAATCCGGCGTCGCGACGAGGAAATCTGGTCCTGGCTGCGCAGGAGAGCCAGGCTCTCATAATGATCCGCCGGGGTGATGCGCTGACTTGCATCCAAGAGGCGCGCGACACGGAAGGTCGAGGAGACGGTGGCATAGCTTTCGGCAGCGCGGGCGAGCGTTGTGCCAGCGCTTTCGGCGATGCGCATGATCTCTGGCACATAGACGAGCAGGGAAAGCGTATCGAGTTCCTCCAGAAGACCGGAAGGAACGCCATCGATTTCCGTCACGCCGAGTTCGCGGCGATACTTCGCCGCTGCCGGCGACAGCGTCTTGATTGCGGTTTTCAGTCGCTCGATTTCGGTCGCCATGTCACCCGCGGCCGCACCTGCGCTCCCGGTTTGCAGGTAAAGCCTGCTCGCGTCGGAGAAAATGCGCGTGATCATGGCATAAAGCCCGTTCTGGACTTCCCCTCCGACCTTGCCGTCCAGCGCGTCGACTTCGCTCCACAGGCGTTTGAGACCGAAACCATCCTCGACGATCACCGCCGCCTTGACGACGTCGGCCGCCAGAAGGCCGCTCGCATCGGCAAGTTTCTGCACAAAGCCCGGGCCGCCGCGATTGACGACGGCATTGGCGAGCGCGGTCGCGACGATTTCGCGATGCAGACGATGCGCCTTGATGTCGTCCGCATAATTCTTCTGCATCTTGGCCGGGAAATAATCGACCAGCAGATGCTGGAGATAGGGTTCGTCCGGAAGCGGGCTTGCCACCAATGCATCGAACAAAGTGAGCTTGGCATAGGAGAGGAGCACGCCAATTTCCGGCCGGGTCAGCGGTTTGCCGGTGGCGTATCTTTCGCTGAATTCGGCATTGTCCGGCAGGGTCTCGACCTTGCGGTTCAGTTGTCCGGTCGCCTCCAGCGCGCTCATCAGGCGGCCGAGTTCTTCGCGGTTGGCGAGCCCCAGCCGCTCCGTCAGCGAAATCGCGAGCGATTGCAGGTAGTTGTTGCGCAGCACCAGCTGCGCCACCTCCGGCGTCATGGAGGCGAGAAGCTGGTTGCGTTTCGGCATCGTCAGGCGACCGCTGTTAACGGCGGAGGCAAGCGCGATCTTGATGTTGACCTCGACGTCTGAGGAGTTCACGCCGGCCGAATTGTCGATCGCGTCGGAATTGCATCGCCCGCCCGAAAGCGCATAGGCGATGCGCCCCTTCTGGGTGATGCCGAGATTGGCGCCTTCTCCTATGACCTTGGCGCGCAGCTCAGTTGCGTTGACGCGGATGGGGTCGTTCGCCCTGTCACCCACCTCGGCATTGGTTTCCACCGCCGCCTTGATGTAGGTGCCGATGCCGCCGAACCACAGAAGATCGGTTGGCGCTTTCAGGATGGCGGTCATGATCTCGAAGGGTGTGGCGACGGATTTATCGAGACCGATGGCGGCCACGGCTTCCGGCGTCAGTGTCACCGATTTTTCGGCACGCGAGATGATCATCGCGCCGGCCGAGAGGGTCGAACGGTCATAATCCTGCCAGCTGGAACGCGGCAGTTCGAAAAGCCGCTTGCGCTCAGTAAAGGATCCGTCGGTATCCGGGTCGGGATCGATGAAGATATCGCGGTGATCGAAGGCGGCGATCAGTCTGATCTTTTCCGAAAGCAGCATGCCGTTGCCGAAAACGTCACCGGACATGTCGCCCACGCCGGCGACGGTGAACGGCGTTGTCTGGATATCGGTGTCCATTTCGCGGAAATGCCGCTTTACCGTTTCCCAGGCGCCGCGCGCGGTGATGCCCATCTTCTTGTGGTCGTAACCGGCGGAACCGCCCGATGCAAAGGCGTCGTCCAGCCAGAAACCGGCCTCACGGGCAAGACCGTTCGCCGTATCGGAGAAGGTTGCCGTTCCCTTGTCGGCGGCGACGACGAAATAGGGGTCGTCACCGTCGAGGCGCAGCGTGTCGGCTGGCGGCACGATGGCATCGTCGACGATATTGTCGGTGATGGACAGCAGGGTGCGGATATAGGTCTTGTAGGCCTCGCGGCCGGCATTGAAGACTTCGTCGCGGGAGCCGCCGGCCGGCAGGTTCTTCGGGAAGAAGCCGCCCTTGGCGCCGACCGGAACGATCACCGCATTCTTGACCTGTTGCGCCTTGACGAGACCGAGCACTTCCGTGCGGTAATCCTGACCGCGATCCGACCAGCGCAGACCGCCGCGCGCGACCTTGCCGAAACGCAGATGCACGCCTTCGACTTCTGTTCCGTAGACGAAGATTTCGCGGAAAGGCCGTGGGTCGGGCAGGCCGTCCAGATGCTTGGGATCGAACTTGAATGCCAGCAGGTCACGCGGCGTGCCATCGGCATTTTTCTGGAAGTAATTGGTGCGCAGCGTCGCGTCGATGGCGTTGACGTAACGCCTGAGCGTGCGGTCCTCATCGAGATTGGGAACGCCGCTCAACGCCGCTTCGATTGCCTTGTGTATTTCGGCGAGTTTCTTCAGCCGCTTCTTTTCGTCGACGGACGGATCGAAGCCGGCCTTGAACAGCGCGAAAATATTGCGGGAAATCGCCGGATACTTATAGAGCGTTTCGGAAATATGCTCCTGTGAATAGACGATACCGGTCTGGCGGAGGTAACGCGCATAGGCGCGCAGCACGGAGACTTCGCGCACGGTCAGGCCGCAGGCGAGGATCAGGCGGTTGAAGTTGTCATTGTCGACCTTGCCGGAGAAGGCGGCGAGGAACGCTTCTTCGAGTTTCTCTCCATAATGCGCCAGATCGAGCGTCGTCCCCTTGCCGACGGACAGTTCCATGTCGTGTAGCACGATGTCACGCTTTTCGCCGTCCGAAACGACGCCGATATCGAAGGTGCGCTCGCTGATAACGTTGAATCCGAGATTTTCGAGCAAGGGCACGCGGCGCGAAAGCGGCAGGTGGCCGTCGCGGTGGAAAATCTTCAGCGACAGCGTGTCGGCTGATTGACCTTCCTGCTGGTAAAATTCGATGCGGACCGGTTCGCCCTTCGCGGCGCCCAGAATATCCGGCATGTCACCGATCGCTTCTTCCGGCGTGAAGGCTTCCTGATAAGCCTGATCGACCTCCAGCACCGGTGCACCCGGCTCGGAGAGGGCGACGAAATGGTCTATCCAGCGCGCCGCAATGTCGCTGACGGCGTCTTCGAGCTTGTCCTGGGCGATGCGCGGCGTCTTGCCTTCCGTGCGGCCGACGATGAAGTGGACGCGGGCGACGGCGCCTTCGGGGAAGGCGGGGTAGTAGGCGGAAATATGCCCGTCATAGACCCTGCTCAGATAGTCTCCGATCTTCTCGCGTACATAGGAATTATACTCCTCGCGCGGAACGAAGATGATGGCCGAAACGAAACGGTCGAAACGGTCGATACGTGCAAGCACGCGCACGCGCGGCCGGTCGCTCAATTCCATAATCTGCTCGACGAAGCGGATCAGAAGATCGGTCTCGATCTGGAAGAGATCGTCACGCGGATAGGCTTCGAGCGTATTCTGCAGAATACGTCCCGAATGGCTGTTCGGATCGAAGCCGAAATGCCGCTCGACTTCCGCGACCTTGGCGCGCAGCAGCGGTATCTGCTTGACCGAGCGCGTATAGGCGGTGGCGGTGAAGAGGCCCACGATGCGCAGTTCGCCGATGACATTGCCGTCCTCGTCGAAGCGCTTGATGCCGATATAGTCCATATAGGCGCGACGATGCACGATGGACTTCACGTTGGCCTTGGTGACGATGAGGAAATCCGGGCCGTCGAGGAAGGCGAGGATTTCCGGCGTCGTCGTCACGGCGTTCTTGCCGAGGCGCAGCACGCGTACATCCGGATCGCTGAGGCTGCCGAGACCGACGCCGTCACCGCGCTCGATCTTCGCGTTCTTTCCCTTGCCGGAATAAGTGTAGTCACGCATGCCGAGAAAGGTGAAATTGTCGTTGCGAAGCCAGTTGAGGAACTCGACGGCTTCCGCACGCTCGGTCTTGCGCCGTGACGAACCGCGCTTGGACAATTCATCCAGCGCCTCATCGAGTTTCGCCAGCATCGGCCGCCAGTCGCGATAGGCGAACTGGACTTGCGTCAGCACGAAACGCAGCCTTTCTTCCAGCGCCGCTGCGGCCTGCGCTGTGAGTGGGGCGATATGCAGCTGGATGAGGCTGACGTTTTCAGCGGGATCATCCTCGGGTTCCGCAAGACGATAGCCCGCCTGCGCGCTTTCGTCGCGTACCAGTATCGGATGCACCGCGAGGTAAAGACCTCGATAGGTGCTGGTGACCTCGCCCATGACAGAATCGTACAGGAAAGGCATATTGCGACCGATAATGGTCAGGACCGTTACCGGAATATCCCGCGGTGAAACGCCCTCCACCTGGGAAATGCTGATATGAGGAGCGTCTCCGGTCCAGTGCGAAAGCGCCTCGAAACTGTGAGCGGCGCTCGCAGCCAGCATCTCTGCGGAATAATATTCTATATCGTCGGTACTTGCCCTTCCATAAAGAATGCCTGGATCAAGAAATTGGACATTTTCGGCAATTGCCTGCTGGCGCGCTTTTTCGATCTGTTTTTCGCGTTTTGGATTGTTTCTGTAGCCCATTTGACGTGGATTCCTCCAAAAATCACACTTTAATATAAAAAAGCATCGCCAATTTGCGGATTTTGCCTTTTCAGTCGAATCGGATATTGGCGTGGAATTACGAAGAGTTTAAGAGGCTATCGTGTTTCTTTATCCGGTAAGTGAAATTTTTTTGCTTCTTTTATCGTAAGGCTCGGTTTAGAAGCAGACGACAGTATTTTTGCGGCTAATTTTTAGGCGGTTCTCGGGCCGCCATGTGATGTTGCGGCCACGGTTGAAGCAAATTATTGATTTGCACCTATTTTTGTGGTACACCAACGACACTGATCCACAGCGTGGCATTTGTGTGCCCAAAAACACCACGAAAGCAACACCTCTTTTGCACGCGGTTTCCGTGACATATCGAGCGTTTACGTTATCGAACCCCGCAAGACGGGTAGGTGTGTTTTTGCGTGCACGGCTGGACCAGTGCGGAGTCACCTGACGGTTCCCCCCGTCTCATCAGGGCCTGACCGACCCAACCCCGGCATCCCCGGGTATGTAACAGGGAGTTTTTAGAACGAATGACGACCCAGCAGAAGAAATCTCCAGCACATCACGGCTTTAAAACCGGTGAAGCGATTGTGTATCCCGCTCATGGTGTCGGTACCATTTCTGCCATCGAGGAACAAGAAGTCGCCGGCATGAAGCTTGAGCTTTTTGTCATTGATTTCGAAAAAGACAAGATGCGTCTTAAAGTTCCCGTCGCCAAAGCCGTCAGCATCGGCATGCGCAAGCTTTCCGAAGGCGATTTTGTCGAGCGGGCGCTGAAAGTGGTGCAGGGCAAGGCGCGTGTGAAGCGTACCATGTGGTCGCGCCGCGCGCAGGAATATGATGCGAAGATCAATTCCGGCGATCTCATCGCGATTGCGGAAGTTGTGCGCGATCTCTACCGTGCGGAAAACCAGCCTGAGCAGTCTTATTCCGAGCGTCAGCTTTATGAAGCTGCTCTCGACCGCATGGCGCGCGAAATCGCCGCCGTCAACAAGATGTCCGAAACCGAGGCTGTTCGCCTCGTGGAAGTGAACCTTGCCAAGGGGCCCAAGCGTGGCAAGGCCGTCGAAGAGGACGATTCTCAGGACGAAGCCGCTTAACAACCGGCTTTTTCCCTCTAAAAAAACCCGCCTTGACGGCGGGTTTTTTGTTGCCCGGTTGCGGTCTGAAATTCACAGGATGCGGATTTTCGTGCCTTTGCGCAGATGCGGCAGGATGCGCCGCATGTCACGGGGATGGAGGGCGACACAGCCTGCGGTCGGCTCATATCCCGGTCTGATAAGATGCATGAAGATCGCCGAACCGCGGTTGCGGCTTCTCGAGGTGATGTTCCAATCGAGTACCAGGCAGACGTCGTAGAGGTTGTCCTTCCGCATCATCTCTTCATGGCTCGGGGCGAAGGGCGCCTTGACCAGCCTGTTGTAATTGGGACTACGGGGCTCGTCGCACCACAGCATGGACTTGCGTGTTCGCTGCATCGGAAGTGTCGTGGCGATGCCGGGAAGGCGGTCGCCGCGATAAAACCCGTGCATCAGGCCGATGGTGGCGATGGGAGACTTTCCGTCTCCTTCGCGTTTCAATGCGGTGCGGCCGTTGCGGCCGATCGCCGCGGGAAAGTTGAGGTGCCCGAGTTGGACTATGGCGCGACTGATTTTCGAGGGGGCCGGCCGAACCATGAGCGTCGATGCGCGTTTACTTTGTCTTACGGGCTGTTTGCTCATGTTTTTCACGAGATTTTGCTTTGCAGGTTATTTAACGTGAAGTCATAGCACTTCGTTATATCGTGGCAATGGGTTGACCTTTCATCGGCAAACCGCTGAATTGGCTGATAATTAGAGCGCCGGGCGTCTTTTGGGATGTATAAGGGACGCTCTAACTCTTTTAAACTACGCATCGTGCTTCTCGAAAATCGAGCCTGATTTTTGGGCCGATGCGCTAAAGTAAGAAAGGCTGAGAATCCGAATGACGGCTCGCACTATCCTTCTGGTGGACGATGACGACGATCTTCGGGAGACGCTGACTGAGCAATTGTCTCCTTATGAGGAATTCTCGCTGCTCAACGGCGCCAATGCCGCACAGGCCATGCAGACCGCCAAGACCGCCCAGGTCGATCTTCTGATCATGGATGTCGGCCTTCCGGACATGGACGGCCGCGAGGCGGTAAAGCTGTTGCGCAAGGGCGGCTTCAAGGCGCCGATCATCATGCTGACCGGGCACGATACCGATTCCGATACCATTCTTGGGTTGGAAGCCGGGGCGAATGACTATGTGACGAAACCCTTCCGTTTCGCTGTGCTTCTGGCCCGTATCCGGGCGCAACTACGTCAATACGAACAGAGCGAGGACGCGGTTTTCACCGTCGGTCCCTATCAGTTCAAGCCCAGCCAGAAGCTGTTGACGACGGAGGACGGCAAGAAAATCCGGCTGACGGAAAAGGAAGCGGCGATCATCCGTTATCTATACCGCGCCGGCAGCACCGTCGTTACCCGCGACGTCCTGCTGGAAGAGGTGTGGGGTTACAATTCCGGGGTGACAACGCACACGCTGGAAACACACGTCTATCGTCTGCGCCAGAAGATCGAACGCGACCCGTCGAACGCTGAAATTCTGGTTACCGAGAACGGCGGATACAAGATCGTTCCCTGAGTAGCGGCCTCTTTGCACCTTTCATATGTCCAAAGCTCATGCTGCGCGTCCGAAAAGGCGCGCGGCGTTCTAATAGCTTGTATTTTGAGGACCGATATTGGAAAACCGCTATAGTGGTGCAGGCGTTTTTCCGGAGTAACGATCGACATGGCCTTGACCGACGATATCATTCTGCTGGGGCAAGTGCCGTTATTTGCGGGGTTCAGCGATGACCAGCTGCGGCTTGTCGCCTTCGGTGCGGAGCGCCGCCGTGTATCGGCCGGGCAGACATTGTTCCGGGAGCACTCACCGGCCGAATGCGCCTTTGCGGTGACGGCTGGCCATTTCGAGCTTTTCACGGCAGGGCGGGATGGCAAGCCCGTGTTGCAGGCGACGCCGGGCAAGGGGGCGCTGCTTTCGGAGCTGGCGCTTTTCACGCTCTGCGAACGGAAGTTCACTGCCGTGGCAGTGGAGGATTCCGAAGTCATCCGCATAACGCGCATCCTCTTCCACCGGCTGGTGGAGGAATTTCCGGAGGTTGCCGATATAGTCTCGGCGCGTATTCGCGACAATATCGCGTTGCTTGCGGCGGGTGCTGCCCGTTTGCAGAACCGCTTCGCCTGACGCCGGACAATTCCGCCTGTTCAGAACCGGAAATGGGCGGTGACGGGAACATGGTCGGATGGCCGGTTCCAGCCGCGGGCCTCGCGCAATATATCAATTTTTTCGAGCGAGGAACCGAGGTCCTGCGAAGACCAGATATGGTCGAGGCGGCGGCCGCGATCAGCCGCTTCCCAGTCCTTGGCGCGGTAGCTCCACCACGTATAGATCTTTTCCGTCTCCGGCACATTCAGGCGCATCAGATCGAGCCAGTTGCCCTTCCTCATGATATCCAGCATGCCTTCGGTTTCGACGGGTGTATGGCTGACGATCTTCAAAAGCTGCTTGTGCGACCAGACGTCATTTTCGAGCGGCGCGATGTTGAGGTCGCCGACGAGAATGGAGGAGGTGCCGGGCACGCCATCGGCGCGCAGTGCCTTCATTTCCTCGATGAAATCGAGCTTGTGGCCGAATTTCGGGTTGATCGACCGATCCGGCTCGTCGCCGCCAGCCGGAACGTAGAAATTATGCAGCCGCACGCGACGCGATCCGACCTCAAAAATTGCGGAAATGTGGCGTGCGTCGCCGATACCGCAATAGTCCTGTCGGTGATCTTCAGTCAGCGGAATCCTCGAGGCGATGGCGACACCGTGATAGCCCTTCTGGCCATGGATGATGACATGCTCATAACCGAGCGCCTTCAGCGGCTTCATCGGAAACTCGCCATTCGGGCATTTCGTTTCCTGCAGGCAGAGAATGTCCGGTTTGTAGCGTACCAGAAACTGCTCAACGATCGGCATTCTGAGCCTGACCGAGTTGATGTTCCAGGTGGTTATCGAAAACGACATGCATCCGCTCCGCTTTTATTGCCGCAAACCGCACGGTTCGGGACAAGTTTCCGGGGCGCAGGCTTATAACATCGCGACGAAAACGGGAATGTATTTTAGCGGTAAAATGAAAAAGGCGACCGCAGGGCCGCCTCTCGAAAAATTTCCACCGGCTTTTATGTGTCAGCCGCCTCTGCGGACTTCCTCGTAATTGATGCTGAAGACACGCTCATCAAGGTTCACGCCGGTCTGGACGTTGAAGATCATGACGGTCGTGTCCTTGTTCTGGGCGTCGGTCGTGGTCCATTGCCTCAGATCGAAGGTCTTCGGATCGAACATCAGGGTAATGGTGGAATCGCCGAAGACGCTCTTGTCGCCCAGTACGATGGTGGTCAGGTCGGATTCTTCCTTCACGTTCCGGACCTTCTGGTTACTGAGATCGATCTTGTCGGAAAGAAGCAGGCTGAGGGGCGTTTTGGAAAGCGGATAAAGGTCCCACGTCTTCAGCTTCATATTGCCGATGACGACGTTCTTGCCGTCGGAGATGACACGCATGGGCGAGGGGTCTTCATAATTGAAGCGGAGTTTGCCGGGGCGTTCGATGTAGAATTTTCCGCCGGTCTGTTCCCCACGCGGGCCGAACTGGACGAATTCCCCCATCATGGTTTTGACCGACGAGAAGTGATTGGCGATTTTCTGCGCTGTCGCGGTATTGCCGGCCGCCTGGGCGAAAGCGTCAAGCGGAGAAAGGCTGGCCATGATTGCGGCCATGGAAAATGCCGTCAGGACGCCACGACGCGTCACGCCGTTTTGCGGTGTGTTTGCGTTGGCCGTTTCGCCGGTGGTGAGGTCGTTCATTCTATTCTCCTTCATCGCGGCGATTGTCCGCATAAAAGGCGGCGGCTTCATGACGTTGAAAGCGTGTAACAACGCTTCTTCGCCCCGCTTGGTTGCGGACATTACCGCTCGATGATGTCTGCTTCCGTTGGCACGAGGATTTCGCGTTTTCCAGCGTGGTTGGCGGGGCCGATGATGCCTTCCTGCTCCATGCGCTCAATCAGCGAGGCGGCGCGGTTGTAACCGATGCCAAGGCGCCGCTGCACGTAGGAGGTGGAGGCTTTGCCATCTCGAAGCACGACGGCCACGGCCTGATCGTATGGGTCTTCGGAATCGGAGAAATTGCCGGTGCCGGCCGGGCCGCCGCCATTGCCTTCCTCGTCATCCTCCTCGGTAATCGCTTCCAGATATTCCGGTGCGCCCTGCGTCTTCAGATAGGCGACGATCTCTTCCACCTCGTTATCGGAAACGAAGGGACCGTGTACGCGCTGGATGCGCCCGCCGCCTGCCATATAGAGCATGTCGCCCATGCCGAGCAGCTGTTCGGCGCCCTGCTCTCCAAGGATGGTGCGGCTGTCAATCTTCGACGTCACCTGGAAGGAGATGCGGGTTGGGAAGTTTGCCTTGATCGTGCCGGTGATGACGTCGACGGAGGGGCGCTGGGTTGCCATAATAACATGGATGCCGGCGGCGCGCGCCATTTGCGCCAGGCGCTGCACCGCGCCTTCGATGTCCTTGCCGGCGACCATCATAAGGTCGGCCATCTCGTCGATGATGACGACGATGTAGGGCAGGGGCTTCAGATCGAATTCTTCCGTCTCGTAGATTGCCTCGCCGGTCTGGCGGTCGAAGCCGGTCTGCACCGTGCGAGTGAGGATTTCGCCCTTGTCGAGCGCCTGCTGTACGCGGCTGTTGAAGCCGTCGATATTGCGCACGCCGATCTTCGACATCTTCTTGTAGCGCTCTTCCATCTCGCGCACCGTCCACTTCAGCGCCACGACGGCCTTTTTCGGATCGGTAACGACGGGAGAGAGCAGATGCGGAATGCCGTCATAGATCGACAGTTCGAGCATTTTCGGGTCGATCATGATCAGGCGGCACTGTTCCGGCGACATGCGGTAAAGCAGCGACAGGATCATGGTGTTGATGGCGACCGACTTGCCCGAACCGGTGGTGCCGGCGACGAGCAGATGCGGCATCTTGGCAAGATCAGCGATGACGGGTTCACCGCCGATGGTCTTGCCGAGCGCCATGGCGAGTTTGGCCTTGCTGTTTTCGAAATCGCGGCTGCCGATCAGTTCGCGCAGGAACACGGTTTCGCGCGTCTGGTTCGGCAGTTCTATGCCGATGGCGTTGCGGCCGGGAACGACGGCGACACGGGCGGCAATCGCGCTCATGGAGCGGGCAATGTCATCGGCAAGACCGATGACGCGCGAGGATTTGATGCCGGGCGCCGGTTCCAGTTCGTAAAGCGTGACGACCGGGCCGGGGCGGACATGGATGATTTCGCCCTTGACCCCGAAATCCTCGAGAACGCCTTCCAGAAGGCGGGCGTTCTGTTCCAGCACTTCCTCGCTCAGCATATTGTCGCGCACGACATTTTTCGGCTCCGCCAGAAGGTGAACGGTTGGCAGCTGGAAACCGTCGGCGGCGATGAAGGAGGCTTGGGCTTCGCGCGCCACGCGTTCGCTGGGTTTCGGGCGTGCGGAAGGGGCGGTTATTCTGGTCTGCCCGCGTCCAGGTGCCTGTCTGGCGGTGAATTTCTGGTCGGTTTCGTCGTCGGAGAGAATGCCGTCCGGTAGCCGGCGTCCATCCGCGTCGAAGGGTTGTTCGTCATCCATGTCCTCGTCATGATTGAGCGCGATGGAGGGAGGTGACATCTGGCGACGCGATGCGGCGCGTTCTTCGAAAGACGGTTCTGCGCGCTGGTCGAGGCGGTTGATCGCGGTCTTGAGGCGTGAGGGTTCGTTCAGCGTGCTGAATTCATATTCGTTGAAGTCATAAGGATGCTCGAATTCATCGTTCAGGGATCTAGACTTCAAACCGAACAGGCGGCGGAAGCGCGCCTGGGTGATATACCAGTAGTGCGCCAGCGCGCCGAAGGCGAGCATATTGGCGAAGAACCCCTCGCCGTCGTCTTCGTCATCTTCCTCGGCCTCACGGGCTGCGCGGGCCTTGCTGGTGGCGACGGGAGCCGCTTCTTCGCGTTCCAGCTCGTCATCCAGACCGCCAACGACACCGGCGGCAAAAAGCATCAACCATGCGGCGGGCGCCGCAAATATGACACCCAGTACCGTGGCGATCGTGCCGGTGGGGTAAGCACCGATGAAAAGGGCGGGAAAACGCAGGATCATGTCACCGATGACGCCGCCTATGCCGTTCGGCAGCGGCCATGTCACGGGGGCCGGAAAGCAGCCGAGCGAGGCGGCGCAGACGATGGCGCCTGCGACCCAGGATACGAGGCGAGCGGGTATGCGGTGGAATTTGTGGCCGGCGATAAGCGCGATCGCCCAGGCGATGACGGGCAGGAGCGAGATGATTGCGGAAAGCCCGAGGAACTGCATCACGATATCGGCGAAAATCGCACCGCCATAGCCCAGAAGATTGGTGGGCTGGTTTCCTGTCGCATAGGAAAGGCTCGGATCCGCGACATTCCATGTCGCGAGCGCTGCGATGCCCAGTGCAATCGTGGCCAACAGAGCGAAACCGGCGAGAGCCATGATCTGACGCACGAAAAACGCCGTCAACACGAAGCGCGTGTGACGACCATCGAATGTCGGAGAATGCATTCTGCCCATGTCCCTGAACCCGTCGTTTTATGGTTTCGGCAAGATCCGGCAGGAGACCTGATCCCGGATTGACAGGGAAAACTAACCGCTTGCTGGTTAATGCCGTGTTAACCATGCGGTTTTTTGAGGCGCTTCGGCTTTACGGCAAAGAAAAAGGCCCGCCGGAGCGGGCCTTCTTTTGGGAGAGGGGATGGAGAACCCCTTTTCCCGGATATCAGGAGTGGTAGGCGGCTTCGCCGTGGGTTGCAAGGTCGAGACCTTCGCGTTCGGCTTCGACCGGAACCCGCAGACCAACGATCACGTCGACAATTTTGTAGAGGATCGCGGAGACGATGGCGCACCAGACGATGGTGATGGCGACGGCGACGAACTGCGTCCAGAGCTGCGAGGCGATGGAGAAGTCTTCCTTGCCCGTGCCGCCAAGCAGCGGCGAGGTGAAGATGCCGGTGCCGAGAGCGCCGATGATGCCGCCAATGCCATGGACGCCAAAGACGTCGGCAGTGTCGTCATAACCGAACTTGTTCTTCACCACGGAGACGAAGAAGTAGCAGATCGGCGAGACGATGAGGCCGAGAACGATGGCGCCCATCGGGCCGACGGAGCCGGCGGCGGGGGTGACGGCGACGAGGCCGGCGATCATGCCCGAAGCGGCGCCCAGCATGGAGGCCTTGCCGCGGGTGAAGCTTTCAACCAGCGACCAGGAAACGATGGCGGCCGCAGTTGCGAGGAAGGTGTTCATGGTTGCGAGAACCGCACCGCCCGATGCTTCGAGGTTGGAACCGGCGTTGAAGCCGAACCAGCCGAACCACAGCATGGCTGCACCGACGAGAGTGAGCGTCATGGAGTGGGGGGCCATCATGTCCTTGCCGAAGCCAGTGCGCTTGCCGACCATGATCGCGCCGATCAGGCCTGCGATACCGGCATTGATGTGAACAACGGTGCCGCCGGCGAAGTCGAGAGCACCCATACCGAAGATCAGGCCGTTTGCGTCCCATACCATGTGAGCGATCGGGAAATAAACGAAGGTGGCCCACAGGATGGTGAACAGAATGACGGCGGAGAACTTCACGCGTTCTGCAAAGGCGCCGACGATCAGCGCCGGCGTGATGGCCGCAAAGGTCATCTGGAAGGCGATGAAGGTGTATTCGTAGATCACCACGCCTTCGGAGAAGGTCGCGGACGTGCTGTCAAGCGAAACGCCCGACAGGAACAGCTTGCCGAAGCCGCCGAAATAGGGGCCGGTGCCGCCGCCAAAGGCGAAGGAGTAACCGTAGATGACCCAGACGAGCATCATGACTGCGCCGACAACCGTGCACTGCATGAGAACGGAGAGCATGTTCTTGGTGCGGACGAGGCCGCCGTAAAACAGGGCCAGACCCGGAATGATCATGAAAAGCACGAGGATCGTCGCGACATACATGAATGCGGTGTCGGCTTTTTCCGGAACGGGTGCTGCGGCTGCTGCCGGCGCGGCGTCCTGGGCGAAGGCGATGGCCGGAGCCATCAGGGCCGCCGCTGCGGCGCCCAGCTTGCCGAGCGTCAAAAACTTGTTGAGTTGCATAGCTAGAAAACTCCCCTGTCAGCCGTGCTTCAAAGCGCTTCTGTGTTGGTTTCGCCGGTACGGATGCGCACGGCCTGTTCGATAGAGTAAACGAAGATCTTGCCGTCACCGATCTGCCCGGTCTTTGCCGCAGACGCGATCGCCTCAACGGCCTTGTCGACGACGTCGGATGGAACTGCGATCTCGATCTTCAGCTTGGGAAGGAAGCTCACCGCATATTCCGTGCCGCGATAAATCTCGGTATGCCCCTTCTGGCGTCCGTAACCCTTTACCTCGGTCACGGTCAGGCCCTGGATGCCGACGCCGGTGAGCGCTTCGCGCACTTCATCCAGCTTGAACGGCTTGATAATGGCCATCACAATTTTCATCTGGTTTCCCATCCTTTGTTTGTCCTCGGCACGGAGCCGACTCTCCTGCCGCTGGCAGATCAGTAACAGCGACTGCGGACATACATTCAAAGGGCGTGCCAGTTTTGAGTGTGTATCTAACCTATTGAAATATAAAACTTATATGAAAGACGTCTGAAAAAGGAGCATTTGTCGCCAAAATTTGCGTCTATTAAATGTGCGATTTTAGAAAAAAGCACATTATTTAATCATTTGCCCTTTTGCGGATCAAACCCTCCTGCGCCACGGAGGCGACCAGTTCACCCTGTCTGGTGAAAATATTGCCACGGGTCAAACCGCGTGCGCCGGAAGCGCTGGGGCTGTCCTGTGTGTAAAGCAGCCAGTCGTCCAGACGGCAGGGGCGATGGAACCACATGGCGTGATCGAGGCTAGCCACCTGAATGGAGGGATCGAAGATCGTTGTTCCATGGGCGTAGAGCGAGGTGTCGAGCAGGGTCATATCCGAGAGATAAGCGAGAATGGCCGACTGCAGACGCGGATCATCCGGCACGTCGCCGACGGTGCGGACCCAGATATCCTGCTGCGGTTCCAGCTTTTCTTTCGAGATATAGTGGGTCAGCGAAACCGGCCTTATCTCGATCGGCCGCTTGTTGCTCCAGTATTTGCGAATTGAAGCGGGCGCCTTGGCGAGGAAGGCCGCCTGCATCTGCTCTTCGCTCATCAGCTTTTCGGGCGGCGTTACATCCGGCATCTCGATCTGATGGTCGAAACCATCCTCGAAAATCTGAAACGACGCCGACATGGAAAAAATGGCTTTGCCATGCTGAATGGCGACCACGCGGCGTGTGCAGAAGCTCGCGCCGTCGCGGATGCGTTCCACCTGGTAGACGATAGGCACCAGCGGATCGCCGGGACGCATGAAATAGGCATGCAGCGAATGCACGAAACGGTCGTCATCCACGGTCCTTTGCGCGGCAATCAGTGCCTGCGCGATGACCTGGCCGCCAAAAACCCGCTGCCAGCCGATCTGCGGGCTTTCGCCCCTAAACAGGTTCTCTTCCAGCTTCTCAAGATCGAGTGTGGCGATGAGATTTGCTATCGGATCTGACGTTTGCGAGGGATGCGACATTTTTTCGGCCTGCTCTGGCTGTAGGAATACGTCACATGGTCTATAGTGCCCGGATGATGCGTGCACAAGATTTGAGGAGAAGCGCGATGCTGGACGTAGTGGTGGCAGGCGGCGGATATGTCGGTCTTTCCGTTGCTGTCGCAATCAAGCAGGCGGCCCGGCATCTCGATGTGCAGGTGGTTGAGGCCGCTCCCGAGGATGTCTGGGCAAAGGACGTTCGTGCATCCGCCATCATCGCAGCGGCCACCCGGATGCTTGATGTTTTCGGCATATGGAACGAGATCGAGCCGGAAGCCCAGCCAATACACAAGATGATCGTCACCGATTCGAAGACCGCCGATCCGGTGCGTCCTGTGTTCCTGACTTTCGACGGCGCCGTGGAAGAAGGCAGGCCGTTTGCCCATATGGTTCCGAATGTCGCTCTGGTAGGGGCGTTGCGGGGCCTGTGCGAACGCCTTGGCATAGAAATCCGCCATGGTCTCAGTGTTTCCGATTTTGTCGCGGGGCCGCAATCGACGGCCGTCAGCCTTTCCGACGGGTCGACGCTCGAAGCGCGATTGCTGATTGCCTGTGACGGCGTTCGCTCCGCGCTCAGGGATTTGGCCGGAATCAAGACCGTGCACTGGGCTTACGATCAGTCCGGTATCGTGACGACCGTTGAGCATGAGCGGCCGCATGAGGGCTGCGCCGAAGAGCATTTCCTGCCATCGGGCCCCTTCGCCATCCTGCCGCTGAAGGGAACCCGCTCTTCGCTCGTCTGGACCGAACGCACGGCCGATGCCGACAGGCTGGTGGCTTCCGACGACCTGGTGTTCGAGGAAGAGCTGGAACGCCGGTTCGGTCACAAGCTCGGTCCTCTTCGTCCGGTCGGCCCCCGCCGCGCTTTCCCATTGGGACTGACGCTGGCGCGTTCTTTCGTTGCGCCGCGTTTCGCGCTTGCGGGTGATGCGGCGCACGGCATTCACCCGATTTCCGGGCAGGGCCTCAATCTCGGCTTCAAGGACGTGGCGGCTCTCGCCGAAACCGTGGTCGAGGCCGACCGTCTCGGCCTCGATATCGGCTCACTCAACGTTCTGGAGCGCTATCAGTCCTGGCGTCGTTTCGACACGTTGCGGATGGGTGTGACGACCGATGTGTTGAACCGGCTTTTCTCCAACGATATTGGCCCAATCCGTATCATGCGCGATTTCGGTCTCGGGGTCGTGGATCGTTTGCCGGGTCTCAAATCCTATTTCATCGGTCAGGCGGCCGGCACGACGGATGCGAATGCGCCGCGTCTGCTGGCCGGCGAGGCGCTCTGATCCGACCCTTCGTGCATGTTTCGGATCGGTTTTTCCGGGATTGCCGCTTGACAGCCGATTCCGGAATTTTCTGCCCGGTGGCTTTGCCGTAAAGCCGAATCCGGCCAAGGACTTATCCGGATTCACAATCTGGTATGGTCTGCGCCCTGACCAACCAGATATTGCGGAGAACAAAAGCTGAATCCCATCGAGTCAGCGATTCGTATTCGATTCGTTCGCAGACTGTTCCGCAGCCGAATCGATTTCATTTTTGCCGGATTCTTTTTATTTGTTCAACTGGCTGAATCTGAAAGGAAAATTCCGTCGACTGGTCGCCCCGCGCCACTTTGCGGGTGAGGCCTATTGCCTTTGGCTGCGGGCGTTGCCATGTGTGAGGCCTGCGGCCCATCAGCAATGTCGGGCGGCAAAGCAAGCAGATGAAGTCGATTCGCGGATAGTACGTTGAATTTTCGCCCCATGATCCTGAGCGGCCGCGGTGTCACGGCCGTTCTCGGCCCCACCAATACCGGCAAGACCCATTACGCGATCGAGCGGATGGTGGCGCATGGCAGCGGTGTCATCGGCCTGCCGCTGCGTCTTCTGGCGCGGGAGGTCTATACCCGTCTGGTGGAAAAGGTGGGCGCGCCGAATGTGGCGCTGATTACCGGCGAAGAAAAAATCGCGCCTCCCAAAGCCAAATACTCCGTCTGCACGGTGGAAGCCATGCCGCGTGAGACGACGGCCGCCTTCGTCGCGATAGACGAGGTGCAGTTGGCGGGCGATCTCGAACGCGGGCATATCTTCACCGACCGGGTGCTGCATCTGCGCGGGCGGGAGGAAACGCTGCTGCTCGGCGCGGGCACGATGCGCCCTATCCTTGAAAAACTGCTGCCGGGAATAACCGTGGTCGAGCGGCCGCGCCTGTCTCAACTCTTTTATGCGGGTCAAAAGAAGATTACTCGCCTGCCGCAACGCACGGCGATCGTCGCCTTTTCCGCCGATGAGGTTTATGCCATCGCTGAACTGGTGCGCCGCCAGCGCGGCGGCGCGGCTGTGGTGCTGGGCGCGCTTTCGCCGCGCACGCGCAATGCGCAGGTAGGCCTCTACCAGTCGGGCGACGTCGAATATCTTGTCGCAACGGACGCCATCGGTATGGGACTCAACCTCGATGTCGACCATGTCGCCTTTGCGCAGGACCGCAAATTCGACGGTTATCAGTTCCGTAATCTCAATCCCGGCGAGATCGGTCAGATCGCCGGCCGCGCTGGCCGCCATCTTCGCGACGGTACGTTTGGCGTGACGGGGCGTGTCGATCCGTTCGACGATGAGCTGGTGGAGCGGATCGAAACCCACCAGTTTGACGCGGTGAAGGTGCTGCAATGGCGGACGAAAAATTTCGATTTTTCCTCCATCGCCAATCTGCGCGCGAGCCTTGACGCCGCGCCGACGATCCAGGGGCTTTCGCGCGCCCTGCCGGCCATCGACCAGCAGGCGCTGGAATATTTGTCGCGTTATCCTGAAATCATCGACGTGACCACGACGGATGTGCGGGTGGAAAAACTCTGGGAGGCCTGCGCGCTGCCCGATTATCGCCGCATCGCCCCCGCACAGCATGCCGACCTCATCTCCACGCTCTATTTCGATCTCGTCAAGCGCGGGGCGGTGAACGAGGATTTCATGGCCGAGCAGGTGCGCCGCGCCGACCGCACGGATGGGGAGATCGATACCTTGTCTGCGAGGATTGCGCAGATCAGAACATGGACTTATGTATCGAACCGCCCAGGATGGCTTGCCGATCCGACACACTGGCAAGAAAAGACTCGGGAAATCGAGGATCGATTGTCCGATGCGCTACATGAAAGGTTGACGAAACGCTTTGTTGATCGCAGGACATCTGTGCTCATGAGGCGCCTGAGAGAGAATGCGATGCTTGAAGCTGAAATCAGTGTAAATGGTGATGTCTTCGTAGAAGGACATCACGTCGGCCAATTGGCCGGGTTCCGGTTTACCCCGGTGCCGGGAATGGAAGGGCCGGATCAGAAGGCCGTGCAGGCTGCGGCGCAAAAAGCGCTCGCGCTCGAATACGAGGCGCGCGCCGCGCGTCTGCATGCCAGTGGAAACGGCGATCTCGCTTTGAGCTCCGATGGTCTGGTTCGCTGGTTGGGCGAGCCGGTTGCCCGGCTTTCGGCCGGCGACAACATCATGAAGCCGCGGGTGATCCTGCTTGCCGACGAACAGCTGAACGGCAATGCCCGTGATCACGCGCTGGCGCGCGTCGAGCGTTTCGTCAATCACCAGATTGCGACCGTGCTGAAGCCGCTGGACGATATTTCCCGCGCCGAAGACCTTCAGGGTCTGGCGAAGGGCCTGGCGTTCCAGCTCGTGGAAAATCTTGGCGTGCTGTTCCGCCGCGACGTCGCCGAGGACGTGAAGTCGCTCGATCAGGATGCGCGTGCTTCCATGCGCCGTTATGGCGTGCGTTTCGGCGCCTATCACGTTTTCCTGCCCGCACTTCTGAAGCCCGCTCCGGCGGAGCTTGTGACGCTGCTTTGGGCTTTGAAAAATGATGGCCTCGGCAAGCCGGGTTATGGCGATCTCATTCCGGTGCTGGCCGCAGGCCGTACCTCGGTCGTCACCGATGCCAGCTTCGAGCGTATGTTCTACAAGCTCGCCGGTTTCCGTTTCCTCGGGAAGCGCGCCGTACGTATCGACATTCTCGAGCGTCTGGCCGATCTCATCCGCCCGCTGCTACAGTGGAAACCCGGTCAGCAGCCGCGTCCGGAAGGCGCCTATGACGGTCGCCGTTTCACGACGACGACCGCCATGCTTTCCATTCTCGGCGCGACGCTTGACGATATGGAAGAGATTCTGAAGGGTCTCGGTTACCGCGCCGATCAGGTGACGGCTGAAGAGGCACAGGCCTTCCTCGCCAGCCACGCCGGTGCCTCTGCTCCGGCTGCCGCAGAAGCGGCGCCGGCTGAAGAGGAAAGCGTCGAGACCGAGGAACACGAGCCGGCTTCCGAAGAACAGGTGTCCGAGACGGCGGCTGCTGTCGAAGGCGAAGCTGTCGAGGCGCCGGTGGCTACCAGCGAAGAGGCTGTCGCAGCCGAGGCTGCGCCGGAAAGCGCTGAGACCGCCGAGCCCAAGCCCGTTCTTCTGTGGCGTCCGGGTGGTCGCAATGAAAATCAGCGTGGCGAAAACCGTCGTCCCGGCAATCGCGGTCAGAGCCGTGGTGAAGGAGCGCGCGAACAGGGCGAGCGTCGCGGTGAGGGCCGTCGCGACAATCGTGACGGTGCAAATCGCGAGGCTGCCAATCGCAGCGGCGACGGCGAGCGCAAGCGCGATGGCGGACGTCCGGACCGTGGCAACAACCGCAACAACGATCGTCACGATCGCGGGGAGCGCAAGGACCGGCCGGAACGCAATGACCGTGGTGGAAAGCCGCAGGGTCAGCAGCGCTTCGAAGCCAAGCCGCCGCGCAAGGAAAAGCCGCTCGATCCGGATTCGCCTTTCGCAAAGCTCGCTGCTCTCAAGGAGCAGCTGAAGAAGTAAGCCCATGGGAAGCAGCGAACAGCCACTGGAAAGCACGCGTCAGCGTCTGGACAAGTGGCTGTTCTTTGCCCGCATGGCCAAATCCCGTTCGCTGGCCCAGAGCTACATTCAGTCGGGCCACGTCAAGGTCAATGGCGTTGCCGTCCGCCAGCCCAGCCACATGCTGAAGGCGGGGGACAGGCTGGAGATCGGCTTCGAGCGGATGGACAAGGTACTCGTCGTCAAGTCCGGCGGAACACGGCGTGGACCCTATGAGGAAGCCAGACTTCTCTATGAGGACGAGACGCCGCCACGGGAACCTTCCGACAGTATGACGCCTCTCGAGCAGGCGTTGCGCCAGCCGGGCAGCGGGCGTCCCACCAAAAAAGAGCGCAGGGCGCTCGACAGGTTTCTGTCTGACAGCGACGGAAGCAAAGATTAGAATAAACCTCCGGGTCACACCCGTTTTTCAGAATTGTTTATCCTTGCTATCTGTAAGCAAAGGCATTACGTCACTTGCGAAATTGCCCTGTCTGAATTCCGGGCGACGGCTTGTGTTCCGAAGCCCACAGACCCGGCCTGCATATTCTGGAGTTCATCATGACATATGTCGTGACCGACAATTGCATCCGCTGCAAATATACCGATTGCGTTGAGGTCTGCCCTGTCGACTGCTTTTACGAGGGTGAAAATTTCCTCGCGATCAATCCCGACGAATGCATCGATTGCGGTGTATGCGAACCGGAATGTCCCGCCGAAGCCATCAAGCCCGATACGGAGCCGGGTCTCGACAAATGGCTGAAGATCAATGCCGAATATGCGGCGATCTGGCCTAATATCACCATCAAGCGTGACCCGATGCCGGAAGCCAAGGAGATGGACGGCGTCGAAGGTAAGCTCGATCTCTATTTCTCCGCCGAACCCGGCCAGGGCGACTGATTTTTACGGCCTGACGGCGAAACCATGATTTAAAAAGCCCTCGTGCTGCTGCTGCGAGGGCTTTTTGCTGAGCGTCATCCGCCGCGGCCGGATTGCAGCGTGGTCGACAGCAATGTCAGAAGGGCCACGCTTTCCTCCAGGCTTTGCCGCTGACGGCTTTGCAGGATAGCGGCCTGCAGACGGTTCATCTCGCGGGCGATCGCCGCTGGCTGCCACGTCCGCAGCGCTCTTTCGATGATGGGTTTTCTGCGGAAATGGATGTGGCGCCCAAGTGTCTGCATGACCTGACCGGCCTGTAGTTTTTTCTCATCCATTTCGGCCCGCATCTGGTCGAGCAACTGGAATTGCTTGAGGCATCCCTGGAGGACGAGGAAGATCGGGGTCTTCGAAGAGACGATCTTCTGCGTTGCGTGGAAGAAGGCGCTTCTGTCGCCTTTCAGAATGGCGTCGACAGCATCGTCGGCGGAAACTGTACTGGCGTCTCCGATGATCGCCAGTACATCGTCCTCCTCGACCACGTCGGCTCCACGGCAATAGAGCGCCAGTTTGCGGATTTCGTTGCGCGAGGCGATACGGTCGCCGCCGAGAGATTCGATCAGCCTCTGCCGTGCGGCCGGCGCAATACGCAGATTATCGGCGGAGAGTTCCTGATCGATCAATGCGTTCAATGAGCGCGCATCGTCGGCATAACAGGGGATGGCTGCGATGGAGCGCGCCGGTTCTGCGATCTTGCGCAGTCCCGTACCCTTCTTGATGTCGCCTGCTTCGATGATGAGGAAGCTCGCTTCCGGCGGCGTTTCCGCCAGAATCTGGAGGGCGTCCACCAGCGCCTTTTCGGACGAAGCACCTTTAACCCAGACGAGTTTTTCGCCGCCGAAAAGGCCGATGGCATTCACCTCGTCGAGTAGACGGCCGGGGTCGCCCTGCAGATCGGATGCGGTCAGTTTCAGCGATGCGAAAGCGTCATCGGGATCGATACCGGTCTTTTTGGCGATGACGCCTGCGCGTTCCGACACGAGACCGCGATCCGGGCCGTAAAGCACGAAAACACGAAAGCGCTCCGCCGGATTTTCGGCGAAGCGCTCAAATTCATGGGACTTTATCTCCGTCACGGCTGCCGCTCTCAGCGGCCGAGGGTGGCGGCGATATCGGTGCGGATGATTTCAGCCAGCTCCCGGGCCGCACGGTTCTCGGCGTCACGAGTTGCCCGGATCTTGGCGAATTCCTGCTGCGGCAGGTCCACCTGCGCCGTCACGCTGCGACGTGCGGAGCGCAGGATTTGGCCATCGGAAACCCGCGTCAGCACATATTGACCACTCATCACGACACGACCAGGGTAAGGACCATCGTAATTGTTGTTCGCGCGGGTCGTCAGGTCATAATTCTGCACCTCCGTCGAGGTGGCGCTCGAGCTTACGGAAACCTTGACGTTGTATTGAGCCGTGGCCGGTTGGCCTGCGCCGCCAGACATTAGAAAGATCAGCTGATTGCGGACTTCCTGCCCGGCCCTGCCGCCGATATCGGAGACGCTGACGGCCGCCAGCCTTTCCTTGGTGCCGGAAGCCTCGCCATAGAGCGGGCGCACCTGGCAGCCCGCCAGAAGGCCAGCCATCATCACGACGGAAATTGCTGCCGCGACGCGGCTCCATCTCGAAAAAACGTCAGACAACAATGTTCACAATCCTCTGCGGAACCACGATGACTTTCTTGGGCTCGCCGCCGGCAAGAAGAGATTTGACGGCATCCAGAGCAAGGGCAGCCGTGCGGACCGCATCTTGATCCGCATCGCGCGCGATTGTCAATTCGCCGCGCTTCTTGCCATTGACCTGCACGGGCATGACCACGTCGTTTTCCTCGACCAGCGATGGCACGAAGGTTGGCCATGGCGTCTCAGCCACCAGACCTTCATTGCCCAGTGCCGCCCAGCATTCTTCCGCCAGATGTGGCGTCATCGGGGCGATGATGCGGATCAGGATTTCGATCGCGTCACGCGCTGCCGCCTTGACGTCATTAGACTTGCCGCCAGCAGCGACATCCGCAAGCGGACCGGCGAGTGCATTAACCAGTTCATAAATGCGGGCAATGGCCTTGTTGAAGGCGAGCTTGTCCAGATCCTCCTGCACAGCTTTCAGCGTTTTATGGGCCGCCTTGGAGGCTGCCAGCCCTTCGCCTTCGGTCGCAGGCTTCGGCTGGACGGCTCGCAGCTCTTCCGCCGCTTCGCCGATGATTCGCCATACGCGCTGGACGAACCGGTTTGCACCTTCCACACCGGCTTCGGACCAGATGACGTCACGATCGGGCGGAGAGTCCGACAGGACGAAGAAGCGTGCGGTATCGGCGCCGTAGGATGCGATGATGTCATCCGGGTCAACTACGTTCTTTTTCGACTTCGACATCTTCTCGATGGAGCCGATCTTCACCTCTTCGCCGGACGAGAGCAGGAAGGCGCGGCGTGCGCCGTCGGTTTCCTCGATCCGCAGTTCCGCAGGCGGCACCCATTCGCGCGCCGTGCCTTCGCCGCGGCTATAGGTCTCGTGCACCACCATGCCCTGCGTGAACAGGCCCTTGAAGGGTTCCTTGACGCCGACATGGCCGGTTTCGCGCATGGCGCGGGTGAAGAAGCGCGAATAGAGCAGATGCAGGATCGCATGCTCGATGCCGCCGATATATTGATCTACCGGCAGCCAGTGATTGGCGACCTTCGGGTCGGTCGGCGCGTCTTCCCACGGCGCGGTGAAGCGGGTGTAATACCAGCTGGAATCGACGAAGGTGTCCATCGTGTCGGTTTCGCGGCGCGCGTCATGACCGCATTGCGGGCAGGAGACATGGCGCCAGGTGGGGTGCCGGTCCAGCGGGTTGCCGGGCACGTCGAACGTCACGTCATCGGGCAGCTTGACCGGCAGGTCCTTCTTCGGAACAGGCACGACGCCGCAGACTTCGCAATGGATGACCGGGATCGGGCATCCCCAATAACGCTGGCGGGAAATGCCCCAGTCACGCAGGCGGAAATTGACCTTGCGCTCGGCTTGCGGCGTATTGCCGAGCGTCTGCGTGGAAAGCTTCTGCACGACCGCCTCAAAGGCGTCAGCCGTCTTCATGCCGTTCAGGAAGCCCGAATTGATCATCACGCCGTCATCGGTGAAGGCGGTATCATCGATGGTGAAGTTTGCGGCATCGGGACCTTCAGGGGCGACGACGGCCACGACCGGCAGGCCGTATTTGCGGGCGAAATCCAGATCGCGCTGGTCACCCGATGGGCAACCGAAGATCGCGCCGGTACCGTAATCCATCAACACGAAATTGGCGACATAGACCGGCAGTTCCCAGGTTGGATCCAGCGGATGGACGACCTTGACGCCGGTATCGATGCCCTTCTTTTCAGCCGTTTCCAGCGCGGCCAGAGATGTGCCATGGCGACGGCATTCATCGCAGAATTCGGCGATGGCAGGATTTTTTTCCGACAGCTCTTTCGCCAGCGGGTGGTCGGCAGCAATGGCGAGGAAGGAGGCGCCGAATAGTGTGTCGGGGCGTGTCGTATAGACGGTGATGTCGGAGAAACCTTCCGGCGCCGTGTCGGCAACCGTCCGCCAGCGCAGCGACAGGCCCTCGGAACGGCCGATCCAGTTCTTCTGCATCAGGCGCACTTTTTCCGGCCACTGGTCGAGCGTATCCAGCTCGTCCAGCAGGTCCTGGCTAAAATCGGTGATGCGGAAGAACCATTGCGTCAGTTCGCGCTGTTCTACCAGCGCGCCGGAGCGCCAGCCGCGGCCGTCGATCACCTGCTCGTTGGCCAGAACGGTGTGGTCGACCGGGTCCCAGTTGACCTTGGACTGTTTGCGGTAGACCAGGCCCTTTTCCATGAAGTCGACGAACAGCGCCTGCTGGCGATGATAGTATTCCACATCGCAGGTTGCGAATTCACGGGTCCAGTCCAAGGACAGGCCCATGGATTTCAGCTGGCCGCGCATGGTGGCGATGTTCTGGTAGGTCCAGTCCTTCGGGTGAACCTTGTTCTGCATCGCCGCGTTTTCGGCAGGCATGCCGAAGGCGTCCCAGCCCATCGGATGCAGGACGTTGAAACCACGGGCACGCTTATAGCGGGCGACGACGTCGCCCATGGCGTAGTTGCGAACATGGCCCATATGGATGCGTCCCGAAGGATAGGGAAACATCTCAAGAACGTAATATTTCTCGCGCGGATCGCTGTTGTCGGTGACGAAAACCTTGTCTTCGTTCCATTTCTGCTGCCAGCGCGGCTCGGCGTCGCGAGGATTGTAACGTTCGATGGCCATTGTCTAAAATTCCGGGTATCGAGGGGAAAAATGTGCGCTGACCTTCACCATGAAACGACCGGGGCGTCAAGTTTGGCGGGACGTTCGGACGTTCAATCTTGGCCAGCGTGCCTCAAATGGTGCTAAAGGCGCTTGGCATCAAGGCAATCGGTGGCTAGTTAGCGTTGCGAATGGTTCAAATGAAGGTCTTGTGATGGAAATCGAAGCACGTCTTGAGGATGTCAGGCAGCGCATTGCCGATGTTGCGGAAAAATCCGGACGCAAGGCGGCGGATGTTGCCCTCGTCGCGGTCTCGAAGACCTTCGACGCGGAGGCGATCCAGCCGGTTATCGATGCGGGCCAGCGCGTGTTCGGCGAGAACCGCGTGCAGGAAGCGCAGGGCAAGTGGCCGGCGCTTAAGCAGAAGACGCCTGATATCGAGTTGCATCTGATTGGCCCGCTACAGTCCAACAAGGCGGCGGACGCCGTGGCGCTGTTTGATGTGGTGCAAAGTGTTGACCGGGAGAAGATCGCCCGCGCGCTTGCCGAAGAATGCAGTAAACAGGGTCGCAGCCTTCGTTTTTATGTGCAGGTCAATACGGGCCTTGAGCCGCAAAAGGCGGGTATCGACCCGCGTGAGACCGTAGCTTTCGTGGATCTTTGTCGGGATGAGCTGAAATTGCAGGTCGAAGGACTGATGTGCATTCCGCCGGCGGATGAAAATCCGGGCCCGCATTTTGCGCTTCTGGCGAAGCTTGCCAAACAATGTGGGCTTGAGAAGCTTTCCATGGGCATGTCGGGCGATTTCGAAACTGCCGTGGAATTCGGCGCGACGAGTGTTCGTGTGGGTTCGGCGATCTTCGGTGCGCGATAAGGCTGCAAATTAAAAACCCGGCGCTGAGGCCGGGTTTTTAAATTCTAAAAGACGTCCGATCAGTAGTGATCGTCCTCGTCTTCGTCTTCGTCCTTCTGCGTGGATTTCAGCGAGCTGAGCTTCTTGAAGACCGCATCGGCGTCGATCTGCTCGTCTTCCTCGCGCTGGAAGCTGTAGTCCAGACCTTCCGTCGCCGTTGCCGGCTGCAGCGTGTTATCCAGTTCTTCGGCAGTCGGCAGCGGACGGCCGCGCGAGGCGCGTTCGACTTCAAGATCGAGATCGATCTGGCTGCAGAGGCCGAGCGTGACCGGGTCCATTGGCGTCAGGTTGGCCGAGTTCCAGTGGGTGCGGTCGCGGATCTGCTCGATGGTGGATTTGGTGGTGCCGACGAGGCGCGAAATCTGCGCATCCTTCAGTTCAGGATGGTTGCGCACGAGCCAGAGAATGGCGTTCGGGCGGTCCTGACGCTTGGACACCGGCGTATAACGCGGGCCGCGGCGCTTGGATTCGGGAACGCGCACCTTCGGCTCGGAAAGCTTCAGCTTGTGGTTCGGGTTGCCTTCCGCGCGGGCGATCTCATCGCGGGAAAGCTGCCCGGTCGCGATAGGGTCGAGGCCCTTGATGCCCTGTGCGGCTTCACCGTCGGCAATTGCCTTGACTTCGAGCGGATGCAGTTTGCAGAACGTAGCGATCTGATCGAACGACAGCGCGGTGTTGTCAACCAGCCATACAGCCGTTGCCTTTGGCATGAGCAATTGTTGAGCCATAGATACAGTCCTTCTGTCCGTCCGCGCCGGTGTCGCGGGCGTGGTATCAACCACTGATTTCCGGGATATTGCCGCTCTATAACCGGATTGCATCATAATTGCAATTCTTTGCGAAACAAATGACCTTTGTCTAATTGCCGTGTGCATTTGAACTGCTATGAATTCAACACAAGCCTGAGGTGGGAGTCTCGGGCCGCGTCAGAAGCCATACCCGGTTCCAGGAGGAGTTCATGTCTGCCAAAATCTACCCGGTGCTCAAGTCGGCGAAAGCCCGCACGCTCATCGATAATGAGCGTTACCAGAAATGGTACCAGGAGAGCGTCGAGGATCCCGAAAAGTTCTGGGACAAGCACGGCCGTCGGATCGACTGGTTCAAGCCTTATACCAAGGTCAAGAACACGTCGTTCAAGGGGCGCGTGCCGATCAAGTGGTTCGAGGATGGCCTGACCAACGTTTCCTATAACTGTATCGACCGGCATCTGAAGACGCATGGCGAGCGCACGGCGATCATCTGGGAAGGCGACAACCCCTATATCGACAAGAAGATCACCTATAACCAGCTCTATGACTATGTCTGCCGTCTGGCCAACGTGCTGAAGAAGCACGGCGTCAAGAAGGGTGACCGCGTCACGATCTATATGCCGATGATTCCGGAAGCGGCCTATGCGATGCTTGCCTGCGCGCGCATCGGTGCAGTGCACTCCGTCGTCTTTGGCGGCTTCTCGCCAGAAGCGCTGGCCGGCCGTATCGTCGACTGCGAATCGACCTTCGTCATCACTTGCGATGAAGGCGTGCGCGGCGGCAAACCGATCCCGCTCAAGGAAAACACCGACAAGGCGATCGATATTGCCGCCAAGCAATATGTCATCGTCAACAAGGTTCTGGTGGTACGCCGCACCGGCGGCAAGACCGGCTGGGCGCCAGGCCGTGACATCTGGTACCATCAGGAAATCGCTACCGTGAAGCCGGATTGCCCGCCGGTGAAGATGCGTGCGGAAGATCCGCTGTTCATCCTCTATACGTCCGGCTCTACCGGCAAGCCGAAGGGAGTGCTGCACACCACGGGCGGCTATCTCGTTTATACGTCGATGACGCATGAATATGTCTTCGACTATAAGGACGGCGAGGTGTACTGGTGCACGGCCGATGTCGGCTGGGTCACCGGCCACTCCTATATCGTCTACGGGCCGCTGGCGAATTGCGCGACGACGCTGATGTTCGAAGGCGTTCCGAACTTCCCGGATCAGGGCCGCTTCTGGGAAGTCATCGACAAGCACAAGGTCAATATCTTCTATACCGCCCCGACAGCGCTCAGATCGCTTATGGGGGCGGGCGACCAGTTCGTGAAGCGCTCCTCGCGCAGCAGCCTGCGGCTTCTCGGCACGGTCGGCGAGCCGATCAATCCGGAAGCCTGGGAGTGGTATTACCATGTGGTCGGCGAGGACAAGAGCCCGATCGTCGATACCTGGTGGCAGACGGAAACCGGCGGCATTCTCATTTCGCCGCTGCCGGGCGCGACCGATCTGAAACCCGGCTCGGCCACAAGGCCGTTCTTCGGCGTGCAGCCGCAGCTGGTCGATGCCGAGGGTAACGTGCTGGAAGGACCGGCGGACGGCAATCTGTGCATCATCGACAGCTGGCCGGGCCAGTCGCGCTCCGTCTATGGCGATCACCAGCGCTTCGTCGATACATACTTCTCCACCTACAAGGGCAAATATTTCACCGGTGACGGCTGCCGTCGTGACGAGGATGGTTATTACTGGATCACTGGCCGCGTGGATGACGTTCTGAACGTGTCGGGCCACCGCCTCGGCACCGCTGAAGTGGAATCGGCGCTGGTGTCGCATCACCTTGTTTCGGAGGCCGCCGTTGTCGGTTATCCGCATCCCATCAAGGGGCAGGGCATTTATTGTTATGTCACGCTGATGGCGGGCCAGAACGGCGATTATTCATTGCGCGAGGAGCTGGTGAAACACGTCCGCAACGAAATCGGCCCGGTTGCGACACCGGATAAAATCCAGTTCGCGCCTGGCCTGCCGAAAACCCGTTCCGGCAAGATCATGCGGCGTATCCTGCGCAAGATCGCCGAGGATGATTTTGGTGCGCTGGGAGATACGTCGACGCTCGCCGATCCGGCTGTTGTCGACGACCTCATCGCCAACCGGCAGAACCGTACGGCGTGATCTGTTGAAAGGCTGCTTCGGCAGCCTTTTTTCTATTGGCGATTTTCACAAACAAAAACACCCGGAGGCGGAACCTCCGGGTGTTTTTAGTTGTGTTCAGTAAGGCTTACTGGCCGCGGATCTTCTTCAGGTCCGCCAGAACGGCGTCGACGATATCGGCGCCGATTTCAGCCTTGTGCTTTTCGTAGACAACCATCGACTTTTCGCGAATACGCGCCTGTTCTTCAGGAGACAGCGTGTTCACTTCGAGGCCAGCCGCCTTGATCTTTTCCAGCGACTTCTGGTTCAGCTCGCGGATGACCTTGCGCTCTTCGTCGCGGCCGACGACCGCGCATTCACGCAGGGCGGCCTGTTCTTCGGGCGTGTAGCTGTCGAAGATCGGCTTGGAGAAGAGGAAGAGGAACGGCGTATAGGCGTGGTTGGTCTCGGTGATGTATTTCTGCACCTCGTAGAACTTAGAGGTGTCGATCGTCACATAGGGGTTTTCCTGCGCGTCGATCGCGTTGGTTTCCAGCGCCGAGAAGACTTCGCCGAAGGCCATCGGCGTTGCATTGGCGCCGAGGTTCTGGAAGGTGTCGAGGAAGATGTTGTTCTGCATCACGCGAACCTTGAGACCGGAGAAGTCTTCCCACTTGTTCACGGCACGCTTGGAGTTCGACAGGTTGCGGAAACCGTTTTCCCAATAGGCCAGATTTACGAGGCCCTGTTCTTCCAGCTTCTTGTTCATCATGTCGCCGAAGGCGCCGTCCATGACGGCATCGGCTTCCTTGGCGTTGGAGAACAGGAACGGCAGGTCGAAGACGCCGAGCGACGGGATGAGGCCAACCAGCGGCGACGAGGACGTCACGACCGCTTCCTGAACGCCGGAGCGCAGGGCCTGGGTTGCCTGAAGGTCGCCGCCGAGCGCGCCGCCCCAGAATGCGGTCAGCTTCAGCTTGCCGCCCGACTTGTCGTCGAGGCAGGCCTGCATGGCCTTGATGCCGTTACCGACCGGATGGTCCTGGTTGATGCCGTTGGAAACACGGATGTTGCGGCTGTTGAATTCGGCCATTGCCGGGGCAGCAGCGCCAACTGCGAAAGCGATTGCCGTGGTGGTCAGAAGAAGCTTTCTCATAATATCCTCCCTTGGATTGTTTGCGAGAAGCAGGTTGCGGGTTAACGGAGATAATGCAGCGGTACGAGGACGATGTCCGGGAAAATCACCAGAAGGAACAGCACGGCGACCTGTGTCAGCAGGAAAGGCAGTACGCCCGCCGTGACGCGGCCCAACGGAACCCTGCCGACGCCGCTGACGACGTTCAGCACGACGCCAACAGGGGGCGTGATGAGACCGATACAGGTATTCATGATGAAGAGGACGCCGAAATAGACTGGGTCGATGCCCGCCTGCTTGATGATCGGCATCAGAACGGGCGTCAGAATCAGGATGGTGGGCGTCAGGTCGAGCGCAGTACCGACGACCAGGATCAGGACCATGATCGCAAACATCAAGAATATCGGACGGTCGATCAGCGGTTCGATATAACCGACAACCTCGTTCGGAATGTTTGCAGCCGTGATAAGCCATGCGGAGACGAGTGCGGCGCAGACCAGGAACATGATGATCGAGGTGCTCTTGGCTGCGCGCAGGAGCACATGCGGAAGCTCACTCGGCTTCAGTTCGCGGTAGACCACCATGCCGACAAACAGGGCGTAGGCAGCGGCCACGACAGCGGCTTCTGTCGGAGTCATGATGCCGGCCTTGATCCCCCCGAGAATGATAACCGGCATACCGAGCGCCCACCCGGCACGTGCTGTAGCCCGCATGCGTTGCTTGGCCGTGGTCTTCGGAAGCGGCGTTATGTTGTCCTTACGGACGACGAACAACCAGGTTGCGACCAATGAAAGGCCCATCAGCAGGCCCGGTACGATCCCCGCCATGAAGAGCTGGGTGATCGAGACGTTGGCGGCAACGCCGAAAACAATGAAGGCCATGGAGGGGGGGATGACCGGAGCGATGATACCGCCGGAAGCAATGAGACCTGCCGAGCGCGGCACGTTGTAACCGGCCTTCGCCATCATCGGGATGAGGATTGCGGCAAGCGCTGCCGTATCGGCTGCGGCCGAACCGGAGATGCTGGCCATGATGATGGCCGCCATGATGGCGACGATCCCGAGACCGCCCCTGATATGACCGACGCAGGCGATCGCAAAATCGATGATACGGCGGGAGAGGCCGCCGGAGTTCATCAGTTCACCGGCCAGAATAAAGAAAGGGATGGCGAGCAGCGTGAATGTATCCGCGCCGGCGATCATGTTCTGGGCGATGATCTGGGTATTGAACATGCCCATATACCACATGAGCACAACGCCGCAGAACATCAGCGAGAAAGCGACGGGAACGCCAATCGCCATAGCGCCGAGCAGAGAGCCGACAAAAACGAGAAGTGTCATGGTATCAGCGCTCCGAAAGCTGTTCGATCGTCATGTTTTCGCCCGCGAACTGGGCGATTTCGTCTTCCGTCACGCGGCCCGTAACGAGCCGGTACAGACGTTCCAGCGCGATGATGAACATCAGGGCGCCGGTGAACATGCCGATGCCGTAGACCCAGATCATCGATAGCTTGGTGACTGGCGCATGCATGCTGGCATTGATGCCAGACTGTTTCCACGTCCCCCAGAAGAAGATGGCGGAACAGGTGAGGATGACAATGTTTGATAAGATCATGCAGAGGATGCGGCCGCGGCGCGACAGGAACATCACCATGGTTTCGATACCCATGTGACCATGTTCCCTGAAGGCGACGACGGCGCCGGTGAAGGTGAGCCACACGAAAAAGAAGCGTGACAATTCTTCCGAGACGTTTATGCCCGAATTCATCGTGTAACGCATGACGACGTTGACGAAGACCATGATCGCCATGCCGGCAAGCAGCAGGACGAGAATGATTTCGAGAATCCGGTAAAAGAGATTGATGATCTTCTGCATTTTCCCCTCCCGAAGAAATATCTAGAGCAGCCCTCGTTTCGCCAGGTTGCGCATCAGGGCCGCGGTGCCGAACGTCCATTCCGGGCATTCGTCCGTCGTCGTGACCCAGTTGATCAGCTTACCGAGCTTGGGCGTGGAGATTTCGACACGGTCACCCTTTGAATGGGTGAAGCCGAGGCCTGGGCCATGGCGGTCCTTCACCGGCGCGAACATGGTGCCGAGGAAGAAGACGGCGCCGTCAGGATATTGGTGGTTACGGTTCAATAGCTGGGAGCTAAGATTTTCCGGCGTGCGGCTGATCGCCTCCATGGGGCTGACGCCCGTCATGGTGAAACCGTCTTCACCCTCGACCAGAAGCGAGATCTGCGACCTCTTCACATCTTCAATGGTGAAGTTTCCGTCGAACAGGCGGATGAAGGGGCCGATCGCGCAGGATGCGTTATTGTCCTTCGCCTTGCTGAGCAGCAGGGCGGAACGACCTTCGAAGTCGCGCAGGTTGACGTCGTTGCCGAGCGTTGCGCCGACGATGCGGCCGTCTGAGGTGATGGCGAGCACCACTTCCGGCTCCGGGTTGTTCCACTGCGACTTCGGATGAACGCCGATCAGCGCTCCGCAGCCGACAGAAGCCATGGCCTGCGCCTTGGAGAATATCTCCGCATCCGGGCCGATGCCCACTTCCAGATATTGCGACCAGAGGCCCATTTCCTGGAGCAGTTTCTTCACTTCGGCAGCTTTTTCGGAGCCGGCCTCAAGTCCCTTGAGATTGTCGCCGAGAACCGGCGCCAGCCGTCCGCGAATTTCCTGCGCGCGCAGCGGATCGCCCTTGGCCTGCTCCTCGATCACGCGTTCCAGCATGCTGTCGGCGAACGTGACACCGGCGGCCTTGACGGCCTGAATGTCGTTGGGGGCAAGGAGTTCGCCGGCGGAACCGTCCAGAAACGCTTCCAGCGCGCCAAGTGCGACAAGAGCGCCGGTGTCGGCGAGCCTCTGCACCAGATCCGTCTTTTCCAGAAGTTCGGACATGGTTGGGGAAATCGAAGTGAGGTCATAAAGCACACCGCCCCTCAGCAGGACAGGGCAGGGGCCGTCTTCGCTTTTCGACCACACGCGGCCGACGAGCAGCGCGTTTTCGAAATCTTCAGGCAAAATTGCGGCAGCGTCGATGGACCTTTTTCCGGTCATGTAGTTCTCCCCTTCAGCATCCTACAGGCCGCCTCCTGCGGTCTTATTGTCTGGATGTCTGACAACTTAATCCCATTCTTCTTAGTATGACTTTTGCTACGAGTCTAGCGGCTCCGCCGACAAAATTATCGTGTTCCGTGTCTCAATTACCGGAAAATCGTAAACCTGTCCTATAGCTTTGCTGGCCTGCTCATTTGCGGCTCAGAAGATGTCGAGTTCGAGATTGACCCGACTTGCGGCACCGATCAGGTGCTTGCGCATGGCGTTCTTGGCGGCTGTGGCATCGGCCTTCTCGACGGCCTCGTAGATTGCCACATGTTCGGCGATCGTCACCTCGAGAATTTCACCAAAAACCGCACGCGAAAAAGCAATGTTTATGGCGGAGCTGATGCGTTCTGCGATGAAGCCGAGGAACATCAGGAAATATTCGTTCTCAGTCGCTTCCGCCAGAATGCGGTGAAAGTCAAGATCGGCCGCGACGCCTTCCGTCGACCAATCATCGGCGGTTTTCATCTTTTCCAAAGCTGCCGCCAGCCGCGTCAGCTGCTGCGGGCTGCGGTGCAGTGCGGCCAGCCCGGCTGCTTCTATTTCCAGCGGCATGCGAAGCTGGAAAAGATCGCGGAAATTTTCCGGATCGTTCAGCCGCGATCGCTCGATTCTGATGGACAGTCTTTGCCGGGGATCGGTGACGAATGCGCCCACGCCCTGCCGCGTTTCGACAAAACCTTCGTTGCGCAATTGTGCGATCGCCTCTCGGATGACCGAACGGCTGACCCCGAAGGTTTTTGCCAAAACATGTTCGGTTGGCAGCCTGTCGCCCGGTCCGAGCTTCGAATCATTGATTTCGCGCGCAATCTCCGCAGCGATCCGGCCGGGCAGATGGTCGTTGCGATGGATCTGACTGAACTCCAGCGTCATGGTTGCTCCCGTTCCACAGAAACGATTGGTTCGTTTTCCCGCGGCAGGCGACTTCCTCCTTCGCCGTCCGCGGGGTTTTCTAAGGCGGCGCTTTCAGCCGCCTCCGCCGTTCCTCGATTAGCTATCCGGTTGCAGGGTTATCTGGCAACCGGGATTCATCCGCAAATCGGGGTCGAAGGCGTTTTTCAGACCCGTGATCATCCGGCGCTGCACATCAGATAGCCGGCTTTCGAAATCAGAGCGTTTCAGGCGGCCGATGCCGTGTTCGGCGCTGATGCTGCCGACGTAGCGGTCGAGGACCTCGTTAACGAGTGTCTTGGACTTGTAGATAAATGCTTCGCGCTCTTCCGGCGTCGAACCGTTCGGCGGCAGCACGTTGAGGTGGACGTTGCCGTCTCCGACGTGGCCGTAGGAAACCGCCAGGCACTCCGGCAGTTTTTCCGCCAGTTCCGCCTCTGCTTCTGCCACGAAAGCGGCGAGTTTCGACAGGGGCACGGAAATGTCGGTGCGCATATGTGCGCCGCGCAGCGCCTGGCCTTCGTTCATGCCTTCGCGGAACAGCCACAGCGATTGCGCCTGTGCCCGTGAAGAAGCGATGACACCATCCAGCACCAGCCCGTCTTCCATCACGCCCTCGAGGAAGCGTCCCATCAGGTCGGCCGTGTCCACCAGGCCGGAACCTGAGATTTCCATCAGCACATAGGCGGGATAGTCACCCGCAATCGGCATCTTGAGGTCGGGGATTGCTTCGATCGCCAGCGTGAAGGCGACGGGGGGCATGAATTCGAAAGCGGACATCAGGTCGCAGCATTCGCGGCGGGCGCGACGATAAAGCTTGATGGCGTCATCCAGCGAATCAAGGCCGAGCAACGCCGTCTCGACATGTTCAGGATTTGGGTAAAGCTTGACGGCAACGGCGGTGATAATGCCGAGCGTTCCTTCCGCGCCGATGAAGAGCTGCTTCAGATCGATGCCGCGATTATCCTTGCGCAGCGTCGAAAGCCCGTTCCAGATGGTGCCATCTGGAAGGACCACTTCCAGACCCAGCACCAGTTCGCGGGTCATGCCGTAGCGCAGGACATTGATACCGCCCGCATTGGTGGAGACGTTGCCGCCGATGCGGCAGCTGCCCTGTGCGCCGAGCGACAGCGGGAAGAACATGCCCTTGTCCTCAACCGCATCCTTGAATTCCGAGAGAATGCAGCCGGCTTCCACGACGGCGGAAAAATCGTCGCTATCTATGGTGCGGATGGCGTTCATGCGCTCGAGGCTCAATACGACCTGACGCCTGGGGGCATCGGGAATACCGCCGAGCACCAGACCGGTATTCCCGCCCTGGGGGATGATGGAGAGGCCGAGTTCGGCGCAGGCGCTGACCGTGTCGGAAACTTCCTTCGTCGAACGGGGACGGATAACGGCCACGGCCGAGCTGGTGACGTCGCCATGCCAGTCGCGGCAATAGCGCAGCATGTCCTCTTGCGATGTCAGCAGCAAAGCTGCGCCCAGCCTGTTCTTCAGCGAGAACCGCAGTTCCTCGATATCGTGTTCACTCACGATCGTCATTTCACCTTCTCCGTCCAATCCGCCCTAAAGTGCCCGGGCAAGGGGCGTGCCTTGATTTTGTCGGCACCCTTGCTTTTTCCAGTTTGTAAAAAAATACTATTTTCAACTCGATCATATAAGGTTATCAGACAACCTTACAAGCTAATTTATCGGTCGGTCGGCCGATGATGTTTTTTCGGTCTCGGGAGAATGGTCGGGACAAAGAGGAGGAAGACATGCATATCGCAATTATCGGCGCCGCAGGCATGGTTGGCCGCAAGCTGACGCAGCGTCTTGTCAAGGATGGATCGCTGGGCGGCAAGCCGGTCGAGAAATTCACGCTTATCGACGTGTTCCAGCCTGAAGCGCCTACCGGTTTTTCTGGTGCTGTCGATGCGCGCGCGGCCGACCTCTCCGCACCGGGAGAGGCTGAAAAGCTGGTCGAAGTCCGGCCGGACGTCATCTTCCACCTTGCCGCCATCGTCTCCGGCGAAGCTGAACTCGATTTTGACAAGGGCTACCGCATCAACCTCGATGGCACGCGTTATCTCTTCGACGCCATCCGCATCGCCAACGGCAAGGACGGTTACAAGCCGCGCGTGGTTTTCACCTCGTCTATCGCCGTCTTCGGCGCGCCGCTGCCCTATCCGATCCCGGACGAGTTCCACTCCACGCCATTGACCAGCTACGGCACGCAGAAAGCGATCTGCGAGCTTCTGCTTTCCGATTACAGCCGTCGCGGTTTCTTCGATGGTATCGGCATTCGCCTGCCGACCATCTGCATCCGCCCTGGCAAGCCGAATGCGGCCGCCTCCGGCTTCTTCTCCAATATTCTGCGCGAGCCGCTGGTCGGCCAGGAAGCGGTGCTGCCGGTGCCTGAGAGCATTCGCCACTGGCACGCTTCGCCGCGTTCCGCCGTCGGCTTCCTCATCCATGGCGCAACGATTGACGTGGAAAAGGTCGGCCCGCGTCGCAACCTGTCGATGCCAGGCCTCAGCGCCACCGTCGGCGAGCAGATCGAAGCGCTGCGCAAGGTCGCCGGCGAAAAGGCCGTTGCCCTCATCCGCCGCGAGCCGAATGAGATGATCATGCGCATGTGTGAAGGCTGGGCCCCCGGTTTCGAAGCCAAGCGCGCCCGTGAACTGGGCTTTACGGCTGAAAGCTCGTTCGAAGAAATCATTCAGGTTCATATCGAGGACGAACTGGGAGGTTCACTGAAATGAGTGCTGGCGGGGAGGAGAAGAAGCGGTCAGTCGCCTTTATCGGCACGGGCCTGATGGGCGGGCCGATGGCCCGGCGTCTGCTGGGCGCCGGCTTTTCGGTCACCGTCTGGAACCGTAGCGCCGATAAGGCCGAGGCGCTTGTTGCCGATGGCGCGGTCGTCGCTGCATCGCCGGCGGAGGCAGCCTGGGGCGCCGATATCGTCATCACCATGCTGAGCGACGGCAAGGCCGTGGGCGAGGTGCTTTTCGAGGCCGGCATGGCCGAAGCGCTGAAAAAGGGTGCTGTCGTGATCGACAGCAGCTCGATTGCGCCGCCGATTGCGCGAGAACATTCCTCCCGGCTTCAGTCGTTGGGCATCCATCACGTCGATGCGCCGGTTTCCGGCGGTGTGCCGGGCGCGACGGCCGGTACGCTCGCCATCATGGCCGGTGGGGACGAGACGCTGATCTCGGGTCTTGCCGATGTTTTCGCGCCGATGGGCCGGCTCACCTATGTCGGTCCCTCGGGTGCCGGCCAACTGTGCAAGCTCGCCAACCAGCAGATCGTCGCCATCACCATCGGCGCGGTTGCCGAGGCGATGATGCTGGTGGAAGCGGGCGGCGCATCGCGTGAAGGGTTCCGCAACGCCATTCGCGGCGGTTTTGCCGAAAGCCGGATCCTGGAGCTGCATGGCGACCGCATGGTGAAGCGCAATTTCGTGCCGGGCGGTCCCTCCAAGTTCCAGCTCAAGGATCTGAACGGCGTGCTGGCGACGGCGAAGGATCTGTCTCTCAACCTGCCGCTGACGCAGCAGGTGACGCGGGAATTCGACGACTTCGTCGGTGACGGCGGCGCCGATATCGACCATAGCGGCATCCTGCTTTACCTCGAAAAACTAAACAACCGGGAACGGGGCTGAGGCAGATTCATGAGCGACGACAAGACACCGATGCGCCGTTTGCGGTCGCAGGATTGGTTCGACAACCCCGACCATCTCGACATGACGGCGCTCTATCTGGAGCGTTTCATGAATTACGGCGTGACGCCGGAAGAGTTGCGCTCCGGCAAGCCGGTCATCGGCATCGCCCAGAGCGGCAGCGACCTGACGCCCTGTAACCGCGTCCACGTGGAGCTGGTCAAGCGGGTGCGGGACGGTATTCGTGACGCAGGCGGCATTCCTATCGAGTTTCCGACCCATCCGATGTTCGAAAACTGCAAGCGCCCGACAGCGGCGCTCGACCGCAATCTTGCCTATCTCAGCCTTGTGGAAGTGCTTTACGGTTATCCGCTCGACGGCGTCGTTTTGACCACGGGCTGCGACAAGACCACGCCTTCGGCGCTGATGGCGGCAAGCACGGTGGATATTCCTGCCATCGTTCTATCCGGCGGGCCGATGCTCGACGGCTACCATGACGGCGATCTGGTCGGTTCTGGCACCGTCATCTGGCGCATGCGCCGTAAATACGGTGCTGGCGAAATCACCCGCGAGGAATTCTTGCAGGCGGCGCTCGAATCCGCGCCTTCGGTCGGCCATTGCAACACCATGGGCACCGCGTCCACCATGAATGCCATGGCGGAGGCGCTCGGCATGTCGCTCACCGGCTGCGGCGCGATCCCTGCCGCTTACCGTGAACGCGGCCAGATGGCCTATCGCACCGGCCGCCGTGCCGTCGAGCTGGTTGTCGAGAACATCAAGCCCTCCGACATCATGACGCGCGAGGCGTTTTTGAACGCGATCCGCGTCAATTCGGCGATTGGCGGCTCCACCAATGCCCAGCCACATCTGGCGGCCATGGCGAAACATGCGGGCGTGGAGCTTCGCGAGGAGGACTGGCAGGTTCACGGCTACGACATTCCGCTCATCGCCAATGTCCAGCCGGCCGGTAAATGGCTGGGAGAGAAATATCACCGCGCCGGCGGCACGCCCGCCATCATGTGGGAGCTTCTCAACGCGGGCAAGCTCGATGGAAGCTGTCCGACCGTAACCGGCAAGACCATGGCGGAAAATCTGGAAGGCCGGGAATCCACCGACCGTGACGTGATCCTGCCCTACGATAAGCCGCTCAAGGAACGGGCCGGTTTCCTCGTTCTCAAGGGCAATCTGTTCGATTTCGCCATCATGAAGACGAGCGTTATCTCGGCGGAATTCCGCCAGCGCTATCTGAGCGAGCCGGGCCGCGAGGGAATTTTCGAGGGCAAATGTGTGGTGTTCGACGGTTCGGAAGACTATCACGCCCGTATCAACGATCCGTCCCTCGATATCGATGAGCGTACTATTCTCGTCATTCGCGGTGCGGGGCCGCTCGGCTGGCCGGGTTCGGCAGAGGTCGTCAACATGCAGCCACCGGATGCCCTGTTGAAAAAAGGCATTACCAGCCTGCCGACGATCGGTGACGGCCGGCAGTCGGGAACGGCGGACAGCCCGTCCATCCTCAACGCCTCGCCGGAAAGCGCGGCAGGCGGCGGACTAGCATGGCTCCGCACGGGCGACGTGATCCGCATCGATTTTAATGAAGGCGAGTGCAATGCGCTGGTGGCGGCGGCGGAGCTGGAAGCGCGCAAGGCTGACGGCATTCCCGCTGTTCCCGCGGATGCGACACCATGGCAGCGCATCTATCGTAAATCCGTAACCCAGCTTTCGGATGGCGCGGTTCTGGAAGGGGCCGCAGATTTCCTCCGGATCGCCGAGAAGATGCCCCGGCACAATCATTGATCGCATAGGACAAAATCCCCGGCCATGCCCGGGGATTTTTCTTTTCCAGGCGGTTTCGCAATTGAGTGCGACCTCTTAATGTACCCGCAAATCCGCATCACAGGGGCATGACATGACAGATATTTCGATGATAGAAGCCGCGCGTGGGCGCATCGGCAACCATGCGGTTCGTACACCGCTTCTTTCATCCCCTTTTCTGGACGAAATTGCCGGGCGAAAGCTGTTCGTGAAGGCTGAATGCCTGCAACGAACTGGTTCATTCAAGTTTCGCGGCGGCTGGTCGGCCGTCTCCGGCCTTCCGGCGGAAGTGCGCGCCAAGGGCGTGATCGCCTTTTCCTCCGGCAACCATGCGCAGGGTGTGGCGCTTGCCGCGAAGCTGCACAATGTTCCTGCCGTTATCATCATGCCGTCGGACGCGCCGAAGATCAAAATCGAAAATACCCGCGCTTATGGCGCAGAGGTCGTGCTTTATGACCGGGCGAACGAAGATCGCGATGCCATTGGAGATCGCCTTTCAAACGAGCGTGGGCTGACGCTTATAAGGCCCTATGACGAGCCGCTGGTCATTGCCGGGCAGGGAACAGTGGGACTGGAGATTGCTGAACAGGGCGCGGAACTGGGCATCGATGCGGCGGAGGTTCTGGTGCCTTGCGGTGGCGGTGGCCTCACATCCGGCGTCTCCCTTGCGCTTTCGGCGAAAGCGCCGAACTACAGGGTCAGAACTTCAGAACCGGAACGGTTCGACGATGTGGCCCGCTCCCTTGCCTCCGGCAGGATCGAGCGTAACGCCACGACCTCGGGTTCGATCTGCGATGCGATCGTCACGCCGCAGCCCGGCAATATCACCTTCCCGATCATGGCGGGGCTTTGCGGGAAAGGCGTCGTCGTGACCGAAGATGAGGCGCTGCGGGCGGCGGTTCTCGCTTTCAACCGGCTGAAGATTGTTGTTGAACCCGGCGGCGCGGTGGCCCTGGCGGCGGGGCTATTTCATGGCGATGAACTGGAAAGCGAAACGGTGATCGCAGTTGCTTCCGGCGGCAATGTCGATCCGCAGATCATGGCCAGCGCGCTGTCCCGTTTCGGCTGAGGTTGACATCAGGCCTCGAACCGTGCCGCGACCTCCCCGGCAATTGCCAGCGAGGCGGTAAGGCCGGGGCTTTCTATGCCGAAAAGATTGACGAGGCCGGCAAGACCGTGCGTTTCCGGCCCATCGATGCGAAAGTCCATGGCCGGCTCGTCCGGGCCGGAAATCTTCGGCCGGATACCGGAATAGGCCGGGATCAGCGCGTCATCGGGAAGATCCAGCCAATAGCGCCTTATAGCGTCTCCAAAACCCTCCATGCGGCGGGGATCGACGGCATAGTCGATTGTGTCCACCCACTCCACATCCGGCCCGAAACGGGTCTGGCCAGCGAGATCGAGCGTGAGATGCACGCCGAGACCGTGGGTGTGCGGCGCGGGGTAGATCAGCCGTGAAAAGGGCGACCTGCCGGCCAGCGAAAAATAGCTGCCCTTGGCGAAACGCGCCTGCGGGATCACATCGTCCGGCACTCCTTCGATCTTCCTCGCCACCATCGGTGCAACAAGTCCGGCGGAATTGACGAGCAGCCGGCATGTCAGGCTGGTGGGCTCTGCGCCGCCGACGTGAATCCGGAAACCATCGCGGATCACTTCCGCCTTTTCGAAGGGTGCGTTCAGGGCAAGGGCAGCGCCGTGATCCTGCGCGTCTCCAAGGAGCGCCAGCATATAACCATGGCTGTCGATGATACCGGTCGAGGGCGATATCAGGGCTGCGACGCAGGCGAGTGCGGGTTCGAGCAGGAGCGCCTGTCGCGCATCGATCAGCTCAAGGTCGTCGCAGCCGTTAGCTATGCCTTTTTCGCGCAGAGCGGCGAGCATGGCCACCTCTTCATCGCGGGTGGCGACGATGAGCTTGCCACAGGGGCGATGTGAAACGCCGTGGCTTTGGCAGAAGGCGTAAAGCCGCTCCTTGCCCTCCACGCAAAGTCGGGCCTTGAGGCTTCCGGCTGGATAATAGAGCCCGGCGTGAATGACTTCGCTGTTGCGGGAGGAGGTGGCCGAGCCGAATTCCTTCCCGCTTTCGAGGATAATGGCGGAAAGGCCACGTATCGCCAGTTCACGCGCTGTCGCCAGCCCTATCACCCCGGCTCCGATGATGATGGCGTCGATATCCGTCATGGTGTTTTCCGTGCCCGCCAGTGGTTTTGAGAGGAGATGCCCTCCGCCGCGCTGATCCTGCGCCATGGGTAGATTGATGCTTGCCGGTGGGCAAGTCGCAATCGGTATTTTTCCCGATGCGCCAATCTTATGGAATTTTATCTCTACTGAAACAGTGGGGAATGAAGCTATTTTACAAGCGAGATAAGCAATGCCCGCTTTGAAGGGCCGAGCAGGAAGGGAGTGTACAATGTCTTATTCCAAGGCAGGAAAAGTAAAAGACTTTGTCTCGCAGCCCCAGTCGCCGCGTAACTGGAAAGATTCGGTTCATGCGGCTCTTGTCGGCGTCTGTGTGGCTTTTGTCGCTGCCGTCATCTTCGGTCTCGTTCCCTGATCCTCCCGATTGTCTCATCAGGTAATTTGAGAATAAAAGGCCGGTCGCTCCTCCGACCGGCCTTTTTCATGCCCATTCAGGCCTTCAGGTAATCTTCCGCCAGATCGACCCAGAATGCGGTTCCGATCGGCAGTATATCGTCGTTGAAATCGAATTTCGGATGGTGCAGCGGCGGGTCGTTATCGGTGCGCGCGGTGCCGAGGAAAAAATAACAGCCGGGCCGCTTCTCCAGCATATAGGCGAAGTCTTCCGCGCCCATCGACGGCCGCTGCATCTGCGCCACCTTGTCAGCCCCGGCAAAACGCCGGGCGAGATCGGCGACATAGTCCGTTTCCGTCTTGTGGTTGATCGTTGCGTTATATCCGCGCTCATAGTCGATGGTGACGCTCATGCCGTAGCTGGCGGCCTGGCCTTCGGTTATCGCCCGGATGCGTTTTTCCAGCTCGTCGCGCACGCCCGGATCGAAGGAGCGGATGGTCAGCAGCATTTCCGCCGTTTCGGGAATGACATTGCTGGCAGCACCGGCATGGAACGCGCCAACAGTGACGACCGCCGATAATTGCGGATGGATATTGCGGGACACCACGGTTTGCAGCGCCATGATGATGCTTGCCCCGGCAACGATGGGGTCGGCCGCATCCTGGGGTTCGGCGCCGTGGCCGCCGTAGCCGTTGACGGTAATCTTGCACTCGTCGACGGCGGCAAGGATCGGCCCGTCACGCAGCACGAATTGCCCGAAGGGTACACCGGGATCATTATGCAGGGCAAAAACCGCATCGCAGGGAAATCGCTCGAACAGCCCGTCCTCGATCATGATTCGGGCGCCGCCGAAATTCTCTTCCGCAGGCTGGAAAATCAAATGCACGGTTCCGTTGAAATTTTTGCGTTCGGCAATGATCTTCGCCGCGCCGAGCAGCATGGCCGTGTGGCCGTCATGGCCGCAGGCGTGCATCACGCCCTGATTGGCGCTCGCATAATCCACCCCGGTTTCCTCGTGGATCGGCAGGGCGTCGATATCGGCGCGGATGCCGAGCGCGCGGGTGCTGTCGCCATTGCGCATGGTAGCAACGAGACCCGTTCCGGCCAGTCCCCGCGTGATCTCGTAGCCCAGCGCCGCCAACTGTTCGGCAATAAAATCCGACGTCTTGAATTCCGAAAGGCCGATTTCGGGATTGCGGTGCAGGTGGCGGCGAATGGCCACCACATCCGGCATATGGTTGGCAAAGGATGCGAGATTTGCGGTCTGTCTGGTCATTTTTAAAGTCCCGGTTTCGGCCGTTTTTCCGGCGCCTTTTGCAAATGACATAGCAGCATATGCAGCCATGCGTAAGGGGCGTGGCCTGCCCTGAAACGCGCCGAAATTCAGCACTTGCATCGTGCCGCGACAGGTGGCATGGAACTATTGACGTCCTGGGGCATTAGCTTCTTTCGGATGTGGTGCGGACCTTCTCGGTTCGTGTTGCCTTTCAGGTTGTCAACGGGGGATTATCGGACGTTGCGCGAACAATTTTCGCCATCGGGGAGGGTGCGAGATCCGGTCGGAACGGCAACGCCGGGCCGAACGACGCCGCTTTCTTCTCTTCATCGAAAGCGTCCCGTCCGCGTCGATCTCCAGCTTTGCACACATCCCGGAATAATGACGCTGCAGCATGATGTACCTGCGGATGTTCTGCGCTTGACGATCCGTTCCGCACAGCGTCCAGTCCGGTTCACCGAAGGTTCAGGATAAGTCATAAATATAGCGTGGCCCGATTTTCGTGTGTGTTCCCGCCACGGACGAATTGCCGGTCAAGTTGAACCAGTTTCCATAAAGTTCAGAATACGAGCCCGATGTCATTTCATATTACCCCGACCGCCGCCGCCCGTGATTCAGAGACGAAGCAGATCGATCACAACGATTCGATCCGCGCGTCCTATATGACGGTCGAGGAACTGCATGATGCGGGCGCCGCGCTTTCGCGCGATGGCGCCGACAGCCTTCCCGGCTTCATGGAGTTCGATTTCTTCGAGCGTCACCGCGAGAACGAGAAGGAAATCCTCAGGGTCTATCGTACGACTGCCGTCGATGCGGAAAATGGCGCGACGATAACGCCGGCGGCGGAATGGCTGCTCGACAACCATTACGTCATCGAAGAGGCGATCCAGGAGGTCCGTCGCGATTTTCCGCGCAAGTTCTATCGCCAGCTGCCGACGATGACGGTTGGCGGGGTGACTGTCCCGCGGGTTGTGGCGCTCGGCTGGCTTTATGTCGCCCATACCCACAGCACGGTTTCGCGCGAGAACATGACGGCGCTGGTGGATGGCTACCAGACGTCAAAGACGCTGCAGATCGGCGAATTGTGGGCCCTGCCGTCGATCATCCGTTTTGTGCTCATCGAAAATCTTCGCCGCATCTCCATCCGTGTGGAACGTTCGCGTCGCATGCGCCAGAAGGCGAATGAAGTCGTTGATGAAATCATCCGCCTCAACGATGCGGAAGCCTCGGCAGCGCTTCTCAAGCAGGTCGATTCGCTGGTCGACGACCCGACTTTCGCGACGCAGTTCCTTTATCGTCTGAGGAACGGCTCGCAGACCTCAGGTTTTGCCGTTGCCTGGCTTGAAGAGCGTCTTCATGCTGCCGGTACCGACGCCGAAAACATCATGATGTCGGAACATAATCGCTTAGCATCCGGCAATGTGACGATGGGCAACATCGTTAAGAGCCTGCGTGAAATCGACGATACCGAATGGTCGGTGTGGTTCGAGGAAGTCAGCCATATCGACAAGGTCCTGCGCGAAGAGACCGACTACGAGGTTCTCGATTTCGGTTCGCGCAACACCTACCGCAACACCATCGAGCTTCTGGCGCGCCGTTCTCCCAAGACCGAGGTTGAAGTTGCGCGCGCGGCTGTGGAAATGGCGCGCATCGACACGCGTTCTGCGGCGGATGAAAACCACCCCGTCAATGTCGGCTCCGTGCTTGTGGGCCAGCGTCGCTTCGAACTCGAAAAGGCTTTGGGGTACCGGCCCCTGGTGTCGCAGCATATTGTCCGGGCCATGCGCAAGTTCAACTGGCTCGCGATTGCGGCGCCGGTGCTGCTGATCACCGCGCTCGCCATGCTCGCCGTCGGCTGGTTCCTGGCGCAAGCCGGTATGCCCTGGTATGTTGTGACCGCCTTCCTGCTGATGTTCGCATTGCCGGCATCCGAAGGCGCAACCGGCCTCTTCAACACGCTCGTCACCTTCTTCGTGAAACCGTTCCGGCTTGTCGGATACGAGTTCAAGAACGGCATCCCGCAGGATGCACGCACATTGGTCGCCGTGCCCTGCATGCTGACCAGCCGCGACAGTGTCGACGAGATGATGCGCAATATCGAGGTGCATTATCTCGCCAATCCGCATGGCGAGATCTACTTCTCGCTGGTGGGCGACTGGCGGGATGCGCAATATGAACAGTCCGACGACGATCTCGAAATTCTCGATTATGCCAAGCGCGAGCTTGCGGCGCTGAACAGCCGCTATGCCTTTGACGGCAAGACGCGCTTCTACCTGCTGCACCGCCGCCGCCTCTACAATCCGGCCGAAGGCTGCTGGATGGGCTGGGAGCGAAAGCGCGGCAAGCTGCATGAGCTGAACATGCTACTGCGCGGCGACAAGGATACGACCTTCCTTGGCGGTGCGAACATCGTGCCGGCCGATGTCAAATATGTCATGACGCTGGATGCCGATACGCGCCTGATGCGCGATGCGGTGACCAAGCTCGTCGGCAAGATGCACCACCCGATCAACCGCCCGAGGATCGATCCGGAATCCGGACGAGTTGTCGAAGGCTACGGTCTGCTGCAGCCGCGTGTGACGCCATCGCTAACGACAGGCAAGGATGCCTCCGTCTTCCAGCGCGTCTTCTCGATCAATCGCGGTATCGACCCTTACGTCTTTACCGTTTCCGACGTCTATCAGGACCTGACGTCTGAAGGCACCTTTACCGGTAAGGGTCTTTACGATGTGGATGCCTTCGAGGCGGCGCTGAAGGGCCGTATCGAGGAAAACTCCATCCTCAGCCACGACCTGCTCGAAGGTTCGTTTGCGCGCTGCGCGCTCGTCACCGATGTGGAGCTGGTGGAAGACTTCCCGACCCGCTACGAGGTGGAAGTGTCGCGCCAGCATCGCTGGGCGCGCGGCGACTGGCAGCTTCTGCCCTTTATCCTTGATCGTGCCCGCAGCGTTACCGCCATCGGCCGCTGGAAAATGGTCGACAATCTGCGTCGCTCGCTCACGCCGATCGCCTGGTTCTTCGCCTCGATCCTAGGCTGGTATTTCATGGATCCGCTCGGTGCGCTGATCTGGCAGATCCTGCTGATCTTCTCGCTGTTCGTAGCCCCCACGCTTTCCTTGCTCTCCGGCCTCGTGCCGCGCTCCACCGATATCGTGCCGCAGGCGCATTTCCACACCATCTGGTCCGAAATCCGCGCGACTAACGCACAGGTTGCGCTGCGTATCGTCTTCATCGCCGACGCCGCCTGCATGATGACGGATGCGATTGCCCGTTCGCTGTACCGCCTGCTCGTCAGCCACAAGCTGATGCTGGAATGGCGCACCGCCGCCAGCATGCAGTCGAGCGCGCAGGGCGGCATCGTCGATTATTACCGCCAGATGTGGCATGCGCCGGTGGTGGCCATGCTCGGGCTGTTGTTTGCGTCGTTACCGGGCGACAACGCCTTCCTGATCGGTATCCCTTTTACGCTTCTTTGGGTTCTGTCCCCGGCCGTTGCCTGGTATGTCAGCCAATCGGCTGAAACCGAAGACCGGCTGTTCGTTTCGGAGCATGTCTCCTTCGAACTTCGCAAGATCGCGCGTCGCACCTGGCGTTATTACGAGACCTTCGTGACACCGCAGGAAAACCACCTGCCGCCGGACAACTTCCAGGAAACGCCGGAGCCGATTGTCGCTTCGCGTACCTCTCCCACCAATATCGGCGTCTATCTGCTTTCCATCATCTCGGCGCGCCAGTTCGGCTGGATCAGCTTTGCCGATACACTGGAGCGGATCGAGAACACGATCCAGACCGTCGAGAAGATGGAGAAGTATCGCGGCCATCTCTATAACTGGTATCATACCGACACCTTGCAGACGCTTGGGCCTCGCTATGTTTCGGCAGTGGACAGCGGCAACCTCGCCGGTCATCTGATTGCTGTTTCGTCTGCCTGCCGCGATTGGGCGGAGGCGCCGTCCGCGCATCTTCAGGGCAATCTGGACGGTATTGGTGATCTTGCCGGCATTCTGCGCGAAACGCTGAAGGCTCTGCCGGACGATCGCAAGAACCTGCGACCGCTGCATCGTCGGCTTGAAGAGCGCATCATCGGCTTCTCGAACGCTCTTGCTTCCGTCAAGCGCGAGCATGAATTCGCCTCGATCCGTGTCATCAATCTCGCGGTTCTTGCGCGCGATATCCAGAAACTCGCCACCAACGTCGATCACGAGGTGAAATCCGCGCAGAGCGCGGAAGTGACGCGCTGGGCGCAATTGCTCGTCGATTGCTGCGAGGCGCATATTTCAGACAGCGCCATCGACCTCACCAACATGGAGCCGCTGCGTCAGCGTCTCGCATCGCTGCGCGACCGTAGCCGCAACCTCGCCTTCTCGATGGATTTCACGTTCCTTTACCGCAAGGATCGCCGTCTTCTGTCGATCGGCTACCGCGTCGAAAGCAAGGAGCTCGACGAGGCCTGCTACGACCTTCTGGCTTCCGAATGCCGCCTGACCAGCCTCTTCGCCATCGCCAAGGGCGATCTGCCGACCGAGCACTGGTACCGTCTTGGCCGTCAGGTCGTGCCGATCGGCGCGCAGGGTGCGCTGGTCTCCTGGTCGGGTTCGATGTTCGAATATCTGATGCCGCCGCTCGTCATGCAGGAGCGTCAGGGTGGCATTCTCAACCAGACCAATAATCTGATCGTCAAGGAACAGATGAACCACGGTCGCCGCCTCGGCACGCCATGGGGCATTTCCGAAGCGGCATTTAATGCGCGCGATCATAACATGAACTACCAGTACACCAACTTCGGTGTTCCGACGCTTGGCCTCAAGCGCGGCCTTGGCCAGAATGCGGTGATCGCGCCTTATGCGTCGATCCTCGCCAGCCAGTACGATCCGGATGGTGCACTCGAAAACCTCGACAAGCTGCGCAAGCTTGGCGCGCTTGGCCAGTATGGTTTCCACGATGCGGTGGATTTCACGCCGACACGCGTTCCGGACGGTAAAGTCTGCGCGGTGGTCTACAACTATTATGCCCACCATCACGGCATGTCGATTGCCGCCGTCGCCAACGTCGCCTTTGACGGCGTGCTGCGCGAACTCTTCCATTCCGATCCGGTGATCGAGGCGGCCGAACTGCTGCTGCAGGAAAAGGCGCCGCGCGAAGTGCCGGTCATGAGCGCCAAATACGAGCCGGAAACCCCCGGCAAGGAACAGGCGGACCTCCTGCGTGCGGAAGTGCGCTCCATCGCCGATCCGGCGGTGCGCGATCGCGAAGTGGTGTTCCTCTCGAATGGTCATTATTCCACCATGCTTACCTCCACGGGTGCGGGTTATTCGAAGTGGAACGGGCAGGCGATTTCCCGCTGGAAGGCGGATCCGACCGATGACCGGTGGGGCACCTTCATCTTCCTGCGCGACACCACCAATGGACAGTGGTGGAGTGCAACGGCCGAGCCGCGCGTCGTCGAAGGCGAAAAGACCAAGACGATCTTCACCGACGACAAGGCCGAGTTCCACAAGACCACCGGTGATCTGCAGAGCGTGGTCGAGTGCATCGTCGCCACCGAGCACGATGCCGAAGGCCGCCGCGTCACCCTACTGAACGTCGGTTCTGAGGATCGTTATATCGAAGTGACCTCCTATATGGAGCCGGTCATTGCCTCGGAGGATGATGACAACGCCCATCCGCTCTTCTCGCGTATGTTTGTGCAGACGGAAATCGGCCGCCGCGGCGATGTTATCCGCGCCTGGCGCAACCGCCGCAGCCCGAACGAGCCCGGCACCGTCATCGCGCATCTGGCCGCCGACAATGCCGGCCCGTCGCGCCCGACGGAGTTCGAGACTGATCGCGCCAAGTTCATCGGTCGCGGACGGTCGCTGCGTGAAGCGGCGGCATTCGATGCCGGTGCGACGCTTTCCAGCACCGACGGTTTCACGCTTGATCCGATCCTGTCGCTACGCCGCACCGTGCGCGTGCCGGCGGGCAAGAAGGTGAGCGTGATCTTCTGGACGATTGCCGCGCCGAGCCGCGAGGAAGTCGACAAGGCGATCGACCGTTACCGTCACCCGGACGCCTTCGCGCATGAACTCGTGCACGCCTGGACGCGCACGCAGGTGCAGATGCGCCATGTGGGTGTGACCTCGCAGCAGGCGGCCGCATTCCAGCATCTTGGCCGTTATCTGACTTATCCGGACATGCATCTGCGTGCGGATTCGGAAACGCTGAAAACGGGGCTGGCCTCACAGCGTGCCTTGTGGCCGCTTGCCATTTCGGGCGATTTCCCGATCTTCAGCCTGCGCATCAATGACGACATGGACATGGATATTGCCCGCGAGGCGCTGAGCGCCCATGAATATCTGCGTTCGCGTGGCGTGATCTTCGATCTCGTCATCGTCAACGAAAGGGCTGCGTCCTATGCGCAGGATATGCAGCATGCGCTCGATCATATTTCCGAGACGCAGCGCCGCATCAATCCTGCCGATGGCGGTCGCCCGCACGTCTTCTCCGTTCGCCGCGACCTGATGGACGAAGAGACCTGGAGCGCGCTTCTCGCGGCTTCCCGTGTCGTGCTGCATGTGCGCAACGGCAAGATCGTCGACCAGATCAACCGCGCGGTCTCGCTGTTTGCGGCCAATCGCGGTCCTGACGGCACTTCTGATGTCGCGCAGGCCCGTCTGCCCGTGCCGGCCTTCCCGATTGCGGAGCCGGTCGAGGATGCGGGCGATCTCGATTTCTGGAACGGTTTCGGTGGCTTTGCCAAAAACGGTCAGGAGTATGTGGTGCGCCTGAATGGCGGGCAGTCCACGCCGCATCCATGGATCAACGTTATCTCGAACGAGAATTTCGGCTTCCATATTTCGGCCGAAGGCGCCGGTTTCAGCTGGAGCCGCAATTCGCGTGACTACCAGTTGACGCCCTGGACCAATGATCCCGTCATCAACCGGCCGGGTGAGGCCTTCTATGTCGCCGACGTGGAAACAGGAAAGCTCTATACGCCCTGTGCCGCGCTGTCGCGCGATCCGGAAGCCATGTTCGAAACCCGCCATGGTCTTGGTTATTCCGTCCTCACCGGCGTGGCGGATACGCTCGAAGTCGAGCTGACGCAGACCGTTGACCGCGAAAAACCGGTCAAGTTCTCGCAGGTCATCGTGCGCAACAAGGGTTCGAAAAGCCGCCGTCTCAAGGTCTATGCCTATGTGGAGTGGGTGCTCGGCAATAACGGCCAGAAATCCGCGCCGTTCATTCTGAGCAGGCATGATGCGGGCAACAACGCGATCTTCGCGTCGAACCCCTACAGCATCGACTATAGCGCCCGCACCGCGTTCCTGACACTCGATAGCGAGGCCAGCGGCTTCACCACCAGCCGCCGGGAATTCATCGGCCGCTTCGGGTCGGCGCAGGCGCCGCAGGGTATCGTATCCGGTGCCGCACTCAGCGGCAGCACCGAGGTCGACGGTGACCCTTGCGCTGCGCTGATGCAGGAAATCCACCTTAAGCCCGGCGAAGAACGGCACATGACCTTCATTCTCGGCGATGCCGACAGTGCGGAAGAGGCCGAAGCGCTGGTAAACGACGTTCGCAAGGCGGACTTCCCGACGGTGCTGGATGAGAGCAAGGCGTTCTGGACGGGCTTTACCGGCCAATTGCAGGTTTCCACGCCCGATGCCGGCTTCAACCACATGATCAACAACTGGCTGCCCTATCAGGCGCTGGCGTGCCGCATTCTGGCGCGCACGGCCTTCTACCAGTCGAGCGGTGCCTTCGGCTTCCGCGATCAGCTTCAGGATACGCTGGCCTTCCTGCTCTACCAGCCGGAGCTTGCCCGCAAGCAGATCCTGCGCGCAGCCGGTCGCCAGTTCCCGGAAGGCGACGTGCAGCACTGGTGGCTGCCGCTGACTGGTGCCGGTGTCCGCACGACTATCTCGGACGATGTGGTCTGGCTCGCTTATGCGATCAACCAGTATGTGTCGGCCACAGGCGATGTCGCTATCCTCGATGAAAGCATTCCCTTCCTGAAGGGGCCGGCATTGATGCCCGGCCAGCATGATGCCTTCTTCCAGCCGGAGACGAGCGACAGGTCCGTCACGCTCTACGAACATGCGGCGCTGGCGCTCGATCTTGCCATTCATCGCACTGGCGAAAATGGCCTGCCGCTGATCCTCGGCGGCGACTGGAACGACGGCATGAACCGTGTCGGCGTTGGCGGCAAGGGCACGAGCGTCTGGCTCGGCTGGTTCCTGTCCGGCGCTTTGCGCGATTTCATCGAGATTGCGGAAAAGCGTGGCGATAACGACCGCGTCGCCAAATGGTCGTCGCATCGGGAAAGGCTGCGCAATGCGCTGGAAACAGCGGGTTGGGATGGCAGCTATTACCGGCGCGGTTATTTCGATGACGGCACACCGCTAGGTTCGTCCGAAAGTGAGGAATGCCGGATCGATTCGCTCGGCCAGAGCTGGAGCATTCTCTCCGGCGAAGGCGAAGAGGCTCGGTCGCAGCAGGCGATGGATGCGGTCATGTCGCATCTGGTCGATGAAAAGACCGGCATCATCCGGCTGTTCACGCCGCCCTTCTCGCGTGCGCCGCATGATCCGGGCTACATCAAGGGATATCCGCCGGGTGTGCGCGAAAACGGCGGGCAATATACCCATGCGGCGACCTGGGTGGTTCTTGCGCTTGCCAAGCAGGGTCGTGCGCAGGAGGCATGGAACTGCTTCCAGCTGCTCAACCCCGTCAATCATGCGCTCGACGCGGCGGCGTCGGAAACCTATCGGGTCGAACCCTATGTGGTGACTGCGGATGTCTACGGTGAAGGCGCCTACGCCGGCCGCGGCGGGTGGAGCTGGTACACGGGGTCTGCCGGCTGGCTCTATCGTGCGGCCGTCGAGGGTATTCTCGGCATCACCCGCACCGACGGAAAGCTGCATATTTCGCCGTCGCTGCCAGAGGACTGGAGCGGTTTCTCGGTGAAGATCACGCTCGACGGGAAGGCAAAGGACATCGTCGTCAGCCGCAAGGCAGATACGGCGGCAGTCTCCGTTTCCGTCGATGGTAAGGCCCTGTCGGCAGATGATCGGGTGATTCCCTTCGACTAAGACGATCAGGTCTCCGTTCGCCTTTAAACTCAGGCTCCCGTGGTAACGCGGGGGCCTGAATCTTTATGGGGCTACCCCGGCCTGCGACTGAGCTTATGGGTCGGATCATGGCACAGAAGCCTGGGCTTCCTTCGCAGCGTTGGCTGGAAGGCCTTGCAGCGCCGAGATAGGTTCATATTGGCGAAGGCTTCGATGGCGCGGTGCCGGATCGTCCGGTGCGGACTGTCTCGTCAATCTTTTCGAGAAAAGCAGCAGTCGCGAATAGTCGGTCGATCGGACGGGAATTATCCAGCAATTCAGCGCATCTTTCGCAGAACTTGCGCTATTGGCGTTGCTCGCCATTCTTTCGTTAACGTTGTCGTGTTGGCTGGCGCGCTGCCCACGGAAGACGAGCGTCACGCAGATTGATTTCTGGCTGGCAAGTTCCTTGACCGGAATTCTCCGATAGGCGACCTGTGATCTGGTGGGGTCGTCGGGAAGCGCACAAAGAAAAAGGGCGGACAACATGCTGTCCGCCCTGTCTTCATTCCGTCAGCCAGACCCTTAGGAGGCAATAGCCTTTGGCCGGGGTTGCTGGTTTTCGTCTTCCGTCAGCAGGCCGCTGGTGCGCAGCAGCGAGGTAAAGCGTCCGCCGCGCTGGCTTAGCTCATCGAAAGTGCCCTTTTCGATGATCCGGCCCTGATCGAGGAACAGGACGAGATCGGCATCGCGGACGGTGGAAAGACGGTGGGCGATGATGAAGGTTGTACGGTTCTTTCGCAGCGCGTCCACGGCGGCCTTCACCCGTGCTTCCGTTTCCACGTCCAGCGCACTGGTCGCTTCGTCGAGAACCAGAATGGGGGCGTTTTTCAGGATGGCGCGTGCAATGGCGATGCGCTGGCGCTCGCCGCCGGACAGGCGGTTACCGCGCTCGCCCACCTGGGTCAGATAGCCGTTGATGCGGCTGTCGATGAAATCTGTCGCCGCTGCGGCTGCCGCTGCTTCCACCACTTCCGCATCGGTGGCCGATTCACGGCCGAGGCGGATGTTTTCGCGAATGGAGCGGTTCAGCAGGCCCGCATCCTGAAACACCGTGGCGATGGAGTTGCGGAGCGAATTTTTCGTTACCGTCGAAATATCGGTTCCATCGATAAGGATCTGGCCGGAATCGGGGTCATAGACCCGCTGCAGGAGATTGATGAGCGTGGTCTTGCCCGCGCCCGTCGGCCCGACGATCGCGACTGTCTCGCCGGCCTTGGCCGTGAACGAAACGTCGTGAACACCCTGCTTGGTGTTGGCGAAACCAAAATTGATGTTGCGGAACTCCACGGTGCCGGAGACATTCGACAATTCGCGCGCATCGCCCGGTTCTTCCCGTTCCTTGACGGAATCTTCCAGCACGAAGAAATCCACGAGCTTGGCGCGGGCTTCGAAAATCTGCGTCACGAATTGGCGCATCTGGTCCAGACGGCCGATCAGGAGATTCGCGAAACCGATGAAGGCGATAACATCGCCAACGCGCAACTCGCCGTTCTTCACAAGCACGGTGCCGATGACGAGGATGATCATCATCGAAACGGTGGAGGCCGTGCGGTTAAGTGCACTGGCGAAGGCCCACCAGTCCAGCACCGGATATTGCGCGCTCAGCAGCTTTTCGGTGAAAGATTTCAGCGCTTTCGTTTCGGCCTCGATGCGGTTGTAGCTGTGCAGCACCGACACGTTGCTGATGGAGTCGCTGACATGGGCAAAAACGCTGTGATAATGCTCTTCGACCGAAGCCTGACCGTCTTTGGTGCGGCTCATCACCCACTTGCCGATGTACCAATAAACGATACCGAGGCCGATCAGCACGAAGCTGAGGCGCAGGTCCATGGACATGGCGGTCGGCACAAGCAGCACCAGTGCGACGAAGGTGGCCAGATGCGTGCGCATGAATTCGAGCCACAGGCCGAACAGCGTTTCGCTGGCGCGCAAAAGCGTGTGCAGGGCGTTGGAGGTGCCGCGCTGATGGTGCCAGGAGAGCGGCATCGAGATGATGCGCCCGAAGGCTTCCGTCAGAAGCGACGCGCGCCGGCCATGGGCCAGCCTGTCGGCCTCGCGGGCGACAGCCACATAGGCGACGGTGTTGAAGACACCGAAAGCCGCCCACAGAATGAGTATGGGCGCGACATTGGTGCCGGAAGAGATGGCGTCAATGATCCGGCCGAACAGCACGGGTTCGGCGATGGTGATCGCTGCAAGAATGACGTTGGCGATGACGACCACCGTCACCCGCCATTTATGAACGGTCAGATAGCGCAGCGCGCGTGTGTAAACCTGAAACAAGGTCAAATTTTCAATCCAGTCCGAGCGTCTTTTTCGAGCGGTTGTTTGTTCGGCCTCAAGGCAAGTTACTTTAGCAAGGTTGCATGAGACGGCGAAATTTGTGTAATTATCGCTCTTTCTGTCTGAATGGCGGCTTAACAAATCGACCGCGCGTGCGAACCGAAAAAAACCGAACCCGATGTTTCCGGGGGCCTGCCGTCACAAGATTTCGCATCTTCGTTTCAGGGATTGCTAACGACGATATGTTCAATCTCAACCGACCGGCGCCCGAGTAACATGACGTCATCGCGGGACCATGTCCTTCGTGTCATTCCCTTCAAGCCAAGCTCCGGACCACGTGTCTTTATGCATGATATTCTTCACTTCATCTCTGCGTGTTACCAGGCGGGAAGCGCCGACCGCGTTCGTTCCGAATTTGTAACGCTCATTCGCGAATACGGTTTCGAATATTTTCTCGTCAGCAGGCGGATGACCGGTGAGCTCGCCTCCACCGGACACATCCTCGCGCAGCACCTGCCCGAAGGCTGGCTGGAGGTCTACAGGGCAAAAAAATACAATCTTGTCGATCCCGTCCGCAAGGTGATCGGCATGGTGCACAAGCCATTTCAGTGGAAGGAAGCGCTGGAGGGGCTGCCGCGTGCGATGCATCGCAAAAGGGCGAGCGTGTTTTTCCACGATGCCGGCCGGTACGGCCTGCAGGGTGGTTACGCCTTTCCCGTGCACGGCCGTGCGGGTTTCATCGGTGCGGTGTTCATTGGCGGCCAGGATCGGCAATTGCCCTCTTTGCAGGTGGAGTTACTGGATGCGGCCACGCGTGCCGTGTTCTGGCGCCTTCTCGATCTTTCCGGGCAGGCCCATGGTTTCAGCAATGCCCCTAACGTTTCCGCTCTCGAGCTTACGAGGCGCGAAATGGAGGTGTTGACGCTGATGGCGGACGGCATGACTTCCACCGAAATTGGACGCCAACTATCGATCTCCAACCACACGGTCGACTGGTACATCAACGGAATCCAGCGCCGTTTCAGCGCCAAGAACCGACAGCACACCGTAGCGCTTGCTTTTCGCCATGGTTTGCTGAGCTAGCGTAAACAGGACAGTTCTCGCCGGAATTGCTCTTTCCAAGACAGGGTTTTGCTGCTTAATTCCGCAGTGCAGCAGAAATTTTGTTTTGGCGTGTGGGGAGACCGTCTTGAAAATATCGAAAATACTTGTTGCCAACCGATCCGAAATTGCGATCCGCGTTTTCCGGGCAGCGAACGAGCTTGGGATTAAAACCGTTGCGATTTGGGCGGAAGAGGACAAGCTGTCTTTGCACCGCTTCAAGGCGGACGAATCCTATCAGGTCGGCAGGGGGCCGCATCTCGCCAAGGATATGGGACCGATCGAGAGCTATCTTTCGATTGAGGAGGTTATTCGCGTTGCCAAGCTTTCCGGAGCGGACGCGATCCATCCCGGTTACGGTCTTCTGTCTGAAAGCCCCGAATTCGTGGAGGCCTGCAACAAGGCCGGCATCACCTTCATCGGGCCGACGGCGGATACGATGCGCCAGCTCGGCAACAAGGTGGCTGCCCGTAATCTGGCGATCTCGGTCAACGTCCCCGTTGTTCCCGCTACCGATCCGCTGCCCGACGATATGGCGGAAGTGGAGCGCATGGCCGCGGAAATCGGCTATCCGGTCATGCTGAAAGCCTCCTGGGGCGGCGGCGGACGCGGCATGCGCGCCATCCGCAGACGAGAGGATCTCGCCCGCGAGGTGACGGAGGCCAAGCGCGAGGCGAAGGCCGCTTTCGGCAAGGATGAGGTCTATCTGGAAAAGCTGGTCGAGCGTGCGCGTCACGTCGAAAGCCAGATTCTCGGTGATACGCATGGCAATGTCGTGCATCTGTTCGAGCGTGATTGTTCGATCCAGCGCCGCAATCAAAAGGTGGTCGAGCGCGCGCCTGCACCGTATCTGTCAGAAGCGCAGCGCCAGGAGCTGGCCGCCTACTCCCTGAAGATCGCCGCTGCGACCAGCTATATCGGTGCCGGCACGGTCGAATATCTGATGGACGCCGATACCGGTAAATTCTACTTCATCGAGGTCAATCCGCGCATCCAGGTGGAGCACACGGTCACCGAAGTCGTGACCGGCATCGATATCGTCAAGGCGCAGATCCATATTCTCGAAGGCGCTGCCATTGGCACGGCGGAATCCGGCGTACCGCGCCAGGAGGACATCCGTCTCAACGGCCATGCGCTGCAGTGCCGTATCACGACGGAAGACCCGGAACACAATTTCATTCCGGACTATGGCCGTATCACCGCCTACCGTTCCGCCTCGGGCTTCGGCATCCGTCTGGATGGCGGTACGTCCTATACCGGCGCTGTCATCACCCGTTATTACGATCCGCTGCTCGTCAAGGTAACGGCCTGGGCGCCGCAACCGGATGAAGCGATCAACCGCATGGATCGCGCGCTGCGCGAATTCCGTATTCGAGGCGTGGCAACGAACCTCACCTTCCTCGAAGCCATTATCGGTCACGACAGCTTCCGCAACAACACCTATACGACCCGCTTCATCGATTCGACGCCGGAACTGTTCGCGCAGGTCAAGCGTCAGGACCGCGCCACCAAGCTCCTGACCTATCTTGCCGATGTGACTGTCAACGGCCACCCGGAAACCAAGGGTCGTGCTAAGCCCTCTGAAAAGGCGGCAAAGCCGGTCGTGCCTTATATCGACGCGCCGACGCCCGATGGCACCAAACAACTGCTGGACAAGCTTGGCCCGAAAGGCTTTGCGGACTGGATGCGCAATGAAAAACGCGTTCTGGTTACCGATACGACCATGCGTGACGGGCACCAGTCGCTTTTGGCCACCCGCGTTCGCACCCATGATATCGCCCGTGTCGCCAGCGTTTACGCCAAGGCGCTGCCGCAGCTTCTCTCGCTGGAATGCTGGGGCGGGGCGACCTTCGACGTTTCCATGCGCTTCCTGACGGAAGACCCATGGGAGCGCCTTGCGCTGATCCGCGAAGGCGCGCCAAACCTGCTGCTGCAGATGCTCCTGCGCGGCGCGAACGGCGTTGGATACAAGAACTATCCCGACAATGTCGTGAAATACTTCGTCCGTCAGGCTGCAAAGGGCGGGGTCGATCTCTTCCGCGTCTTCGATTGCCTGAACTGGGTGGAGAATATGCGCGTCTCGATGGATGCAATCGCCGAGGAGAACAAGCTCTGCGAGGCGACCATCTGCTACACCGGCGATCTGTTGAATTCGGCGCGTCCGAAATATGATCTCAAATATTATACCAACCTCGCCGTTGAGCTGGAAAAGGCAGGCGCCCATATCATCGCCGTCAAGGATATGGCGGGCCTGCTGAAACCGGCTGCCGCCAAGGTTCTGTTCAAGGCGCTGCGCGAGGCGACCGGTCTGCCGATTCATTTCCACACCCATGATACCTCGGGCATTTCCGCCGCGACCGTTCTTGCGGCCGTGGATGCCGGTGTCGACGCCGTGGATGCCGCAATGGACGCCTTCTCCGGCAATACGTCGCAGCCTTGCCTTGGCTCGATTGTGGAGGCGCTGGCGGGCTCGGAACGCGATACGGGTCTCGATACCGAATGGATCCGCCGCATTTCCTTCTACTGGGAGGCTGTGCGCAACCAGTATGCCGCCTTCGAGAGCGATCTCAAGGGACCGGCTTCGGAAGTCTATCTGCATGAAATGCCGGGCGGCCAGTTCACCAACCTCAAGGAACAGGCCCGTTCGCTGGGGCTTGAGAGCCGCTGGCACGAGGTGGCGCAGGCCTATGCCGACGCCAACCGAATGTTCGGCGATATCGTCAAGGTGACGCCGTCTTCCAAGGTCGTCGGTGATATGGCGTTGATGATGGTCAGCCAGGATCTGACGGTTGCCGATGTTGAAAACCCTGATCGTGAAGTGTCTTTCCCGGAATCGGTGGTGTCGATGCTGAAGGGCGATCTTGGGCAGTCGCCGGGCGGCTGGCCGGCAGCCCTGCAGAAAAAGGCGCTGAAGGGCGAAGCGCCCTATACCGTCCGTCCGGGTTCGCTGCTGGAAGATGCCGATCTCGATGCCGAACGGAAGGTGATCGAGACCAAGCTGGAGCGCAAGGTCGATGACTTCGAGTTCGCATCCTATTTGATGTATCCGAAGGTATTCACCGATTTCGCGCTGACCGCTGAGACATATGGTCCGGTCTCCGTGCTGCCGACCCATGCCTATTTCTACGGCATGGAAGATGGCGAAGAGCTGTTTGCCGATCTCGAGCGCGGCAAGACGCTTGTCGTCGTCAATCAGGCTTCGTCCGGCGTTGATGACAAGGGCATGGTGACTGTGTTCTTCGAGATCAATGGTCAGCCGCGCCGCATCAAGGTGCCGGATCGCGCCCATGGCGCTTCCGGCTCCGCCGTGCGCCGCAAGGCCGAACCCGGCAATGCCGTCCATATCGGCGCGCCAATGCCGGGCGTGATCAGCCGCGTCTTCGTCAACCAGGGCCAAGAGGTCAAGGCCGGCGACGTGCTGCTTTCCATCGAGGCGATGAAGATGGAAACCGCGCTTCACGCCGAACGCGACGGCAAGATCGCCGAAGTTCTGGTGCGCCCCGGGGATCAGATCGATGCGAAGGATTTGTTGATCGCTTACGGGGAATAAAGCCGTATCTGATCATCGATGCAATGTCAGACGCCCGCCTCTTCGGCGGGCGTTTTTTATTGCGTAACCGTAAAAACTCAAATATGCATGTTCTTGCACGTTTATTCTTGTTTATGCATGGGTTTCGATGAGCGATCATTTTGTCAGCGAGCGGCAGGCGCTCATCCTTGCGCAGTTGCGGCAAAGCGGTCGGGTGCTGGCGCAGGATCTCGCGCAGAATTTCGGCGTTTCCGAAGACACCGTGCGCCGCGACCTGCGTGAGATGGCGGCCCGTGGCGAATGTTTACGGGTTTATGGTGGGGCGTTGCTTTCCGACAGCGAGACGGTGCCGCTGAAAACGCGCATTGCCGAGGATGCGGACCGCAAGGCCCTGCTGGCGCGCGCCGTTGTCCCGCTTCTCGAGCCGGGCATGGTCGTCTTCATTGATGCCGGGTCCACCAATCTCGCCATTGCAAGGGCGCTTCCCGCCGGGCTCAGCCTGACGGTGGTGACGAATACACCCGCCATTGCCGCTGAACTGACGGGGCGGGCCGACATCGATCTGGTGCTGATCGGGGGCAAGGTCGATCCGGCCGTAGGTGCTGCGATCGACGCCATGGCGCTTCGGCAGCTCGAACTGATGCGGCCCGATCTCTGCATTCTCGGTGTCTGCGGCGTTGCGGCTGAGACGGGTCTGTCGGCGGATGTTTTCGAAGATGCGGTATTCAAGCGGCTCGCCTGTAGCGCCAGCCAGCGGATTGTCGCTGCCATCACCACGGAAAAGCTCGGCCACAGGGCAGCTTTCCATGTGCATGATTTCTCCCCACTTCTTTTCCTGGTGCTGGAGCAGGATGCCGACCGCGCATTCGTCGAGGCGCTGTCGGCAAAGGGCGTACAGGTTTATTGCGGCGATGATGACGTCGCTCAGCTTTCTCATGGTCAAGTCTGAAGGATATTGCCGATGAATGGCCCCACGACATTTTCGCCGACGGCCGTACGCTCGTCCTATCTGACCCGGCACAGGTTGGGCGTTTCCCTGCTGTTCTTGATGAACGGCTTCATGATGGGATCATGGGCACCCAAGATTCCGGAATTTGCGGCGCGCCTGTCCCTCAGTGAGAGCGCGCTTGGCCTCATCATTCTGGTCTTCGGCATCGGCTCGCTGGTTTTCATGCCGATTGCCGGTTCGCAGATTGCCCGTTTCGGCTCACGTGCGGTGAGCCTCGTCACTGCGGCGATCTTTTTGCCGACTCTGCTTTTCATTTCCTGGGCGGGCACGGTGTGGGCCGGGGTGATTGCGGTGTTTCTGTTCGGCGGGCTGACGGGGGCGATGGATGTCGCCATGAACGCCAATGCGGTGGCGGTGGAACGGGATATGCGCCGTGCCATCATGTCGTCGTGCCACGCCTTCTGGAGCCTCGGCGGTCTGATCGGCGCCGGTCTTGGCGGTTATCTCATCACGGCCATCGGCGTGCAGGGACATGCAATCGCGCTAACCGTCATCGCGCTCGTGCTGCTGGTCATTGCGTGGCCCCGCATCCTTGCGGATCGTCCGCATCCGGAGGAGGAACGCCCGAAAGGCGGTCTGCCGCTGACGCCGCTACCGTGGATCATCGGCCTGATGGCGCTGTTCTCGATGATTCCGGAAGGCGCTATCCTCGACTGGGGTGCACTTTATCTGCGCAATGAGCTTGGAGCTTCAGTGTCCCAATCCGGTTTCGCCTTCGCGGCCTTCTCCATGACCATGGCGGCGATGCGGTTTGCCGGCGATCTGGTGCGTGACCGCTTCGGCGCCGTGGCGACCCTGCGCTTCTGTTCGGCCATGTCGATTATCGGTCTTATGATTGCCGGTCTTGCGGGAAATTCCACTATTGCGATCATCGGCTTCGCGATTGCCGGTATCGGCATTTCCAACATGGTGCCCATTGCCTTTTCCGCCGCCGGCAACATGCCGGGACTGGCGCCTGGCATTGGTCTCTCGGTGGTCACTACCATGGGTTATTCCGGTATTCTGGTGGCGCCATCGGCCATCGGCTTCATTGCCGAGCATACAGGCCTTGCCAGCGTTTTCATCGCCTTGCCGCTCTTGCATGTGGTGGTTCTGCTGCTTTCGCGGCTCGCCCGCCATGCGGATGGCGCGGGCAAGGAATAGGCGTCTCGAATTTTGCCATGATTGCGGTAAAGTAGAAGCTCTCATGCGTTGGGTGTTGACAAGCCGGCTTGCCTGTTTCACCTCAATTGCCAGACCTTGCTGCAAGCTCCAGAGACCGCCATGACGTCACATGCCGATTACGATCCCAAGCCCCGCCGCGCATCCGTCGCCGTAGACGTGGGCGGTGTCATCGTCGGTGGCGGCGCGCCCGTCGTCGTGCAGTCGATGACCAACACCGATACGGCGGATATCGACGCCACGGTCAGCCAAGTGGCGGCGTTGTTCCGCGCCGGTTCGGAAATCGTGCGCATAACCGTCGACCGCGACGAGAGTGCGGCCGCCGTGCCAAAAATCCGCGAGCGGTTGCTGCGTCTTGGGCTTGATGTGCCGCTTGTGGGCGATTTCCATTATATCGGTCACAAGCTTCTCGCCGATCACCCTGCCTGTGCCGAGGCGCTGGCCAAATACCGCATCAATCCGGGCAATGTCGGCTTCAAGGACAAGAAGGACAAGCAGTTCGGCGAGATCGTGGAAATGGCGATCCGTTACGACAAGCCGGTGCGAATCGGCGTCAACTGGGGGTCGCTCGATCAGGAACTTCTGACGACGCTGATGGACAGGAACAAGGAGCAAGGCTTCCCTCTCTCCGCCCGTCAGGTCACGCGTGAGGCCATCGTGCAGTCGGCGCTGATTTCCGCCGAGCTTGCCGAAGAGATCGGCCTGCCGCGCAACCGCATCATCCTGTCGGCCAAGGTCAGCCAGGTGCAGGACCTGATCGCCGTTTATTCCATGCTGTCGGAACGCTCCGACCACGCCCTGCATCTCGGCCTGACCGAAGCGGGCATGGGTTCGAAAGGCATCGTCGCCTCGTCCGCCGCGATGGGTTACGTCTTGCAGCATGGCATCGGCGATACGATCCGCGTTTCGCTGACGCCGGAGCCGAATGGCGACCGCACCCGTGAGGTGCAGGTGGCGCAGGAACTGCTGCAGGTCATGGGGTTTCGCCAGTTCATTCCGGTCGTTGCGGCATGTCCCGGCTGCGGGCGCACCACGTCCACCGTCTTTCAGGAACTTGCCCAGAACATCCAGAACGATATTCGCAAGAACATGCCGGTCTGGCGTGAGAAATATCCCGGCGTCGAGGCGCTCAACGTCGCCGTCATGGGCTGCATTGTCAATGGCCCCGGTGAAAGCAAACATGCCGATATTGGCATTTCGCTGCCCGGAACCGGCGAAAGCCCGGCAGCGCCCGTCTTTATCGATGGCGAAAAGGCGCTGACCCTGCGTGGTCCCAACATCGCCGCCGATTTTGAAGCGCTTGTGATCGATTACATCGAAAAGCGTTTTGGCCGGAAAGATGCGGCGGAGTAAAGAGTAGCGTGAAAAGGCCGGAATTCCATTGTCATACCTCCTGAACCTCTCGGAGCATCAAAACACATGATCAAAAAAATCGCGATCGTCGCCCTTTGCGGGACCTATCTTTCTGCCTGCACCACCACCGATCCCTATACGGGTGAGCAGAAGATTTCGAACACGGCGGGCGGCGCCGGCATCGGCGCCGTGGTCGGTGCTCTGGGTGGTCTGGCTGTCGGCGGTTCGCCGACCGGTCGCCGCAATGCAGCGCTCATCGGTGCGGGCATCGGCGCGCTCGCCGGCGGCGCCATCGGCAATTACATGGATGGCCAGGAAGCAGAGCTTCGCGCCCAGCTTCAGGGAACCGGCGTTTCGGTTACCCGCCGTGGCGACAGCATCGTTCTCAACATGCCGTCGAACATCACCTTCGCGACGGACCAGGATCAGGTCATCCCGCCATTCTATCAGACGCTCGATTCTGTCGCCATCGTGCTGAACAAGTTCAACCGCACGCTCATCGACATCAACGGCCATACCGATTCCACCGGCAGCGCCGGTTACAATCAGGGCCTTTCGGAACGTCGTGCCGCATCGGTCGCCAATTATCTCGGCGCGCGCGGCGTCGACCAGCGCCGTATTTCGACGCTCGGCTTCGGCCCGTCGCAGCCGATCGCCTCGAACGCAACGCCGGATGGCCGCGCCCAGAACCGTCGCGTCGAAGTGCTGATTTCGCCGCTCAAGGGCTGATTGGGTGATGAAAAGCTGAGCGGAAGCCGCTCAGCTTTTTCGTTCAGCGATGAATCTGGCGGCCGCGATGAGAATCGCGGCCTTTTCGCCATAAGGGGCCAAGAGTTCGCTGGCTTCCACCACCTGCTCCTGCAGTTTGCGACGTGCCCAGTCTTCGCCGCGCAACGCCACAAGCGTTCCCTTGCCGCGAGCGGCATCTTTTCCGGTGGCCTTGCCCATGGTGGCGGCGTCGGCCGTCAAATCCAGAAGGTCGTCGGCAAGCTGGAAGGCGAGGCCGATCTTTTCGCCGAAGAGACGCAGCCTTTGCCTTTCGGAAACGTCGCTGCCAGCAATAATAGCGCCCGCTTCACAGGCAAAACGCAACAGTGCGCCGGTTTTCATAGCCTGCAATGTAATGACGCCGGCTTCATCGGGTGCTTTCTTTTCCGCAGCGAGATCGAGCGCCTGGCCGCCAGCCATGCCGCCTATGCCGGCTGCGCGGGCAAGCGCAAGCACGAGCGCGGCCTTGCGTTCCGCCGCGAGCGGATTTTCGTCCGAGGCGATGATATCGAAGGCAAGCGTCAGCAGGCTGTCGCCAGCGAGAATAGCGGTCGCCTCATCGAATTTGCGATGCACGGTCGGCTGGCCGCGGCGCAGGTCGTCATCGTCCATGGCCGGCAGATCGTCATGAACCAACGAATAACAATGGAGGCATTCGAGTGCTGCGCCGACATAAAGGGCGGCTTCGGCATTCCCGCCCGCAAGGGCAGCGCTTTCGATGACGAGGAAGGGCCGCAGGCGTTTGCCGCCGTTCAGCACGCCATGGCGCATGGCGTCGAGCAGGTTTTGCGGGCGCGTGATCTCCTCCGCGCGGGCTTCGCCGGAAAGCAGGCGGCCAAGCAGGGCTTCGGTTTTTGCCGCGTTTTCGCGCAGCTTCGTTTCGAAATTTGTCATCGCAGCGTCCATGCCGCGCTCTTTGGCATGCCGCGCGAATGCAGGCAAACCTTTTCGTGGTTCCAGAGGTGCAACTATTTGACCGGACTCGCCTTGAAGGCGGCAATGGACTATGAAAGGCTTCAATTGGTGCGGGGCTTTGAAGAATATTGAGCAGTACGCCTGAAAGCGACGCAGATTACGCCGTGCTGGCGGAAGACCGGAGCAGTCCAAAGGTGGATTTTCGCACGTTGGCAAAGCGTATCGTCATGACCATGCTGGTTTTGCTGATTCTGCCCTATCTGTTGATTCCGGTTTATGCGTTGCCATTCATCCGGCCTGTTTCGACGCTGATGCTGGCCGATATGGTCACTCTGCAGGGTTATGACAGACGCTGGGTGCCGCTTGAGGATATTTCGCCGCGCCTTGTGCAGTCCGTGATGATGTCCGAGGACGGGCAATTCTGTTTCCACGGCGGTGTGGACTGGAACCAGATGCAGTCTGTGGTCAGCGATGCGCTCGAGGGGGCGTCCACCCGCGGCGCCAGCACTATTCCGATGCAGACTGCGAAGAACCTGTTTTTATGGAATGGCCGCTCGTTTTTGCGCAAGGGGCTGGAATTGCCGCTGGCGATTACCGCCGATTTCGTGTGGTCGAAAAAGCGGATGATGGAGATTTATCTCAACGTTGCGGAATGGGGACCGGGAATTTACGGCATCGAGGCTGCCGCCCAGCACCATTTCAAGGTGCCGGCCGCAAAACTCAGCTCCCGTCAGGCGGCGCTGCTGGCTGTGTCATTACCCAATCCAATCGACCGCGTCGCCAGCAAGCCGGGACGCGGGCTGCAACGGCTTTCTGGCCTCATCGAACGGCGCGCCCGCGCCTCCGGTGGCTATGTCGGCTGTGTGCTGGATTGACCCCGGCGCGCCGCATCAGCCTTTCTTGAAAATATAATTGGTTTCCTGTCGCAGGGTTTCGCCTGGTCGCAGGATGGCATGCGGGAAATCCGCGTGGTTGACGGCGTCCGGCCATATCTGCGTTTCCAGGCAGAAACCGGCAAAGGGGCCATAGTGACGGCCATCGAGGCCGGGAACCGGAACATCCAGTTTAAAGGCCGAATAAAACTGCACGCCGGGTTCGGTGGTGTGAACCTCAAGGGCGATATCGGAGGCCGACGAATAGGCGCGGGCGACCTTGCGCTTGGCGCGGCGCTCTGGCGACAGGCAGAAATTATGGTCATAGAGAACCTGCTCGCCATTCTCCTTGCGCCGCATTGGTGTCGGGTGGCGTAGGTCGAAGACGGTGCCCTCGACGGAGCGGATTTCGCCCGTCGGTATCTGCTTGTCATTGGTGGGCAGGTAAAAATCAGCCGCGATGCTGATCTCATGTCCAAGCGCGGTGTCTGCGCCATCAAGATTGAAGTAGGAATGCTGGCAGACATTGGCGATGGTCGGCTGGTCGGTCACCGTTTCATAGACTACCGAAAGCACGCCGCCGTCGAGGATCGTATAGGTAGCTGTGACCGTGCAATTGCCGGGGTAACCGGCGCGGCCATCGGGGTCGATAATCTGCAGAACCGCATGGCTTTCGCCATGTTCCATCAGCATCCAGTTGCGTTTGCCCATACCGTCGCTGCCGCCATGCAGGTGGCTTACGCCCTTTTCATTGAGCTCCAGCTGGTATTCGTGCCCGTCGATCGAGAACCGGCCGTCGCCAATACGGTTGGCGTTGCGGCCGGGGGTGGCGCCGAAATAGGAGGAATATTTGTAGTCCTCGAACTTGTCGAAGCCGAGCACGAGCGGCGGCTGGTGGCCCTCAAGACGCAGATCCTGAATAACGGCGCCCCAGGTGATGATCTTGGCCGTCAGCCCGCCTTTCGAGATGGTGACGCGTTCGACTTTTTCGCCGGTCGCCGTGAAACCGAAATTCTCCCGCACCGCCGCGTCGCTCATAACGTCATTCTCCCGATTGCCATGAATTGCCGGCGGACGTTGCGTCATTTTCCGGCAATTCGCAATCCGCAATTTACGCAGCGAGTTTGCCGATGGATTCGAGATCGTAGGGCGTCGTCTGGTATATTTCGTTGATCCAGTTGCCGAAAAACAGATGGGCATGGCTGCGCCAACGGTTGAGCGGGGCTAGTTCCGGATCATTGTGCGGAAAATAATCATGCGGCAGCTTGATGGGCACGCCGGAATTCACGTCACGGAAATATTCGTCGGACAATGAGGTCGAATCATACTCGACATGATTGAACATATAGAGACGGTTGCCTTCCTTTTCATGCACCAGACACACGCCCATTTCCTCAGATTCCATCAGGATTTCGAGGTCGGGGTGTTTTTCGATATCGGCGCGCCTAACTTCCGTCCAGCGAGATACAGGAACCTGAAAATCGTCCGAAAAGCCGTTGAGGTAGATCGAGGAGGGGCAAAGGTTGCGGTGGCGATAGACCCCGAAAGCTTTTTCCTTCAGCTCGTATTTCGGCACCCCATGGAAATGATAGATGGCGGCCATCGCGCCCCAGCAGACGTTGAGGGTCGAATGAACATTGGTGCGGGTCCATTCGAATATCTTCTGCATTTCATTCCAGTAGGTGACGTCCTCATATTCCAGCAGCTCGATGGGAGCGCCGGTGATGATGAAACCGTCGAACTTGCGGTGACGCACTTCCTCCCACGTCTCGTAGAAGGAGAGGAGATGTTCTTCCGGCGTGTTCTTGGCGCGATGGCCGCCGATGCGGACGAGCGACAATTCCACCTGCAGCGGCGAGGCGCCGACGAGGCGCGCCATCTGGATTTCCGTCTTGATCTTGTTCGGCATGAGGTTGAGAAGCCCGATCTGGAGCGGGCGGATATCCTGCCGGATGGCCGCCGTTTCGGTCATGACCCGCACGCCCTCATGAACGAGGGTCTCAAAGGCGGGAAGCGTATCGGGAATCTTGATCGGCATGTCGAACTCTCTTTTCCGGGTCGCGTAAAGAACGTTGCGAAAACAAAAAAACCGGCAGCGAAATCGCAACCGGTCCCAGGAAATTGCCCTTTTCCTCGACCCTTTAGCGACTTCTTTAAAGTGGCTGCAAGCCGGTCGGCAAATCACCACTGAGGGGTTTCATAATCCCGAAGCCGGCGAAAATCAATATAGGCTGATTTCATCGGGTTTCTGCTTTCCCTTTTTGGCGGAGGTGCGATAAGGCAGGGAATGGATAAAGAGTGCTTCACCATTCTGCTTGGCGGCGATGTCACGGTGACCGATCGTCTGAAACGGGCAGTTGCGAATAGCCGCGTGATTGCGGCCGATGGCGGCATGCGCCATGCCGCGCCGTTGGGTCTTACGCCTGAACTGTGGGTCGGAGATTTCGATTCCGCCAGTGAAGAGCTGCTCAACGCCTGGCCCGATGTGACGCGGCAGCCCTATCCGGCGGCAAAGGCAGTGACAGATGGTGAGATCGCGGCCTCCGAGGCACTTTCGCGCGGTGCGCATTCGCTGCTGCTGGTGGGGGCGCTTGGCGGCGCACGAAGCGACCATGCGCTTCAGCACCTTCTTTATGCCGTAGCGCTTGCGGAGCGCGGTTTCGAGGTGACGCTGACCTCCGGTGAAGAAGAGGCGAGGCCGCTGCTTGCCGGTCCGCTCACCATTGATCTGCCAGCCGGATCGCTGTTCTCGGTTGCCGGATTTACCGCCCTTGAGGGGCTCGATATCGGCAATGTGCGTTATCCGCTGAAGGATTTCGCGCTTGCTTTCGGTTCGTCCCGCACTATTTCCAATGTCGCGAATGGCGGCCCTGTGCATTTCTCGCTGAAAAGCGGAAAAGCCATCGTGCTCGCCCGACCCTATGACCTGACCGGAGCCTGACGCCTTGGCACCCCCAATTTTGAAACTCGATGACATCAAGCTGACCTTCGGCGTGACCCCGCTGCTCGACGGCGCCAATCTTCAGGTGGAGCCCGGTGACCGTATCTGCCTTGTCGGACGCAACGGTTCGGGCAAATCCACGCTGATGAAGATCGCCGCGGGTCTCGTCGAGGCGCAGTCGGGCGAGGTTTTCCGGCATCCCGCCGCCACCATTCGTTATCTGGAACAGGCACCGGATTTTGCCGGTTATGACACTGTGCAGGCCTATGCGGAAGCGGGGCTTGGGCCGGGTGACGATCCCTATCGCGTGACCTATCTTCTCGAACATCTGGGTCTTACCGGACAGGAAAATCCGGAGAGCCTTTCCGGCGGCGAGGCGCGCCGTGCGGCACTTGCCCGCGTCATGGCGCCTGAGCCCGATATTTTGATGCTGGACGAGCCGACCAACCATCTCGATCTGCCCACCATCGAATGGCTTGAAAGCGAGCTGCAGCAGACGCGCAGTGCGCTGGTGCTGATCTCGCACGACCGGCGCTTTCTGGAGAAGGTCTCGACCTCGACCGTGTGGCTCGATCGTGGCCAGTCCCGCCGTCTCAATCGTGGCTTTGCCCATTTCGAGGAATGGCGCGACAAGGTTCTGGAAGAGGAAGAGCTGGAGCAGCACAAGCTCGGCAAGGCCATCGAGCGCGAAGAACACTGGATGCGTTACGGCGTGACCGCAAGGCGCAAGCGCAACATGCGCCGCGTCGGTGAGCTTCAGGCGATGCGTGCGGAATATCGCGGCCACAAGGGGCCGCAGGGTTCCGTGCAGGCGACCGTCACGGAAGGGCGGGAATCCGGCAAGCTGGTCATCGAGGCCGACGCCATCACCAAGGCTTACGGCGAGCGCGTGATCGTCGCGCCCTTTTCGCTGCGCGTCCATCGCGGCGATTGCATCGGCTTCGTCGGACCGAACGGCGCCGGTAAAACCACGCTTCTGAAAATGCTCACCGGCCAGCTGGAGCCAGATAGCGGCACGGTGAAGCTTGGCACCAATCTGGAAATCGCGACGCTCGACCAGAAACGCGAGGATCTCAATCCCAACGATACGCTCGCGCATTATCTGACCGATGGGCGTGGTGAAAACCTGCTGGTCAACGGCGAATTGAAGCATGTTACCGGCTATATGAAAGACTTTTTGTTCCAGCCGGAACAGGCCCGCACGCCGATCCGCAACCTTTCCGGCGGCGAGCGCGCGCGTCTTATTCTGGCGCGCATTCTGGCGCGGCCGACCAATCTTCTGATCCTCGACGAGCCGACCAACGATCTTGATATCGAAACGCTCGACCTGCTGCAGGAAATCGTTGCGGGCTTTTCCGGCACGGTTATCCTCGTAAGCCACGACCGCGATTTCCTCGACCGCACCGTCACCTCCACCATCGCGCCCGTCAATCCGGATGAACCGGACGGGCGATGGATCGAATATGCCGGTGGCTATTCGGACATGATGGCGCAGCGCAAGGGTGCGGCGGAAGAAAAGCGCAAGGCTGAGAAACAGGAAAAGGCGAAAGCCGCACCTTCGGCATCTGCGTCGCAGGATACTTCAAAGGCCAAGGGCAAGCTCTCCTTCAAGCAGAAATTTGCGCTCGAAAATCTGCCTAAGGAGATGGAGAAGGCGCAAAGCGAAATCGCAAAACGCGAGCAGCGCATGGCCGATCCGGAACTTTTCACAAAAGATCCGGAAGCTTTCAACACGCTGGCGCAGGAAATGTCGAAGCTGCGCGACAAGCTGGAAGTCATGGAAGAAGAATGGCTGGAACTGGAGATGCTTCGCGAGGAACTGGAGGGCTGAAGGCATCAGTCCTTCCTTTGCCCGTCCTCCTTCGGCCTTTGACAGAAAAGCAGAATTGCCGTTCTATGCCGACGTTCGCTTGGAGGAGTTGAAAAATGCGCATGATTTTTGTCAATCTGCCGGTCAAGAACATCGAGACGTCAAGAAACTTCTTTACTGCTCTCGGTTTCAGCTTCAACCCGGAATATTCAGATGACCACACACTCTGCATGATCGTGGAAGAGAATATCTTCGTGATGCTTCTGCAGGAAGGACGTTTCCGCGATTTCATCAACGGCGACATTGCCGATGCGACGCGAACCACCGAGGTTCTGACCTGTCTTTCCGCTGGAAGCAGGGAGGAAATCGACCGGATGATCGCCACGGCGCTCGCCTCCGGCGGTAGCAGCTGGAAGCCCGTGCAGGACCATGGCTTCATGTATGCCGGAAGCTTTCAGGATCCCGACGGACATGTCTGGGAACTGGTGCATATGACGGAACAGGGCTGACCTCGGCCATCTTGCCAATCGGGGACGGCGGGATTACACCATCATCTTGATCTAACGGGGTGTCTTTTGCGCTTGGCTGCAAAAGGCTGAGAGGCTTGCCAACCCGAAGAACCTGATCCGGTTCATACCGGCGGAGGGATTAGACGGCTTTAACGCAGGCGGCTATTTCCCTATCGTTTTTTTGAGGAGATACCCGTGCGCCGTCGTCGTTTCCTGAATTCCCTCGTCGCCGCCTCGCTGTTTCTGCCCGGTCTTGCCGTTGCACAGGATAGACAGGAACTGACCGTCTACACCTATGAAAGCTTCGTTTCCGAATGGGGTCCCGGCCCCAAGGTGAAGGAGGCCTTCGAGAAGGTTTGTAATTGCACGGTCAATTTCGTTGGCGTGGCCGATGGCGTGGCGCTGCTCAATCGTCTGAAGCTTGAAGGGGCGGGGTCCAAGGCGGATGTCGTCGTCGGTCTCGACACCAATCTTGTCGCGGAAGCAAAACAGACCGGTCTCTTCGATGTCAGCGGCATCGATGCATCGGCGGCCAAAGTGCCCGGCGGTTATACGGACGATGTTTTCATTCCCTATGATTACGGTCATTTCGCTGTCATCTATGACACGCAGACGGTGAAAAGCCCGCCGACGAGCCTGAAAGACCTTGTGGAAGGCGATCCCTCGCAGAAAATCGTTATTCAGGATCCGCGCACCTCCACGCCGGGCCTTGGCCTGCTGTTATGGGTGAAATCGGTTTATGGCGACAAGGCGCCCGAGGCCTGGGCAAAGCTCAGGAAGCGCATTCTCACCGTTACGCCGGGCTGGTCGGAATCCTATGGCCTCTTCACCAAGGGGGAGGTGCCGATGGTGCTCTCCTACACCACCTCGCCCGCCTATCACATGGTCGCTGAAAAAACGGATCGTTATCAGGCCGCCGCCTTTTCCGAAGGACATTACATCCAGATCGAGGTTTCCGGTCTCCTCAAAAACGCGCCGCACAAGGAACTGGCAAAGCAGTTCCTCGCTTTTACGCTGACGTCAGGTTTTCAGGATGCCATTCCGGAAAACAACTGGATGATGCCGGTCGCGGCGACCTCTAAGCCTTTGCCGGAGGCGTTTTCCAAACTCGTCGCGCCGCAGAAGACTTTCCTGATGGCTCCGGAAGAGGTGGCGAAGAACCGCAAGGCATGGATCGATGAATGGCTTGTCGCCATGAGCATGAATTGAGGAAGGGGCACACCCACGCATGATGCTGCGTCGCGATTACCGGCGGTCGATCATTTTCGGAACGGCGGCTTTTGCCGCCGTTTTCCTGTTCATGGCGCTCGCCGTTGCAGCTCTCCTTTCTTTTGATGCGGGCGCGTCCGCTGCCGGTATCATGGATGCCTATACGCTACGCATCCTGCGTTTCACGCTTTATCAGGCGACGCTTTCCACCCTTCTTTCCATTGTTCTCGGCCTGCCGGTGGCGCTGGCGCTTTGCCGGCGACGCGAGTTTCCGGGAAGGATCTGGATCATCAGGCTGATGGCGGTGCCGATGGGTCTGCCTGTGATCGTCGGCGCCTTCGGTATCATCACTATCTGGGGTAGGCAGGGCGTTTTGAATTCGGCCCTCGTTTTTGCCGGGGCAGATGAGCCGTTCAGTATTTACGGTCTTTCCGGCATTCTTATTGCCCACGTGTTTTTCAATCTGCCGCTTTCGGTGCGGCTGATGCTGGCCGGGCTGGAGCGCATTCCGGGCGAATATTGGCACATGGCGGCGAGCCTCGGCATGGGTCCGGTTTCGATTTTCCGTTTTATCGAATGGCCGGCGGTCGCGCGTCTCGTCCCCGGCATTGCCGGGCTTGTCTTCATGCTGTGCGCCACCAGCTTCACGCTCGTTCTTCTTTTGGGGGGCGGGCCGGCGGCAACGACGCTGGAGGTGGCGATCTATCAGGCGCTGCGGTTCGATTTCGATCCGCAGCGGGCGATTGCGCTTTCGGTTTTGCATATTGCCCTCACCGCAATTCTGCTCGGCCTTCTTGCCTTTTTGCCGTCGGCCGAAGCGGAGATTCCCTCGCTTGGCCGTTCCCTTCGCCGTTTCGATGGAAAAGGCGTCGGCGCCCGCCTTGGGGATGGCGTGGCAATCGTGTTCGCTGTTCTGCTGCTCGGCCTGCCGCTTGCCGCCATCGCTTTCTCGGGTTTGAGGGCCGATCTGCCGCGCCTTCTGTCCGCGCCGATTTTCCTGCGCGCGGCGGTGACCAGTCTTGCAATTGCCGTACTGTCCGCAGCCCTTGTTGTGCTCTGCTGCATGGCGATCATCGGCGCGCGCCAGGCGATAGGCTCCAGGCGGCAGGCGGGGCAACCCCTGCGCTTCCTCTCCGCTATGCTGGGGGCAGGGTCTTCGCTGGTGCTTTTGGTGCCGCCTGTCGTATTGGGAAGCGGGTGGTTCCTGTTATTGCGGGTTTTCGGCGATGTCAGCTTCTATGCGCCGGTCCTCGTGGCGCTCATCAATATGCTGATGGCTTTGCCGCTTGCCATGCGGGTGCTGGAACCGGCTTTCACCAGTCATCTTTTGCGCACCGGCCGGCTTTCCGCCAGTCTCGGGCTTCAGGGCTTGACGCGGCTGCGGTTCGCCGATCTTCCGGTTCTGTGGCGGCCGCTGGCCATGGCGTTTTCCTTCGCCATGGCCCTGTCTCTCGGCGATTTAGGTGCCGTTGCCCTGTTCGGGTCGGAAAGTTTCGTCACCCTGCCATGGCTGGTTTACAGCAGCATGGGCAGCTATCGCACCAATGACGCCGCCGGTTATGCCTTCCTTCTCGGTATCGTCTGCCTGTTGCTTGCCGCAGGCGGTGTTGCGCGGCAATCCCCATCAGCAAGGGCGAGCATATGACAGGCGATGATTTTGCCGTTGAACTGGACAAGGTCAGGCTACGGCTTGGAACACAGGATTTCGACCTCGATTGCACATTCCCGCAGAGCCGGATAATCGCCGTCGTCGGCGCGTCCGGTTCGGGCAAGTCGACGCTTCTCAACCTCGTCGCCGGTTTCGAGGCGCCGGATTCCGGCCGTGTGATGATTGGCGGGCAGGACATGACCGCGCTCGATCCTTCGGAAAGACCGGTCTCATCGATCTTTCAGGATAATAATCTGTTTGCACATCTCGATATCTTCACCAATGTCGCTCTCGGTGTCAGCCCCGGGCTGAAATTACGGGTGGAAGACCGGGAACGGATTGAGATGGGGCTTGCGCGTGTTGGTCTGGCGGGTTTCGACAAACGTTTGCCGGGCACGCTTTCCGGCGGAGAAAGGCAGAGGGCGGCGCTGGCGCGCGCGCTGGTCAGGAAAAAACCGATCATGCTGCTCGACGAGCCTTTTGCAGCACTCGATCCGGGACTGCGCGCGGGTATGACCTCCCTACTTCTCGACTTGCATGGAGAAACAAAAAACACGGTGATCATCGTTACTCACCATCCCGAAGACATAAAAAAGCTGGCGCAGCAGGTGGTTTTTCTTGATCGCGGCCGGGTTGTCTATGTCGGCACGACCGCAGATTTCTTCGCCACACAAAATGTGAAGGCGGTGGACAGTTTTCTGAACGGGTGATCGCCTTATTTTCGACGTGTGCCGCTGGCAATCGCTTTAGATGACTTCAATGGCGCTAATTTGCACTTGCGAGTTTCAAGTTGTTGCCCGAGAAAAGATGGGAATTATTGCGTTCTTCAGGAATAATCCGGACTTGATGGATCGTTTTTACCGTTTCGGCATTCATCGCCCGTTGGGGCGAATCTGTTATTCTGGTCCGCAATTAACGGATGATCAGGAACGTTAGGGGCGGGCATAGAGAATGAGAAATAGCATGACTGCACAGTGGAGGTTCTTCTCCCGTTCAGGACTTCGCCGTTCGGCCAGGATGGTTGCAGCCTGTTCCGTGCTGACGGCGTCTGCCGTGTTCCTGTCGTCGTGCCAGTCTCTCTTCAGCCCGGCATACCAGTCCACCCTGCGCCCGTCGGATAATCCGCAAACCGTGGAACAGGTGCAGAAGAATGATCCGCGCGCCCAGATGGGTGCACGCGAACATCCGCGCATCGTGGCAAGTTATGGCGGCGAATATCGTGACGCCAAGACGGAGCGGCTTGTCGCCCGTATTGCCGGCGCTCTGACGGCCGTTTCGGAAAACCCACAACAGTCCTACCGCATCACTATCCTTAACTCGCCGGCCATCAATGCCTTTGCGCTGCCGGGCGGATATCTTTACGTGACGCGCGGACTGTTGGCCCTTGCCAACGATGCTTCGGAAGTGGCCGCCGTGCTTTCGCATGAAATGGGCCATGTCACCGCCAATCACGGCATCGAACGCCAGCGTAGGGAAGAAGCGGAGGTGATTGCCAGCCGCGTGGTTGCCGAAGTGCTGTCGAGCGATCTCGCCGGCAAGCAGGCGCTTGCACGCGGCAAGCTGCGGCTCGCGGCCTTTTCGCGCCAGCAGGAATTGCAGGCGGATGTGATCGGCGTGCGCATGCTGGGCGAGGCCGGTTATGACCCCTTTGCCTCGCCCCGTTTTCTGGATTCCATGGCGGCCTATGCGCGCTTCTCCTCTGCCGATCCCGAAAACGACCAGAGCCTCGACTTCCTTTCCAGCCACCCCAACACGCCGCAGCGCATCGAGCTTGCGCGGCGTCATGCCCGTGCCTTCGGCCAGGACGGCCAGGTCGGGGATCGTGGTCGCGACTGGTTTCTGGATGGCATAGACGGCCTGCTTTATGGCGATAGCCCGCAGGAGGGTTATGTCCGTGGCCAGACATTCCTGCACGGAACGCTTGGCATTCGTTTCGATGTGCCGGAAGGTTTCGTCATCGACAATAAGGTCGAGGCCGTTCTGGCGACGGGGCCGGGCGATATGGCGATCCGTTTCGACGGCGTGGCCGATCCGAAACAGACAAGCCTTGCCAATTACCTGACCAGCGGCTGGGTTGCCGGCCTGTTGCCGGAAACCGTCAAGGAAACGAAGATCAACGGTCTGGAGGCTGCGACGGCGCGGGCAAGCGCGGATAAATGGGACTTCGACGTGACCGTCATTCGCGTCGGCCAGCAGATATTCCGTTTCCTGACGGCCGTGCCGAAGGGCAATACCCAGCTCGATTCTATCGCCAACATATTGCGCACCAGCTTCCGCAAGATGACGCCGCAGGAAATTGCCTCGCTGAAGCCGCTGAGGGTGCGGGTGGTGACGGTGAAGCCCGGTGAAACCGTGGCGACGATGGCGGCGCGGATGATGGGAACCGACCGGAAGCTCGACATGTTCCGCATGATCAACGCCATGAGCGCCACGGCCACCATTCAGCCGGGTCAACGGGTGAAGATTATTTCTGAATAAACAAAAACCCCGGATCGCTCCGGGGTTTGCTGTTCAAGCCATCTGCGGCAATTATTGCCACTCACGCACGTCGACGAAATGACCGGCGATTGCGGCCGCTGCCGCCATAGCTGGCGAGACGAGGTGAGTGCGGCTCTTATAGCCCTGACGACCCTCAAAATTGCGGTTCGAGGTGGAGGCGCAGCGTTCGCCGGGTTTCAGGCGGTCATCATTCATGGCAAGGCACATGGAACATCCGGGCTCGCGCCATTCGAAACCGGCTTCGAGGAAAATCCTGTCCAGACCTTCCTGTTCCGCCTGTTCCTTCACGAGACCGGAGCCGGGCACGATCATTGCCGAGACCGTGGGGGCGACCTTGCGTCCGTCGACGATCTTCGCCGCTGCGCGCAAATCCTCGATGCGGCCATTGGTGCAGGAGCCGATGAAGACGCGGTCGATGGCGATATCGGTGATGCGCGTGCCGGGCTTCAGGCCCATATACTCAAGCGCACGCCACTTGGAGGCGCGCTTGTTTTCCTCCTCGATATCATCGGGATTAGGAACAATGCCTTCAACGGAGGTCACGTCTTCCGGAGACGAACCCCAGGAGACGATGGGCGGCAGGTTGGCCGCATCCAGCACCACGACCTTGTCGTAATGGGCGCCTTCGTCGGATTTCAGCGTTTTCCAATAGGCGATGGCCTGTTCTAGCGTTTCGCCCTTCGGCGAGCGCGGCTTGTCCTTGATATAATCGAAGGTGGTTTCATCCGGTGCGATAAGACCCGCACGCGCGCCGCCCTCAATGGTCATGTTACAGACCGTCATGCGGCCTTCCATGGAGAGCGAACGGATCGCCTCGCCGGCAAATTCGATGACGTGGCCGGTGCCGCCAGCCGTGCCGATCTCACCGATGATGGCGAGGATAATGTCCTTGGCGGTAACGCCATCAGGAATTTTACCGTCGACACGCACCAGCATGTTCTTGGCTTTCTTCTGGATCAGCGTCTGCGTCGCCAGAACATGCTCCACTTCCGAGGTGCCGATGCCATGCGCCAGTGCGCCAAAGGCGCCGTGGGTCGAGGTATGGCTGTCGCCGCAGACGATCGTCATTCCCGGCAGGGTGAAGCCCTGTTCGGGGCCGACGATATGGACGATGCCCTGGCGCTTGTCGCGCTCGGAATAATATTCGACGCCGAAATCCTTGGCGTTCTGCGCAAGCGCTTCCACCTGAATGCGGCTTTCCTCGTTCTTGATGCCTTCCAGCCTGTCGGCCGTGGTCGGAACGTTGTGGTCCACGACGGCCAGCGTGCGGGCAGGCGAATGCACGGGGCGGCCGGCCATGCGCAGACCTTCGAAGGCCTGCGGGCTCGTCACCTCATGGACGAGGTGACGGTCGATGTAGAGAAGACAGGTTCCGTCCGGGTCACGATTGACGACGTGGTCGTCCCAGATCTTGTCATATAAGGTGCGGGGTGCGCTCATGGCTCTATGCCTTGTCATGGAAAAGGGTAATCAGGGTTCAGAAAGGCGTGGACAGCGGTGCTGTCAGGCGAGCCTAAGTCGGCTGGTGAGCGCCCCGGAAACGCGCGCAAAGAACCGTGCCGGCAGACGCTTGTGGTCCTGCAGCACATAAACATTCTGCGCGAGACATCCGAATTTAGATCCCATGGCAGCCTTCATAGCAGATCGCCGGTTTAACGGCAATATGAATGCGCAAAGCACGGAACGCGACGGTTAGGCATTTTCCACGTGCGCTGCATCATTGCTGAATGGCCTCAACAGTCTTGTCTTGCAGGGGGGCGTCAATGGTTATGGTGCAATGCAACTTGCCTATTTTGCGGCGCACATATAGATGGGTTCCCTTATCATTTGCGTTTCGACGAGAAATCGAAGGGAGGGAAAGCATATGGTATCCGAAAAAGCCCTTATCTCGAAGATCACCTGGCGGCTGATGCCGTTTCTTGGCCTTCTCTATCTCATTGCCTATATCGACCGCCAAAATGTCAGCTTCGCAAAGCTGCAGATGGTCGATGCGCTGAGCCTCAGCGAATACGCCTACGGCCTTGGCGCTTCGCTGTTCTTCATCGGCTATTTCCTCTTTGAGGTGCCGAGCAATCTGTTCCTCAACCGTTTCGGCGCCAGCAAATGGTTCGCCCGCATTCTGGTTTCCTGGGGCGCCGTCACCATCGCGCTTGCCTACACGCAGAACGCCACGATGTTTTACATCCTGCGCTTCCTGCTCGGGCTCTGCGAGGCGGGCTTCTTCCCCGGTGTATTGTTCCTGATGACGCTCTGGTTCCCGCGTGATTATCGCGGCCGCATGATCGGCCTGTTCATGATTTTCAGCGCGCTTGCCAATGCCATCGGCGCGCCGCTCGGCGGCATGCTGCTCGATCTGGATGGTTTCCTCGGTTATGCCGGATGGGAATGGGTGTTTCTCGCGACCGGTATTCCGGCGGTGATCGCCGGTATCGTCACCTTCTTTTATCTGGACGATACACCCGAAAAGGCGAAGTTCCTGAGCCGGGATGAAAAGGACTGGTTGAAGAACCAGCTGGCCCAAGAGAACAAAGGCATGGAAGAGCATGCAGAGGATGGCTTCAAGGCGCTGGTCAATCCGCGCGTTCTGTTCATGGCGCTTTGCTATGTCGGATTCCCGCTGGCCGCGTATGGTCTCAGCTACTGGCTTCCGACCATTGTGAAGAGCTTCGGCGTTTCCAACACCGCCAATGGCTTCATCAACATCATCCCCTGGGTGATCGTTGCCGTTGCCCTGTTCATCGTGCCTTTGGCAGCCGACAAGGCAAAGAACAAGACGCCCTATATCGTCGGCCCCGCCTTCATCGGCGCCTTTTGCCTGTTGATGTCGGCCTTGCTCAGTGACCCGGTGCTGCAGTTCGCCTTCCTCTGCATCGCCGCTGCCGGTATCTTTGCCGGTCAGCCGGTGTTCTGGAGTCTGCCCGGTCGCTTCCTCAAGGGAGCAGGTGCGGCCGCCGGCATCGCCGCGATCAATTCCGTCGGCAACCTGGGTGGCTTCGTGGCGCAGAACGTGGTGCCCTGGATCAAGGATGAGACCGGCAGCACCATTGCGCCGATGTTCTTCCTTGCCTTCTGCCTGGCGCTAGCAGGCGTGCTCGTCATCATCGCAACGCGTAGAATGGGCAATCAGGTCAAAGCGGCCTGATTCTGGAATATTGCGACATCTGAAGCGGTTGCCGACCGTCGCATATGCAAAAAAATCGTGGCCCGGATGTTTCCGGGCCACGATCATCTTTAGCGGCAAATAATGAATTCTCTTCGAGAGAATTATGCGGTGAACCAGTCGCTACCGGTCAGGTGAACACCGGCGACAACGATCTTTTCGCCCTTGTGCTCGCCAGTGACGTTGTAGGTGAGGATGGTGTCGTTATCGATCGTCGACACCGCCCAGTTGTCGAGTACCGTACCGACCAGCTTGAGCTTGTCCATGGCGACGTTGAAGCCTTCGATGGTGTCGGTCGCCAAGCTCTTGGCCATGTCGCCGAGATTGAAAACGAAGGTATCGGCACCACCGCTTGCCTTTATGTGGTCGATGCCCTTACCGCCGGTTACCAGCGAGGAGGCGAGGTTTACGCCACTCAGGTCGATAGAGTCGTTGCCTGCGCCGGCGTCGATCTTGACGGAGGTGAAGCTGCCGTCGGTGACGCCAGCGCCACCGTTCACGACGTTGGTACCGGCAGCAACGCCGCCATCGAACGCCGTGCCCGCCTTGACCACGATGGTGTCGTTGCCGGCGCCCGTGTCGATGTTGAAGGCATTTACCCAAGCCTTGTCGTTCGAAATGACAGAGACGGTGACCGTGTCGTTGCCTGCGCCGGTCGAGATGTTGCCACGCTTGGCATTGAGAACTTCCACGGTGGAAGAACCGGTGCCGCCGAGATGAACGTCGACCTGAACGAAATCCTTGAAGATAAGGTTTTCAGAAGTGTCGGACTGGGCGAGAGCGTTCTTTACCGAATTCCATGCCGACGACACGTCAAATTTGAAGCCGTTCGAGCTGGGGTCATAGCCGACATCGACCGTGCCGCCCGCGCCGGTGCCGGGAACGGATACCGCGCCGACATTGACCACGCCGGAGTCGAGCGAAGAACCGTTTTTGACCTGTGCTGTGGATTCGGTGAGGAGCTTATAAGCTTCCTGATCGACCAGGTTGGTGAGCGAAGAGACTGAAGCAGCGCCACCATTACCAAAAGTTACTTTTAACGCCATTTTACACTCCCATAAATTTTTGAGAAATCGATGAATTGAAATTAAATTTATAATAAATATTGCGGGTAATATTTAATACGTAAAAAATGATAATACAATATAAGAAATTGTTTTTTTGAATAAAGTGCGTCTTTAACGTGTTGCGAAAATTCCTTTCGAAAAATTATGCAATGGAAACTGCTTATTCCTGTACGAAGGTCTTTTTGAGCCTGTCCTGGAACGGCTTGACAAAATAAGAAAGAACGCTCCTTTCGCTGGTTTGTATGAATACTTCGGCCGGCATGCCGGGATATAATTTCCCGCCGGGCAGATGACCCATTCCGGCCTTGTCGGGTTTGATGCGCAGCGCGTAATAAGATGTGCCAGTTCGGGAGTCCGTCTGCAGGTCGGGGGCGACGACAGCAACTTGCGCACTCAAATCCGGTGTCGTGCTTTGATTGAACGCCGTGAAACGAATGGTAACCGGCTGTCCGACGTAAATCTGATCGATGTCTCGCGGCGGAATATTGGCTTCGATGGCGAGCTCATCCTGCTCCGGCACCACCAGCATCAGCACTTCGCCCGGTTGAATGACACCGTTTATATTGTGCACTGAAAGCTGGTAGACGCGGCCGGCGATCGGTGAGCGGATGTCAAGGCGATCCAGCTGGTCGCGCGTTGCTGCCAGCCGCTCTTCATATTCCGCGACGGTCGCTTCGATCGATGTCAGTTCTTTCGTGACTTCCGATTTCCGGTCTTCATCGAGCTGAAGCAATTGCAGGTCCAATTCGCTCAGCTTGCCCACCGTCTGTGCCCGGGCGGCGATGTATTGGCCCTGCTGGCCTTCGAGACTGGAAAGCTGGCGCTTGAGGAGATTGAGGCGCTGAAGCGTGACAAGCCCTTTTTTGAAGAGCTCGTCCGTCTTTGAAACATCTTCCTTTACGATGGTAAGCTCATTGTCCGTTGCCTGCACCTGCACCTTGAGGCCGCGAGCCTCGTCGGCGAGCTGATCCTTGCGTGTTGCCAGCTGCTTTTTCATGCCGATCAAGGCGTTGCGACGGCTGTTGAAGAGGTTCTGTTCGCTATCGATAAAGGTTTTGGCGGCCTTGGAACTTGTCAGGGCCGCCAGATCTTCCTGCACGGCGAAGGACGTCGCCTCGGCAATTTCCGCACGCAGACGAGCCCGGCGCGCGTAGAGTTGCGCAAGCGTATTTTCAACGATCGAGAGGTTCGCCTGCACGACGGTCGCGCTCAGCCGCAACAAGATCTGACCGGCTTCGACCCTGTCACCTTCGGCGACATTTATCTCGCTGACGATGCCACCGGAAAGATGCTGGATCTTTTTGGAATTGCCTTCAACGACGACCCGGCCCGTGGCGACCACCGCACCGGCAAGCTTTGCAAAAGCAGCCCACCCACCCAGTCCGACCAAAAGGCCGAGCGCCAGAACGACCACCGCGGTCGAGTGTTTGAGAATGGAGGCATTTGTCCTGCCGGTTTTTTCCGTCTCAACCATTTTCGCTCACCCGGTTTTCAATCTTGCGCGTCTCTTCCTCCTCAGGCACCTGGCGGATATTCTGTCGCAGTATTTGCGCGAGCACCTCCTCCTTCGTGCCAAAACGCAGCATCCGGCCGTTGCTCATCACCATCACCAGATTGACACTTTCAATGGCGCTGGGGCGATGGGCAATCACGACGACGATGCCGCCGCGCGCCCTGATGTCGCCAATGGCATTGCGCAGGGCCGCTTCGCCTTCGCTGTCCAGATTGGAGTTCGGCTCATCGAGAAGAACGAAAAAAGGCTCGCCAAACAGGGCGCGGGCAAGGCCGATGCGCTGTTTTTGTCCGCCCGATAAAGCCTCGCCACGGTCACCAATATAGGTATCGTAACCGTTGCGCAGGTTCAGGATCAGCTCATGCACCTGAGCGGCCTTGGCCGCGGCGACAACCGCTTCCGCTGTCGCGTCGCGGTCGAAGCGCGCAATATTCTGCGCCACAGTCCCGGGCATCAGCTCCACCTGCTGGGGCATGTAGCCGACGGATTTGCCGAGAAATTCGAAATCCCACTGGTTGAGCGCGGCCCCATCGAAGCGGACGGAACCGCGTTCATAGGGCCAGATGCCGGTCATCAAGCGTGCCAGCGTGGATTTGCCCGAGGCGCTTGGGCCGATGATGCCGAGACCATCGCCCGCGTTCAGCGTGAAGGAAATATCGGCAACCGTATCGCGCGCGCCGTTTGGCGGTCCACCGGTTACACGGTCAACCGCGACGGTATATTGCGGGCGAGGCAGGGAGAGCGGCAGCGAGGGTTCGGGCGCCAGTTCCAGGAACTCGTTGACGCGTTTCCAGCCCTGTCTTGCAGTCATGAAGCTGCGCCAGTTTGCAATCGCATGTTCGACAGGGCCGAGCGCCTTTGCGGAGAGGATCGAGCCCGCAATGATACTACCCGCCGATGCATTGCCGTCGATGACAAGAACGGCGCCGATAGCCATAACGCCGGATTGCAGCAACAGCCGGAATGTGCGCGACATGGCGCCGAGCATGCCGGCCGTATCGGATGTCGCCAGGGTGACGGCGCGATATCTGCAATGTAGCTCGTCCCACATGGATGTCACCGCCCCCATCATTCCCATGGTCTTGATGGATTCAATGTTGCGCTGGCTGCTGCCGACGAGGACGTTTCTTTGGCCTCGTGCAGTATAAGCCTGTTTTGTCGCCCTTTCGGTCAACCAATTGGTCAGAAGCGTCAGTACGATAAGAACCAAGGCGCCGCCGAGCACGGCGAAGCCGATCCATGGATGCAGGGCAAAACAGATCAGCAGATAGATGGGCAGCCAGGGAATATCGAAAAAAGCCGCCGGACCTGGCCCGGAGAGAAACTGGCGGATCTGATCGAGATCGCCGACGATCTGCAGCCCATCGACCTTCCCCGAGGCAAGGAGCGGGGCAGTGATTGACGCCCTGAAAAGCTTCTGATTGAGCGCGTCGTCCATATTGTCCGAGATGCGCGCCAATATGCGTCCTCGCAGCGCGTCGAAGCCCATCAGAAACGCGTAGAGAACGATCAGGAGAACAACCAGCGCCACAAGAGATGGAATGCTCTTGCTGGGCAAGATGCGGTCGTAAACTTCCAGCATGAAAAGCGAGCCGGAAAGATTAAGGATGTTCATCAACGCGCTGGCCAGGCCAACCGCGAAAAAAGCAGACTTATTTTTTGTTAAAAAAGAATTAAATAAAAACATAATAACACCTGAAACGGCTAGAAAATTGCACAATAAATGCAATTAGGCAATGCTGTTCGAGGATGGGCTAAAACACTCGGGCAAGAAATCAGGCAGGTATTTGTTGGCGGTCGAAATCTGCTGCATCTTTCGGCGAAGCAAATGACTGAAAGAACGTCGGTATTCTCTCTGGCCAGCCAGTGCTCGCCAAGCACGGCTTTCAAACCGCATGCGGGATTTTCCCGGCATGGTTTGTTGCGTTACATCGGCGCAACAAAAAAGGCGACCCGAAGGTCGCCTTTCGTGCATCCATCGAAATGGAAATCTTATTCCGCTGTGGCTTCTGCAGCCTTTGCTGCTTCTTCCGCTGCTTTGGCTTCTGCGGCCTCAGCTGCTGCTTTTTCGGCGGCCAGAGCCTGTGCTGCTGCTACCTTTTCGGCTTCCAGACGTGCCTTTTCTTCGGCAGCGGCCTGGCGCTCGGATTCGTTCAGCTTGCGGGCGCGCGTACCGGTGTTTTCAACGATACGGGCAGCTTTACCGCGACGGTCGCGCAGGTAGTAGAGCTTCGCGCGGCGAACCTTACCGCGGCGAACGATTTCTACGCCTTCGACCAGCGGGGAGTAGATCGGGAATACGCGCTCGACGCCTTCGCCGTAGGAAATCTTGCGAACGGTGAAGCTTTCGGAAAGACCGCCGCCGGAACGGGCGATGCAAACGCCTTCGTAAGCCTGAACGCGGGTACGGTTACCTTCGGTAACGCGCACGTTGACGCGCAGGGTGTCGCCCGGAGAAAACTCGGGCAGGGTGCGCTTTGCTTCGATCTTGGCGGCCTGTTCGGCTTCCAGCTGCTGAATGATATTGGTCATGTTAACCTCTGATTTCTTCTGAAACAGCCAGAGCGCTCAACGGTTCATCTGTCGGTCAATGCCTTCAGACCATGCCTTGCGGCAGGAGCGGGTTCGCCATTCTTTGCTTTCGGTTGGGATATTTCCCATTTCCACGCGGGCACATACACGAGGCAGCGCCGTTTGTCATCCCTTTCATGACAATATTTTATCAATTACGCGCCGCGTTCCGGCAGTTGCGAAGCAGCGTGCTGGCGGTTATGGCATGGGAACCTTGGGAGGGGCCATGTCCGTATTCATTATTCTCATGCTGTTTGCCACCGGCTTTCTGTCGGGTGTCGTTAATGCCATTGCCGGTGGCGGCACATTTTTGACCTTCGGCGCGATGACGCTGGCCGGCCTGCCGCCGATCGTCGCCAACGCCACGTCAGCCATCGTGCAGTTTCCGGGCTACGTCACCTCTGTCATCGCCTATGGGCCGGAAATTCGCGCCCATTGGCGCGAGGCGATCCTTCTGTCTGCCGTTTCAGTCGTTGGCGGGCTGGCCGGATCGCTTCTGCTTTTGTCGCTCGACAATCCTTCCTTCCGCCAGCTTGTGCCATGGCTTCTTCTCGCTGCAACCGCCGTTTTCGCTGCCGGCCCATGGCTGCGGCCAAAAGCGAGCGTCGAACGTTCGCCCGGTAATCTGCCGAGCCTCATTTTCCAGGGACTCGCTTCCGTCTATGGCGGTTTTTTTGGCGCCGGCATGGGCATCATGATGCTGGCCATTCTCGGAATAACCTCGGGAGGCAGCTATCATCATCTGAATGCGCTGAAAAACCTCTTGTCAGTCGTGATCGCCGTTATCGCAATCGCGATCTTCGTCAGCGGCGGCGTCGTTTCCTGGTGGGCAGCGCTCATCATGTTCCCCGCGGCCGCACTTGGCGGCTATGCGGGCGTGCATACGGCACGGCGGGTGCCGCAATGGATCATCCGCTGGCTGGTGATCGCGGTCGGGCTGGTGCTGACGGCCTATTATTTTGTTTCGGCCTGAGCCTTTACCAGAAGGTCCGGACGTCTTTCCTGCGTCAGCTTCAGCGCCTGTTCATGACGCCACCTGTCGATGACGGCGTGGTTGCCGGAAGTGAGAACGGCTGGGATGTCACGGCCTTCCCAGACCTGCGGGCGGGTATAGTGCGGATGTTCCAGCAGTCCGCCCTCGAAGCTTTCATGCACACCGGAAAGATCGTTGCCCATAACGCCCGGCAGGATACGGACGACGGCGTCAAGAAGCGTCAACGCCGCCGGCTCACCGCCGGAGAGGATGTAATCGCCGATCGACACTTCCTCCAGCCCGCGCGCCTCTATCACCCGCTGGTCGACGCCTTCGAAACGACCGCAGACGATAATCGCGCCTTCTCCGGCGGCCAGTTCACGCACACGGTTTTGTGACAGCGGCTTGCCGCGCGGGCTCATCAGCAGCCGCGGGCGTGTATCGCCATTGGAAACATGGTCGATGGCCGCCGCCAGAACGTCGGGTTTCAGCACCATGCCGGCGCCGCCGCCTGCCGGCGTGTCATCGACGCTTCTGTGTTTGTCGGTGGCAAATTCGCGGATCTGTACGGCGTCCAGTGACCATTGCCCCCGCTCCAGCGCCTTGCCCGCCAGCGAATATCCGAGATGTCCCGGAAACATTTCCGGGTAGAGCGTCAGAACGGTAGCCTTGAAGGTCATTGTTTATTTCTTGCCGAAAGGCGATACGCCGGTTTCGTCCTTGTCATCGGGATTGTCGATCAGTCCGGCGGCCATCGGATCGATGAGAATGCGACCGGCTTCGAGGTCGATTTCCAGCACGGCCGCTTCCGAAAAGGGAATGAGGGCAGGGCGACGGCCCGCGCCTTTCAACTCCAGCAGGTCACCCGCGCCGAAATCGTAAACGGCGCTGACGGCGCCATAACTTTTGCCTTCCGCATCGACGGCTTCCAGCCCTTCGAGATCGGCATAATAAAACTCGTCATCGTCAAGCTCGTCGTCAGGCAGATTGTCGCGGTCGATGAACAGTTCCAGACCGTTCAGGCTTTCCGCTGCATTTCGGTCATTGATGCCCCTGAAACGGACAACGACGACATTCTTTCCTTCACGGACTTCCAGAATTTCGAAGATACGGCCATCGGCGGTAACCAGATTGCCATAATCGCCGAGCGCCATCGGATCGGCCGTATAGGTGCTGACACGGACTTCGCCGCGCAGGCCCTGTGCGCCGCCGATTTTTGCCATGAGTACCGGGTTTTCCAGCTTTGCCATCGGGCCGTCCGTCTTCTGGTGTTGGTTGCGTCAGCTTTAAGGTTTGTTGACGCCAAAATAAACAAAAAACGGGCGGCATGGAAAACCACACCACCCGTTCTTCAAAAGTTTCCGTGCAGATTATTCTGCAGCAGAGGCTTCCGCAGCAGCAGCGGCTGCATCTTCAGCCTTCTGCTTCTTTTCAGCGATGCGCTCGAGAGCGCGCTTGCCCGGCTTTGCCTTTTCCGGGTTGCTGCGAGCGGCGCGCTCGGCAAGGCCGGCTTCAGCGAGGAAGCGCAGAACGCGGTCGGTCGGCTGTGCGCCCTTGGCGATCCATTCCTTGATGAGGTCAGCCTTCAGCTCAACGCGCTGCGGGTTGTCCTTGCCGAGCATCGGGTTCCAGGAGCCGACCTTCTCGAGGAAACGGCCGTCGCGGGGCGAACGGGCGTCAGCAACGACGATCTGGTAATACGGGCGCTTCTTGGAACCACCGCGTGCGAGACGAATTTTAAGTGCCATGTAATATACTCCTTAGGATGGCTTGTCCGCCGTTCAGGCGGTCTTGTCGAGGCCGCCGTGTTCGGCGGCGATTGCTTCATGATGCCGGATGACTTCCTTGATGATGAAGTTCAGGAACTTCTCGGCGAAATCCGGATCCAGATTGGCGTCCTTCGCAAGACGGCGAAGGCGTTCGATCTGGTATTCCTCGCGCGCCGGATCAGCCGGCGGCAAACTGTATTTTGCCTTCAATACGCCCACCGCCTTGGTGCAGCGAAACCGTTCGGCAAGAATGTGAACCAGTGCGGCATCGATATTGTCGATCGACTGGCGGTATTCGGAAAGCTGGGCTTTCACCTCTGTATTGTTCATTGGCGTGCCCTCACTTCTTTTTCGGGAAACCGGGAAGGCCCGGCATGCCGCCAAGACCCGGCAGCTTTGCGCCACCGAGACCGGGCAATCCGCCCGGCAGACCGCCAAGGCCGGGCATCGCTCCCGGCTTGCCGAGGCCGGCGGCTTCGGCCTGCTTCTGCAGCGCCTCAAGCTGCTTCGGATCGATGTTCGACAGGTCAGGCATACCGCCGCCCATCATGCCGCCCCCGAGGCCACCGAGCCCCATCTTGCCGGCAAGGCCGCCCATCATCTGCTTCATCATGCCGCCCTTGCCCTTGCCGCCCATGGCTTTCATCATGTCGGCCATGCCACGGTGCATTTTCAGGAGCTTGTTGATTTCGGCGGCATCCGTGCCCGAACCGGCGGCGATGCGCTTTTTGCGGCTGTGTTTCAGAATATCCGGATTGGCGCGCTCGGCCTTGGTCATGGACGAGATGATGGCGATCTGGCGGTCGAACATCTTGTCGTTCATGCCGGCCGAAGCCATCTTGTCCTTCATGCCGGCCATGCCGGGCATCAGACCCATGATGCCGCCCATGCCGCCCATCTTTTTCATCTGGCCAAGCTGGTCGGCGAGATCATTGAGATCGAACTTGCCTTTGGCCATTTTCTCGGCCATGGCGCGGGCTTTTTCCGCATCGATGTTTTCGGCGGCTTTTTCGACCAGGGAGACGATGTCGCCCATGCCGAGGATACGGTCGGCGATACGGCGCGGATGGAACTCGTCGAGTTCGTTCATGCGCTCGCCGATACCGATCAGCTTGATCGGCTTGCCGGTGACGGCGCGCATGGAGAGAGCCGCACCGCCGCGGCCGTCGCCGTCCATACGGGTCAGTACGAGGCCGGTGATGCCGACACGTTCATCGAAATTGCGCGCCAGATTAACGGCGTCCTGACCGGTCAGCGAATCCGCGACCAGCAGGATTTCATGCGGGTTCGACTTCTTCTTGATGTCGGCCATTTCCAGCATCAAGGGTTCGTCGATATGGGTGCGGCCGGCGGTATCGAGAATGACGACGTCATGGCCGCCGAGCTTTGCGGCCTGCACGGCGCGTGCGGCAATATCCGTCGGCGACTGGCCGGCAATGATCGGCAGCGTGTCGACGCCGGTCTGGACGCCCAACTGGCGAAGCTGTTCCTGAGCGGCCGGACGGCGCGTGTCGAGAGATGCCATCAGCACCTTCTTCTTGTCGCGGTCGGTCAGGCGCTTGGCGATCTTGCCAGTGGTCGTCGTTTTACCCGAGCCCTGCAGACCCACCATCATGATGACAACGGGGGCGGCGGCGTGAAGATCGATGGAAACGCCTTCGGTGCCGAGCATTTCGACAAGCTCGTCATGCACGATCTTGACGACCATCTGGCCGGGCTTGATGGATTTGAGAACAGCTGCGCCAACAGCCTTTTCACGCACCCTGTCGGTGAAGGAGCGCACGACTTCCAGCGCCACATCCGCTTCCAGAAGCGCACGGCGAACCTCGCGCAGGGCGGCGGCAACATCGGCTTCCGTCAGCGCGCCACGGCCGGTCAGTCCATTCAGAATGGAACCAAGGCGGTCCTGGAGGTTTTCAAACATCGTTTCTTCCTTCTTCGTTCCGGGGTTCCCGAAACGTCGGTGCTTTCGCTGGCAAAAACAAGACGCAAAGCCAAAAAGCACCCGAGGGCGCATCGCGCTGTCGGGTGTTGACCTCCGGGATCTCTTTATACCTTTTCGGGTCCCGGTCGGCGGCTTGGAGTCGTGAAACTGCCAGCTGATGGGCGGGATAAACAGGAAAGTGCCGGAAAAGTCAAGGCGGTGGCGGTTTGCTGGCGACAGAGCCTGAATTTCATCTTTGCGTGATCGGCGGCAAGCCGCGATTGGCGGCGCTTGAACGGCGCCATTCCGCTCCCTATACCTTTGTCATGAAACGTCGAAACTTCTTTCGTTTTTCCGCTCTTGGTTTGCTCACTCTCGCGGGCGGGGGGTTCTATGCCCGCCGCTCCAATGCCAGCGCCTATTATAGCGGCCCGGTCTCCGATCATTTCGACGGAGTGCGCTTCTTCAATCCCGGCGGTTCACCGCCCGGTAATTTCATGGGCCTGCTGAAATGGCGCTTCAATGGCGAGCGCGCCACATGGCCGGAAAACTATCCGAGCCCTTTTCCCTTTGCGAGACCGGAAACTCGGATTGATGGCAAAGACATCCGTGTCACCTTCGTCGGCCACGCTTCTTTCCTCATCCAGACGGCAGGGCTGAATATTCTTGTCGATCCGGTGTGGTCGCAGCGTACCAGCCCGTTCAGCTTTGCCGGCCCCAAGCGCGTCAATCCGCCCGGCATCCGTTTCGAGGACCTGCCGCCCATCGATCTGGTGCTGGTGACGCATAATCACTACGACCATCTGGACATGGAAACGCTGAAGCGCCTGCATGTGGCGCATAAGCCGCTTTTCATCACGGCGCTCGGCAACGACGCAATCATCCGCACGGGTGTCGAGGCGGCGCGTATCGAGGTGGGGGATTGGGGCGATGTGATCGATGCCGGTGCGGTGAAAATTCACTTTGAGCCTTGCCACCACTGGTCGGCGCGCGGTCTGAATGATCGGCGAATGGCGCTCTGGGCCGCCTTCGTGCTCGAAACGCCTGGCGGCAAGATTTACCATATTGGCGATACCGGCTTCCACGAGGGCCGCAACTATCACGCGGCTCGCAAGAAGCATGGCGGGTTTCGCCTCGCCAACCTTCCGTTCGGCGCTTACGAGCCGCGCTGGTTCATGAAGGGCCAGCATCAGAACCCGATGGAAGCCGTGGAAGGCATGAAACTTTGCGGCGCGGCGCATGTCTGCGGCCATCACTGGGGTACGGTGCAACTCACCGATGAGGCGGTGGATGCGCCGCTTGCAGCCCTCAAGGTTGCGTTGACGGAGCAGGGTGTGGATGAAAGCCGTTTCCGGCCAATGCGTCCCGGCGAGGTTTTCGACGTGCCATCCGCCTGAGCCGACGCCCCGTTTGCGCCGCAACAGTCTGGTAATTTGCCTGCCTTTCCGCCATATAGGGCGAAAGCGCGGGAAATACCCCGATGCAAACCGGTTTTCAGATAGTTTTCAGGTTCAAGGCGATGGCGGATACGGTCGAATTTGCGAAGATGAACGGGCTTGGCAACAAGATCCTCGTTGTCGATATGCGCGGTCGTAAAGATATGGTCACGCCAGCGGCTGCCATCGCCCTCAATGCTGATCCAGCCACGCAGTTCGATCAGATCATGGCCATCCACGATCCGCGTATCGCGGGGACGGATGCCTATATCGACATCCTCAATTGCGATGGCACCAAGGCGCAGGCCTGCGGCAACGGCACGCGCTGCGTGGTGCAGGCGCTGTCTTCCGAAACCGGCAAGACCAGTTTCACCTTCCAGACGGTCGCCGGTATTCTGAACGCCGTCGAGCATGAAGACGGCATGATATCGGTCGATATGGGCCTGCCGCGTTTCCGCTGGAGCGACATTCCGCTTTCTGAGGAATTCCATGATACCAGCCGCATCGAATTGCAGATCGGGCCGATCGATGCACCAATTCTGCATTCGCCTGCAGTCATGTCCATGGGCAATCCGCATGCTATTTTCTGGGTTGATCGTGACCCGATGACGTTTGATCTCGAACGTTTCGGGCCGCTTCTCGAAAACCATCCGATGTTTCCGGAAAAGGCCAATATCACGCTGGCGCAGGTGATTTCAGACAGCGCGCTTCGCACTCGCACCTGGGAGCGCGGCGCCGGGCTGACGCTTGCCTGCGGTTCGGCCGCCTGCGCCTCAGCCGTTTCCGCTGCCCGCACCGGCCGCACCGGCCGAAAGGTCACCGTCGATGTCGCCTCCAGCCCTATCCGCGTGCCGCTGACCATCGACTGGCGTGAGGATAACCACGTCGTTATGACCGGCCCGGCCGAATGGGAATGGTCAGGTTCCGTCGATCCCGTCACCGGCGTCTGGGCGCGCGATGCGGTCGAGCGGGGGGTTGTATGAGCGGCGTCGAGGTCATAACCTTCGGCTGTCGTCTCAACACCTATGAATCGGAAGTGATGCGGGCGGAGGCCGAAAAGGCTGGGCTCAACAATGCCGTGCTGGTCAATACCTGCGCGGTGACGGGCGAAGCGGTGCGTCAGGCCCGCCAGGCCATCCGTCGGGCGCGGCGCGACAATCCGCATGCGCGCATCATCGTCACCGGCTGCGCTGCCCAGACCGAAAAACAGACCTTTGCCGACATGCCCGAGGTGGATGCGGTGCTGGGCAATGAGGAGAAGCTGAAGAGCGCCTCCTATCGTGCGCTGCCCGATTTTGGCGTCTCGGCGGAAGAAAAGCTGCGCGTCAACGATATCATGAGCATCAAGGCGACCGCGCCGCAGATGGTGAAGCACATAGACGGGCATGTGCGCGCCTTCATTCAGGTGCAGAACGGCTGCGATCATCGCTGCACCTTCTGCATCATTCCCTATGGGCGCGGGAATTCCCGCTCCGTGCCGATGGGTGCGGTGGTGGATCAGGCGCGCAGGCTGACGGAGGGCGGTTATCGCGAAATCGTGCTGACCGGGGTGGATGCGACAAGTTATGGCGCTGACTTACCCGGTGAACCGTCGCTCGGTTATCTTGCCAAGACTTTGCTGAAGCAGGTGCCTGATATTCTGCGCCTGCGCCTTTCCTCCATCGATAGTATCGAGGCCGATCATCATCTCATGGATCTGATTGCCGATGAGCCGCGTTTCATGCCGCATCTGCACCTGTCCCTCCAGCATGGCGACGACATGATCCTGAAACGTATGAAACGCCGCCATTTGCGGGCTGACGCCATTCGTTTCTGTCACGAGGTGCGGTCGCTTCGGCCGGATATCGCCTTCGGTGCGGATATGATCGCCGGTTTTCCCACCGAGACGGAAGACATGTTCGAGAACGCCGCGACGCTTGCGGAAGAATGCGGAATTTCCAACCTGCATGTGTTTCCCTATAGCCCACGTGCCGGCACGCCGGCGGCCCGCATGCCGCAGCTTGACCGGGCTTTGGTGAAGGAGCGGGCGGCGAGGCTGCGGGAGCGCGGCGAGGCGCTGCGGTTTGCGCATCTGCAAGGCATGGTCGGTTCGGTGCAGACGATCCTCGTTGAAAACAACGGTTTTGCCCATACCGACAATTTCACGCTGGTGGAGGCACCGCATCTTGCCCCGCGCACTCTTGCGCAGGTTGCGATTACCGGCCACAACGGCAAACATCTGAACATGAAGCTTCTGGCGGCGGATGCGGCCTGAGGCGGCACAAGAGAAAAGACACGGGAACGACCATGGCCCTCGGCTTCATCAAAAAAGTCTTTTCGTTCGGCAAGGACAAGGCCGAAACGGACGGACGGCCGCAAGAGGACGCCGCGCCTGAGCGCGGCAATGAAAACGCTTCCTTCGAAGCGGCGCTGAGTGACGCTGAAGCGCATGACCCTGTCGCGAAGGACCCGGTTTCCGAACTGGAGATGGAGACGGCCGGCGGCCCGGCCCCGGACGAGGCGACAGAGGCGCTCCCGTCCAACGATGATAAGGAAGAGGACGCACCGCTTCTGCCCGGTGTCGAGCTTTCAGGCGATATGGGTGTGGCGCCGCTATCGTTGCTACAGGCGGAAGCAGCCGCCGAAGAGCAGGTCGAATCTGCCCTGGAAGCATCGGATGTCGTGCTGGATGCAGATGCGATGGATGCGCTGCTTGACGAGGCCGAAGCCGCGACTGCGCCCTCCGCTACACCGCCAGCTCTGCCAAAGGGTTTTTCGTCCGCCAGTGAGCGGCAGGAGCCTGCCCCCGCCGAAACGCAGGTAAAACTGACATGGTTTCAGCGCCTGCGGGCAGGGCTTGCCCGCACGTCGTCGCAGTTGACCACACAGATTTCGGCGCTCTTCACCAAGCGCAAGCTGGATGAAGATACGCTCGACGAGCTTGAGGATCTTCTCATCCAGTCGGACCTCGGGGTCGAGACCGCCATGCGCATCACCGGCGCCCTGTCTTCCGAGCGTTACGGCAAGGATGTGAGCGGCGAGGATGTGGCGCGCATCATGGCGGGCGAGATCACCAAGGTCCTGAAGCCTGTCGCCAGGCCGCTTGAACTCGATCTTTCGCACAAGCCGCATGTCATCCTCGTCGTCGGTGTGAATGGCACCGGCAAGACGACCACCATTGGCAAGTTGGCCGCCAAGCTTTCCGGCTCCGGCCTCAAGGTGATGTTGGCGGCCGGCGATACCTTCCGCGCGGCGGCGATCGAGCAGCTGAAGATATGGGCCGACCGTACCGGCTCGCAATTCATCGGCACCAAGCTTGGGGCAGATGCCTCCGGTCTTGCCTACGACGCCTATGAGCAGGCACGGGCGCAAAAAAGCGACGTGCTCATCATCGATACGGCCGGCCGTCTGCAGAACAAGACGGAATTGATGGCGGAGCTGGAAAAGATCGTGCGCGTGCTCGGCAAGCTCGATCCGGATGCGCCGCACACCGTGCTGCAGACGCTGGATGCGACGACCGGCCAGAATGCCATGAACCAGGTGGAAATATTCCGTAATATCGCGGGCGTTTCGGGCCTGATTATGACAAAATTGGATGGCACGGCGCGGGGCGGTATCCTCGTCGCCATCGCCGCCAAACACAAGCTGCCGGTCTATTTCATCGGTGTGGGTGAAGGTGTGGACGATCTGGAGCCCTTCGAGGCGGAAGATTTTGCCAAGGCCATTGCGGGAGTTTGAGTATGGATATTGAAAGCAATTCCAAGGAAAGCGAAAAGATGGTGGCGGAAATCAGCCCGCTCCTGAAATTCGTGCTCGAGCTTGGCCCGCTGGTGGTGTTCTTCTTCGCTAATTCCCGCGGCGAATGGCTGGCCTCCACCTTCCCCGTGTTGACGGAATTCGGCGGCCCGATCTTCATTGCCACCGGCCTGTTCATGATCGCAACGGCGCTGGCGCTCTCCGTTTCATGGGTGATGACGCGCAAGCTGCCGATCATGCCGCTTATTTCAGGTATCGTGGTGTTCGTGTTCGGTGCGCTGACATTGTGGTTGCAGAACGATACTTTCATCAAGATGAAGCCGACCATCGTCAACACGCTGTTTGGCGTTATCCTGCTGGGCGGCCTGTTCTTTGGCCAGTCGCTGCTGGGTTACGTCTTCAACTCGGCTTTCAAGCTGACGGATGAGGGCTGGCGCAAGCTGACGCTGCGCTGGGGCGTGTTTTTTCTCTTCCTTGCGGTGATGAACGAGGTTGTCTGGCGCATGTTCACCACCGATACCTGGGTCGCCTTCAAGGTGTGGGGCACGATGCCGATCACCATCATCTTCACCATGGCGCAAATGCCGCTCGTCATGCGCCATTCGCTGGAACCGCTCAACAAGGACGAAAAATGACAATTGCAGAGATGTCGGCTTCCCGCTCGCGCTCGCTTAAATGGTTCGGCGTGGCCGCCGGCCTGCTTCTCCTGCAGATCGTCATCCTCTACGCCATGGGCCGCATTCCGATCTGCGAATGCGGTTATGTGAAGTTGTTTGAGCCGGGCGTTAACACGCCGGGCAATTCCCAGCATCTGGCCGACTGGTATACGCCCTCGCATATCATTCACGGCTTTCTGTTCTACTGGTTCGCCAGGCTGCTGTTCCGCAACAGGCCGCTTTCCATGCGGCTTTCGCTCGCGGTTCTGGTGGAGGCGGCATGGGAAATTCTTGAAAACTCGCCTCTCATCATCGATCGCTATCGGACCGCGACGATGGCGCTGGGTTACACCGGCGACAGCATCCTGAACTCGGCGATGGATACGGTCTTCATGGTGCTGGGTTTCCTGTTCGCTGCCCGTATGCCGGTGTGGCTGACGGTGGCGATCGCCATCGTCTTCGAAATCTTCACCGGCTGGCTGATCCGTGACAACCTGACGCTGAATGTGGTGATGCTGCTCTGGCCCGTGGACGCGATCAAGGAATGGCAGAACGCGCTTCCGCAGATGTGAACGGGTTTTCAGGTCCGACGGGCCGAAAGGCACGGAAGCCGCACAATATATGCAGGTTTTCTTAATGGCATTGCGGTAGTGTCAGGCAAAGGCTCGTCTCTCCCTCCGGCAGAACCCATTGCAAGACAATTTCGCCTATCTTCTCCCCTTCATCATGCTGACATTCGGCGTGGTGTTCCTGTTCCTGCAAAGGATCGGCCACGCTTCTGCCCGCTATTGGGGTATAGGATATCTTTCGGCGGCTTTCGGTTTTGCGGCGCCTCTGGTGCTTGGCGGCCTGCCCTTCGAATTACAGGCGATCCTATCGAACCTGTTGTTTTTCTCCGCCTTCTTCCTCTATGGCCACGCTCTGCTCGTCCATTTCGGGCGGCCGCTTTATATCACGGCCAGACTGTCGATCGTGATCGCCGCAGTTTTGCTGGTCTCTTTCCATGTTTTCGTCACACCTGATCTGAAACGCGAACTCGTCATCGGCGATCTTGTCTGCGCCTTTTTGCTCGCTATCCCGGTCTGGCTCGTGCGGAAGCGGCCGGTAGCGCTCGCCGACAGGCTGATGGTGGGAATTGCCTGTCTTGTGGTGCTGGAGACGCTGGTACGCATCGGTATGCTGCTGGTGATGACGCCGGGTGGCTCGATGACCGAGCTTAGTGAATTCTTCGAATCCGACTACGCTTTCTACATGCAGCTTGCGGCCAGCATTTTCGGCTTCCTGCTGGCGCTTTCCGTGCTTGCGAGTCAGATTTCCGTCACCGTCGACCGGCATCTGCATGCGGCAGAGCATGATCCGCTGACGGACGTGTTGAACCGGCGCGGCTTCGACCGCCGAGTTCCCGATTTTCGCAACGATACGCCTCAGGGTGCGGTCATCGCCTGCGATATAGATCACTTCAAGCGTATCAACGATGTTTACGGTCATGCGGCCGGAGATATCGTTCTCATCGGTCTTTCCGATCTGCTCAGGCGAAATGCGCCCGAGGATGCGCTGGTGGCGCGCTTTGGCGGTGAGGAATTCGTGGTCTTCGTGCCCGGCCAGACGGCCGCAGCAGCCGGCCAGCTTGCCAATGGCATGCGCACAGGCCTGTCGTCGCTCGATTGGCGCAACCGGGGTGTAACCAGCCAGATCACCGCAAGCTTCGGCGTTTCGGCCGTCGCGAGGGGAGATCATTCCATTCATGACGCCATCAAGCGTGCCGATGACAGTCTTTATGCGGCAAAACGGGGCGGTCGCGATCAGGTGGTGCTGGAAGGTATGCGCTTGTCGACCGAAGGCCCGTCGCTGAGGGTCGTTACCAGGGGGTGACGCCTTGCGGAGCGGGTTATTTCCCGGCTGCGGCCGCGATGGCTGGCAGCAGGTCGCGCTCCACGCCGCGGACATCGAAGGGGCCGACCTTTTTATAAAGGATCGTGCCATCCGCGCCGACCAGATAACTTTCGGGAATGCCGTAGACGCCCCAGTCTATCGCGGCCTTGCCGTTCGGATCGACGCCTATCGCAGCAAAGGGATTGCCGAGCTCGCCGAGGAAGCGCAGCGCATTATCCTGCTTGTCCTTGTAATTGATGCCGACGACGGTAATGCGGCTGTCTTTCGCCAATTCCTGAAGCAGCGGGTGCTCCTGCCGGCAGGGAACGCACCAGGAGGCGAAGACGTTCACCAGCGTCAGCTTGCCCTTGATGGCGGTATCGGTCAGCGCTGGCAGGTTGGAGCCCTCCAGTGGCGGTAGCGACAGGGTGGGTGCCCTGGTGCCGATCAGCGCCGAGGGAATGGCGCTGATATCCAGTCCGTTTACGTCCTGATCGTAAAGCATCTTGCCGGCGACGAGGGCGAAAGCGCCGAAAAGCAGCAATGGCAGCAGCGCCAGTGCATAGCGTGCACGGCCTGTCGTTTTGGCCTTGGCGTCCCGGTCAGCCTGCGTCATTGCGCGTCACCTGCGGAACCGGCTCTCGCCCTGCGGCGTATGCCGGATGCCTCGAGTCCCTTCAGTTCCCGTTTGCGTGCCTGACCGTCCACGACGACCCAGGCGATGAGACAGAGAACGACAAGGCCGGTCGCCGCATAGGACATGCCGATATAAAAGGCGTGTGTCATCACCTCAGCCCTCCCGGTTCGCCATGCGTGCCGCGAGACGCCGCTGCGCGGCTACGCGCCGACGCCAGATTTCGTTGCGCATGGCGGCGATGTGCAGGGTGAAGAACAGCAGCGTGAAACCGACCGCCATGGTCAGAAGCGGCCACAGAAACTCCGCATCGATGGCGGAACCGCCCATGCGGATGACGCTTGCCGGCTGATGCAGCGTATTCCACCACTCGACCGAAAACTTGATAATCGGGATATTCACGAACCCGACGAGGATCAGCACAGCGCTGACCCGGGCGGCTCTGGAAGGATCGTCCAGGGCGCGGTTGAGCGCGATCAGCCCCAGATACATCAGGAAAAGCACGAAGACGGAAGTCAGCCGCGCATCCCACACCCACCAGGTTCCCCACATGGGTTTGCCCCAGAGCGAGCCTGTGACGAGCGCAATCAGCGTGAAGGCCGCGCCGATGGGGGCGGCGGCCTTGTGGCTGACATCCGCCAGCGGGTGACGCCAGACGAGGGTGCCGATTGCGGAGACCGCCATGACCGAATAACACATCATGGCGAGCCAGGCGGAGGGTACGTGCACATACATGATGCGCACCGTGTAACCCTGCTGGTAATCGCCTTCTGACGTGAAGGACAGATAAAGGCCGGCGGCCAGTACCAGCGCCGTCAGGACAGCGAGCCACGGCAGAATGCGTGCCGCCAGCGCCAGAAACCGCGTGGGATTGGCGAGATCACTGAATTTGGTGATGGTGAAGGTCTGCTCGTTCATGCCGTTTGTGTAACCCGAGAATGGCCGCCCCGCAATTGATCCCTGTCAACAGGAGATCATCCATCGCGGTTTCATCAATCCATAACATTGCGCAGTGCCAAAGCGGCAAAGAAAGGCCCGGTCGCGGCTGAAAATAACGTGATCGCACACAGAATGAGGAATGGCGGCATGAAGGGCGCCGGGTCCTGCACTGCCGCATAGGAGGCGCTGACGCCGAAGATCAGCACGGGAATGGCGAGCGGCAGCACGAGGATGGAAACCAGAAGCCCCCCGCGCGGCAGGGCAACGGCAACCGCCGCGCCCACCGCGCCGATGAAAGTGATGGCGGGTGAGCCGACCAGAAGCGTCAGCATCACTGCGCCGATAGCCGCTTCGTCCATGTTCATAAAGAGGCCGAGCAAAGGGGAGGCAAGCACCAGTGGCAGACCGGTCGTAACCCAGTGTGCCAGGCATTTCACGAACACGGTCAGGACTAGCGGGGTTTCCTGCATCAGGATCAAATCAAGGGAGCCGTCATCCCGCTCGGCTTGAAACAGCCGGTCGAGGCCGAGAAGGGCGGAGAGCAGCGCGCCAATCCAGACGATGGCCGGGCCGATGCGCGCGAGCAGGTTGAGATCGGGGCCGACGCCGAAGGGGATGACGGCAACCACCGTCATGAAAAACAGCACGCCGATCAGCGCGCCGCCGCCGGCGCGGATGGAGAGTTTGATATCGCGGAGGAAGACGGCGGTCATTGGGGCGTCCTCGGTGGGTGAAGTTTACCCCGCTCTGTCCTGCCGGGCATCTCCCCCACAAGGGGGGAGATCGACTCGCGGTCAGGTCTCGGCAATCTCAAGGTTTGAGAATGGAGCGTCAGAAGAGCCCCCTGCCGATCTCCCCCCTTGTGGAGGAGATGCCCGGCAGGGTGGAGGGGGGTAGGCCACGCGCACATCGCCATCATGCCCAACCCTCCACACCAGCAAACCCCGTCATCTGCAACTCCTGCGCCTTCTCCAGCCCCAAGGGCTGATGGGTTGCCGCCAGCACGATCCCGCCTTTTGCAAGATGGCCTTTCACCAGATCGGTAAACATGTCGTCTGCCGCCCTGTCGAGCGCCGCAGTCGGCTCATCGAGAATCCACACCGGCCGCCATGCAACGAGAAGTTTTGCCATCGCGAAACGGCGCTGCTGGCCGGCCGAAAGATAACCGAAAGGCAGGTGGGTAACGCCGGCAAGGTCAACACTCTCTGCCGCCTCGTCAATCGCTACGCCTGCTGCGCCAGGAAAATCTCCAAGGAAGTCCTTCCAGAAGCGCAGGTTCTCGGAAACTGTCAGTTCCGTCTTCATCGCATTGCGATGTCCAAGATAATGGCAAGCCTCTGACGGCCGCATCTCCTCGTCAACCCCTTCGCCGGCTATCTTTACGCTGCCTTGTTCGGGCCGCAGAAGACCGGCCACCGTGCGCAGCAGCGTGGATTTTCCCGAGCCGTTGCGCCCGGTCAGCACCAGCGCCTCTCCATCGCTTAACTTGAAGGAAATATTCATGAATATGAAATCTTCGCCGCGTCGCACGCCAAGATTTTCCGCCGTCAAATCCATGCTGCGGTTCCGTTTCAGATTTCGTCGTCTCGATAAAAAAATCGATTAGCTTCGTTGAATGGTCTGGCACGTTTGTCTGAAATTATCTATATGGGTGTCAACACGCCAGCGGCCGGCGTGAACATCATCTTGCGCCGGACTTGACGATTGCGAGGAGCAATTTTCACGTGCGGACAGCGGAAATGGTCGTACCCGCATCCTGATGTGCATGAGTGCATAGGTGTCCGCACGAACGTGTTGGCTATCAGTGTAAGCGGGGTTTTAATCCATGCCCAAATCACTCGACAGTTTCAAATGTCGTTCCGTCCTTACCGTCGATGGTAAGGATTACGTCTATTTCAGCCTGCCCAAGGCTGAAGCCAATGGCCTGAAGGGCGTCTCCAAGCTGCCCTATTCCATGAAGGTCCTGCTGGAAAATCTGCTTCGTTTCGAGGACGGCCAGTCCGTCACCAAGGAACATATCCTTGCGGTTTCCGAATGGCTGAATAACAAGGGCCTGACCGAAACCGAAATTGCCTACCGCCCCGCCCGCGTTCTCATGCAGGACTTCACCGGTGTTCCCGCCGTGGTTGACCTTGCCGCCATGCGCGACGGTATCAAGGCTCTTGGCGGCGATCCGGAAAAGATCAACCCGCTGGTTCCCGTCGACCTCGTCATCGACCACTCTGTTATCGTCGATGAATTCGGCACGCCTAATGCGTTTGCCCGCAACGTCGAGCTGGAATATGAACGCAACGGCGAGCGTTACCGCTTCCTGAAATGGGGCCAGCAGGCGTTCAAGAATTTCCGCGTGGTTCCGCCCGGCACCGGCATCTGTCACCAGGTCAACCTCGAATATCTCGGCCAGACCGTCTGGACGAAGGAAGAGGACGGCGAGACGATCGCTTATCCGGATACCTGCGTCGGTACGGATTCGCATACCACGATGATCAATGGTCTCGGTGTTCTCGGTTGGGGTGTCGGCGGTATCGAGGCTGAAGCTGCCATGCTCGGCCAGCCGGTTTCCATGCTTCTGCCTGAGGTCATCGGCTTCAAGCTGACCGGCAAGGTGAAGGAAGGCGTCACCGCGACCGACCTCGTTCTGACCGTTGTGCAGATGCTGCGCAAGAAGGGCGTGGTTTCGAAGTTCGTCGAATTCTTCGGCCCCGGCCTCGATTCGATGTCTCTGGCCGACCGTGCGACCATCGGCAATATGGGCCCGGAATATGGCGCGACCTGCGGCTTCTTCCCGGTTGATGGCGAAACCATCAATTACCTGACCATGTCCGGCCGTGCCAAGGACCGTATCGCGCTCGTCGAAGCCTATTCCAAGGCGCAGGACATGTGGCGTACGGGCGACGGTTCCGACCTCGTGTTTACCGACACGCTGGAACTCGATCTCGGTGACGTCGTGCCGTCCATGGCCGGCCCGAAGCGTCCGGAAGGCCGCCTGCCGCTCGAAACCATTGCGCCGAATTTCGCAACGGCGCTCGAGAACGACTACAAGAAGCCCGGCCAGCTCCACAGCCGCTATGCGGTCGAGGGCGAGGAGTTCGATCTCGGTCACGGCGATGTGGCGATTGCCGCCATCACCTCCTGCACCAACACGTCCAATCCCTCGGTTCTCATCGCTGCCGGCCTTCTCGCCCGCAATGCGGTCGCCAGGGGGCTGAAGTCCAAGCCGTGGGTGAAGACGTCGCTCGCGCCCGGATCGCAGGTCGTTGCCGAATATCTCGACAAATCAGGTCTGCAGAAGGATCTCGACGCGATCGGTTTCAATCTCGTCGGTTTCGGCTGCACCACCTGCATCGGCAATTCCGGTCCACTGCCGCCTGCGATCTCCAAAACGATCAACGACAAGGGCCTGATCACCGCCGGTGTTCTCTCGGGCAATCGCAACTTCGAAGGTCGTATCTCGCCGGATGTTCAGGCGAATTACCTGGCCTCGCCGCCGCTCGTTGTGGCCTATGCCCTTGCCGGCTCGGTCCAGAAGGATCTGACCAAGGAGCCGATCGGCGACGATCAGAACGGCAATCCGGTCTACCTCAAGGATATCTGGCCGACCTCCAAGGAAATCCAGGAATTCATCCTGAAATACGTCACCCGCGAGCTTTATGAAACGAAGTATGCCGACGTGTTCAAGGGCGATGCGAACTGGCAGGCGGTTCAGGTTCCTCCGGGCCAGACCTATGCCTGGGACGACAACTCGACCTATGTTCAGAACCCGCCCTATTTTGTCGGCATGGGCAAAAAGGGCTCGGGCCTCAAGAACATCAAGGGCGCGCGTGTCCTCGGTCTCTTCGGCGACAAGATCACCACCGACCATATTTCTCCGGCCGGTTCGATCAAGGCAGCTTCGCCTGCCGGTGCCTACCTCACAGAGCATGGTGTTGCGGTCGCCGACTTCAACCAATACGGCACGCGTCGTGGCAACCACGAAGTGATGATGCGCGGCACCTTTGCCAATATCCGCATCCGCAACCACATGCTCGGCCCGAACGGCAAGGAAGGTGGCTACACCATCCACTATCCGTCCAAGGAAGAGATGTCGATCTATGACGCGGCCATGAAGTACAAGGCCGAGGGCGTTCCGCTCGTCATCTTCGCCGGTGTCGAGTATGGTAACGGCTCGTCCCGCGACTGGGCGGCGAAGGGCACCAACCTGCTTGGCGTCAAGGCCGTCATCGCGCAGTCCTTCGAACGTATTCACCGTTCGAACCTCGTGGGCATGGGCGTCGTGCCCTTCGTCTTCGAGGAAGGCACGACCTGGGCGAGCCTGGACCTCAAGGGCGATGAAATCGTCGAGATCGATGGTCTCGAAGGTGAAATCAAGCCGCGTGAAAAGAAGATCGCCAAGATTACCTATAGCGATGGGTCGGTGAAGGAAGTTCCGCTTCTTTGCCGCATCGATACGCTTGATGAGGTGATCTACATGAACAATGGCGGCATTCTGCAGACCGTTCTGCGCGATCTGGCCGCTTAACGCTTTGACGATCGAAGGCGTCGGGAGAAATCCCGGCGCCTTTCATTTTGCGGTCTCTTTTTTTGTGATTGTCGCTCACCCCTTCGTGACTTTCTATTGAAGGGCGTTAGACGTTATTTTCCGGTTTGCATCCGGCAGGATTGATCGCATCAATTCGTCTGGATCTCTTCCGGACAAAGGTTTTTGTAATGCCGCTGAAATTCCCTCTGTCGATATGTCTTCTCGGCACGTTTCTCGTCACCTCCGCGCAGGCGCAGGAGGCCGTGAAGGGCGTCGTCGAATTGTTCACCTCGCAGGGATGCTCATCCTGCCCGCCGGCGGATGAAGCCCTGCGCAAGATGATCCAGAAGGGCGACGTCGTCGGTCTTTCCTATCATGTCGATTACTGGAACTATCTCGGCTGGACGGATTCGCTCGCCTCGAAGGAAAATACCGACCGGCAATATGGTTATATGCGCGCGCTCGGCCGTAACGGGGTCTATACGCCGCAGGCCATTCTGAACGGCCGCGACCATGTCAAGGGTGCCGATGTTCGCGGTATCTATGACAGGCTTGATGCTTTCAAGCGCGAGGGAAAGGGACTGAACGTACCGGTTTCGTCGAAATTCACCGGTGACGAGGTGGAGATCGATATTGGCGCCGGCAGCGGCAAGGCCGATGTCGTCGTTGCGTATTTCACGCGCGAGCAGACCGTGGATGTGCAGAAGGGCGAAAACCAGGGGAAAAAAATGTCCTACTGGCACAGCGTCTATGATGTGCAGACAGTCGGCATGTGGGATGGTTCGCCAATGACGGTGAAGCTTCCGGCGAGCGTGGTGGCCAAGGTGAAAAAGGGCGGCTGCGCCGTGCTTTTGCAGACGGCCAATGCCGGTGGCGATCCCGCGGCAATCGTCGGCGCAAGTATCCTGCTTGGAAATGGAAACCCTTGATCGCCCGTAAGGCGATGGAAGATCCGGTCCGGGCATTGGGGGCTGGGGGTAAAGGGTCAATGCACCGGACCGGGTCATCTTGGTGCCTAGGCATCAATTGACAATAGGACTATTCCACCCAATTCGGGCCATGGTTTGACCGAAATACGGCAGCCTACGCGAAAATGGCTGCCTAAATGGTTACCATTTTTAACCCCTGCTTTCGTAGTTGGCAGCGCTCGTCGGAGAAACGGCGGCGCAGTTCTGCGCTGCCGTCTTCCGGTTCCGCTGCGCATCGAAGGCTTGTCAGACCCTGCCCGGAATTCCCTGTCCTGTGCGCCACGCCGGTGCGAAGACTTGCAATTTCGCCCTCTCAGGCTCACACTGCACGGATGATTTGGGTGGAATCGGAGGTATTGGATGACCGATCAACCGGATGTGCAGCAGGTGCAAACCGCTTCACGTGACAATTCCACCGTTATCGATCTCCGCGAATATAAAAAGAACAAGGACCCTTTGCCGGTCACCTTTCACCGCCGCGAGCTGGACGCTATCCTGCGCATCTATGGCCGCATGGTGGGAGAGGGCGAATGGCGTGACTACGCCATCGATCATCTGAAGGAAAAGGCAGTATTTTCCGTCTTCAAGCGCTCAGGTGAAATGCCGCTTTTCAGGATCGAAAAAAACCCCAAGCTGGCGGCGAAACAGGGTGCTTATTGCGTGGTGAATACGGATGGCCGCATTTTAAAACGCGGGCATGAGTTGCCGCAGGTTCTGAAGGTCTTCGACAAGGTTTTGAAGCTCATCGAATGAGCTTTCGCAAAAGCGGACTGCCCGCAGGGACGGGACGCTCTGGCGGATAAGGGTGAGGAATCTTCCCAAATAAAAAGGCGGCCGACGGGCCGCCTTTCGTGTGTCTGGCAATCGAACCCTTAACCTTAGTCGTCGCGGTTTCCGAGGAACTGCAGGAGGAAGGTGAAGAGGTTGATGAAGTCGAGATAGAGCGTCAGTGCGCCCATGATCGCCTTGCGGCCGGCGACGGCAACATCGTCAGCATCGAAATACATTTCCTTGATCTTCTGGGTGTCGTAGGCGGTGAGGCCTGCAAATATCAGCACGCCGATCGCGGAAATTGCGAACTGCAGAGCGGACGACGCAAGGAAGATGTTGACGATCGACGCGATGATCAAGCCGAACAGGCCCATGATCAGAAACGAACCGAGGCCCGACAGATCTTTCTTCGTGGTGTAGCCGTAGAGCGAAAGCGCACCGAACGATGCAGCCGTTACGAAGAACGTCTGCACGATGCTCTGGCCGGTGTAGACCAAGAAGATCGAGGATAGCGAAACGCCCATCAGCGCAGCGTAGACCCAGAAGGTGGTCTGGGCGGCGGACACGCTCATGTTCTGGATACGGAAGCTAAGGAAGAAGACCAGCGCCAGCGGTGCGAGCATTACAACCCAGCGCAGCGGCGACGCGAAAAGCAGCTGGGCAAAAGCCGGGTTCGAAGCAGCAAGCGTATAGGTGCCAAATGCCGCGACGCCGGTGATGACCAGAGCCAGCGCCATCAGGTTATAAACCTTCAGCATATAGGCGCGAAGACCTTCATCGATCATCGCACCAGACTGTGCACGCGTCTGCGCCATGCGGTTCTGGTAGTTATTGAAGTCAGCCATTGTTTCCTCTTTTGAGCTCCGTAATTGCTACGGTGTCGGGATACCTCCCGGGCGCCGCTGCGGAGCTTCAGCAAGCCTGCTTGAGAATATGATGGCAGATCGTGTCCGATACAAGGCCTTTTCCCGTCGAAAAGACACCATATGCGCGAAAAGCGCTCACGTTTTGGCGATCATTACAAAGAATTAATCGTTAAAGTTAAGCGGCGCACAACCGACGATCATTCGCCTGCCTGCCGGAGAACCGGGGCTGCCTTCTGCCCGAGAATCCGCCATGTGCCGATGAGACCGATGCCCACCGTCATGACGAGGGCGACGACGAGGGTTCCGATCGCCACATCCGGCAGGAAGCTGGAGGGCAGCTTCATGATCCGGGCAATCACGAACCATGCGGAGACGCCGCCGGCGAAAAGCGCGAAGACAGCGGTGGCGAGGCCGAGCATCATATATTCATAGGAGAAAGCGCGGATGAGCAGGTTTCGTGTGCCGCCCAGCGTTTTCAGGATGACCGCGTCATGGGTACGGGCGCGGTTTCCGGCGGCAAGAGCGCCGGCAAGGACCAGGACGGAGGCGATGAGCGCAACGGCCGCAGCGGCGCGAATGGCGGTGGCGAGCTGGCCGACAAGCCGGTTGACGACATCGAGTGCATCCTTCACGCGCACGCTGGTGATCGTCGGATAGGTGTTGGTGACGGCGCGCAATATGCGGCCCTCGTCGCTGGCGGTTGCGGAAGGATCGGCAAGGGTCGCAAGCCAGGCATGCGGTGCGCCGCGGAAGGTATTGGGCGAAAACACCATGACGAAATTGATTGAGAGGGATTCCCACTCGACATTGCGCAGATTGGCGATCTTGGCCGTGATGCTGCGGCCGAGCACGTTGACGGTAACCGTGTCGCCAATCTTGAGACCCAGTTCTCCGGCTTCCTCGGCTGCGAAGGAAACCAGCGGCTCGCCGCTATAGGCCGGCCCCCACCAGCTTCCTTCTGTCAGAGTCGCATTTTCGGGAATATCCTGCGAATAGGTGATGCCCCGGTCGCCGCGCAGCACCCAGCGCCCGGCCGGAGGCACCTCCATCTTCGTGACGTCCTCGCCGTTGAGCGCCAGGATGCGGCCGCGCAGCATCGGCACTTCTGTCAGCGCGCCTTTCGGCGCTTCCTGTTTCAGAAGGTCGCGGAAGCCCTGAAGTTCGCTGCCCTGAATATCCACGAAGAAGAAATTCGGTGCGCGGTCCGGCAGGCTGTCTGTCAATTCGCGGCGCAGATTGCCGTCGATCAGCGTGAGCGTCACAAGAAGGGTGAGGCCGAGGCCGAGCGAAAGGACGACCGAGGGGGTGAGCGCGCCCGGCCGGTGAATATTGCCGATCGCCAGTCTGAGCGCAGCCGAATGAACGCGCGGGCTGCGCTTGGCGATGGCCTTGACGCCGGAGGCGACGAGTCGCAGCACCACAAAGGCAAAAGCGATGGCCGCCAGGAAGACCGAGGCGACGAAGCGGTCTTCCGCCGAAAAGATGGCCAGCGCGGCGAGCGCCGCCAGCAGCAGGCCGGTTGCTGCCAGATAGGGCCAGGATGGCCAGCTTCCCTCCTCGAAACCCTGTTCGCGGAAAAGCGCCGTTGCCGGCACCTCGCGCGCCTGGCCTAGGGGTACGATGGCGAAGGCGAGCGTCGTCAGGAGACCGAACAGGGCGGCAAGACCGAGAGCGCCGGGATAAAAGGCAAGCTCCTCCGGCACGGGCAATACGCCTTCAAGAAACCGCATGGCGATAAGCGGCGCGACGGCGCCGACGACAAGGCCGATGACGACGCCAACGGCGGCGATGAAGGCGATCTGGAAGAGATAGGTCATGGTGACCACCGAGGCCGGCGCCCCTAAGCATTTCAGCGAGGCGATGGTGGTGCGCTTGGAATCCAGAAAGGCGCGAACGGCATTGGCTACGCCGACACCGCCAACGATGAGCGCGGTGAGGCCCACCAATGTAAGGAATTGCGAGAAGCGATTGACGTTTTCGGTGAGCGATGGGGCCGCCCGGTCACTGGTGCGGATGGACCAGCCGGCATCGGGAAAGGCCTTGTTGGCCGCATCGGTCATCGTTGACCGTGCCGAAGGATCGTTCAGCCTGATCTTGTAGGCATGCTCGACAAGACTCCCGTTCTGAACGAGACCCGAGGCGAAAAGGGCGTCGCGACTGACCATCAGTCGTGGAGCAAAACCGAAACCGTCGGAGAGAGCATCTGGCTCGTCGACCACGGTGCCGGTCAGTTTCAGTTTCACATTACCGAGCAGGATTTCATCGCCGACCTTGATGCCGAGCCGTTCCAGCAGAAGCGGCGCGGCGATGGCGCCATAGGTGTCGCCGTTACTGGCCAGAAGTTCGCTCAGCGGTCGGTTCGGTTCGGCCACGAAAGTTCCATAGAGCGGGTAGGCGCCGTCAATGGCCTTCACTTCCGTCAGGGTCTGTTCAGACCCATCGGCAAGGCGCGCCATGGAACGCAGCCCGGTGGAAACCGCGACGGTACCAAGGCGGTCGAGATAGGCCTGCTCCTCCTGCGTCGCCTCCCTGTTGCGCAGCTCGAAACGGACGTCTGCGGCGAGGATCGACTGGCCTTCGGTGGCTATGGCGCTGGTGACTGCGCGTGACACGGAATTGACGGCGGCTATGGCACCGGTTCCGAGCGCAATGCAGGCGAGGAAAATGTAAAAGCCGCGCAGGCCGCCACGAATTTCGCGGCGCGCAAGCCTTGCGGCGTTTTTGATATTGGCAAGAGACGGGACAATGGATCCAGTCATGCCGACACCGCCCGCGCTATCTGGGATTTGGCGCTGTCGCCCTCTATCTCGCCGGAGCGCACCTTGATCTGCCGTGAGCACCGGGCGGCAAGCGACGGATCATGGGTGACGAGGATCATCGTCATGCCCCGTTCGGCCTGCTTGGCAAAGAGAAGATCGGCGATTTGCCTGCCGGTATCGGTATCGAGGTTGCCGGTCGGTTCGTCGGCGATCAGTACGGCCGGCGAAGGGGCAAGCGCGCGGGCGATGGCGACACGCTGCTGTTCACCGCCGGAGAGCTGGCCGGGATAATGGTTCAGGCGCTCGCCGAGACCGACAGCGACGAGTTCGCGTCTGGCGATCTCAAACGGGTTTGGAACGTTGGCCAGTTCCAGCGGAACGGCGACATTTTCCAGCGCCGTCATATTGGCGATGAGATGGAAGGACTGGAAGACAATGCCGATATTCCGGCCGCGGAAATCCGCCAGCGCATCTTCGCCGAGCTTGTGCAGTTCGGTGTCGGCAATGATGATTTCGCCGCTATCGAGCCTCTCGAGACCGGCAAGCACCATCAGAAGCGTCGACTTTCCCGATCCGGAGGGGCCAACGATACCAACCGCCTCGCTCTCTCCGATTGAAAGATCGATGTTCTTGAGAACGTGAACGGAGGCGGCGGCATTGCCGAGCGTGAGGTCGGCTTTCTTCAGCTCTATGATGCTTTTCGTCACAATTCTCGTTCCTATATAGGGTGATGAAAACGGTCTGGCGCTGGATGCGGTCGGTATTTCAGACAATGGGAACCAAGTTAGGAAAGCCGTGATGAGATTTAAAGCTGCACTGTTTCACTTCATCGTCATTTTCGCCGCTGCCATTTCGGGCCCTGTTGCGATGGCTCAGGAACGGACATTGCAACTTGTCGGCCTCGGCGACAGCTTGATGGCTGGTTATCAGCTGCCGCCAACCGACAGCTACACCGCACAGCTTGAAGCTGCATTAAAGGGCAAGGGCGTCAATGTCGCCATCGCCAATGCCGGTGTCTCCGGCGATACCTCCTCAGGTGGCCTAGCGCGAGCGGAATGGTCGGTTCCCGATGGTACGGACGGGGTCATCCTGGAACTCGGCGCGAATGATGCTCTGCGCGGAATTCCCCCGGAACAGACCGAAAAAAACCTCGATAGCATCATTTCCGGTTTTCAGAAGCGCAACATAGCCGTGTTGCTGGTCGGCATTATGGCGCCGCCGAATATGGGCGATGATTATGCCAGCCGGTTCAATCCGATCTTTCCCAAGCTCGCCGAAAAATACAACCTGCCGCTTTATCCCTTCTTTCTGGATGGCGTGGTGACGGATGATGCGCTGAAGCTGGACGACAAGATGCACCCCAATACCAGGGGTGTGGCGATGATGGTCGAAAAATCTTTGCCGGCTGTTGAAAGCTTCATTACGACAATCGGTGCGCAAAAAAAATAAGCACTTGCGCCCGCCTGCATTGCGTGATTCGCTATGCTTGTTCTGCCAAGAGATTCGGGGAGCTCGCCATGCCGAGACTGTTTACCGCCCTCGAAATTCCGCGCAATGCGGCTATGAGCCTCTCATTGTTGCGCGGTGGTCTGCCGGGAGCCCGGTGGATCGATGTGGAGAATTATCACATAACCCTGCGTTTTATCGGTGACATCGACGGTCGTACCGCAGATGAGGTCGTGGACAGGCTGGACCGGATTGACAGGCCGGAATTCCAGCTGAACCTCACCGGTATGGGTTCCTTCGGTTCCAAGAAACCGCATTCCATCTGGGCCGGGGTTTCTCCCTCGCCGGAAATGCATGCGCTTCAGGCGGAAATCGAGCGGATTTGCCAGAGGATCGGTCTCCCGCCCGATCCGCGCAAGTTCATGCCGCATGTCACGCTGGCGCGGCTGCGCTCCTCGCGCGTGGACGATGTGGTGCAGTATCTTTCCGGGCGCGGCAACTTCCGCACCTCGCCCTTCACGGTCGGCCGTTTCGTGCTGATGTCGTCGAAAGAATCGGTGGGCGGCGGGCCTTATATCGTTGAAGAGGCGTTCCCGCTTCACGAGGCGCGGTCCAGCTCCATCTTTTCGAGCAACGATCTGCATCCTGCCAAGAGCATGTTGTAGACCTTGAGGAACCCGTCCTCGGCTCCGTAATAGGGATCGGGGACGTTCTCGCGGCGGCCGGCGGCATAGTCCATGAAGAGATGGATCTTGTGTCGCTGCCTTTCCGGACTCGATTGCAGCAGGTTCGCCAGATTGTTTTCGTCCATGGCGAGTATCAGGTCGAAGGTCTCGAAATCCGCCGGGGTAACCTGTCTCGCCCGCTGCCGGGAAATATCGACGCCATGCCGTCGCGCCATGGCGATGGACCGTGGATCGGGCGCGTCACCCGCGTGCCACCCGTCGACGCCGGCGGAATCGATGGTGAGCTGATCAGACATGGCCGCGCTGTCGGCAAGGCGTCTCAAAACCCCTTCGGCCAGCGGTGAACGGCAGATATTGCCCATGCAGACAAAAAGAATAGCTGTATGTTTCATGGATTGTGCGTCGATCCCGTCGTTGAAGCGTTAATGGGTCTCAAGCGGAGGCAAGTTCATGAAATATCCCAGACTAGAGCCGGACGCCATCCGGCAGGCCCTGTCGAAACTGGAGGGTTGGTCCCTGCGCGAGGACGGGGCGGCGATCGTCCGTTCCTTCAAGTTTGCAAGCTTTGCGGAAGCCTTCGGTTTCATGGCCGAATCCGCACTTGTGGCGGAAAGGCTCAATCATCATCCCGAATGGTCCAATGTCTATTCGCGGGTGAAGGTCTGCCTCACCACCCATGATTCGCAGGGTGTGACGGAGCGCGATTTTCTTCTGGCCGAGGCCATGCAGAAGGCGGCTGCAGCCCGAAGCAATTGAACGGCGGAGCTCAAATCCCATATAATAGCCGTGACCGGAGGACCGTCGATCATGGATGATGTGAAAATCGGTGAAATTCTTTTGCCTGATGAAGCCGACAGGCAGGAGGAGCGCGAGAACGTCGTGCGTGCGAAATTCTGGCCCAAGCTGAAGCGCGTGATGTCAAAGGTGCCTTTCGCACGCGATGCGGCGGCGGCCTATTATTGCGCGATCGATCGCGATACGCCCCTTCGCGCCAAGGGTATCATCCTGGCGGCGCTCGCCTATTTCATCATGCCGATGGACGCTGTGCCGGATGTGCTGGCCGTTATCGGATTCACCGACGACATCGCCGTCATCACGGCAGCGCTCGCCATGATCCGCGCCCATATCAAGATGGAGCATTACGAGGCGGCTGACGCCATGCTGAAACGGCAGCAGGAAGCCGGGTAACGCCTCTGTGATCTGTCTGTTCGGGCGAGCCTGACGGGCGACAAATTCTTGCCTGAATTTATGTGTCATACACACGAAAGAAGGGTGTTTCGCGCCCTTCTCCTCAGGGCGTCGGGAGTCGCCAATCTGTAACACCGCAAGACGTTTCCGGCATTTTATGCGTGTTGTTGACGGTTTGGTAACCGCTTCCCGACGACAATGAGAAAAGACGATCCGCACCTGAACGTGGACGATCCAGAAACTGGGCTCGCCGATGCTTCGGGCCAATGGAAGACAATAACCCGGCAGGAAATTCAATGTTTGTAAGAAGTGTAGCAACCGCAGCGGCCATTTTGCTGACCAGCGTCGGCGTAGCATCTGCACAGTCGCCCACGCGCATCCAGCAGTTCAATGCATGGGGTGCCTATTCGTACAAATCGGGCAACAGCACCGTCTGCTACGTTCTTTCCATTCCGACCGCCAAGGAGCCGGCAAATGTCGACCATGGCGATATCTTTTTCATCGTCTCGCAACGTCCGGGTCAGAACATTTCCTATGAGCCGCAGGCCATGGTGGGTTATCCGCTCAAGCAGGGCTCCAAGGTTAATGTGACGATCGACAACAAGAATTTCGTCATGTTCACCAAGGACAAGGCCGCCTGGGTTGAAAACGCCGCCGAAGAACCGGCGCTTGTGGCGGCCATGAAGGGCGGCAGGTCCATGACCGTCAAGGCCACCTCCGGCCGTGGCACCGCGACGTCCTATTCCTATTCGCTGTCGGGTATTTCGGCGGCTCTCAAGCAGATCGAGAGCTGCAAATAATCCTGACACCGTATTGTATCTGACAATGGCCGGTCCTTGACCGGCCATTTGCGTTTTTGCTTGTTTGATGCTAAAGGCGCGGCAACATTGACAGGCGGATGCGCGAAAAGTGCTCCGCCTTTGATTTTCTCGACATGCAGACGATTTTCCGCCTATCCGAAAGGCCGGTCGTGCGATGCATGGAATGATGGGATAGCGTAATGTCCGTAATGCAAGCCCCTGCCGGCCTGGCAGTCAAAACGCCGTTAATCGCCAATAGCGATCTGATGTCCGGCAAGCCGTCGCTGATCGGCATGACCCGTGAGGAAATGGGTGAGGCACTTTCGGAAATCGGCGTGCCGCAGAAGCAGGTGAAGATGCGCGTCAGCCAGTTGTGGAACTGGCTTTATGTGCGCGGCGTCTCTGATTTCGACAATATGACCAATGTCGCCAAGGAGCTTCGCGAGAAGCTGAAGGCGGCCTTTACCATCGCCCGCCCGGAAATCGTCGAGGAGCAGATTTCCAATGACGGCACCCGCAAATGGCTAATGCGGTTCCCACCGCGCGGTGCGGGACGTCCGGTCGAAATTGAGACGGTCTATATTCCCGAAGAGGGCCGCGGCACGCTGTGCATTTCGAGCCAGGTCGGGTGTTCGCTGACCTGTTCCTTCTGTCACACCGGCACCCAGCGCCTCGTGCGCAACCTGACGGCTGAGGAGATCCTTTCCCAGCTTCTGCTGGCACGCGACCGGCTCGGTGATTTTCCCGATGGTTCGACGCCGGTCGGCGCCTATGTGCCGAGCGAAGGCCGCAAGGTTTCCAACATCGTGATGATGGGCATGGGCGAGCCGCTCTATAATTTCGAGCATGTGAAGACCGCACTTCTGATTGCCACCGATGGCGATGGCCTGTCGCTCTCTAAGCGTCGCGTCACGCTCTCCACCTCGGGTGTTGTGCCGGAAATCTTCCGCACCGGCGATGAGATCGGCGTCATGCTGGCGATTTCGCTGCATGCGGTGCGCGACGAGCTGCGCGACATGCTGGTGCCGATCAACAAGAAATATCCGCTGAAGGAACTGATCGAGGCCTGCCGCAAATATCCGGGCCTCTCCAACGCCCGCCGCATTACCTTCGAATATGTGATGCTGAAGGATGTGAATGACAGTCTGGAAGACGCCAAGATGCTGGTGCAGCTTTTGAAGGGCGTTCCGGCCAAGATCAACCTCATTCCGTTCAACCCATGGCCGGGCACGAACTATCAGTGCTCCGATTGGGCGCAGATCGAGAAGTTCGCCGATTTCATCAATCAGGCCGGTTATGCCTCGCCGATCCGCACGCCGCGCGGCCGCGATATTCTCGCCGCCTGCGGTCAGCTGAAGTCGGAATCGGAGCGCATGCGCAAGACCGAAAGGCTGGCTTTCGAGGCGATGATGATCGCCAACCACGGCGCGGATGACTGAATAAGCCGCAATTGCCGCCTGAAAGCTTGTTTTGCAGCGGTTCTACGATTGATTTCGGGCTGTCTTGTTCCTAAGAAGACGAAAACAGGGAACCAACAGGAGGATATCCATGCGCGCATTCATTCTGGCTCTCGCCGCCGCGAGCGCCCTCGTTCTGCCGGCCAAGGCTGAAAACGTCACCGTCGCCGTCACTGCCATCGTCGAACATCCGGCGCTTGACGCCGCCCGTGACGGCGTCAAGGCCGCGCTTGCCGAAGCCGGTTATAAGGAAGGCGAGAACCTCAAGTTCCTTTATGAGTCCGCGCAGGGCAATCCCGGCACCGCCGCGCAGATCGCGCGCCAGTTCGTTGGCGATGCGCCGAACGTCATCGTGCCGATCTCCACGCCGTCCGCGCAGGCCGTCGTTGCCGCCACGCGAGACATTCCGGTCGTCTTCACGGCGGTTTCCGACCCGGTCGGCGCACAGCTCGTCAAGGACATGCAAAAGCCCGGCCGCAACGTGACCGGCCTTTCCGATATGCTGCCGGTTGGCGAACATCTGGCGCTCATCAAGGAAATCTCCCCGAACGCCAAGTCGATCGGTTTCATCTACAATTCGGCCGAGGCCAACTCCGTGTCGACGCTGGCTCTCTTGAAGGCTGAGGCTGAGAAAGCGGGTCTCAAGGTTGTTGAATCCGTCGCCACCAAATCCGCAGAAGTGCAGGGCGCAACCCGCGCGCTGGTCGGCAAGGCCGACGTGATCTACGTTCCGACCGACAACACCATCGTTTCCGCTTTCGAAGCGGCTGCCGGTGTTGCATCCGAAGCCAAGATCCCGCTTTACGCCGCCGATACGGATTCCGTCGCTCGTGGTGCGGTTGCCGCTCTCGGCTTCAACTATTTCGACGTTGGCAAGCAGACTGGCGCCGTCGTCGTCCGCATTCTCAAGGGTGAAAAGCCGGGCGATATTCCGGCAACCGTTGCTGTCGGCACTGATCTGGTGATCAACAAGAAGGCCGCCGAAAAAGCCGGCGTCACCTTCCCGGAAAGCGTCACGAAGCGCGCCACCAAGGTCATCGACTGAACCGAAACCAGACTGAATAACGGGCGGCGGCAAATTCGCCGCCCGTTTTACGTGGCGCGAGACAGCGCCCGTATCCGCCTGATGGCGGTAATAACAAGGACATTACCGTGAGCCAAATCGCCTTCTGGGGCGCCGTGGAGCTGGGACTGGTCTTCGCTTTCGTGGCGATCGGCGTTTATCTCGCTTTCCGTGTGCTTGATTTTCCTGACCTGACCGTGGACGGTTCGTTTCCGCTCGGCGCCGCCGTGGCTGCCGTGCTGATCATCGCCGGTCTGAATGCCTGGGTTGCGACGGCGATTGCGATGGTGGCCGGTGCGGCCGCCGGCATCGTGACCGCCACCCTCAACGTTCGTTTCAAGATACTCAACCTGCTTGCGTCGATCCTGACGATGATCGCGCTGTTTTCCGTCAACCTGCGCGTGATGGGAAAGCCGAATGTGGCGCTGCTCAATCAGGATACGATGATATCGCCGTTTTACGGCCTCGGCCTGTCGGAATATCTGGTGCGGCCGCTGTTCGTCGGCGCGCTGGTGCTGGTCGCGGTCATTCTCGTCTGGCGTTTCCTTGAAAGCGATGCGGGCCTTGCCATGCGCGCGACAGGCGCCAATGCCCTGATGGCGCGGGCGCAGGGGGTGAAGACAGGTAACCAGATCTACCTCGGCATGGCGCTTTCGAATGCCCTGGTCGCTCTTGGCGGCGCGCTGTTCGCGCAGACCAATGGTTTTGCCGATGTGACCTCCGGTGTCGGCACTATCGTCGTTGGGCTTGCCGCCGTCATCATCGGCGAAACATTGTTCGGCGCGCGCGGTATTCTGATCGCGCTGATCGGCTGCGTCTTCGGCTCCATCGCCTATCGTCTCGCCATCCAGCTCGCTCTGTCGAGCGATGTGCTGGGCCTCAAGGCGTCCGATCTCAATTTCGTAACGGCGGTATTGGTGGCCATCGCATTGATCCTGCCCCGACTGCGCCGCGGGGGAGCAACATCGTGATTTCCCTTTCCGACATTCAGGTTGTCTTCGGGCGCGGCACGCCGCTGCAGAAGCAGGCGCTCTCCAAGATCGACCTCACTATTGAGGATGGCTCCTTCGTCACCGTCATCGGCTCGAATGGCGCCGGCAAATCGACGCTGCTCGGCGTTCTCGCCGGTGATGTCCTGCCGACGGCGGGCAAGGTGATGATTGGCGGCGCTGATGTAACCCGCAAACCGACCGCCAGCCGGGCGGGACGGGTGGCGCGCGTGTTTCAGGACCCGCTGGCGGGCAGCTGCGGCGCGCTCACCATCGAGGAAAACCTGGCGCTGGCGGCGTCGCGCGGCACGCGTCGCGGCCTTCTGCCGGCGCTTGGACGCGGTCGGCGGGATTTCTTCAAGGAGCGCATCGCCTCGCTCAATCTCGGGCTGGAAAATCGCCTGAAGGACCGCATGGACCTTCTGTCCGGCGGTCAGAGGCAGGCAGTCTCGCTCGTCATGGCGACGCTGTCCGGCTCGGATGTGCTGCTGCTGGATGAACATACGGCGGCACTCGATCCCGGCATGGCCGAATTTGTGATGGAGTTGACCCGCAAGGTGGTGTCGGAGCGCAAGCTGACGACGCTGATGGTTACCCACTCCATGCGTCAGGCGCTGGATTATGGCACTCGCACGATCATGCTGCATGCCGGTGAGATCGTGCTCGACGTCTCCGGCGATAGCCGCAAGGATCTCGAGGTCGAGGACCTGATCGACATGTTCCGCAAGATACGCGGCCAGAAGCTCGATGACGATGAGTTGCTGATCGGTTGATTGTAAAAAGGCGCCGTAAGGCGCCTTTTTTGTTTGCCGTCAGCGCGCCTGCGTGAAGAAAATCTTGACGGCAAAAAGCGAAAAGACGCCGGCGATCGTATAATCCAGTCCGCGCAGAATTTTCCGGTTGCGTTGCAGCCAGGCTGAAAGAACATCTGCGGCGATCACGATGCCGATGCCGATCGGCAGCGCGACGATGATCGACCAGATGCCGAGGAAGATCAGCTTGCCGGTCACATGCGGATCGGATGCGCTGACGAATTGCGGCAGGAAGGTCATGAAAAAGATGATGATCTTCGGATTCAGCAGGTTGACCCAGATGCCGTTCAGCAGCGCCGACTTCAGAGAGGACTGCGCTTTTTCGCCGGCGCTTTTCACCATCACGAAATCCGAGCCTTTGCGGATTGCCTGGATGGCGAGCCAGACCAGATAGGCGGCTCCGCCGGTCTTCAGAATCATGAAAGCCGTCGGCGAGGCGACGATGAGGGCGGCGACGCCGAAGGCGACGAGCATCGTGTGCACGGTAATGCCGATATTGGTTCCCAGAAGCGTCATGAAACCCGCCGTCCGGCCCTCACGCAGGGAGCGGCTGATCCAAAGCGTCATGTCAGGCCCGGGGGTCACAGCCAGAAGCAGGATGGCGATGGTGAAGGCGATTAATGTCGGCAGGCTGGGAACGAAATCCATCGCGGCACCCGTAAAAGCTGGAGATTGCCGTGCTTAACGCGGTTTCGCATTTCTGCCAATGCTTTTGAGCACTGACGCGCAAAACCGCCGCAATGGTTACATCGCGGCGGCCCGGAACGTTCAGTTTTTCAGGAAGCTGGTGAAGGCGGCGGAATATTCCGTGTGCCAGCGCGATAGCGGCGGACGGTTCTGGACGATGTCATAGGCCGCCCAGAGAATGCGTTTTTCATCTGTGGGGCGGTCCACCTCGCCATCCGGGCAAAGAATGTAGAAATCGCCCCGACCGATGCTTTCGACCATGAAGTCGACGGTCTGTTCGCCGGTCCATGCGCCTTCAGGCTTTTCTGTCCTGCCATGGGCGGTGAGGCCGGTGAAGACGAAGCCGGGGATCAGCAGATGAGCGGAAACCGAGCTGTTCGGTAGGTTACGCAATTCGTGCTGAAGCGCCTCCGTGAAGGTTTTGACGCCGGACTTCGAGACATTATAGGCTGGATCGCCGGGAGGCGTGGTTATGCCCTGCTTCGAGCCGGTATTGACGATGAGCGCCGGCTCGCCATGGGCGATCATGCCCTGCCCGAAAACACGGCTGCCGTTCACGACACCCATCAGATTGACGTTGATGATATTTTCCCAATTGGCCTGTGGACCGAAAATGGCGCTGCCGGGCTGGATGCCGGCATTGTTCATCAGGACGTGAACGCGTCCGAAACGCTGGATCACGGCGCGCTCCAGCGCCTCCAGTTCATCGAGCCTGGATATGTCGGTCGGAATGGCGACAACCTGCGCTTCGCCGTTCTTGGCGGCAGCCACAATATCCGCGTGGGCTGCGGCAAGCCTCTCGCCGTCGAGATCGACGAGCACGACACTCATGCCAAAACCGGCGAATTTGCGGGCTGCGGCAAGTCCGATGCCGGAGGCAGCACCGGTGATGACGGCGACATTATCTTCCTTGAATGCGGGGTGGATGGTCGTCATAGGTCTCTCCTTCGCGTCGTTTCGGCTGTTTCCAGCGGTTTGCAACGTTGCCTGAACCTCACTGGCTTCATTCACGGTCTTCAAGTTGATCGCGCCGCTTTATGATAAAGCGCGAATTTTCATAATGCATGTGACAATTGCCTCGTTTCCATCAATACGCCCGGTCATCGCCCTCCCTCGTATGCGCCCATCAATTGTTTTGTCGCTTATCTCACTGAAAAGCGCTTCACACATTTCGGCTTGCACTGTAAAAGTGCCGAAATCCCAAGGAAATGGCGGTGTCCCAATGCCGTCATCATGCAGATGGACATCACTATGGCACTTCCGAAAGACGTTAAGAAAGTCGTTCTCGCCTATTCCGGCGGTCTCGACACCTCGATAATCCTGAAATGGCTTCAGACGGAACTCGGCGCGGAGGTGGTGACCTTCACCGCCGATCTCGGCCAGGGCGAAGAACTCGAGCCGGCGCGCAAGAAGGCCGAGATGCTGGGCATCAAGGAAATCTTCATCGAGGACGTCCGCGAAGAGTTCGTGCGTGATTTCGTGTTCCCGATGTTCCGCGCAAACGCGGTTTATGAAGGCGTCTATCTGCTCGGCACCTCCATTGCCCGTCCGCTGATTTCCAAGCACCTGATCGAAATCGCCAGGAAGACCGGCGCCGACGCCATCGCACATGGCGCCACCGGCAAGGGCAACGATCAGGTCCGTTTCGAGCTGTCGGCCTATGCGCTGAATCCGGATATCAAGATCATCGCTCCCTGGCGCGACTGGTCGTTCAAGAGCCGTACGGACCTCCTGAACTTCGCCGAGCAGCATCAAATTCCGGTTGCCAAGGACAAAAAGGGCGAGGCGCCTTTCTCGGTGGACGCCAACCTGCTGCACTCCTCTTCCGAGGGCAAGGTTCTGGAAGACCCGGCGCAGGAAGCGCCGGAATATGTGCATATGCGCACCATCTCCCCGGAAGCCGCGCCCGATAAGGCAACCGTCATCAAGATCGGTTTCCGCAAGGGCGATGCCTGCTCCATCAATGGCGTTGAGATGTCGCCTGCGACGCTTCTTGCAACGCTCAACAATTACGGCCGTGAAAACGGCATCGGTCGTCTCGATCTGGTCGAGAACCGTTTCGTCGGCATGAAGTCGCGCGGCGTTTACGAGACGCCCGGCGGCACCATCCTGCTTGCCGCGCATCGCGCCATCGAATCCATCACGCTTGACCGGGGTGCGGCCCACCTCAAGGACGAGTTGATGCCGCGTTACGCCGAGCTGATCTATTACGGTTTCTGGTTCTCGCCGGAGCGCGAAATGCTGCAGGCCCTGATCGACAGGAGCCAGGAGCACGTGGAAGGCGAAGTGACGCTGAAGCTCTACAAGGGCAATGTCATGGTGACCGGCCGGGAGAGCGCCAAGTCGCTCTATTCCGACGCGCTGGTGACCTTCGAGGACGACCATGGCGCCTATGACCAGAAGGACGCCGCAGGCTTCATCAAGCTCAACGCATTGCGTCTTCGCACGCTCGCAAAGCGCAATATCAGCAAGTAATTCTGCTGGAATGGAAATAATGAAACCCGCTGGCGACGCCGTCGGCGGGTTTTTTCATGTCTTTCGTATGGAGACGATGCGGAAGCCGATGTAGCTGGCGATTGCGGTGAACTCCATCACGGGGATGATGATGCCGAAGCCGGTCAACGGCGAACCGATGAGTGAGGCTGCAGCACCGCCCGCAAAACCAGATCCCATCTGAATGAAACCCATCATTGCCGATGCCGAGCCGGCAATATGCGGGAAAGGGGCGAGGGCCGCCGTCACCATGGATGGCGTCAGCAAGGCGATGCCGACCGTTGCGACCGCCACAGGTCCCATGATCGAAAGAAAGGATGGCGGTATCAGGAACACCGACAGCACTATAAGGAGACCGCCTGTTCCCGAAAAACAGAGGCCAAGGACGACCGAACGGCGGTCACCAAGCCTCGGTGCGATATAACGCAGGGCGAGTGAGCCGAAGAAATAGGCGCCGGTCTGCATCAGCATGCCGATGCCGAAGGCGGTGGGTGTCATGCCGACTTTGTCGATGAGGATGAAGGTCAGCATGGTCGCCTGCGCATAAAGCGCGCCGATGGAACCGCCGAGTACCAGTGCAGCGAGAAGAAAACGCGGCTCGGTGAGCAATGTCCCATAGGCCGACAGGAGCCGACGCGGGCGGATCAGGTTCTTGTCCGGGATTGTCGTCTCGCGCAGGAAAACCACGACGGTGAAGATGGCGATGGCCCCAAGGCCGGCCATGAGGAAAAATACCGATTGCCACCCGAAAGCCGCAAGCGAAAGTCCGCCTATGGTCGGGCCCATGGCTGGGCCAACGGCCAGCATGATGCCAATAAGGTTCATGATGCTGGAGGCTTCCGAGCCGGTGAATTGATCGCGCACGACGGCGCGCGCCACCGTCATGCCGACGGAGGCGCCAATACCCTGAACAAGCCGGGCGAAGAGCAGCACCTCGATTGTTGGGGCGAAGATCGCCAGCAGCCCGCCGCCCAGAAAGATGGACAGGAAAACGAGACTCGCCTTTCGCCGCCCGAAGGCATCGGATGCCGGGCCGGCCAGCAGTTGCGCCATGGCGAAACCGGCGAAGTAAAGTGAGAGGCTGAGTTTGACGGCGGATTCCGTGGTGGAGAAAACCCGCGTCAGTTCCGGCATGGCCGGTGTGTAGATGGCCATGGAAATCGGCGCCAGCGCCGTCAGCAACGCACCGAGCATGGCCGTGCGTTTTATGGACATGACGGTTTCTGGCGACATTGCGATCAGCAGCCCTGGCTCGACTGTTCCGGCTGGAGATTGTTGCGGAGAGTCTGCAGGAAGCTGCGGAAAAGCGCGACCTCCTCGTCATTCAGGCCCTGCGTGGCGTGACGGACGAGTTCATCGATTTCCTGGCGCACGGCTTCCAGCATCTCGGCTGCGTTTTTTGTCATCACTATACGCTTGGAGCGCCTGTCCTGCGGGTCCTGTCGGCGTTCGATGAGATCAAGAGATTGCAGCTTGTCGAGATAGGCGCAGATCGTCATGGGCTCGATGCCGAGCCGGGCGGCGATATCCGATTGTTTGCTGCCATCAACGACGGCGACCGTCAGCAGTGCGCGTGCTTCGCCGGGTGTCAGGCCCAGTCCGGCTTCCGCAATTCGGCGCTCGAAAGCACTGTTCAGCAGGCGTGCACCACTGTTCAGTAAAAATGCCAATGAGTCTTTTTCGCGTTTAGTGCCCATGTTTCGCCTTTTCGTAAGTCAGACTTACTAAAATCCTGGCGATAATCAATGGTACACAAGTCATATTATCGAAAATCGGGTAAAGTATGTGTCAGCTCGGTTGTTGGATCATCTGCAATATAGTCGCCGATTGTTACGCTGAAGCAAAAAAGACCGGACTTTCCATATTTTTTCACGCGACCTGACATCTCCGCCGGGCATATTGAATTGCCGGTGGAGGCGTGCCCATATGAGCTTAACCGGAATTGTACAAGGAAGATGAAATGCCATCCAAGACCGCGCTTTATCCCGCACTCGTTGACTGGAACGGCCATAATGGTCTGCCGAAATTCGATGCGGTCAGGGACGAGGATTTCGCTCCGGCCTTCGATGCCGCCCTTCTGGCCCACGAACAGGAAATTGATGCGATTGCAGGCAAAGATGAGGCCCCAAACTTCGAAAACACGGTGACTGCGCTCGAAATCGCCGGAGACGATCTTTCGCGCATTTCGGCGCTGTTCTGGAACAGGGCAGGCGCCAATACCAATGGTGTGATCCAGGCGCTGGAGCGGGAGATCGCGCCGAAACTGTCGCGGCACTATTCGAAGATCGGCATGAACGAGGCCCTGTTCAAGCGGATCGACGCTTTGTGGGAAAAGCGCGAGGCGCTGGGGCTGACGGGTGAGGAGAGCCGTGTCCTTGAGCGGCATTGGAAGAGTTTCGTGCGCTCCGGCGCCAAGCTGCCGAAGGACCGGCAGGAACGGCTGGCGGCGATCAATGAGGAACTTGCCGGTCTCGGCGCGAGATTCGGGCAGAATGTGCTGGCGGATGAAAAGAACTGGAAGCTCCTGCTTTCCACGGAAGAGGAACTTACCGGCATTCCCGGTTTTCTGCGAGACGCGATGGCGGGTGCGGCCCGTGAGCATGGCGAGGACGGCAAATTTGCCGTTACCCTTTCCCGTTCCATCATCGAGCCTTTCCTGACCTTTTCCGAGCGCCGCGATCTGCGCGAGCAGGCCTTCAGGGCGTGGGTGGCGCGTGGCGAGAATGGCGGCGGGACCGACAATCGCGAGATCGTCCGCCGCACGCTCGAACTGCGCGAGGAAAAGGCAAAGCTTCTTGGTTACGCAAATTTCGCCGCCTACAAGCTCGATGATACGATGGCGAAGACGCCGGATGCTGTGAACGGTCTTCTGGGGCAGGTCTGGGAAAAGGCGGTGCACCGTGCGGGCGAGGAAGAGGCCGAACTGGCCGCCATCATCGCCGAGGAGGGAAGGAATCACGAGGTGCTGCCCTGGGACTGGCGGCATTATGCCGAAAAACTCCGGGCACGGAAATTCAGCTTCTCCGAGGCAGAATTGAAGCCCTACCTGCAGCTCGAAAAAATCATCGAAGCCTGCTTCGATGTGGCCGGGCGGCTGTTCGGGATTCGGGCGGCCGAAGTCAAAGGCGTCGCCGCCTATCATCCGGATGTGCGGGTTTTCGAAATCAGCGATGAAAAGGGCGGTCTGAAGGCCATGTTCCTCGGCGATTATTTTGCCCGTCCCTCCAAGCGGTCCGGCGCATGGATGAGTTCCTTCCAGTCGCAGCATAAGCTGCCCCTCAAGAACGGCACGGTCGGAGAAATACCGATCATCTACAACGTCTGCAATTTCGCCAAACCGGCCGAGGGCAAACCCGCGCTGCTTTCGCTCGACGATGCGCGCACGCTGTTCCATGAATTCGGCCACGCATTGCATGGCATGTTGTCGAATGTCACTTACCCTTCCGTTTCCGGAACCGGTGTCTCGCGCGATTTCGTTGAATTGCCGTCGCAACTTTACGAACATTGGCTGACGGTGCCAGAAATTCTCGAAAAATACGCGCTGCATTATGAAACAGGCGCGCCGATGCCGAGGGCGCTGCTGGACAAGGTTCTGGCTGCGCAGACCTTCAATGCCGGTTTCAGCACGGTGGAATTCACCTCGTCGGCGATTGTCGACATGGCGTTTCATACCTGCGACAACGTCGGTGACCCGATGGCCATGCAGGGAGAGGTCCTTTCCGCGCTCAACATGCCGAAATCCATCGTCATGCGCCATGCGACGCCGCATTTTCAGCATGTGTTTTCCGGCGACGGTTATTCCGCCGGATACTATTCCTACATGTGGTCGGAAGTGCTGGACGCCGACGCCTTTTCGGCATTCGAGGAAACCGGCAATGCCTTTGATAGCGAGATGGCGCGACGGCTGAAGGATAACATCTATTCCGTTGGCGGCTCGATCGATCCGGAGGAAGCCTATCTTGCCTTCCGCGGCAAGATGCCGAGCCCGGACGCCATGCTTTTAAAGCGCGGTCTCCTATAAGAGACTGTCATATTTCTGAGCTAGAAGCTGAGCGCAGGGGGCTTATGACATGAGCCCCCCTTTCGCATTTGCAAAAAAAAGGTTATGAGCGCGCCAAACTAAATTGGCGTTTCTCATCAATATAGCGCCCAACCTCAGAGATTTTAAACAATGGCACTTCGCAACATCGCGATCATCGCGCACGTTGACCATGGAAAAACGACGCTTGTTGACGAGCTTCTGAAGCAATCCGGTTCGTTCCGTGAAAACCAGCGCGTGATGGAGCGCGTGATGGATTCCAACGACATTGAAAAAGAGCGCGGCATCACCATTCTCGCCAAGGCGACCTCGATCGAGTGGAAAGATACCCGCATCAACATCGTCGACACCCCCGGTCACGCCGACTTCGGCGGTGAAGTCGAGCGTATCCTGTCGATGGTGGATGGCGCCATCGTTCTGGTCGATGCTGCCGAAGGCCCGATGCCGCAGACCAAATTTGTGGTCGGCAAGGCGCTGAAGGTCGGTCTTCGCCCGATCGTCGCGATCAACAAGATCGACCGTCCGGACGCCCGCCATGAGGAAGTCGTCAACGAAGTGTTCGACCTTTTCGCGGCGCTCGACGCTACCGACGAACAGCTAGATTTCCCGATCCTTTACGGTTCCGGCCGCTCCGGCTGGATGAACGTCAATCCGGAAGGCCCGACCGACGAAGGTCTCGCGCCGTTGCTGGATCTCGTCGTCAAGCACGTTCCGGAGCCCAAGGTCGAAGAGGGGCCGTTCCGCATGATCGGCACGATCCTCGAGGCTAACAATTTCCTCGGCCGCATCATCACCGGTCGCATCGCCTCCGGTTCGATCAAGCCGAACCAGGCCGTCAAGGTTCTGGGCCAGGACGGCAAGCTGATTGAAAACGGCCGTATCTCGAAAATTCTCGCTTTCCGCGGTATCGAGCGCACCGCGATCGAAGAAGCCCATGCGGGCGACATCGTCGCCATTGCCGGCCTCTCCAAGGGCACCGTCGCCGATACCTTCTGCGATCCTGCCGTCATGGAGCCGATGCAGGCGCAGCCGATCGATCCGCCGACGGTTACCATGTCCTTCATCGTCAACGATTCGCCGCTCGCCGGCACCGAAGGTGACAAGGTCACGAGCCGCGTCATTCGCGACCGCCTGTTCAAGGAAGCCGAAGGCAACGTTGCGCTGAAGATCGAAGAATCCGCCGATAAGGATTCGTTCTTCGTCTCCGGTCGCGGTGAATTGCAGCTGGCGGTTCTGATCGAGAACATGCGCCGCGAAGGCTTCGAACTTGCCGTTTCGCGTCCGCGGGTTGTCATGCACAAGGATGAAAACGGCCAGCTTATGGAGCCGGTCGAAGAAGTCGTCATCGACGTTGATGAAGAACATTCCGGTGTCGTTGTTCAGAAGATGTCCGAGCGCAAGGCCGAGATGGTCGAGCTTCGTCCCTCGGGCGGCAATCGCGTCCGCCTGGTCTTCTTCGCGCCGACCCGCGGCCTTATCGGTTATCAGTCTGAACTTCTGACCGACACGCGCGGCACGGCTGTGATGAACCGTCTGTTCCACGACTACCAGCCTTACAAGGGCGAGATCGGCGGCCGTGTCAACGGCGTTCTGCTGTCGAACGAATCCGGCGAAGCAGTCGCTTATGCCCTGTTCAACCTTGAAGATCGCGGCCCGATGATCATCGATGCCGGCGAGAAGGTTTATGCGGGCATGATCATCGGCATTCATAGCCGTGACAACGACCTCGACGTGAACGTGCTGAAGGGCAAGAAGCTCACCAACATCCGCGCCGCCGGCAAGGATGAGGCGGTGAAGCTCACGCCACCGATCAAGTTCACGCTGGAGCGTGCGCTGTCCTGGATTCAGGATGATGAGCTCGTCGAAGTCACGCCGAAGTCGATCCGTCTTCGCAAGCTCTACCTCGACCCGAACGACCGCAAGCGTTTCGAAAAGGCAAAGCTTGCAGCCAGCTGATAGGCTTGATCCATGCTTTCGAAAAACCCGGCTTTGGCCGGGTTTTTTTATGCGTTCGTTTTTATGTGTGCATGAGTCGAAAGGCGCTTTGCCAAAGGTTAAGGATGCGTTAATTTTTCATGGTCGTCCACATGAATAGGCTGTGGGTAAGCTTGCCGGCGTTAACCTTTATGACTGGTAAGTTTCCGTGGCCGGGGCCAGAATCGCGTTATGAAAACGTTATCCATCGATGTTCGCCGTGCTGAACCGCATGATGCGCGTGCCATCTCCGAGGCGCACCGTCTGTCGTGGCAACAGGCCTATGCAGGGCTTATCCCGCACCGGCCGTTGATGCAGATGCTGGAGCGCCGTGGCGAAATCTGGTGGAAGAAGGCGACCAAAGGTTCCGCAACCATGCTGGTGGTCGAAGTAGCCGGTGTGGTTGCCGGGTATGCGACGCTGGGCCTCAGCCGCGCGCGCGGCTTGCCGCATGATGGCGAGATATACGAACTCTATCTCCGCCCGGAATATCAGGGCATCGGGCTTGGCTCGCTGCTGTTTACGGAAGCGCGCAGATTGCTGACCTCGCTTGGTTGCAACGGCATCGTTGTTTGGTGCCTTGAAGACAGCGATGTGGCCAACCGCTTTTTCCGCTCTCACGGCGGCCGCGATGTTGCCGAAGGCATGGAAGATTTCGACGGCAAGTCGCTTCGCAAGGTCGGTTTCGTCTGGAACTGACAAACAATGCCGGGTGATTTGGGCCGGGATTCATTCTCGCGGACGGCCATGCGCCATTGCGATAGCCTCAAATCCCGCATTCTGCCTTATCCGCCCAAAGCCATGTTGCAATGCGGCGACTTTCCCAGTATCGAAAACCAAATCCAACCCGTCGAATGAGGGAAGCGAATGCGTATCGATGCAATTTCCGTAGGCAAGAATCCGCCGGATGACGTGAATGTCATCGTTGAAGTGCCGGTCGGCGGACATCCGATCAAGTACGAGATGGACAAGGATGCGGGTGCGCTGATCGTTGATCGCTTCCTCTACACGCCGATGACCTATCCGGGTAATTATGGTTTCGTACCGCACACCCTGTCCGACGATGGCGATCCGATCGACGTTCTTATCTGCAATACCCGTCCGCTGGTTCCAGGCTGCGTCATCAATGTCCGCCCTATCGGCGTGATGATCATGGAAGATGACGGCGGCAAGGACGAGAAGATTCTCGCCGTGCCGGTTCCGAAGCTGACGCGCCGTTACGACAAGGTCCACAACTACACCGACCTGCCGGAAATCACGCTGAAGCAGATCGAGCACTTTTTCGAGCACTACAAGGACCTGGAGCCCGGAAAGTGGGTGAAGATGGGCGGCTGGCAGGATGTTGACGTTGCCAAGAAGCTGATCGTTGAAGCCATCGAGCGCTACAAGGCGCAGGGCTGATCTGCCCTAAAGCTTTTTAAATAGCTCTTCGAAATCCTCCGGGTCGGTATCGATCCGGAGGATTTTTTTACGCGCCGTTTCGCCTGAAACGAAGCTGATGGAGGATTTCGGCAGGCCGAGTTTTTTTGACAGGAAAACAATCAGGGCCTTGTTGGCCTTGCCGCCTTCCGGCACGGCGCTGACACGGGCCTTGAGATGTGTGTTTCCCTCCGCATCCTTTTCCACGCCGTCGATGGCGTCCCGCCCGCCATTCGGTGTGAGACGGACGGTCAGGCGGACGTGATCACCGTGCTTCTGCCAGCAACCGCTCAAGCGACCATCGGGTAAAGCGTGTTCCACATGAAGGAGCGGATGAAGAAGATGATCAGGAGCACGATGATCGGCGAAATGTCGATGCCGCCGAGGTTGGGCAGAATGCGGCGGATGGGGCGCAGAACCGGTTCCGTGACATTAACTAGGAAGCTGCCGATGGCGTTCACGAACTGGTTGCGGGAATTGATGACGTTGAAGGCGTAAAGCCAGGAAAAAATAGCGCTGGCGATCAGCACCCACGTATAGAGGTTCAAAGCCAGATCGATGGTCTGAAACAGGGCAAGCATCAATATCTCCGTATCTTGGTTGCAAGACATTTAGACATTCGCTGGTGAACCGGCAAGTCTTGCCCCTGATCGTAATGAACTTTGGCCTCATCGACCGGCGATCCTGGCAGTCCGGCTTGTGGCCTTGCAGCGGGAATTCGCACAAAACCGCCTGCACTTTTCGTCATCCATCGATGAGGGCTGGCGATTCCTGCCATATCGCTCTATTGCAAAGCTCTCCTATTGTCTCGCGAGCACCCAGCCGATGTCCCTCCCTTCCGCCGATAATCGCTTTGGCGCATTCCGGCATACTTCCTATCGCCGCTTTTTCAGCGCCCGGTTTTTCTCGGCCTTCGCCATCCAGATCGTCAGCGTTTCGGTCGGCTGGCAGATGTATGAGGTGACAGGCAACGCCTTTTATCTGGGTCTGATCGGGCTTTTCCAGTTTTTGCCCTCGCTGCTTCTGATCCTCGTCACGGGAACGGTCGCCGACCGGCACAATCGCCGGCGCATCATGGCCATATGCCTGCTGATTGCGGCGCTCTGCGCTGCGGCGCTTCTTAGCCTCACGCTGATGCACAGCTTTTCGCCCTGGCCGGTCTTCGCCATTCTCGTCGTCTTCGGCATAGAGCGGGCCTTCATGGGGCCGGCGGTGCAGTCGCTGGCACCCAATCTCGTGCCGGTCGAGGATTTGCCGAATGCTATCGCCTGGAATTCGTCTTCATGGCAGATGGCGTCGATTCTTGGCCCTGTCGCCGGTGGTCTGCTTTATGGCCTCGGGGCCTCCGTCGCCTATAGCGTAGCGCTCGTGCTTTTCATTGTTTCCGCGGCGCTTGCAGTAGCAATCCGCAAGCCGGAACAACGCGGGCCGGCAAAAGCCATCAGTCTCGAAACCATGCTGGCCGGGTTCAAATTCATCTCGCACGAAAAAATCGTTCTCGGTGCGATCTCGCTCGATCTTTTCGCGGTGTTGCTCGGCGGTGCTGTTGCGTTGATGCCGATTTTTGCCAAGGAAGTGCTGACGCTCGGCCCATGGGGCCTTGGGCTTCTGCGTGCCGCGCCTGGCATCGGGGCCATCACCGTTGCGGTCATTCTGGCGTTTAAACCCATCCGCCACCATGCGGGCCTGCTGATGTTCGTTGGCGTCGGCCTCTTCGGCGTTTCCACCGTCGTCTTCGGGCTTTCGCAAACCGCGTGGCTGTCCATCGCCGCGCTGGTTGTCATGGGTGCATCGGACATGGTGTCGGTCTATGTGCGCGAGACCCTGATTGCGCTCTGGACACCGGACGAGGTGCGCGGGCGTGTGAATGCCGTGAATATGGTGTTCGTCGGCGCATCGAACGAGTTGGGTGAGTTCCGCGCTGGCACCATGGCCCATGTCGTCGGAGCGGTGCCCGCAGTCGTCATCGGCGGGGCGGGCACGCTTGCTGTGGCGGTTATCTGGGCGCTCGGTTTCTCCAAGCTGCGCAAGATCGACAATCTGGATGCGCCGCACTGATGGCGATGGGGCTTAGATCGTTTCGTTTTTACGCATTTTCCGAACGTAAAACCGCTACGTACTTTTACTGGAAATGGTTTAGCGCTGCGCCTTGCCTTCAAAAACCAGATCGAGAAAATTGCCGAGCCACGCCCTGAGAGGCGTGTCGAACAGCATGCGGCCTTCCAGATGCTGGCTGCCCAACTGTGCATTGGGCATGCCGAACCGCTGCGCGCCGCGCACCACCCAGCTATGCATCATGGCGCGGGTCAGTTCGGCGTGAAACTGCAAGCCCCAAGCATTTTTTCCATAGCGATAGGCCTGATTGGGGTAGGTCTCGCCCGAGGCCAGAAGTTCGGCTCCGCGCGGCAGCTCGAACCCTTCCTTGTGGAAATGATAGACCATCTTCGGCCAATGCGGCATCAGGAGCCGCCCATGTTCGGTGGCATGAAGAGGATACCAGCCGATTTCGACCTTACCGTCCCTGTCGGCCTCCACCTTGCCGCCGAGATGTTTGGAAAGCATCTGCGCGCCGAGGCAGATGCCGAGAAAAGGCTTGTTTTCTTTCAGGGGCACCTTCAGCCAGTCGATTTCGGCTTTGACGTAGTCATGGGAATCGTTGGCGCTCATCGGGCCACCGAATATGATGGCGCCTGCGTGTTTCTCCAGCGTTTGCGGCAGGTCATCGCCGAGTGCTGGGCGCCTTATATCCAGACGATACCCTTTTTCCACCAGCATCTGGCCGACGCGGCCGGGGGTGGAACGTTCCTGATGCAGGACGATGAGCAGCGATGGTTGTTTTTCCTGTTGCCTGGAAGGGTCAAACAGCATCGTTTTCGTTTTCGCTTTCTTCAGCGGGCCCGGACCTCGTGGCGGCCTGCTGACGTTGCAGAACCCTGTCGCGCACGGATACACCAAGCAGATCGGCTACCCGCCAGATCACATGGTCTTCCATTTCGCTTCGTTCGCCGTCAGCGTAAACAATATCCCATAATATCCCAATAAGCTCCACGCGTTGATGTTCGTCGAGATGGCGGCGTATATCGGCAGTGAAGCGGTAATAATCGACGGCTTCCTTGCCGGCCTCCTGGCCGGCAGCAAGAAGCGCCTCCAGCTTGCTGGCATCGAGATGGTAATACTCCTGCAGGATTTCGCGCAGGCGGTCACGCTCGCTTTTCGAGACGGTGCCATCCGCTTCCATGACCTGAAAACAGAGGGCGGCCACTGCCACCCTCAGATCGTCCGGGCTGAAATCGCCCGCATGCGGGCCGACAAGGTTCTGAATAAACGACTGTATTTGCTGGAACATCGATATCCTGTTGGTCAGAAGAGTTTAAGCCGAGTCTTGGGTTCGGCTTCCGCGCCGGGTTTTTTGACGCCGGGGTCATCCGGCGCGCCGCCGAAAAAGGGCACGGCTTGCGCCCTTTCATCCGTGGCTTCAGTTTCCACTGGCGCTTCGATTGTGACCGGCTTTTTCTCCTTCGGGACCGATACGGCCGGTTTGACCTCAATCGGCGCGGCCGGGGTCGGTTTCGGTTCGGCGCGTGTCTCCGGCACTGCTTCTGCAATGATTGTCTTCGCAGCCGGTTCGGCCCTTGCCGGTGCTGCGGCAATCGCATTTTCGATCGTGAGATCCTCGACGGGGCCTTCGAGTTGGCCAAAAGGTGCTTTCCATTCGAAGGCATCGAGACGGCCGGTAACGGGCGACACCGGCAGCCATTTTTCCGAAACAATACCATCGGCAACCCAGGCGGGGTCTCGCGGCGCGCGCAGCGCCTGTGCCATCCAGTAGCGTACCCGGCCCTGATCACCGGTTTCGGCTTCCTCGATGTCGGCCATCAGCAGGAAGATGCTTTCGCGCGGCTCGATCCGGGCGGCGGCTTCGGCCTTGGCCCGCGCCTTGGCAAATTCCTTGGCGTCGAGCGCTGCCTGCGCCACCGCGAACAGGGATTCGATATTGTTGGGCTTCAGGCTTTCCAGCCGCTCAGCCCGTTTCAGCCGGTCGATGGCGGTATCGCCGCTGCGTGCCCGGACATAAAGTTCGGCGATCTGCGGGTGCGGATCGTGTTTCCATACGGGTTCAAGAACCGTGGCTGCCTTGCGCAGATTGTCTTCCCGGAGATAGGATTTCGCCGCGATCAGCGCTGCCGGAACCAGACTCTTGGCGAGCTTGAGAGCGTGTTTGGCGTCCTCGCGCGCGCCAACCGGATCGCTTTCCAGCTTTTCGCCGGCCTTGGCGGTAAGAAGCACGGCTTTCAGACGTTCGGCCTCGCCGCGTTCGATGACGCCGGCAGCCTTCTGCTGGTCGAGCAGGCGGATGGCATCGTCCCATTGTCCGTTGCGACAACGATTTTCCAGCGTCGCCTGTGCTGCCCAGGGCAGATAGGGCGCCTTTTCCGCTGCATCCTCGGCATATTGCTGGGCGGCTTCGTAGGCGCCCTGACGGCGCGCCTCGATATAAAGACCCCGAAGGCCAAGTTCGCGGGTTTCGGGATCGCGGGCCATGGCTTCGAATTTGCGCCGCGCCGCGTCATATTTTCCTTCGATAAGATCGGCCTGCGCGTCGAGCAGGTGGATTAGCGGCTCCTGATCGGCGCTGAGCAACCCCTGTGTTCGTGCCGTCATCTTCCGGGCAAGGAGGGCATTGCCGGCGCCGGCGGCAATGAGACCGGTGGATAGCGCCTGATAACCACGGTCGCGCTTTCGGGCGCGGAAATAACGACGCGCGGCATTGGGCGAGGTCCAGATGGCGTTGACGACCCACCAGACCAGCATAACGGCGGCAACCAGCGCCGCAATTATGGAGGCGGCGACCATCAGGCTCATTTCGATCAGTTGGCCTTGCCAGACGATGGAAAGCACACCCGGTCTGTCGGCCAGCCAGGAAAAACCGAAGCCGAGAGCCAGAACGATAACGGCGAAAGTCAGAATTCTGGTCATGCCCTTACCCCTGCCTGCCGGTGCTGGTGATGGCACGGTTCAACGTGCCGCCCACCAGATTTTCGACCTCGATACGCGCATCCAGCGATTTCTTGTAATCGGCGGATGCCGTCTTGGCGGCATCTGGGAGGCCGTTCCATTCAAGCGCTGCGCCTTGCAGATCGCCGTTGCGCAGCTTGTTTTCCATGCGCGCGATCTGGGCTTCGGGTGTCTCTCCCTCGATATTTCCGACCGGGCGCACCTTCACCAGCGAAAAGGCGCTTTCCGTCAGGCGTTCCATAATGCCCTGATTGGGGTCAGGCTGGTTGATGGCTGACAGCATCGCATTGGCGGCATCGGGGAATTTCTGCATCAACTCGGAACGCGACGGTACGCCGGTTGCGGCGAAGGATTGCAGCGATGTGATGGCCGGATCATCAGGCGTGACCTTCGATAGCGTGTCGAGTTCGGTGAGGAACGGCCCACCGCGATCGATCGCGGCCTTCAATGCGGCTGAAGCAATGGCGCGGGCGACTTCGATATCGTCGCGCGGTTCGTTGATCTTGGCTTCCGCATCCGCAAGACGGCGTGTCAGTTCCGCCGTCGCCGATGCCTGCGCGGATTGCTCCGACTGGAGGGTGGATTCCAGCGCGGCGATTTTTTCCGACAGTCCATCTAATTGTGGGGTCTCACCCTTTGCGCCTTCGAGGGTTTCAATGCGCTGTTCCAGCGCCGAAGTGTCGGCGGCAGGCGCATTGGCAAGCTGCTGCCGTAAGCTGCTCAGATCCGTTTTCAATGCGGCGATTTCCTCGCTTCCCGCCTGGCCTGCATTAAAGGAGGGCAGGATGCCGGCATATTGCATGCTGCCTGCGGCGGCGAGCGCCACAAGGCCGCCGACGATACCCGCCGCGATGAGGCCGGAGGTCGCCGCCTGTGTGCGCTCCGCCTGATGTGGGGTGGAGGGCTTTGCCGGTCCTGAGGAAGAGGTTGCCGTTGATGGTTTCGCAGCGGCGCCGCCGCTTGATGCGCTGGAGGACGCTGTGGAGCCGGAGGCCTGCTTCGCCGCCGCCGCCGCAGCGGCGCTCGTGTCAGTGGCGCCCGTCGACGGTTTTGTATCGGCTTTCGGGGGAACAGGGGCCGTCGAGACAGGCTCTTTCTGTTTGCCCGCAGCGCTTTCAGCCTTCGGCGCCGTGGCCTCGGATTCAGCTTTGCCGACATTGGGTTCGGGCTCGATAGGGGTTTTCTTGGGCTGGTCCCAGACGGGGGCGGGGTTACCCGTTGCGGCTGCTTCCGACTTTGCGGCCGAGACTCCGGGTCCTGCGGTAGCCTCCGGTGTTTTGTCACCGGGCTTTTCGTCCGTCTTGGCAGCGTCCACGTCGGCGGAAATTGCTTTCACGTCTTTGGCGTCCAGGTCGATGGTGACCGGTTCGGCTTTGGACTTGGAGTGGCGTGGCGGCTTTCCCGATACCATGACAACCTCATTTCTGCCTGCAGTAATCTAAACCTAGTCAGTGACGGCGGCAAAGGAAAGAGGCGAGCTCGAATTAGGTTCCAGAGTTATGGCGCAGAAGTTCGAACATCGCCGCCTCGCTCGGCTCGCTGGCGGCCTTGGCGTTTGCGCGGAAGATTTGAGGAACGAGAGAAAACACGTTGCGGCTGATGCAGATGAATTGTGTCGTTGCCAGCGCCGCCACGTATTTTTGCGTCGACACATGATGAAAAAAGGCCCGCGCCGCTTCCGATGAATAGAGCAGGACCACATTGGCAACGCTTTCGACAAGCGCCGTCTCAAGCATCGTCTCCGAAATACCGGAGGGCAGCATCTCGTAACAATCCACCGTTCTGAAGGGAATGCCAGCGACGGCAAGGCCTTCCTCGAAGGTGGCGCCACGGGGCCTGCCGGCGAGATAGAGCAGGGGTTCTTCTTTGGCAAACAGAGTCTGGTGCTCAGTCACCAGCGCGATCAGACTGGCGGCGTCGCCGGAGGCGGTGAAAATCTGTTCGAAGCCGGTTTTTTCCGCCGCTTCCGCCGTTGCTCCGCCGACGGCGAACAGCGGTTTTGACAGATAGGGAGCCAGCCCGTCCCGTGATGTTTCCAGCGCCCGCAGCGCCTCGGCGCTGGTCACCGCGATGGCCGCCAGCGGGGCGGATAGCGCCGAGACGGCGCGTTCCCCATGATGGACAGGATAAAACAGCGGAAGAAGCACCGGCTCATGGCCAAGTGCTTCAAGCTTTGCGGCCGTCCTTTCGCCCGAACGCTGCGGCCGGGTGATGACGATCCGCATCGCCTCAGCTCCAGCCTTCGAAGAAATTGCTGCCGGCCTTGGCGCGCACGTCTTCGCCGGCCTGCCAGCCGAGCGTTGCCGCATCGCGGCGGTTGCCGGAGATTTCGATGCCGTGGCTCGTCTGGCCGTCGGGGGTGAGGATCAGGCCGAAAAAATGCAAGTCGTCGCCGTCGCAGGTGGCGTAACCGGCAATCGGCGTGCGGCAAGAACCATCGAGCGCGGCCAGAAAGGCGCGCTCGCAGGTAACGGCGTCACGAGTAGGCCTGTCGTTTATGGGAGCGAGCAGTTCGTCCATGCGCGTATCGCCGATGCGGCTTTCCACGCCGATTGCGCCCTGGGCCGGAGCAGGAGGAAATTCCTTCGGGTCGAGAATTTCCGTCGGCACATTGTCCTTGCCAAGCCGCTTCAGGCCGGCAAAGGCAAGAAGTGTGGCATCCGCCTGGCCTTCTTCCAGCTTGCGCAGCCGCGTATCGACCTGACCGCGAAAAATGATGACGCTGAGATCCGGCCGCAGGCGGCGGATGAGCGCCTGGCGACGCAGGGATGCGGAGCCGACCACGGCTCCATGCGGCAGTTCGATCAGCTTCGGTGCGGTGCGGCCGATGAAGGCGTCGCGTATATCTTCGCGCGGCAGGAAAGCGGACAGATAGAGGCCTTCGGGCAGAACGGTCGGCATGTCCTTGGAAGAATGCACTGCCATGTCGAGCTCACCGGAGAGAAGCTGGCTTTCCAGTTCCTCCGTGAAGAGACCCTTGCCCCCAATCTCCGACAAAGCGCGATCGGTTATCCGGTCGCCTTTGGTGGACAGCACGACGATTTCGAACATTTCTTCCGGCAGGCCGTGCGCTGCCATAAGCCGGTTGCGCGTCTCGTAAGCCTGCGCGAGCGCCAGCGGGCTGCCGCGCGTGCCGATTCGGAAAGGTTTTGTTTGCATCCGCGTCTATCCATTGTTACCGGAGTTGTCTTAGACCAACTCAGCGCATGATCGCAATGAACGAACAGATTTGATGACCCCCTTTCTTCGTATCCTTGGCATAGAGACAAGCTGTGACGAAACCGCTGCATCCATTGTGGTTCGGCATGCGGACGGGCGTGGCGAGATCGTCTCCGACGTCGTTTTGTCGCAGCTGGAGGAACACAGCGCCTATGGCGGCGTGGTGCCGGAAATTGCCGCCCGCGCCCATGTCGAAGCGCTGGATACGCTGGTGGAAGAGGCGCTGGAGCAGGCGGGCGTCACTCTTGCCGATGTCGACGCTATTGCCGCCACATCCGGCCCCGGCCTCATCGGTGGCCTGCTGGTGGGGCTGATGACCGGCAAGGCTATCGCCAAGGCGGCCGGCAAACCGCTTTATGCCATCAACCATCTGGAAGGCCACGCGCTGACGGCGCGGCTGACCGATGGTCTGTCGTTCCCGTATCTGATGTTGCTGGTGTCCGGCGGCCACACCCAGCTGGTGCTGGTGCGCGGCGTGGACGACTATGAGCGCTGGGGAACCACTATCGATGACGCTTTGGGTGAAGCCTTTGACAAGACCGCGAAACTTCTGGGCTTGCCCTATCCTGGCGGGCCTGCCGTAGAGAAAGCGGCGGCAAAGGGTGACCCGGACCGTTTTCCGCTTCCGCGTCCGATGGTGGGTGAGACACGGCTTGATTTTTCTTTCTCGGGCTTGAAAACAGCGGTGCGGCAGGCCGCGACCGCCATCGCGCCGCTTTCGGAGCAGGATATTGCCGATATCTGCGCCTCCTTCCAGAAAGCGGTGTCGCGCACCCTGAAGGACCGTATCGGCCGTGGCCTTGTTCGTTTCAGCCAGGAGTTTCCGCAGCTGGAGACGACACCTGCTCTGGTCGTCGCCGGCGGTGTCGCCGCCAATCAGGAAATCCGCCAGACGCTGCAGTCGCTTTGCGATACCCACGGCTTCCGTTTCGTCGCGCCGCCGCACCGGCTTTGCACGGATAATGCGGCGATGATCGCCTGGGCGGGGCTAGAGCGCATGGCGGATGGCAGGCAAGCCGATCCGCTGGAGGTACCGCCGCGCTCGCGCTGGCCACTTGATGGCAATGCGGAGACTTTGATCGGTTTCGGCAAAAGGGGAGCCAAGGCCTGATGCAGCGGGAAAAAATCGTCGTTATCGGCGCCGGCGCCTTCGGAACAGCGCTTGCCGTCGTCATTGCGCTGGAAAACCGGCATGACGTCACCTTGCTCGGCCGCGATCCATCGCTGATGGCCGACCTCAGGAGCGACCGCGTGCACGAGGCGGCTCTGCCGGGTGTCGAACTGCCGGACGCGCTTGAATTTTCAGCCGAGCCGGATGTGCTGGCTGGCGCCAATGTCGTGCTCTTCGCCATGCCCTCGCAGGCTCATGCGGATGCGGCGCGTCATTATGGTCCTTATCTGGCTAACGACTCTATCATCGTCACCTGCGCCAAGGGCATCGACCGCAGCTCCGGTCGTCTGCTGACGGAGCTTCTGGAAGCGGAACTGCCGCATCACCCGATTGCGGTCCTTTCCGGCCCGGGGTTTGCGGCGGATATCGCGCGCGGATTGCCGACAGCCATGGCGATTGCGGCGGAAGATGCAGGGGTTGCCGACCGGTTGGCGACCACGATCTCCGGCAGGACCTTCCGGCTTTATGCCTCCACTGACCGCATCGGCGTGCAGCTTGGCGGGGCGCTGAAGAATGTCCTCGCCATTGCCGCCGGCATCGTCGAAGGCGCGGGGCTTGGCGATTCCGCCCGGGCGGCGCTGATCTCCCGTGGGCTTGCCGAAATGTCGCGTCTCATCGTTGCCATGGGCGGCAAGGCCGATACGGTACGGGGTCTTTCCGGGCTTGGTGATCTGGTGCTGACCGCCACCAGCCACCAGTCGCGCAACCTGCGTTTCGGCATCGCGCTTGGCCGGGGTGAGGGCAAGGACACGTCCAGCGGGCTGGTAGAGGGTGCCTTTGCGGCTGCCGTCGCCGCCCGGCTCGGAGAAAGTCACGCCGTCGACATGCCGGTTACCGAAGCGGTGGCTGCGATCATCGACGGCAATCTGGATGTGGCGAGCGCCATGCAACAATTGATGACACGGCCCATCACCACCGAATGAGGGTTGGGCCTTTGAATAGTTTTTACGCATGTCCTGGTCCCGAAACCGCTGACGCTTTTGGGAGACATGCTCCAGCAAGGAGACGACAATGCTGTTTGCCTTTATCTGCAAGGACAAGTCCGGCCATCTGAACGTGCGCATGGAAACGCGCCCGGCCCATCTGGAACATCTGAACAAACTGAATGCCGAGGGCACGCTGAAGATCGCCGGCCCGTTTCTGGATGCCGAAGGCAAGCCGAATGGCAGCCTCGTCATCGTGGAAGCGGCTGATATCGATGCGGCCAAGGCCCTTGCCGACGCCGATCCCTATGCCAAGGCCGGCCTGTTCGAAAGCGTCGATGTGAAGCCCTATAACTGGGTCTTCAACAATCCGGGAGCATGACCGGACATGGCGAATTATTGGCTTTACAAGTCCGAGCCGTTCAAATGGTCCTGGGAGATGCAGAAGGCCAGGGGCGAGGCGGGTGAAGAATGGACCGGCGTGCGCAATTATCAGGCGCGCAACAACATGCGGGCCATGAAGATCGGCGACAAGGGTTTCTTTTACCACTCCAATGAGGGGCTGGATGTCGTCGGTATCGTCGAAGTCTGTGCATTGTCGCATCCGGACTCGACGGCGGAAGGTGATCTGAAGTGGGATTGCGTCGATATCCGCGCCGTCTGCGATATGCCGCAGCCGGTTTCGCTGAAGGATGTGAAGGCTAATCCCAAGTTGGAAAAGATGTCTCTCGTCACCTCCATGCGGCTTTCCGTGCAGCCAGTGACGGAGGAGGAGTATCTCGAGGTTTGTCGCATGGGCGGCCTCGCCAACCCGCCTAAGTCACCGGACTGATGCTTCGGTGAAGACCAATCCCGAACGCTTCATTCTCGACAATACTGGCATCATGCACCCGCCGCATGTGCCGGAATTGCGTCTTCATCTTGCCACGGAGGCTCATGAGCTGTGGCTAAAGACGGAAGATGAGCTGGAAGAGATCGGTCTGCCGCCACCGTTCTGGGCCTTCGCCTGGGCCGGCGGGCAAGGGCTTGCCCGTTATGTTCTCGATCATCCTGAGAGTGTTTGCGGCAAGCATGTGCTGGATTTCGCCAGTGGTTCCGGGCTGGTTGCCATCGCGGCGGCAAAGGCCGGTGCAGCCAAGGTTCTGGCCGCCGATATCGATCCGTGGACGGAAACAGCCATTCGGTTGAATGCGGCACTCAATGACGTGGATATCAGCTTTACGGGGTTCGACCTGGTCGGCAAGCCGGTCGAGGCCGATGTCCTGTTGGCGGGCGACGTGTTCTACGACCGCGACTTTGCCGATCTTCTCGTGCCGTGGTTTCTGGCGCTGACTGAGAAGGGTGTGAGCGTCCTCGTCGGCGATCCGGGGCGGGCCTATCTGCCCAAAGAGCGCCTTCGCGCCGAGGCGACCTATCAGGTGCCGGTGACGCGGGCGCTGGAAGACAGCGAAGTGAAGAAGACCACGGTGTGGCGTTTTATCTGATCAGGGCCTGATGATGCAGACGCCATGCTCATACGCGCAGGCATCGTCGGCGTTTTCGGCATGGACAGAGATGATTTTCGCCCTGGGGGCCAGTTGCATGCCCGTTTTATCGGCCGCACCTCTTCGTGAAAAGCCGCTGCTGATCGCGAAATAGTTGCCATTCCCGCGCACCCGCAGGGCTGCTATGCCGCCGACATAGGTGCCGCCGGGAAGGGTTGATGGCAACCCATCGGCAGAGAAGCTTACCTCGGATTGATGATGCCGATATTGGTGGCGACCATAAAAATCCCCTGCCGCCGCCGGTGGCGCGAAGGTGAAAATTGCGCCAGCGACCGTCATGGTCAGGGCGGCGATTCGGCGCTGTAACATGAGCTTCATGCTCCGGTTTTTGAGGTTAACCAATCGTAAATTACACCTTTTCTGAATTACGTAAAGGTAAATATTTCGGGGGCGTAAATCTTGGAAACGCTTGTTTTTTTATTTTCACGCAAAAAAATCCAAAAAAAATTCGTGAACCAATCGATTAAATTCGAATCGGCCGTGAAATGTGCTTGTGGTGACGCTGGCATGTGATTAAACGTCGCGGTTGGTGCAATGCACATTCTTTCGTCATGTGCTGTTGCTTGGGGGCGCCCTGTCTGATGGGTGCACGGGAAAACGCCGCGAGGTTCTGATGGCGAATGCGACTAATAACCGGCCTCTGTCGCCGCATCTTCAAATTTACAAGCCGATTCCGACGATGGTTGCATCCATCGTGCACCGCATCACCGGCGGCGCACTTTATTTCGGAACACTTCTGGTTGCCTGGTGGCTGATCGCGCTTGCCTCGGGCCCTGCCTATTACGACTGGGTCAACTGGGCGATGGGCACCATTATCGGCAGGCTCATCCTGATCGGTTACACCTGGGCTCTGGTTCACCACATGCTGGGTGGTCTTCGCCACTTCATGTGGGATCTGGGGCATGGCTTTGAAAAGCACTTTACCACCAAGCTGGCAAAGGCCTCGTGGGTCGTGTCGATCTGTCTGACCGCGCTGATCTGGGTCATTGCCCTGATCGTGCGCTGAGGAGATTTTTCATGGATATGCGTACACCTCTCGGAAAGGTTCGCGGTCTCGGCTCTGCCAAGGAAGGTACGGACCATTTCCTGCGCCAGCGCGTCACTGCGGTCGCCAACGTTCCGCTACTGATCTTTTTCGTGGTCTTTCTCATCAAATATGCTGGCGCGCCTTATCCGGTAGTCGCCGCCGCGCTGTCGAACCCGCTCGTCGCTGTCATTATGGCTCTGGTGCTGGTCTCCGGCCTCATCCACATGAAGCTCGGCATGCAGGTCATCATCGAAGACTACATTCACGCCGAAGTTTCGAAGCTCGTTCTTCTGATGCTGAATACATTTTTCGCGATCCTCATCGGTGGCCTTTCGATCTTCGCCATCCTGAAAATCGCATTCGTAGGATAAGTTCGCCATGGCTTCGATCAGTTCACCTTCCCAGAATGGCAAGGCCTATACCTATGTCGATCACTCCTATGACGTGATCGTGGTGGGCGCCGGCGGCGCGGGTCTGCGCGCCACGCTCGGCATGGCCGAGCAGGGTTTCAAGACCGCCTGCATCACCAAGGTTTTTCCAACGCGCTCCCATACCGTCGCAGCGCAGGGCGGCATCGCTGCATCGCTCACCAATATGACGCCCGACTGTTGGCAGTGGCACCTTTACGACACCGTAAAGGGTTCCGACTGGCTGGGCGATGTCGACGCGATGCAGTATCTCGCCATGGAAGCGCCGAAGGCGGTCTATGAGCTGGAGCATTACGGCGTGCCTTTCTCGCGTAACGAAGAAGGCAAGATTTATCAGCGCCCGTTTGGCGGCCACATGCAGAATTACGGTGAGGGCCCGCCGGTGCAGCGCACCTGCGCTGCCGCCGACCGTACCGGCCACGCCATTCTGCACACGCTTTATGGCCAGTCGCTGCGCAACAACGCTGAATTCTTCATCGAATATTTCGCGCTCGACCTCATCATGGCGCCTGATGGCCGCTGCACCGGCGTCGTCGCCTGGAACCTCGATGACGGCACGATCCACCGCTTCTCCGCCAAGATGGTGGTGCTGGCGACCGGCGGTTACGGCCGTGCCTATTTCTCGGCGACCTCTGCCCACACCTGCACCGGTGACGGCGGCGGCATGATCGCCCGTGCGGGCCTGCCTCTCCAGGACATGGAGTTCGTCCAGTTCCACCCGACCGGCATTTACGGCGCAGGCTGCCTCATCACGGAAGGTGCGCGCGGCGAAGGCGGTTATCTCGTCAACTCCGAAGGCGAGCGCTTCATGGAGCGTTATGCGCCTTCCGCGAAAGACCTTGCCTCGCGCGACGTGGTGTCGCGCTGCATGACGATGGAAATCCGTGAAGGCCGAGGCGTCGGCAAGAACAAGGACCACATCTTCCTGCATCTCGATCACCTCGATCCTGCGATCCTGCATGAGCGTCTTCCGGGCATCTCCGAAAGCGCCAAGATTTTCGCCGGCGTTGACGTGACGCGCGAGCCGATCCCGGTTCTCCCGACCGTTCACTACAATATGGGCGGCATTCCGACCAACTATTGGGGTGAAGTGCTGAACGCCGATGCCAACAACCCGGAACGCATCGCGCCCGGCCTGATGGCGGTGGGTGAAGCCGGTTGCGCCTCGGTTCACGGTGCAAACCGCCTTGGTTCGAACTCGCTTATCGACCTCGTGGTCTTCGGCCGTGCTGCCGCCATCCGCGCAGCCCAGGTCATCGACCGCGATGCGCCGGTTCCCGCGCTCGACATTGCGGCATGCGACAAGATCATGGAACGCTTCGACAGCCTGCGTTACGCCAATGGCTCGACGCCGACGGCTGTGTTGCGCGACAAGATGCAGCGCGCCATGCAGGACGATGCGGCTGTGTTCCGTACACAGGAATCGCTCGAGAGCGGCTGCCAGCGTCTTTCCGCCATCTGGAAAGAGCTGCCCGACGTCAAGGTTACCGACCGTTCGATGGTCTGGAACTCCGATCTGGTCGAAACGCTCGAGCTGCACAACCTCATGGCCAACGCGATCACCACGGTCTATGGCGCGGAAGCGCGCAAGGAAAGCCGTGGTTCGCACGCCCGCGAGGATTTCGTCGACGGTCCGTTCGGTGGTCGCGACGACGTGAACTGGCGCAAGCATACGCTTGCCTGGGTCAGCCCCGAAGGCGACGTCAAGCTCGATTATCGCCCGGTTCACACCGACCTCATCGCCGACGGCATCGATCCGAAAAAGATTGAGCCGAAGGCGCGCGTCTACTGATTTGAGGAACTGGATATGGTTGAACTCGCTCTCCCCAAGAATTCCCAGATCAGCGAAGGCAAGGTCTGGCCGAAGCCGGATGGTGCCAAGAATGTGCGCGAATACCGCGTCTATCGCTGGAACCCGGATGATGGCCAGAACCCGCGCATCGATACTTTCTATATCGACGTCGATGATTGCGGACCGATGGTTCTCGATGCTCTTCTTTACATCAAGAACAATATCGACCCGACGCTGACGCTGCGCCGCTCCTGCCGCGAAGGCATCTGCGGTTCCTGCGCGATGAACATCGACGGCACCAATACGCTCGCCTGCACCAAGGGCATGGACGAGATCAACGGGACGGTGAAGGTCTATCCGCTGCCGCATATGCCTGTGGTGAAGGACCTGGTTCCCGATCTGTCGAACTTCTATGCGCAGCACCGCTCCATCGAGCCCTGGCTGAAGACGGTTTCGCCGACGCCCGCCAAGGAGTGGAAGCAGAGCCATGAGGACCGCCTGAAGCTGGACGGTCTTTATGAATGCATTCTCTGCGCTTGCTGCTCCACCTCCTGTCCCAGCTACTGGTGGAATGGCGACCGTTATCTCGGTCCGGCCGTTCTGCTGCAGGCCTATCGCTGGCTGATCGACAGCCGCGACGAGGCGACCGGCGAGCGTCTGGACAATCTCGAGGATCCGTTCCGCCTTTACCGCTGCCACACCATCATGAACTGCGCGCAGGCCTGCCCCAAGGGCTTGAACCCGGCCAAGGCGATTGCGGAAATCAAGAAGATGATGGTCGAGCGCCGCGTTTGAAGGCGATTCGCTGGCGACGGAAACCCTATCGGGCCACGGTCTCGACCGTGGCCCTTTTTACAACCCGGCATGGGAAATTTCGGTAAAAATCGACCGAAATTGTAATTATCCCGGCCATCGCTTGCGCAAGATAAGGCTTTGGTAATAATTCAGCCTTCTTGTTTGATCACTGTCTTTCCGGAAGCGAGAGAATCGGGAGCTTGATATGCAATTCAGATATGTGGTGACGGGCCTTGCGGTTGTGATGGGCCTTGCCGGTTGCCAACGTACCTCCTACGACTACAATAATAACGGCAGCAACAATCCCGGTTATACGCCGCCTTTGCAGGCGCAGCCGGTTCCTTCCGTTCAGTCCGGCGCCCTGCCTCCGCCTGGCGGCGCTTCGGGCAGCCAGTTCCCTTCGGCTCCGGCATCCGCAGCACCTGGCGGCGTGGATGTCGCTTCTGCAGCGCCCCCGGCAACGGCCCTTGACGTTACCAAGGAATCCATGGTCGGCAACTGGCGCGTTTCCAACGGCGGCGCCAATTGCGACATGTTCCTGACACTCACCAATCTCGGCGCCGGCTCCCGTGGCGGCACGCGCGGTTGTGCGGGCGAGCTGACGGCAATGGGTTCCTGGGAAGTCTCCGGCAAGATGGTCCTCTTCAAGGACCGCGCCGGCAATACGATCGGCCGTGTCTACAAAAGCGCCGATGCTCGCTTTGACGGCACGACCAATAGCGGCCAGCCGCTCAGCCTCAGCCGATGAGCATTTCCGGTGCAGCCGGATTGCTTTCTTCGCTCTAAGCCATTCCATTCGTCGCGGGTGCGGATTTGCGCCCGCGTCCGGGGCGCTTTTTCATGAAGCCATTGCCTGACTATAACCATAGTGTCGTTGAACAGCTCAACGCATTGACGGTAGCTGGCACTTTGCAGGCCGACGCCGCCCAGCTTGGCGTGGCGGCCCATCTCGACCGTATCCTTGCCGATCTGAAAGCGCGCAAGCCCGCCAGAAAAAAAAGTGCGCTTGGCTGGATGTTCGCGCGCAAGTCCGGACCTGCGGCAGCCGTCAAGGGGCTGTATGTCTATGGCAGCGTCGGTCGCGGCAAGACGATGCTGATGGACATGTTCTACGAGATGGCGCCCGTTTCTTCCAAGCGGCGTTGCCATTTTCATGAATTCATGGCGGATGTGCATAATCGTGTGCATGCGCACCGGCAGAAACTGAAAAATGGCGAAACCAAACAGGCAGACCCCATTCCGCCTGTCGCGGCCCAACTTCTGGCGGAAGCGGAGCTCCTTTGCTTCGACGAGTTCACCGTCACGGATATTGCCGATGCAATGATCCTCGCCCGGCTGTTCACCGAATTGTTCGCTAATGGCTGCACATTGGTAACGACCTCCAACGTCGTCCCCGACAATCTTTACAAAGACGGGCTCAATCGCGGCCTGTTCCTACCTTTCGTCGACTTGCTGAAGAAATATGTTGAGGTGGTGACGCTGGACAGCCCCACCGACTACCGGATGGAGAAGCTGGAAAGCCTTCCGGTCTATGTCACCCCGCTCGACGGTTCGGCGGATCAGGCGATGGACATGGCCTGGCGGCATATGACTGGCGGCCACCTTGTTGCGCCGACCGAGATACCGATGAAGGGGCGTTCCATTCTGGTGCCGCGAGCCAGCGGCCGGGTCGCCCGTTTTTCCTTTTCCGATCTCTGCGAAAAACCGCTTGGAGCTTCGGACTTCCTGGCCATCGCCAATCGTTTCGATACTGTCTTCATCGACCATATCCCGTTCTTGAACGCGGACAAGCGCAACGAGACCAAGCGTTTCATCATCCTCATCGACGCACTTTACGATCATAGTGTCAGGCTTTTTGCCTCCGCTGCCGCCATGCCGGAGGATCTGCTCGGCAAACGCAAGGGTACGGAAGGTTTCGAGTTCGATCGTACCGCCTCGCGTCTGTTTGAGATGCGCAGTGCGGATTATCTGGCGCTCCATCATGAAAAGCGGCAGAAACTTTGACACTTTCGTGACGTATTTTCTTACGTTTACGTAAGAAAATAATGATCTAAACGATTGAAAATACTGATCACAAAAGAATCTGTTGCCAATTTTAGCCAATGGGGCTAATCGAAGTGCGACAATTTGGCTGCCGGTTTGGCGCGGTGAAATTGAATTGAAGCTCAAGAGGAAGCATTCGATGTCTCGCAAAAAGATTGCACTTATTGGTTCTGGCATGATCGGCGGCACGCTGGCGCATCTGGCCAGCCTGAAGGAACTGGGCGATATCGTCCTCTTCGATATTGCCGACGGTATCCCGCAGGGCAAAGGTCTGGATATTGCCCAGTCCGGCCCGGTTGAAGGCTTCAACGCAAAGCTCACCGGTGCTTCCGATTACGCCGCCATCGAAGGCGCTGACGTCTGCATCGTCACCGCAGGTGTTGCCCGCAAGCCTGGCATGAGCCGCGACGATCTCCTCGGCATCAACCTCAAGGTCATGGAACAGGTCGGCGCCGGCATCAAGAAGTACGCGCCGAACGCTTTCGTCATCTGCATCACCAACCCGCTCGACGCCATGGTGTGGGCGCTGCAGAAGTTCTCCGGCCTGCCGAAGAACAAGGTTGTCGGCATGGCCGGTGTTCTCGACAGCGCGCGCTTCCGCCTCTTCCTCGCTGAAGAATTCAACGTTTCGGTTGAAGACGTTACCGCTTTCGTTCTCGGCGGTCACGGCGACACCATGGTGCCGCTCGCCCGTTACTCCACGGTTGCCGGCGTTCCGCTGACCGACCTCGTGAAGATGGGCTGGCTGACGGCAGAGCGTCTCGAGCAGATCATCCAGCGCACCCGTGACGGCGGCGCTGAAATCGTTGGCCTCTTGAAGACCGGCTCGGCCTATTATGCTCCGGCTGCATCGGCAATCGAAATGGCTGAATCCTACCTCAAGGACAAGAAGCGCGTTCTGCCCGCCGCTGCCCACCTTTCGGGCCAGTATGGCGTCGACGACATGTATGTCGGCGTTCCCACCATCATCGGTGCAGGCGGTATCGAGCGCATCATTGAGATCGAACTCAACAAGGAAGAAGAAGCCGCCTTCCAGAAATCCGTCGGTGCCGTCGCCGGGCTTTGCGAAGCTTGCGTCAACATCGCTCCGTCGCTGAAGTAATAGCCTCAAGCGGCTCCAAACAGGGATTATTCCATGAATATTCACGAATATCAGGCCAAGGCTCTTCTGAAGGGCTACGGCGCGCCGGTCGCTGAAGGCGTTGCCATTCTCAAGGTTGAAGAAGCAGAAGCTGCCGCAAAGCAGCTTCCCGGCCCACTTTACGTCGTCAAGAGCCAGATCCATGCTGGCGGCCGCGGTAAGGGCAAGTTCAAGGAACTCGGCCCGGACGCCAAGGGCGGTGTTCGTCTGGCGAAGTCCATCGAAGAGGTTGTTTCCCACGCCAAGGACATGCTCGGCAACACGCTGGTAACGGCGCAGACGGGCGATGCCGGCAAGCAGGTTAACCGCCTCTATATCGAAGACGGCGCTGATATCGCGCGCGAACTCTACTGCTCGCTGCTGGTAGACCGTTCGGTCGGCCAGGTTGCTTTCGTGGTTTCCACTGAAGGCGGCATGGACATCGAAGCTGTCGCTCACGACACACCTGAGAAGATCCACACCATCGCCATCAACCCTGAAAAGGGCGTTTCCGATGCCGACGTTGCTGCGATCTCCAAGGCGCTTGAGCTCGACGGTGTTGCTGCCGAAGACGCCAAGTCGCTCTTCCCGATCCTCTACAAGGCCTTCAGCGAGAAGGACATGGCTCTTCTCGAGATCAACCCGCTGATCGTCATGGAAAATGGCCATCTGCGCGTTCTCGACGCCAAGGTTTCCTTCGATGGCAACGCCATGTTCCGCCATGACGACGTCAAGGCGCTGCGCGACGAGACCGAAGAAGACGCCAAGGAAATCGAAGCCTCCAAGTGGGACCTCGCTTACGTGGCGCTCGACGGCAACATCGGCTGCATGGTCAATGGTGCTGGCCTTGCCATGGCGACGATGGACATCATCAAGCTTTACGGCAAGGAGCCGGCAAACTTCTGCGACGTCGGCGGTGGCGCCGGCAAGGAGAAGGTTGCGGCAGCCTTCAAGATCATCACTGCCGACCCGAAGGTCGAGGGCATCCTCGTCAACATCTTCGGCGGCATCATGAAGTGCGACGTTATCGCCGAGGGCGTCATCGCCGCGGTGAAGGAAGTCGGTTTGCAGGTTCCGCTCGTTGTTCGCCTCGAAGGCACCAACGTCGAACTCGGCAAGAAGCTTCTGAACGAATCGGGCCTTGCGATTACGGCTGCTGACGATCTGGACGACGCAGCCAAGAAGATCGTCGCGGCGATCAACGGCTAATTGAGGGACCGGAAATAATGTCTATTCTCGTTAATAAAGACACCAAGATCCTCGTTCAGGGTCTGACCGGCAAGACCGGCACCTTCCACACCGAACAGGCGCTTGCCTATTACGGCACGCAGATGGTCGGCGGTATCCATCCGAAGAAGGGTGGCGAAACCTGGACCGGTTCCAAGGGCGAAAGCCTGCCGATCTTCGCAACGGTTGCCGAAGCCAAGGAAAAGACCGGCGCAGACGCGTCCGTGATCTACGTTCCGCCGGCAGGTGCAGCAGACGCGATCATCGAAGCCATCGATGCGGAAATTCCCTTCATCACCTGCATCACCGAAGGCATCCCGGTCATGGACATGGTCCGCGTCAAGGCTCGTCTCGACCGTTCGAAGTCCCGCCTGCTCGGCCCGAACTGCCCCGGCATCCTGACGCCGGAAGAATGCAAGATCGGCATCATGCCGGGCTCCATCTTCCGCAAGGGTTCGGTGGGTATCGTTTCGCGATCCGGCACGCTCACCTATGAAGCCGTATTCCAGACCTCCAACGAAGGCCTCGGCCAGACGACGGCTGTCGGCATCGGCGGCGACCCGGTCAAGGGCACCGAGTTCATCGACGTCCTGGAAATGTTCCTCGCTGACGACGCCACGCAGTCGATCATCATGATCGGCGAAATCGGTGGTTCGGCTGAAGAAGATGCAGCACAGTTCCTGATCGACGAAGCCAAGAAGGGCCGCAAGAAGCCGATGGCAGGCTTCATCGCGGGCCGTACGGCTCCGAAGGGTCGCACCATGGGCCACGCCGGCGCTGTTGTTTCCGGCGGCAAGGGCGATGCGGAATCCAAGATCGCTGCCATGGAAGCAGCGGGCATCAAGGTTTCGCCTTCCCCGGCGCGCCTCGGCAAGACGCTGGTTGAAGTCCTCAAGGGCTGAGACCACATGAAACGGTGACGGGCGGCGCGGCTTCAAGCTTGCGCTGCCCGATGCCGCAAGAACGACAGACAGACGGCATACCGCCCCGGCGGCAGACAGCAATAATCAAAGCGGCAGGCCGGTTGAACGGCCCTAACGGCATCGAGGAGGCGGACGGATAAGTCCGCAAGAACACAATGGCAAGGCAAGAAGCGAACGAGCAGTTTCAGATCACGTCGTTTCTGGACGGCGCGAATGCAGCCTATATCGAGCAGCTCTATGCCCGGTACGAAGAGGATCCCTCTTCCGTGTCGCCGGAGTGGCAGAGCTTCTTCAAGGCGTTGTCCGATAATCCGGAAGACGTGAAGAAGGCGGCCAAGGGCGCCTCCTGGAAGCGCGCCAACTGGCCGATCCCGGCAAATGGCGAACTGGTATCCGCACTCGACGGCAACTGGGCCACGGTCGAAAAGGCCATCGAAAAGAAGGTTCAGGCGAAAGCTGAGGCCAAGAGCGCCGACACCGGCAAGCCGGTCAGCGAAGCTGAAGTGCTGCAGGCGACCCGTGACAGTGTTCGCGCCATCATGATGATCCGCGCTTACCGCATGCGCGGCCACCTGCATGCCAAGCTCGACCCGCTCGGTATTGCCGTTGCCGTTGAGGATTACAACGAGCTTTCGCCGAAGTCCTACGGCTTCGAGGAAAGCGATTACGACCGCAAGATTTTCATCGATAACGTGCTCGGCCTCGAATATGCGACCGTGCGCGAGATGATCGATATTCTGGAGCGCACCTACTGCTCCACCATCGGTGTCGAATTCATGCACATGTCCAGCCCGGAAGAAAAAGGCTGGATTCAAGAGCGCATAGAAGGTCCGGACAAGGGCGTTGCCTTCACGGCCGAAGGCAAGAAGGCCATTCTGTCGAAGCTGGTCGAAGCCGAAGGCTACGAGCAGTTCCTCGACGTGCGTTTCAAGGGCACCAAGCGTTTCGGCCTTGATGGCGGGGAATCGCTGATCCCGGCGCTCGAGCAGATCATCAAGCGCGGCGGCCAGGAAGGTCTGGAAGAAGTCGTTCTCGGCATGGCCCACCGCGGTCGCCTGAACGTTCTGACCAACGTGATGGGCAAGCCGCATCGCGCCGTGTTCCACGAGTTCAAGGGCGGTTCGTTCAAGCCTGACGATGTCGAAGGTTCGGGTGACGTGAAGTACCACCTCGGCGCCTCCTCCGACCGCGAATTCGACGGCAACAAGGTTCACCTGTCGCTGACGGCCAACCCGTCGCACCTTGAGATCGTCAACCCCGTTGTCATGGGTAAGGCCCGCGCCAAGCAGGACCAGCTGGCCAAGGTATGGGACGGCGACATCATTCCGCTGTCTGAACGCGCCAAGGTGCTGCCGCTCCTGCTGCATGGCGATGCCGCTTTCGCGGGTCAGGGCGTGGTTGCCGAAATTCTAGGCCTTTCCGGTCTGCGCGGTCACCGCGTTGCCGGCACCATGCACTTCATCATCAACAACCAGATCGGCTTTACGACGAACCCGGCCTTCTCCCGTTCGTCGCCCTATCCGTCGGACGTTGCCAAGATGATCGAAGCGCCGATCTTCCACGTCAACGGTGACGATCCGGAAGCGGTTACCTATGCGGCCAAGGTTGCGACCGAATACCGTATGAAGTTCCACAAGCCTGTCGTCATCGACATGTTCTGTTACCGTCGCTTCGGCCATAACGAAGGCGATGAGCCGGCGTTCACGCAGCCGAAGATGTACAAGGTTATCCGTGGTCACAAGACGGTCGCGCGCATTTATGCCGACCGGCTGATCGCGGAAGGCCTGATCAGCGAAGGTGAATTCGAAAAGATGAAGGCCGACTGGCGCGCGCATCTCGAGCAGGAGTTCGAGGCAGGCCAGTCCTACAAGCCAAACAAGGCCGACTGGCTGGATGGCCAGTGGTCCGGCCTGCGCGCTGCCGACAATGCCGATGAGCAGCGTCGCGGCAAGACCGGTGTACCGATGAAGCAGCTCAAGGAAATCGGCAAGAAGCTGTCGACCATTCCGGAAGGCTTCAGCGCCCATCGCACGATCCAGCGCTTCATGGAAAACCGCTCGCAGATGGTCGAGACGGGCGAAGGCATCGACTGGGCAATGGCGGAAGCGCTTGCGTTCGGTTCGCTCGTTGCCGACGGCCACAAGATCCGTCTTTCCGGTCAGGATTGCGAACGCGGCACCTTCTCGCAGCGTCACTCTGTCCTCTACGATCAGGAGACCGAAGAGCGTTATATTCCGCTCGCCAACCTTTCGCCGACGCAGGCCCGTTACGAAGTCATCAACTCGATGCTTTCGGAAGAAGCCGTTCTCGGTTTCGAATACGGCTACTCGCTGGCCCGTCCGAACGCGCTGACCCTTTGGGAAGCCCAGTTCGGTGACTTCGCCAACGGCGCGCAGGTGGTGTTCGACCAGTTCATCTCTTCGGGTGAACGCAAGTGGCTGCGCATGTCCGGTCTCGTCTGCCTTCTGCCGCATGGCTACGAAGGTCAGGGTCCGGAGCACTCCTCCGCCCGTCTGGAGCGCTGGCTGCAGATGTGCGCCGAAGACAACATGCAGGTTGCCAACTGCACGACGCCGGCCAACTACTTCCACATTCTGCGCCGCCAGGTGAAGCGCGACTTCCGCAAGCCGCTGATCCTGATGACGCCGAAGTCGCTGCTGCGTCACAAGCGCGCCACCTCTTCGCTGGCCGAGCTTGCAGGCGAGTCCTCCTTCCACCGTCTCCTGTGGGACGATGCTGAAGTCATCAAGGACGGTCCGATCAAGCTGCAGAAGGATTCGAAGATCCGCCGCGTCGTCATGTGCACGGGCAAGGTCTATTACGATCTGCTCGAAGAGCGTGAAAAGCGTGGTATCGACGACATCTACCTGCTGCGTGTCGAACAGCTCTATCCGTTCCCGGCCAAGGCGCTCATCAACGAGCTGTCGCGCTTCCGCAATGCGGAAATGGTCTGGTGCCAGGAAGAGCCGAAGAACATGGGTGCGTGGTCGTTCATCGATCCTTACCTGGAATGGGTTCTGGCTCATATCGATGCCAAGTACCAGAAGGTCCGTTACACGGGCCGTCCGGCTGCCGCCTCTCCGGCGACCGGCCTGATGTCCAAGCACCTGGCGCAGCTTGCTGCGTTCCTGGAAGACGCGCTGGGAGAGTGAGAGCTCTCCCGCATCGCCCCGCAAAAAAGACACCCGAATAACGGAACTAGATCATGGCCACTGAAATCCGCGTACCAACCCTCGGCGAATCCGTCAGCGAAGCGACCGTCGGCACCTGGTTCAAGAAGGTCGGCGACACCGTCAAGGCCGACGAACCGCTCGTAGAACTGGAAACCGACAAGGTTACCGTCGAAGTTCCGGCGCCCGCCTCCGGCGTGCTGACCGAAATCGTTGCGCAGAATGGCGAGACCGTCGGTCTCGACGCGCTTCTCGGCCAGATCGCTGAAGGTGCTGCCGGCGCTGCGACCTCTGCACCTGCCGCAGAACCGGCAAAGCCTGCTGCTGCCGCAGCCCCCGCTCCGGCACCCGCCGCTTCTGCCGCCAGCGCCATGCCGCCGGCACCTGCCGCTGGCAAGCTGCTCGCTGAAAACAACCTGTCTGCCGATCAGGTCGACGGTTCGGGCAAGCGTGGCCAGGTTCTGAAGGGTGATGTGCTCGCTGCCGTCGCCAAGGGCGTTTCGGCACCTGCCGCCGCTCCGGCTCCGGTTGCTGCACCGCGTCCGGTGTCCGCCGAGCAGGATCAGGTTCGCGAAGAGCGCGTGAAGATGACCCGTCTGCGCCAGACGATCGCGCGTCGCCTGAAGGACGCGCAGAACACTGCCGCCATGCTGACCACCTATAATGAGGTGGACATGAGCGCCGTCATGGATCTGCGCAATCGTTACAAGGACGTGTTCGAGAAGAAGCATGGCGTCAAGCTCGGCTTCATGGGCTTCTTCACCAAGGCCGTGACCCACGCGCTGAAGGAACTGCCCGCCGTCAACGCTGAAATCGACGGTACGGACATCATCTACAAGAACTATTGTCACGTCGGCATGGCTGTCGGCACGGATAAGGGTCTTGTTGTTCCGGTTATCCGCGATGCCGACCAGCTTTCCATCGCCGGCGTCGAAAAGGAACTCGGCCGCCTCGCCAAGGCAGCGCGTGACGGTTCGCTTGGCATGGCCGACATGCAGGGCGGCACCTTCACCATCACCAATGGCGGTGTCTACGGTTCGCTGATGTCTTCGCCGATCCTCAATGCACCGCAGTCGGGGATCCTCGGCATGCACAAGATCCAGGAGCGTCCGGTCGCCATCGGCGGCCAGGTCGTCATCCGTCCGATGATGTATCTCGCGCTCTCCTACGATCACCGTATCGTTGACGGCAAGGAAGCCGTGACCTTCCTCGTTCGCGTGAAGGAAAGCCTCGAGGATCCGGAACGTCTGGTTCTCGATCTTTAATCGGTCTTGCTTTTCGTTTCGGCGGGGTTTCAATTGAAGCCCCGCTGAAAGACCACCCGGGAGAGCAGACGTGCAGCCGACATTTCTTGCCGCTTCGCCTTTTTTACCGCTTATCGGTCTAAGCGTTCTTCTTCTCGTCGTACATGTCCTCCTGCAGGGGATGACGGCGACCAGAGAGTTGGGGCGTGAATGGAATGCCGGTCCTAGAGACGGTGAGCAGAAGCCACAGGGCAAGTACTCTGGTCGCGCTTCGCGCGCATCGGCGAATTTCCGGGAGACCTATCCGGCTTTTGTGGCACTCGCCTTCGGCGTTATCATGGCGGGTGACCCATCCGGGTTAGCGCTTATTGGTGCGTGGCTGTGGTTGATCTGCCGCATCATCTATATTCCGCTCTATCTGGCAGGCGTGCCCTATATCCGGTCTTTCATCTGGTTGGGTTCGATGCTCGGGCTGGCGCTGATGTTTGTCGTGTTGATGTTCTGAGGCTGTCTGTGATGCACCAATATCTTATCGAACTGACATCTTTGATGGCTATCTTCGCTTTCGCAATTGTATCGCCGGGCGCCGATCTTGCGATGGTCATGCGTCAGGCCATGGTGCATGGGCGCAAGCGGGCCATCATCACCAGTTTCGGTGTCGGAACGTCGTTGATGTTCCACGTCACCTATACGATCCTCGGACTTGGCCTTATCATCTCCCAGTCGATCTACCTCTTTAACATCGTCAAATGGCTTGGCGTCGCCTATCTGATCTATATCGGCATCAAGGCCCTGCGCGCCGGCAAGACGGAGTTACCCGGCGTCGAGGGTGAGCCTGTTCAGGCAAAAAGCACCCAGACGGCGCTGAAGGCCTTCACGCTCGGCTTTGCCGCCAATGCGCTCAATCCCAAGCCGGTGTTTTTCTTCCTGTCGATCTTTTCGACGGTGGTTCACGCCCACACGCCGGTTACCATCAAATTCGGATACGGGCTTGTCATGGCAAGCTGCCTTATCCTGTGGTTCGTCGGCGTCAGCCTGTTCATGACGACACCACGCATGCGCGCCGCGTTTCAGCGCGCCAGCCAATGGATCGACCGCACCAGTGGTGTTGTCTTCATCGCTCTTGGTATAAAACTCGCAACGGAAAAAGCGGCCTGAGTTTCAGGTCAAACGGAAGCAGGGCGGTTCAAAATCCTGCCCGCAATCAATCAGGAACAGAAACATGGCATATGATGTAGTTGTAATCGGCACAGGCCCCGGGGGTTATGTTTGCGCGGTCAAGGCGGCACAGCTGGGCCTCAAGGTCGCTGTCATCGAAAAGCGCGCGACCTATGGTGGCACCTGCCTCAATGTCGGCTGCATCCCCTCCAAGGCATTGCTGCACGCCTCCGAAACGTTTGCGCATGTTGCCCATGGCATCGATACGCTCGGTATCGAAGTCGCCGCTCCGAAGCTGAACCTTGAAAAGATGATGGGCCACAAGGACGGCGTGGTGAAGGCCAATGTCGACGGCGTGTCCTTCCTGTTCAAGAAGAACAAGATCGATGCCTTCCAGGGCACGGGCAAGGTGGTTTCCGCCGGCAAGGTTTCCGTCACCAACGACAAGGGCGAGACACAGGAAATCGAAGCCAAGAACATCGTCATTGCAACAGGTTCCGACGTTGCCGGCATCCCGGGCGTTCAGGTCGATATCGATGAAAGCGTCATCGTGTCCTCCACCGGCGCGATCGCTCTTTCCAAGGTTCCGGAAAAGCTCATCGTTGTCGGCGGCGGCGTCATCGGCCTCGAGCTCGGTTCGGTCTGGTCGCGTCTCGGCGCGAAGGTTACCGTCGTTGAATATCTCGACACTATTCTCGGCGGCATGGATGGCGAAGTCTCCAAGCAGGCGCAGCGACTGCTTGCCAAGCAGGGTCTCGATTTCAAGCTCGGCGCCAAGGTGACGGCTGTTGAAAAGACCGCTGCCGGTGCAAAGGTGGTGTTCGAACCGGTCAAGGGCGGCGCTGCCGAAACGCTGGAAGCGAATGTCGTGCTGATCTCCACCGGCCGTAAGCCCTACACTGAAGGTCTCGGCCTTGCGGAAGCCGGCGTTGTGCTGGACAGCCGCGGTCGCGTCGAAATCGACGGTCATTATAAGACCAATGTTGACGGCATCTATGCGATCGGCGACGTGGTGAAAGGCCCGATGCTGGCGCACAAGGCGGAAGACGAGGGCGTTGCTCTCGCGGAAATCCTTGCCGGTCAGCATGGCCATGTGAATTATGACGTCATTCCGGCCGTTGTTTATACGCAGCCGGAAGTGGCTTCCGTCGGGAAGACTGAAGAGGAACTCAAGGCTGCCGGCGTCGCTTACAAGGTCGGCAAGTTCCCCTTCACCGCCAATGGCCGCGCCCGCGCCATGCAGGTGACGGATGGTTTCGTGAAAATCCTTGCCGACAAGGAAACCGACCGGGTTCTCGGCGGTCACATCGTCGGTTTCGGCGCTGGCGAAATGATCCACGAAATCACCGTGCTGATGGAATTCGGCGGCTCCTCGGAAGATCTCGGCCGCACCTGCCATGCGCATCCGACCATGTCGGAAGCCGTGAAGGAAGCGGCGCTGGCGACCTTCTTCAAGCCAATCCACATGTGATCGGTTTTTGGAGCCCGTTGCTCCATCATTAAATTTCAGTCATCTGCCAAACCCCGGCTTGCCATGCAGGCCGGGGTTTTCCATACTGCGCGCCGCAGCCTGTCTAAGCTTTTGATAAAAGGCAATAAAATGGCGTTTTCCAGTCAAGTTTCCTTCACTGTGCCGCAGCGTATCATTCATTGGTCGATGGCGCTTCTGATCTTCTTCAACCTGTTGTTTCCCGATGGCATGGAGCAAGCCTACCGGCTGATGCGGCGGGGTGAGACGTTGACACCGGATCAGATTTCTTCGGCCAATATTCATGCCTATGTCGGCTTTGCCATTCTGTTGCTTGCGGTTCTGCGTCTCTGTCTTCGTTTTTTCCAAGGCGTGCCGCCGCATCCGGCTGAAGAACCGCGTGTGTCGCAGATTGCAGCCAAGGTGGCCCATTTCACCTTCTATGTCCTGTTCTTCGTTCTGCCGCTTTCCGGCATCGCTGCTTATTACTTCGGTATCGCAACGGCAGGAGAGTTGCATTCCGGTCCCTTCAAGGCTGTGATGTGGGTACTGATTGTCGGCCATGTCGCCGCCGTTCTGGTTCACCAGGTCTATTGGCGTACCAATATTCTCAAGCGCATGACACACGGTTGAGCGGCGGTTTGTCGCGTTTTCGGTTCGCCGGAAAAAGGCGATGGTGCCCTTGCCGCAATGGGCGGCTGGGGTACAGAGATGCGAAACAGTGAAGACATATTGCCGGGCGCCGATTGGTGTGATCGATTTCAGGGCGAGATGATGAGGACGGGCATAACGTCGCTCGATGTGAGCAGGCTGCTTCTCGATCATCCGCCGCCGTGGATCCGCAGCCTAATGGCGCTTCGAAACCGCGTGGTAGCGCTTTTCGGATTGAGAATGGTAGAAATCGCGGCTGGCACATCGGCAGGCGGTTTTCCCGTCCTGTCATCCACGCCACAGCGGACTGTGCTCGGCTTCGACGACCGCCATCTCGATTTCCGGATCGTCGTAGATCTCGAAGAGAAGGAAAACCGCCAGCTGGTGAGTGTCACCACCATCGTCAGGCGCAAGAACCTGTTCGGCCGGCTTTATCTTCTTGTCGTCGGACCGTTTCACCGCCGCATCGTGCCGGCGACGATGCGGCCGTTCTGCGCCAATGTCCGGCCCGTCAGCATCGGGAATGAGCCGGTCAATCGACCCGCGTGAGGGTGAAGCCTTCCGCGCGCAGCAATTCGACGAGGCCTTCCTCGCCCGGCAGATGCAGTGCGCCAACGGCCATGAAAACATTGCCCTTGGCAAGTTCTGGTGCGGCCCGCTCCGCCATGACATGGTTGCGGTCGGTGATGATGCGCTGTTCGAAGGCGGCGTAGCCCTGTTCGCTTTCGGCCGCTGCCTTTTTGGGGTCCAGGCTTTTCAGCATGGGCATGGTCATGCCGATATCGCCGGCGACGTATAGATCGGTCATGGTTGTCATGATGTCATCCATCCGATCGCCCAGTTCGAGCGTTTCGATCAGCGCCTGAAGATGAAACTCCATCGGCAGCTCGGACATGGCCGTCAGCTGTTCCACCATGGCCTCCAGTCCGACAAGGTGTTTTCCGTCCGCAATGGCGTCTTCCGCCAGCTTCTTGTCGAGAAAGGAAAGGCCGGTGGCCTTACGGGCGAATTCACAGGCGGGAAGGGCGACGAAGCTCGAAAGCATCCACGGCTTCATGCGTGAAACGGCGTTCAACGGAATGCCGCGTTCCTTGAGGCCCTTTTCCAGACGCGTGACATTTTCCGGTGAGAGGATATCGGTGATCGATTTGCCATCCAGAAACATGGTGAGTTCAGGCTTGCTCAGCAGCGAGGCGGCGACCTTCTTGTCATCGACGATTTCGTCCGATTCCACGATCACCGTCGCGGCTTTTTCGAAGGCCGGGCTGGCAGCGGTTGGCATTTCCAGGACACGCGGATCGGTGACATGCATGGTGCCGAGAAGATAGGACGTGGGCGTTCCGGCCTTTTCGATGCGCCAGAAATTGCCCTTGCCGTTCGGGATAGCTGTCGCTTCCTGTTCGATCTTTGCGAAGGCCTGCGGATCGGTCTTGCGCATTTCCAAGAGAATGTCGCTGCCGGTGCAGGCGATCTGCTGCTGCGCGGCTTCTGCTTGCCCCAAAGAAAGCAAAGTCATGAGCAGGATTGCGACGGCGGTGACATGCAGGGCGGCAAGCAGCCACAGCAGGGCGTCGCCGGTCTTGCCCATCAGGGTTGCGGTGAAGTTTTGCGGTTTTATCAGGCTATTCATCGGTTCAATCCGGTTGTCGTTCGCTTATAGAACGGCGGCTTGGATGTCTGGTTAATGGTTATGGTTAACCATTCCTCCTTCATGCGCGCGGATGGGCGTTGTCATAGATTTCCAGCAGCCTTGCGGTGTCGACGCCGGTATAGACTTGTGTGGTGGACAGGCTCGCATGGCCCAGCAGTTCCTGAATGGTGCGAAGGTCGCCGCCGCCGGCGAGAAGGTGCGTGGCGAAGGAGTGGCGCAGCGCATGCGGCGTGGCGTTTTCCGGCAGGCCGAAAGCACCCCGCAGCTTCTGCATTTCCCGCTGGATGATGGCGGGCTGCAGCTTGCCGCCTCGCGCGCCGAGGAACAGGGGTTCATCCGACGAGAGGGCATAGGGGCAAAGCTTCCTGTAGGTATCGACTGCTTCCGTCACCACCGCCAGCAGGGGCACAATCCGCGTCTTGTTGCCCTTGCCGGTAATGCGCAGGCTGCGGGCGCCGGGCGGGAAATCGGCCGGGGTAAGACCGAGCGCCTCGGAAATGCGAAGGCCGCAGCCATAAAGCAGTGAAAGGACCGCTGCGTTGCGGGCGGCGATCCATGGTTCGTCGTTCAGTTGCGCTTCACTCGTGGTGATTTTCAGCGCCTGCCGGTCGGTCAGCGGTTTCGGTAGCGATTTCGGCTGTTTTGGCGCGCGCATGGCAGTGGCGCCGGCGGCATTGACGAGCCCCTTCTTCTGCAGGTGGTGCAACAGGGAGCGCAGACCCGCCAGATGCCGCCCGAGTGACCGAGCACCGGCGCCTTCCTTGCGTCGGTTGGCCAGAAAGGCGCGAAGATCGACGGGGCGCAAATCCGCTATATCGATTATGGAGGCTGGTTTGCCGATATAGCCGGTCAGGAAGGTCAGGAACTGACGGGTATCGCGCTCATAGGCCTCGACGGTGTTGTCGGAAAGGCGGCGTTCACCGGCAAGTGCCGTCAGCCAGGCCTCGCGCTCGGCGAGCAGATCGGGTTGGGCAAATGTCAGGATTTCGGTCACGCGGCGCTCCATTCCATGGATTTATGCTATGCGCTTATGGTCAGCATTTGGTTAAGAGGTAGACTTTGCAAGGCGCGCCCACTACATCCGGGCGGTTTCCTTTTTCCTGTCTCCGGGGCATGGTCGCCACATCATGGCAAAAGATTCGTCCGATCTGTTTGGGGCTCTGTTCGACCCGCCGTCGCCCACGCGCACGGTGCCCGTTCTCGTGCCCATGCCGGCGCCCGGGCCCTACAGCTACTCTGTGCCCGAGGATATGGTGGTGGAGACCGGTTCCGTCGTGCAGGTTCCGCTCGGCCCCCGACAGGTCTTCGGCGTGGTGTGGGACGATGCGGGCGAGAAGGGCGTCGATCCGAAGAAGCTGCGGCCCATCACCAAGAGTTTTGAGTGCCCGCCGCTGAAGGCGGAGATGCGCCGCTTCGTCGACTGGGTCGCCGCCTATACGCTGTCTCCGCCCGGCCTCGTGGCCCGCATGGCGCTCAGAGCGCCTGCCGCATTCGATCCCGAGCCCATGATCGAGGGGCTGCGACTGACGGAGGGTCGGCCGGAGCGCCTTACCCCCGCCCGCGAACGGGTGATGGAACTGGCGGCGGAAGGGCATGGCTGGACGAAGAGCGGGCTTGCCCATGCCGCCAGCGTTTCGACAAGCGTCATCGACGGTCTCGTCAAGCAGGGCGTGTTCGAGACGGTGTTTCTGCCCGCGCCGCCTGTGGTGGCTGAACCCGATCCTGATTATGTCGAGCCGCGTCTGGAAGGCCCACAGAAACAGGCCGCCTCGGAGATACTCGAGGATGTGCGCAAGGGCGGATTTCATGTTTCGCTGATCGACGGTGTCACAGGTTCTGGCAAGACCGAGGTTTATTTCGAGGCGGTGGCCGAGACGCTCCGTCAGGGCAGGCAGGTTCTCATCCTGCTGCCCGAAATCGCGTTGACGGCGGCGTTCCTGGAGCGTTTTCAGGATCGTTTCGGCGCGAAACCGGCGGAATGGCATTCGGACCTGTCACCGCGCATGCGCGAAAAGGTCTGGCGGCAGGCTGTCACTGGTGAAGTTAAGGTGGTGGCTGGAGCACGTTCGGCGCTTTTCCTGCCGTTCGACAATCTCGGTCTCATCATTGTCGATGAAGAGCATGACCCGGCTTACAAGCAGGAAGATCGTGTCTTTTATAATGCCCGCGATATGGCGGTAGTGAGAGCGCGGATCGCGGAATTCCCGGTGGTGTTGGTGTCTGCCACACCGTCGGTCGAAAGCCAGGTTAATGGTAGTTCCGGGCGTTATAACACCATTCACCTGCATACACGTTTCGGCGATGCAGCGATGCCGGATCTGCATCTTGTCGATATGCGCCGCCATCCACCGGAACGGGGAGGGTTTCTCTCACCCGTCCTGCTGCGCGGCATCGGCAAGACCATCGAAAAGGGCGAGCAGGCGCTGCTCTTCCTCAATCGCCGCGGTTATGCGCCGCTCACGCTCTGCCGCGTCTGCGGTCACCGTTTCCAGTGCCCGCAATGTTCCAGCTGGCTGGTGGAGCACCGGTTTCGCAATCAATTGCAGTGCCATCAGTGCGGCCATAATGAGCCAACGCCCGATCATTGCCCGGAATGCGGCACCTTCGATCATCTGGTGGCCTGCGGCCCCGGCGTGGAGCGCATTGCCGAGGAGGTGGAGAAACATTTCCCCGAGGCCCGCACCATCGTGCTCTCCTCCGATCTCATGGGCGTCAAGCGACTGCGGCTGGAACTGGAGGCGATCGTCAAGGGTGAGGCCGACATAGTCATCGGCACACAGCTCGTCGCCAAGGGACATAATTTTCCGCTGATGACGCTTGTGGGCATTGTCGACGCCGATCTCGGCCTTGCCAATGGCGATCCGCGTGCGGCGGAGCGAACCTTCCAACTGCTTTCACAGGTGACGGGACGCGCCGGGCGAACCGGGTTGAAGAGCCATGGCTTGCTGCAAACCTATCAGCCGCAGCATCCGGTCATGCAGGCCATCGTTTCGGGTGACGCTTCGGCTTTCTATGAAAGAGAGATCGTGGAGCGGGAAAAGGCTGTTCTGCCCCCCTTCGGACGCCTTGCCTCCATCATTGTTTCCGCCGATACGCGTGCAGAGGCCGAAACCCATGCACGGGGTTTAAGGGCCGCCGCGCCGCAGGTCACAGGCATCATGCTGCTCGGCCCGGCGGAGGCGCCGCTGGCGCTCATCCGCGGACGCCACCGTTTCCGCCTCCTGGTGCACGGGCGTCGCAATTCCGACATGCAGTCTTTTCTGCGCACGCTTCTGGCCAATGGCCCGAAAGAGCGCGGCAGCGTGCATGTGCAGCTCGATATCGACCCGCAAAGTTTCCTTTGAAACTCGCCGACGGGGCGTTTTCCCGTTGTCATGACCGTGTCATAACGCAGCAGGCAATCAAAGGTGATTTGGGGAACGAGATGGAGTTTTATTTTCCCGCCGAGTTCGGCGAGCAGCTGGCTTTCGGAGCGGCAGTAGTTTCGGCCATGATGGGCCTTTTTTTTATGTTTGCACCGGGTATTACGCTGCGTGCCTTCGCGCTGCAGCCAGCGGGTGAGCGCCGCGATGGTTATACGCTCGTGCGCTCGTCGCTTGCCGGGTTCTATCTCGGTCTCGGCGCCGCCGCCCTGCTTCTTGCGCAGCCCATGGTCTATCTCGCCTTTGGTGCGGCCTTCGGCCTCAGTGTCTTTGGCGGTGTTCTCTCCATACTCTCAGATGGTGGCGCAACCATGCGGAATTTCTTACTTCTGGTTGTACACTTTCTGCTCGCTGCACTGTCGTTGAGCTACGTGTTCGGGCTGGTCTGAGGCGGGTTTTTTGCCTTTTGTGACGCACAGATGCCGCATCCTGGGCGAAATCGGAAAATTTAAACGCATTCCCCCTTGCCCAAACGGCGCTTTCCGCTATTACGCGTGTTGCGAGTCCCGGCGTCCTATGCTAGACGGACCGCGAAATTGGGAAAAGGCAGGGGGGAATTCCGGTCTTTTTCGGGGAAATTGAAACGATTTCAAGAATTTGATGCGGTGGAGCCCCATCGCTGAGGGTCTTGGACGATTAGCAGGGAAAAAGTGCCCGTGGCAGACACCTCCCATGGAACATCCGGTGTAGCGGAAAGGTATGCGTCGTCGCTTTTCGAGCTTGCTTTGGAAGCGGGTACGGTCGAAGCGGTTCAGGCCGAACTGGACAAGTTTGGCGCACTTCTCGACGAAAGCGATGATTTGAAGCGTCTGGTTGCGAGCCCGGTGTTCTCTGCCGAGGATCAGTTCAAGGCAATCACCGCTATCTGCGAAAAGGCCGGTATCTCCGGTCTCGCTCTGAATTTCCTCAAGGTCGTTGCGAATAATCGCCGTCTCTTTGCTGTTCCCGGCATGATCCGCGCCTACCGCACCATTGCCGCCGCCCATCGCGGCGAACTCACCGCCGAGGTCACCTCGGCACATGCGCTCGACGAGGCGCAGGAAACTGAACTGAAAGCGGCGCTGAAGAGCGTTACCGGCAAGGATGTGACGATTTCCGTTACCGTCGACCCGTCGATCCTCGGTGGTCTGATCGTCAAGGTCGGCTCCCGCCAGATCGATACGTCTCTTCGCACCAAACTTTCCACCCTTAAGCTTGCACTGAAAGAGGTTGGCTGATGGATATCCGCGCCGCGGAAATTTCCGCAATTCTGAAAGATCAAATCAAAAATTTCGGCAATGAGGCGGAAGTCTCGGAAGTCGGCCAGGTGCTTTCCGTCGGTGACGGTATTGCCCGCGTTTACGGTCTTGACAATGTTCAGGCCGGTGAAATGGTCGAGTTTCCGGGTGGCATCCGCGGCATGGCGCTCAACCTCGAAGCTGATAATGTCGGCGTGGTTATCTTCGGTTCCGACCGTGACATCAAGGAAGGCGACACCGTAAAGCGGACTGGCGCTATCGTTGACGTTCCCGTTGGTCCGGAACTGCTCGGCCGCGTCGTTGACGCGCTCGGCAATCCGATCGACGGCAAGGGCCCGATCAATGCCGCCAAGCGTTCGCGCGTTGACGTCAAGGCTCCCGGCATCATTCCGCGCAAGTCGGTTCATGAGCCGATGTCGACCGGCCTCAAGGCCATCGACGCGCTCATCCCGGTTGGTCGCGGCCAGCGCGAGCTCGTCATCGGCGACCGCCAGACCGGCAAGACCGCCATTATTCTCGACACGATCCTGAACCAGAAGGCCATTCACGACAATGGTCCTGACGGCGACAAGCTTTATTGCGTCTACGTCGCTATCGGTCAGAAGCGTTCGACCGTTGCCCAGTTCGTCAAGGTTCTGGAAGAGCGCGGCGCGCTGCAGTACTCGATCATCGTTGCTGCGACCGCTTCCGATCCGGCTCCGATGCAGTATCTGGCACCGTTTGCCGGTTGCGCCATGGGCGAATATTTCCGTGACAACGGTAAGCATGCTCTCATCGGTTACGATGACCTTTCCAAGCAGGCTGTTGCTTACCGTCAGATGTCGCTACTGCTGCGCCGTCCTCCGGGCCGCGAAGCTTATCCGGGCGACGTTTTCTACCTTCACTCCCGTCTTCTCGAGCGCGCTGCGAAGCTCTCCGACGAAATGGGCGCTGGCTCGCTGACGGCTCTGCCGGTCATCGAAACCCAGGGTAACGACGTTTCGGCGTTCATTCCGACCAACGTGATCTCGATCACCGACGGCCAGATCTTCCTTGAAACCGACCTGTTCTACCAGGGTATCCGCCCGGCTGTTAACGTCGGTCTGTCGGTTTCGCGCGTTGGCTCTGCCGCCCAGATCAAGGCGATGAAGCAGGTTGCCGGTTCGATCAAGGGTGAACTCGCCCAGTATCGCGAAATGGCAGCCTTCGCCCAGTTCGGTTCGGACCTCGATGCTTCGACGCAGCGCCTGCTGAACCGCGGTGCACGCCTGACCGAACTTCTGAAGCAGCCGCAGTTCTCGCCGCTCAAGACGGAAGAACAGGTTGCGGTGATCTTCGCTGGCGTCAACGGTTACCTCGACAAGGTTGCAGTCGCACAGGTCGGCAAGTTCGAGCAGGGTCTGCTCTCCTACCTCCGGTCGGAAGGCAAGGCGATCCTCGACACCATCCGCACGGAAAAGGCTATCAGCGACGATACCAAGGGCAAGCTCAAGGGCGCTCTTGATAACTTCGCCAAGTCTTTCTCTTAAATCAGGGCTCTTTTACTCGGACGGATAACGGATGCCTTCACTAAAGGATCTGAAAAACCGCATTGCCTCCGTAAAGGCGACGCAGAAGATTACCAAGGCGATGAAAATGGTCGCCGCGGCGAAGCTTCGGCGCGCCCAGGAAGCTGCGGAGGCCGCCCGGCCTTATTCTCAGCGCATGAGCGCCGTTCTTGCCAACATCGCGAATGCGGTCGAGGCGGACGTTGCTCCGGCGTTGATGACCGGCACCGGCAAGGACGACGTGCATCTGCTCGTCGTCTGCACGGCTGAGCGTGGTCTTTGCGGCGGTTTCAACTCGCAAATCGCCCGTTTTGCCCGCGATCACGCCCGCAAGCTGCTTTCGGAAGGCAAGACGGTCAAGATCATCACGGTTGGCAAAAAGGGTTACGACGCCCTGCGTCGCGAATTTTCAGCCAACATCATCGAGCGCATCGAACTGCGCGACGTGAAGAAGGTCGGTTTTGAAAATGCCGACCAGATCGCCAAGAAGGTGATTTCGCTCTTCAACGGCGGTGAGTTCGACGTCTGCACGCTGATCTATTCGGAATTCAAGTCCGTCATCAGCCAGATCCCGACCGGCCTGCAGCTCATTCCGGCCGCAACGCCTGTTGTGGAAGAGGATGCCGCGACGCAGAGCGCCGTCTATGAATATGAGCCGGATGCGGCTTCTATTCTGGAAGACCTTATTCCGCGCAACATTTCGGTTCAGGTTTTCCGGGCTCTGCTCGAAAACGTTGCCGGTGAAATGGGCGCCAAGATGAGCGCGATGGATAACGCAACGCGCAATGCCGGTGAGATGATCAACAAGCTGACGCTTTCCTACAACCGTCAGCGTCAGGCTCAGATCACCAAGGAACTCATTGAAATCATTTCGGGCGCGGAAGCGCTCTGAGGTAAGGAAAGAGGGTAAGGATAATGGCTAAGGCAGCTACCCCCAAGAAAACCGCAGCGGTGAACGGCGCGGGCAAGGTTACCCAGGTTATCGGCGCTGTTGTCGACGTGGCGTTCGAAGGCGAACTGCCTCCGATCCTGAACGCGCTCGAAACCGAGAACAATGGCAACCGCCTCGTTCTGGAAGTCGCGCAGCATCTCGGTGAAAACGTCGTTCGCACGATCGCCATGGACTCGACCGAAGGTCTCGTCCGCGGTCAGGCCGTCGCCAACACCGGCGCACCGATCGAAGTTCCGGTCGGTCCGGAAACGCTCGGCCGCATCATGAACGTCATCGGCGAGCCGGTAGACGAAGCTGGTCCGATCACCACGGCCAAGAAGCGCGCCATCCACCAGGATGCACCTTCCTACGTCGAGCAGTCGACCGAAGCGCAGATCCTCGTCACCGGCATTAAGGTCGTCGACCTTCTGGCTCCTTACGCCAAGGGCGGTAAGATCGGTCTGTTCGGCGGCGCCGGCGTTGGCAAGACGGTTCTCATCATGGAACTGATCAACAACGTCGCCAAGGCGCACGGCGGTTACTCCGTATTCGCCGGCGTGGGTGAACGTACCCGCGAAGGTAACGACCTCTACCACGAAATGATCGAATCGAACGTCAACAAGCTCGGCGGCGGCGAAGGCTCCAAGGCAGCTCTCGTTTACGGCCAGATGAACGAACCGCCGGGCGCCCGCGCTCGCGTTGCTCTGACCGGTCTGACGATCGCTGAAAACTTCCGTGACGAAGGCCAGGACGTTCTGTTCTTCGTGGACAACATCTTCCGCTTCACGCAGGCTGGTTCGGAAGTGTCGGCTCTGCTCGGCCGTATTCCTTCGGCCGTGGGTTACCAGCCGACGCTCGCAACCGACATGGGCCAGATGCAGGAACGCATCACCACCACGAACAAGGGTTCGATCACCTCGGTTCAGGCGATTTACGTTCCCGCCGACGACTTGACCGACCCGGCTCCGGCCACCTCGTTCGCCCACCTGGACGCAACGACGGTTCTGTCTCGTTCGATCGCTGAAAAGGGCATCTACCCGGCTGTTGACCCGCTCGACTCCACCTCGCGCATGCTGGACCCGATGATCGTCGGCGAAGAGCACTATGAAGTGGCCCGTAAGGTTCAGTCGACCCTGCAGCGCTACAAGTCGCTTCAGGACATCATCGCCATCCTCGGCATGGATGAACTGTCGGAAGAAGACAAGCTGACGGTTGCCCGCGCCCGCAAGATCGAGCGCTTCCTGTCGCAGCCGTTCTTCGTTGCTGAAGTCTTCACCGGTTCTCCGGGCAAGCTGGTTGCTCTCGAAGACACGATCAAGGGCTTCAAGGGCCTCGTCAACGGCGAATACGACAATCTGCCGGAAGCTGCCTTCTACATGGTCGGTTCGATGGAAGAAGCCATCGAAAAGGCAAAGAAGCTGGCTGGCGAAGCTGCATAATAATGAATTGGCGGGCGCGTGGTTTAACCGCGCGCCTTCCAGCCAATGACGGCGAAACCGGAACGGCTTTGCCTTTGTTGTAACAGACAAGTCTGCGACGCCCGCGTAATTGAAAAGAAGTGAATAGCCATGGCTGACAGTTTCAAATTCGATCTCGTTTCCCCGGAGCGTCTGCTCGTTTCCGAAACGGTTACGGAAGTCGTCATCCCGGCTACGCTGGGTGAAATGACGGTTCTGGCCAATCATGCGCCGACGATGACCACAATCAAGCCGGGTCTTGTGACGGTGAAGTTCGCCTCTGGCGAAACGCATAAATACGTCGTCTTCGGTGGTTTTGCCGATATTCTGCCGACCGGCTGCACGCTTCTCGCCGAATCGGCCGTCTCGGCCGATGATATGTCTCCCGACACGCTGCAGAAGCGTATCGATGCGGCTAAGGCCGAAATCGAAGAGGGCAATCATCACCACGAGCATTTGACCAAGCTTGAAAAGCATCTTTACGAACTGACGAACCTGCATGAGGTTCTCGTCGCTGCTTGAAAGCACCGGGCGGGTTCGAAAGAATGACTGCCCACAAAAAAACTAAAGCAGAAAGCGGCCGTTTCGGTCGCTTTTTTGTTTTGCGCTGTTGCCTCCCCATATCAGGCGAAGCATGGCTGGCCTCGCATAGAAAACGTCAGTTGGCCTGCTCAGAGCTTCGGCATGGCCTTGGCGGGATCGCATCAGTGATGGACGCGCCGAAAATGGATTAGGCAGGGTAGCGCCTTCAACGGGTGCATCCGGGAAATCGATTCCGATTTTCCGGGCTTTCGGTTAGATGTGATACCGGGAAGAAATGCTGCTTTGGTATCTTGAGCGAGACGAGGCGGATTTTCGTCATGGAGGAGTGATCGCGTGTCGGCAAAGGCAAGTTACCGAAGGGTCGCAAGAACCGCTTTGCGCGAAGGTGCCATAGTGGCGGGCGAGAGGGCGGTGCCCGAGGAGGTGCCGGTTGCCTTTTCCTATGGCGGCAGCACCCATGCCGTGATGATGGCCAGCCCAGCCGACCTCGTCGATTTCGCAGTCGGTTTCAGTCTTACGGAAGGCATCATATCCACAAGGGCGGAAATCCGTTCCATCGAGGTGATCGAGGCCGGGCAGGGCTTCGATGTTCAGGTGGATTTGCAAGATGCCAATGCGGATGCGCTGAGGGCAAGACGGCGGCATATGGCAGGCCCTGTCGGCTGCGGTCTTTGTGGTATCGAATCCATAGAACAAGCGGTCCGCGTGGTACCGGAGTTGAGCGGCGTGGGAGTCTCCGTTGCGGGTGATGACATCGTTGCTGCGGTGAGGGCGCTGAACGAAGCGCAAAGCCTCAATCGCGAAACGCGCGCAGTTCACGGCGCGGGTTTCTACAATCCTCAAAAAGGGCTGCTTGCTGTCCGCGAAGATGTCGGCCGCCACAATGCGCTCGACAAGCTCGCAGGTGCGGTCGTTAATGCGGAGCTATCGTCCGATAGGGGTATTGTGGTGGTCACCAGCCGACTGTCGGTGGAAATGGTCCAGAAGACGGCTATCCTTGGCAGCCCGATTCTGGCGGCGATCTCCGCGCCTACTGCGCTTGCCATCGAAACGGCGCAGAGTTCGGGTATCACACTTGTGGCGCTGGTGCGGGGTGAAGATTTTGAAATCTTCACCCGGGCGGATCGTATCGTTCTATAAACATTGAGGCCGCCGTTTCCCGGCGGCCCTTGGCTTCAGAGCGGGCCTAGAATTCCGCCCATTCGGCGGCTGCGTTTCCGTGAGATCTTGGAGCGGCGGCATATCGTGGTTGCGGTGCCGGGAGCCGGGTGACGATGGCTGGGTTTTTGTCGGCCGGGCGGGCGGTTGACGCCGATGCCTCATGCGATATTTTGAACTGCCGCAGCAATTCGTGTAGATTTTCCGCCTCCGTGGCGAGGCCGTGGCTGGCGGCGGTGGTTTCCTCCACCATGGCGGCGTTTTTCTGAGTGGCCTGATCCATGATGTTGACGGCCTGATTGATTTCCCTGAGACCACTCGACTGTTCGCGGGAAGCTTCAACGATGGCCGAGACATTGGTGTCGATCTCGCTCATTTGGGACTGGATATCCCTGAGCGCGCCGCCGGTTCTGCCCACCAGATCAACGCCATTGGCGACCTGTTCGCGTGACGTGTTGATAAGAGACTTGATTTCCTTGGCCGCAACGGCGGATCGCTGTGCGAGTTCGCGGACCTCCTGCGCCACGACGGCGAAGCCTTTGCCCGCTTCGCCTGCCCGGGCGGCTTCGACGCCTGCATTCAGAGCCAGAAGGTTGGTCTGGAAAGCGATGTCGTCGATGACGCCGATGATGTTGGTGATTTCGCCCGAGGAACGCGAAATCGCGTCCATGGCAGAAATTGCCTGCTGGACGATTTCGCCGGAATGTTCGGCATGTTCTCTGGTCCGCAACACCAGCTTTCCGGCCTCGCCGGCGCGCTGGCTGGCATCGGTAACGGTGGTGGTGATTTCTTCCAGCGCGGCCGCTGTCTCTTCGAGTGAAGCGGCCTGCTGTTCCGTGCGCTGCGAAAGCTGATCGGCGGCGATGCGGATTTCCCCGGAGCCCGAGGCGATTGTCGAAGCATTATGGGCGATGGTCTGCATGGTGGCCTGCAGCTTGGCGACAACTTCGTTGAAATCCGCGCGCAGCTTTTCCATGCTGGGTACGAAGCTGCTGTCGAGGCGCTGTACAAGGTCACCCTCGGCCAGCGCCCGCAGGGCATCGGCAAGCACACTAATGGCGCTCATGCGCGGCGTGACATCGGTGGCGAATTTCACCACTTTCACCACCTTGCCGGCTTCGTCCATCACCGGATTATAGGCAGCCTGTATCCATATTTCCTTGCCGTTCTTTCCATAGCGGACAAATTCATCCGAGATGAACTCCCCTGCCGCCAGCCGCTGCCAGAAATTAATGTAGGCGGGTGAGGCGGCATAGTCCGGATCGCAGAACATGCGGTGGTGCCTGCCCTCGATTTCCTTGAGGTCGTAATTCACCGTTGCGCAGAAATTCGGGTTTGCGGTGATGATGGTGCCATCCGGAAAAAACTCGATTGTGGCCTGCGAACGGGAGAGCGCCTCCAGTTTGCCCGCGTCGTCCACGGCCCTGATCTTCTTGGCGGTGATGTCGGTGGCGATCTTCACGACCTTATAGGGTTTGCCCGACCGGAAAACCGGGTTGTAGGAGGCCTCGATCCAGATAACCGATCCGTCCTTGCGGACACGGCGATATTCCTTTGCCTGGAACTCGCCACGGGCGAGAGAGTCCCAGAATTCCTGATAAGCCCGCGACCCGGCAAGCTCGCTGTCGCAGAAGATGCGATGATGCTTTCCGACGATCTCGGTGAGATCATAACCCAGCGCCGCGCAGAAGTTTTTATTCGCGGTGAGGATGTTACCCTTGAGATCAAATTCTATGACCGCCTGCGATCTCGATATCGCGTCGAGCATATTTCTGTTATCTGCGCTTTTCCCTAACCCCAGCATTATACGTCCCCCAAAATCGGTCCACGACGCGACGCACAGGACATGCGGTCTACATCGAATCATGTTGAACAACGAACAGATTTTGCCGCCGAAGGCAGCAAGGCAGGCACTTCCATCTTTCCGCCTCGGTCAGGTATCGGGTTCGCCTTATATGCGTAATGGCGCGATACTGATCTAGGGTCTTTAATATTAGACATCCATAATATTAAAATGTTCTTATTTGATGAAACGATGTAAAGAGGAAAAACAAAACCGCCGGGCGGGTGCTCCGGCGGCTCGGATTTATAGATAGTCTTCGTGTGGCGAGGCCAGGCGAAAAAGCCTGATTAGGCCGCGAGATCTTCCGCTTCTGTTCCCTTGAACATTTTTGCAAGATTGAGGAAGCAGATCATGCCGTGTTCGTTGGCGATGATGCCTTCCGAATAGGACTTGTCGAAAGAGGCCGAGATCTCCGGAACCGGTTGAACCTGATTTGCCGGGATCGTCAAAATGTCGGAAACGCGGTCGACGAGCATGCCGATGACCATGTTGTGCACTTCCGCCACCACAATGGCGCTTCTTTCATTGGCGACAGTGCTCTTCATACCGAGCTTGTGAGCCAGATCGATGATCGGAATGACAGAGCCGCGCAGGTTCATGACGCCGATGACGTCTTTCGGCGCGTGGGGAATGGGCGTGGAAGGGGCCCAGCCGCGAATTTCGCGGATGGTCGTCGTCTTCACGCAGAATTCCTGATCATGCAGGCGGAATGCGATGATTTCGAGCGTCTCACCGCCAAAATTGGTAGAGTTAATCATTGCCATCAGAATTCTTCCCAATGCTCGCTGTGGAGGCCGGCGCAAGTGCACCGACACTTGCATATGCGGATTCGGCGTTCTGCCTGGTGCCTGAACAGCCGGAAACAATATTTCCGTCTTCAATGGATGATTCGTAGCATGAGATGGTTTCGCAAACCTAAATGCGAAGCGACCCTGGAATATTTTACGCATTGTCCGGGCGTCAAATCGTTACGCCCTCTTAGTGGAAATGCTAATATTCCTTCTCGTAAAATATGCCGGCTGCGCCTTCGCCATTGCCGCCCGCTTCTCCGCGCAGCTTCACGCCCCGCCCGACATCGAGGTTGATGATGGCTTTTGCGCCGGATTCGCCGCTTTGCTGCAGCTCGAGATAAGTTCTTTCGTTGAGATATTTACCGGCGGAAACGCGGGCCTGCCCTTCGGAATCGGTCGAAATATCGAGATCGTCGACGCCGAGATTGCTTCTGAGCTTGTCAAACAGCGAAGTGGAACGTCCGCCGGCCAACTGTGCGGCTGCATCGGCCAGCCTTGCGATCTGCAAAGCCGAGAGTTTCGACATGGACTGGCCGAAGATCAGCTGCGCCATAACTTCATCCTGCGGCAGGGCGGGCGCGGAGGAGAAAGCAAAGGTCGGATCATTGGCGTTGCCGGACACCGACACGGTGACCGTGGTCGCCCCCACCGTCGAGTCGGCCTTCATATCGAGAACCGGAACGAGGCCCCCGCCGAAGGTGATATTACCGGTTGTGAAATCGAGGCGGCGGGTGAGGATTTCCAACCGGCCGCGACGCATTTCAAAGCCGCCCGAGATGACAGGAACGGCTGCCGTACCACGGATGGTCAGACTGCCGGTCAGTTCCGCATCAATGCCGCGTCCACGCACGAAGATACCGCTCGGTGCGTTCACCTGCAAATCGAGATTGATGGTGGACGAACTGCCGCTGCCGCCCTGATCGGCTCCGAGCGCCTCGGCCTGCGCGCGTACCTTCGGGGGGGCGTTCTTGTGCTTGACATCGATTTCCGTCAGCGAGGCCGGAAGTTTTTCCGGAATGGTGATGGCGCTTCTGTCCAGCGTCAGGTTACCGCCCAGTACGGGGGAATTCAGCAGCGGGCCTTTCAGCGTCAGCGTGCCGCTTACCACCGTTGTCACCAGCGTGCCGTCATTATAACCGGCACGATTAAGGGTAATCGATATATCGCCGGGGAAACCTGAGCCACCGGCTATGCCGACGCTGCCGGTTCCCGAGATCGTGCCGCCGCCCGCCAGCTTGCCCGTCAGTCGCGAAATAACGGCGCGGTCGCGGTCGAAGGTGATGGTGGCGCCCAGATCGTTGATGGTCAGGTTCCGCCGCACGTCTGTCAGGCGCGTGCCATCGGTGGTAATGCTGCCGGTAACGACGGGTGCGGAAGCGCTACCGGAGATCTTCACGTCGATGGCGGCCGTGCCGTTGACGTCAAGACCCTGCGCTGCCGTCTGTGCCGCGACGGCGGAGAAGGGCAGCCTGCCGGAAAACGCCATGGAAAGCGGACGATTGCCGGCGATGCCGAGCGAGCCGCCGCCGGAAAGCGACATGCCGCCCTGGCCGGATACATTGGTGTCGATCTGCAAGGTGCCGCCGGCAAAACGGCCGTTCGCCTTGATGCCGAGCGCAGCAAGCCCCGCCGCGCGTGTCTGCGCGACCTCGGCATTGGTCCAGTTCAGATTGTAATCGACCGCGGGGTTTGATGCTGCTCCCTTGGCCGTCACCGTGCCGGAGATGCTGCCTGCCGCATCCAGCCCGGCGGCGAAGGCATTTGCGAGACTGGCGGGCAGCGAACGGATGTCGGCATTGATGTCGAGCGTCGACCCGGCGGTGCCGTTGACCTCGACGCGCCCTTCACCCGTGATGACGGTCAGATCGGAGATGCGGGCCGTGCCGTTCTGGATGGCGATGGTGCTCGGTTTTTCAAGTCGAACCGCAATGCCCTTGGGGGCGGCCGAAAAGGCGTCGACGCGCACCGTCATCGGCGATCCGCCGGTCTCAGCGCTGCCCTTCACCACCAGCGGCGCGTTGTCGTAACGGCCGTTGACGTCGAACTGTGTCGTGGTGCCGGAATGACCGATGGTGGCATTCAGGCCTGATATAGCGGCGGCGCCGGCATTGACGCTATCGGCGCTGACCTTGCCATTGATGGCGAGAGCCTGAAGGTCATCGACGGAGATATCGGCGGCGAGCTTGGAGATCGTTGTCGTGCCCTGGCGGATGCTGCCGCCATTGGCCTTGATCGTTGCGGCAATCCGGCCATTGGCATTGCTCAGGGTGATGTCGCCGGCAATATCGCCGTCCGCCTGCTGCGCGGCGAGGGCGGCGAGAAGGGCAAGGTCGGGGAAACTGAAGGAGAGATTGCCCGATGGCAGGAATTGCTGCGAGAATTGCAGCTGTCCGTTCAGGATATTCCGTCCCACTGCCACGTGCAGCTCGGGGATAGCCGTGCCGTTTTCGGTCTGCACCACATCGGCATTGGCGTCGATTTTCTGCCGGTCGAGACTGCCGCTGGCGGTGAGCTTTGCCTGAGGCGCGGCGGGATCGGCCTTGCCCGTTGCATTGACCTTCAGCGATTCGAGTGTTCGTCCGGCAAGGATTGCGCTTTCGGAACTCAGGGTGACGTTAAAATCCGGTGCTGTCAGCGCGCCGCTGGCCTCGATTGCAAAATCGGCGACGCCCTTCGCCTGTGGCGTCAGTTTTTCAAGAGCGGGAAATTTACCCGTCAGGCTGGCGCTCAATGCATTGTTGTCGAGGCCGACATTGCCGGTTGCTTCGATCGTTCCCGACTTGACGACGAGGTTTTCAAGGCTGGTGCGTCCGCCGATGGTCACGTCGACATCACCCTGGAGGGCGATGGTGGTGTCGAACTTTTCCGCGAGAACCGGTGGAAGGGTGGCGGGCAGCGCGAAGAGTTGCACGCTGGAGGTCAGGCGATTGCCGGCGAGATCGAAACTGCCGCTCAGCGTTCCGCCGACACTGGCGCTTTCCAGCGTCGCGCCATCAAAGCCGATGGCGGAAGAGGTGAGGCCGAGCGGCGCCTTGACGGTAAGGGGCGCCCGCACCAGCCGGTCGATATCGGGGCTGACGAAGGAGGATTGCGCCACGGACAGGACCGTCGCGATCGTGCCGCTGCGATTGGCGATGTTGAGATCGGTGCTCTCGGCCGTCAGCTTGACGTCATCGAGTCTGCCTTGCGGCAGGGAAAGGCTGCGCAACGATACCGCCGTGTTGAGATGCGCGGCGTCTGCACCGCCCTTGAGGGAAAGATCAAGGCCGTTGATGAGGGCCTGAACCTCGCCATTCTCCAGCGGCCAGCGAAAATCCACGGGGCCGGCGGTGCCGATGAGATTGGCGGCGAGATCGTTCTGACCGCTCGGATCGATCGTGCCTGACGCCGTCAACAGCAGGGTGCCGGTCTCCAGCGTGCTGCTGCCGATTTCGATGCGGCCCTGCGGGGAGAGCGTGGCGTTTGCGTCGAGCTTTGTCTCGCCGGCAAAAAGCTGGCGTAAAGCGGGGGGCAAAAGCAGGTCCGGCTGACCACCGCCTGCAATTTCGATACGGCGGGTGCCATCATCAGCAAGAAGATGGCGGCCGGTGACGTTGACGACTTGGTTGCCGGCGACGTTGCCGCGCAGCGTGCCTGTCCAGTTGGAAAGCGGGCCTTCGCCGTTGAGGTCTATCGCCACCGCAGGTGTTCCGGGAAGCGAAAGCAGCGTGGCGAGAAGACCGCCTTCGGGCTCCTTCATCTCCGCTTTCAGCTTCAGGACGTTTTCGTTCGGAAGGAAGGCGATGTCGGCATTCACCTCCGCATCCGGCGCATTGAGCCGATGGGCGGTGAGCGATAGCCGCATATCATCCTGCGCAGCCGTCAGGTTGCCTTCCGCGTTCAGGTCGAAGGGGCGGCCGAGAAGCGACGTGCCAAGGCTGATATCGGGAAAGCTGAAATTGTCGACGGCGATTTCGATCGGCAACGAGGAGTTACCGGAGCTTTTGGTCGATGTCTGCTCCGCTGCAAGCGGTTTGCGCTCGACATCGATCGATCCGGCCGAGACGCGGTCGGCATGGAAGGTGCCGGCAAGCAGTGACAGCGGCGACCAGTCGACGGCGATCTGGTTCACGCGGGCATAGGGTCCCTGCCGGTCTGAAAGAGTGACATTGTCGAGCCGCAGGCGGCCGGTCAAAAGGCCGCTCGGGGGAGAAATATCGATTACCTGATCGGGCGTGGAAACGAGCGATGAAATCTGCTTTGCGGCAATTCTCGCGCCCATCGGGGTGAAACCGACGAACAGAACCGCAAGCAACACCACCACCACGCCGCATAAAGCAGCGTAGCCCAGCCATTTCAGCAATCGAATCAACGTTTTCATAAAGGATAATCTACACTCTGTTGCAAGGGTGTTCGACTGCGGCGTTTAAAAAGACTGACCGATGCCAGCATAAATGCCGAAACTGTTGCCGCCGTCATATTTGTCGAGCGGCATGGCGACATCAAGACGCAGAGGCCCGAAGGGCGTCGCGTAACGCAGGCCGATACCGGCGCCAGCCCGGATATCGGAAAAATCAGGGGTCACCTCATCCGAAACCACGCCGGCGTCGATGAACGGCACGATGCCGATTGTATCGGTGACCTTGATGCGGGCCTCAACGGAGCCAACCACATAAGAACGGCCGCCCGTCGCGTCGCCAGCGGCATTATACGGCGATATTTCCTGATAGCTGTAGCCGCGCACCGATCCGCCGCCACCGGCATAAAAGCGCCTTGTGGTGGGAATGTCCTGCAGATCGCTGCCGCCGACGAGCACGCCGCCGGAAAGCTTTCCGGCCATGATCAGTCGGTCTTCGGCTCCAAGTCCCTTGTAGCCGGTGATCGAGCCCTCAAAGGAGGAGAAGAACGTGCCGTTAAGTGCCTCGTAGCTTGGCTTGGCGGCCAGCGAGGCACGGAAGCCTTCGGTGGGGTTGAGCTTGTCGTCGCGTGTATCACGAACGAATTCCAGCGGGATGGAGGCGGTGAGGTATTCGTTTTTGCCGAATGCGTCTTCCGTATCGGCCCATTGCACCTCAAGGCCGGCTGCGGCTGTGTCGGTATCGTTGAGCTCGTAGGCGAAACCGGCTGTGCCCGTCACCGTCTTGGCATCGTATGTGTCGGGGTGTTCGGTCTTGGCAATCAGGCTGGTCTTGAAGGTGGTTCGCGGATTGAACATGCCGGGCTTGGTGAAAGTAATGCCCGCCGAATAATCCATGCCATCGACGCTCGATGCTTCGGCGATGCGCGAAACCGAACCTTCGATACGCAGCGATTCCGCCTGTCCGAACAGGTTCCTGTGGCCCCAATAACCCTGGAGGCCGATGCCTTCCGTGGTGGAATATTGCGCGCCCACACCGAAATAACGGTGCTTGCCTTCGGACACTTCGATGGTCAGCGGAATGGTGCCGTCGCGCGCCAGCGTTCCCGCTTCCTTGATTGTCAGGCTGGAAAAAACGCCGAGCTGGCGCAGCCGGTCGGCGGCCTTGCGCAGTTTTTCCGGGGAATAGGGCTCGCCGCCATTGAGGCGCGAATAACGGCGGATGAAATCGCCGTCGACGGTTTTTTCACCCGTGACGGTGACCGTGCCGAGGGGTGCCACGGGACCGCCTTCAGCCGCCATGGTAATGTCCACCGTGTTCGTCGCGTGGTTGGCGACGGCCTCGCGTTTCGTCAGCTTCGCAAGCGGACGGCCTTCGGCCTTCAGGTCATCGATCAGCTTGTTGCCGGCGCGGATGATGGCGAGAGAACCGGCTTGGCCGCCGGTCGTCAGGCCATATTCCTCAAGGTTACGGCCAGTCACATCGCCTTCCAGCCGCACATTTCCAAGTTTGAAGACCGGACCGGGCGTAACCGTGATGACCACGGGCACCGGAGCGGAATGATCGAACACCGGATTGGGCGGCAGGCTATCCACATCCTTGCCGGCGACGGTGACGTTGACGATTCCGCCATAACGGGCGTTTTCATAAAGCGCCGCGATCAGCCTGTCCCTGTCGTCTCTTGCCTTTATCAGAAGTCCGAGATCGCCGGAGGTGGGCTTGTCCTTGTCAGCTAGGAGGAGCGAGCTGTTTTCCAGGCTGTTTTTCAGGGATTTATCGGCGTCCGCGGCATCAAGCGTGACGGTGAATTTGACAGGGTTTATAACCTCCACTTCCGGTTCTTCCGAACCCCAGAGGCGCATGCCAAACAGTTTGAAGGCAAATGCATCACGGGTCAACGCCGGATACAGGGCGAACGTCACGGCGACCGCAAGTGCGGTGCCAGCTTTCCGATACGCAATACCTGTCTTCGGGTTAGTTCGTGTTCTTCGCATAAGCTGCTTTATGGTTGAGCCTTTATTGTCGCCCTAACCCGTTTCCTGTCCGTTAACAGTGCAATTTAATCATAAATAAACTGCTTTGAGGACCCTTGCGCTTGTGTTTTGCCTGCCATAACGCAAAAAGCCCCGGGTGACCGGGGCTTCTGTGCAACGGTATTTCGCGAAGCGATTAGCGGCAACGCGCCGTGTAACGCTGACCGTACTGGTCGCGATAATAGCAATAGCCCGGTTCGGAAGCATTGCCGATGAGGGCGCCGCCTACGCCGCCGATTGCTGCACCCACTGCCGCACCACGAACGTTGCCAGTTACGGCGCCGCCGATGACCGCACCGGAAACGGCGCCGATGGAAGCACCCTTTTCGGTCTGCGTGCAGCTTGCGAGCGACAGGCCGACCAGCGCAAATATGATTGCCTTTTTCATGAAACTCTCTCCAACGTTACAATGAGCTCTTGTGGCTCGGTAGGCGTCCCATATTTATCTGCGGCGACTGCTACCTCCGACCGCCACAGATAACTAACAATTCGATGTCGTTTAGGGAAGCCTCCTCTTTGCAGGCATTCCTCCGAGCGTAAATCGATTGCGTCCCAAACAACGGCGCGGCGCAAAAAAGGTTCCAAAAATCCCGGTTTTTTGATGTGAATCAATTTTGAACTTTTCATCGGGTTCTATAAACGGTTTATTGGAATGGTTCAAAACAACGGCGAATTGACGCAGACGCGGTTAATGTGGCCCGCAAGGGTTGACGGTCCCGGCGACGAGGCAGAAAACGATCTGGTCAATTCTGGAGCATGGCATGGACTTCGAGGCATTTTTCACAACGGAACTGCAAAGCCTGCATACCGAGGGACGCTATCGCGTTTTTGCAGATATCGAGCGCCAGCAGGGAAATTTTCCCCGCGCCACACGGTACAACGCCAATGGCGAACGCAAGGACGTTACCGTCTGGTGCTCTAACGACTATCTCGGCATGGGCCAGAACCCGAAAGTCATCGAAGCCATGAAGGCCGCCATCGATCACTGTGGCGCGGGTGCGGGAGGCACCCGGAATATTTCTGGCACCAACCACTATCACGTCATGCTGGAGCAGGAGCTTGCCGATCTCCACGGCAAGGAATCGGCGCTGATCTTCACGTCGGGTTATGTGTCCAACTGGGCCACCCTCGGCACGCTCGGCCAAAAAATTCCGGGCCTGATCATTTTCTCCGACGCGCTCAATCATGCATCGATGATCGAAGGCATCCGTTACGGCCGCTGCGAGCGGGTGATCTGGAAACACAACGATCTCGAAGATCTCGAAGCCAAGCTTAAGGCCGCCGATCCGAATGCGCCGAAGCTGATCGCCTTCGAATCCGTTTATTCGATGGATGGCGATATCGCGCCTATCAAGGAAATCTGCGATCTGGCAGACCGTTATGGCGCCATGACCTATCTCGATGAAGTTCACGCTGTTGGCATGTACGGCCCGCGCGGCGGCGGCATTGCCGAGCGCGAAGGCCTGATGGATCGTCTGACGATCATAGAGGGTACGCTCGGAAAGGCCTTCGGTGTGATGGGTGGTTATATTACCGGGTCCACCGCGGTCTGCGACTTCATTCGCTCCTTCGCCTCCGGCTTCATCTTCACGACGGCCCTGCCGCCGTCGCTTGCCGCCGGTGCGATCGCTTCGATCCAGCATCTGAAGGCAAGCCCCTTCGAGCGCGCCCGCCATCAGGATCGGGTGCGCAAGCTGCGCGGTCTTCTCGATGCACGCGGTATTCCGCACATGGACAATCCCAGCCACATCGTGCCGGTCATGGTGGGTGATGCCGCCAAGTGTAAATGGATTTCGGATATCCTGCTCGACAGTCACGGCGTTTACGTGCAGCCGATCAACTATCCGACCGTGCCGCGCAAGACCGAGCGCCTGCGTATTACGCCCACGCCGCTGCACAGCGATGCCGATATCGAGCATCTCGTTGGCGCGTTGCACCAGCTCTGGTCGCATTGTGCACTGGCGCGTGCGGTGGCGTGAGGCCGCAGTTAAGATAAAAGAAGACCGGGCCGCGTTTACGCGGCCTTTTCTTTTATGGCGATCAATTCACGGGCGTGACGGCGGGCTTCTTCATCCGCTGCGAAGACGTCTTCAATGGTCGCGGCAGATCGGCCGTCATGCATGCGGTCCATGACCGTTTCGACGATCTCGGCCATATCGAGAAAACCGATACCGCCTGCGACGAAGGCGTGAAAGGCGGCTTCTTCGGCGGCGTTCAGGGCGGCGCCCTGCAAACCGCCGCGCTCCAGCGCGGTGCGGGCCAGACGGATCGCCGGGAAACGGGCTTCATCCGGCGCTTCGAAATCGAGCCGCGCCAGTTTTGCGAAATCCAGCCGCTCAACGTTCAGATTGCCGCGTTGCGGATAGGTGAGGGCATAAGAAATAGCGGTGCGCATGTCTGGAGAGCCGAGCTGGGCGATATAGGAGCCGTCGGTGTAGCCCACCATTGAATGGATGATCGACTGCGGATGGACGATCACCTCCACCTGATCGGGCCTCAGATCGAAGAGATATTTCGCTTCGATCATTTCCAGCCCCTTGTTGAACATGGAGGCGCTGCCGATGGAGACCTTCAGCCCCATCGACCAGTTGGGATGGGCGCGGGCGATATCCGCCGTAACATTGGCCATCTCCTCGCGCGACCAGGTGCGGAACGGCCCGCCGGATGCGGTCAGCACGATGCGTTCCACGGCCTGCTTATGGTCGCCCGTCAGGCACTGGAAGATTGCGCTGTGCTCGCTGTCGACCGGGATCAGCCTGCCGCCGCCCTGCTTGACCGTGCGCAGGAAAACATCGCCAGCCGAAACCAGGCATTCCTTGTTGGCGAGCGCTATGTCTGCGCCACGTTGCGCGGCTGTAAGAGTGGGTTCAAGGCCGGGAGTTCCGGCAATCGCCGCCATCACCCAGCCGGCATCCGCCGAAGCGGCTTCTTCGAGGCCGGATTTGCCTGCCGCAACCGCGATACCGGCGCCGGCAAGGGCCGATTTCAGCGCTTCGTATTTGTCGTCCTCGGCGGTAACCGCCAGCCGCGCGCCGAATTCCCGCGCCTGTTCCGCCAGAAGCGCGATATTGCCCGCGCCGGTCAAAGCCGTGATCTCGAACGCGTCGCGGCCACCCAGCTGGCGGACGACATCCAGCGTATTGGCGCCGATCGAACCGGTCGAACCCAATATTGTCAGCTTGCGTGGCATTTCACTGGCATTTGTCATCTTCAGTCCGTCGGTCGTTTCCGGTTTGCACCCCTTGGTACATGTCGTTTTCCCCGAAACCGCCATGCGCTTTCGGGCAACATTTCTTAGCCTCTACCTGCGAAAACCAGCCATCACAAGGACAAAGCCCGGGCTATTGTTTTTGCGGAGGACAAAGCCATATGCAAGAAAAACAATGAGAGGATATCGATGCGACGTTTTCTGGTCTCCAGCGGGTGGGTCTTTGCGGCAAGTCTTGTGCTGGTCCTGGTCTTCATTCCTTTTGATCCGCGTCTTTCAGAAAGTGCGCAGGCCCTGCCGGGTGGAGTGGTTTCCTTTAACCGCGCAATTACCGATTTCGGAACCTTCCGCTGGATGCTCTATTCCACCGGCCTTCTGGCGATATTGGCCTATGTCGCCGCACGGGTTTTAAAGGCGCAGACCTATAATGGACGGCTGAGGACGGCATGGCGGCTTCTCAGCTATTTCTTCCTGACGATCGGAACGGCGAGCATTCTCGTCCATACGCTGAAATTCCTGATAGGACGGGCAAGGCCGGAGCTTCTTCTTGAAATGGGCGCCTATAGCCTCACTCCTTTCACCGGCGACAATCTCTATGAAAGTTTCCCCTCAGGCCATTCGACCGCCGCCGGGGCGTTTTTCGGCGCTTTCGCCATGTTGATGCCGCGCTTCCGCTGGGCGTTTCTCCTGCTTGCCCTTGTCATCGGTGTTTCGCGTGTCATCGTCGGCGCACATTATCCAAGCGATGTCGCCGCCGGGCTTTTGCTCGGTATGTGGACGGCCATGGCCTTCGCCTTTATCTTTGCCCGGTCCGAAATGCTGTTCCGGTTTGATGCGCAGGGCTGGCCGCAACCGAAAAATGCAAATCTTCCGGCGGCGGATATACGATAAAGACTTTCAGCGGGCCATAAGGGGAAGGTGATGGAGGAAGCGACAAACGCTCCGGAAAATGACGGCAAGTCCGTTCAGCATATCCGTACATCCGTCGCCGTGGCTGGCGGCGGGCCGGCGGGCTTGATGCTTGGCCTGCTGCTTGCGCGTAGCGGTATCGATGTTGTCGTCGTTGAGAAACATGGAGATTTTCTCCGCGATTTTCGCGGCGACACTATCCACCCTTCAACGCTTGAATTGATGGAGCAACTCGGTTTCATCGATGAGTTCCTGAGCCTGCCGCATACGCGCGCGCCAAGACTGAATGCGGTTATCGGCGGCGAGCGTATCACGATCGCGGATTTTTCCCGCCTGCCGGTCCGCCACCGCTTCATCGCCTTTATGCCGCAATGGGATTTTCTCAATTTCATCGTCGGTAAGGCGGGGCAATACGAAAATTTCCGATTGCTGATGAATGCGCCGGTGACCGGACTGATCGAGCGCGGCGAGCATGTCGGGGGTCTCACGGTCAGCACACCTGAAGGCATCATCGAGATCGAAGCCGATCTGGTGGTGGGGGCGGATGGGCGCAACTCCACCGTCCGTGAGGCGGCGGGGTTGGAAGTGCAGCGCTTCGGCATTCCGACGGAGGTGCTGTGGATGCGCCTTTCCAAGCAGTCCGACGATCCGACGGAAACCATGGGGCATGCCGGCTCGCGGCAGGGTTTCGTCATGATCAACCGGGGTGATTACTGGCAATGCGGTTATGTGGTGCGAAAGGGATTTTTCGCCGACATAAAGCTGCAGGGAATTGAAGCCTTCAGGGACAGGGTCGCGGAAATCTGCCCTTTCCCACGCGAAAGGCTCGATGAGCTCAAGAGCTGGGACGATGTGCATCTCCTCACCGTCCGTATCGACCGGCTGAAGCGCTGGTGGAAACCGGGTCTGATCTGCATTGGTGACGCGGCCCATGCCATGTCCCCCGTCGGCGGTGTCGGCATTAATCTGGCCATTCAGGATGCGGTTGCGGCGGCCAATATATTGGTGCCGGTGCTCGTATCCGGCCGCGCCGTTACCGACGAGGATCTTGCCGCAATTGAAAAGCGGCGATCCTTCCCGACCAAGGCCACGCAATTTCTGCAGCGGATGATGCGTATCGGCCGCAAGAAGGGACGGGCGGATGCGGAAAAACCGAAAGGACCGCCAGCTTTTGTGCTGGCCATCATGCGGTTTCCGCTCCTTTCCCATCTGACCGGCCGGCTGGTAGGGCTGGGTTTTCGCCGGGAAAAGATCGAGACGATGTGACGCCGCTCAGGCAGTGCCTTCGGCTTCTTTCTCATGTTTCAGCCCGATAACGGCGGATCCGATCAGCCCCGGCTCGATGCGGCAGATGGCGGGCACGACCAGCGGGCGGTCGAAGCGCCTCAGAATGCGGCTCCTTACAACCTCGTCCAGAGCGGCGAGAAGCGCCTTCGAATTCGAAAGCCCGCCGCCGACCGGCACGATGGTTGCGCCGGTAACGTTGATCACCATTGCCAGAGGCGAGGCGAGAATATCGACAAGGACATCGATGGTTCTTGCGGCGTTCGCATCGCCCGCCTGCCAGGCCGCAATGATGTCCTCGCTGGTCATCGCCTGCCGGTGAAGATGCGAATGCAGTTTTTCCATGCCACGGGCGCTGCCGATTGCGTCGATGCAGCCGGTAAGCCCGCAACCGCATTCGAAACGCGGCAGCGAAACCGGCGGATTTCCGGCCAATGTCGCGGCCACCGGCCCATGGCCCCATTCGCCGGCGAAACCGCCGTGGCTGTTGATGAGCTTGCCGTCGATCACCAGCCCGCCGCCGACACCCGTTCCGAGGATGACGCCGAAGACCACGCGATGACCCCGTCCGGAACCGATTTCCGATTCAGCGATCACGAAGCAATCCGCATCGTTCGACACGATGACGGGAAGGTTCAGCGCCTTTTCCAGCTCGTCCTTCAAGACCCTGCCATGGATGCTCTGAATATTGGCGACAGTGGCCTTGCCGGTGTCGGGGTCGATGACGCCGGCAATCGACAGCGACACACAGGCGGGTGTGCCGCCGCTATTGTCGATGATGGATTTCAGGCCGGCGGCGAAGTCTTCGAAACTGGTCTTGGGCGTCGGGATGCGCGGCACGGGCCGAATATCGTCGGGAGCGTAGGCAACCGCGCCCTTGATGGTCGTTCCGCCTATATCGAAACAAACGATCATGATTCAGGCTCCGGAACGGGTGGCATCGTGGATTTTTTCTGCGCCGATCCATGTCGAATGCATCTGAAGGTCGGGTGTCAGCATGACGAAATCCGCATCGAAGCCGGGCAGGAGCTTACCCTTGCCGGAAGCGCCGACCGCCTCGGCGGGATAAGCAGACGCCATTCTCAAGGCCTCTTCCAGCGGTGTCGCCAGCTTTTCATGCATGAAACGGATGCAGGAAAGCATATCGATATCCGCCCCCGCCAGCGTGCCGTCGGCCAGCGTCAACCTGCCGCCGTTGCGATAGACGCGCCTGCCGTTCAGTTCGAAGCCGTCATCATGCGTGCCGATGGTGGACATGGCGTCAGTGACGAGGAAAATGCGGCCGGGACTAGTCTTGGCGCGAAGCGCAATGCCGATCGCTGCGGGATCGACATGGAAACCATCGGCGATCAGCCCGCAATCCAGCTTGCCGTTCGAAAGTGCCGCGCCCACCAGTCCCGGCTCGCGATGGCCGAGCGGGCTCATGGCGTTGAAGAGATGTGTCACCATGGATGCGCCGGCCTCGGCATAGGCCGTCGCGACGCTGAGGCCCACATCGGTATGGCCGAGGCTGACAACGATGCCGGCTTTGTGCAGCGCTGTGACCTGCGTCGCGGTTACGTTTTCCGGGGCGATGGTTGTCAGCACAAAAGGAAGCTTCGCCTTGCAGCCCGTCAGAACAGCAAGATCGGCCGTTTCCATCTTTCGGATCAGCGCCGGGTCATGGGTGCCCTTGCGTGCGACAGAAAGATGCGGCCCTTCGAAATGCAGGCCGAGAAAGCCGGGCACCCCTGCTTCGTGCGCGGCGATGCCGGCTTCGGCGGCTTTGGCTGTGATATCCGGTCTGTCTGTTATGAGGGTGACCATCAGCGCCGTAGTGCCGAATTGCGCATGGGCCGAGCAGATGCGGGCAATGCCTTCCACATCCGGCTCGTTGTTGAACATCACGCCGCCGCCGCCGTTGACCTGCAAGTCGATGAAGCCCGGCGCAATGAACAGTCCTTCCGCGTCGAAGATGTCGGCGTTTGCGGGCACGGATACGCGGTCGACGATGTCGGCAACGTGGCCATCACCGGTCACGAGCGCTTTGCCTTCGTGCCACGCGACGCCATCGAAAATACGGGCGCCGACAAATGCCTTGCTGCTGCTCATTGGGTTTCGGTCACCTTTTTCAACGCCACCGGCGCATCCGGGTTGAAGCCGCGGGCACGCGACAATTGCTCGATGAAGCCGTAAAACGGTGCGATCAGCAACAGGGCGTCAGTCAGCGGATGATTGGTTTCCACGAAAGGCAGGGACTTCGCCGGGTTGCCCTTTGCGGAGGTGACAAAAACACTTGCGCCCTTGCCGGCGAGGCCGGCCGCGATATCCGTCACCGAGGTTTCGGCGCGGTCACGTGCGGCAAAGGCGATGACGGGAAATTTCGGTGCGACCAGTGAAACGGGGCCGTGCATGACTTCCGCCGACGAATAGGCCTCTGCGTGGAGCTCGCAGGTTTCCTTGCATTTCAACGCGGCTTCCGCTGCGATGGCGAGGGCGGGACCGCGGCCCAGCATGTAAAGCGATTCTTCACCTTGGACCGCCTCGCCGATTTGGCTCCAGTCGAGCGCGACCGCCTTGGCGAAATTCTGCGGCAGGGCGCTGACGGCCTTGGCAAGCAGGCGGTCTTCCGTCCATTCGGCAAGGATCGCGAGGCCGGCGACGATGGAGTTGACGAAGGATTTGGTTGCGGCCACCGCTTTTTCGGGGCCCGCCTGAATATTGATGGCGTGATTGGCTGCTTCCCCGAGCGGGGAGGGCAGGGTGTTGACAAGTGAAAAGGTGAGCGCGCCGCCCTTGCGGGCGCTTTCCGACAGAGCGACGATGTCAGGGCTTTTACCCGATTGCGAGACGGCGAAGGCCGCTGCCCGGTCCAGCCGCAGCTTCGTCTGGTAGATCGAAGCGAGGGAGGGGCCGAGCGACGCGACCGGAAGCCCGGTCTGCAATTCGATCGCATATTTCAAAAAATGCGCGGCGTGGTCGGAGGAGCCGCGTGCAATGGTGACGATAACGGCCGGGTCACGGGCCTTCAGCCTGCCTCCGGCTTCGCGGAAGTCGGCATTGGCATTGTCCAGCAGGCGAGCGACTGCATCGGGAATCTCATCGATTTCCTGGCGCATCAGGGTTGTCATCGTTTCGTGTCCTTGATCAAGAGATTTGTCACTCGGGCCCCATCGTCAGTTCGGCGACGAGGTCATAGGCGTCGCTGCGGTACAGCGCGCGGGATATTTCCATGAGGCGCCCGCTTTCCAGATAGGCCATTCGCTGAACGGAAAGCGCTGCCGAGCCCGGTGGAACCCCAAGCAGCAATGTTTCCTCATCGGTGAGGTTACGGGCGGAGATACGCTGAATGGCGCGCACCGGGCGAATGCCGTTTTTCTCAAGCTCCAGATAAAGCGAGTTTTCCACCAGTTGCGGGTCAGGCAGAATATCGCCCGGCAGGCTAGTGATTTCGAGCGCGATAGGCTGGTCATTGGCAAGCCGCAGGCGCGTGAGCCGGGCCACCATGGCCGATTGGGAAAGGCCGAGCGTCATCATCTCGTCTCCGGTCGGGTGAAACAGGCCCCTGTCCAGCCAGCGGGTACTCGCCGTCATTCCGCGCCGGCGCATGTCCTCGGTGAACGAGGTGAGTTTGGTCAGGGGCTGCTGCATGCGGGTGATGGGCTTGACGACGAAAGTACCCGAGCCGTGCCGGCGAACGAGAAGACCGTCGCGGACGAGATCGTCCACCGCCTTGCGCACCGTGACGCGGCTGACGCAGGCGCTTTCGGCGATATCCCGCTCCGGTGGCAAGGCGTCGCCGTGCTTCAGGCGGCCGCCATTGATGGCGTCTTCAATCGTCTGGCGCAGCTTCAGGTAAAGCGGGCCGCCGCCTGATTGCAGGTCGTCCAGATTAAGCGCTGCCCCGTTCATCCATAACCTCTGTCACGATCCATGTGGTCGGCGATATGGCCGGCTCTGGCTATATCATATGCCACGCAATCGGCAATACCAAAATAGAACCATTGCTGGATTTGTACGATTACTCGGTGGTTTTTTCGATTTTTTGCCAAATAATAAGGCTAGATGCTTGATATTTTCGCATTAACCAAAAAAATTTTCCCGATAACGGAATTGCTCTGGACGATTGGCATTTTTTTGGTATTGTTTTTTGCGTCGGTGGTCGGCGGCGATCCGTTTCGTACCCGTCGCGCCGGAAAAATCGGTTTCTGACTTGCGGCAGCGTTTGCGAAATCGAATTTAGCTTGACCGTTGTGAAAATTAATTTCATCGTGGCAAGAAATTATCGCAGATAACTGGACGACCAGCAGAGAAATGGTCGCGTCTGCGAAAATGAATTACGAATGAACAGGGAACAAAGTTCATGAAGGTGGGAATTATCGGACTCGGATTCCGTCTCGGTTATCTGGGCTACGTTTTTCATGAGATCGACAAGGATTTCGAGATCGTCGGTTATGTCGATCCCGCGCCGGCGGGCCTGCCGGGCCTGCAGGAAAAGGGCATTTCGGCCGGCAAGACTTACGATAGTCCCGAGGCGTTGATCGCAAACGAAAAATTCGATCTCTTGATGATCGGCTCGCCGAACCACATGCATCTGGAGCATATCCGTATCGGGCTTGAGGCCGGCTGCACCATCTTCTCGGAAAAACCCATCGTCGTCAGCATCGAGGAAAGCCTCGAGCTTGCCCGGTTGCTCAACAAGCATGGTCACGAGCGGCTGCTCGTTGGTCTCGTTTTGCGTTATTCCCCGCTCTACCGCGATCTGCGCGCCGCACAGGCGGAAGGCAAGCTGGGCGATGTCGTTTCCATCGAGGCCTCGGAGCATATCCCGCCCTATCACGGCGCATTCTTCATGCGCGACTGGCGACGTTACGAAAATTACTCCGGCTCGTTCATGCTGGAAAAATGCTGCCACGACCTCGATCTCTATAATGGCGTGGTCGGTGCGCGGCCGCGTTTCGTGTCGAGCTTTGGCGGACGCAAGAGCTTCACGCCGGCAAACGCGCCGCAGAATGACGGCATCAACGATATGGAGGTCTACCATCGCAAGCCGAGCGGCTGGATGGGGTCCGACAAGGTTTTTGACAGCGACGGCGACATCATCGATTACCAGACGGCCATCGTCGAATATGAGAACGGCGCATCGCTTGCCTTCCATACCAATCTCAACGTTCCCGACGATTTCCGCCGTTTCTGCGTCATCGGCGCCAAGGGCATGGCAGAGGGCGATTTCGTGCGCGGCTTCCTGAACGTGCACAATGCCCGGACCAATGAAAAAACCGTAGCCAAGACTTATTCGGCGGCAACCGCGCTCTCACAGCATTATGGTGCGGACGAGCAGATGGCTGAGGATGTCATCGCCCATATCGTCAAGGGTGCGCCCTTGCCGGTTTCCGCGCTCGACGCGATCGAGGCCGGCATTCTGGCGCTTGCCATGGACGAAGCGCGCCATGGCCGCAAGGTGATCGATCTCAAGCCGGTATGGGAGGAGTACGATCTTGCACTGCACGGTCAGCTGAAATCCCCCGCCGTGAAATCGGCTTGAGGGGGCGGCGCGATGGATGCGAAACGCAGCGCGGTCGTCTTTGCCTGGCTTCTTCTTCTGCCGGCGCTTTTATACATCACGGTTATCGTTGCTTATCCGCTCGTCGATACCTTCATCCTGTCCTTTACCGATGCGTCGCTTAGAAAAACGACGAACTGGGTCGGTTTCATCAACTACGAGAAGATTTTCAACGCGACTTTTGCCGATGTCATCACGCGGACCTTCATCTGGACGTTCTTTTCCGTCTCGATAAAGATGATTATCGGCACATTGGGTGCGGTTCTGCTGAATTCGGCCGTGCCTGGCCGGGCGCTGTTCCGTCTCCTGACCATGCCGCCATGGATCGTGCCGATGGCTATCGGCATCTTCATGTGGGGCTGGATGTATAACGGCCAGTTCGGCATGATTTCCGGCGTGCTCCAGAACATCGGTCTGGTGGATGGGCCGGTCGCGTTCCTCGCCTACGGCAATACGGCCTTCTGGGCAACGATCATCACCGACGTCTGGATCGGTGTGCCGATGGTCACGCTCTATCTGCTGGCCGCCATTCAGGCCATCCCGCAGGACCTCTACGAGGCCGCGTGGACAGACGGGGCAAGCCGCCTCTACCGCTTCCGCCGCATCACGTTGCCGCTGATGCTGCCCGCGATGATTACTATGTCGATGATCTCGCTGATTTCGACTTTCAATTCCTTCGATATCATCTGGATCCTGACGCAGGGCGGTCCGACTGGCCAGACCACGACCATGATCATCGACACGTACAAGACGGCGATCGGCTCTTACAAATACGGTGAAGGTGCTGCGCGCGCCGTGCTGATCTGCATCTTCCTGTCGATCTTTACCTATTTCTACTTCCGCATCACCAGCCGCATCTCGCAGGAGGCCAGCCGATGACCGACAAGAATGCGATGATCAACCGCTACAGATGGTATGAAATCGTCGGGATTTATTGCGGAATCGCCGTATTCCTGACTTTCGTGCTGGCGCCCTTCGTGGAAGGATTTCTGGTTTCGCTGAAGCCGCTCAGTCTGCTTTTCTCATCGCCCTACACGTTCTGGCCGGAAAACGGTTCCTTCGAGGCCTATCGGACCATGTGGGTCAGCGTTCCCGGTTTTGCCCGCTACGTTTTCAACTCCTTCTTCATCTCCACCATTTCGACCATCATTGTCCTTATTCTGGTGGTGCCGGCCTCCTATGCTTTCGCCCGTTTCAAGTTTCGCGGACGCGGGCAATTGCTTGGCGCGTTTCTCGCGATCAACATGTTCTCGGGCGCCGTGCTTCTGATCCCGCTTTTCCGGCTGATGCGCAACATGGGTGTGCTGAACACCTATCTGGCAATGATCATTCCCGGCGCGGCCTTCCTGATCCCCACCGCCATCTGGCTTTTGCGCACCTATATGCTGCGTATCCCGCGGGAACTGGAAGAAGCGGCCTATGTGGACGGTGCGAGCTATTTCTATACCTTCCGCCGGGTGATCCTGCCGCTGGCGATGCCGGGCATCGCAGTGGTTTCCATCACCACCTTCATCGGCGCCTATGCCCAGCAGTTCATCTTCGCGCTCACCTTCAATTCCAAGACCGAATATATGCCGCTGCCCATCGGCCTCTTCGCTTATTTCGGTCGTCAGGAAGTCATCTGGAATGAGTTGATGGCGGCCAGCTTCGTCGGCATTGCGCCGGCAATGGTCGTGATCTTCTTCATGCAACGATATCTCGTCAGCGGCCTTACCGCCGGCGCGGTGAAATAATCAACAATCGGAACGACCACCAAAACGGGAGACTACCTATGGCACTGAAACATTACGGATTGGCGCTCTGCGCTTTCGCATTCGCCGGTTCCACTGCCCTTACGACGGTGACGGCGCACGCCGCCGACAAGGAGATCAGCTGGATCTATTGCGGCGACAAGATGGACCCCATTCATGAGAAGTACATCAAGGAATGGGAAGGCAAAAACGAGGGCTGGAAGGTCGTGCCGGAAGTCGTCGGCTGGGCCCAGTGCCAGGATAAGGCGACCACGCTCGCCGCTGCCGGCACGCCGGTCGCCATGGCCTATGTCGGTTCGCGCACGCTGAAGCAGTTCGCGCAGAACGATCTCATCGTTCCGGTGCCGATGACGGAAGACGAAAAGAAAAGCTATTACCCCAACATCGTCGATACGGTCACTTTCGAAGACACGCAGTGGGGCGTGCCGGTCGCCTTCTCGACCAAGGCGCTCTACTGGAACAAGGACCTGTTCAAGCAGGCAGGTCTCGATCCTGAAACGCCGCCGAAGACCTGGGCCGAAGAAATCGCCTTCGCCAAGCAGATCAAGGAAAAGACCGGCGTTGCCGGTTACGGTCTGTCCGCGAAGACCTTTGACAACACCATGCACCAGTTCATGCACTGGGTTTATACCAATAATGGCAAGGTGATCGACGGCGACAAGATCACGGTCGACAGCCCGCAGGTTGTCGAGGCATTGAAAGCCTACAAGGACATTACGCCCTATTCCGTCGAAGGCCCGACTGCCTATGAGCAGAACGAAATTCGCGCCATCTTCCTCGACGGCAAGGTTGGCATGATCCAGGCCGGTTCTGGTGCGGCCACGCGCCTGCAGGAAACCAAGATCAACTGGGGCATCGCGACCTTGCCGCTCGGCCCGGAAGCCAAGGGTCCCGGCACGCTGCTCATCACTGATAGCCTTGCGATCTTCAAGGGAACGGGCGTGGAAGAAAAGGCGACCGAATTCGCCAAATTCATCACCTCGCCTGGTCCGCAGGGTGAATACGAATTGCAGGGCGGCGCCGGCCTCACCCCGCTGCGTCCGTCGCCGAAGGTCGATGAATTCATCGCCAAGGATCCCTTCTGGAAGCCGCTGATCGACGGTATCGCCTATGGCGGTCCCGAGCCGCTCTTCACGGACTACAAGGGTTTCCAGGACACGATGATCGAGATGGTGCAGTCTGTCGTCACGGGCCAGGCAACACCGGAAGATGCCGCGAAGAAAGCGGCTTCGGCTCTCGAGCAGTATAAATAATCTTTCATGAGCACGGATGCGGGCGGGGGCCGTCCGCATCCGGCAAGTTTCGCCGAGGGAATGCCTTGCGTCTTCCGGGATGCTCTTTCCCCTGTTTTTCAACGGTTCCGATCCGGTGTGGCTTTGCCCCTGTTTCGGAACATCTCTGAACGCGGCCTGATGTCGGCCGCTGCCGGGAGAGGCAAGTCTTGGGTCAGCTTTATCTCAACAACGTCCGCAAGAACTATGGACATTTCGAAGTCATCAAGGGCGTTCAGCTCGACATCAGGGATGGCGAGTTCGTCGTTTTTGTTGGTCCTTCGGGATGCGGAAAGTCGACATTGCTGCGCATGATCGCCGGTCTTGAGGATATTTCCGGCGGCGACGTCGTCATCAATGGCGTAAAGGTCAATGACTTGCCGCCGGTCAAGCGCGGCATCGCCATGGTGTTCCAGTCCTATGCGCTATATCCGCACATGACGGTGTTTGAAAACATTGCTTTTCCGCTGCGCGTCGAGAAGATGGAAGAGGACAAGATCAAGCAGAAGGTCGAGGGTGTGGCCAAAATCCTCCAGCTCGACCAGCGTCTGCAGCAGCGCCCCGGCATGTTGTCCGGCGGCCAGCGCCAGCGCGTGGCGATCGGCCGCGCTATCGTTCGCGAGCCGAAAATATTTCTGTTCGATGAGCCGCTTTCCAACCTCGACGCTGCCCTTCGCGCTGACATGCGCATCGAACTCACCAATCTTCACCGGACGCTGAAGGCGACGATGATCTATGTCACCCACGACCAGGTGGAAGCCATGACCATGGCCGACCGTATCGTGGTGCTGAATGCCGGCGAAATCGCCCAGGTCGGCGCGCCGCTCGAGCTTTATCACAAGCCGGCTAATCTCTTCGTGGCAGGATTCATCGGCAACCCGAAAATGAATTTCCTGAAGGTCACCTGCAAATCCGTCAGCGCCGAGGGTGTGACTGTGGACTATGAGGGCCAGACGATCACCGTGCCGGTGGAGCCCCGTGCCGGTCTTGAAGGCGCGCAGCTGACGCTCGGCATCCGCCCGGAACATACCGGTCTCGAACCGGCCGACCTCAATGTCACGGTCGCACCCAGCGTGATCGAGCGGCTCGGGGTCAATACCATTGCTTATGGTGTCGCGCCGACGGGTGAGAATTATTGCGCGCTGCTTTCCGGCTCCGCACCTGTGGTCGTGGATGAGCCCATCGTCACCGGTATCAAGGCATCGGATTGCCATCTGTTTGACGAAAGCGGTATTGCGCTGGAGCGGCGCGTCGATCTTTCAGTCCTCAAGCTGATCCAATAAGGCGCAGGAGCCGGGCCATGTTATCTGTTTTTCCATGCCCGGCTGTTCCTGACGCGATCCGTCTCCGGCAGCATTCTCCTGCTCTTTCCAGACGAAAAAATAAAGCCGGGCTCGCGACCCGGCATGCAAAGCTTGTCAAGATGTCTTCTGCATCACGGCATGGGGTTGGGCATGTAGCCGGTGAAACCGCTGATCTTCCAGCGTCCCTGATGCAGCCGGCAATAATAGAGCGTCTGCCATTTCATGACGTCGAAGCTGCCATCGGCCTTGCGAAGCCCACCGTCGAACTTCTTGCGCACCAGCGCGGTCTCACCTTCCACTTCGATTTCTTCCAGCGTGGTGGTCGCAAAGATCGCATCGCGCGGGTCCTCTGCGAATTGCTGGGTTTGAAAATCCTGCGCCTGCCGCAGCCACTCGTCGCGATAGGCGCTGAGCGAAGGGAAGGACAGGCGCCAATTGTTTGGGTTCGCATCCCGGTTGGCGTTGATGCCGAGAAAGCCGTCCTCGACGAAGTCATTCGCGACCTTCGACCAGTCGGCGGCAAGGAACGCATCGATGTCACGCGTTACCAGCATCTCCCAGATGGAATGGCGGGCGATGTCTGTTCCGGGAAAAGGGTTTTTGAAGGGATCACGCATGGTTTTGGTCCATTGTTGAAATTATTTTCAAGATTTGGAGATTTCTCTGGTGTTGATTGTTGGCATATGCTCATCTCTCAATCAACAAAGAAAATAATTTTCAAATCAAAGGTGTGCGTGGTGTCGTCAGCAAGACGAAACATCCTAGAGTCATGCATCTATGCGGTTGACGGGCGCGCTTTCTTAGGGTGCATCGGAAACGGGGCCAAGCCTTAAGTTTTGGCGGAACGGAGACCGGTGAACATGGATATTTTTGCAAGAATACAGGAAGACAGGGGACAATTCTCGCAGTCTGAGCGACGGATTGCCGATATTCTGGTTTCGGACTTCGAATTCGCCGTCAATGCCTCGATCATCGAGCTGGCGGCCCGCGCCGAAGTGTCTCCGCCGACCGTGACGCGGTTCTGCCGTCGGCTGGGGTGCCAGAGCTTTTCGGATTTCAAGGTCAGCCTCGCCAAGACGGCCTATGTGGGTATCCGATATCTCACCTCCGAACCCTCCAGCACGGGACCCTCGGATGTTGCGGAAGAAGTGCTCGCCAAGGCGCAGGAAGCGCTTTTCCTGCTGCACAGGACGCTCGATCCAGCCCTTGCCGATGAAGCGGCGATCAGGATCGCCAATAGCGGCATGATCTATGCCTTCGGCGCGGGCGGCAATTCCTCGATGATCGCTTCGGAAATCCAGAACCGGTTGTTTCGTCTGGGGTTGCGCGTTTCGACCAGCGCCGATCACAGCATGCAGCTGATGATGACCGCCGCTGCGCGCAAGGAAGATGTCGTCATCGGCTCGTCCTTTTCCGGCCGCAACATGGAACTGGTGAAGTGTTTCAGGCTGGCGCGGGAAATGGGGGTAACTACCATTGCGCTCACCCAGAGCGACACGCCAGTCGCTGCGGCCGCAGACATGGTGGTGGCTGTCAATGTGCCCGAGGGAAACAATATCTTCCGCCCCACCTCATCGCGCTACGCCTATCTGGCCGCCGTCGATGTTCTGGCGACGCTTGCTGCCTATCATCAACGGCAACGATCGATGGTGACGTTACGTCACATCAAGCAGCAGCTCGTGGAACATCGCGACCCGGATGACAAGCAATTGCTCGGTGACTGAGGCGGGCTGACGAAAAACATAGGCTGCTTTGCCTGAGATCCGTTTTGTGGCGGGTCGGAAAGTTTCAAGGGAGTTTCAGGAGATGAAGGACAGGAAAGACCAGCTCGCCGTCGTTACCGGCGCGGCAGGTGATATTGGCCGGGCGATTGCCGCGGCGCTCGCTGAAAGCCATGCAAAGGTCGTGTTGGTGGATATCGACCCCGGCGCCCTTTCGAGCGCGCTATCGCTGCTTTCCGATCCCCGCTTCGTTGCGAAAACCTGCGATGTCACCGACCCACAGGACCTTGCAAGGCTGGCCGCCGAGGTCGCGGAGCTGGGCGATGTTGTAACCCTCGTCAACAATGCGGGCGCCGCAAGGGCGGTCAGCTTGCATGACACGACCGCCGATATATGGCGCAAGGACAATGCGCTCAATCTGGAAGCGCCGTTCCTCTGCTTCAGGGCTTTCGAAGAGGCGTTGAAGAAAACCCAGGGGTCCGTGGTTAATATCACCTCCGTCAATGGCATGGCGGTCTTCGGGCATCCGGCCTATAGCGCGGCAAAGGCCGGGCTGATCCATCTGACCAAGCTGATCGCCGTCGAATACGGCAAATTCGGCATTCGTGCCAACGCCGTGGCACCCGGCACCGTGCGCACGCAGGCGTGGGAGGCGCGGGCCGCCGCTAATCCTCAGGTCTTCGAAGAGGCAAAGCATTGGTATCCGCTGCAGCGCATCGTGAAACCTGAAGACGTGGCCAACGCCGTCGCCTTTCTGGCCGGCCCGCGGGCCGTCGCCATCAGCGGCGTGTGTTTGCCGGTCGATTGTGGTCTCACGGCAGGGCAGGCGCCGCTGGCCCGGACATTTTCGCAATCCGAACATTACTGACCAAAGCCCTCCGACGGGTTCAATGCGCAATACAGGGGAGCATCATGGCGCTCGCACAATATCGTCTTGAAAATTCTTGGCATCCGCTCGCAGAGTCCGCATCCGGCGGCTTCACCTTTACCCTCGTCAATCTGTCCGGCGCGCCGCTGAAGGACTTCCGCATCGTCTATACGTCGCTGACGCGGACGGTGGACAAGCCGGTATGCGGCAATGCCGTCTATCTGCGCCGCAACGCCAATTTCCATGAATTTGCACCGCCGCCGGGCTTTGTACTGGAGCCGGGCAAATCCTGGCGCTTCACCGTCGATGGCCTGCTGCGACCTGCAAGGCATCGCACCGACGGCGCGAAATCCGCCTATATCAGTCTTGCCGATGGCACACATCGCGCCGTTGATGTCGGTGACCTGATGCTGGATGGACGCCACAGCGAGCCAGCGCCGGCGCTGCTCCCGGAGGGCAAGCTCGATCTGCCCTTTTCGATCCAGCCATGGCCCGCTGAAATCGATGCAGAACCGGGCGAGGGTTTTCCCGTCGCGCTCTTCCCTGCGGAAGATGCGGGCGCCGAAGAAGTTCTTGCGGTGGAAACCGTGCTGTCGCTGTTCCGCAGGCTTTTTGCCGTCGGCCACGTGCCTTTCAGCCTTGCGCCGGTTCATGAGGGAAAACCGCTTTGCTTCAAGCGGCATAGCGGGCTGGAGGCGGAAGGTTATCGCCTCAGCTTTTCCAAAGAAGCGGTGGTTGTGGAATATTCGGCCGCTGCCGGTCTGCAATATGGTCTGACGGTTCTGGCGCAGCTGCTGCATGGCGCGCGCGTCGATCCCCAATTCCGCTTCCCGGTCTCCGGCACCATCGGCGATGCGCCGCGTTACAGCTGGCGCGGCTGCCATCTGGATGTTTCGCGGCAATTCTATCCGACAGGCGATGTCCTGCGGCTTATCGATATTCTCGCATGGCTGCGCATGAACCGCTTCCATTGGCACCTGACGGATGACGAGGCATGGCGGCTCGAAATCAAGGCCTATCCGCTGCTGACCACCGTCGGCGCCACACGCGGCCCGGATGCGCCGCTTCTGCCGCAGCTCGGTAACGGGGCTGAGCCGGTGTCGGGTTATTACACGCAGGATGAGGTGCGCATGGTCGTCGCGCATGCGGCGGCATTGAACGTCGAAATCGTGCCGGAAGTCGATATTCCGGGCCACAGCACGGCGGCTCTCGTGGCCTATCCGGAGCTAACGGATGGGCAGGAGGCGCCGGACAGCTACCGCTCTGTGCAGGGATATCCGAACAATGCGCTCAACCCTGCCATCGAGCCGACTTATGAATTCCTCGGCAAGATATTCGACGAGATGGTGGAGCTGTTCCCGTCGCGGCTGATCCATATTGGCGGCGATGAGGTTGCGGATGGGTCGTGGCTGGCCTCGCCGCTTGCCAAGGCGCTGATGGAAAAGGAGGGGCTGGATGGCACCTTCGGCATCCAGTCCTATTTCATGAAACGTATTCAGGGGATGCTGCATGAACGCGGCCGCCAGCTTGCCGGCTGGGACGAGGTTTCCCATGGTGGCGGTGTCGATCCCTCGGGAACCTTGCTGATGGCATGGCAGAAGCCGGAAGTGGGGCTTGAGCTGGCAAAGCAGGGTTATGACGTAGTGATGACACCGGGTCAGGCCTATTATCTCGACATGGTGCAGGATGAAGCCTGGCAGGAGCCGGGCGCCAGCTGGGCGGGTACGGTTCCGCCTTCGCATACCTACGCTTATGAGGCGGTCGGCGATTTCCCGGATGAATTGAAGGAGCGGATGAAGGGCGTTCAGGCCTGCATCTGGTCTGAACATTTCCTCAACCGCGCCTATTTCAACCATCTGGTCTTTCCCAGATTGCCGGCCATTGCCGAGGCGGCGTGGACACCGAAAGCGCAGAAGGACTGGCTGCGCTTCTCCGCCATCGTCCCGTTGAACCCGGTTTATTGAGGGGTAGGCGAGATGCGTATTGCCGTTGGTGGAATTCATACCGAATGCAGCACCTATTCCCCGGTGCTGATGGGCGAGCAGGATTTTCGCGTCTTTCGCGGCGCGGAACTGCTGGAGGCCGAGTATTTCAATTTCCTCGGTGAAGGAGAGGCGGACGTGTTGCCGCTTCTGCATGCGCGGGCGGTGCCGGGTGGTCCGGTGTCACGCGTGGCCTATGACGCTTTCAAGCGGGAGTTCCTCGAACGCCTGAAGGCGTTGTTGCCGCTGGACGGGCTTTATCTCGCCATGCACGGCGCGATGAATGTCGAAGGCATGGACGATGCGGAAAGGGACTGGATTTCCAGTGCCCGTGCCGTGGTCGGGCCGGATGTGATCGTTTCCGCCAGCTATGATTTGCATGGCAATGTCAGCCAGACGATTATCGATCAGTTGGATATCTTTGCCGGCTACCGAACCGCGCCGCATATCGACGTGCGCGAGACGATGGTGCGGGCATGGACGATGTTGCTCAAGGCTCTGAAGTCGGGAGAAAGACCCGGCGTGACCTGGGCGAAAATCCCTGTTCTGCTGCCGGGTGAAAAAACCTCCACGGAGGATGAGCCCGCCAAAAGCCTCTATGCCGTGCTGCCTGATTACGATGCGCGGTCCGGCATATGGGATGCGAATTTCATGATTGGCTACGTCTGGGCGGACGAACCCCGGGCGACGGCCTGCGCCGTGGTGACGGGAACGGACAAAGCGGCCGCACAGGCGGTTGCGGCCGAGATTGCGCAATCCTACTGGAATGCCCGGCAGGATTTTCGTTTCGGGCCTGTGACGGAGCCGCTCGACGCCATCATGGATATTGCGGAAAAGACGACCAGCCGACCGATCATTCTTGCCGACTCCGGCGACAACCCGACCGGTGGTGGGGTTGGCGATCGCGCCGATGTTCTGGCCGCGCTGATTGCGCGCAACTGGCAGGGTGCGCTGCTGGGCGGCATCACCGACAGGCCGGCGGTCGAAGCCTGTTTTGCGGCCGGCGAAGGTGCGAGCCTTTCCCTGAAGATCGGCGGCAGTCTCGATCCGCAGAGCCCGTCCGTGACCGTCGAGGCCCGCGTTGTGAAACTGGACGATCCAGGTGCTGCGGATCAGCGGCAGGCTGTGGTCGCCATCGGCGGCATCATGGTCATTCTGGCGGCGCGGCGCAGGCCTTATCACATGATTTCTGATTTCACCCGTCTCGGCTTTAATCCAAAGGAGGTGCGGTTGCTGGTCGTCAAGTCCGGTTATCTTTCGCCGGAGCTTGCGCCTATCGCCAATCCCAACCTCATGGCGCTGACGGAAGGGGTCATCAATCAGGATATCGAAAATCTTCCCAATCGCCGCCGGGACGGCGATTTTTACCCATGGAAGCCGCATTTCGATTATACCCCTCAGCCCATCCTTTCGGCCCGCTGGCGATGACAGCGGTTCGGTAGCTTTACCCAGCGATCCGGCGGTGCCGGATCATCTCAGGCGAATATCCATGCCGTCGGCTCTTTCCATCGTCATCAACAATCCGTCGATCCGTATCGGGGCGCTCACCATCCTGTTCTTCGGGTTTTCGAATGCGGCGACCGCCCCCTATCAGGCGGTCATCGGTATTCGCGAAATCGGGCTGAGCAACAGCGTCTATTCGCTGCTGATGCTGTTTGCTGCCGTCATCAATGTCAGCGCCAGCGTGTTGATGGGCATCGTCGCAGACAGGCTGGGTGAATATCGCAAGCCAATGCTCTATATCGCGCTCTTCGGCGTCAGCGGTTATCTGCTGGTCTATCTGGCCGGCAACGCTACCGCCTTCGTTGCCGCGAAGCTTGTGCTTCTGCCGATTTTCGGAGCGATGAATTCGTTGATCTTCGCCCATGTGCGCGCCGATGCGCGCAACCTTTCGACGGGTGAAATGATCGCGGTGAATTCGATCATGCGGGCAACCATCTCGCTTTCCTGGGTGCTGGTGCCGGGCATTGTCGGTGTTTTTCTGGTGAATTCCGGCAATATGCTGATGGCGTTCCTGTTTTCGGGCATCTGTGCGCTTGTCTGCTTTCTGCTTGTCGCCTTCTGCCTGCCGCGGGCCGCCACGCCGGCATCGGCAAATACTGAAGCGCGGTTTGGCCTGCGCGCCTCGCTTGCGGAAATCGGATCGCGGCGGGTGCTGCTCCGGATCATCGCCATCGCGCTCATCTGCTCGATGCTGCATCTCAATGATTCCGTGCGCTCGCTCATCATAACCGGACAGGCAAAGGGCACGGTGGCGGATATCGGCATTGTTGCGGGTATCGTCGCTGCGCTGGAAATCGTCTTCATTCTCCTGTGGGGCTGGATCGAGAAGAAGGTTCCGCAGACGCTGACACTTGCGACGGGAGCGGGGCTTTACGCCATCTATCTCATTCTGCAGGGGCTTGCTTCAGCGCCGTGGCATATCTACGCCCAAACGGTCATCAGTGCGCTGGGCGCCGCCGCGATCATCAGCATTCCAATTACCTACTTGCAGGAACTGATCGCGGACCGGCCGGGACTCGGAAGCTCGCTGATCGCCGTCAATATCTTCCTCGGTGCCGGTCTGGGTGCGTTGATTTTTGCCGTTGGAACCCTGGTTTCCAGCTATTCGGGGACTTCCATATTGGGGGCAATCGTGGGGCTGGGCGGCGTTTATATGCTTTACGCGCTTGATGGAAAGGGCCGCCGCAGGTAACGGCCACTCAAATGAAAGAGGTTACGATGATTCTCGAAATTTGCGTGGACGATGTCGCCGGTCTGGAAGCGGCAGTCAGCGGCGGGGCCGATCGCATCGAACTTTGCGCGGCTCTTTCCGGCGGCGGTGTGACGCCATCGGCGGGTTTCATGCAGCGTGCGGCGTCCTGCGGGTTGCCGGTGAGCGTCATGATCAGGCCGCGCGCCGGTGATTTCGTCTTCACGCGCGACGAAGCGGATGTGATGAAACGCGATATCGACGCGGCGCGTGCCGCCGGCCTTTCCGGCGTGGTGCTCGGCGCGTCGCGTGGCGATGGTTCGCTTGATGTTAGTTTGCTTGAAGAACTGCGTCGTCATGCCGACGGGCTGGATGTGACCCTGCACCGAGCTTTCGATGTCGTGCCTGACATGGAAGAGGCGCTGGAAGGGGCCATCGCATTGGGGTTCTCAAGAATTCTCACCTCAGGCGGGGCGCGTTCGGCGCTTGAAGGGATTGAGGCTCTGGCCCACCTGTCCGAGACGGCGGCAAGCCGGATCGTCATCATGCCCGGCGCCGGGGTGCGTCCGCAGAGCGTTCAGACATTGCTGGATCGCTTTCCGATAACGGAAATCCACGCATCCTGTTCCGCCGTTCCATCCTATGATCCGGACAGCAGGGTGGCGAAGCTCGGTTTCACCGGCGCAGGGCGCAAGGTTACCGATGAGGCGGCGGTTCGAGAGTTGAAGACGATCCTCACCGCTCATCATAAAGGCGGCGCAGCGCTCTAGCCGTTTCGGCCGCGCCATCGAGATCGAGCGTGATCGTGCCGGGCGCCGGTAGGGACAATGCCGTCTTGATGGCATCGGCCATCGCTTGCGCCGAAATATCCTTTTCCTCCAGCACATGCGCCAGCCCCAGCCGCGCCAACCGTTCGGCACGGGCGCTCTGTTCGGTTTCGCCCCCCGCTGCGAAGGGGATGAGAAGCGAGCGGCATTTAGCCTGAAGAATATCGCAGACGGTGTTGTAACCGGCCTGTGAAATTGAAAGCCGCGCGCCGGCGAGCAAACTTGCGAAATCCTTGCGGAAACGGAAGACGGACACATTGCCGGCCGCCTGCGCCGAGATTGCATCGAAGTCCGCCTGCGGCATGTTGGGACCGGTCACGAGGCACCAGTTCTTGATGCCATCAAGCAGAGGGGCGGCCTCCAAAGCAGCCCGTATGAGTGTGGCGCCGACTGCGCCGCCGCCCGCTGAAACTACGATTTCGAATTTTTCCGCCGGTTCCGGCGGCGGAAGGGGAGCGACGAGGCCGGTATAGACGATGCGCTGGCTGATTTCGCCAGCAAGTGGAAAGGTGTCTTCCAGCCGGGCGAAATCCGGATCGCCATGGACGAGCACCGCGTCGAAATGTTTCTTCACCAGAGACACGGTCTCTTCGTCCCTGCCGGGCTTGGTCTTTTCCTGCAGGATATCACGCAGTGATGTCATCACGAGCGGGCGCGGTTCGCTATCCTCGATCTCATCGAGAAGCGGCAACAATTCGAAGCGTACCTGCCTGCGGCCGAAAGGAAAAGCCTCGATGATGACGATATCGGGTTTGGCACCGTGATAGGCGCCGATCAGCATATCGGTCCTAAGCCTCCTGAAGTCGTCGTCCACCGGTTTTCCGGAACTGTCGACCAGGCCAGCAAAGCTGCCGTCGCTGACGGCGATGGGCGGCAATTCGACATGGCGGATACCCTCGCCCGGAAAGCCCGGAACAGGCGTGCCGCCCGTGACCAGCACGACATCGAAACCGTTCGCCTGAAGGGCGTTGGCAATGCGGCTGGCGCGGGCGATATGGCCGATGCCGAGAAGGTGCTGGACGTAGAAGAAAACGCAGGGGCGTTTTTCCGTATCGGTCATGGCGTTGTTTCCCACTCTTTCTCGAACAGGGCCTTCAGCTCGACAATGCTGGTGCGATGGTCGAAGGCGGTGCGCACACGGTTTTCGGCGGCGCTGCCAAGACGCTGGCGCAATTGCGGATCGGTGATGGCCATGCGCAGCGCCTCTGCGAAAGCAGCCGGATTTTCCGGTTCCGTCAGCAGGCCGTTTTGACCGCTGACGAAAAACTCCGGTATCCCGGAAATATTGGTGGAGATGCAGGTCAGCGCCTGGCTCGCGGCCTCGACCAGCACATTTGGCAGGCCGTCGCGGTCGCCATCGCTGGTGATGCGGCAGGCTAGAGCGAAGAGGTCCGCTTCGCGATAGTTCTCCAGCACCTGTTTCTGGTCCATGGCCCCGGTCCAGACGATCTTATCGGCGACGCCGAGTTCGTCTGCGAGTTTCTTCAGGGCGGCCAGTTCATCGCCGCCGCCGATATGGGTGAAGCGCCAATGCATATCCTGCGGCAGCGAGGCGAGCGCACGCAGGAGAATATCGATGCCCTTTTTCTTGACCGCCCGACCGACGCTCAAAATCCTCACCGGATCATCGGCGTTCGATCCGTCCCTTACCGGACGCGGTGTCTCGAAATGCGGGAAGCGGGTAAGATCCAGCCCGTGATAGCTCAGATGCACATTCTTCTTGGCCCCGGAAAGGGTCTGCAGATGCTGAAAACCGCCGGCGGTGCAGGTCACGGCCCAGCGTGCGCTTTGCAGCTTGGCGGCAAGGTCGCGGTCGTTCGAGGTCCAGATGTCCTTCGCGTGCGCCGAGATCGTCCAGGGCGTGCCTGTCATCAGATGGGTATAAGCAGCGACCGAGGCGGGCGTGTGGATGAAGTGAACGTGCAGCCATTCGGCATCGTCCGGCCATTCATGTGCGAGCACCGCGGCCTGCCCGAAACGGCGGAAGCGGTTGCGGCTGAGGTCATGCGGCAGGTCGCTGAAAAAGCGGCGAAGCGCTTTGGTGAAGCCCGGCTTTTTGCGGCAGGCCCATAGCGCCCTCAGAACGCGCAGCGGTTCCTCGTGCAAATACTCCGGCAAATAGGTAACGGGCGCGCGGATTTCATCGTGAACGGGGTGGCGCTTTTTATCCGTCGGACGGCGCATCGACATGAGTTCGAGCTTCAGCCCGGCCTTCTCCAGCCCCAGAAGTTCCTGGGCGATGAAAGTCTCGGACAGGCGCGGATAGCCCTTGAGGAGCACCACGATTTTTTTTGTATCGGTCACGTTGCGCGTGTCTCTTTTGAAGCGGTGTTTGTCGCGGAACCGGTCACGCGGAGAGCGTAATCGGCGCCTTATCGCTTTCGGGTGGCAGCCATTCGGCTATCCGGCGCGATATGTTTTCAAGACCGTCCAGCTTCAGCCCGCACGCATTGACGGAGGGCGGCGCGCGGTGCGGCAGGGCTTTCAGAGCCGCCGCCATTTTTGCCGGGTTTTCGGCATCTTCCGGCAGAAGCATGTCGAAAAGACCAAGCTCCGAGGCGCGGCTGGCGCGGATAAGCTGCTCTTCGCGCGGCACCGTGCGCGGTACGACGAGGGCGGGTTTGTCGAAGGACAATATCTCGCAGACGGTGTTGTATCCGCCCATGGAGACGACGGCCTGCGCGCCGGCAACGAGATCTTCCATGCGGTTGTCGAATTCGATGATTTCGATATGTGGAATGTCGGCAACACTGCTCATGAAGCGCTGGCGTTGATCCGCCGGCATATAGGGGCCGAGCACCACCAGCGCCTTGTGTGTCAGTTCGCTATCATGGCGATACGCGTTGATGACGTCGTCGATCAATTCGCTGCCATCGCCGCCCCCGCCCGTGGTGACGAGAAGATAATCGCCATCCGGCCGATGCGATACGGTTTCGGCCTGGGTCTTGGACCTTTGCAGAAACCCGACGAAATCCATCTTGTCGCGAACGGTGTCCGGAACGTCGAGCCCCGTCAGCGGATCGTGGAAATCGGGCGGGCCATAAATCCAGACGTGGTCATAGAACTGGCCGATCTTTGTCATGACATTATTGCGCTTCCACTCCGCCTCGAGCAGCTGCGGCGCATCCATGACGTCGCGCAGGCCGATGACGAGCTTGCTGCCCTGTCCCTTGAGATAGGCGAGTGTTTCCTCCACCTCGCCGCGCAGGCCCATGGGCTCCTTGTCGACGATGAAGATATCCGGCTGGAAGCTTTCGGCGGTGTGGTAGATGATGGAGCGACGCATCTTCAGTGTTTCCTGAAGATCGATATGCCTGTCCATGGACGTGTATTCGCCGTTGCGCAGCTTGATGACGCTAGGGATTTTCACGAAATCGACGCGGGCGCGGTAATCGAAAGCACCGGCAATCGTCGCGCCGGAAATGATGAGGACGTTGAGGCCGCGATAATCCTCCACCAGAGCATGCGCGATGGTGCGACACCGCCGCAGATGCCCGAGCCCGAAGGAATCGTGGCTGTACATGAGGATACGCGCGTCGTTCAAACGGGAGGTCATGGGCCACACCTCTTTTTGCCTTTCACAAAAAAGGCGATGGCGGAAGGGCAGTTTATCAAAGGGTGTTCCATTTTATCTGAAGGGATCCGCAGCATCACGTAGTCCGTCACCGAAGAAATTAAAGGCCAGAATGACGAGAACGACCGGGATCGTCGGGATGAGAAGCCATGGATATAGCGCAATGACGCTGACGCTGCGCGCCTCCGTGAGCAGAATTCCCCAACTTGTGATCGGTGGTCTGAGACCGAGGCCGAGGAAGCTCAGTGCGGTCTCGCCGAGAATCATGCCGGGTATCGTCAGAGTGGCCGATGCGATCAAGTGTGACATGAAGCCGGGAATGAGGTGTCTGCCGATGATGCGCGGCGTGCCGGCACCCATTAATTGTGCAGACAAAACATAGTCTTCTTCGCGAAGCGCCAGAAGTTTCGAGCGCACGGCGCGTGCAAGGCCCGTCCAGTCCAGCATGCCGAGAATGATGGTGATGCCGAGATAGACGAGGATGGGGCTCCAGGTCACCGGCATGATCGCGGCAAGCGCCAGCCACAGCGGAATGCTCGGGATGGATTGCAGAACCTCGATGATGCGCTGGACGATCAGGTCAAACGTGCCGCCGCGATAGCCCGCCAGACCGCCGATCACAATGCCGAGAACGAAGCTCATGGCGACGCCGAGAAGGCCGATGGTCAGCGAAATGCGCGCACCATAGATGATGCGCGACAGCACGTCACGCCCGAGACGATCCGTGCCGAGCAGGAACAATTCACCACCCTCCGCCGGGCAGACGAGATGGGTTCTGCCCTCGAACATGCCCCAGAAGCGATAGGTATCGCCTTTGCAGAAGAAACGCAGCGGCTGGATATCCGTCGGGACGTTCCGATAGATCCGTCTCAGATTGTCCATGTCGAGCGTCATTTCCCGACCGTAAACGAAGGGGCCGACAAATTTTCCATCATTGAACAGGTGAATGGCCTGCGGAGGGGCGTAGATATTTTCAATATTGCGGGTGTGGAGATTATAGGGCGCCAGAAACTCGCAGATCAGGATCGAAAGATAAAGCACCACCAGAAAGACGCCGGACCACACGGCGATCTTGTGCTGACGGAACTGCCACCACATGAGGCGCAGCTGCGAGGCCTTGCTGAAGGCGGCCATTCCAGATGTGTTGGGTTCGATCAGCGAAGGGTCGAAGGGCGCGGTTGAAACGTAATGGGGCAGCGCCTCGCCGGGGTTCGGAATGGATGAAGTCATTTGACGTTGCCACCTCCGAAGCGGATTCGCGGGTCAAGTATGGCAAGGGCGATATCCGATACCAGAACGCCGATCACCGTCAGGAATGCGAGGAACATCAGGAACGAACCGGCCAGATACATGTCCTGGCTCTGCAACGCCCTGATGAGCATGGGCCCCGTGGTTTCGAGCGACAGGACGACGGCGGTAATTTCCGCGCCGGAGATGATGGCGGGCAGGATCGATCCGATGTCCGAGATGAAGAAATTCAGCGCCATGCGCAGCGGATACTTGGTCAGCACCTTGAAGGGGTGCAGCCCCTTGGCGCGGGCGGTGACCACATATTGCTTCTGCAATTCATCGAGCAGATTGGCGCGCAGACGACGGATCATGCCGGCGGTGCCCGCTGTTCCGATGATGAGGACGGGAATCCAGATGTGTTCAAGGATCGATTTGAACTTCGCCCAGCTCATAGCCTGGTTCAGATATTCCCGGTCCATCAGATGGCCGATGGAGATGCCGAACCAGATATTGGCGAAATACATCAGGATCAGCGCCAGCATGAAGTTGGGAATGGCGATGCCGAGCAGGCCGAGGAAGGTCAGGCCATAATCGCCCCAGCTGTATTTATGGGTGGCGGAGTAGATGCCGATCGGGAAGGCGATAAGCCAGGTGACGATGATGGTGACGAAGGAGACGAGCACCGTCAGCCACAGGCGGTCTCCCACCACATCGCTGACCGGCAGCTGATATTCGAAGGAATAACCGAAGTCCCCAACCAGCATGCCTGTCGCCCAGCGGAAATAACGGATCGGGGCTGGCTGGTCGAAACCGTAGCGCACACGCAGTTCCTCGATTTCGGCAAGATTCGCCGTCTCGCCCATGGCGCGCAGCTCGGCGACATAGCTTTCGAAATAATCGCCCGGCGGTAGCTCGATGATGGTGAAAACCAGCATCGAGATCAGGATCAGCGTGGGGATCATCACGAGGACGCGCTTTAAAATATACCGCAGCATATCAGGCGTCTCCGTCATACCAGAAGCTATCCGGCATATAGACGCCGAGATAGGATGTGGGCTCGTAACCGAAAATCGCTTTTTCCGGCACGTTTCGCATGCGTTTGACGTGAACGACGGGTTGCAGCGCGCCGTTGACGATGCCGATGGAAAATACCTGCTGCGTATAAATCTCCAGCATTTCCAGCCAGATGGCCTCGCGCTCTTCCTCGGTGACGCTTCTGCGCCATTTTTTCAGCAGATCGAGCAGGTGCGCCGCCTCCGGCAGATCGGGCTCCTTGCCCTCGCGGCCGCCCGAAAGATAATGCACACCCCAGACCGGCCATTGCAGCTGGTCATCGCCGGTGGGGGCGAGGCCGGAAGGCAGCATGTCTGGTGTCGGAACACCGTTGTCCATGCCCATCCATACCGACATCAGCACTTCGCCGCCCATGGCGCGCTTGCGGAAGACATCGCGCTGGGTGGGGCGGACGGAAACCGCAATACCGATATGTCGCCAGTGATCCGTCACCAGTTCCATCACGTCGGTTTCGAGCGTGCTTTCGCCCGTCGTCTCGACGATAATATAGGCCGGACGACCATCCGGCAGAAGCCGAAGGCCGGCATCGTCGCGCTTGTCGAGACCTGCTTCGTCAAGCAGCCTGTTGGCCGCCGCCCGATCGAAAGCGCTCCAGGCATCCGCGAATTCCTGCCGGTAAAGCGTGCTTTCCGGCAGAACGGTATCGGCGCTTTCCTTTGCCAGCCCGTAAAAGCAGACCATGTTGATTTCGTGCCGGTTTATCGCGAGCGATAGCGCCCGGCGCACGCGCACGTCCTGAAAAGCGCTGCGCCAGACCGTGTCGGCGCAATTGAGATTGGGCAAAAGCGCGATGCGTGAGCCCTGAGAGCGCTTGTAGAGGTTTACCTTCAGGGGAAAGCGCTTTTCGGCATCCTTCAAGAAGGTGTAATCGGCGAAATCGAGGCCGAAGTATTGCAGATCGCTGTCGCCGGACGCCGTTTTGGCCGAGATGATATCGGATGAGGTGACGTTGAGCAGGAAGCGGTCGAGATAGGGCAGTTGCAGGCCGTTTTCGTCGACGCGGTGATAATAGGGATTGCGTTCGAACACGAATTGCTCGGCCGGCGGCGCGGTGGTGTTGCGCCAGGCGTCGAGAGTCGGCAGATCGGGATTTTCCGGACGAACCTGCCGCGACATCTTGATGTGCAGGCCGCTCCAGTCATCCGCCTTGTTTTTCTTGATCAGCTTGGCGAGCTTTTCCGGCGTCTGATATTTGACGTGGAACTGTTTCATATAGGCGGCGGGCAGGAACAGCCGCGCCGGTGAGGCCGCTGCGAGTTTCGCCAGAAAATCCGGATTGGGGCCATCCCAGGTGTAGCGCACCGTCTGCCGGTCGATGACTTCGATAAGCGGCGGCTTCTCGTTGACCAGAAGTTCGATCGGCGGGCCGCCCTTGTGGATTTCCCTGTTGAGCGCGACGTCCTCCCAGAAATAGCGGAAATCCTCGGAGGTGAAATCACTGCCGTCGGACCATTTGTGGCCTTCGCGCAGCTTGAAGGTGAAGATGCGTTCTTCCTGAACGTCGTAGCTTTCGAGAATATCCGGATGCAGCTCGAACTTCTCGTCATAACCGACAAGACGGGCATAGCTGCTGATCGGCATCAGGCGAATGTCGCGCTGGCCGCCAATGAGCATACGCACCGAGCCGCCATGTTTTCCCGGCTCGCGGCCAAGCGCTTTCATGTCGATGACGCGCGGGTTTTTCGGCAGGCGTTCAGCCACGTCGGGCAATTCGCCCTTTTCCCGTTTTTCCTTGAAATAGCCGGGGTCGGTATAGGCGGCCCGCGCATAGGCCGGCAGGAAGACTGAAGCCAGGAGGGCAAGGGTGGTGCGGCGCGTGATCAAGGGCGAAGCTCCCGGATATCGGCATTGCCGTTTGCAAGCACGAAATGGCCTTCGCCGAGATCGGCGGAAATCATGTGGCCATTACCCTCGTCGCGGAACTGTTTGCCCCAGTCGAATTTGCCCGTCGCGCTGATCTTGCCTATGGTGCGGAAATCGAGCGGACGGTCGAGATCGGGGAAAGGCACGGCCGCCAGCAGGGATTTGGTATAGGGATGGACCGGAGAGCGCATCAGGATTTCGCGCGGTGCCAGTTCCACGATGCGGCCTTCGCACATCACCGCCACGCGGTCGGCCATATAGTCCACCACCGCGAGATTGTGCGAAATGAAGAGATATGTCAGCCCGAGATCCTGCTGCAAATCCTTCAGAAGATTGAGGATTTGCGCCTGTACGGAGACATCGAGGGCGGAAACGGGTTCGTCGCAGATGAGAAGTTCGGGACCGAGCGCCAATGCCCTGGCGATGCCGATACGCTGCCTCTGTCCGCCCGAGAAACTGTGGGGATAACGGTTGAGCGCGCTTTCTCCCAGCCCGATGGCCCTGACGAGACCGCGAACTTTCTCCGCGCGGTATTTCGCGTCACCCCGCCCATGGATTTCCAGCGGTTCGCTCAGGATGTTGCCCACGGTCATGCGCGGAGACAGCGAGGATATCGGGTCCTGAAAGACCATCTGTATCTTCGACCGCAGCTCTTTCAGGTCTCCATCCCTGGCATTGAGGACATCGATGTCGCCCTCAGGCCGGTGAAAGGTCACCGAACCTTCATCCGGGCGAACGGCGCGCATGAGGATTTTGCTGACTGTAGTTTTGCCGCTGCCGCTTTCGCCGACCAGTCCGAGACATTCGCCACGTCGGATTTCGAAGCTGACGCTGTCGACAGCCTTGGTGGCGTTAGCGGCGCCTTTGCTGAACCAGCTCGATTTACGGGTAGTGAAGGTCCTGCTGATATTGTTCACGGTCAGGAGCGGGCCGGGAGTTTTATTGACTGCGGCCGTCTTTTTGCCGACGAGGCTTTCGTGGTCGATGTTGATTTCGCGCAGCGCCTTCAGCCTTTCGCCGGGCTTCATGTCGAAATGGGGCACGGCTGCCATCAGGCCCTTGAGATAGGGATGGGCCGGCGCCCTGAAAATGTCGTCAACGGTTCCGGCCTCCATGATCTCGCCCTGATAGATCACGGCGACCTCATCGGCGATGTTCGCCACCACGCCGAGATCGTGGGTGATGAGCAGCATGCTCATATTCAGGCGGCTCTGGAGGTCATGCAGCAGCTTGAGGATTTGTGCCTGTATCGTCACATCCAGCGCCGTTGTCGGCTCGTCGGCGATCAGAAGTGCGGGACGACAGATCAGCGCCATGGCGATCATGGCGCGCTGGCGCATGCCGCCTGACAGCTCGAAGGGATACATGTTCACGACCTTCTTGGGTTTGGAAAACCCCACAAGATCGAGCGTTTCATGCATTTTTTCCGCACGTTCGGCCGGCGACAGGATGCTGTGAATCCTGAGCGCCTCGTCGATCTGATTGCCGATGGTGTGCAGCGGCGAGAAAGACGTCATCGGCTCCTGAAAGATCAGGCCGATGCGATTTCCGCGTATCGAACGGATTTCCCGGCCGTCCTTCGGCAATTGTAGCAGATCGACAGGGCCGGCCGCGGCATTTTCCGGATCGGTGAATAGCACGCGTCCATTCACACGCGCCGTCTTGGGATGGATGCCCATGATGGTCTGGCCGATGACGGATTTTCCCGAACCGGACTCGCCGACGAGCGCTGTGACTTTCCCCGGAAGAATGCGAAGGCTTGTGCCCCTGACGGCATCGATGGTGCCGCCCATGAGAGAAAACGAGACCTGCAGATTTTCAATACGGAGCAAATCTGCGCCTGCGCTCATGCCAAAGGGTTCCTTGCCGTCTCTTTATCGTTGCGTTGTGACAATTTGCTTAGGAGGGCTTAAATCAACGTTATCGCAGGGTTTGTTGTCTGTCTATGCCTCTGAAACATCGAATTGTTTAGCAAATTCGAAGCCGGCTTCCGAAACACGACGGCTTGCCTGACGCCTTTTGTTTGGCGATATGTTAACGTGCGTTTCTGGATGAGGGTCCATGTCCGACAAGAAATATTACGACGCCCAGCTGGATAAAGCCCGGCAGTTGCAAAATGGCGGCCAGTATGCGGAAGCCAATGCGCTTCTCTTATCGCTGGTTGCAGCAAAGGACAGCCACCTGATGGGTGAGCGGACGGTGCTCGGCCTGCCGCGCCGCTTGCATGCGGCAAGGCTGCGCCTCGCCAAGGCCGAGGGCGATGTGATCACCAAGATCGGTTATCAATATACGCTGGTGCCGCCGCCGCAGGTGCTGGAGAAATATGCGCGGTTTTCCACGCAAGACCGTCGCGCGATCAGCGTCAAAAGCCGTGAAGATGTACCAAGGCTCATCCACCAGATATGGATCGGGGAGAAAGCTCCGCCGGTCTCGGTTGAGGCATGGGCCGCCCACGCTTCGAACCATGGTTACGAGTATCGGCTCTGGCGGGAGGCCGATCTTGAGCGGGAAGGTGTGTTTTCCAACGGCGTCTTCAAAACCATGCTGGACAAGGGCGATTATCCGGGCGCGGTGGATGTGGCCCGTTATATGCTGCTGGAGCGGTTTGGCGGTATCTATCTCGATTGCGACTGGTATCCGGCACGGGACGATGTGAGTTTCGATACATTCCTGCCTCTGACGGGGCTGACGGCGTTTGACGAAAAAACCCCGCGGGACACGGGGCGGGGCAGCATGCTGCTTGCCAATTCCTTCATAGCAGCGCCTGCCGGACATCCTGTTTTCAGCAGGATGCTGGAAGCCTTTCCCGGAATTATCGAAGACATGCCACGAGCGCCCGCCTGGTGGTCGACCGGTCCCTTGATCTTCACCATCATCGCCCGGGCGGGGAGCATCAGCCTCGCGCCGGCGGGGTTCGTTGCCGTGTCCCTTCCCGATCGCGCCCCATTTGAGACGGTGGAAGCGGTCAGGCGGGAACTTTCCACTGAGGCGAGCGGGTTGCTGATCGCCTGGAAATCATGGTGAGATTTCGTCGATGAGGTCTCTTGAAGAGCGCCAGCGGGCGGCGGGATGATCGGTGGTTACCTCGAAAAGCCGTCTCAGAAAGCGCCAGACATTGTCATCATGGACGAGATGGTGGGTAAGGATGCCGGTCGTGCCGCCGTTTTCGGCGGTCATCAGGATGCGGGCGGCGGTTTCCGCAAAGAGCACGTCGTCGTCGCGCACACCGCGGCTGCCGCGCCAGTCGATCACATCGACATGGGTGTTCAGGCAGGGCGGCAGGGTGCTTTTCTCCGGGCCGAAAACGGATAGGGCGCGATATCCGAGGCCCGCGAGTGCCTTCACGATACCGGCATCTATGCGGTTCCACGGCGGCACGAGCATCGGCACTAAACGCCCGCCATGCAGGTCGTGGAGTTTATCCAGTCCGGATTGCAATTCATCGAGAACGACAGCGGGATCGCGATGCGATCCGAGTTCCTGTTTCTTTTCCTTCTCGCTGGCATAATTCGTATGGGACCAGCCATGCACGGCGACCTGAGCAATGTCCGACACATCCAGATGCCGTGCGAGCTTATCGGTCGTCATCTCGGGAATGACCGCGAGCGTGACCGGAGCGGAAAAGCCGCTGCAAAGATCCAGCAACGTGTCGAGCGCGGGCGTCGGCTCCACCGCATCGTCGTCCCGGAGCCAGAGATCGGCGGATATGCCGCGCCGCCCGCATTCGTCGAGTGCCGCAACGAGTTTTTCCAGACTCATGATGTTCGCGCCTTTGCTTGCAGCAGTATATGGTTCAGTTCTTTTGCGGCGTTTTCCAGAGACCGTTCATTCCCGACGAACTGCCGGGCCGCCTGCGCCAGTTCTTCGCGCTGTGTGTCGTCGCCGAGCAGAGTTTTAATCGCGTCGGCATAGGCGGCTCTATCATTTTCTGGTGTCAGTAATCCTGTGGCGCCGGATTTTACCACTTCGGGGACGCCAGCCACTTCTTCGGCCACAACGGGCAGGCCGGCAGCCTGCGCCTCGAGATAGGCGAGACCATAGGCCTCGCCATGGCCCGGCCAGACATAGAGAGAGGCTTTTGAAAGAAGCATGGCGATCTCGGTCGCGGTTTTTTCCCCGTGCCAGACGAGACGGCGATTGGGAAACGCGCTGAACATGGCCTGCACGGCCGTGCGTTCCGGTCCGTCGCCGACGATATCCAGCGTCCAGTCGACATCCTGCGGCAACAGGGCGAGCGCTTCGGAAAGGGCGCGGTAGCTGTCGAGCTTGTCACCCGCCCGCATCATGGCGACGGTGATGAGCCTTGCAGGTGTCGGCTTGGGCGTGTTCTTGAGAAAAGCCCCGGCGTCGATAAAGGGCGGCAGCATGGCCCAGCGAAGGGCGGGCGAGGCCCGCACGAGGCCTTCACGATCCCGCGCTGTGAAGCAGATATTGATGGCGGCGGCGTTCAATGCGGCCAGCAACCCATCCTGAACCGCCTGCCATCCCATCCCATTTCGCTTCGGCGAGTAGGACGCTTCGGCGGTGACATAGGGGATGCTAAAACGTCTGCCCAGTTCCGGTCCAAGCAAGTCCGGCGCCTTGTAATAGGGGTGGTAACAAAACCAGAGATCCGGCACGCCCTCCCGCTCCCAGCGCCGCATGATGACCTCGACTTCCCGCTCGGCCTCATCGGCGAGCAAGGCTCTTGCCGGGGCATCCGCCTGTTTCAGAAAACTGCGCAGTTCCGAGGCGACGGAAACATCGTGACCGCCAATCGTCATCGCTTTCATCAACAGGCGAGCCATCAGCCGGTCGCCGGAGGGAACGGGATGGTTGGGAGATTTGAACGGCGCATAAAAGGCGATCTTCATGGCGATGGTTGTGCGTTGCCAGCGGCTCGCGCGTCAACCGGAATTTGAAAGGCCCGAGCCTTGACAGGTCCGTCATTCTTGCCCAACTGAAAGACATCTTTTGCACATGCGCGGAGCGTGACACGCTTTGACTTCCCCAGACATCTCCCGGAACCTGCTTTCCAGTATTGAAAACAAAAGCGCCAAAGCGGGGGTGATCGGCCTCGGCTATGTCGGTCTGCCGCTTGCCATGACGATCGCCAGGGGCGGTTTCAAGGTTGTCGGTTTCGATATCGATCCCGGCAAAATTACCGCGATCGAGGCCGGGCGCAGCTATATCGAGGCCGTTTCCGATGAGGTGCTGGCGAGTGTGAGACAGGATGAAGGTTTTGTCGCCACCTCGGATTTCTCCAGGCTGGCCGAATGCGATGTCATCGCCATCTGCGTGCCCACGCCCCTGACGAAATATCGCGAGCCGGACCTTTCTTATGTCGAAAAGACCTGCCGCGATATTGCCGCCCATCTGCGCAAGGGACAGCTCGTGGTTCTGGAATCGACCACCTATCCCGGCACGACTGACGGGGTGGTGAAGACCATTCTGGAAAGTACCGGGCTTGTCTCCGGCGTCGATTTCTTCATCGGCTTTTCACCTGAACGGGAAGATCCCGGCAATCGCGATTTCGAGACCTCGACCATTCCAAAGGTTGTCGCTGGCGATGGCGAGGCGGCCGGAAAGCTGATGGCCGCATTTTACGGTTCGGTGGTCAAAAAGATCGTCCCCGTCTCGACAAACGCTACGGCCGAGGCGGTAAAAATTACCGAAAACGTCTTCCGTGCCGTCAATATCGCACTGGTCAACGAACTCAAGGTCGTCTACGAGGCAATGGGTATCGACATCTGGGAAGTGATCGATGCGGCGAAGACCAAGCCGTTCGGTTTCATGCCGTTTTATCCCGGTCCGGGTCTCGGCGGCCATTGCATACCGATCGACCCGTTCTATCTCACCTGGAAATCGCGCGAATATGAATTGCCGACGCGATTCATCGAGCTGGCCGGAGAGATCAATACCGGCATGCCGCGTCATGTCATCGGGCGGGTCGCGGAGGCGCTCGATATTCATTCCGGTAAGGCGCTCAGCCGTTCGAAGGTGCTGGTCGTCGGCCTCGCCTATAAAAAGAATGTGCCTGACATTCGCGAAAGCCCATCGCTGAAGCTCATCGAGATTATTCAGGAGCGTGGCGGCGAAGCGGCCTATTTCGACCCCTTTGTTGCAGAAATCCCGAAAACCCGGGAGTATAGCCATCTGATGGGCATGAAATCCGTGCCGTGGGAAAGGGAGGCGATCGGCGCTTTCGACGCCGTTCTCGTTGCGACCGACCATGACAACGTCGATTATGCCGCTCTAAGCGAATGGGCGCCGCTTATCATTGACACGCGAAATGTTTTCGCGCGGCGGGATATGGCTGCAAAACACATCATCAAGGCCTGATAACATGAGCAGACTCGATAGTTTCATCCGCCGGCTGACCGCGCAGCGGGATATCCTCAACCATGTCGCAGCGGATCTCGATCTGCCGGGTGAAGGCGCGCTTATGGAAATTGGTCTTGGCAACGGGCGCACTTTCAATCATCTGCGGGAGCTGTTTCCCAACCGCCGCATCGTCGCTTTCGACAGGGCCATGGGTGCGCACGCTTCCTCCGTTCCGGCGCAGGAAGATCTGGTGATCGGTGAAATATCGCAAACCGCTCCAGCTTTCATCGGCAAGGAAGCGGCGTTCGTGCATGCCGATATCGGCACGGGTTATCCGGAAAAGGATGCCGTCACCCTCACATGGTTGCCCGATCTTGCGGCGGGCATGCTGGCGAAAGGCGGTCTCGCGGTCAGCGGCCTGCCTCTGGATCATCCCATGCTGAAGCCTTTGCCGGTGCCGGCAAGCGTACCGACGGACCGTTATTTTCTCTATCGCAAGATTTGAGATCGGACGGCCCAACGAGTGTGTCGGCGCTTTTTCATAAATAGCGCTCGCTCTCTTCTTTCGAGAGCAGGAAGACTTTCATTTGCGAGTTGCGGCCGCGGATGGCGATTTCTTCGCTTCTGAGATCGGCAATCTCCTGTCCCGCCTGAATGATGGCCGGTTCGGAAACAACGATGGCTGCGCCGAATTCCTTGGCCTTGGATTCGAGCCTGCTTGCCACGTTGACGGTATCGCCGATGGCTGTGAGGGTTTTGGCCGCGCCATATCCCATGACGCCAACGATGCTAGGACCGGAATGAATGCCGACGACGACTTCCAGGCGGACGGCGAATTGTTTCTCCAGCCCCTCGTTCAGGGTTGCGATATCCCGCAATATGGTCGCGGCCGCCTTCATGGCTTTGCGGCAGGCATGTTCCGCGTCCTCGCCAAGTCCGAAAAGCGCCATGGCGCCATCGCCGATGAATTTGTCGAGATGGCCTCCCGCCTGCTCTACGGCCTGGCCGACGATGGTGAAATAGCGATTGAGAAGGAAGACGACATCATAGGGCAGCTTCGCTTCGGAAAGCGTGGTGAAGTTGCGCAGATCGCAAAAGAGGATGGCGATTTCTTCTTCCCGGCCGGGGCGAGCCGGTTGTGCATCGGCCGGCAGGTCGCTCTGCTGGGGCGGCGAAACCAGAAGCGCGATATCAATATCGCTGGCGGGTCGTAGCTGGCAGCCGAGCCGGACATCGGAATCGGCATGGATGCGCCTTAATGTGGTTTGCTCGATGTCTCCCGGTGGCGGTAGCGGGCCTTTGCTGTTCAGAACCTTGACCCGGCAGGTTGAGCAGCGTCCTTTGCCGCCGCAGACGGAGTAATGCGGAATTCCGGCAAGGCGGCTCGCTTCCAGAATGCTGAGACCGGCCGGTACATGCGCCTGCGCGCCATGTTCATAGCGGATTTCTATCGCCGTCAATCGTTGCCGAAAGCTGCGTACGCCACGCATGGCGAAGGCCAGCATCACCGCGCCGACGAACAGCGTCTCCGCTGTGCCCGTGATGAAACGGATCCGTGTTTCCATTTCCCGCTGCAGCGACAGCTCGTCCTTTTGAATCGTATTGTCGACAAGTCCGGGCGGAAGCGCGTATTTTTTGTCTATTTCCGCCAGCCATCGACCGGCATCGCTGAAGCCCAGCAGCGCCAAAAGCGGCAGCATCACGGCCACCGTCATAAACAGCCCGGCTATTCGCGGATACCAGTCCCGGTAACGCAGCCAGAAATAGAGGCCAATGCATCCGTGGACCCAGATCACGATCAAGGCCAGGCTTTGCCAGGCGCCCTGTATCGGGTTGTTGATCCACAGCCTGCGGATGACCGAGTAATAACCGACGTCGATGCCATAAAGCATGTGTGACACGCGGATATTGACGGCGTGGCCGATGATCAGGAACGGGATCGACAGACCGAAGATGACCTGAAGTGCTTCGCGGAGCGGCATGCGCAGTGTTCTGCGCAAATAAAGCGAGCGTAAAACAAGACAGACATGCAGCACAACCGAACCATAAAAAAGCAGGCTGCTGACGGGATTGAGCCAGATCAGGCTGAACCATTTTCGCGCCCGTTCGGCGGTATCGATGGAGATGAGTGCGAGAGAGTGATTGAAAAGGTGGGAAAATACGAAAGCAAATATGATGAGGCCGGATAAAATCCGGGCGCGTCTCAAATTGGTCTCCGAAAAGAAACGGATCATGCAAATCCCATCATGTGGTCATTCGGCGCAGAATCATCATGTCGTAAGTGGTGGCACCCTTATTGCAGGCCGTCTCGTGGCAATATCGTGGAGCAATCGATCGGGAACGGTCAATTGTGCGTGTTCGAACGCCCGCATGGCAAGGTATGTCGAAATCAGCGTTTCGAAAACGCGTTCGGACAGGTCAACTTCGCCGAAGCCAGATTGCGTCAGAGCTCGATGATCTGGCCATCCATGGCCGCGAACGCGCCGCTGAACTGGGCTTTCGCCTGTTTTTCGATATTTTCCAGTTCTTCGTCGCTGCGGCTTGGGGCGTGGTGGATGAAGCCGACATTTTTTGCGCCGGCGTGCTTGGCGAGGCGGATCGCCTGTTGCCAGGACGAATGGCCATAGCCGCGATAAAGGCTCATTTCCTCATCGGTGAACATGGCATCATAAAGGAAAAGATCGACGTCCCTGATCAGATCGAGCACAGTTTCGTCGATGCTGCCCGGCTCATGTTCGGTATCGGTGATGATGGCGAGGGACTTTCCTTCCCAGTCCAACCGGTATCCGACGGCGTTGCCGGGATGATTGAGCATTCCGGTCCTGATCGAAAGGCCGGGATGCACATCGAGCGCGTCACCCGGCATGAAGTCCCGCGTGTCGATTTTTGCGCAGCAAATTTCCAGCGGCACGGGGAACCACGGCGGGCTCATGAAGTCCTTGAGCATTTCCCGTGTGGTCATGGTGCCAGCGAGGTGACCAGACCAGATGGCGACATCGTTGGAGCTGTTATAAAAGGGCTTGAAATAGGGAAAGCCGACAATGTGGTCGTAATGACAATGCGAGAAGAACAGGTTGACGTCAGTAATGCCTTCCGCCCGCAGGGCAAGGCCAGCAGGATGCAAGCCGGAACCCGCATCGAACAAAAGAACGTGATCGCCGCATCTCACCTCAATGCAGATGGTATTCCCACCGTATTTTCGGAAGTTTTCACCTGAAACAGGAAGCGTTCCCCGCGCACCCCAGATTTTTACCCGAAAATTTCTATTACTTTCCCGACGTGTTGTGTCGGAATCCAACGCCATAGCACACCCCAATAACAACGGAATCTTGCACGCTTCCTCCCATGAAGCCCGTTGTCTCTATAGATTCTTATATCCGCCCTCGTAGGAGCGGCTGCCTTTACCCCTTATTCAGTCAGCATTTCATTTATATTGCAATAGTACGACATTTATTTTTCCAATATCGCCATTCACGGTAGCAAGGAATTGTTGATTATGTTTTGGCGGCCGCCCGTGCTTTGGTCAGTTCGGTCGTCGTCTGGGTGAGGCGTTCCGCCAGAACGCGCATGACCTTGATTGTGATGTCGGGGAAATCTGACATGAGCTTGAAAAACTGCTCCTTTCCGATGCGCAGGGCCTCGACATTGGTGGAGGCGCGAACGGTTGCGGTTCTGACGCTGTCGCAGAGGATGGCGATTTCGCCGACAATGGCGTTACCGGTCATTTCAGCCACTTTTAGCTTGCCCGAAGGGGAATCGACGAGAACATCGACTTTGCCAGTCAGGAGGACATAAGCCGCATCGCCGACATCTCCCTGATGAAACAGCACGTCGCCAGCATGATAGGATACCCGGTCGGACGCGAATGCGAGCAGCTTGAGCTTTGACGGCTCCATTTCCGAAAAAAACGGCACCCTTTTCAGCATCTGAATTTCGTCTTTAAACAGCATTGACTTACCCTGTTCTTGTTCCACCTCGGTCACATTCTTGAACTTATGTTGCGACCATGTCCTTGAATGTACCGTTTTCCTCGGCGAGAGTCTCGTAACTTCCGTCAGCCGTGATCAGGCCCTGGTGAACAACGATCACCCGCTCGAACATGCGTGAAAGATGTGCATTCGAGAGAACCCACATGATCGAGGGGTTATTGTTGTTCTGTTTCAGGAGTGTGATGACCCGTTCGACAATTTCTTCCTGCTGTCGGGGGTCGAGGCCGGGGAGGGGGCGGTTGAAGACGTAATAATCGGATTTGCGGATCAATGCGCGGGCAAGGTTGAGTTTCTGGCGTTGCAGCGGGCCAAGGCGCTTGCCGCCGGCGCCGAGGTTAAAGTCCAGCCCCACGGCCAGCACACGTTCATAGACACCCTGCTTGCGCATGACATCTGCGACGATGCGGGTGATGCGCCGTGAGGCGTCAGTATAGCGGTGACTGACCTTGCCGAAGAGAATATTGTCCAGCAGGCTGGTGGCGCTCATATATTTGGTCGGATCGTAGATTTCGATTACGTTTTTCAGGCTGTCGGGCAGGTTCTCGTGGAACATGTGCCGGACTTCGACGATCCGGTCCATGATCTCCGGTGACAGCAGGCCGAAACGCTGGCGAGGTTCTATGTAGAAAAAGCTCAACCGCAGCATTGCGCGCTTTTCACTTTCATTGGCCTCGTCGAAACCCTTTCCCTGAAGTCGTTGCAGCATCTGCTGATAGACCGGAATGTCGTCTGGCGTCATGAAGGTGAGCTGCTGGAAGAAGGGGTGGTCTCCTGGCAGATCGGCGAAGATTTCCACGATGTTCTCGGCAATCGTGTAGCCCATTTCGAACAGGGTTTTGACGAGGCCGGTTTCGCGCATCAGCGAACGGAAATAGTCGCTCTCGATGACGGTTCTGATTGTCTGGGAGGAGTCCCGCATGGTGCCGAACAGCAGGTTTTCGCCGACCGTCGCCTCGCTGTTATAGCTCTCCAGTTCAAAAGGTGCGATGAGTCCGCTCAGATTTTCCTTTTCCAGCTCGGTGCGCAGGACATGCCTGAGTTCCACCATGCGGGCGGCAAGATGCAGGTCCGTCAAAGGATCGATAGACGAACGCAGCGCAAATTCGAGAATATCCTGCGACAGTTCCACGCTGTCGAGGACGGCCAGAATGGCCCGGATGAGATTCTCCGGCTTGCCATCACCTGCAGGACTTGAGGCGTAGTCGATCCATTCGCTGTTGATATCGATCAGCAGATTGCCCGCCATCCTGGCTTCACGGATTTCCCACTTGCGGTGTTCCAACGCGGCGCCCTCATAGTTCTTGTCCGCAAGGGGGGCGTGTTTGAGGCCGTAAAGCAGATTGTCCTTCAGGCTGGCGTGGAAGAAATAGCTGTCGGAGGAGACGTAGGAAATGCGTCTTCCGGTCAGCGATTCCGGCAGTTCCAATATATCGACGTCATTGATGCTGATCTTGCCCGAGGTCGGCCAGAGCGTGCGGCCGATTGCATCCGCCAGCGCCTCGGCGCCTGAGCCGCCGACGATGGCGATAACCTCGCCCGGTTCGACCTTCAGTGATGCCTGTTCCAGAAGCCGGCTGCCGCTATCGTCCTCGAGCGTCAGATTGGCGACGACGATCGGGGCGGTGATCGCCGCGACTGCGCCGGGAGACAGTTTCTGCACCTTTTCGTCGATCATGTTCGGGGCGTCGAATTGCTCGAAGACCTGCTCGTATTTCACCTGCACGTCCTGACGCGCCTGATCCCAGTCAATCAGTTCTTTCAGGGGCCCCGGCAATTCCTTGTAGGCATTGATGACGGCGACCAGCTGCCCGACATCAAGGCTGCCCTTCAGTGTGAGATAACCGCCAAGCGCATAAAAGAAGAAGGGCGTGAGCTGGGCGAGGAAGTTATTGATGAACTTGACCAGGAACTTCCACTGATAGAGATCGTAGCGGATCTTGAAAATGTCGCCGAGCCGGTGCGCAGCATCCGCGCGCTCGTAATTGGACGTGTCATAGGCGTGGATGGTGCCGATACCGTCAACCATTTCGCCGATGCGCCCGGCAAGCTGGCGCGCACTCAGCTGCCGCTGACGTCCGAGTTCGATAAGGCGGCGGCGCATTTTGGGAATGATGCCTACCTGTATGGCGGCCATGAAAGCCGCGATCAGGCCCAGCCAGAAATTCTGCACGAGAATGAAGAAGAGCGCAGAGAGCGCCTGGCCGCCGAGAAGGGCCGGCTGCACGAAGGCGTCACCGGTAAATCCGCCGAGCGGTTCCACCTCGTCCTTCACCATGCTGGAGATTTCAGCGCCCTTGACCCGCTTGAAATGCGAGGGCGGGAAACGCAAAATCTTGTCGATGAGCTCGAAGCGGATACGTCGCAGAAGCCGTTCGCCTAGGCGGCCCTTATATGTGTTGATGTAATATTTGAAGAGCCCGTTGACGATAACAAGCGCAAGGAACGTCAGGCTTAGCGCCATCAGCATCGACATGCGGTCGAGTTCAAGCCCCGGGAATAATGTTACGGTGCCCCAATAGGGAATGTCGACCGTGAGATGCATGAAAAGCTGCGTCGCATTCGCCCCTTCGAAACCATCCCCCTGAATTGGGCCGTTGACGATCTGCTTGGGCAGATCGAAGGCGAGGAAATAGGGAATCATCGACAGAGCCACGATCAGCAGAATGAAAAGCTGCTGCCGCCTCGTGTGCGACCAGATATAACGCGTAAGGCTTTGTTCCATATAAAACTTCTATGACCTGTCGGGCGTGGCCCGGGGTGTTGGTTTGCGCGGTGTCTAGACGATCCTGCGGCCGGGTGGCGCAACCTCCTCCTGCAAATAGGTATGGGACTCGCTATTTATCAGTATATTCAAGCGGTTTCGAGCAAAATAGCGGCCCCACCGGGACTTGCCCGCCATCCCGGCGTTCGGTTTTACAACGCGTGGGCGGCAATGGATATAAATGCGACTATATTTTTAGACTTCTCTAATGTTGTTGTTTTTATTGTAGATCAGGCGGTAAGACGCTTCGATATAATGATCCCGTAATGGTTGAGCCAGATACTGGCGCAATGATGGCAAGGTCGATGGCGATAGATATTTCAGAGCGTACAGGCAGCGATCCGTCCCTTGATGCATTGTCGCTTTCCGGCATTGCCTTGAATGGGGCGGTTGCGCATCCGGTCTCTTTTGATGGGCTCACCGGGATTTTCCACCCGGCGCGCAAGGACGTCAGACAGCGCCATGCCGTTCTTTTCGTCAGCCCGTGGGGCATGGAGGAGCTGTGCAGCCGCAAGTTTCAACGGCTGCTGGCCGAGCGGTTGGCCGCTTGCGGTGTCGCCAGCCTGCGATTCGATTATCTGGGCGCGGGCGACGCCTTCGATCCTGATGATGCTGGCCGTGCAGCGGACTGGATTTCAGACGCGCGCATGGCGCTCAACCGTCTGAAGCGTGTTTCCGGCTGCGCCGAAGTGGTCGTTGTCGCTCAAGGTCTGGGCTGCCTTATCGCTGCGCAGGCGTTTGCCGATGTGCCCGATGTGAGTTCCATGGCGCTTCTGGCGCCGGTCGTTTCCGGCCGCGCCTATCTGCGTGAGTTGGCGATGTGGTCCTCCATGATCGATGACGGCCTCGGTCTTCGGCCTACGCAACGCATGGCGGAGGCGGGATCGATTGCCGGCATGGCCATGCCCGCCGGTGTTGCGGATGCGATCAGGAAGGCCAATCTTTCAAATCTGACCGCTGCTCCGGCGCACACCATTCTGGCGCTCTCCCGGCCAGGCCGCGTAACCGATGCCGATTTCGCCAGGCATCTCGTTGCGATTGGCGGTTCGGTGGAGGAGGCGGAGTTTTATGGTTACGACGATCTCGTCTCCAGCCCTACGCTCTCGAAAATATCCGACGATGTGGTCAACCGGCTGGTCGTTTGGATCCTATCCCAGACCCACGCCGAGAGTCCGGTGACCCCTGAGGAGGATTTCACCGTCAATGCTCCGCAGCGTGGGCGCGGTTTTATCGAGCAGCCGGTGCAATTTGGAGAAGGCGGGCGGCTTTTCGGTGTTTTTTGCGGGCCGGATGGCCGGGAGGCGGTTTCTTCGGTTCTTCTGCTTGGCGCCGCCTATGACCGGCATGCGGGCTGGGGCAGGCTTTCGGTGCAGATGGCCCGTGCATTGGCGCGCGAGGGGGTGGCATCTCTTCGCTTCGACGCCGCCAATATTGCCGACAGCCCTCCGGTCAAAAACGTGCCCGAGCAGGTTCTTTACGATACCGCGCAAAATGACGACGTGGCCGCCGCACTCGATTTTCTCGGCAAGCGTGGCAAGGGACCTTTCATTGCGGCGGGACGGTGCAGCGGCGCTTATCTCGCCTTCAACAGCGCAATCGCCGATGAGCGGATCGGCGCCGTGGTCGCGGTCAATCCGGTCGTCTTCCATTGGCGCAAAGGCCGCTCGGTGGATGAGGCCCTGCACAAACGCCCGCGTTCGTTCGGGGAATACAGCCAGCGCTTTCGACAGGGCGCGACATTCAAGCGTCTCATCAGCGGCGATGTCGATGTGGCAAGTGCGGGGCTGAATATCGTCAAGGCGACGATCAAGAGGCTTTCAACAAAAACGGCGAGGCTGTTCCGCAGGGGCAGCGAGGAAGGGCGTGCCGTCTATGGCGCGTTCGACACATTGAAAGCGAATGATACCGCCGTTCATCTGCTCTACAGCGACAACGACGATGGTCTGGAGCACTTCCAATATTACTTCGACGCCAATGGCAAAGGACTGGCGGCCTATAAGAACGTGTCGCTGACCATTATTCCCGATGCCGATCACAATCTTTCAACGCCGGAAGCCAGACAAGTCTATATCGACGCGGTGAAGCGGCTGGCTCTCGAGCATTTGCAGTAAAAATGCCTGGCCGTCTTCCCCTAGAAGGAAAATCGCCGGCTGGAACCCAATGATACGACCTCTCCGGAAGGAGGAGCTTCCGTCGCCGGGGTCTCCGGCAGGAGGCTGATTTTTCTCGTTTCGCCGGGGCCGAGATGGAACCAGTTTTCCGAGGCGTAATAATCCTGCACTTCGACATGGACGGATTGCGCCAGTCGGTCCGTGCCGATTTCAAGAGACCAGTTGCCGCTCGTTTCACTGATCGCGACCTGAAGGTTTGCGGCGTGCAGCGCCTTTCTACGGCCGAGAGGGAAATGGAATGCATCGGCGATCACATGTCCTGTCGCAATGTCGCGAAGCCGGGCGACGGTGACGTCATGGGATGGAGGGCCGAAACGATAGGCATAGGTCGTATCGAAAAAGGCGCCGAACAAATCTGTTGCGGCAATGGTCTGGCTCTGTCGGGGTAAAAGCGTGAGCGGTCGTTTGGCGTGGACAACGGGTTGCACACCTTCGCGCAGGCAGGTCAGTTCCAGCATGGCTTCGAGGTCGCCGCCGGTCTCGTTGATGAGGTGTATATCCAGCCCGTTCGTGCCCTCATCGGAAAAACTAACCTGAATGGGGCGGAACGCCCTTTTTAACGCGTGCCAGACGGATTTGGGCCGGCCGGTCGCATCGATGACACCCCAGCCTGCGCCGGGAACGAGATCTTGCAGGGTCCAGACCAGAGCGCCCTGACAGGAGGAGCCGCTGCGCCGCCATTCGGCGAAAGTCGCCTCCATGACCTCGGCTGTGGCGGCCCGGGACATGTCGAGATAAAGGCCGCCGTCTTCGCGACGCAGAACATCCGGTTCGACGCCGTAGAGCAGGTTCACATAATGGCCGCGAACATCCTCGAAGTCCCAGGATGCCCCACGATCCCGCGGTGCGCGCGCCTTCCATCGCGGATCGTGCACGGCCACGCCGGGTAGATATTTGTCCAGCGTTTCCTGTTCGGGAATATTGGCGAAGGCGAGGCATTCGGCGGCGAAGCGCAGATCGGCGCGGCGCGCATCTTCCAGCGGGCGGCAATAGGCGCCCACGCCGTAATAGTGGCCGACCCCGGCGTTGGGAAAGAAGGGCAATGCACCGCCGGAGGGGGAATTGGCGACATAGGCTGCATCCGGTCGTTTCTCGGCAAGGAGTTCCGGCAGAACCTCCTCGGTGAGCGTTCCCTTCCATATCTGTTCCGGCAGACCGAGCATCGCGCCCTGCTGGTACATTTCACTGCCGCCGCAGAAGACGGTGAGCGATGGAGAAAACGCGGTGGCTTCGAGGAACTGCGAGATTTCCGTGACGATATGCTGGCGCAGGCTCTCGTCCTTTGCCGGGTAATCGAAATTGGCGAGCATGGCGTCCTGCCAGACCATGATGCCGAGTTCGTCGCAAAGTGCGAAAAATTCCGGCGTCTCATAAGCCATTGTGCCGCCGATGCGGATCATGTTCATGCCGGCTTCCGCGGCTTTTCTAAGCCATGGCTCGTAGTCAGCCCCTGTTCCCGGCAGACGCACAATATCGGCCGTTGTCCAGACCGCGCCGCGGCAGAAGACCGGCTGACCGTTCACCTTGAGGCCGAAACCCTTACCGTCTTCGCCATGATCGATCTCGACCCGCCGGAAGCCGGTACGCCCCAGCCTATGTTGTTCGCCGTCCAGTTCCAAAAGCGTGTCGTGCAGCGCAGGCCTGCCATGGGTGTGCGGCCACCATGTTTCGACATCGGGTATGTGGAGCTCGCCGGAAAACTTGCCGTTCTCATCCTTGGAAAGATCGGCGCTATAACCCGCGCAGCCAAACCGTGCCGATTTTATGGGCCGGCTGGTTTCCAGCGCGATGGTGACAATCCCCGTTCCAGCCTCGTCCAGCGAAGATCGGAGCGTGCAAAGCACAGCTTCCTGTCTGATCAGACTGATGGGCCGCCATGGGCCGGCGGCGTGGATTTCCGGGCACCAGCCGGGCATGTAACCGAGTGCGGTGGTGCGGATCAGACGCAAACCCTGGGTATTCATCATCTGCGGCCGCCAGCGGGCGCGGGGGCCGGTTTTTTCAAGTCTCGGTGCAAGCGCCCGGAAGCAGATGCAAAGCTCGTCCGCGCCCGTGAGTTCGACCGGCACTTCCAGCCTTTCGAACATGCTCTGGCTCGCGGCGATCAGCTCGCCATTGAAGAAGATTTCAGCAATGGTGGAGAGACCATCGAAGCGCAGGGCGGCACGCTCCCGGGCATCGGAAATCATTGTCAGCCGGTACCAGGCATCCCTGTCATTGAGGGCGCGCGGAGAGAGACGGTCGAATTTTCCGGCCGCCTCCAGAGCCTGCGCCACGGTGCCGGGAACGGAAACGTGAAGGCTTTCGAGCGATGCGGGAATATCGGCCGGCGTCTCATAGGCATTGGCCGGTGTCAGCGTCAGCGTCCAGCCTTCACTCAGCGATTCCTCGCGTTCGCCGGGAAGATAAGTCCTCACGCGGCCTCGCTGGCATCAGTGAGTTTAGTCGAAAGCGCTTCCATTACGCCGTCCCATGCATCCGCTGCTGGATCGAGCACGGTGGCCAGTGCATCAAATTTGCGGCGGGTGACGGCGCGGGCAAGCTGGAACTGCACGGTCTTGGCAACCTCAGAAATCTTGAGCGCGTGGTCTCTTGCTTCAGAAAAACCGTCCGCGTCCAGCCATTCGAAGTGGCTTGCCGCCAGTTCGAAATTGGCGCCGAGCTGACGCAGTGTATTGAACGCGTATTTGTGAAAAAAACCGAAGGGTCGGTCGGCGACTTTTTCCACCTGCGCCGGAAAAACGCCGGCAAAAGCGCGGACCGGATTGGTGGAGGGCCGTCTGGAAAAATGGAACTTCAGGAGCCGTTCGGCCGTCTTGCGAATATGTGCGGGCGAGGGGCTGCTATCCGCGAATTTTGCAAATTCGGTATAGGGCAGGAAGGGTGGGTCGGTCTCGGCAAGATGGTGCTGGAACAGGCCGTCAAAATCTTCGCCTGCAAGGTGGAAGAAGCCGGCATTGTGGAAATAGTCGAGTTCGCGGTTTTCGAGGTCGAGCTGATTGATGGCGATGGTGGTCTTGCCGTGTTCTTTCCGATAGCCCACCCCATGGGTATCAGGCATATAGAAGCTGTCCATCTCGATCAGGCATATGCGGCCGCGTGCGAGCTGCGCCTCGATGTGATTTTCCACCCTGTCGAAGATCGCAAGCTCGGTGGTGCGAACGCCATAAAGCGCCTCGAGGTCTTCCAGCGGCACCTTGAAGAAGGTGAACTGGTCGCCTTCGAAATCCTGCGTCAGCGTGAAACCGAACATGGCCTCTGGCGGCAGACCCTTCGAGGCCAGCACCTCGATCCACAAATCGATGTAGCAATTGGTCTCCGGCCACATTCTCTCGGAGGAATGGAGCGGATGCTGCACATAGTCTTTAGGGTCGAGACCGGGAAAAATCTGCCGCATTGATAATCAGCCCCAGAGCGTTTCCACGACCTTCGCAGGCCATTTCTTCACGTCCAGGCCATGATGCGCAAACAGCGCCAGCGCGATGCGCTCAAGGCCGAAACCGACGCAGGCGGTATGGGCGACATCGCCATTATCGAGGTTCAGGCCCCACTTCTGGCCGAAGGCATCCTGGTGGTAATTGAAGCTCATGCAGGCTGTTGGGTTCGTCGTCGATGTGACCGGGATCAAGAGTTCGAATTTCAGGTTCTGGTCGCGCTGGTTGTTGGCGAGCATTTTTCCGGCGCGGCCGAAGAAGGGATCGTTGGCGATATCGATGGTGACGTCGAGCCCGACCGCTTTCATCATCTCCACGCCGCGATCCATCCAGGTCTGGCGGAATTCGGTGACGTTCGCCTCGGTGCCCATACAGACATATTCGCGCATGCGGAAAAGCTGCTGGCGCGCCGGATCCTTGGAAGGCTCATGGCGGAAGCAATAGGACTGGATGTCATAGAGACCGCCGCCGGCAGGTAGCGCGCCGCGCTTGGCGATCGTCGGATAGAGCGGGTAGCAGGCCGCCGGCGTCAGCACAATATCGGTGGCTTTCTGGTCCTTGGTCCAGTCGCCGCCCTCGTCCATCGTCTTCAGCAGGCTGACATGGTCGAGTTCACAGCCGCAAAAGGAATGGACCGTGCCGGCGAGCTGCGGGAAGCTCTTCATGTAACCGCTCTTTTCGAAATAGGCGCGGTTGATGCCGGGCGGGAAGCGGATCGCTTCGGCGCCGTCAGCGGCGCCTGTGCGGTCGATAAGCCGTTCGAAGGCGGCAATCACATCCTCGAACTGGCCGCTGCGTCCATAAAGACCGTCCACACCGGTTTCAATCAGCAGGCCTTCTTCGAACAGTCGATCGAGAAACGATGTTTGCATGTCCATGGTCTTATCCCAAGAGGCTGGTGTCCTGCTTGTGAACCAGCAGGAGATTGGCGGAATTGCCGAGAATGCGGTCGTTGGAAATCATCAATCGGGCGGAATGCGCATCACGCAGGTGTCGGCCGAGACTGTAGGGTGTGCCGTTTTTGTAGCCCATGATGCCGCAGACCAGCATGGCATGGTCGATGATCTCGAGAATGGTTTCCGAAGAGCAGATTTTCACATTGTTCATGGCGACGGCAAAGGCCATCGACATCAGTTTTTCGGGGTCACTCTTGGTGTCCTCGTAAGCCTTGATGCCGGCGATGATGTTGGATTTCACGACCTGCAGCTTGGTGGAAACTTCAGCAAGGCGGATTGCGCCGGGAGGAGCGGTGCCCGGCGATTTGCGCGCCGCGGCTCTGACGAAAGACTGGGCGCGCAGCACGGCGTCCGAGGCGATGCCGTACCAGACGGCGCTCCACAGGAGATGCGAGCTCGCAAGCATGGATTGTGCGGCGATTTCGGCAAAGGGTTTCGGAAATATCTGCGCCGCCGGCGCTTCGCCGCGGAACAGGAAACCATCCGAACAGGTGCCGCGCATGCCGAGCGTGTCCCACACATGGGTCTTTTCGAGCGTGTACTGGTTTTTCAGAAAGACCGTCATCACCTGATCGGCGGGTCCGGCGTCCTTGTGGGCGCGCGAGGTGATGAGGATGGCATCGGCATTGCTGCCATAGGAAATGACGGTGGCGTCCTTTTCCAGCCGGCAGAAATCGTCTTCGACTTCGATTGCGCAGATGGAGTTGCGTAGATTGCCACCGATGCCACCTTCTGTGGTGGCGGAGCCGAGCAGAAGCTGTTCGCTGGCGATGCGGCTCATGAAGCCGGCATGCCATGCGCTCGTCTCGCCATGTTCCACCAGGCTGGACGCCTTGATGTGGTGCATGGCGAAAATCATCGCGGTTGCCGAACAGGCCTGGCCGAGCCGGGCGCAGATATCGGCGATCTGCTGTAAGGAAGCGCTTTCGCCGCCCAGCGAAGAGGGGACCTGAATGCCGAGCAGACGTTCCTGTCGCAGCGCATCAACAGCTTCCTGCGGAAAGCGGCCGGTGACATCCACCGCATCTGCATGTCTGGCGGCAATTGCCGCGACACGGCCCGCGCGCGCGGACAGCGTTTCATCCTGCGGCGCTACGGTGACGTTCATCAGGCTGCCTCTTTACCATCCAGAATGAGCTTAACGGTGTCTTCAATCGCCCTGATGCTCGCAAAGGATTTGCGATTCAGGAGATTGTCGGGGAACTCGATGTCAAATGCCTCTTCGATGCCGAGCATCAATTGTACCGACGCAAAGGAAGAAAGGCCCGCCGCATAAAGATCGGCTTCGTCTGCAATCGTATCGACGGGGGTTGGAAGCTGGCCGAATTTTGCCAGTATTTCACGAATAGTCGCATTCATTCCGACGTATCTCCAATGAAATCAACATTAGGTAGGTTTGTGCTTATCGTTATGCTGCAAACGATAATATTCGCCTAAACCGTTAGGTTAATTACAACTAACGGCAGCATGCGACATTCCCGCACCTTTGCCAAGTATGGATCGTCGGCCTTGACAAATGCTGGGCGGTGTTTTTTGCTGGGACCATTCACCAGGGGTGTCCCGTCAAGGGGCTGAGATTCTGCTTTCATGCGCAGTGACCCGTTGAACCTGATCCAGTTCATACTGGCGTAGGGACGGTGCAAAGACCGAAGGTCGGGCGGGCGCATGACGTCGCGTTTCGGCAATTCGGTATTTTCCATCATTCCGGCTCGAACTGGGTCTCCACTGTCAAACTTTGGAGCCTCACGATGAATATCGCTGCCAAGAATATCCCGCTTGCCGTCACCACCGGGCCGCATGCCGCCTCCATGAAAATCCATAAACCCGGAATTTTACATCCGCATATTCGCGTGCCGATGCGCGAGATCGCCGTCCACCCGACGGCGGGCGAACCGCCGGTGACGGTCTATGATTCTTCCGGCCCCTATACCGATCCTGCCCATGCCGTTTTGATTGAAAAGGGTCTGCCGCGCCTGCGTCATGACTGGGTCGTGGCCCGCGGTGATGTTGAGGCTTATGAGGGGCGACACGTCAAGCCGGAGGATAACGGCTTTGCCACAGGCGAGCGCCTGACGCCTGAATTTGGCGTGCGTCATCAGCCGCTGAAAGCGATGGCGGGCAAGGCGGTGACGCAACTTGCCTATGCCAGGGCGGGCATTATCACGCCGGAAATGGAATTCATCGCCATCCGCGAAAATCTCGGGCGCGAGGCGGCGAAGGAGAAGCTGGCGCGCGACGGCGAGAGTTTCGGCGCACATATCCCGGACTATGTCACAGCGGAATTCGTGCGTCAGGAAGTGGCATCGGGCCGCGCCATCATTCCGGCCAATATCAACCACCCGGAACTTGAGCCGATGATCATCGGCCGTAATTTTCTCGTCAAGATCAACGCTAATATCGGCAATTCCGCCGTCACCTCCTCCATGGCGGAAGAGGTGGAGAAGATGGTTTGGGCCATCCGCTGGGGTGCGGATACCGTCATGGACCTGTCGACCGGCCGCAACATCCACAATATCCGCGAATGGATCATCCGCAATTCGCCGGTGCCGATCGGCACGGTGCCGCTTTATCAGGCGCTTGAGAAGGTCAACGGCATTGCCGAAAATCTGAACTGGGAAGTGTTCCGCGACACGCTGATCGAGCAGGCGGAACAGGGCGTGGATTATTTCACCATCCATGCCGGCGTGCGGCTGCATTACATCCCGCTCACCGTCAACCGCGTCACCGGCATCGTTTCGCGCGGCGGTTCGATCATGGCCAAGTGGTGTCTGCATCACCACAAGGAAAGTTTCCTTTATGAGCATTTCGACGAGATTTGCGACATTTGCCGCGCCTATGACGTCTCCTTCTCGCTTGGTGATGGCCTGCGTCCCGGTTCGATCGCCGACGCCAATGACGCGGCTCAGTTTGCCGAGCTGGAAACGCTGGGCGAGCTGACCCAGATCGCCTGGGCCAAGGACTGCCAGGTGATGATCGAAGGCCCCGGCCATGTGCCGATGCACAAGATCAAGGAGAATATGGACAAGCAGCTGAAGACCTGCGGCGAGGCGCCCTTCTATACGCTTGGACCTCTCACCACCGATATTGCGCCCGGTTACGACCATATCACCTCCGGCATCGGGGCGGCGATGATCGGGTGGTTCGGCACGGCCATGCTCTGCTACGTCACGCCCAAGGAACATCTCGGCCTGCCTGATCGTAACGATGTGAAGGTGGGTGTCATCACTTATAAGATCGCCGCGCACGCGGCCGATCTCGCCAAGGGCCATCCGGCGGCGCAGGTGCGGGACGATGCGCTGTCGCGCGCGCGGTTCGAGTTCCGTTGGGAGGACCAGTTCAACCTGTCGCTGGACCCGGATACGGCGCGCTCCTTCCATGACGAGACGTTGCCGAAGGAAGCGCACAAGGTCGCGCATTTCTGCTCCATGTGCGGGCCGAAATTCTGCTCGATGCGGATTTCCCACGATATCCGCGCCGAGGCGCAGAAGGAGGGGCTGGAGGCCATGGCCGCACGCTTCAAGGAAGGCGGTGAACTCTATATGCCGCTCGCAACGCCTGCGAATACCGAATAGCATGCGCATTCTGGTCAAGGGAACGGGGGTCGCCGGTTTGACGGCGGCCTTCGAGCTGGCGCGGAGCGGCATTACTGTCGAGGTCTGCGAGCGCAATGCCGAACCCTCTCGCGGTGCATCCTGGTATGCGGGCGGCATGTTGGCGCCCTGGTGCGAGCGTGAAAGCGCTGAAGCGGCGGTTCTGACGCTCGGTCAGGCGGCGCTCGACTGGTGGGATGAAGCGACACCCGGCCTTGTCGTGCGGCACGGTACGCTGGTCGTTGCGCCAGCCCGCGACAAGGTGGAGCTTTCGCGTTTCGCATCGCGGACCGCTGGCTATCGCTGGGTGGATGAGGGCGAAATCGCCGCGCTGGAGCCTGATCTTGCCGGGCGATTTCGTTCTGGGCTTTATTTCCCGGGCGAGGGGCACCTCGATCCGCGTCTTGCACTGAAATCGCTGCATGAGCGGCTCTGCACCATGGGTGTACGGTTCCATATGGGTATCCCGTTGGATGAGCGACCGTTTGATCGGGTGGTGGATTGCACCGGATCTGCGGCGGTGGGGGAGATTTCCAACCTGCGCGGCGTTCGGGGAGAGATGCTTTTTCTCTCCACGTCAGAAGTTTCCCTGTCCCGTCCGGTCCGGCTGCTGCATCCGCGCATTCCGCTCTACATCGTGCCGCGCGAGCCGGGTCGTTTCATGGTGGGCGCAACGATGATCGAGACGGAAGATGCGGGCGCCATTTCCGCCCGCTCGATGATGGAGTTCCTGAATGCCGCCTATGCCGTGCATCCGGCCTTTGCGGAAGCGGAAATCATCGAAACCGGCACGGGCGTGCGTCCGGCCTATCCCGACAATCTGCCGAAAGTCACTGAAAACGGCAGGACCATCGTCATCAACGGCGCGCACCGGCACGGCTTTCTGCTCTCGCCGACCATGGCGCGGCAGGCGGCGCGGATCGTTGGCCAAAATCTATCTCAAAAGGAACATGATCATGAAACTTCTTGTCAATGGTGACGAGCTTGATCTCGCCGCCGAGACGCTGGCCGGCCTGCTTGCCAGCCTCGAATACGAAGGCGATTGGCTGGCGACGGCGGTCAATGGCGATCTGGTGCATTCTGAAGAGCGCGCCGATTATAGGTTGAAGGCCTTTGACCGTATCGAAATCCTCTCGCCGATGCAGGGAGGCTGAAACCATGCTGACGCTCTATGGCCGCGAGGTCTCATCCCGTCTCCTGCTCGGCACAGCGCGCTATCCGTCTCCTGCCGTGCTTGCCGACGCCGTGCGGGCGAGCAACACAGATATTCTGACAATTTCGCTGCGCCGGGAAACGGCGGGCGGCAAGAAGGGCGGTCAGTTTTTCGAGCTTATCCGCGAGCTGGGCCGCCAAATTCTGCCCAATACCGCCGGTTGCCACACGGTGAAGGAAGCGGTGCTGACGGCAAAGATGGCCCGCGAGGTGTTCCGCACCAACTGGATCAAGCTGGAGGTCATCGGTCATCACGACACGCTGCAGCCCGATGTCTTCGCACTTGTCGAGGCGGCGAAAATCCTCTGCGACGATGGTTTCGAGGTCTTTCCATATACGACAGACGATCTGGTTGTTGCCGAAAAGCTGCTGGAGGCGGGCTGCAAGGTGTTGATGCCGTGGTGCGCGCCGATTGGCAGCGCCATGGGACCGCTCAATCTGACGGCGCTGAAATCCATGCGGGCGCGTTTCCCGGATGTGCCGCTGATTGTCGATGCCGGTATCGGCCGCCCGTCGCATACGGTCACGGTGATGGAGCTTGGTTACGATGCCGTTCTGCTCAACACGGCGGTGGCGGGTGCGGGTGATCCGGTCGGCATGGCGGAGGCTTTCGCCCGCGCCATAAAAGCCGGCCATCAGGCATATCTCTCCGGGCCGCTGGAGCCGAGGGACATGGCCGTTCCCTCGACGCCGGTGATCGGAACGGCTGTTTTTTCCTGATCGCGGCTTGTCGTCGACATCAGGCACGTCACGTTTTGCGTTGACAGTGCCTGATGGTGGCGGGATACCGGGAGAAAAGGGAAACAGCATGGCGGCACTCACCAATCTTCTGACGGATATCGGCGGCGTTTCGGTCGGCAATGTCACCGATCTTGCTCTTGGCTCCGGTGTTACGGCGATTGTTTTCGACAAGCCCGCCATTGCTTCCGGTTCTGTTTTGGGTGGTGCGCCGGGCGGGCGCGATACCGGCCTGCTCGACCCGGCTATGACAGTGGAAACGGTGGATGCCTTCGTGCTGTCAGGTGGTTCGGCCTTCGGGCTGGATGCGGCGGGCGGCGTTCAGGCCGGGCTGCGCGAAATCGGACGCGGCCTGCAGGTGGGTTCCACCCGCGTTCCCATCGTACCGCAGGCGATCCTGATGGATCTGCTGAATGGCGGCGACAAGGATTGGGGTCTGCATTCGCCCTATCGCGAGATGGGATATGCGGCCTTCAAGGCGGCGCGTGCGACACCTTTCGAGCTTGGAACAGCCGGGGCTGGAACGGGTGCGACGACCGCCACCTTCAAGGGCGGGCTCGGTTCGGCAAGCGCCGTCAGTTCCGGCGGTTATAAGGTGGCGGCCATCGTTGCCGTCAATGCGCTCGGCTCGGCAACCGTTGGAACGAGCCGCCATTTCTGGTCCGCGCCGTTTGAAGCGCAGGGTGAATATGGCGATTGCGGTTTTCCTGATCGTTTCGAGCCGGATCATACCGCGCTGCGCCTCAAGGGGGTCAATCTCACGGCAACGACCATCGGTGCGGTGGTGACGGATGCCGCGCTCACCAAGGCGCAGGCGCATCGCCTTTCCATCATGGCGCATGATGGGCTGGCGCGCGCCGTTCTGCCCGCCCATCTGCCAAGTGATGGCGACACGATGTTCGCGGCCTCAACCGGTGAAAAGCCGCTTGAGGGCGGCATTCATTTCGCCGAACTTTGCCATCTTGCCGCGATCGTGATGGCGCGCGCGGTGGCGCGTGGCGTCTATGAGGCGACGGCCTTGCCGGTGTATGGAGCGCAAAGGGCCTATCGCGATCTTCATGGACGGAGCCTTTGAACGATGAGTGAGGCCCTCGCTCCACTAAAACCTGTTCTTCGTATCGATTTTCCGCCCGGAGAGCGATTGGGGCACGGCAAGATCGAATTGATGGAGCTGATTGTCGAGACCGGCTCCATCTCTGCCGCCGGGCGGGCGATGGACATGTCCTATCGTCGCGCATGGCTGCTGGTGGATGCGCTGAACCATATGTTCCGGCAACCGGTTATTGAATCACAGCGCGGCGGCAAACAGGGCGGTGGTGCGGCATTGACCGCTTTCGGCGCCGAATTGCTGGAACGCTATCGCGGCATGCAAAAGCGAATGAACGAAGCTTTGCGCGCCGATATCGACTGGCTGGAGGCCAATCGCAATCCTGATGCGGCCCCTAATAGGGATCAAGAGCCGCCGACTTTATGATCGCATGCACCGGCTTTCCGGGTTCCAGCTGCAGCCTCTCGCGTGAGAGATCGGTGATGCGCGACTGGATGATGTCGCCGCCGCAATCCACCTGAACCGTGACCATGCCGTCTTCAATGGCCGAGACGGTTGCGACACGACCCTCGAGAATGTTGAGGGCGCTCAAGCCTTCGGGTTTTACGGTTGCCAGCATCACATCACGCGCCGGTATGAGCACCCGCGCCGGGCTGCCGTCCGTTCCGTTTTTTGCCGGAACATGGAGCAGCATGGTCTTCAGCCTCACGGCGGCAAGTCCGTGCCGCTTATCAAAACTTTCAATGTGCCCGGAAAGAATGCTGCCAGCCTCACGACGTTCGAGATGCATGCTGAAATCCGGTCTCGCCAGCACCTCGGCCGCTTTTCCCTGCGCTTCCACCTTGCCGTCCTTCATCACCACGATGCGGTCTGCGAGGCGGGCGACCTCCTGAATAGAGTGGCTGACATAGACAACAGGGATTTTCGTCTCGTCGCGCAGCCGTTCGAGATAAGGAATGATCTCGGCTTTCCGCTGTTCGTCCAGCGAGGCGAGCGGTTCGTCCATCAGCAGCAGTCTGGGGGAAGAAAGCAGTGCGCGGCCGATGGCAACGCGCTGTTTTTCGCCGCCCGAGAGTTTGTTTGGACGCCGCTGCAAGAGATGGCCGATGCCGAGCATGTCGACGATATGGTCTTCCTGCGCGACCGTCGTTTTGTCTGCGGTGAACCAGCTGCCGTAGTGCAGGTTTTGCGCCACGCTGAGATGTGGGAAAAGCCGCGCCTCCTGAAAGACATAACCAAAACGGCGTTTATGGGCCGGCACGAACAGTCGCTTTTCGCTATCGGCCAGCACCTCCCCATCCAGCAAAACCTGCCCCTCATCCGGTCGCAGCAGGCCTGCTATGATACGGATCATCGAGGTCTTGCCGGAACCGGAGCGTCCGAACAGCGCGGTGACGCCGCCTTGCGAGGTGAATGACGCATCGAGTTCGAAGGAGCCGAGGCGATGGTGGGTGGTGACCGAAAGCGTCATTCCATGCTCACCCGTTTGCCGATGATGCGGGCCAGAAACTCCGAGACAAGCAAGGCGAGCATGGAAATCACGATGGAGACAATGGTCAGCCGCAATGCGCCAGCATCGCCGCCCGGAACCTGCGTGAAGGTATAGATGGCGGCGGAGAGTGTTTGGGTTTCACCGGGAATATTGGAAACGAAGGTGATGGTCGCGCCGAATTCGCCCATGGCCTTGGCGAAAGCGAGGATCATGCCGGCGATGATACCGGGCAAGGTGAGCGGCAAAGTGACGGTGAGAAACACCCAGAGGGGACTTGCCCCGAGCGTTCCTGCCGCTTCCTCCAGCTTGCGGTCCACCGCTTCGATGGAGAGCCGGATGGAACGCACCATCAGCGGAAATGCCATCACGGCGCAGGCGAGCGCCGCCCCGGTCCAGCGGAAGGAAAAGACGATGCCGAACCAGCTATCGAGAAATTGCCCGATTGCGCCCCGGCGGCCGAAGAGGACAAGTAGCAGAAAGCCGGTGACGACGGGCGGCAGGATGAGCGGCAGGTGGACGATGCCGTTAAGAAGCGATTTGCCCCAGAATCGGCCGCGCGCCAGCGCCACGGCAACCGCAATGCCGAAAGGCAGGCTGGCGAGCATGGCGATGGAGGACACCCACAGGCTGAGCCTGATTGCCGTCCATTCTTCAGGGCTGAGTGTCCACCAAGGCAATGCCATATCCTGCAATCGTCATCTCTCGCGGCCAATAGGCTGGGCTCACGAAAGGCAGTTTATTTCAAAACGGTAAAGCCTTGCTTTTCGAAGAAGGGCGTTGCCTTGGCCGACTTCAGGAAATCAAGATAGGCTTTTGCTGCCGGGGACTTGGCTTCCGAAAGAATGGCGACCGGGTAGATGATCGGCGGATGGCTGTCTTCCGGGAAGGTGCCGACGATCTTCACGCCCGGATCGGCGGCGGCGTCGGTCTGGTAGACGATGCCATAGGGGGCTTCGCCGCGCGAGACGAGCAGCAGGGCGGCACGCACGCTTTCCGCGCCGGCGATCTTGTGTTCGACAGACGACCAGACCCCGAGTTTTTCCAGAGCGGCCTTGCCATATTTGCCCGCCGGTACGGAATCAACCGCGCCCATGGCCAGACGACCATCGCCCACCAGAGCGGCAAGATCGAAGCCCTGCTTGATTTCGACCGGCTTTGCCTTGTCTGCAGGAGCGACGAGAACGATGCGGTTGCCGAGAAGATTGGAGCGGCTGTCAGCGTTGATCAGCTTCTTTTCGGCAACATAGTCCATCCATGCAAGGTCGGCGGAAATGAAGATATCCGCCGGTGCGCCCTGCTCGATCTGCTTGGCGAGGACGGAGCTTGCGGCATAAGAAGCGGTTGCCTCGTTACCGCTGTCCTTCGCCCATTCGGCGTTGATGGCGCCGAGGGCGTTTTTCATGCTCGCGGCGGCAAACACCGTGACTTTTTCGGCGGCATGGGCCGGAACGGCCGCAAAGGAGGCCGCCATCCAGAAGGATGTGGCTGCGGCAATGGTTTTGAAAAAGCTGCGACGCAAAAGTCTCATGGCGTATTACCCCCGGTTCGAGATATTCTTATGAATATATCGATAGGCCTATAGGGCAATCATTATATTTTCAAGGATATATCGCTGGGGTGGAAAAAAGCCCTTGGCGGGCTGGCTGAATCCTGTGAGAAGCATAGAGATGAGGGACGGTGAGCGCACCCGAAAACGGCAGACGTCGCATTGAGGCATCGGCCCGAACGTTCGTGCCGTGCGCTGGAAGTCCGATCAAAAACGCTCGCCGGCGAAATGGGCGATCTGTGCGCCTGCCTCGTAATAGGCTTCCTTCACCGTCCGGAAAGCCTGCGCTTTCGGCTCCGTCACAGGCAGGGGCAATTCGGCTTCAGCAATCTCACCGAGAATATGCTGTGCAATGACCTTGCCGAAAGCCGTACCCGGCGCGATGCCGCGTCCGTTATAACCTGAAAAGCCGAGGACATTGTCCGCGAATTTGTGAAAGCGGGGCACGGCATTGTCGGTCATGCCGATCTGGCCATACCATTCACATTCGAATTCGGTATCGCCGAGTTGCGGGAAAAGCCGCTTCAGCGATCGTTTTGCCCAGGCACGATGAATGGCGGCGCCGGTGCCGCGTAGCGCACCGACACTACCAAAGACCAGCCGGCCCGCTTTGTCCATGCGGAAGGAGGAGAGAATTTCCTTCGTATCCCAGCAGCCTTCGCGGCCGGGCAGGATGCTCTTTTGCAGGTCGTCGCCGAGCGGTCTGGTCGCGAAGTTGAAATAGGGCAGGTAGATCTGCTCATCGCGAACGATCTGCCATGGGCCGGTGCTATAGGCTTCGGTGGCCACAACGATCCAGCTGGCGGTTACAGACCCTTGCGGCGTCTTCACCACCCATTTTCCATTGCTGCGTTCGGTCGCTACCACGGGGCTTTCGGTGTGCAGACGTACACCCGCTTTCCGGGCGGCTGCGGCAAGGCCTCGAACATAAGCGAGCGGCTGTATTGTCCCAGCGCGTGGATCCAGAAGCGCACCGGAATAGGCCGTGCTGCCGGTGCGTCTCCCTGTCTCCTCGGCATCAAGAATGCGGACGGGTGCGCCTCTCGTAGCCCATTGTTCGCAGCGCTCGCGGATTTCGGCGAGCCCTTTGTCACCGACGGCGCAATGCAGCGTGCCGTTTTTTTCGATTTCGCAGGGAATTGTGTGTTTCTCCACCAGTTCGCGAACGAGGAGGGGTGCATTGCCCAGAAGATCGAGAAGCCGTTCGCCGTAAGTCGAACCCAGCACACCGGGCAGTTCTTTCGGCATGACCCACATGCCGCCATTGATGAGGCCCACATTGCGGCCGGCGCCGCCGAAGCCGATTTCCCTTGCTTCGAGAAGGACGACATCCACACCACATTCGGCAAGATGAAGGGCGGCGGACTGGCCGGTGAAGCCACCTCCGACAACGACGACATCAGCAACCGCTGCGCCCTGCAAGGCGGGCGTTACGGGCGGTTGCGGCGCGGTCTTTTCCCAGAGGCCGTGCGAGCGGGGGTCGTTAAACATCGTTCCACCTTGTTCCGGGCCAGTTCATTTGTTCTTCGTATATGTGACAAGCCCTTGTTTATAGGACTTTACAAGCGGTCTTGCCTGTTGAATATCGACATATCGTCAAGAGTTCATTCCGTGAGGGAATATGGTGCTGCCGCCACGCCGTTTTCTGCCGTCGCTTTCGCTGCTGGCGGCTTTCGAAGCGGCGTCTCGCACGGGCAGCGTCACCGCCGCTGCGAGGGAACTGGGGCTGACGCAGGGGGCGGTCAGCCGCCAAATCCTGGCGCTTGAAGAGCAGCTTGGCGTGGCGCTATTCCTGCGCGAGCGGCAGACGATCCGGCTGACAAGGGCCGGGGAGGGTTATGCAAGGGAAATCCGCGAGGCGTTGCGGCGAATATCGACGGCCTCACTCAACCTGCGCGCCAATCCGGATGGCGGCACGCTCAATCTCGGCGTCCTGCCAAGCTTCGGTGCGCGCTGGCTCGTGCCGCGCCTTCCCGATTTCATAGCCAGGTACCCGGGCGTCTCGGTCAATCTTCTGACGCGATCATCGCTGTTCGATTTCCGCACGGACACTGTTGATGCGGCGATCCATTTCGGATTGCCGCATTGGCCGGGCACCGAGCTGGTTTTCCTGATGCATGAAAAGGTCATTCCGGTCTGCAGCCCGGCCTTCAAGGAGCGACACGGACTTTCAAAGCCGGACGATCTGCTGCATGTCCCGTTGCTGCACATGACGACCCGGCCGGACGCCTGGGAACAATGGTTTCGCAGCCACGAGGTTCGTTTCGACAATGTGCATGGCATGCTTTTCGATCAGTTCACGACGATTGCCGAGGCGGCGAGCGCGGGTGTCGGGGCGTCGCTCATTCCGTCTTTCATGGTCGAGGAAGAGTTGCGAAGCGGTCGCCTGGTTGCGGCTGTTGCGGGGGAGGTGGAGAGCGAGGAAGCCTATTATCTCGCTTGCATGCCGGATCGCGCCGGTTATGCACCGCTTGAGAGTTTTCGGCGATGGATCGTTTCCGAGGCCGCAATCGGGGCGAACGGCATGCCGGGCCAGTTTTCGGCGTAATCCGGTAACCGGCCTTGCAAGACGGACGCAGCTCAGCCAATAGTGCGCCATGACGCGTGGCACGAGCAGCCATGCACCGAAAGTTCAAATACGGGAGATGTCCGTGAAGCCCATTTTCGTTCAGCTTCAATGTGAGCCCGGCAAGACCTATGATGTCGCCGACGCCATCTATAAAACGGAACTGGTTTCCGAGCTTTATTCAACCAGCGGTGAATATGATCTGTTGCTGAAAATCTATCTGCCGCAGGAAGAGGATATCGGCAAGTTCATCAACCAGAACATCGTCAATATTCCGGGAATCGTGCGCTCGCTGACGACGCTGACGTTTACTGCATTCTGAGCCGCAATTCGAACCTTCGATTACGCGCTCGGCCCTCATTCCTGTGCTTGTCACAGGAATCCAGTCGACACGCGTCTGTGCGGCGGGCGAGGCCTTTCAGCCCAAGGACTTGGTCTGGCTATATTCCTGTGACGAGCACAGGACTGAGGGAAGAGTTGGGTGCGTCAGGAAGACCGCGTACTTGGCTTTCGGCTCTAATCCTGATTTTCAGGCGCTTTTTTAGCTTAGTGCATCAGAGCTTTTGATACACCCTGAATGGCTGGTGTCAGGCGAGTAGATGGCTTGTCAACCGAGAAAAAAGCGCGCCATCGAGCCGCTTTTCGGGGTCCGATATTTGGCGCGCTCTGGTTCTGACGGTTCTGTGAGCGGGCGAAAGTTTTCCCGCATCAGGCGACTGCGGCCAGATTCCGGTTGCGTACGAGATCGCGGATGGCAATCCGCACGTCGTCGGCGCTGTCGAACTTCTGTTCGTCCAGATCATGAACGTGGAACTTCACCGCGATGAACTTCAGCCGGTCGTTGTCCGGTATGACGATGCCGACGGGTTCGCCAGCGAATTCAATAACTTGCTTTTGCATAGGTATACTCCCGCTGTGGCTTATTTACACAGCATGTTGTCGAACTGATTTTCAGGAAATTGAGACCGTCAGGTCACATTCGACAGCAGCGGGAACACGTGGATTTAAATCCAGCATTCCAGGACTCAAGACCAAGGATTGCGTTAATGTTGATATGTTTTGACATGACACACTCCCTGTATTGGTGTTGGCCCAGAATCAGGAGACTCGCTCTCCAGTTCCACACTGATAATCCAGACCAGCACTAAAATCAATGCTGATTGTTATAGGTAGAATATTTTTCTTTATGATGACAGGAGAGGGGCGGAATTGTGAAATTTTTGTTTTCGTCCGAGGCTGCCGCGAAAAGCCCGGTGCAGCGGGCTTTTTATGTTTTTTTTAATTGTCACCGGTGGCGGGCGGTGGGTAAATATGATCGTTTCCGTTGAAATCGGAAACGGAGTAACAGCCATCGCGGGTCTTTTCGGCCGCATTTCGGGCGATAGCGGCCTTGCCGTGACCGCCGGGAATGTCGAGAACATAGGTGGGCTGGCAGAGCCCGGAGACATTTCCGCGTAACGCCGAAACGATTCGCTGGCCCTCGTCGATCGTCAGCCGGAAATGGCTGGTGCCGGGCGCAAGATCGGGATGATGCAGGTAATAGGGCTTGATACGGGTCTCGACAAAGGCGCGCATCAACTCGGCAAGAACTGCCGGGTCGTCATTGACGCCTTTCAAAAGGACGGTCTGGCTGACCATCGCGATGCCGGCATCGATCAGGCGTGCCGAGGCGTGCCTTGCGGCTTCGCTGAGTTCCCGGGCATGATTGGCGTGCAGGGCCACATAGGTGGTTTTGCCGCTGGCCTTCAGCGCATCGATCAGTGCGACGTCGATACGGTCGGGATCGACCACCGGCACGCGGGTATGGAATCGGACGATCTTTACATGCGGTATGTCTTTCAGGCGCGTCATCAGGTCGGACAAGCGCCGGGGGGAAAGCACCAGCGGATCGCCACCGGTCAGGATGACCTCCCAGATGGCGGGGTTCGCTTTTATGTAGTCGAATGCGGCGTCAAGCTCAGCCGGGCTCATCATGCCATTGCCCTGCGGTCCGACCATTTCCCGGCGGAAACAGAAGCGGCAATAGACGGGGCAGACGTGCACCGCTTTTAAAAGAACCCGGTCGGGATAACGGTGGACGATGCCGTGGACGGGGCTGTGTGCGTCGTCGCCAATCGGGTCGTCGCGCTCTTCGGGAAGGTGAAGGAGTTCGGCCGCGTCCGGTACGAATTGCCGGGCAATGGGATCCTGCGGGTCGCGGCTGTCGATCAGCCCGGCAATCGATGGCGTGATGGCGAGCGCGTAACGCTGCGTCACCGCGCGCAGGTTCTCCAGCGCTTCGGCTTCAATCAGCCCCGCTTCGAGAAGCGCTTCGGGTGTCTTGATGATCTCAAGCCCTGTCATCGTCCATATTCCGCGACTGGGGCCCACATGACGAGATCGATACGGGGGGCGCCTGTCGCCAGCATCACCAGCCGATCGAAACCGAGTGCTATGCCGCTTGCCGGCGGCATGATGGCGAGTGCGGCCAGAAAATCCTCGTCCAGCGGATAGGTCTCGCCGTAAATGCGCTGCTTCTCGGCCATTTCCATTTCGAAACGCCGTCTCTGCTCGGTCGCGTCGGTCAATTCACCAAAGGCATTGGCGAGTTCAACGCCGCAGGCATAAAGTTCGAAACGCTCCGCCACCCGCGCATCCCCGGGGGACTTGCGGGCAAGGGCCGCTTCTGCGGTCGGATATTCGTCAAGAATGGTCGCTCTGCCGAAACCCAGTTCCGGTTCCACCCGTTCCACGATGACACGGCTGAACATATCCGCCCAGGTATCGTCCTCGGCCACGCGAATGCCGGCATTGGTGAGGCTCGCGGCAAGATGGCGGCTGTCGGTTTCGCCGTTTCGGCTGATGGTGGCTAAGAGGTCTACATCAGCATATCGCTCGAAGGCTTCGGCGACGCTTACCCGCTCAGGTTCGAGAAACGGATCGACGCTGCGACCACGATAGGTGAAACTCTTCGCCTTTGCGGTTTCAGCTGCCAGCGCCAGAAGATTGGCGCTGTCCTTCATCAGGCTCTCATAGGTTTCGCCGACCCGATACCACTCCAGCATGGTGAATTCCGGATGGTGCAGAGGGCCTCTTTCCCGGTTTCTGTAAACATGGGCAAAACAGGTGATGCGTTTTTCACCGGCAGCGAGCAGCTTCTTGCAGGCAAATTCGGGCGAGGTGTGCAGATAAAGCGGCGCAGCGTCGCCGGCCGGCGTAAGGCCTTGCGTGACGAAAGCATGCAGATGTGCCTCGTTGCCGGGGGAAACCTGCAATGTCGCGGTATCGACCTCAAGAAAATCGGCGCTGGCGAAATAGCCGCGAAAGGCCGACTGGATCGCGTTGCGCCCAATGAGAAACGCACGTCGATCCGCGTGGACATCAGGCGTCCACCATGGCGACATTGTCTCTTTGCTCGCGCGCATTCTCAGTTCTTTTCCGTCTTCTCTGCGGCGCTCAATTGCGGATAAATGGCCCGCAAAACGCCTGATCGCATCATTTAAAGCGTTTCCGGGCGGAAAACCGCTAGGCACTCTTCCGCGAATTGCTGTAGAAGGCTGGCAATTCGTGCGGATTTAAGGTAGTTGCGCCCCAGAAAAAAGACAAAACGTCTGCCGGGGCCGGTGCTGCCACGCAGTCCTTTACGACGCATTTCATCGAGTTACAAGGAAGTCATATGGTCAAGGTTATCGCCTCATCCGTCCGCAAGGGCAATGTTCTCGACGTGGACGGCAAGCTTTACGTGGTCCTCACCGCGCAGAACTTCCACCCCGGCAAGGGCACACCGGTTACCCAGGTTGACATGCGCCGCATCGTTGACGGCGTAAAGGTCTCCGAACGCTGGCGCACCACCGAGCAGGTCGAGCGGGCTTTCGTCGAAGACCTGAACTTCCAGTTCCTTTACGAAGATGGCGAAGGCTTCCACTTCATGAACCCGGAAAACTACGATCAGGTCGTGGTTGACGTCGAGACGATGGGTGACCAGAAGGCCTATCTGCAGGAAGGCATGACCTGCGTTCTTTCCATCCACGAAGGCAACCCGCTGGCCGTCGAACTGCCACGTCACGTCACGCTGGAAATCATGGAAACCGAACCGGTCGTCAAGGGCCAGACGGCTTCTTCTTCCTACAAGCCGGCAATCCTCTCCAACGGCATCCGCACCATGGTACCGCCGCATATCGATGCCGGTATCCGCGTGGTCATCGCGACCGAAGACAATTCCTACGTCGAGCGCGCCAAGAACTGAGCCTGGCGGCCAGTTAAAAAAGCACCGGGCGACCGGTGTTTTTTGTATCACGAACAATAAAAAGCCCGCGTCGAGACGCGGGCTTTTTCTTTGCCTTGCGGCGTGTCTTACATGGCCTTGGCCGCAGTCCGGGTCGGGCCGGGCGCCTTCTTCGGAGCCGTGGTCTGGCCAACGGCGTAACCGCCGCCGAGCGCTACGTTGAGCGAGACGTAGTCCTGCGCGGTCGTTTGGATCGCCGTGGCAAGGTTTGCCTGTGCATCTGAGACCGAGCGCTGAGCATCCAGAACATCGAGCAGAGACGATGCACCGTCACGATAGCTGGCAGTGGAGAGCTGTAGCGCTTCCTGGTAGGAGGCGACGGTCTTTCTCAGAGCGTTGACGGTACGCTGGTCGCGATTGATAGCGGCCAGGGCGTTTTCGACTTCTTCCACCGCATTGAGAACGGTTGCCTTCCAGACGAGATATTGCTCGCGCGCCTGTGAGTTGGCGATGTCGACATTGGCGCGGAGTCTGCCGCCGTCGAGAATCGGAAGAGTTAGGCTCGGACCGAAGGACCAGCTATTGGCCGTTCCTCTCGCGCCGCCGCTGAGGAAATTGTAGCTCGGGGTGATCGCACCACCAAGCTCTATGCTTGGATAAAGTTGCGCCTCGGTCACGCCGATCGTGGCGACCGCAGCGGCGAGATTACGTTCGGCGACGCGGATGTCCGGGCGGTTGCGTATCAGGTCGGCCGGAATACCGGTGCGGGGAACTGCCCGCGCAACAGGCTGGCGCGCGCCCTTCTGCAGTTCAGCAATGAGCGACGAGGCCGGCATGCCGAGCAGGGTCGCGATGCGATGCGCGGCCTTGCGGAAGCTGGTTTCGAGGCCGGGGATTTGCGACAGCGTGGAATTGACCAGACCTTCGGACTGGACGACATCGAGGCGCGAGGCCGCACCGGCTTCGAGCTGCAACTTGGTCAGATCGAGCGTTTCGCGGCGCGAGCCCAGGTTCTGGCGAGCGATCTCCAGACGTTCCTGATAGTAGCGCACGTCGATATAGGCGGCGGCGACGGCTGAAATCAGCGTCAGGCGCTGAACGTCGACCGTGGAGTAAGCGGCATCGAGCGATGCATTGGCGCTTTCGGTGGCGCGGCGGTAACGGCCGAAGAGGTCTAGGAACCAGGAAACGCTGAGGCCGCCCGACGACACGTTCGTGACGGGAACATCTCGATAGCTGCCCTTGGTCTCGCTGGTCGAGTGGCTGCCGCTTGCCGTCAGGCTTGGCAGGCCGCCGGCGCCGTCCACGATCACCTGGGCCTGCGCCTGATTGATGCGCTCGATAGCCTGCATCACGGTCAGGTTCTGGCTGAGGCCCGTGGAAACGTAACCATTGAGGCGGCTATCGTTAAAGGCCGTCCACCACGCAACGCTGCTGATGTCGCCATTACTGGTTTTTCCGGCTTCCGCAAACTTTCCCGGCAATTGAATTTCCGGCGTTTTGTGGTCGGGCCCGACAACGCAGCCTGAGAGCAGCAGCATTGTCAGGGGAAGAGTAGCGCGAATAGACAGCATGTAATTTTCCCAATTCTCTGGTTGGCTTACCGAGCGCGGCTTGCTGACAAATGGGCTGCGCGGTCGATATGCCGTAGAAACGTGCATTTGCCAAATCGGCAACATTTCTAGCAGCGTATTAACCGTTGGCACAGCCCATTTTTGTTTTGTTAACGCCTCGAAAGGCGGCGAATGATGACGAAAAAGGATGGAACGAAGAAAATTCCGAGCAGTGTTGCAGAAAGCATACCACCCAGCACCCCGATTCCGATTGCATTTTGCGCGGCGGAACCCGCTCCGGTTGCGATTGCGAGAGGCACGACACCCAGGATGAATGCCAGCGACGTCATGATGATCGGACGCAGGCGCAGCTTGGCTGCCTCCAGCGCCGCTTCAACAAGACTTAACCCGTGCTCCTGCCTCTCCTTGGCGAACTCGACGATCAGGATCGCGTTTTTCGCCGCGAGACCGATAGTCGTCAGCAGACCCACCTTGAAGTAGACGTCATTCGTCTGGCCGAAGAAATGGGCCGCAGTCAAAGCGCCGAGGACACCCACCGGAACGGCCAGAATGACCGAGAAGGGGATCGACCAGCTTTCATAGAGAGCGGCAAGGCAGAGGAACACGATCAGTACCGACAACGCATAGAGCATCGGCGCCTGAGAGCCGGAAAGGCGTTCCTGATAGGAAATGCCCTGCCACGCCACCGTGTAACCGCCCGGCAGGCTCGCCGTCAGCCGTTCCATCTCGTCCATGGCGTCACCGGATGCAACGCCTGCACCGGCGGTGCCTTCGAGCGAGATGGCGCCCGTGCCGTTGAAGCGGGCGAGAGACGGAGGCGCATTGATCCATTTCACTTCGCTGAAGGAAGAGAAAGGCACCATTTCGCCATTGGTATTGCGGGCGTACCAGAACTTGAGGTCGTCCGGCTGCATGCGATAGGGCGCATCACCCTGGACATAGACCGGCTTCAGCTCGCCGTTGAGCGTGAAGTCGTTGACATCCCGGCCGGCAAAGATCGTCGACAGCATGAGGTTCACGGAGGAGAGATCGACCCCCATGGCTCCCATTTTTTCCTGATCGAGAACGATCTTCATCTGCGTTTCATTGTCCTGGTTGCCGCTTCTGAGCGAGCTGACCTTCGGATTGCTGGTCGCCAGCGCGATCAGTTCCTTGGACGTGGCGGTCAGGGCATCGGTGCCATTACGGCCGCTGTCGACGAGATACATCGAGAAACCGCTCGATGTGCCCATGCCCTGAATGGCCGGTGGTAGAAGCGGGAAGACCTGCGCATCGCGGAAACCGAAGAAGGTTCCCATGGCGCGCTGCACGATGGCCCCGGCATGTTGATCCGGCGCCGTGCGTTCTTCGAAATCCTTGAGCTTGGTGAAGACGATGGCGTTGTTCTGGCCAGAACCGCTGAAACTGAAGCCGAGAACGCCGAAAACCGATTCGACATTGTTGGCTTCTTTTTCGCGGAAGTAGTTTTCAACCTGTTTCACCACCTCGTTGGTCCGTTCGATGTTCGAACCGGTCGGGGTTTGAATGATCGTCAGAAGAACACCCTGGTCTTCCTGCGGCAGGAACGAGCTGGGCAGCTTGCTGAAGAACCAGACGCAGCCTCCGATAACGACCGCGAAAATGATCATCACGCGCAGCGGACGCTTCAGCAGATAGCCGATGGAGGACACATAGCCGTCCGTTGTCTTGCCAAAGCCGCGGTTGAACCAGGCGCCCGGTCCGCGCTGCTTCTTGTGGTGGTCGATCGGTTTCAGCATCGTGGCGCAAAGCGCCGGTGTCAGAACGATGGCGACCACAGCCGACAGCAGCATGGCTGACACGATGGTGATCGAGAACTGGCGATAGATGATGCCGGTCGATCCGCCGAAAAAGGCCATGGGAATGAACACGGCGGTCAGCACGAGTGCGATACCGACGATAGCACCGGTGATCTCGCCCATCGACTTTTCCGTCGCCTCAACCGGCGACAGGCCTTCTTCCGACATGATACGTTCGACGTTTTCGACGACGACGATGGCGTCGTCCACGAGAAGGCCGATGGCAAGCACCATGGCGAACATGGTCAGCGTGTTGATCGAATAACCTGTCAACGCAAGCACGCCGAATGTGCCCAAGAGAACCACCGGCACGGCGATCATTGGAATGAAGGTGGCTCTGAGGTTCTGCAGGAAGACCAGAAGCACGACGAAGACGAGGATGATCGCTTCGATCAGCGTGTGTACGACCTTCTCGATGGAGAGTTTGACAAAGGGCGTCGTGTCATAGGGATATTCAATCGAAACGCCCTCGGGCAACGAACCCTCGACATTGGTCAGGGCCGCTTTCACGCGTGCGGCCGTATCGAGCGCGTTGGCGCCTGTGGCAAGGTTGACTGCGAAACCGGCAGAAGGGCGGCCGTTTGAACGGGAATCACCGCCATAGGTTTCCTGGCCGATTTCGATGCGCGCCACGTCGCTGAGGCGAACGGTAGCGCCATCCTTCTCGACTTTGAGAATGACCTTCTCGAAATCGGCGACGGTGGTGAGCTGGCTCTGCGCCGTTACCGTCACGTTGAGCTGCTGGCCCTTGACGGCCGGTACCGCGCCGAGCGAGCCGACCGAAACCTGGGTGTTCTGGCTCTGGATGGCGCTGGTCACGTCGGCGGTCGTCAGCTGGTATTTGTTGAGCTTGAACGGATCCAGCCAGATGCGCATCGCATATTCAGAACCGAAGACGTTGATGCTGCCCACACCCTCAAGACGCTTGATCTGGTCCTCGACACGCGAGGAGAACACGTCGCCGAGATCGGCCGAGTTGCGTTTGCCGTCGGTCGAGATCAGCGCCCCGACCATCAGAATGCTCGATGTCGAGCGGCTGACCTGGATACCCTGCTGCTGCACGGTATCGGGCAATTGCGACTGGACGAGCTGCAGCTTGTTCTGCACCTGAACCTGGGCGATATCCGGCAGAATGCTGTTGCCGAAGGTCAGCGTCACTTCGGCGCTGCCCGTCGAGGACGACGATGTCATATAGGTGAGGTCATCGAGACCGGTCATGCCGTCCTCGATGATGGTCGTCACCGATTTTTCAACGGTTTCGGCACTGGCGCCGTTATAGGTTGCGCTGACACGCACCGTCGTTGGCGCAATATCGGGATATTGCGAAATGGATAGCGTCCAGATCGCGAGGGCGCCGCCCAGCATAATGACGATGGCGATAACCCATGCAAACACGGGGCGCCGGATGAAGAAATGGGCCATGGCAGTCCTGCCTTACCTTTTACGAGCCTCGATCTGGGGTTTCGTGCTCATGCTTATTTCGAGGGGGCGGCGGCAGGCTGAGCTTGCTGCGGCAGAACGACGATACCGCGATCGTCGATGGTCACTTCAACGGGGGCAACCGCTGCGCCATCGGCGATCCACTGGAAGCCGTCGACGATGAGCTTGTCGCCATCCTTGACGTTCTCTGTCACCAGCCAGGCGTTGCCCGACTGCTGGCTGGACGGGAAGGTGCGGGTTTCCACCTTGTTCTCCGCCGTCACGAATTTCGCTGTCAGTTCGCCACTGGCGTTGCGGCTTGCGGCGCGCTGCGGAATGCGGAAGCCTTTTTCCTTGCCGATGGTCAACGTGGCGCGGACATAGGTGCCGGGAAGCAGGAGATCGTCCGGGTTCTCGAACAGGGCGCGGATGGAGAAGGTGCCGGTGGTTTCGCTCACCGCCATGTCCGACATGTCGATCTTGCCGTCATGCTTGTATTCGGTGCCATCCTCTAGTGTCAGATGGATGCCGGTCTCCTTCGTATCGCCGCCGAGCTGGCCCGACGAGATCGCCTTTTTCAGACGCAGAAGATTGGTGCTGGATTCCATCAGGTCGATATAGATCGGATCGATGCGGCGCAGCGTCGTCAAAGCCGTCGTCTGGTTGGCCGTCACCACGTTGCCGATGCTGAAGGCTGTTGCGCTGGTGATGCCGTCGAAGGGGGCACGGACCTTGGTGAGATCGAGGTTGATTTCCGCCGTTTCCAGCGCAGCCTTGGTCTGCGCCACGTCGGCCTCTGCCTGAAGCAGCGTCACCTTGGCATTTTCATATTCGATCTGCGTCGCGCCGCTGTTGACCAGACGTTCGTAACGGGCAAGGTTCGCCTCGGCGCTCGGAACGCTTGCTTCCGCCTTCGCCACGCTCGCCTTGGCCTGCGCCACTTCCGCCATATAGGTATTGTCCTCGATCTGGTAGAGAACATCGCCCTGCTTGACCTCGCTGCCTTCCTTGAAAGGAATTTCGCGGATGATGCCGGTGACGCGCGGGCGGATTTCCGCTGTCTGGAACGCGCTGGCGCGACCGGGCAGGACGGTGGTCAAGGGGTATTCACCGGTCTTCATCAGGATGACGCTGACCGGAGACGGCGGACGCTCCGTATTCTGGGCGGCGCTCTGGCTGCTCTCGCCGCCATCGCTGCAACCCGCCAGAAGCGCGGTTACACACAGAGAAGCAAATAGGGGCAAAATACGTCGGCTCATTGTTCTTCCCTGCGTATCAATCGCATTCAACCATAAGCGCAATGTCGCTCGGCGGATGCGCGTCCGGAAACAGACACAAAAGACGAAGGCCTTGGAAGTGACCCTTTTCGCTCATTCTGTCCGGACCGCCACGCCCATAGAAGCGCAGGCTTATGCGCTTCGCAAGCAATTGCGAGAAGGTGACGTAAATTGGGAATCGTCACTTAGCAAGCGGATTGCGCAACCCCGCATCGATTAAATCGACGAGTTGATCGCAACGTGTTGCTAAATTGCCGATGTCTTCCCGTGCCAGGAGGACGGGATGGATTACGCTTGTAAGCGCGTGGAGCACGGTGTTCGCCAGGGGCGGAATGTCGGCGGGGGCATAGATTCCCGCAGCGACACCGTCACGGATAATGTCGGCCAGAAGGTTTGCAATGACGGACTTGTAATAGTCGCCGCACTTCATGTCCTGCTTTGCCGTCATCAGGATCATTTCGAATATGTAGGGATTGTCGTTTAAATCCCGGTGGTGCTGTTCCATCAGGGTGCGGGCTAGATGGCGCAGTCTCGAAAGCGGCGCGTGGCTTTTATCCAGCGGCTTGATGTCCCGTTCGAACGCGCCGATCTGCTCGAAAGCGATCGCATCAACGAGCGCGTTCTTGGAACTGAAATTCTTGAAGACATTCGCAGGCGACATGCCGAGCGCCGCGGCGATATCCGCAATCGCCACCGCATTGAAACCACGCTGGCGGAAAAGCTCTTCGGCTTTGGTGAGAATGTCCCGCCGGGTTTCCTCGGCGGAACGGCGAGGCCGGCGCCGCACGGGAAGGTCATTCTTCCTGTCGCCCTTTCTCGCCTGTTCGATCGTTTTGTTCACGGGTCAGACTCCGGGGAAGAACGGCTCCAGGTTCCGGCGTACTCTTGCAAGCGGCGTCTCGCCGCTATCGTCGGGAACGAAATTCTGTCCGGTGATGCGCTCGTATGCATCAATATAGACCTTTGAGGTCTGCAGGACGAGATCCTGCGGAATTTCGGGAACGTCGTCGTTATAAGGATCGCAGCGTTCGGCGACCCAGGCTCTTACGAAATCCTTGTCGAAGCTTGCCGGCCGCGTTCCGTTGCGGAAACTTTCCTCGTAGCTGTCAGCCATCCAATAGCGGCTACTATCCGGCGTGTGGATCTCGTCAGCCAGGATGATCGTGCCGTTTTCATCCGTCCCGAACTCGTATTTTGTGTCGACGAGAATGAGCCCCTGCTTTGCGGCAATTTCCTGCCCACGCTTGAACAGCGCCAAGGCGTAACGGGAAAGCGTGTCCCATTGCTCCTGCGTCAACAATTTCTTCTCGACGATCTCTGCGGGCGTCAGCGGCTCGTCGTGACCGCCATCGAATGCTTTACTCGTTGGTGTGATCACCGGTTCGGGCAAAATCTGGTTGTCCTTCATCCCATCAGGCAGGCTCATGCCATACATCTGCCGTTCGCCCTTCTTATAAAGGGTCAGGATCGAGGTGCCCGTCGTGCCGGCCAGATATCCGCGAACCACGACTTCGA